>CAWKLT010000019.1:0-227157 GCA_963850555.1 uncultured Chloroflexia bacterium | reverse complement strand
CGACGATGGTCGCCAGCAGCCCGAAAGCACGGACGACGAGCGGGAAGAAGATCCAGGCCTCGGGGTTCGGCCAGCCGGCCGCGACCGCGATCGTGTAGACCGCGACACCCAGGATCATCGCGCCGATGTTCTCGGCGGCGGTGGATTCGAAGAGGTCGGCACCGCGGCCGGCGCAATCGCCGACGTTGTCGCCGACCAGGTCCGCGACGACGCCCGCGTTGCGGGGATCGTCCTCGGGGATCCCCTTCTCGACCTTACCGACGAGGTCCGAGCCGACGTCGGCGGCCTTCGTGTAGATGCCGCCGCCGAGCTGGGCGAACAGGGCGACGAACGAGGCCCCGAAGCCGAAGCCGACGATGAGGAACGGCGCCTCGGCGACGGTCACATCCGCCACGACGGTCTCGTACAGGGTGAAGATGCCCCACACGCCGAGGAGCGACAGCGCGACGACGAGGAAGCCGGAGACGGCGCCACCGCGCATGGCGACCTGGACGGCCTCGACGAGGCTGCGCCGGGCGGCCGAGGCGGTCCGGACGTTCGCCTTCACGCTGATGTACATGCCGATGATCCCGGACGCCATCGAGCACAGCGCACCGACGAAGAACGCGAACGCGGTCATGAGCCCGATCGGCACGCCGGCCAGCTTCGGGACGTCGGCGACCTCGGGGGTCTCGACGAGCGTGATGACGCCACCGATCACGAAGGCACCGACGACGGCCAGCACGAAGATCGTCGTGTATTGACGGCGGATGAAGGCGACCGCCCCCTCGAGGATCGTCCCGGCCACCGCCTGCATCTCCGGGGTGCCGGTATCACGGGCGAGCACGTCGCGGGCGAGGTAGATCGCGAACAGGACGGCGACGATCCCCGCGAGGGGGATGATCGGCAGCAGCGTACTCGCATCCATCAGGGTCGTCGGGTCCTCCAGGTCGGTCAGGTCCGGCGTCCGTCCCGTGGCGCGTGCGCGTGCGCCGTCGCGGGCGGGTGTCCGGGATGCTGCCGGCAGGCCCCGACGGTATGCACCGTGGGCTGGGACCTTGCAGGCCGGCGGCGAGTGTAACAAGGCGTTCTTCAGCGGGTCAAACTCGCCCGCCGCGAGAGGTTATGCATCCGGTTCGGACGCCTTCGGGACCCCTTCCGGCGGCCGCGGGCGGCGGCCCCTATACTGCCGGACCTGTGACCAAACGACCCGCACTCGGGTGTCTCTTCGAGATCGTCGAGACCCTCGTGCTGACCCTCATCATCTTCGTCGTGATCCAGAACTTCGTCGCACAGCCGTACAAGGTCCAGCAACAGTCGATGGAGCGGACCCTGGAGCCTGAGCAGTACGTGCTGGTGGACAAGCTCACGCCCCGGTTCGACACCTACAAGCGCGGCGACATCGTGGTGTTCACGCCGCCCGAGGACTGGGGCGACAACGGCACGCCGTTCATCAAGCGCGTGATCGGCGAGGCAGGCGACACGGTCGAGATCCGCGACGACGGGCTCGTCTACATCGACGACGTCGCGCTCGAGGAGCCGTACATCTACGCCGACGAGGAGGGCGGGCCGTCACAGCCGACCACCCCTCCGCTCGAGCAGGCCAAGTGGACGATCGGGGAGAACGAGGTCTTCCTCATGGGCGACCACCGCTCCAATTCGGCCGACTCGCGAACGTTCGGGCCGGTCGAGATCGACCAGGTCATCGGGCGCGCCTGGCTGCGCTACTGGCCGCTGGACACCTTCGGCATCCTGCCCGCGCCGACCTACGCGGGTCTCCCCCCGGCCGATTCCTGAGCCGTGTGACGACGCGGTGCGGGACGACGCGGACGAGATGACGCGGTGACGCCGATCATCGCGATCGTCGCCCTCGCGGTCGTCGGTGGGGCGGTCGTGGTGGTGTCCTCGCGGGACCCGCGGACGGTGCTCCTGGCCCTGGCCGTAGCGCTCGTCGCCACTCCCCTCGTCGCCGATCCCCTGGCCTCTCCCCTGGGGCTGGCCGCCCGGCTCGTCGGCGCGATCCTCGCCACCTACCTGTTGTGGGTCGTCGCCCGCCATCGTGGGGATCGCGGTGTCCTCACCAGCCCGACCGGTGGCTCGCGGATCGGATGGCCGGCCGAGATCCTGCTCGCCGCCGGGGCGATGGTCGTGGGTTACGCAGCCCACGGGCTGGGCGCCCCGGCCGATGGACCGCCGCTGGCGAGTGCAGCCGGGTTCGCCGTCGCCGCGCTGGCCGTGGCACCGGTCGTGACCGGCCACGACGTCATCCGGGTGGGGACCGGCCTCCTGCTGCTCATCGACGCGGCGCTGCTCGTCCGCACCGGGCTGGGCGGCACGCCCGGCGATCTCGAGCAGCTGGTCACCGCCGCGATGCTGATCGTGCTGGCCGGCGCGGTCGCGGCCCTCGCGGCGAGCGCCCGGGCCGATGGCTCCGGCGGCTACGCGTTCGCGGATCCGGCCCGCGCTCGCGTTCGTCGCGAGCCCGACGCGCACCCGCGCGAACAGCTCTGACCGCCGACACCAGATGAGCCTCCTCCCCTTCGTGCTGGTCACGACCGTCGGGGCGGTGCTGGCCTTGCTGCTCCGGAGCAACGAACGAGTCGCGACGGGCATCGCCGTCGGGGGCCTCGTCGGGGCCGCGGTGACGGCTCTGGCGATCAGTCCCGGCCAGAGCGTCGTCATCGGCGAAGCCGGGATCGCGACCACCGAGTACCTGCGCCTCTTCCTGGTCCTCGGGGCCACGGTCGGACTCTTGCTCGTCGTGGTGGGCCAGGCCGTCGGCAGCCCGCGGGATGCGGGGGCCGTGACGCTCGGCGTGCTTGCGACGTCGGCCCTGGCGCTGTCATTGCCCGACGCCCGGATCGCCGTCCTCGCGGCGACCGCTGGCGGCGGTTTCGGCGCACTCGTGACCCTGGTTCCGGCCGGTGGTCGCGTGGGCGCGACCGTCGGGACTCGCGTGCTGCGGGCCACGGTCGTCGCCGGGACGATGGCCGTGGCGGCGACGGCGTGGATCGGACGCGACCTGACCGATCTCGCCGCTCAGCCGGTGGTCTTCGGGCTCGCGTACCTCGCGTTCGCCCTTGCCGTAGCGATCCGGTTCGGCGCCATCCCACTCCACAGCTGGGCCGCGCGGCTCACCGATACCGTGCCGGAATCGACCCTGCCGCTCGTGACGGCCTGGGCGCCGGCCGCCTTCGCGATCGTCGCCCTGGCCTGGGCTGACGCGTCGATCGCACCGCTGCTCGTGGATCTCGATGCCGTTCGATTCGTGGTGCTCGCCATCGCGATCACTTCGATCGTGCTGGCATCCGTGGCGGCCCTGATCCAGGACGACATCGAGCACGTCGTCGGCTACGCGATCATCGGCGACGCCGGCGTCATCCTGCTCGCGATCGCCGCGCTCGATCCGGCCGCCTGGGCGCCGGCCCGCACCTGGATCCTGGCGTTCGTCGTCGCCCGGAGCGCCTTCGCCGCGTGGGCGGCCGCAACCCGCTTGGTGTTCTCAACGGGCCGCGTGACCGACCTGCGCGGGTGGGCGATCCGGTCGCCGGCGCTCGGCGTGATCCTCGTGATGGTCGTCGTGGCCAGCGTTGGCGTGCCGGGGCTCGCGGCGTTCGATGCCCGTGCGGCGATCGTGGCGCTGGCGATCGATGGACCGCTCGGCGCGCTCGTCCTGCTCGGCGCCCTGACGCCGCTCCTGTACTACGGGCGGCTGCTCCTGGTCGGTGTCGGTCGTCCCGAGGGCGGCGCCGCCGGTGGCCGCAGCCTGCGTCCGGTCGTGTCCCCGGTGGACGTCACCAACCTCCAGTCCTGGCTGAGCCGGACCTGGTCGGACAACGTTGCCGTCACCGCGACGGGTGGTGCGGCGCTCCTGGCGATCCTGGCGCTGGCCGTGTCGTTCGGCGCGTTCGGCGCGTCAAGCGCGGCCGCGGGCCTGCCGCCGACGCTGGATGTGAGCCGCGAGTCGTTCGCTCCCGAGAATCCGCAGCAACCGGTCGGGTCCGATGCGCCGTCGGCCGCGCCTCCGGACGGCGAACCCAGCGAAGCGCCGTCGACGTCACCCGCGGACGGCGAGCCCAGCGAAGGCCCGTCGGCCGCGCCCTCGGACGAGGAGCCCAGCGGCGCTCCCTCGCCCTGACCGACTCCTACTCCTCCGGCGCCAGGACCCAGCGATCGATGTCCCGCTCGTAGTCGAACAGCTCCCCGGGCGCGAACCACAGCGCCAGCTCCGTCTCGGCGGCATCTGGACCGTCGGAGGCGTGGACGATGTTCTGCGCGGTCTCGAGCGCGAAGTCACCGCGGATCGTGCCGGGCGCTGCCTCGTGCGGGCGCGTGGCGCCGTTGATCGCGCGGACGACCGCGATCGCGTTCGGTCCCTCGAGGGCGAGGGCGACGAGCGGCGCGGACGTGATGAACTCGACCAGGCCGGCGAAGAACGGCTTCTCGCGGTGTGCCGCGTAGTGGCGCTCCGCGAGATCGGGCTCGACCTTGACGAGCTTGAGGCCCACCACTTTGAGGCCACGCTCCTCGTACCGGGCCAGGATCCGGCCCGTCAGCTGGCGCTGCACGCCATCGGGCTTGACGAGGACAAGGGTTCGTTCGGTCACGCAGGATCTCCTTGGCTGGGTGGGTCAGTGGATGGGTCGTGCAGAACGTCGTCGGGCGTCTCGGCCGCCGGAGCCCAGTGCTCATCGGCATGCAGTTCCGTTCCGGCTTCCGCGGGCGACCCGGCGGGGTCCGCGGGCTCGTCTCGAAGCGTGTCGGGCTCATGATCTGGTGCGGGCGGTGGCCACGAGCCCCCGCTGGCCGCCTCGGCGAAGGCGCGGCGGGCCTCGATCTCGCGCCCGACGAGGCGATAGGCATCGCCCCGCACGAGCGCCATGCCTCGCTCCGTTCGCCCCTCGACAAGGTCGAGCACCGCGGGCGCGAGGGCCGGCGATACACGGAGCACCAGCCCGAGCCGGACGGCGGCCTCATCGGCGTCGCCCGCTTCGAGCGCCGCCCGCCCGAGGTCCAGCTCCGTTTCGCCGGTCGGCTGGTCGTCCGGACCATGGGTCTGGGCGCCCGCCTCGACGTCGGCGGTCACGCCCGGCGCCGCATCGGGGTCGTGCGTCGCGGCCGCGGCTTCCCACAGGCCGATGGTCGCGGCGTCGGCGTCGCCGCTCGGCCCGGCCGGAGCCTCGCCCACGTCATCGGGCACGGGCGCATCAACGGCCGCGCCTTGGTCGTGCGGCCGCGGATGCCGATGGACCACCGATGAGGCGCGGCGCGGCGGATCGAACATGGTCGTCGGCGACGGCGGCGGCGCCGCGGCATCGGGCGGCCATACGCCGGCGCGCGGCATGCCCGCGAAGAGCGCGTCGATCGAGCCGTTGGCGACCTCCATCGCCCGATCGGCGAAGCGCCGAGCTTCGGTCGGGCGGCCGCGTGCCGCAGCCGCCTCCGCCGCAACGACAAGGGCGAGCAGTGGACCGTCCTCGTCGTCCAGGGCGGCCACCGCGGCCTCCCCGGCGCCGGCGATGTCGCCCGTCCGCCAGCGCGCCTCGGCGAGGTCGACCAGCCCGTCCTGGTCGAGCGCGTCCCGGCCGGCCAGGGTCTCGAGCTCGGCCCGTGCCAGCGCCAGCGACCCCAGCCGGAGGTGCAGCCGTGCCAGGGCGAGGTCCGAACCGCGGGTCGCGACGCCGCCGTCCTCTGCGACGCTCATCAGGACGGCAGCCGCAGGTGCTTCTCGAGCCCGCGCAGGTAGCGCGCCGGCGCCACCGCAGCCAGCCGCAAGCCGTCGTCGCGGATCAGCTCGCCCGCCACCCTCGCGATGTCCTCGGCCGTGACCGCGTCCAACTCGGCGAGCGCCTCCTCCAGGGTGAGCACCCGATCGTGCAGCGCCTCCTGGCCACCGATCCACGACGCGACATGGCGGGTCTCGTCCATGCGCAGCTCGAGGCCACCCGACAGGTAGCGCCGGGCCTTGTCGAGCTCCTCGGGCGGGACGAGCTCGTCACGGAGCCGGACGAGCTCATCGAGGATCGCCGCGAGCGCATCGCGCAGCCCGGCCGGGTCGACGCCCGCGGAGATCTCGATCGACCCCGCATCCGCGTAATCGACGATGCCCGACCCGATGTCGTAGGCGAGCCCGCGTTCCTCGCGCACCGACAGGAAGAGGCGGCTGCTCATGCCGTCGCCGAGGATCGCGTTCAGGAGCGCGAGGATCCAGCTGTCCGGATGATCGCGACGCAATGCCGGGAGCCCGATGACGAGCTGGGCCTGCGAGGTCTGGCGCTTGCCGAGTCGGGACCGCTCGCCGGCGGGCAACAGCGGCGCGGGGTCGTAGTCCGGGATCTTCCCGTTGCCCGTGCCGAATGCCGCGGCGGCGAGCTCGACCGCTTCCGCATGCGCGATGTCCCCGGCCACCGCGATCACCGTGTTGGCCGGCCGGTACATCGTTCGCCAGAAGTCGCGGATGGTCTTGTCGGGGAGCGCCCGGATGCCGGTCTCGTCCCCGCAGATCTCCCGACCCAGCGGGCCATCGCCGAACAGCGCCGTCTGGAACAGGATCTGGGCGTACTCGGCGGGATCGTCCTGGTAGGAGCGGATCTCCTCGATGATCACGGAGCGCTCGCCCTCGATCTCCTTGGCGTCGAGGACGGGTCGCACGATGAGCTCCCCGAGGACATCGACCGCGCGTGGCGCCTCGCGACGCGGGACGCGGACCCAGTACACGGTCGATTCCCGGTCGGTCGAGGCGTTGAACGAGCCGCCGACGCCTTCGATGGCCTCGCTGATCGAGCGCGTCGATGGGTACGCCCGCGTGCCCTTGAACGTGATGTGCTCCATGAAATGGGCGACGCCGGTCTCGGCCGCGGATTCCAGGCGCGAACCGGCCAGGACGTATGCCGCGATGGAGACCGAACGCGCCCCGGGCAACCGGGAGCTGATCACGCGCGGCCCCGAGGGCAGCGCGGTCCGTTCGAACATCGCGGCCGATGGTACAGGAACGGCGACGGCCTGAGCCCCGCGTCGCCGATTGACACCCGCACCCCCCGTGGGTTCACTCCGGACATCGCGTCCACGACGCGAGCCTCGAGGTGCCGCGATGCCGGACGTCATGATCTCCGAGTCGACCCTTGGACCGGGCCTGCCGGCGCTCGTCATCGGAACGGGTGGACGACCGCTCGCCTATCTGCCTGGCCTATCGACCGCGGTGGGGCTCCCGACGGGGCGGGAACGCGCGATGGCCGTCTCGGGCTGGGAACCGCTCCTCGATCGCTTCACCATCTATCGCATCTCGCGCCTCGCTCAGCCGGCTGGCACCTCCTTCGCCCAGATGGCAGAACAACACGCGCTCGCCCTGGAGGAACTTGATCCGCCGGTCGACCTGATGGGGGAATCGACCGGGTCGTTCCAACGCCCGGGTGCCGTTTGATCAGCGTCGCCGGCTCGTGGCGACACCCCGTCCGGGCTATCCTGTCGCCGGAGCGCGCGCGGAGCCGTCCCGAGCCACGACGAGCTCGCGCAGGCGTGGAGGAGGTCGGGTGATGAGGCGACATCTGTCGTGGTTGGCGGCCGTGATGACGGCGGCCGTGGTTGTAGGTGCCTGTGTGACGCCCGGTCCATCGATCGCACCGTCGAACGCGCCGTCCGCCGGTTCTACGACGCCATCGACCGCGCCTTCCGAGGCGGCCGGATCCGGGACGCCAGGCGCGGACTGCGCGGGAACCGGCACACAGGGAGGGGCCGACCCGCAGATTCCCGACGTCGAGGAAGGCAAGTTCAACGTCGCGATGGTCCTCATCGGGCCGCACGACGACGGTGGCTGGAGCCAGGCCCACTACGAAGGCCTGCAATACGTCTGCCAGAACGTCGCCGACAGCCATGTCGCCTACATCGAGCTCGTCCCCGAGGGCGCGGACTCCGAACAGGTCTTCCGGAGCCTCGCCCGGAAGGGCTTCAACTTCATCATCGGGACGTCGTTCGGCTACATGGACCCGATGGCGACCGTTGCCGAGGAGTTCCCCGAGGCCACTTTCCTGCACCTGACCGGGTTCAAGTCGAACGGCAAGAACTTCGGCAACTTCTTCGGCGCGATGGAGGACTTCAAGTACCTCGCCGGCATGCTGGCCGGATCACGGGCCAAGCTCGACGGCAACCCGAAGATCGGCTACATGGCCACCTTCCCGATCCCCGAGGAGCTGCGCCTCGGCAACGCGATCATGCGCGGCGTCAAGCAGACGTGCCCCGAGTGCACGATGGACATCCGCTTCATCAACACCTGGCATGACCCGGTCAAGGAGCGGGATGGCGCCGCCTCGCTCTTCGACGCGGGTGCGCAGGTCGTCTTCACCGGCGCCGATACCCCGGCCGTCGCCGATGTCGCGCAGGAAAAGGGCAAGTACGGCGTGACCTACGACCACCCGGTCTCGTGCCATGTCGATGCCTGCCTGACCGCCCCGTACTGGATCTGGGGTCCGGAGTACGCGCGGATCGCGGAATCCATCAAGTCGGGCTCGTACACGGCAGGCTACGAGTACTTCGACGCCGATTCCAAGGCGATGGGCCTGTTCGGCTTCATGGATGGCGAGACGCCGCAGCCGGGGATCGCCGACCTTCCGGCGGCCGACGTCCAGCTCGTCAAGGACACGCTCGCGAAGATGCTGGCCGGAGAGTTCGGGCGCTTCGATGTGTTCGCCGGTCCCATCGTCGACAACACCGGCAAGGAGCTCCTGCCCGCCGGCCAGAAGCTCGAGCAGTCCGATCTCGACCAGTTCCCACCGGGCGCGCCGGGCGCGGAATGCACGACGTGCATGTACTGGTGGCACGACGGGATCACCTCCGAGTTGCCGCCGCTCGGCTGAGAGATTCGCGAGCGGGCGCCCGACCGGCGCCCGTTCGCCGATCATCCCCCGGTCCATGGCCGGTCCTCAAGAAGCCCGGACCAGAACGTCGACCCCGCTCGCCATCGAGGCGGTCGGGGTCGTCAAGTCGTTCCCGGGAGTCATCGCCAACGATCACGTCGACTTCGACCTGCGCGTCGGTGAGATCCATGCCCTGCTGGGCGAGAACGGGGCAGGCAAGAGCACGCTCATGAACGTGCTCGCCGGCCTGTACCGTCCCGACGAGGGCGAGATCCGGGTCGGTGGCGAGCCGGTCCAGCTGCGCTCGCCACGGGACGCGATCTCCGCCGGCATCGGCATGGTCCACCAGCACTTCGCGCTGGTCCCATCGCAGACCGTGGCCGAGAACGTCCTCCTCGGCCTCGACCGGCCACGATTTCGCCTCGACCTCAAGCGGACCGAGGCCGAGATCATGAGCCTCGCGAACGACATCGGGCTGCGGGTCGAGCCCAGCGCCCGGATCTGGCAGCTGTCGATCGGCGAGCAGCAGCGCGTCGAGATCGTGAAGATGCTGTTCCACGGGGCTCGCATCCTCATCCTCGACGAGCCCACGGCCGTCCTCGCGCCCCAGGAGACCGCCGAGCTGTTCGAGAACCTGCGGGCGCTGACGGACGCCGCTCGGAGCATCGTCTTCATCAGCCACAAGCTCGGCGAGGTGCTGTCGATCGCCGACCGGATCACCGTCATGCGCGCCGGCAAGGTCACGGCCGCCGGCCTCGAACCCGCGGGGGTGACGCGAGCCGACCTCGCCCGTCTCATGGTCGGGCGGCCGGTCCTCGAGTCGCTGGAACGCACGACGGTGGAGCCGGGAGCCGTCGTCCTGTCCGTCGAGGATGTGACCGCCCTCAACGACCGCGGCCTCCCCGCCATCCGCGGCGTGTCGCTCCAGGTCCATGCGGGCGAGATCGTCGGGATCGCGGCCGTCGCCGGGAACGGGCAGTCGGAGCTCGCCCAGGTCATCACGGGCCTGCGCGCGTGCACGGGGCGGGTCGTCGTCGGAGGCCGCGACATCGCCGCCGGACCCGTTCGCGCGGCGATCGAGTCGGGCGTGGGCCACGTCCCGGAGGACCGGGCTGGCGTCGGCAGCGCGCCCAATCTCTCGCTCACCGACAACCTGATCATGCGCCGCTTCCGACAGCCCCCGATCACCCGCGGCCCGTTCCTCGATGACGGAGCCGCGCGCTCGAAGGCGCAGACGCTGCAGGGCGCCTACGAGATCTCTGCGCCAACGCTCGACACACCCGTGCGCATCCTGTCGGGCGGCAACCTGCAGCGGCTGATCCTCGCTCGCGAGATCGATGCGGCACCTCGCGTGCTGGTCGCGGTGCAGCCGACGCGGGGCCTGGATGTCGGAGCCATCGAGGGGATCCATCAGCTCCTGCTGGACCTTCGCGAGCAGGGGGCGGCGGTCCTGCTGATCTCCGAGGAGCTCGAGGAGCTGCTCGCGCTGGCGGACCGGATCCTCGTCATGTACGAGGGCCAGGTGACGGCCGCGGTGGAACGGCCGAGCGCCGCCGACATCGATGTGATCGGGCTGCACATGATGGGCGGCGAAGGCGCCGAAACGGCGATCGACAGCGTGCCGACGGTCGGGTGAGGGCGATGCGACGGTGATCGTTCGTCTAGAGCCCCGCGCGACGGCCCCGCGCTGGCTGCAAGCCACACTGACCTTGGCCGCGATCGTGGTCGCCCTGGTCATCGGGGCGGTGGTCCTCGCGCTTCGTCGGCGGGGACCCGGTCCGAGCCTACCTCCACATCTTCGACGCGGCGTTCGGGGATATCGGCGTCATCTCGGACACGCTCGTCAAGGCCACGCCCTTGATCCTGACCGGGCTCGCGTGCGCCCTTGCCTTCCGGATGCGGCTCTGGAACATCGGCGCCGAGGGACAGTTCCTCCTGGGCGCATGGGGGGCGGGCGCGGTCGTGCTCATTCCCATCCTCCCGGCCGGGACGCCCGCGATCGTCCTGATCCCCGCGATGATGGTCGCGGGCGCCCTCGCGGGGGGCGCCTGGGCCTTCGTCCCGGGCATCCTCAAGGCGCGCCTCGGGGTCAACGAGATCATCACGACGCTGATGCTGAATTACATCGCGCTCGCGTGGCTGCAGTTCTGGGTGTTCGGTCCCTGGAGCGAAGGCGGCTTCCAGCAGACCAGCCCGTTCCCGACGGGAGGCGTGGCTGCCCCGCCTCACCGACTTCGGCGCGGAGATCCCGGTGCTCGCCGGGCTCACGACCCATCTCGGCCTGGTCTTCGCCCTCGTCGCCACGGCGATCATGTCCGTGGTCCTTTCGCGAACGCGCTGGGGCTACGAGATGCGGCTCATCGGCGACAACGCCCGGGCCGCCCGCTACGCGGGTATCGACGTCGCGAAGTACGTGATCGTCGTGTTCGTGATCTCCGGCGCCCTGGCCGGGCTGGCCGGGATGAGCGAGGTGTCCGGCGTCGTCCACCGCCTGCAGGACCGCATCTCGCCGGGCTACGGCTTCACCGCGATCATCATCGCCTACCTCGCCCGCCTCGGACCGTGGCGGGTGGTGCTCGCGTCGATCCTGTTCGGGGCGCTGATCCTGGCCGGCCGCGAGATCCAGCCGTCCGGCGTGCCGGCCATGATCCAGGGGATCATCCTGTTCTGCCTGATCGCGAGCGACGTGCTCCTGCGCTACCGGGTCCGCGTCGGCCGTCCGGCCGAGGCCACAGCCACGGCCCCGACATGATCGATCTCACGCTCATCCTGGCGGCCGGGGTCGCCAGCGGGACGGTCCTGCTGTTCGCGGCCATCGGCGAGATCTTCGCCGAGCGTGCCGGTGTCCTGAACCTCGGGGTCGAGGGGATGATGCTGTTCGGGGCCGTGGCCGGATTCTCCGTGGCCGCCGCGACGGGGAACCCCTGGCTCGGGCTCATCGTCGCGATGCTCGCCGGCGGGCTGCTGAGCCTCCTGCACGCCGTGATGGCCATCCATCTCCGGGCCGAACAGGTCATCTCGGGCCTGGCTCTCACCTTCCTGGGCACAGGGCTGGCGCGCGTCCTGGGCGACGGACTCTCGAGCGTCGGGGCGGTCGACCACGCTGCCTCGCTTGACCATTCCGCTGCTCGCCGAAGTGCCGCTCATCGGACCGATCCTGTTCCGCGAGCAGAGTGTCCTGACCTATGTCGGGTTCCTGCTGGTGCCGCTGGCGTGGTACTGGATCGATCGGACGCGGCCGGGCCTGCACCTGCGCGCGGTCGGCGAGCGTCCGGCCGCGGCCGACGCCCAGGGCATCAACGTCGTGCGGCTGCGCTATCTGTATGTGCTGACCGGGGGCGTCCTGGCGGGCCTCGCCGGGGCGACGATCACCCTGGCCATCTCGCCGGGGTGGTTCGGCGACCAGACGACCAACGGTCGCGGCTGGATCGCCATCGGCCTCGTGATCTTCGCCCAGTGGAGCCCACTCCGCGCCGCACTCGGCGCCTACCTGTTCGGGGCGATCTTCCGGTTCATCATCGACATCCAGGGCGTCCCGGCGGTCCTGGGTGTCCCAAACCCGTTCCAGGCGGGTCGCTCGGCGACGTTCTTCCTCGAGATGCTGCCGTACGCCTTCGTGATCGTCGTGGTGGTCATCGGGTCGCGCGAGGCGCTGCGACGACGCGTCGGCGCGCCCGCGGCGCTTGGGATTCCCTACGTCCGTGGTGAGCGCGGGGCCTGACAACCCGGGCTCCGGCCGCTATTCGTCCTCGTGGGCGTCGAGGCCGAGCAGCTCCATCTGGACGAAATCGGACGTGTCGAACTCGAGCTGACGCGGCGCGAATGGCGAGACATCCTCGCCACCAACGCCGATCGGCGCGAACTCGACGATGACCCGCTCGTCGCCCTGGACGAGCACGTAGACGAGCAGCTGGTCGGGGCGCGTCTCGAACTCGAGATGCTCGAAGGAATCGATGTTCAGGGTGATCGCCAGCGGCGTGAAGTACGTCGAGGTGTCCGGCGCGTCGGTCACGATGCGCTCGACCCAGCCCGTTCCGTGGGAGATGACCTCACGGCCGCGCAGGTACCGGTAGCTGACGGTCTGCTTGAGCAGCGGCCGCAACAGGTGGAGCATGTCGGCCGCGCTCGACACGACGCCCTGGTTCACGAAGAACTTGGCCGGCGGGGTCGACACGTGGGGTCTCCTCGGGGGCGCCTGGGACGTGGTCGTTGGGGGACGACGGACGTCCGCGATGGTACCGCACAGTGAGGGCCGCGGCGACCCCGAATCGGCCGCCGCGTATCATCGCCGCCATGTTGCTCGCCATCGACATCGGGAACACGAACGTGACGATCGGCCTCCTGCGCGGCGGCCGGCTGGTCGCGACCCGCCGGGCGGCCACCGACGCGCGCGCCACGGCCGATGAGCTCGAGCTCCTGCTCGACGGGCTGCTCCGCCTCGACGACGCGTCGTTCGGCGACGTGGAGGCGATCGCCTGCGCGTCCGTGGTCCCCGCCCTCACGGCGCACGTCGAGGCCGTTTCGGCCCGCCGTGAGCGACCGCTGACCGTGGCCGCGGCCGGGATCGTGCCGCTCGCCGTTCGGGTGGACCGGCCGGGCGAGGTCGGTGCCGACCGTCTCGTCAATGCCCTGGCCGCGGCGCGGCTGTACGGCACGCCGGCCGTCGTGGTCGACTTCGGGACGGCCACCACGCTCGACTGCGTGGCCACCGACGGCGCCTATGTCGGAGGAGCCATCGCTCCCGGGCTGGAGCTCGGCCTCGAGGCGCTCGCCGCGCGGACCGCCAAGCTCCCGCGCATCGAGCTGCGCGCCCCCGATCGGGCGATCGGGCGGGATACGGTCAGCGCGATGCAGTCGGGCACGATCTTCGGCTACCAGGCGCTCACGACCGGGCTCCTGCGCCGCGTTCGTCAGGAGCTCGCGGATGCCGCCGGCGTCGAACCACGCGAGGTCAAGGCCATCCTGACCGGCGGGCTGTCCGCGGCGCCGTGGGCCGCCGGCCTCGAGGGCATCGACGCCATCGATCCCGATCTCACGTTGAAGGGCCTCGCGATCCTGCACGCCGAGGTCGCCGGCGGGGAGCGGCTGGAGCTCGGGTTGCCGTGACGGACGGGCGTCTCAGCGGTCGGCTCATCGCCCTCGGGGTCACGGGCTCGATCGCCGCGTACAAGGCGGTCGAGCTGCTCCGGCTGCTGCGGGCCGAGGGCGCGGAGGTCGCGGTCATGCTCAGCCCGGCCGCGACCCGGTTCGTGGGCCCGCTGACGTTCGCCGCGCTGTCGAGGCATCCGGTCGAGACCGACATCCTCGAGCTGCTGCCGGACGGCAGGATCGGGCACATCGTCGTCGCCGATAGCGCCGACGCGATCGTGGTGGCGCCCGCGACCGCGCACTTCCTGGGGGCCATGGCCAACGGGCTGGCCGGGGACGTGGTGACGGCCACGGTCCTGGCCTCCGCCGCGCCGGTCGTCGTCGCGCCGGCGATGGACGGCGACATGTGGACCCATCCGGCGACGCGGGCGAATATCGAGCGACTGCGGGATGCGTTCGGGTACCGGATCGTGGACCCTGCGGCCGGTGAGCTGGCCTCGGGGCAGTCGGGGGTCGGGCGGCTGGCCGACCTGCCGTCGATCGTGGAGGCCGTGGTGGCGGCCGTCGGCAGCACCCCGGTCCGTGCCCCCGACCCGAGCCGGCGCCCACCCCTCGTCGACGGCCCGCGCGACACGGACCTGGCGGGTCGCCACATCGTCGTCAGCGCCGGCGGCACGCGCGAGGCCATCGATCCGGTGCGCTTCATCGGCAATCGATCGACCGGTCGGATGGGCGCGGCGATCGCCGCGGCGGCGCTGGATCGTGGCGCGCAGGTCACGGTCGTGGCGGCCAACCTCGAGGTGGCGCTGCCGGACGGCGCCGAGGTCGTCCATGTCGAATCGACCGCCGAGCTGCGGGCCGCCCTGCTGCGCCTCACCCACCGACCCGACGGCGCCGCCGGCTTCGATGCGCTCGTCATGGCCGCGGCCGTGGCCGACTTCCGACCGGTGAGCACCGCCGACACGAAGCTCGAGCGCGCCGGCACCGGGCTCACGCTGCAGCTCGAGCCCACGCCCGACGTCCTGGCCCAGCTCGCGCGGATCGTGCGCGGCACCGACAGCAATGGCGAGGCGACCGCACAGGCCGTGGAGCCGCGGCCCTACCTGGTCGGCTTCGCGGCGGAGACCGGTTCGCTCGAGCGGGCGGCCGAGAAGCTCAAGCGCAAGGGGGTCGACCTGCTCGTGGCCAACGACGTCGCGGAGGCCGGTTCCGGGTTCGGGACGGACACGAACCGGGTGAGCATCCTGGCCCTGGACGGCGAGCGGGACGACCTGCCGCTCCTGAGCAAGCGCGAGGTCGCCGACCGCCTGCTGGACCGGATCGCGCTCGCGCTGGACGCCCGCGACGCCGACGCGCAGACTTCGAAGCCATGAGCGCTCAGACCGACACGCCACGCCGCCTGACCGTCGCCGACATCGCCAAGCGCTACGCCGACGGCCAGCGCCTGCCGATGCTGACGGCCTACGACTACCCGACCGCGCAGATCCTCGACGAAGCCGGCGTCCCGCTGCTGCTCGTCGGCGATTCGCTGGGCCAGGTGCTGCTTGGCTACGAGTCGACCGTGCGCGTGACGATGACCGAGATGCTCCACCACACCAAGGCGGTCGTGCGCGGCTCGCAGCGGGCGATGGTCATCGGCGACATGCCGTTCCTGACCTACTCCACGGTCGATGAGGCGCTCGAGAACGCCGGCCGCTTCCTGCAGGAGGCCGGGGCCCAGGCCGTCAAGATCGAAGGCGGCGTCCGCTCGGCACGGGTCATCGAGGCGATGGTGAAGGCCGGCATCCCGGTCCATGGGCCATATCGGCTGGACGCCTCAGGCGCAGCTCGGCATGGGCGGCAAGGTCAAGGTCCAGGGCAAGGACCGATCGCAAGCCCGGAGCCTGCTGGCCGATGCGCTCGCAGTCCAGGAGGCCGGGGCCTTCTCGATCGTCCTCGAGCTCATGCCCGCGCAGCTGGCCACCGCGATCACCGAACGCCTGCGGATCCCGACCATCGGCATCGGGGCCGGGCCCGGCTGCAGCGGACAGGTCCAGGTCATCACCGATCTCCTCGGGCTGGGCGACTTCATGCCGCGGCACGCGCGGCCGTACGCGCAGCTGCGCACGACGATCGCCGAGGCGGCGCGGGCGTATGCCGCGGACGTCGAGGCGGGCACGTTCCCGGGTGAGGCAGAGACCGTCCTCATGGACGAGGCGGTGCTCGACGAGGCGTTGGGCCGAGGGGAATCCGATCGGGCCGGCAACAGCATCCCGGTCGGAGGCATCCCGCTCGACCGCGATCTCTGACTGATCCTGGGACTCGACCGATGACTGAGGTTGCCAAGACGACGGTCGTGCGCACGCGCGCCGAACTGCGCGCGGCCCTTGCCGATGCGCCTCGGCCGGTCGGGCTCGTGCCGACGATGGGCTGGCTGCACGAGGGCCATCGGGCGCTGATGCGGGCGGCGCGCGCCGAGAGCGCCACGGTCGTGGTCTCGATCTTCGTCAATCCCCGCCAGTTCAACGTCGCGTCCGACTTCACGCGCTACCCCCGCAACGAGACGCACGACCTGGCGATGTGCGAGGCGGAAGGGGTCGACCTGGTCTTCGCGCCGGAAGTCGAGGAGATCTACCCGCCGGGTTTCGCGACCACCGTTTCGGTCGGGGCCGTCGCCCTGCCGTTGGAGGGTGCGGCGAGGCCCGGGCATTTCGATGGCGTGGCGACCGTGGTGGCGATCCTCTTCGATCTGGTCGGGGCGGAACGCGCGTATTTCGGCCAGAAGGACGCCCAGCAGGTCATGGTGATCCGCCAGATGGCCCGCGACCTCGCGATCGGGACGGAGGTCGTGACCTGTCCGACGATCCGCGAGCCGGACGGCCTCGCGCTGTCGTCACGGAACGTGCACCTGAGCCCGGACGAGCGCGCAGCGGCGCCGGTCCTGCGGCGCGCGCTCGTGGCGGCGCGCGATGCGTGGCGCGCGGGCGAGCGCGACGCCGAGCGGCTGCGGGACGAGATGTTCGAGCTGCTGACGAAGGAGCCGCTGGTGGACGTCGAGTACGTGTCCATCGCCGATGCGCTGACGCTGGAGGAGCTCACGACCGTGGACCGGCCCGCGCTGGCCTCCCTGGCCGTCCGCTTCGGCAGCACCCGGCTGATCGACAACGAGATCCTGGACCCGACGACGGGAACCGCCGCCGACTGAGCGTTGTATGGGAGAGAGGGCGGCGCGGGTCGCGGCCCCGACCGGCGCCCCCTGCCCCGCCGCCCGCCGCTCCGACTAGGCCGTCGCCGGCGAGGGGCGAACCTCGGCCTCCGTCGCGACCTCGAGGATCCGGTCGATGAACAGGTACTCCCACACGAGCGCCTTGATCTCCTCGATCTTGCCCCGGTCGGCGGCGTGCGTCTTGACGAGGAGGTCGTGGACCTCGGACGCGACGGCGTACGTGTCCTCGGGCACGATGGTCGCGAAGAGGTCCGCCGCGCGGATCGCCTCCAGCACCGGCTTGCGCGGCCGGTAGCCGCCGGTCAGCACGAGTCCGAGGGCGTCGCCACCGGCCTCCGCCCCGACCCGCCGCGCGTGGACGATCGCGGCGATCACGTCCTCGCGGTCACCGGGCACGATCACGAGCGCTCCGGGGCCGATGCGCTGGAGCATGTGCTGCGGCTCCATCGCACCGATCGCGACGCCGCCGATCACCTGGTCCAGGTCCGGTCCGGGGTGGATCGTCTCGCCGTGGACGCCCTCCAGGACCATCGAAAGGGTCGGATTCGACAGGATCGGCCGGTACGGGAGGACCCCGAGCAGCGGGATGCCGTGGCGCGCCAGCCCGCGCTCCAGGGTCCTCGCGAGATCGGGCTTCGCGAGCAGGTCGACCTTGTTGACGATGGCCCCCGCGACCTGGACGCCCGCGCGCTCGAACAGGGCCTTGTTGAGCACGATCTCGTCGATCGGGCGGCCGACGCCGCCTTCGGAGACGATCACCGCCGGCGAACCGAGCATCGCCGCCACCTGGGCGTTCGAAAGCCCGATGACGGCGCCGACCCCCGCGTGCCCGGTCCCCTCGATGAGCAGCATGTCGCGGTCCGCGGCGAACTGGGAATGGGCGGCCACGATCCGGCTGGGCAGGTCCTCGACGACCTTGCCATCGATGTAGCTCTGCGTGAACCCGCGCGGGATGTGGACCGGGCTCATCTGCCGCAGCGGCTCGGCGAGGTCGAACACGGTCTTCATCAGGACGGCGTCCTCGTCCGCCGGGACACCTTCCTCGATGACCGTGCGCTGCCCGACCGGCTTGATGAACCCGGTCGACAGGCCGCGGCGCCCGAAACCGTCCATGACCCCGAGGCTGAGCGTGGTCTTGCCACGGTTCTGGCCGGTCGCGGCGAGGTAGACGTGGCGCATCAAACGTCGCGACTGCGTACGCCGCTCCGAGGGCTGAGGCGACGCTCCTGCTAGCCATCAGCCTGAGGATTCTCAGCTGTGCGTGCCCGTCTTGCGCTCGACCAGGCCGAGCGCGTCGCGCAGTCGGGCCACCGTCTCGGCATCGACGGCGTCCGGCTCGAGATATGGGCCGAGCCGCTCGAGGATGTCGACCACGAGCCCGAAGAAGACGCTTGCGTCGGCCACGAAGAACTGCGGCTCGTTGTTGTAGCGGACGAGCGTGAGTCGGCCCTGGAGCACGCGGCGCTCTTCGACATGCGCGACCTGGGTCGCGAAGTTGTGGCCCTGGATGCCGTCGGGGTTGTTGAGGAAGTTGAGCGCGTTGTCGATCGCGAGGCCGAAGCGTGCCCGCCACGCGACCAGCCGCTCGTGGACCTCGGACGGGATGCGCACCTCGGCGACCTCGTCGAAGACCTCGGGCGCGACCGTCAGCAGCCCGACCAGCGTCGTCCCCGCGCGGGGCCCGAGCATGACCTGCAGGCTGCGCTCGAGCGTGAAGACCTCCGAGTCGAACCGCGGGCTCGTGATGACGTCGGTCAGCAGGTCCTCGACGTTGTCGAGGATGCCGGGCTCCGCCACCGCGTTCGACAGGTGGAGGATCTCCTCCTTGAACAGGAATTTCTCTTCGTGGTCGAGCATGGCCGCGACTGTAGCATCGGGCCAGCGAGCGCCGGGTCCGGTGCCGTGCCGCGACTTGTGTGCACCCCCACGCGCCTATCGTCGAAGGAACGAGTCCGAGGACCACGGATCATGGTGTTCCACCGCTGACGCGGGCACCGTATGCACAATCAACGAACGGGACGAGTCCGGTCGCTGATACGAGCACCCGGTGCACTGGAGATTGGGTCCGCACGTCAAGTAGCGTGTCGATGACACGGTGAAGTCAGGCTCCGGCGCGGAACCTACCGCCCAGGCTGGTGCTCGTGAGGGTGTCCCGTGGAGGACGTCGTGAGATGGCCAGCTCTGAAGCCGGATCCCAGAGCGAGCGCGCAGCCATCCCGTCCCTATCGTGCGGGACGCAGCAGATGGAACAGCTTTCTGCAGGCAGCTTTCGGAGCCATCGAAGTGAGCCGGATTGACGCGGCAGGGAAAGATCGTCACGTCGGCGGCGGCGGTCGTGCGGAGCCTTTTCGGCCGCAGGACCGCTGCCGGCCAGCCCGCGATGGCGGCGGCGAACCCTGCTCGCCGGGCGGCCTGCCGCTTGGACCACTCCTCGCCGATCTCGGCGTCGCCGGTCCCCTGACGAAACACGGCGGCCAGGGTGTCGTTGCGCGCCCAGAACGCCGTCGAGAAGCGAGCGAGGAAGGCGAGCTGGGCAGCTGGATCACCGGCTTTCGATGCCCACCCCTCTTCCATGGACGCGACGATCTCCGGTGGAGCCGCGTCCGCGATCAACCCGTCGACGATCGCGCGCTTCGTCCGAAAGATCGAATAGATGGTTCTGGCGGGACCACCCCGCGCAAGCTCGCGTGAGCGATCTCGGCGATCGTCGAGTCGATGCGCTACGCCGCTCCGACGCAGAACAGGAACGCATGGCCACTCCCCAGGACCCGGACGCCGTGCCTCGGCCGGGCGATCTCGGCGATCGGTCGAGTCGACGGCGTGAGCCTCTGCGACGTCGAGAACCTACCGTGGCGCTACCGTGGCCACTCGGTCACGTAGCAGCCCATGGATGCGCGTGGCCATCGGCCTGACGGCCAACGGCGAGACGAGGAGTCCGAGATGATCATCGCTGACGCTTGACGCATGTCGCCCTCCTGCCGATTTCGACTACTGTACGACTTCGTTATTCACTACAGTCGCAACTGTCAGTCGATCAGCGGCCGCCGGTGCGCCTTAGATGGTTTCGAGATCAGGACCACCTCCCGTGGGAGTGGACCTGCGCGCCTTCGACCCGCCTCCCGCGCACCGATATCACGCTTCGTCCGTCTGCGGCGGACCATCGTGAGCGCCATCGGGGCCGATGATCGCGCCGCGGCTGCCGGCCAGGTCATCGGCCTGATCACGGTGCCGACCAACCCGTCCCCTGGCCGATCTCGATCCGTGCGCGTCGCTCGTACCCGTCGTGGTCGCGTGCCGCATCGCGAGCGCCGCGTACCTCGTTGCGAGGCGCTCGGCAGGTCTCGTGGCGGCATCATCGTCGCCGGCATCTGGGACGATGTATCGACCTGGTCGCGCACCCCGTCGTGCTCGGCAAGTCGCCGCGGTCGCAGCGTCCACCGCCCTGGATCGAGCCGCGCTGCGCAGGGTGCAGCCGGCGGCCTGGCTCGTCGGGTCGCCCGTCATCGATCCAGTATCTCCCGCGCGATGGTGTCAGACCTCGCATTGCGTGATCTCCCACGCGTCCTCGCTAGCGTGACTCGTGACGTTCGCAGCCGGTGCGCCCGGCGACCATTTCGGCCATTGACCGGGACCAACTTGGCGTTCATGGCCGTGCCACGCACCAGATCGACCGCATCTCGCGGACCGGGTGCCGGTCCGGTGCGTGCATGCACGGCACCAACGGCAACCACGATCGCGTTGGCTGGAATGTGCGCCATGCGCACCGACGGCGGCCCGGGGAGGCGCAGCAGCGCAGCTCGGGCCAGACCTTACGGGTAGAGGCCGCGCATCTCCATGGCGTCCGCGACGCGCTTGACCGCCAGCAGGTACGCGGCGGTCCGCATGTTGACCTCTTCGCGCTGCATCATCGCGAGCGTCTCGCCGAACGCCTTGACCATGATGTCCTTGAGCTTGGCGTTGACGACGGCCTCGCTCCAGTGGTCGCGGTTGAGGTCCTGCACCCATTCGAAGTAGCTGACGGTGACGCCACCGGCGTTGCACAGGATGTCCGGGATCATGAACTTGCCGGCGTCGTAGAGGATCTCGTCCGCCTCGGGCGTGGTCGGGCCGTTGGCCGCCTCGGCGATGATCTTCGCCTTGATGTTGCGGGCGTTCCGCGAGGTGATCTGGTTCTCCAGGGCTGCCGGGATCAGGATGTCGCAGTCGACCTCGAGGACATCGGCGTTGGAGACGTCCTCCGCGCCCGGGAAGCCCTGGACCGTGCCGTGTTCCTGCTTCCAGCCGACGACCTTGGCGACGTCGAGGCCGCCCGGGGCGTGGATGCCACCGGTCGAATCCGACACCGCGACGACGGTCGCGCCCTCCTGGGCGATGAGCCGGGCCGCGATCGCGCCCGCGTTGCCGAAGCCCTGGATCGCGACCTTCGACTTGGTCAGGTCCATGCCGAGGTGCGCGACGGCTTCGATGACGCAGAAGACCGTGCCGCGGGCCGTCGCCTCGTTGCGGCCTTCGGAGCCGCCCAGGCTGATCGGCTTGCCGGTCACGACGCCCGGGACCGTGTAGCCCGCGTGCATCGAATAGGTGTCCATCATCCAGGCCATGATCTGGGCGTTGGTGTTGACGTCCGGGGCCGGGATGTCCTTCTCGGGGCCGACGAGGACCTCGATCTCGGTGAAGAACCGGCGGGTCAGGCCCTCGAGCTCCTTCTGGCTGAGCTTCTTGGGATCGACGATGACGCCGCCCTTGCCGCCGCCGTACGGGATCCCGACGACCGCGCACTTCCAGGTCATCCACATCGCCAGGGCCTTGACCTCGTCGAGCGAGACGTCCTGGTGGTAGCGGATCCCGCCCTTGGCCGGACCGCGGCCCAGGTTGTGCTGGACGCGGTAGCCGGTGAAGACCTGGACCGACCCGTCGTCCATGTGGACCGGGAAGTGGCAGGTGAATTCGCGCCGCGGCTCGCGAAGGACGAGCCGCATCCCGGCGTCCAGGTCGAGACGCTCGGCGGCGAGATCGAACTGTCGCTGTGCGACTTCCCACGCGTTGATTCGCGCAGCGACGTGCTCGGTGGTCATGGAAGGGAGAACCTCCGTGTCGGGCGCCCGTCCCGGGTCGCCTCGTCAAGTGTGGGCCGTCTCCCGGACGACCCCACGGGGCGTGTCGAAGGTTCTTGGGCGGGTTCGCCGGACTTCGACGCGCGACTCATGCGGCGCCGAGTATAGCCGGAGGTCGGCCGGAAGCGCCTCCCCGATGGTACCGGTCGGCAAGGTTGTCGCAACCTCGCCGCAACCTTCACGCCGGGGCGCCACCCGGCTTGTACAGGATCGCGGCACCGACACAGCCCGGCCCCAGGTGCGGCCCGACGGACGCACCGACGAGCGCCACGGACACGTCTTCGGGCTTCAGATGCGGCAGGCGTCGGAGCATCTCGGCGCGGAACGCCTCGACGTCCGCGTTGGTCGTGTGGAGGATGGCCAGCCGTTCGATCGGCGCTTCCGTGATGAGCTCGATCAGGCGCTCGCGGACCTTGGAGCGCGTCCGGACGCGGTCTGCCGTGGTGACCACGCCGTGCTTGACCTTGATGATCGGCTTGACCGAGAGCAGCGTGCCGATGGCCGCCTGGGCGCCGCTGATGCGGCCACCCTTCTTGAGGTACTCGAGCGTCTCGAGGGCCACGTACATCAGCATGTCCGGTGCCCGCTCCTCGAGGGTCTCGGCGATCTCGGCTGCCGGGCGGTCGGCCGCGGCCATCTCGACGCCCATCTGGGCGAGGATGCCCTGGGCCATCGATGCGCCCTGGGAATCGACGATGTGGATCTCCCGGTCCGGCAGCATGTCGCGCGCGATCTGGGCGCTCTTGATCGTGCCCGACAGCGTGCCGGCGACATGGATCGAGACGATCGCCTCGGCGCCCGCAGCGAACGCCGCCTCGTACGCCGCCTTGAAGTCGCCGGGCGACGACGCCGCGGTCGTGGGGAACGGCGCGTCCGGCGCCACCATCCGGTCCCAGAACGCGGGGCCGCTCAGATCGACTCCGGCTTTGAAGGTCGCATTGCCGAAGCTGACGAGCAATGGGATGACGTGGATGCCGGACGCCTCGGCCTCGGCCGGGTCAAGATCCGACGCCGAATCGGTGAAGATCGCGACGCGACTCAAGGGTGGCTCCTCCTCAGGGACCGAACCGGCGCGTGTGGCGTTTCCGGCATGATACGGGCCCGGTCGAGGCCGCAACCGGTAGGCTGTGCAGCACATGGATCGACCGCTGTGGGCCGTGCTGGCCGGCACTTTCTCGCTGCGCTTCAGCACCGGTCTCACCGGGGCGATGCTGGGCGTCTACCTGGCGACCCTCCCCGAACACGGCGGCCCGGCCGTCTCCGCGATCGTCCTGGGCGTGTTCGGTGCCCTGTTCTACCTCGCGGAACTCGTGCTGTCGCCGATCTTCGGGATCCTGTCCGACCGCCAGGGCCATCACCGGGTGATGCTCTACGGACCGATCTTCGGGGCCGTCGCCGTGATCATGACCGGGTTCACCGCCGATCTGGGCCTGCCGCCGCCGCTCGCCGTCATCCTCGCGCCGATCACCGGCAGCCTGGTCGTCCTGGGCGTGACCCGTGTCCTCGAAGGGGCGTCGACGGCGGCCAGCATCCCGTCGATCCTGGGCTACATCGCGATGGTCACCGCCGGTGACGAGCTGCTCCGGGGCAAGGCCGCCGCCCGCTTCGAGGGCGCGACGCTGCTCGGCCTCGGGGCTGGCTTCGGGGCGGCCCCGGTCGTGTTCGCGCTGTTCGGGCCGACCGCGTTCTTCCTCAACGCCGTGCTGTACGGCGGTCTCGTTCCTCATCTTCCTGACCGTCAAGGACCCGGCCGGCGACGCGAGCGCCGCGCGGTCGGCGCACGTGGGCTTCGGGCGGTACCTGGAGCTGCTCCGCAGCTCCCATGTCTGGCTCCTGGCACCGACCTGGATCGCGGTCAACGCGTCGATCGGGCTGTGGTTCAGCCAGTCGATCTTCCAGTTCGCACAGGCGAACCCGGACTTTCCGGACCAGTCGCTGATGCGCGGCTTCAGCGCGGTCCAGATCTCGGCCGCGGTGGTGGTGATCGGGATCATCTTCGGGCTCGGCCTGCTGTACTGGGGCAACCGTTTCAAGAACACCCGGCGCACCTCGATCATCCTCTACGGGATCCTCGGCGGGGGCGCGCTCGTCGGGGCGGCGATGGTCGTGAACCACGGCACTGGGCCTGCCGCTCGGCGTCCTGCTCGCGGCCGCGGCCCTGGCCGCGTTCGGGCTGTTCGTGATGGCCGGGGCGACACCCGCAGCGCTCGGGCTGCTGGCCGACATCTCCGAGCGCTTTCCCGACGACCGCGGCGCGATCATGGGCCTCTACTCGGTGTTTCTCGCGATCGGGCAGATCATCGGGGCGCTGATCGGCGGCTTCGCGGCCGAGGCTGCCGGCATCGACGGGATGCTGGTCGCGACCGGGGTGCTGCTCCTGGTGGCGCTGCTGCCGTTGGCCCGCCTGCGGCGGGCCGAGGACCCGGTGACCGGGATGATCGGATGATCGACGGGCACCCGTGGAGCCCGGTGCCGCTGGCCCGTGGCGCACGCGGCGCGGTCGTCGCGCCACATCACCTGGCGACGGCCGCCGGCCTCCACATCCTGCGCGCGGGCGGGTCGGCCGTGGACGCGGCGATCGCGACGAACGCCGTGCTCGGCGTGGTCGTGCCGAACCACTGCGGCATCGGCGGGGATGCGTTCTGGCTGATCTGGGACGCCGCGGAATCACGCCAGCTCGCGCTCAACGGGTCGGGCCGGAGCGCCCGCGGGATCGATGCCGCGACGCTGCGCGAGCGCGGCGTGACGACGATGCCGCGCCGCGGGCCGCTCACGCATCACGGTCCCGGGTGCGGTCCGGTCCTGGGCTGACGCCCACGAACGGTTCGGGCGGCTGACACCGGCCCAGGTGCTGGCCCCGGCCATCGAGCTGGCACGGGATGGGTTCCCGGCCTGGGGCGAGTTCATCGACAGCGTCGAGGCGACCTCCCGGATGCTCGCGGACCAGTCCGCCTCCGCCGGGGCCGGCTTCGCGGCCGTCTACCGGCCACACGCCCGCCCGTGGCTGCCCGGCGAGCGTGTGCGACTGACGGCGCTCGCGGACACGCTCGAGACGCTGGCGCGTGAGGGCTTCGATGCCTTCTACGACGGCGACCTCGGAGAGCGCCAGGCTCGGGGCCTGGCCGCCGCGGGATCGCCGATCCGGGTCGAGGACCTGCGCGAGCACACGTCGACGTGGGGCGAGCCGATCTCGATCGACTACCGCGGTGTCCGCGTGACGACGCACGCGCCGAACAGCTCCGGGGTCGTCGCGCTCGAGCTGCTCGGCCTGCTGGAGCGGTTCGAGCCGCCCGGCTCGGGCGCCTTCGGGCCGGAAGGCGTCGCCGACTCGCGCTGGATCCATCTCCATCTCGAGGCCGCCAAGGTGGCCATGGCCGATCGCGACGCCCACCTGACCGACCCGGCCGCGCGCGAGGTGCCGGTCGAGATGCTCCTGGACCGGGACCGCCTCGCGGATCTGGCGGCGAAGATCGACCTGACACGGGCCAGCGCTCCGCGGGCCGCCTCCAGCCCGGTCGGCGGCGGCACGGTGTACCTGGCCACGGTCGACGGCGCCGGCAACGCCGTGAGCCTCATCGAGTCGAACTACCTGGGCTTCGGGTCCGGCGTCGTCGATCCGGAGACCGGGATCCATTACCAGAACCGCGGCAGCTACTTCAGCCTGGACGAGGGCCACCCGAACGTGCTCGAGCCCGGGAAGCGCACGCTTGAGCACGCTGCTCCCCGGGATGCTGTTCCGGAGCGGTCGGGTCGAGCCGTGGATCGTCATCGGCTCGATGGGCGGGGATGCCCAGCCGCAGATCCATGCCCAGTTCGTCAGCGCCGTCGTGGACGGCGGGCTCGATATCCGGACCGCCATCGCCGCGCCGCGCTTCTACATCGAGCCAGCCGATCACTTCGCGCCGCCGACGGCCGTCTACCTGGAGCCGCGCCATGCCGCAGGCATCGACGACACGCTGCGCGGCCTCGGCCACGATCTGGTGCCGACCGCCGCGTTCGACTCGAACCTTGGCCACGAGCATGCGATCGAGCTCGTCGCCGGCGGGCCGGCCGAACCGGGTGGCTCGCTGGCGGCCGCGACGGACCCGCGCAGCGAAGGGTTGCCGGCGGTTTGGTAGCGGTCGTTCATATGCGATACTCCGCCGACCGGTGGCAGCAGCGCTCACACACCGCCGCCACCGGTTGCGCTCGCCACCTGGCCGCCCATGGCGGCGTTGGTCGCTCCGCGGGTTCGCTCACGCACCTGAGTGCGCTCGCTCTCCTGCTCGCTCCCGCCTTGCCCTGGACCGCCATCTGGCGAGCGCCGTGCCGCAAACGCCGAACTGTCGAGCCACGTTGGCGAGCCGAGCCCCGCACCAGAGGAGCCCTGTGACTTCGAACGTCGGGCAGAACTATCCGTACACCAGCGAGACCGAGGCCGATCGGGCCGCGGCCGTCGCGCGTCTCGTCGCGGAGCGCGAGGGCCTGGCTGACACGCTCGCGGCCGAATCGACGCCGCCCGATGTGCGCGAGCGGTGGTGGGTCTGGAAGTGCCCGACGCCGGGTTGCCCGGGTCTGCTGCACGCCGCCGGCTATTCCGCGGAGAAGCACGCGGTCTTCGTCGTCTGCGACGGGACCTGCGCGAAGACCTTCCTGCGCTAGCGACGGACCGGCGCGCCCGACGCTCGTCCAGAGCCGTTTACCCTAGGCGACCGTGACCGATCCCCTGCCCGAACGCGCCGCCCTCGAGCCACCCGAAGCGATCGTCGATCCGACCGTGCTCGCCGAGAGTCGACGACGGCTCCTCATGGACGCGCTCGGGATCGCCGTCGCGGCGGTCGGGTTCGGGTTCGTCTATGGCCTGGCCGCTCGCGAGGCCGGGTTCTCGCCGATCGAGGTCATCGCGATGAGCCTGATCGTCTTCGGTGGCGCGGCGCAGTTCGCGGCGGTCGGCTACGTGGCGAGCGGCCTCGCCTGGCCGGCCATCGTGCTCCTGACCTTCCTCCTCAACGCGCGCCATCTGCTGTACTCGGCCGCGCTCGCGCCGTGGTTCCGCCACATCCCGTTCTGGCGACGCGCGGTGATGGCGCATCTGCTCACCGATGAGGCGTTCGCGTTGACCATCGCCCACAACCAGCGGGTGGGTCGGACCGATGAGCGCGGCTACTGGGTCGCCGCCATCGTCGCGACCTTCATCCCCTGGAACATCGCCACCTTCGCGGGGTCGGTGCTCGGTGGCGAGATCCCGGACCCGAACCGGTTCGGCATCGACATCATCTTCCCGGCGGCCATGATCGGCCTGGCGGTCGGGCTGATCACCGGGCGACGGGAGATCGTCGCGGCGACGGTCGGGGCGGGCGTCGCGGTGGTCGCGGCGCTGCTGACCAGCCCATCGATCGGGATCGTCGCTGGTGGCCTCGTCGGGCCTGCGGTCGGGCTCCTGTTGCCCGCGACCGCCGCGCGCGAGATCGCGCCGATCGGGACCCCGGCGTCCGCGGAGCGCTACTCGATGCCTGGATCGCGCACCACGCCAGGCCCGACACGCGACGGCCGATCAGTGCCCCCGACCGGCGACGGGCCAACGGACCGGGACGGTTCGCCATGAGCACGGACCTGGTGCTGCTCGCCCTGCTCATGTTCGGGGCGACCTATCCGACGCGGGCGCTCGGCCTGCTGTGGCCGGGCATCGACCGGCTGCCGCGCGTGGCGCTCGACTACCTCCAGCTGGTCGGGCCCGCGGTCCTGACCGCCTTGGCCGCCGTCAACGTGATGGTCGTCGTCGAGGGTGACGGCCCGCCGGCGTTCCACGTCGGCATCGAGTGGGTCGCGGTGCTGGCGTGCCTGGCGATCACGGCCTGGCGCAAGAACCTGCTGCTGGGGCTCATCGCGGCGGTCGCCATCGTGGCGATCGCGCGGGCGACCGGTCTGGCCGCGATCCCGGTCTGATCGGCGCCGCTCAGCCGCGGCGCGCCTCGGCCTCGATCTCGACGAGCAGGCTCGGGTGCATCAGCGCGGCGACCGCGACCATCGTGGCCGCCGGCCGGATCTCCCCGAAGACCTCGCCGTGGACCGCCAACAGCGCGCCTGAATCGGCCATGTCCGTGACGAACATCCGTGTCCGCACGACGTCCCCCAGCGCGAAGCCGCCCTCGGCCAGTGCGCGCTCGATGATCCCGAGGACGGCCCGCGCCTGAGCGGCGACGTCGCCGGGGTGCTGGGACGTGCCATCCGGGCCGGCGTCGGTCGTCCCGGCCACCCAGCACGCGTCACCGACGACGATCGCGCGGCTGTACCCGGCGACCCGCTCCCACGGTCCGCCCGACGAGATCCGTCGTCGCTCGCCGCTCACTCCGCGGGGACGAATCGCGGGTCGTCGGCGCGCCAGCCGAGGACCTCGGGATCGCGGGCGATCGCCAGCAGCAGCCCGGCGAGCATCGCCGTCCGCGGCACGATCGAGTCCACCTCCAGGTATTCGGCCGGCGAATGGTCGTTGCCACCGATCGGTCCGAGGCCGTCGAGGGTCGGGACGCCCATGCCGGACGTCGTGTTCGCATCCGACGCGCCGCCGGTCGCGGTGTCGTGCACCTCGAAGCCCAGCCGACCCGCCACGGCCTGCGCATGCTCGACGAGGTGGCCGCTGCGAGCGAGCTTCTCCATCGGCTGCCAGGCGACCATCACGTGCGGCTCGACGGAGGTGCCCTCGATCTCGGTCGTCGCGACGAGATCCATGATCGCCTGCTTCACCTCCGCGAGCCCATCGGCGGTCGTGGCCCGGACATCGACTTCGAGCTCGCAGCGCTCGGGGACGACATTGGGTCGCGTGCCGCCGGCGATCTTGCCGACGTTCACGGTCACGCCCGGCCAGCGGCCGTTGAGCTCGTGCAGCTCGCGGACGATCCGCGCGGCCTCGAGGATCGCGTTGCGCCCCTTCTCCGGCTCCACGCCCGCGTGGGCCGCGCGCCCGTGCACGGTCAACCGCGTGTCGAGGATGCCCTTGCGGGCCGACACGATGTCGCCGTTGGCGCGGGCACACTCGAGGACCAGGCAGACATCGACGTCCGCGGCCGCATCCCGGATGTGGTCGACCGACGACGGGGAGCCGATCTCCTCATCCGGGTTGGCGATGAAGGTCAGGCGCTCGAAGGGCAGGCCGCCGAGCTCGCCGAGGATCGACTTGATCGCGTAGAGACCGGCGAGCAGCCCCGACTTCATGTCGGTCACGCCCGGGCCGTGGGCGTTGCCATCGTCGATCCGGTATGGACGCTCCGCCACCGTTCCAGCGTCGAACACGGTGTCCATGTGGCCGATCAGCAGGACCCGCGGGCCGTCGGCCATGCCGTGGAACGTCGCCACGACCGTGTTCCCGAATCGCCCGCCCGGATCGGGCCGGATGTCGATCTCGGCGCCGAGATCGGACAGGAAGCCTGCCGTCCAGCGGCCGACCTCGTTCACGCCGTCGGGCGTGTACGTCCCGCAGTCGATGTTGACGAGCTTCTCGAGGTCGGCGAGGTAGGCCGGGAGATCCGCCGCGATCGAGCCGCGAAGCGCGTCGATCTCGAGGTCCGTGGCCGTCGTCCCGCTCGTCATCGCGGCCAGTCTACGCGGGCGTCGGGTTGCTATCCTGCCCGGACCGTGCGACTGGTCGAGATCCGCCTGCTCGAGGGACCGAATGTCTACCGGCTCGAGCCGGTGGTCAAGGTGGAGGTCGCGATCGGACGGCGCCGGACCTGGTATGGCCAGCGCGATCCCGGTCGCCACGCCCTGGTCTGGCTCGGCGCCACGGTGCCGGCCCGCGAGTGGCCCGATCCGATCGCCGCGATCGTCGCCTGGGTCCGCCGGCTTCGCGTGGATCACGGCGAAGGCCGTGCGGGTCTGGCGGTCCATCGCTCGTCCGACCCCGGCCACTGGATCATCACGTTCCCGTGGAGCGGGGAGGAACGCGCCCGCGTCCTGACCGATGCGGCCATCGCCCTCGCCGACCGCGACGTCTCGCCATCGCGGACCGCGCAGTTGACCGGTGCCCAGGAGCGGCTCTGGACCCGCTGGAGCGAGCGGATCGCGGCGGCCGGAACGGCGCCGCCGACGTGGATCCGCGACGCGGAGCGGCGCGTTCCGATCGTCTCGATCTCGGGGACCAACGGCAAGTCCACGGTGACCCGGCTGATCACCCACATCCTGGTCCACGCCGGGAAGCATGTCGGCACGACGACCTCGGACGGCGTCCTCATCGACGAACGGCTGGTGGAGGCCGGGCGACTGGACGGGGCCGGCCGGCGCGCAACAGGTGCTCGCCAGGTCGGACATCGAGGTCGGCGTGCTCGAGACCGCTCGGGGCGGGATCGTGCTGCGCGGGATGGGCTACGAGTCGAACGACGCGTCCATCCTCACCAACGTCTCGTCCGATCACCTCGACCTGCAGGGCATCCATACGCTGCCCGAGCTCGCCGAGGTCAAGTCGACCGTCTGCCGGATCACGAAACCGGACGGCTGGGTCGTGCTCAACGGCGATGACCCGCTCGTGGCGGCGGTGGCGCGTCGTGTCCACGCGAACGTGGCGTTCTTCTCGATGGAGCGCAACGGCCAGGGACCTCCCCGGGTTCGCCGCCACGTCGCGAACGGCGGTCGCGCCTACCTGCTGCGCGACGGCTGGCTCATCGAGGCATCCGGCACGTCCGTCACGAAGATCGCCGAAGCGGCGCGGATCCCGATCGCCATCGGCGGGCTTGCCCGGCACAACGTCGCGAACGCGCTTGCGGCGGCCGGCGGCGCACGCGGCCTGGGCGCGTCGATCGCGCAGGTGCGTGACGGCCTCCTGGACTTCCGCCCCTCGACCGACCGCTCGCCCGGGCGGCTCAACCTGTTCCGTCTCGGGTCGCAGCTGGTGATCGTCGATTTCGCCCACAACGAGGCGGGGATCTCGGCCGTCCTCGATGTCGCCGAGGGGATCGCGGCCGGCGGCGCCGGCCGGACCGCGTCGATCACCGCGATCATCGGTACCGCCGGCGACCGCCCCGACGACACCCTGCGGGGCATCGGCCGCATCGCCGCGCAACGGGCCCAGCGCGTGGCGATCAAGGAGACGCTCAAGTACCTCCGCGGCCGGACGGCGTCATCCGTGGTCGGCGAGCTCCTCGACGGCGTGAAGGCCGGCGGCGGGGTCCCGGCCGATGTCCCGATCTACGAGTCGGAGACGGCTGCCCTGCGGGCGGAGATCAACGGCTCGGGGGCGCAGAAGCCCCGGGTCATCGTGCTCATGTGCCACGAGGAGCGCGACGAGGTCTTCGCGCTGCTGTCCGAGCTGGGCGCGCGGCCGGTCGACGTGGCCGACGAACTGACCCGGCTCGTGCCCAGGCTCCAGGACCGCCCGCGCCGCGACTGAGGTTCGGGCTCGCGCTTCGACTTCACCGCCACTGGATGATTCCCATCGATAGCGACTCATGGACCGTCCCCGCCCGAGACCTTAACCACCAGTGAATCGAACGACGCGAGGGAGTCCCCCAGAACCACTCGGGCAGCTTGGGCGCGCACCTGTTCACTGACACCGAATTTGCGGGCGCGCGCGGGCGGGCGCATGATGCGATGAGGACGGCCGGACGCGCCGCCCCGGCTGGAGGAATGCCCGTGGAGATGGTCATCGGCATCGCGCTGATCGTGATCGCCAGCCTCGAGATCGTCTTCATCGTCCGTGTCGTGCAGGGGAACATGGGGCGGGCCTGACCCGCCGTCCCGTGGCGTAACGCGCCTCGCGCGCTGGGCTACGTGCCCGTCGCCTCGCCATCCGCGACCAGCAGCCCGTCCTCCACCGCCCAGGTCAACCGGACTTGGTCACCACGCTGGAGTTCGCGACCGCCCCGCTCGCGCGGCTCGCGAACGGACACCCGCTGCCCGCCCTCGAGCGTGAGCTCGTACTTGGTGTCGGGCCCGAGGTTGAGCACCTCCCCGACCGTCGCATCGACGACGTTCGATCCCGGCGCAAGTCCGAGCCCTCATCGAGGATCCGCGTTCGCTCGGGGCGGATCACGAGGGCCGCCGCCGCTCCCGCCTCGAGCGCCGCCTGCTCGGCGGCCCCTCGACCGACCCGCCACCGCCATGGCCCGCGGGTCATCCACCCGCCATCGGCGCCGTCTGCCTCGTAGCGGCCCCGCAGGATGTTCGATTCGCCGATGAAGTCCGCCACGAACAGCGATGCCGGTCGGTCGTAGAGGTCCTCACCGTTCCCGAGCTGCTCGATCCGACCCTCGCTGAAGATCGCGATGCGGTCGCTCATCACGAGCGCCTCTTCCTGATCGTGCGTCACGTACAGGACCGTCGCCCCGAGCTCGCGGCTCACGCGGATGATCTCGAGCTGGAGCGACTCGCGCAGCTTCCGGTCGAGCGCACCGAGCGGCTCGTCCATGAGCAGGAGGCGCGGCTGGAAGACCACCGCCCGTGCCAACGCGATCCGCTGTTGCTGACCGCCCGACAGTTGGCGCGGGTAACGACCGCCAAGGTCACGCAACTTGACCAGGTCCAGGGCCTCGGTGACGCGCCGCTCGATGTCGGGCCGCGACTGACGCCGCATCCGCAGCGGGAAGGCCACGTTCTGGGCGGCCGTCATGTGCGGGAACAGCGCGTAGTTCTGGAACACCATCCCGACGTCGCGGCGATACGGCGGCACGCGCGTCATGTCCTGACCGTCGATCTCGATCGAACCGCCGCTCGGGGTCATGAACCCGGCGATCATGCGCAGGGTCGTCGTCTTGCCCGAGCCCGACGGACCAAGCAGCGTCACGAACTCCCCGCGACGGACCTCCAGGTCGATCCCGTCCACGGCGACCGCGCTGCCGAACGACTTGCGCAGATCGCGCAGGACCAGCGCGGGCTGCTCGGGCGTCACTGCGCCGGGGCCCCCCGCCGGACGACGAGCAGCAGGACGAGCAGCACCGTCGTCACGACGAGGAGCGTGGTCGACACCGCGGCGACCGTCGGGTCGACGGCCTGGCGGACCTGCTCCCACATCTCGACGGGCAGCGTCCGGAAGCGTGCCGAGGTCATGAAGATCGCGATCACCACCTCGTCCCACGACGTGATGAACGAGAAGATCGCGCCGGTCAGGACGCCGGGCAGGATGATCGGAAACGTGATGTGCAGGAAGCTGCGGCGCGGATCGGCCCCGAGGTTGGCCGCCGCCAGCTCGAGGTTGCGGTCCATGGTGCGCAACGACGTCGCGACCGCGACGACGACGAACGGCAGGGCGAGCGCGGTGTGGGCGACCACGAGGCCGATCATCGACCCGGCGATGCGCCACTGGACGAACAGCCCGAACATGCCGATCGCGATGACCACCACCGGCACGATGAGCGGCGAGAGCACCAGCGCGTTGACCGCGGTGCGTCCGAGAAACCGGCCCCGCGTCAGGCCGAGCGCGGCGAGCGTGCCGAGCACCGTCGCCAGGATCGCCGTCAGGAGGGCAACCTGGAAGCTGTTGGCGAGCCCAGTCGACCACTGCCGATCGGTGATCATGCGCTCGTACCAACCGAGCGAGAACCCCTCCGGCGGGAAGCTCAGGATCCGCGCCTCGGTGAAGCTCATCGGCACGATCACGAGCGTCGGCGCGAGCAGATAGAAGACCGTCAGCGCCCCCAGCGCGGCCATCAGGATGCGCCGCGGCTGGCGCCACGAATCGCTCACCGGCTCAGTCCTCGACCGCGCTGCCGAACACGTCCTGCAGACGGACCGCGCGCGACGAGATGAACAGGATGACCAGCGTGATCCCGACGAGTAGCACGCTCATCGCGGTCCCGAACCCCCAGTCGAGCCGTTGCTGGATCTGCTGCACGATCAGCTGACTGATCATCTGGTCGCCCAACCCACCGAGGAGCGCTGGCGTGATGTAGAAGCCGAGTGCGAGGACGAACACCAGCAAGCAACCGGCCAGTACACCGGGCAGGCTCAGCGGGACGAAGATCCGGATGAATGCCGCGAACGGCGACGCCCCCAGGTTCGCCGCCGCGCGGCCGTACTCCGGGTCGATCCGGCGCATCACCGCGTAGATCGGCAACACCATGAATGGCAGCAGGATGTGCGACATGCCGACGATGACCCCGCCCGTCGTCCGGATCAGGGTCAGTGGCTCGTCGATGAGCCCGAGGTCGAGCAGGAACCGGTTGATGACCCCTGTGTCGCGCAGCAGGACCTGCCACGCGAAGGTCCGGACCAGCAGGCTCGACCAGAACGGCAGCAAGACCGCGATGAGCAGGAGTCCGCCCCATCGGCCGGGCACGATCGACATGAGATAGGCGAACGGGTAGCCGATCACGAGACATGCGGCCGTCGCAAGCACCGCGATCCAGAACGTGTTCAGGAGGACGCGGGCGTACGCCTCCTGGGCGAGGAAGCGCTCGTAGTTCGACAACCCGGCGTCGACCGGGTCGGTCACGCTCCGGATGACCATCGCCACCAGCGGCACCAGGAAGAAGGCCGCCAGGAAGATGGTCGCCGGGATGACCAGCCACGACCAGCGGTTGCGGCGCATGCCGGCGAGGCTCGGCCAGGTACGGCGACGAGCCTCGCCGGCAGTGGTCATCGTCTCATCAGGGTCTCGGCGCGGTCAGCCAGTCACGACCCCTTCCAGGCCTGCCACGCGGCATCGATCTCGGCGAAGTTCTCGGCGAGATACGTGTCGTCGAAGTAGGCCGAGTTCGCGTCGGCGTTGGTGACCGACAGATCGTTGACCATCGCCGCATTCGCGGTGGAGTTGACATTGGTCGGCCCGTACGGGATGAACTCCGAGGGCCCGGCGTTGTTCGCCGCGCAGGCCGTGTACGCGATGAACTGCATCGCCGCGTCCTTGTTGGGCGAGCCCTTCGGGATCGACCAGGTAGTCCGCCGTGACGATCTGCTGGTTCCACTGCATCTCGACTGGTTTCTTGTCGATGTTCTTGGCGCTCCAGCCACGGCCGTTCCAGATCATCGTCATCGCGATCTCACCGGAGCCGATGAGCTCCTGTGATTCGGCGCCCGACGCCCAGAACACGATGTCGTCCTTGATGGTGTTCAGCTTGGCCGTCGCCCGCGGCAGGTCGAGCGGGTAGAGGTCGGCCGGCGCGACGCCATCGGCCATGAGGGCGAACTCGAACATCCCGCTCTCGGAGTAGTCCCATGCGCCGCGCTTGCCCGGGATCTTCGTCGTGTCGAAGTAGTCGGCCCAACCCTCGGGGACCGCGCCCGCTGTCGCCTCGGTGTTGTAGCGCGAGGACCACCCCGTACGTGATGTCCGGGATGCGGTAGTCGGTGATGCCGAGGTCGGCGTTGAGTTCGTCCCGGGGAATGAGGGAGTAGTCGAGCGGCTCGAGCAGGTCGGAATGAACGTCGAGACCGAAGTCATTGCCGACATCGACGACGTCCCAGGTCACCTGGCCCGATTCGACCTGGGCCTGGATCGTCGCATTGGAAGAGTTCTCATCCTCGGTGAATTCCACGCCAGTCAGCTCCGTGTACGGCTCCAGCCACGCCTTGCGCTGGGCCTCCTGGTACACGCCTCCGAAGGACGTGAAGCTGAGCGTCACGCCCTCCTGGCGTGGCGGGTTGCAGGCCGCCGAGTCGCCAGCGGCGGCGCTGCCCGACGGCTCGGCGGCGGCACTGCTCGATGCCCCAGGGGCCGGCTCGCTGGCCGGCGCCGACGGCGCCGTTGTCGCGCCACCTCCTCCGGTGCATCCCGCGAGGATCGAGAAGATCGCCAAGAACGCGACGATCGTGGTCCAGCGACGCATGATCGGACCTCCTCCTTCGGCCGCCGGCGGTCGGGGCCGCTGCCGGCCAGTTTTAACGAGCGTCTCCACGAGGACCGCAGCATCGTAGTCCGCCGCGCTGGCGGAGACAATGGACTCCGAGTCGCAGGGGCCCGTGCGAAGATGAGCGGGTGCCCGGGATCGCCCTCCTCAATGGTCGCGTGTTCACGGCGCGGCCCGGCGAACCGCCATTCACTGGCGGCGTCGCCATCGTCGGCGACCGCATCGCGGCGGTCGGCGGCGACCACGCGGTACGTGCTGCCGCGCCGCCAGACGCGCGGTTCATCGATGTTGCCGGGCAGACCATCCTGCCGGGTTTCGTGGACGCTCACCATCACCTCGCGTTCACTGGCGCGGAACTGGCCGCGGTCGACGCGCGGTACCCGGGCGTAGCCTCGATCCAAGACCTCGTCGCTCGAGTCGCAGAGGCGGCCGAGCGGACGCCCGACGGCGAGTGGATCCGCGTCGTCGGGATGAACCCGGAGATGTTTCGCGACGGTCGCGCGCCGACCCGCTGGGACCTTGACGAGGCGACCCGGGTCCATCCGGTCCTGGTCCAGCACATGAGCGGCCACCACGCCCTCGCGAACAGCCTCGGCCTCGAACGACGCGGCCTGACCGACGATGTCCTCGATCCAGATGGCGGGCACCTCGTCCGCGACGATCAAGGCCGCCTGACGGGGTACTGCCTCGACGCCGCCCAGCAGCTCGTCGTCCCGCCCGCTGTCGACATCGGACACCACGGCCCGGGCTTCCACGACGACGCCCCGCTCGAGGAGATCGTGGCCGACATCGATCGCGGCTGCCGCGCCGCTCTCGCGGCGGGCATCACCTCGGTCGTGGACGCCCAGGTCACTCGGCGCGAATTCGAGGGCTACCGCACGGCCCGCGAGCGGGGCCTGCTCAAGGTCCGCATCACGGCGATGCCGATCTCGTCGCAGCTCGACGAATACGAGTCGATCGGGCTGGCCGGCCGATTCGGCGACGACCGGTTGGCTGTCGGCCCGATGAAGTTCTACGCCGACGGCGCGCTGACCGGCGGGACCGCGTCCTTCACCACGCCGTATGGACGCGACGGCGAGTTCACCGGGTCGATGTACTGGTCGTCCGAGGAGGACTTCCGCGCCGCGATCGCCCGCGCCCATGCCGCCGGCTGGCAGATCGGGGTCCACGCCCAGGGCGATCGCGCGATCGACCGGGTCCTCGACGCCTATGAGGCGGCGCTGCGCGAGCGTCCGCGGGAGGATCACCGCCATCGCATCGAGCACTGCGGTGGGCCGCGACCCGACCAGGTCGAGCGGATCGCCTCGCTCGGGGTGGTGGTCGTGGCCCAGCCACGCTACTTCTGGGACGCTGGTGACGGCTGGCTGACCGTCTTCGACGCGGAGCGCGCCCATCGACTGCAGCCGTACCGCGAGTTCATCGAGGCGGGCGTGCGCTTCGCGCTGTCGAGCGATGCCCCGGTCGCCTCCCACCGACCGCTCGACACGATCTCCACGGCCGTCCTGCGGACGACGGTGTCCGGCGCCGTCGTCGGACCCGCGCAGGCGCTCACCGTGGAGGAAGCGGTCCGGGCGTGCACCGCGGACGCCGCAGCATCGTACTTCGCCGACGATCGCCTCGGCACGCTCGAGGTCGGGAAGCTGGCCGATGTCGTCGTGTTGGATCGCGACCTGTTCGCGACGCCCCCCGAAGGGCTGGCCGCGGTCGAAGTCGATCTGACCCTGGTCTCCGGCGACGTCGCCTACGACTCCGCGCGCCTCACGGCGACGAGCGACAGCATCTCGTAGGCGAGGTTGGCCGCGAGGAACGCGGTCTGGCCGGCGGGGTCGTAGGCAGGGATGACCTCGACGACGTCGAAACCGACGAAATCGATCCCCGTCAGGCGGCGCACGATCGCGAGCGCGTCGTGCGATGACAGGCCGCCTGGCTCGGGCGTTCCGGTCCCGGGTGCGAAGGCCGGGTCTACGACGTCGATGTCGAAGCTGATGAAGGCGGTGGCGTCACCGACGCGCTCCCGGATCCGCGCGGCCGTCGCGTCCGGGCCGATCGCGAGGACCTCCTCGGTCGTCAGGTAATCGAGGCCGAGCTCGTCGCGCAGATCCGTCCAGTCACTCGCGCCATAGACCGAACCGCGCAGCCCGACCTCGATCGAATGGGCGACATCCACCAGGCCTTCCTCGATGGCCCGGCGCATCCACGTCCCGTGGTTGTACTTCTCGCCGAAATAGCTGTCCCAGGCGTCGGTGTGCGAGTCGAAGTCGATGACCGCCACGGGACCGCGCGAGCGCGTCGCGCGGAGGTGCGGCAGGGTGCACGCGTGGTCGCCGCCGATGAGCAGTGGGACCACGCCGGCCTCGACGATGGGGGCGACGGTCGCCTCGATCGCCTCGTAGCTGCGCTCGGTGTAGCCCGGAACGATCGACACGTCCCCGTAGTCGACGCACGACAGGATGTCGAACGGCTTGACGTCGAGGTTCGTGTTGTACTGCCGGAGCATGACGCTCGCGGCACGGACCGCGTTCGGGCCGAACCGCCCGCCGGCGCGGTACGTCACGCCCGTGTCGAACGGCACGCCGACGATCGCCAGGTCGACCTCCTCGAGGGTCCGGACGTACGGCAGTCGGGCGAACGTCGACGGACCGGTGAACCGCGGGCTCTGGAGCGAGTCCTCCGGGACATAACGCGGCCCGGGCCGGCTCATCCGTCGGGCGCCTCGAGCTCGCCCGGATCCGCGAACGCCATCCCGCCGGCGCGTGACGCGCCCGCGGCGGCCATCGCCTCGCGGTAGACCCCGATCGCATCGTCCACGCAGCACACGACGAGATCGCCGGGGATCGCGCGGCGGAGCGCCGTGCGGACCGCGGTCATCTCCTCGAGGACCTTGTCGGCGCGCGTCGTCCGCGAGCTCCCGGCCGCCTTGGCGCCACGCACGCCCTCGATCACGTTCGATGCGGTCTCACCCGGCGCCCGGCCGCGCAGGTTCTTGTCCTCGCGCACGATGATCTCGTCGAAGGCACCCGCCGCGATCGCGCCGTACTCGCGCTGATCCTCGTCCCGGCGGTCGCCCGGGATGCCGAGCACGCCGATCGCCCGACCCGACCGCGCGGCCGGCGCCGATGAGCCGATCCGCCCGGCCTTCGTCTGCGGCTCGACCATCATCCGCTCGACGAAATCCGCGAGCTGGCGCATGCCGTCGACGTTGTGGCAGTAGTCGATGACGACGCGCACCCCGCCGACGTCGAGCAGGTTGAGGCGACCCGGCGCCTGGAAGAACGAGGTCGTGAAGGTCCGCAGGCCCTGGCGGATGTCGTGCAGGTGCGCGCCCGTGGCCCAGGCCGCGGCCGCGGCGGCCAGCGCGTTCGCCACGTTCATCCGCGCCCGTCCCCCGAACGTCGCCGGGATCAGGTGCGTGTAGAGGACCGGCATCTTGCGGCTGCCGAGGCGCAGCACGATCAGCTCGCCTTCGGCGCTGGGTTCGAGGCAGAACGCGGCATTGCCACGGCTCGTGTGGCCGTCGATGCGATCGAAGCCGTCCTCGCCCTTCTTGGTGGCCATGCTGAACAGCACGACCCGCCCGGCGCAGTGGCGGCCCATCCGGTAGACGTGGCTGTCGTCGGCGTTGAGCACGGCCGTACCGGAGCGGGGCACGGCCTCCACGACCACGCCCTTGACGTTCGCCAGCTGGCCGAGCGAGTTGATCCCGCCCAGGCCGAGGTGGTCGCCGGTCACGTTGGTCACCACGGCGACGTCGTTGCGGTCGTAGCCCAGGCCCTCGCGCAGGATCCCGCCGCGCGCGACCTCGAACACCGCGGTGTCCACGGTCGGGTTCTGGAGCACCATCAGGGCCGACTTCGGGCCCGACATGTCGCCCTTCTTGATCAACCGCCCGTCGATGACGATGCCGTCGGTCGATGTCATCCCGACCCGCCGGCCCATGAGCTTGAGGATGTGGCTGATCATCCGGACGGTCGTGGTCTTGCCGTTCGTGCCGGTCACGCTGACGATCGGGATGCGGGCCGGCTGTCCGGGCGGGAAGAGCCCATCGATGACGGGGCGGGCGACGTACTGCGGCTCGCCCTCGGTCGGGTGGGTGTGCATCCGGAACCCCGGCGCCGCGTTGACTTCCACGATCGCGCCGCCCGTCTCGCGAACCGGGGTCGCGATGTCCGGGCAGATGAAGTCGATGCCGGCGACGTCGAGCCCGACGATGCCGGCCGCGGTCTCGGCGATCTCGACGTTGTCGGGGTGGGCCTCGATCGTCCGGTCGATGGACGTCCCGCCGGTCGACATGTTGCCGGTCAGGGCGAGCTTGATCCACGTGCCCTCGGGCGGCACGTCATCGAGCTCGAAGCCCTGGGCCCGCACCAGCTCGATGGCCGCCTCGTCGACCTTGATCCGGGTCAGGACCTTCTCGTGGCCGATGCCGCGGCGCGGATCGGCGTTGGCGAGGTCCACCAGCTGGCGGACCGTGTGCTCGCCGTCGCCGGTGACGCTGGCCGGCACGCGCTCGGCGATGGCGGCGACCTTGCCGCCGATGACCAGGCAGCGGTAGTCGTTGCCCGTCACGTAGCTCTCGACCACGACCACGCCCGTGCGGCTCTGCCCCAGGGCGCCCGGGAAGGCGGCTCGCACGGCCTCCTCGGAGCGCAGGTCGAGGTGGACGCCCCGCCCGTGGTTGCCGTCGAGCGGCTTGAGGACGCACGGGAAGCCGATCCGCTTGGCCGAGGCGACCGCCGCGTCTTCCGTCTCGACGACGTCGGCGCGCGGCACCGGGAGACCGGCCGAGTCGAGCAGCCGATTGGTCAGGCTCTTGTCCGACGCCACGTCGACGCCGATGGCCGAGGTCTTGGACGTCATCGTCGCCCGGATGCGCTGCTGGTGGACCCCGTGGCCGAACTGGACGAGCGAGTGACGGTCCAGGCGGATGAACGGGATGTCGCGGCTCACGGCTTCGTCGATGAGCGCCTGCGTCGACGGACCGAAGGCCTGGCGCTCGGCCAGCCGGATCAGATTCTCGAGCTCGGGCGCGAAGTCGAAGAAGAACTCGGGGTCGTCCGGCGCCACGAGGTGGTTGACCAGGGCCGCGGCCATCCGGCCGGCCTCGAGGCCGACGGCCTCCTCGCGGTACTCGTAGATGCAGTTGTACTGGCCCCGCGGGCCGGCGGAGCGGGTCTTGCCGTGGCGGACGTCGGTGCCGGCGAGGTTCTGGAACTCGAGCGCGATGTGCTCGGTGATGTGGCCGGTCCAGGTGCCGTCACGCAGGCGGGTGATGAACCCGCCGCGCCGGCCGAGGGAGCAGGCGTGGTCCTCGAGCGTCGGCAGGAGCGCGACGAGCGCGTCGGTGAAGCCCGGGATCTTGTCGGACGGGAAGTCCTCCAGGACCCCGAGATCGACCAGCAGGCGGATGACGGGCTCGCGCGCCCAGTAGTTGGGACCGCGCAGGACGCGGGTCTCGAGGATGCGCAACGTCGGCAGCGGCTTGGCCGCGGAGGCCGTGGACGCGGACTTGGACCGTGGCCGGCGTGCGCGTGTCGTCGTCGGTTCCGCGGTCTCGGTCACGCTGGCCCTCCCCTGCGTTGGATGGCCGCCAGTGTACGGCGGCCTGCGCTGGTGCTCTAGTTCGACAGGTGCTTAGCTGGAAGCGGCCTCGCCGCCACCGGGGAGCGCGTGCAGCGCCGGAGCGACGATGCGCTCGCGACGACGCAGGTCGAAGCGGTAGCCGGCCGGCAGGGAGTGCAGCACGACCCCGCTGATCATCAGCGGCCGGTGGCCCTTGACCTCCCAGGCGTCGGTCTCCGAGCGGGCGCCGTCCACGACCGTGATCGAGCCACGCCCGATGACCTCCATGACGTGGTCGACGCCGACGACCCCGGCGGTGTCCTCGTCCACGCCGAGGCCGAGCAGGCTCGGGTTCTGGGCGATGAGGCTGAGCAACCGCCCGAGCCGGTTCCGCTGCTGGAAGTGCTGATCGACGATGACGCCCGGGAGCACCCCGAGCCCGGCCGCGATCTGGGCCATGCGATGTTTCGGCGTGGCGCCGGACGCCCCGAACGCGATCATGTGGCTCGACAGCGCGCTGGCGCCCGCGCTCGTGCCCGCGACCACGGCTCCCTGGCGAAACTGGTCCAGCACCGCGTCCGCGAGGCGGGTCCCGCCGATCGTCGACGACAGCCGGAGCTGGTTGCCGCCGGTCAGGAAGATGCCGGTCGCCGTGCGGATGGCGTGGGCCGCTTTCTCATCGTTGGCCTGGGCCCGGGTGATCGCGTGGATCGTGCGGACCTTGGTCACGCCGAGCTCGCCGAGGACCTGCTTGTAGCGCGCGCCGGCCTCGACGCCCATCGAGGACGCGGTCGAGATCACGACGACGTTCGCGTCGCGCCCGCCGGCGAGCGTGGCGAAGCGGCTCAGGATGACGCGGTCGCGGACCTTGTCCTCCGCGCCGCCGATGATGATGACGGATCCCTCGGTCACGGGCTTGTCGGGCTCCAGGTGTCGGTGTTCGCGACAGGATACCCGGCTGAGCACGAAACGAGTGACGAGCGTTTCGGGGCAGTTCGGCCGGTGCGCGAACGCACCACTTCCGCTCTCTCTAGTGCGCCGACCGTAGGACTTTCGGTCACCCCACAAGTACTCTTCGGCTCGATCGCGCCGATCCTCGCACAGTAATCGCGAGGTAGGTCGCCGTCATGTCCGCCGGGGGCTGCGGGCCAATGGGTCAGGAACGCGGTACGACCGAACCCTGATCGGGAGGACAGGCCCTCGATGTCGCGCGTCTCGAAGGCCCGGCAGCGCGCTGCCGTGCTCGCACTTGTTTGTCTCATGGTGTCGTCGGCGATCCCGCTGGCCTCCCCTTCCCCCGTCTCCGCGGCTGGGCCGTGTGACACGCCACTCAATGAGATCGTGGCGGAGAACTGCCTACCGGGCAACCCTGCCTCCGAATGGGACGTCAGCGGGGCCGGCGACGCGTCGATCCAGGGCTTTGCCACCGACATCAGCGTCGACACCGGCGACACCGTCGAATTCAAGATCGACACGCCATCGACCACCTACCGGCTCGACATCTACCGGCTCGGGTATTACGGCGGTCAGGGCGCCCGCCTCGTCGACTCTGTGCCGGTACTCCTCGCGACTCCCGTCGTCCAGCCCGAATGTCTCACCGACGCTGCCACCGGCCTGATCGACTGCGGCAACTGGGGCGTTTCGGCGTCGTGGGCCGTTCCGACCAACGCCGTGTCCGGGATCTACCTCGCCCGGGCAGTGCGCGAAGACGTTCCCGGCGAACTGGCGAGTCATATCCCGTTCATCGTTCGAGACGACGACGGCGGCTCCGACCTGCTCCTCCAGACGGCGCGACACCACCTGGCAGGCCTACAACCAGTACGGCGGCAACAGCCTGTACACCGGGTCGCCGGCGGGGCGCGCCTACAAGGTCAGCTACAACCGGCCGTTCACGACCCGCGCCCACGCGCCCGAGGATTGGCTCTTCAACGCGGAGTACCCGATGCTGCGATGGCTCGAGCGAAACGGCTACGACGTCAGCTATACGACCGGGGTCGACACCGACCGGTTCGGCAGTGAGCTGCTCGAGCACGAGGCGTTTATGTCCGTCGGACACGACGAGTACTGGTCGGCCACGCAGCGCGCCAATGTCGAAGCTGCCCGGGACGCCGGGGTCGACCTCGCCTTCTTCAGCGGCAACGAGGTCTTCTGGAAGACGCGCTGGGAGAACTCGCATCGACGCGAGCGCGACCCCGTACCGGACGCTCGTCTCGTACAAGGAGACGCACGCCGGCGCCAAGATCGATCCGACGCCGACATGGACCGGCACCTGGCGCGACAGCCGCTCCATCAACCCGGAGGGCGGCTCAGCCGGAGAACGCGCTCACCGGCACGATCTTCACGGTCAACGCCGGCAGCACGTCTGCGATCGAAGTCCCGGCCGCCGAGGGCGCTTTGCGTCTCTGGCGGAACACGGACATCGCGTCGCTTGCCCCGGGTGGGGTCGCCACGTTGGCGGTCGAGACGCTCGGCTACGAATGGGACGAAGATCTTGACAACGGCGCTCGACCCGCCGGGCTTATCCGGCTGTCCTCAACGACGAGGAACGTCGGCCAGAAGCTCCAGGACAACGGCTCCAGCTACGCGCCTGGCATCGCGACCCACAGCCTGACGATGTATCGCTCGGACAACGGCGACGGCCCAGCGACGACGCGCTCGTCTTCGGCGCGGGCACGGTCCAATGGTCCTGGGGCCTCGACAGCAACCACGACCGTGGAAACGCCCGCCGCCGATTCGCGCATGCAGCAGGCGACGGTCAACCTGTTCGCCGACATGGGCGTCCAGCCCGCCACGCTCAGACGCGGCGCTTGTCGCCGCGACGGCGTCCACGGACACGGTGGCCCCCTCGGCGACGATCACGTCACCGGCCGATGGCGCAAGCGTTCCGGCGGCAACGCCCACGTGATCATGGGTACGGCCACCGACGCCGGTGGGGCCTCGTCGGCGGCGTCGAGGTTTCGACCGATGACGGCGCGACCTGGCATCCGCGCCGACGGGCGCGGGCAGCTGGACCTACGCGTGGACGCCAGCCGCGCAGGGCCGGCCACGATCCATGCGCGTGCGTCGACGACAGCGCGCAACCTGGGCGTCGCCGAGCAGGCGCGACGTTCACGTCAGCGGGCGCAGGCCTGCCCGTGCTCGATCTTCGCGCCGTCGGTGACGGCGGACCGAGCGAATCGACCCGAACGCCAGTCGAACTGGGCGTCAAGTTCCGGTCCGACATCGCACGGCTTCATCACCGGGATCCGGTTCTACAAGACGTCGCAGAACACGGGTACCCACACCGGCACACCTCTGGTCCACAGCGGGACGAACCTTGGCGACGGTGACCTTCTCTGGCGAAACAGCGCTCGGGATGGCAGGAGGCCACGTTCGCCACGCCCGTCGCCGTTGACGGCCGGCACGACCTACGTCGCGTCGTACCACACGACCATCGGGCTACTATGCCGCCGGCGCGCCTTCGCGACGGCGGCGTCGACAGCCCGCCGCTGCACGCCCTCGCAGGATGGCGCCGACGGACCCAACGGTGTCTACGTGTACGGCGCGGGCGGGACCTTCCCGACCAACACGTTCGACTCGTCGCAACTACCTCGTCGACGTCGTCTTCGTCGACGACGTTGGTCCGGATACGACCGCGCCCACGATCACAGCGCGTATCGCCGGCTCCGGACGCGTCCGGTGTCGCCGTGACGACGCAACGTCACCGCGACGTTCAACGAGCCGATGGCTGCCGGCGTCGATCACGGCAACGACCGTCGAGCTGCGCGACGCCGCGGACGACGCTCGTCACCGCCACCGTCACCTACGACGCCGGCACCCGGACGGCGATCCTCGACCCGCAGCGCTCCGCTCGCCTACAGCACGACCTATACGGCCACGGTCAAGGGCGGCGATCGGCGGCGTCACCGACGTCAGCCGGCAACCCGCTGGCCGACGACGGCACCTGGACGTTCACGACGGCGGCGGCCCCGCCGCCGCCGCCCGACGAGGGCCCGGCGGACCGATCCTCGTCGTGTCGCTCGACCGCAAACCCGTTCAGCCGCTACTACGCCGAGATCCTCCGCAACGAGGGCCTCAACGCGTTCGCCGCGATCGACATCTCGACGGTGAACGCGGCACGTCCTCGACCGACCTACGACGTCGTCATCCTCGGCGAGATCGCCGTCGAGCGCCGTCGCAGGCGCCGATGTTCGCAGACTGGGTCACCGCCGGCGGCAACCTCATCGCCATGCGGCCCGACCCGGACCTCGCCGGCCTGCTCGGGCTGACCGACGCCGGCACGGACCTGGCCGACGCCTACCTCCAGATCGACACCACCGCCGGCAGCCCGGCGCCGGGCTCGTCGGCCAGACGATCCAGTTCCACGGCACCGCCGACCGCTACACCCTGAACGGCGGCGCCGAAGCCGTTGCCACCCTGTACTCGAACGCGTCGACGTCGCCACGCGAACCCGGCGGTGACCCTGCGCAGCGTCGGCATCGAACGGCGGCCAGGCGGCGGCGTTCACCTACGACCTCGCCCGCTCGGTCGTCTACACGCGCCAGGGCAACCCGGCCTGGGCCGGCGACGAGCGCGACGGCGCAGACGGCCGATCCGCTCCGACGACCTGTTCTTCGGCGGAAGCCGGCGACGTCCAGCCCGACTGGATCGACCTCAACAAGGTCGCAGATCCCGCAGGCCGACGAGCAGCAGCGCCTGCTCGCGAACCTGATCGAGCACGATGAACCTCGACAAGATGCCGCTGCCGCGGTTCTGGTACTTCCCGCGCGGCGAGAAGGCCGTCGTGGTGATGACCGGCGACGACCACGGCGACCGGCGGAACGGCGGCCAGTTCGACTGTGCAAAGCGCGCAAGCCCGGCGGGCTGCGACGTCGAGGACTGGGAGTGCGTCCGGCAGACCTCGTACATCTACCCGAGCACCGCGCATCTCGGCGACGCGCAGGCCGCGGCCTACGAGGCCCAGGGCTTCGAGATCGCCCTGCACGTCAACACGAACTGCGCGAACTGGACGCCGAGCTCGCTCGACGAGCTTCTACGCACGACAGCTCGGCGCAGTTCGCGGCGAATTCCCGAGCCTCGCGCGCGCCGGCCACCAACCGGACCCACTGCATCGCGTGGAGCGACTGGGCGACCCAGCCGAAGGTCGAGCTCGACCACGGCATCCGGCTCGACACGAACTACTACTACTGGCCGGCGCTGGGTCCAGAACCGCCCCGGCTGCTTCACCGGCTCCGGCATGCCGATGCGCTTCGCCGACCTCGACGGCTCGATGATCGACGTCTACCAGGCCGCGACCCAGATGACCGACGAGAGCCGGATCAGACTACCCGTCCACATCAACACGCTGCTCGACAACGCCATCGGCGCGCCAGGGCTACTACGGCGTCGTCACCGCGAACATGCACACGGACACCGCGAATCACGCGGGCCAGCAGGCGATCGTCAACGCCGCCATCGCGCAGGGCGTGCCGGTCGTCTCGGCGCGGCAGATGCTGACCTGGCTCGACGGCCGGAACGGCTCGTCGTTCGAGGTCCTTGCCTGGGACGGCGACGCGCTCGCGTTCACGATCGCCGCGGCGCGGGCGCGAACGGGCTCCAGGCGATGGTCCCGACGGCGTCGGCGGCCGGCTCGCTGGAATCACTGACCCGCGCCGGCAGCCCCGTCGCCTTCACGACCCAGACCATCAAGGGCATCGAGTACGCCTTCTTCCCCGCGACCGCCGGCGCCTACGAGGCGACCTTCGCCGTCGACGCCCAGGCACCGGTCATCTCCGCGCTGAACGCGCGCCCGGAGCCACCGGCACCGCCACGGTCACCTGGACGACCGACGAGCCGTCGACCTCGCGGGTCGACTACGGCACGACCGCCGGCGCCCTCACGTCGTTCGTGGCCGACGCGGCTCCCACGACCAGCCACACGTGCACCTCACCGGCCTGCGCCGGCACGACGTACCACTTCCGGGTGTCGTCCACGGACGGCAGCGGCAACACCGCAATCTCGCCGATCCCGCCGAGCCCCGGCTACCTTCAGCACGCCCGCGACGCTGCCCGTGCACGATCTGGCCCCCGACGGACATGCCGGCGGTCCCAGCGGTCAACGACAACTCCCCGATCGAGACCGGGCCAAGTTCCGGTCCGACATCGCCGGCTTTATTACGGGCGTCCGCTTCTACAAGGGCGCCGCGAACACGGGCACGCACGTCGGGCACCTGTGGACGGCCAACGGCACCCTCCTGGCAGAAGCCACCTTCAATGCGGAGACCGCCTCGGGCTGGCAGCAGGTCGACTTCTCGACCCCGTCCAGATCGCGGCCGACACCATCTACATCGCCTCATACCACTCGGCGAGCGGCTACTTCGCGTACAACCCCGGGTTCTTCACCAGTGCCGGCGTCGACACGCCGCCGCTCCACGCCCTCCAAGCGGGAGTCGATGGGCCGAACGGTGTGTATCGGTACGGCGCGAGCGGATTCCCCTCCGACGGGAACACGGCGAACTACTGGGTCGATGTCACCTTCACGACGCAGGCACCGGTCGCGGATACGACCGCGCCCTCCATCACGAATCGGGCACCCGTGCCCGGCGCGACCGGCGTCGCGGCCACGACCGATGTGGCCGTGACTTTCGACGAACCGATGAACGCGGCGACCATCGGCTCCAACTCGTTCAGCCTGCGGGCCGCGGGCGGCGGTGCGGACGTGCCCGCGAACGTGACGTACACGCACACGACGGCAACCCTCGATCCGAGCGCCGACCTTGCACCGTCAACGACCTACACGGTCACGGTCGCGGGCTCGGTCGCGGACGTGGCGGGCAACCAGCTTGGCTCCGCGACGACGTGGTCCTTCACGACCGGCGCGATCTCGGCCAGCATCGTGGACACGACCGTGGCCGACTTCGGGGCCGGCACGACCGGGGCCGGTACCTACATCGCGCACATGGTCGATGGCGAAGTCACCCTCGCCCCGACCGTGGGGACGGAGTTCGACGGGACAATTTGCCCAGCGGCTGGGCCACCAAGGGCACCCCCTGGGCGACTGGCGGCGACGCGACCGTCGGTGGAGGCAACCTCAGTGTTGACGGCACTGTGGCCGGAACGACCACCACGTTCGCCCCGGGCCGCTCCATCGAATTCGCGGCGACATTCACGAATCAGGCCTTCCAGCACGTCGGCTTCGTGGCTGATCTCGACTTCAACGCTCCGTGGGTCGTCGTCAGCACCGGCAGCGGCGGCGGCGTGTTCGCGCGCAGCAACACGAACTCCGGGGGAATCTCCCTGGGCAACGGACTGGTCGGGGCGACCCACCGGTACCGGATCGACTGGACGCCTGCGGGCTTCGACTTCTACGTCGACGGCACCTTCATGACGACGATTGCCGACATGATCACGGGTTCGATGCTCGTCGGGGCGAGCGACTTCAACGCCGGAACGCCGCTGGTGGTCGACTGGCTGCGCCTCAGCTCGTACACGAACACCGGCACCTTCCAGTCGCGCGTCCTGGACGCAGGGGGGATCTCCGATTGGACGACGCTCGCCGCCACGACCGTGCTCCCATCCGGGACGTCCGCGGGATTCGAGACCAGGACGGGCGACGACGTCGATACCAGCGACGCGTCGTGGTCGCCATGGACTCCGCTCAGCGGCGGCGCGGTAGCCAGTCCAGATGCGCGCTACCTCCAGTACCGCGTCACGCTCGCGACGGCAGATCCCGATCGGACCCCGGTCGTCGAGCGCGTCGAGCTCACAGCGGTCAGCGTGCCGGTGAACGAGGCGCCCACCGCGATCGACGACACGGTCACGGCGGCCGAGGACACCAACCTCGTGCTGCCCGCGACCGGTAGCGGTTCACCCGCGGACAACGACACGGACCCCAACGAGGACGGCTTGTTCGTCACGGCCGTTGATTCGCCGGTCGGCGGCACGGTCACGCTCGAGGCCGGCTCCATCACCTTCACCCCGACCGGGAACCTGTGCGGCGCCGGGACGGGCAGCTTCGGCTACATCGTGTCCGACGGCGACCTGACCGACGGGGGTCTGGTCACGGTCGACATCACCTGCAACAACGACGCACCCGTCGCAGTCGACGGCAGCGCCACGACCGACGAGGACACGAACTCGGAAATCATGCTCGTCGCCAGCGACGTGGATGGCCCCGCGCTCACCTACGCGATCGTGGACGTCCCGACCAAGGGAACGCTGAGTGGAACGGCGCCGGCCCTGACGTATGCGCCGGGCATCAACCAGACCGGCCCCGACAGCTTCACCTTCCGGGTGAACGACGGGGCGTCCGATTCCAACACCGCGACCTTCTCGATCACCATCACCCCGGCCAACGACGGGCCGACGGCGGTCGATGACACGGTCGTGGCGACCGAGGACGACCGCCTCGTGCTTCTCACGAGCGGCGTGGACTCCCCCGCCGCGAACGACACCGATCCTGAAAACGACAGTCTGACCGTGACCGCGGTCGGCGCAGCCACCGGAGGCAGCGTCGCCCTCGACGCTGGCGAGATCACGTTCGATCCGGCGGCTAACACCTGCGGCGTCGGCATTGCCAGCTTCAGCTACACGGTCTCCGACGGTGCCCTTACCGATGATGGCGTCGTGACGCTGGACATCGCGTGTCTCAATGACGCGCCCACGGTCACCAACCCGGGCGATCAGACTGACGCCGAAGGCGCATCGGTCAATCTCCAGCTCGTAGCCGCCGACGTCGACGGGGACGCCCTGACCTACGGCGCCAACGGTCTGCCCGCCGGTCTCTCCATCAGCCCGGCCACGGGCCTTATCAGCGGCACCATCGGCTTCGCGGCCGACGGCAGCCACCCGGTGACCGTCACCGTGACCGATGGGATCGTCGCAACCCCCGTCAGCACGGACTTCGACTGGGTCGTCTCGGGCACGAATCGGCCTCCCGTATTCGACCAGGACCTCGGCGACCGCACGGACGCGGAGGGCGAGACAATCAACCTGCCTGCGCCAGCCACCGACCCCGACGGCGATGTCCTCGTCTTTGCCGCGACTGGCCTGCCGGACGGTCTCGCGATCAGTCCGACAACTGGAACCATCAGCGGTGAGATCGGCACGAATGCGGCCGATTCGAGCCCATTCGACGTCACGATCACGGTAAGCGACGGACTGGCCGACGACGTCGCCGACACGTTCACCTGGACGATCGATGGCAGGAACGAGACACCGGCGGCGGTCGATGACACGTTCGACGCGACCGAGGATACCGCCCTCATACTGCCGGCTGACGGGACCGGCTCGCCGGCCGAGAACGACACCGATGACGACGGCGACACCCTGGCGGTCACCGACGTGGCCGACGCCATGGGCGGCAGCGTCACGCTCGCCATCGGTTCGATCACCTTCACCCCGACCGGGAACCTGTGCGGGCTCGGCGCAGGCAGTTTCGCCTACACCATCTCGGACGGCACGCTATCTGACGATGGCGTCGTCACGCTCGATATCGGCTGCGTCAACGACGAGCCGACCTTCGATGGCGATCTGGCCGCGCGAGAAGACACAGAGGGCGACATCATCAGCCTCGATGCCAGCGCCACCGACGTCGACACGAACAACCTGACCTACGCCGCGTCCGGCCTCCCCGACGGTCTCTCCATCGATCCCGCGACCGGCCGGATCTCCGGCACCATCGCGTACACCGCCGCAGCGCAGAGCCCGTACGACGCCACGATCACGGTCCGAGACGGCGCGACCGTCGACGCGACCGACACCTTCACGTGGACCGTGGCCGACAGCGCCGGACCATCCGTCACGCTGTCGTCCACGGCGTCGGACCCGACCAACCAGGCAGTCATCGCGGTCACGGTCGTCTTCGCCGCCTCAGTGACGGGCTTCACGGCCACCGATGTCACGACCACGAATGGGAGCGTGTCCAATTTCGGTGGCAGTGGCACGACCTACACCTTCGATGTCGCGCCCGTCGCCGACGGCCCGGTCACCGTGGCTGTCGCTGCGGACGTGGCACAGGACGCGCTCGGTCGCGGCAATGTCGCCGCGACGACGCTCTCCCGCGTGGTCGATCGGGCAGGGCCGTCGATCACGCTGGCCACGCCGGCGAACGGCGCCACGACCGGCGATTCGACACCGACCATGAGCGGTAACGCCGGAACGGCCGCGGGTGACAACCCTGCCGTGACGGTCCGGATCTACGCGGGATCGACGGTCGGTGCGACGCCGCTCCAGACACGGAATGCCACAGCGGGTGGCGCGAGCGGCGCCTACGCGGTGGATGCGACTACGCTGCCCCTTGGGACGTACACGGCCGTCGCGCGGCAGGTGGATTCGGCAGGCAATATCGGAAACAGCGCCGCCACGACCTTCACCGTGGCCGATCTGACGCCACCGGCCTCCCCTGCGGGCCTGACGCTCACATCCTCCTCGACAGGGCTCGCCCTGGATTGGCCCAACAACACGGAGCCCGATCTCGCCGGCTACGACGTCTACCGCTCGGTCTCTGCCGATGGCCCGTGGACGAAGCTCAATGGCCCGCTCCTGACGTCGTCGGCGTATCTCGACAGCGCGGCGCCGACGAGCTCGACGAGTTTCTACCAGGTTCGCGCGGTCGACACCCACACCAATTCCTCGGCACCTGCCACGGGCACTGGAAACCGACCAGCCATCGCGTTCGTTTCGGCCTCCACGAGGCAAAACGGCGGCTCGACCAGCCTTGCCATCCCCAAGCCCGCCGGGACTGCCACCGGCGACGTCCTGCTCGCCGCGATGTCCCTCACCGGAAATCCCGCCATCACGGCGCCGGGCGGCTGGACCGTAGTCCAGAACAACGTCAGCGGGTCATATCGCCAGGTGGTCTACGCCCACGTCGTCGGCGCTGGCGAGGGCTCATCGTATACGTGGTCGTTCTCGACCTCGACGTTCGTCGCGGGTGGCATCAGCGCCTACCGCGGCGTCGACCCAAGCCAGCCGATCGAAACGGCCGCCGGCCACGCAAACACCAGTTCGCGCTCGATCCAGGCCCCGACCGTGACCACCGTAAGCCCATACGCCCTGCTCGTCGGGATGTTTGGGATCCTCACCAACCCCGCGATCACGCCGCCGTCTGGCATGATCGAGCAATTCGAGATCGCGACCAACGGCAAGAACAAGGCGACCATCGAAAGCGCCGACCGCTTCATCGCTTCCCCGTCGGCCACCGGCCCGATGTCCGCGACGACCGACAAGCCCGCCGTCAGCGTGGGTCAGAGCATCGTGCTGCGGCCGATCAACGCCCCCCCGCCGCCCCCGCCCCCGGTCGACGATGAGTCGCCCACCGCGCCCACGAACGTCGCCGCGGTCGCCGTCTCGGCAACGCGTGTCAACCTGACCTGGACGGCGTCGACCGACAACGTCGGGGTCGCTCGCTACGACATCTATCGCAATGGTGGTTCGACCAGGATCGGGACCTCGACGGGGGCTTCGTTCGCCGATACCGGCGCTAGCCCCGAAACGGCCTACACGTACACGGTCGTGGCGGTCGATGCGATCGGCAACGCCTCGGTTCCGAGCGCAGCCTCCAATGAGGTGACGACGCCTGCTACGCCGCCACCTCCACCGCCGGTCCCGGTGGAATTCCGATCGGCATCCTACGCAGCCAACAAGGGGGTGACGACCCTCAAGCTCCCGAGGCCCACCGGCTTGGTGGCGGGCGACTTCCTGCTCGCGTCGATCGATGTGATCGGGACCCCTACCGTCACGGCGCCGGCTGGCTGGACCCTGGTCGTCGATGACGTCAACGGAACGCTCATGACCAAGCTCACCTATCGGCGTGTGGCGGCGACCACCGAACCGGGCAACTACGTCTGGACGTTCTCGACTGGTGCGCCCGCGTCCGGCGGGATCCATGCCTACCGGGGTGTCGACGCGGACGCCCCCATCGTCCTGGCCGATGGCATCGTCAACGCAAGCTCGACGAGCATCGCGACTCCGCCCGTCCTGATCGGCGAGGACCGGGTCATGCTGGTCGCGTTCTTCGGCATCGCAAGGAATGTATCGATCACGATGTCTGGCGGCATGACGGAGCGAGGAGAGGCAGCCGGACCGGCGGGCAAGAACGTCACCTCGGCCGGTGGGGACGAGCGACACGACGCCGGCCCAAGCCATAGCCACAGCGCGGTCGCATCGGCTGCCGCCGTGAGCATCGGGCACGTCGTCGTTCTTCGCCCCGACACGCCGTAGGGCCTCGCGCTCCGCGAGGAGCCGTCCCGCGTCGCACGACTGACAGGGCGGCGCGGGAGCCGTGCGAGAATGCCCGTTCATGGCCGACGCGGACGCGCCACTCCCTCCGGAACTCCATCCGGTCCCCGGAACCGTGCGGGGACGCGGCCGCCTCGTGGTGGACCTCTCCGACGTGCTGGGTACCCCGACCCGCCGGCGTGCCGGCGTCTACCGGCGAGCGATTCGGCGCGAGGCGTCCAGGCTCCACGACCACCGTCGCGTCATCGCGATCGTCCTGCTGAGCCTCACCTTCTCGTTGCTGGCCGCCGGCATGATCGGCCGCGGCGAGGCGGCCGGCGCCGACGCCCGTGCGTACTGGGCCGGGGTCCGGATCTGGCTCAACGGCGGTGACCCGTACCACCCGACCGGCCCATTCCTGCCGTACGTCTACGCCCCATGGATGCTGCCGCTGTTCGCGCCGTGGGCGCTCCTCCCGTGGGACGTCGCCTGGGTCGTGTGGCGCGGCGCGACGATCCTGCTGCTGCTCTGGACCGTCCACTGGGCCTACCAGCGCCGGCCGCTCATGACCGCGGTGATCGTCGCGCTCCTCGCCTTCCCGGTCGGGGCGAACCTCGACACGGGCAACATCAACCTCCTCCTGACCCTGATGCTGTGGGCCGCCCAGTTCACCGGACCACGGCTGGCCGGTCTCCTCTGGGCCCTCGCGACCTGGATGAAGTGGGTGCCCCTGTTCTTCTGGGTCGTCCTGTCGCCCAGGGCCCGTGTGCTGGGGCTGGTCTGGTTGTGCCTGGCGGTCCTGTTGAGCATCGCCCTGCTGCCACTGACGATCCAGCAGTTCCAGGCTCTGTTCGGTTTCGGGGCGCGGCCGATCCGGCTGGACTACCTGGTCTACCTCTGGGCGTTCATCCCGTGGCTGTACCGGAACGATCTCAAGGCCGTGCTGGCGCGACACCTCGCCGCCCTGCGAGCCCGTTTCCCGGCGGCTCAGGAAACGATCGGTTCCGGCTGACCAACGGCCGGCGAGTCCTCGTCCTCGCGCCGTCCCTCGACGACCGGCCGCAGCAACAGCGCCCCGATCGCGAACCACACGGGCGCCAGGAGGAACGCGATGCGCGGACCGGCCTCTGGAGAACCGACCCGCACGAGGGCATCGATGAGGATGCCGCCGATGGAGGCCGCGATCACGCCGTTCGTCGCCGTGGCCACGTTGGAGATGCCCATGTAGCGGCCGGCGGACGCCTTGGGGATGATGTCGGTCATCAGGGCCCAGTCGACCGACAGGAAGCTGCCGAGCCCGACGCCCATGAGGATGGCCCCGCCGATGAAGACGGGGATCGACGGCGCGAACGCGCACATCGTCATCCCCACACCCGCGATGAGACAGGCCACGTAGATCACCCGCTTGCGCCCGACGCGATCGGCGATCTTCGCGGCGGGGATCGTCGCGATCGCCGTGCACAACGCCACGATGGCCGTCGTCGCGAAGATGAGGTTCGCGCGGTCTCCCGGATCCGTGACGCCCTGCGCTCGTTCGAGGTACGGCACCAGCAATCCGATGAGGAACGCCCCACCGCCGAGGATGAAGAAGCGCGAGGCGACCAGGAACATGAAGCTTCGCTCCTTCAGGACGTCGCGGGCCCAGGCCTCCTTGGCGACGGCCGTCCAGCTTCGGCCCGCACGGTCCTTCGCAGCCCGCCCTTCATCGAGGCGGAAGAACAGCGACAGCATCGTGACGAGCTCGATGACGCCCAGCGCGATCGTCGGGCCCGTGAAGTCGCCGTTCGCCAGCCCGATCGATGCCAGCCCCGAGCCGACGACGACGCCGAGCACCGTGAACAGGCCGACGAGGCCGCTCGCGAGGCCGACCTGGAGCGGCGGAACGAGGTCGGGGACGTAGCCCTGGAACGGACCCTGGGCGAAGTTCGCGCTGAACTGGAGCAGGACGACGAACGCGCCGACCGCCAGGACCGTGTTCGACGTGGCGATCCCGATGAGGAACAGGACGTCGAGGATGGTCCCCACGAAGATGTAGGGCTTGCGCCGCCCGAACCGGCTGATCGTGTAGTCGCTGAGGGATCCCGCGATCGGCTGGACGAGGACGGCGATGATCACGCCGGCGCCCTGGATGATGCCCAGGGTCGTGTACTGGATCGTGGGGTCCGGGACGAGCTCCTTGATGCGCTCCTGGAGGATCACGCCGATCCCCTGGACGACCGCGATGAGCCCCAGCCAGTACACGGACAGGCGCAGGAGGTGCGTGAGCGGCAACGCCCGAGTCGGCCGGCCCAGGTCGGTGGCCACGGTCGCGGGGCTGGTCATGGGCGGTGCTCCCTCGATCCTGCGTACGGACGCCGCCCACCCCGGCCGCCGTACCCCAGTCGCATCCTAGAACGCTTGAACCGGGCTCCCGTTACGGTCCAGCGCCACGGTCGAGCGCTGTCGCACCAGCCGGCGCTCGGTCGCACGGGGCGCGACGAAGCGGAATAGCGACCGGTCGAGCGAATAGATCCCCGTGGACGCCAGGCCGATCCGTCCCAGGCGGAACGTGAAGACCGGGTTCTCCCCGTTGCCCGCGTAGTGATGCGGCGTGCCGTCGGCCGTGAGCACCGCGAGGTTCGCCTGGCCTCCGAATCGATCGTGGAGGGCCGCCAGCACCCGCTCGACCGGCTCGTCGTCGCGCCAGGCGTCCTCGAGCCAGCGCGCGCCGACCTCGGTGTCCGCCCGGCCGTGGATCCGGCCCGGCCTTCCGGTACGTGGCGCGCAGGGCTCGGTGATCGCGCAGGTCGCCGTTGTGGCTGAAGCTGTACCGCCCGGCCGGGTCGTCGAACGGCTGGGTATCGGGCAGGTCGAGCGTCGAGAGCTTGGACGGCCGGCGCAGGTGGACGAGGGCCGCGGTGGTCTCGGCAGCGCCGACTCGTGTCGCGCCGTCCGGGTCGTCGCGGAACGCGCGCACGTCGCGGTGGCTGTGGAGCCGGCCATCGCCACCCAGCCAGGCGGCACCCCAGCCGAACCCGGCGATCCCGAACCGCTCCAATCGCTCCGTGAACGGCCACAGCTCGTCGAGGCGGAAGGGCTCGGCGGCCCGGGCGACGTAGTGCTCGCACATCGGTCGCGATGATACGTGGGCCGCTGGGTACGATTCGCCGTGAACGTTTCCCCTCCGCTCGTCGTCAGGTCGATGCGAAGGACCCGAACGGGTCGGAGGGAGACGAGTGCTGGCCAGCCGCACGGTGCACGCCACCATGGATGACCGAGCGACCGCGTTCGCCGCCTTGCTCGATCGCGGGCTCGAGACCCACTACCGGCTCGCCGCCGTGATCCTGGGCGACCCGATCGAGGCCGAGGATGCCGTGCATGACGCCGCCGTGGTCGCGTGGCGTGGCTTCGCGGGCCTCCGCGATCGCGACCGGTTCGAGGCGTGGTTCGGGCGGATCCTCGTCAACGGCTGCCGCGACCGGCTCCGAGCGCGCCGGCGCCGGCCGATCATCGTCGCGATCCCGGCGCTCGGCACGACCGACGCCGGACTGCCGCTGATGAGCGGGCCTGACGCCGGCATCGCGCTGGCGACCCGCGACGAGCTGGAGCGGGCCTTTGCCCGGCTCGAACCCGAACAAGCGGTCGTCGTCGCGCTGCGCTACTACGCCGACCTGACCGTGCCCCAGATCGCGGCCCGCCTGGGCATCGCCGAGGGCACCGTGAAATCCCGCCTGCACCACGCGCTTCGACGACTGCGAACGACGGTCGAGCGCCCCGAGGAGACCGAGCGATGACCGACGATCGATTCGAGCAGCAGCTGCGCGGCTTCCTGGCCGCTCGCGAGCCCGCGGCCGTCAGCCCGGTGCTCCGGGCGCGGCTGCAGTCCGTCACCGCCGAGTCGCCGAGCCGCTCTGGGGGGTGGATCGGCTGGCTCGGCGGGGCGTGGCGGGCGACGGTCGGCCTGGCCGCGGTCGCGGCGGTCGCGGTCGTGCTCCTCGCGGTGCTCCTGCGCACGGACGCGCTGACCGTGCGGGACCCGGGACTGGTGGGTCGGCCGTCGGCCATCCCAGGCCTTGCCTCGGTCCCGTTCGTGACCGCCCCCGCCGGCCTGTTCACGCCCGGCGACCGTGGCCGACGCCGAGCGGCGACTTGCCGCGGTCTTCGCCGCGACGGGCGTGGAGGCCACCTTCCTGGTCCAGGCCGCGACCAGCACCGCAGCAGGTCTCGGCCCCGGAAGGCTGGCCAGAGCGATTCGATCGGGATGGCGACCCGGATCGCGACGTCATGGCGGTCATCGGGATCGCGCCGGATGGCACGCCGGTGTGCTGTCTGACGCTCAAGGGAGACGTGATCACCCGAGCCAGGCGAACACGTATCTCTGGCGAAACCGATCGCCCAGCCGGGGGCCCTCGACGATGACCTCGCCGAGCCCACAGCGAGGCTCCGCGATGGCGCCTTGCTCGACTTCGTGCGGGGCATCGAGGAACTGGCTCCGGAGATCGCGACGTTCGAGGCGCAAGGTTTCACGAACGACGATATCCAACGGTCGTTCAGCATCCTCGCGATCCTGGTGCCGCTCCTGGTGCTTGCCGTCGCCGGCCTCCGGCGGCGGACCGTGGCGATCGCGAGCCCTGGCACCGCCGGGGAGCTCGGCACCGAAGCCGAATGGATCGATGTCTCGCGGCCCGCCCCGACCTCCGAGGTCGAAAGCTCCAGCGAGCACGACCCGCAGCCCCCGGTGGCCTGGCCGGCGCGCGTCTGGGGCGCCTGGTCCGATCGACGACTCGTTTTTGTCAGCCTCGCCGCAATCGCCGGCCTCGGCCTGGTCGCGGTGATGGACCTCCTGTTGCCGCCGTCCACATCCCAGCGGCTCGATCCAAGCGTCGACGGTATGGGCCGGGTGGTCCCGGGCGTGACCATCCTGCCGTTCGTGCTCATCGCGATCGCCATCGGGAGCCTCGCGGCCTATGCACGTCAGGGGCGCTGGCTCCGGCGCATCGGTGTCGTGGTCCTCGTGGCCGTGGTCGGCTGGGCGCTGTCGGGCGTGGTCGATCAGACCGTGCCGTCGCCGCTCGATCGAGACCGCGGCTGGGTCTCCGGCGAGAGTCGGGGAGGTGAGCTACGGAATGGACGGACTGACGGAGTACGTGACGTACCGCTTGGCGCCCGGTGAGTCCTTCGTGTTCGCGACGAAGATCCGCAATCCTGGGGCACTGCCACTGACCATCCTTGGCCTCGACGGCGATCGGACGACGCAACCGAACCCATACGTCGGTTCCTTCGTGAGCCTGGGCTGGGTCGTCCAGCCCACGGACGGCCCGATCACGTACCTGTCGGCGGAGCCCGCGGACGCGTCCGCGTCGTGGCCCGTCACCCTTGGTCCGGGCGAGGAGCTGGCGATCGCGGTCGTCGGTCGTGCCGGTCCGTGCGCCGACCCGGCGGGGACAGTCACTACGGTGCCGCTCAACACCATCGACCTGGCGTATCGGTCGCTTGGGGTGCGGCGGACCGCCGAGGTGGGGCTGCCAGCCGCGCTGTTCCTGACCTCGAAGAGCCCGTGCACGGTCGAGGTCCCGGGCGGACAGGTGACCTACAGCACGCCCGGCGAGTAACGAGAGCCCGCTTCAGGGCGCGAGTCGGCTGCGGATCTCGGTCTCGAACTCGGGGAAGTAGCGGCCGACGACCGTGAGGTCGAAGGCGCCCAGGATCAATTCCTTGGACTCTCGTTCGAGGAGGAAGGCGACGGTCTCGTAGACCAGCCGCTCCACGTCGGCCCCCTCCGCGGCTGCCGCGAGATCGGTGGCGTCCTCGGCGGCGACGGTCACGTCGTGGGCGCTCGTCCCGCGCCCGTCGTCGATGGTCACGGCGCAGCGCCAGCCGGTCGCGGTCGGGGCGCATCGGACGTCGATCTGGTTCATGCGTCCCCTCCCGGTCCCTGGCACTTCGGGCACCAGTAGGTCGATCGCGGCAGGTCCGCGCCCTGGCGGGCGACGGCGATCGCGGTCCCGCAGCGGCGGCAGGGACGACCCGTGCGGCCGTAGACGTACAGGGAGCCCGGGGCGCCGCGATCGCCGGCCGTCGTCACGCGTTCCGGGCCGCGCCGCGCGTCGACGTTCGCGCGCATCAGCCGCCGCGCGGTGGCGACGAGCCGTTCGAGGGTGGCGTCGTCGAGCGTCGCGACGGGGACGAACGGCGAGACCTGCTCGATCCAGAGGACCTCGTTCTTGTAGACGTTGCCGATGCCGGCCAGCGCTCGCTGATCGACGAGCGCGACGCCGATCTCGAGGTCGGCTCGCTCGGGCGCACGCAGCCGCCGGTGCGCCTCGGCAGCATCGAAATCGGGCGCGAGCAGGTCCGGCCCCAGACGCGAGAGGGATGGATGGAGCGCCTCGCTCCGTGTCTCGAACAGCTCGACCACCGGGGCATCGAAACAGACCGCGACCGCCCCGTCGACCTCCAGCACGAGCCGGGCGCGACCGGGTGGCCGCCGCCAGCGTTCGCCCGGGCGGTAGCGATGCCACGAGCCGTTCATCCGCAGGTGGGTCCGGATCTGCAGGCCGCCGTCGAACCGGATCAGGAGGTTCTTGCCCTGCAATTCGACCGCATCGATGCGCTTGCCGACGATCCGCTGGACCTGCGGGACCGCCCCGGGACCCTGGGCGCGGGCGGCCAGCACGTCCCGACCCACGAGGTACGGCCGCAGGCCGGCGGCGGTGCGGAAGAGCGTGTCGCCTTCGGGCATCGTGGGCTCGGCCGCGCTTACCGGGCGCCGCGCAGGACCAGGCCGCGATAGCCGGCGCTGAAGCCCGAGGCGAGCAACTGGTCGCGGAACGGGGCCTCGGCGACGGGCAGGCCGTCGACCTTGCGGATCACGAGCTCGCGGGCGCGCCCCGTGCCCACGAGCGCGCCGCAGGCCGCGGACCGCCGCATCGGCGACGGCCGGATCGTCAGCCGGCGCCAGGGTCTGCAGGGTGGAGCCGCCGCGCTCCAGGTACAGCGCCGCCACCCCGTCCACCAGCACGACGTATGCCCCGGCCGCCCGCTGGAGCGGACGCCGGTCGGCCTCGCCACGGCGGGGCCAGGGCAGGGCCGCACCGTACGGATTTGCCGGATCGGCCGCGGCCAGCAGATGGACGGACCCCTCCGCGGGACGGTCGGCCGGTTCGCGGACGGCCCGCAGTCGATCGAGCGCGCCCGCCAGCGCGAACTGCGCGGCACCCAGACCGTCGACGAAGTAGCCGCGCCGGATCCGCCCGGCGTCCTCGAGCGCGCGGAGGACCGGGTAGACCCCGGCGAAGCCGCCATCGACCCCTTCGCTGGCCACGGCTTCGCGGGTCAGCACCCCGTAGCGTTCCAGCAGCGCGAGGGCCTGCGCGTGGAGGCGTTCCGTGGCGGTCAGCTCGGTCGCGGGTTCCACGAGCGACCATCGACCCGCCGCCTCGGGTGGACCGAGCGCGGTCAGGCGACCCGGCCGCGGCCGCGCCCCGTTGCCGCCGGTCGGGCGCTTCCAGCGCAGGGCCCGGAGCGGCGCGAACGTGTCGTTCGTGACCTCGCCGACCCAGACGAGATCCCACAGCGCGTCGAGCATCGTCCGGTCCGACCCGCCGCCGGCCGCGGCATGGATCTCGCGGTAGAAGCTCGCTCCCCGGCGGGCGAGGTGCTCGCGGATCAGGTCGTGGCGCTCGCTCTCCGGCCGCTCGGCGCCATCCGGCGGCGTGACCGGCCTGAGCGCGTCGCGGCCGGGGCGGAACAGCGCGATCCGCCCGTCGTCGCGGCCGAGGCTCCCCCGCCCCACCCAGCCGACCTCGCCCATCGCCCCGAGCTCGTCGAGCAGGCGCGGCTGGTAGCCGGGCACGCGGGCCGGCAGCACGTCGCGTTCCAGCACGGACGCCGGGATCGCGACGCCGGCGAGCTGGTCCACGACCTCCGCGAGGCGCTCGAGGGCGGCGGAACCGCGGAACGGCGCGGCGTCCGCGCCCGGCCCGCCGACCGGCGCCACGCCATGCCACGCCGGGAGGAAGCGGCCGAGCGCGGCCGGATCGACCGGCTCCACCTCGCGCCGCAGCCGCGCGAGGGAGCGGCGGCGCAGCAACCGGAGGACATCGGGGTCGCACCACTCCCGTTCCGCGCCACCCGGCCGGAACTCACCCAGGAGCAGGGAGCCGTTGGCGAGGAGGCGCTCCAGGCCGTCGCCGACGATGCCGGCGGGCAAGCCCCAGCGACGCGCCGGGTCGGGCGTCAGGAACGGGCCGTGGGTCCGGGCGAACCGGGCGAGCAGCCCTTCGAGCGCGCCGGCCGCCGGGCCCAGGAACGCGGCCGGCACCCCGACCGGGGCCGTCACGCCCACACCGTCGCGGTAGCGCGCGACGTCCTCGATCGCGATCCAGCGCTCGTCGCCCGCGATGCGGACCCGGACGGCTCGGCGGGCCGCCTCCAGCTCCGCCAGCCACGGAACGGCGACGGGGGCACCGCCCGCGGTCCGGGCACTCACCTCGTCGGCGGACAGGTCCCCCAGGCGGCGCAACAGGTCGTGGACCTGGTCGAGCGTCGTGGCGGCCCGGTCCTCGACGAGCGCCTGCAGCGAGAGCTCGAGGTCGGCGAGCGCATCGGGGTCGAGCAGCTCCCGGAGCTCCTCCTGCCCGAGCAGCTCCCGCAGCAGGTCGCGGTCCAGGGTGAGCGCGCCGGCCCGTCGCTCGGCCAGCGGCGTGTCGCCGTCGTACATGTAGGCGGCCACGTAGTCGAACAGCAGGCTGCTCGCGAAGGGACTCGCCTTCGGCGTCTCGACCCCGTGCACGGCGATCTCGCGGCTCGAGATGCCGCCAAGGATCTCGCGCAGCGCGTCGAGGTCGAAGACGTCCGACAGGCACTCCCGGTACGTCTCGACGAGGATCGGGAAGCTGCCGTAGCGGCTGGCGACGGCCAGCAGGTCCGCCGCGCGCTGGCGCTGCTGCCAGAGCGGCGTCCTGGTCCCGGGCCGGCGGCGCGGCAGCAGCAGGGCCCGCGCCGCGTTCTCGCGGAAGCGGCTCGCGAACAGGGCGGAGTTGGCGACCTGCCCGACCACGAGGTCCTCGACGTCCTCCGCGGCCGGGAACAGCAGCTCCTCGACCCCATCGAGGCTGGCCTCCCCTTCCGGCATCCGGATCGCGATCCCGTCGTCGGACCAGATGGTCTGGACCTCCATCCCGAGCCGTTCCTGGAGCCGCGACTCGATGGCCAGGGACCAGGGTGCGTGGACCCGCCCACCGAACGGGGTCAGGAGCGTCAGCCGCCAGTCACCCAGCTCGTCGCGGAACCGCTCCACCACCACTCGCTTGTCCGTGGGGAGCGCGCCCGTGGCCTCGCGCTCGTCCTCGAGGTAGGCGACGAGGTTCTCGGCCGCCCGCTCGTCGAGGTCGTGATGCTCCCGGAGTCGCTGGGTGGCATCCCGCCGGCCCTTGGCGCCGCGACCCAGGTCGGTCTCCATCTCGCCGACGAACGCGCCGAGCGCCCGGCCCAGCTCGATCGGGCGACCCACGGCATCGCCCTTCCAGAACGGCAGCTTGCCCGGCACGCCGGGCGCGGGGCTGACGGTGACCCGGTCGTGACCGATCTCGAGGACGCGCCAGCTGCTCGCCCCGAGCACGATGACGTCGCCGTGCATCCCGGCGCGGAGCTCGTAGACCATCTCCTCGTCGAGCTCGCCGACGCGGCGGCCGGGCGTGCCGGCCTCGCCCTCCATGAACACCCCGAACAGGCCGCGATCGGGGATCGTGCCACCGCTCGTGACGGCGACGACGCGAGCGTCGCGACGGCCCTCGATCGTGTCCGTGACGCGGTCCCAGACCATGCGCGGCTTGAGCTCGGCGAACTCGTCCGACGGGTAGGCGCCCGCGAGCATGCCCAGGACGCCGTCGAGGACATCGCGCGTGAGGGTCTCGTAGGGCGCCGCTCTCGTGACGGTGCGGAGCAGGTCCTCGCCCGTCCAGCGGTCCATCACGGTCATGGCCACGAGCTGCTGAGCGAGGACATCGAGCGGATTCCGCGGGATCTTCGTGGCCTCGATCGCGCCCTCGTGCATCCGGCGGGTGACCACGGCCACCTCGAGCAGGTCGCCGCGGTACTTCGGGAAGATGACGCCCTTGCTGGGCGCGCCGACCTGGTGACCGGCTCGACCGACGCGCTGGAGGCCACGGGCCACGCTCGTCGGGCTCTCGACCTGGATGACGAGGTCGACCGCGCCCATGTCGATGCCGAGCTCGAGCGAGCTGCGTGGCGACGAGCGCGGGGAGCCGGCCGGCCTTGAGCTCCTCCTCGATCTCGAGTCGCTGCTCGCGGGCGATGCTGCCGTGGTGGGCGCGCACGAGCTCCTCGCCGGCGAGCTCGTTGAGTCGCTGCGCGAGGCGCTCGCTCAGCCGCCGGCTGTTCGTGAAGACGATCGTGCTCTTGTGGCTCCGGATCAGCTCGAGGATCCGCGGGTGGATGGCCGGCCAGATGCTCGTTCGCAGGTCCGGGCTGATCGCCGGGCCGCCGGGCTGCTGCTCCTGGGGCAGGACGTCGCCGATGGCGCTCATGTCGTCGACCGGCACGACGACCTGCAGGTCGAGCGGCTTTCGGGCGCCCGCATCGACGATCGTGACCTCGCGGTCCGGCCCGATGCCACCGAGGAAGCGGGCGATCGCGTCGAGCGGCCGCTGGGTGGCGGACAGGCCGATGCGCTGCGGCGGCTCCGTGCCCTCGGGACGGAGCGCCTCCAGCCGTTCCAGGCTCAGGGCGAGGTGGGCACCCCGTTTCGTGCCGGCCATCGCATGGATCTCATCGACGATGACGTGCTCGACGCCGCGGAGGATCTCGCGCGCCTGGCTGGTCAGCATGAGGTACAGGCTCTCGGGGGTCGTGATCAGGATGTCCGGGGCGTGGCGCGCGATCTCGCGCCGGTCCTCCGACGGGGTGTCGCCCGTCCGGCTGGCGACGGAGATCTGTGGCGGCGCCTCGCCGAGGCGCTGGGCCGCGAGGCCGATGCCGGTCAGCGGGGCCCGCAGGTTGCGCTCCACGTCGTAGGTCAGGGCCTTGAGCGGCGAGATGTAGAGGACCCGCACGTTGCCGGGCTGGCCCTTCTGGGGCGCGCGGGCTCGGATGCTGGGCGAGACGGTCGAGGCGTGTAGAGGAACGCGGCCAGGGTCTTGCCACTCCCCGTGGGCGCGTGGATGAGCGTGTGCTCGCCTCGCGCGATGGCCGCCCAGCCCTCCGCCTGGGCCTGCGTGGGCGCCTCGAAACTCGCCTCGAACCAGGCGCGAACGGCCGGCGAGAACGGCGCGAGCGGATCGGCGACGAGGGTCGTAGCCACGGACTGGAGAGTATAGGCTCCCGTGCGGCTTTCGACCGCCCGTTCTATTTCGCCTCCACGCGCCCCCAGCCATCGCTCACAGCGATGGATTTCGGCTCGAACGTCCGCCCACCGAGAGGGGGCCGCCCGTCATGCAATGAACGTCACTCCTAGCGATCGGATCGAGCGCCATTCCAGCTGACTGCGACCAGTCGCGGCGCCGTGCTTCCCGGTTGGACTCGAAATCAATCGCTGTGAGCGTTGGCGTAGCGCGGATCGCGACACTGATAGAGCCCCAGCTAATGGTCGCCTGCTGTACTGACAGCGTGTCCCTTACGCCTGCTCGAGTCACGCGCAAGAGCCAAAGAACGGCGATCGGCCGGCGAACGCGGGAGGTGATGGCATCGGTCTCCGGTGACATCGATCGCCTTCGACGGGATTCGGGGCTGTCCGTTAGCGCGCTCGCGCGTGCGTCAGGTGTCAGCCAATCGCATGTGAGTCAAGTCCTCGCCGGGCAGCGAGAACCGAGCATCGCCGTGTTGGTCGCCATCACCAAGGTGCTCGGAGCAGACCTGTCCGTTCGCGTGTATCCGACGACTGGACCGACCGTTCGCGACCGCATCCAGGCCCGGATCGTGGAGGAGCTGTTGCGGATCGCGGCACCGTCATGGCGACGGTCAGTCGAGGTACCCGTCTTTCGGCCGGCGCGTGGGTTCATCGATGTCGTCTTCGATGAGCCGACCCAGGCGGTCGCGATCGCCACGGAGGTCCAGTCCAGAATCGACCGACTGGAGCAACAGATCCGCTGGGCGCAGGACAAAGCGCAGTCCCTGCCTTCGTCGGATATGTGGCGATTTATCGATCAGCAGCGATCGATCAGTCGATTGCTCGTCCTTCGATCGATCGGGCGCGAACCGCGATATCGCTCGGCGCTTCCGCGCGACCCTGGCGGCGGCCTACCCCGCCACGACCGCCGATGTATTCCTTGCTTTGACTGTCCCAGGGACGCCATGGCCGGGCCCCGGAATCCTGTGGGCTGATGTTCGAGGCGATGAAGTCCGACTCCTTGAACGACCGCCCCGAGGAGTTGCGCTAGGCCGGTGATTCTTGATGGCCATCGTTTCCCGAATTGATCACTGCCATGTCCGACGCTCGATCCCCACTCGATCAATAGCGCCGCGTTACACCCATTAGTGCAGGTGCTTGGGCCACGGGCGAGAGGGGTTGGACCCCTCATCGCCTTGAGCGTGAGGTCGATGGCTCCTGGCCAGCGGCCGGCTCCCTTGTCGAAGCGTGACCCTGCTTGGAATTCGACTCGCGCAGCGTCCAGCAATTGACCTGCCCATCTGGGCCGGCCTGTTGGCCCGACTCGAGTGCCGCGACGATCTGCTGCCGCACGAGCGGCTCTTCGTCGGGCGCAACGTCGAACACGATCCGCACCAGATGGCCTCTCCACGGCCGAGATGTCCGTGTGGTGCGGCCAAGGGCACGGAGGCTCGTGCTCCCAGTGCCCGCACAGGGCCACGGTGATTGCGCCGCCGAGCGCCCGCGGATCCGCGCCGTCCGCGAGCTCGACTGTGGCCTCATGGACGAACTGGGTCACGCTTTCGTCGCCGCCCCTCGACCGCCCCGGGTCGCGAGGCAACAAGGGCCTGGACCCCCTCGAGCGAGGCGGCAGTCAGCGCACGCACAGCGAGCCCGCGACACCAGGCGACGTCCAGATCCGCCACGAGCGACCGCACCGCGGCCACGGAGCCGGGTCCCACGCTCAGATCCGTGACGCCCAGACCGACGAGGAACGGGATGACCGCCGGATCTGCGGCCGCTTCCCCGCACACCGCGACATGCCGGCCGCGAACGACGGGCCGCCCGCACGACGCCATCGATCAGGCGCAGCACGGCCGGTTGCAGCGCCGATGCCAGGTCCGCGAGATCGGAGTTGGTACGGTCGACGGCCAGCACGTACTGCACGAGGTCGTTGGTCCCGATGGAAAAGAAGTCCGCGGCCTCCGCAAGACTGTCGGCCATGACCGCGGCCGAGGGCACCTCGATCATCACCCCGAGTCGGACCGTGGTGGCAACCGCGAGCCCTTCGGAGACCAACCGCTTTCGGACGACCTCCAGTCGCTCCCTCGCCTCATCGACCTCCTCGCGCGTCGCGACCATGGGCAGCATCACCCGGAGCTCGCGACCAGCCGCGGCCTGGAGCAGGGCGGCGAACTGGTCGTCCAGCAGATCCGGCCGCCGCAGCCCCAACCGCAGCCCGCGCACCCCGAGCGCCGGATTGGCCTCAGCGCCCGCCGACTGCCACTCGGCTGGCTTGTCCCCCCCGACGTCGAGCGTCCGGAACACCACCGGCCGATCGCCCATGACCTCGAGGATGCGGGCGTAGGTCGCGCGCTGCTCGCCGACCGACGGCGGGGTCGACCGCCCCAGGAACAGCAGCTCGGTTCGGACGAGACCGATCCCGTCGGCGCCGGCCCGGACCGCCGCCTCCGCCTCCAGCGCCGAGGCCACGTTCGCCACGATCGACACGCCGTTGGTCACCGCCGAGCGGCCGACCCGAACGACGCCACGGATGCGCGCCGCCGAGCGCGCACCGTTCGAGCTCGATGACATCCTCCGCGGACGGCTCGATGAACAGCCGACCCTCCGAACCGTCGACGGCGCCCTCGACGCCCGCGACATCCTCGACGACAGCTCGTCAACGCCGGTCCGAGACCGAGCACCAGCGGGATCCCGAGCGCACGCGCGACGATCGCCGCATGCCCGGTCGGCGCACCACCGGCGAGGGCGATCCCCGCCACGAGCTCCGGCCGGAGGGTCGCGACGGCGGACGGGTCGAGGTCCGCGGCCACGAGCACCGCCGGCCTCCCATCCGGATGCCACAGGTCGGGACGCACGACGCCCGCCAGGATCGCGGCCACTCGTCGGCCCACATCCCGGACGTCGGCCGCCCGTTCCCGGAAGTAATCGTCGTCGACCGCGGCGAGCACATCCGCCTGCTCCGACGTCGCCGCAGGATCGCCTCGTCGGCCGTCGCGCCGGCCGCGACGAGCGCGAAGGCCGGACCGACGATGCCGGGGTCCCGCGCGAACAGCGCCTGGGCTTCGAAGATCGCGCCGACCTCCTCGCCGGCTCGCGCCGCCGTCTGGACCGCGAGCGCCTCGAGCTCGGTCGCGCAGCGGTCCAGGGCGTCGGCCAGTCGGCCGTGCTCGGCAGCCGCCGTCGCGGAGCCCGCGGCCGTTGCCCGCGATCGGCCTGCCACGATCGCCGATGCGCGCGGCGCGGGCGGCGCGACGACCAGCAGGCGCCCGATCCCCACGCCCGGGGAGCCGGCACGTCCGACGAGGATGGTGCGCGCCATGGTCAGCTGGACGGGACCCGGACCGGGCCGGTCAGCGAGCGCCCGCGGCCGCGTCGGCCAGCGCGCGCAACAGCAGGGCCGACGACGTCGCCCCGGGATCCTGGTGCCCCATCGATCGCTCGCCAAGATACGAGGCCCGGCCCTTCGTCGCGAGCATCGGGATCGTGGCGAGCGCCCCGGCTTCGGCGGTCTCGGCCATCGCCGCGGTGACGTCCGCGGCATCCATGTCGGCCGCCACCGCGGTCCGCCCGGCCTCGGCCGCCGGCACGAGCGCATCGAGCATCGTCTTCTCGCCGGGCATCGCCTTGCCCAGCTGCTGGATCCCGGCGATCGCGGCATCGAGCGCGGCCACGATCACCTCGCCGGCTCGTGTCTCCGGAGATGACTCCGCCACCGCGCACCCGGCCCGCATCAACGCGGTGCCATACAGCGGCCCCGCCGCCCCGCCGACCGTGCTGATGAGGGTCCGCCCGGCCGTCTTCAGCCGCGCGCCGGCGACGGCCCGTGGCTCGTCACCCTCGGGCTGGTCCGGCATCGAGCAGCGCCCGGATCGCGCTGAAGCCTCGGTCCATGTTCGTGCCGTGGTCGCCATCCCCGATGGCCTGGTCGAGTGCGGTCAGGGCAGCCGCCCGCTCGTGGAGGCGGTCTGCGGCCAGCCGCAGCCAAGCGTCGATGACATCGATCATGGATAGATACCTCGACTCGAGGGGTCGGGCGTTGAGTCTAGTCATGTGGGAAGTGCGGCCGTCGCCCCCGGAGGGAGGATGGGGGACGACGGCCGCGGGAACCTGGCTCCGAGCCGGGCTAGACGCGCCAGCGGAGCGCGGCCGTGTGGACCGGGTCGTCCCACCACCGCGTCAGCTCATCGTCGAGCCGCAGGAGCGTGACCGAGAACCCGGCCATCTCCAGGCTCGTGATGTAGTTCCCGACGAGCGACCGCCCGATCGAGATGCCCTGGCCGCCCAGGATCCGGTTGACGCTGTTGAACGCCACGTACAGCTCGATGAGCGGCGTGCCGCCCATCCCGTTGACGAAGGCGAGCACGTTGTCGCCGCGCGACAACCCGAGATCCGACACGATCGGCGAAACGAGCCATTCGGCCATGTCATCGACCGGGGCGAGCTTCTCGCGGCGCCGGCCCGGCTCCCCGTGGATACCGATGCCGACCTCGACCTCGTCGTCGCCGAGCTCGAATGTGGGCGTGCCGGCCGCCGGCACCACGCAGGAGGTCAGCGCCAAGCCCATCGAGCGCCCGTGGTCGTTGACCTTCGTGGCCGTCGCGGTGACCTCGGCTAGCGAGCCGCCCGCCTCCGCGTGGGCACCGGCGATCTTCTCGAGCAGCACGGTCACGCCGACACCGCGGCGGCCGGCCGTATAGAGCGAGTCCTGGACCGCGACGTCGTCGTTGGTCACGACCGTGGCGACCTCGATGTCGCCGGCCACGAACTCCGCAGCCATCTGGAAGTTCAGGACGTCGCCCGTGTAGTTCTTGACGATGTGGAGCACGCCCGCGCCGCCATCGACAGCGCGTGTCGCGGCTTCCATCTGGTCGGGTACGGGCGAGGTGAAGACGTGGCCGGCGGCCGCGGCATCGAGCATGCCCAGGCCGACGAACCCGCCGTGGAGCGGTTCGTGGCCGGAGCCGCCACCGGAGATCAGCGCGACCTTGCCCTGCTTCGGCCCGCCCTTGCGAAGGACGAGGTTCTGGGCGAGGTCGACCTTGACGATGTCGGGATGCGCGGCTTCGAGCCCGGCCAGGCTCTCGGGGACGATGTCCTCGACCGCGTTGATGAGCTTCTTCACCCGGCTGGGTGCGTTCGTCGCCATGGGATCCTCCTGGGAGTCGGGTCGTGACGGGATGGACGGAGGCGGTCGCTGCGCTCAGGCGGCCTCGTGGGCGTGCTCGGCGACCGCGGCACCCGGCACGGTGGCCGAACGCGTGTGGCCGATGAACTGGTACGTGAAGGCGCCGACGAGGCCACCGACGATCGGTCCCGCGATGTAGACCGGCAGCAGTGCGCCGAGGTTCGTCTTGGCGCCGATGAGCGAGCTCGAGGAGCTCCGGGCCGATCTGGCGGGCCGGGTTGAGCGCCGCGCCGGTGATCGGGCCGACCAGGATGATGATCCCGTAGACGATGAAGCCGATGATGATCCCGGCGAAGCCCGCGGGCGCCCGGCCGTCGACGGCCGCACCGAAGACCGTGAAGACGAGGATGGCCGTGCCGATGACCTCGGCCGCGAAGCCGATGCCGAGCCCGGCGTTGGCGTTGACATCGACGGCCCCGAGGCCCAGGGCCACCGGGTCGTTGCCGGTCAGGATGATGAGCGTCAGCCCGGCGCCGATGAACGCCCCGGCGAGCTGGGCGGCGATGTAGCCGATCGCGGTCGTCGAGTCGATCTTGCGGGTCGCCAGCAGAGCGATGGTGACCGCCGGGTTGATGTGGCAGCCACTGATGTGGCCGACCGAGTAGACCGCGGCGAAGATCGCGAAGGCGAAGGCGAACGAGATCGTCGACAGCTCCGCGCTGCCGAACGGGTTGTCGCCGGTCAGGAACACGGTCAGCGGCACGGAGCCCGCACCGATGAAGACCAGGATCGCGGTGCCGATCGCTTCGGCGGTCAGCTTCTGGGCGAAGGTCGGGGACGACATCTGGGAATTCCTCCTTCTGGGCGGGCTGGATCAGCCGGCCGGTTCGGCGGCTGCGGCGACGTAGGGGGTGAGCTCCGCGGCGAGGGCGGCGAGCGCCTCGTCCGCGTCGGGTCCGTCCGCCGTGAGCGTGATCTCGGACGACGGGCGGATCGTCAGGCCGAGCAGCGCGATGAGACTCTTGGCGTCGGCCTCGCGGCCGTCGTGACGGATGGCGATGTGGCTGGTGAAGCGGCTGGCCGCCTGGACGAAGCGGGCCGCCGGTCGGGCGTGGAGCCCGGACGGGTCGATGACGGTGAGTCGAAGGTCGGGCATGGTCGTTCCTCAGGCCCGCGGCAGCTTGGCCATCGTCGCGGCGCCATCGGCGGCCGCGGCGACCTCGTCGATGGAGGCGCCGATGCTGGCCTGGACCGCGGCGAGGATCGCGCCCTCGACGAGCGGCGCCTCGCTGATGCGGACCCGCGCCCGATCGGCCTCGTCGAGCTCCTCGAGCGCGAGCTCGAGGCTCAGGGCGGCGCTGCCGAGATCGAGCAGGACGAGGGCGTCGTCGGCACCGGCGCCGAGCACGCCGCGGATGGCGCCGGCGATCTGCGGTGCGCTGGTTCCAAGGCGTCCGTCCTCCGTCCCCCCGGCCGTGGCCACGGGGACATCGTCGCCGGCGACCTGGGCGACCATGTCGCGCAGGCCCTCGACGAGCTTGCCGCTGTGGGAGATCAGGACCAGGCCCACCAATCGCGCCTCCTTTCGTTGCCCCGGGTCGTTGCGCCCGGGTTGCCGTTGCGGTGCATCCTCCGCCCGAGTTCATCAAGAAACCAGCAAGACGCGCATCAAGAGATGCGATGAAGGGTCGCGCGGGGTCGCGAGCCGGCATCGCGGTCCGTTGCCGCACGGGGATGCGCCACCTAGACTCGTCCGACCGTGAGCGCCCCAGCCTCCGCCCCCGACCCGGCCACGACCACGATCGATGCCGCCGCCGCTGCGCGCCGCGCTGGGGCGGTGCCGGGTCGTCGTCGAGCGCCACGCCGCGTACCTCACCCGCCTCGACACGGTCCTTGGCGACGGCGATCACGGCGACAACCTCGTGATCGGCTTTCGGGCGGTGGATGCGCTGCTGGCGGAGCTCCCGGACGAGACACTCCCCGGGGAGCTGCTGCGGGCCGTCGGGCACCGGCTCGTCGCCGCGGTCGGGGGCGCGTCGGGTCCGCTCTACGGCACGGCCTTCCTGGAGGCCGGCTGCGCGGGCGGACGACGCCGCCGACCCTCGACGGTGCGGCCGTGGCCGCGATGCTGCGCGCGGCCGCCGACGGGCTGGCGCGCCGGGGTCGCTGCACGGTCGGCGACAAGACCATCCTCGACACGCTTGCGCCGGCCGCCGCGGCCTTCGAGGCCGCCGCAGCGCGACGGCCGGCCGCTCCCGAGGCCTACGCGCTCGCCGTGCGGGCCGGTCGTGACGGCGCCCGCTCCACGCGCGCCCTCGTGGCTCGCCGCGGCCTGGCCCTGCGTCTCGGCGAGCGCTCCGCGGGGCACCTCGATCCGGGCGCCGTGTCGTGCGTCCTCCTGCTGCGCGCCCTCGGCGGCCGCTGAGTCGGCCTTGATCCCGACCGCCCGTGACCAGCAGGACCGTGGACGAGCTCGACGAGGCCGACCGACTGCGCGCCCGCGTCGCGCAGCTCGAGGGCGAGCGGCAACGCGCCTTCGAGGACGCCCAGCGCGAGGCCGATGCCCTGTTCGCGCAGTACCAGCTCAGCCAGCTCGTCGCCTCGGGCGGGACCGTGGCCCAGCTCGGCGCCGCGGTGCTCCTGGAGCTCGTGCGCCTGTCCGGGGCCGCGGGCGCGGCACTCTACCTGCAGCCGGCCCCGGACGCCGGCCTCGACCGGATCGCAGCCGAGGGCCATGCGCCGGCACCCGATGACGCACCGAGTCGCCTCGACGACGCTGAGGCGGGACGAGCGTGGATCGACTCGATCCCGGGCGGCCGTGCCATCGCCCTCTCGGAGACCGAGCCCGCGATGCTCCTTACCGTCTGGCCGCAACCGGGCGGCACGCTCGACGACGACGGCCTTCGGATCGCCCTGCTCGCCCGCCACGAGCTCGCCGTCGCGTTCGCCGGGCGCCCGGCTGCGCGAGGCGCTCGAGCACGAGCGTCACGAGCTCGGGGCCATCGTCGACGGCGCCACGGACCTCATCCTCCAGGTCGACGCCGAGAACCGGGTCGTCCGCCTCAACCCGGCCGGCGAACGGCTGCTCGGGACGACCGCCGCCGAGGCCCTCGGTCGGCCGTGCGCCGACGTCCTGGGCTGCGAGGTGGCCGGCGGTCATGGCGCGAAGGACTGCCCGCTCGCCGAGGTCCGCGCCTCGGGCGATCCGATCGCCTATCGCGAGACCGCCGTGCGGGGCGGTACCGGTTCGCCGGTCCGCGTCGCCGGCTCCTACGCCGCCGCCGCCGTCGGCCGCTGGCCCGGGCACCCGGACGACGGCGATCCTGCGCGATCTCAGCGCGGCGAGGACCCTCGAGGAGCTGCGCGAGGGGTTCGTGGCCACCGTCAGCCACGAGCTGCGCACCCCGCTGGCGCTCATCCGCGGCTACGCCGAGACCCTCCTCCACCTCGAGCTCGAGCCTGAGCAGCAGCGGTCCTACGTCGAGCGCATCGACGAGGCCAGCGGCCGGCTGGCCGCGCTCGTCGACCAGGTGCTCGACGTGACCCACCTCCAGGCCGATCCGCTGATCCTCGAGCGATCGACAACGACGTTCGCGTCCCTCGTCGCGCGCCTGCGCGGCGAGCTCGATATCGCGGGCGGGGCGGAACGGCTCGTCGTGGCCATGCCGGACGACCTGCCGCCGCTCGACGTCGACGTCGGGCGCGTCGGCCAGGTGCTGTCGAACCTCGTCGGCAATGCGCGCAAGTACGCCCCGGACGGCAGCCCGATCGTGATCGGTGCCGCGGTCGACGGGGCGTGGTTGGCCGTCACCGTCGATGACGAGGGCGTCGGGCGTGCCCGAGGCGGAACGGGGTCTCGTCACGGAACCGTTCCACCGGGCCTGGAACGTGCGCGAGTCGCGCATCCCGGGCACGGGCCTTGGCCTCTTCATCTGCCGGCGGCTCGTAGAGGCGCACGGCGGTCGGCTCGATGTGCTCGATCGACCGGACGGCCGTGCCGGTACTCGGGTCCGCTTCACGCTTCCGCTCGCCGAGCCCGCCGTCGAGAGCGAGGCGGGCGGTGGCTGAGACCATCCTCATCATCGAGGACGAGCCCGAGTTCGCGGCCCTCGTCGAGCTGTGGATGACCCGTGCCGGCTACCGGACGGTGACGGCGCGGACCGGCCCCGACGGGCTGCGCCGGTTCTATGACGAGCGGCCTGACCTGATCATCCTGGACGTCGCGCTCCCCGGGTTCGACGGCTGGCAGCTCATCGGCCGGTTCCGCGAGTTCAGCCGCGTGCCGATCCTGATGGTCACCGCGCGCGGCTCCGAGGCGGACAAGATCCGCGGCCTCAAGCTCGGCGCGGACGACTACATCACGAAGCCGCTGTCGTTCCCGGAGCTGTCGGCCCGGGTGGAGGCGGCGCTGCGTCGGGCGGCGACCGCCGCCCCGGAGCAACCTCGGCGGCTCAAGCACCGCGAGCTCGTCGTCGACCTCGACGATCACCGGGCCCACCTGCGCGGCACGGAGGTCCACCTCACCCCGACCGAGTTCCGATTGCTCGCCCACCTTGTGGAGCACGCCGGCCAGCTCGCCACCCATCGCCAGGTCCTCGGCGCCGTCTGGGGTGCCGGCTACGACCGCGACGTGCACCTGCTGCGGATGACGATCCGCAACCTGCGGCTGAAGCTGGACGCGGCGGCGCCGGGCGAGCCGTACATCACGACGGAGTTCGGCCTGGGCTATCGCCTCGCCGGTCCGGCAGCGACTCTAGTCCCCCGCGAGCAGCCGCGCGGCCTCGTCGGCCGCGGCACGTTCCTCGTCGGTCAGCAGGTGCCGGCGGTCCTGGGCGGAGTGGTCCACGAAGTCGCCGAGTCGGCGGCGCAGGTCGTCGAGCCGGGCGAGGTGATGGGCGGCGATCGGCGCGAACGACGCCTCGTCGCCGGCGGCGGCCAGCAAGGCGGTCAGGTCATCGAGGCAGAACGGGATCTCGAGCATGGCCGCGGCCCAGGCCGGGTCCGCGCTCCGCTGGACCAGCCGGGCGAGCGCGATCTCCACGCCCGAGGCGCCCTGGCCGCAGGCGATGCACGGCGGGCGTCGGCCGGCCTCGGCGAGCCGCTGTCGACGGCCTCGGCCACGGGCGCCGAGCGCCGTCGCGGAGCGCGGCGAGCGCGACGTTCGATGATCGCCCCGAACAGGATCGACGAACCGAGGCTGCCCGACGCCTGGCGGTTCGCTTCGAGCAGCTCGGCCGAATGCCGGCGGCAGAACCCGTGCTCGCGCTCGAGGCCCTCCCGAAACCCGATGTCGAGCACGCGCTCCGCGATGATCGCGTCCAGCGTCGCGCGCTCGGATCGGGCCCGGACGGCGCAGACCGCGCAGCCACCGAGCTCGATCGCGGCGGCCAGCCGGACGTCGACGAGGTCGCGGGACGGGAGCCCGTCCGGTGCCGCGGGGCCGGTCACGCCGGCCCCCGCCCGGCCACGATCGCGGATGGATCCACCGATCGGATCGCCCCGGCGGCCGACACCACGCGGTAGCCGGCCCGTTCCAGCAGCCGGCGGGCGATCGACGCTCGGTCGGCGCGATCCAGCGGGTCGAGGACGTCGCGCTCGGCCAGGGTGACCTCCGCGGTGCTCGCGCGATCGGCGGTGGCGTGCGCCTCGAGGAGCTTGCCGGCGAGGCCCTGACGACGCTGCGAGGGCTCGACGCCGAGGGCCAGGAGCTCCTCGGACTCGCCATCGACCCGGGAGACCGCGAGACCGACGACGGCGTGCCCGACGACGGCGGCCGTGACCCGCGCCCCGTCGGCGAGACCGGCGAGGACGAGTCCGTGCGCCGCGCCGCGGATCGGCCGGCGCGATGACCCGCGGCGCCAGCGACAAGCCCGACCAGGCCGCGGCGTCGACGTCGGCGAGGATCGTCGGCGTCCCGCTCACCGGCCCCGTCCCGGACGTGGTCCGCCGGCGACGGGCGCGAGCGGATCCCACCACCCGCGGTCGTGCCCGACCTGCACGAGCCGCGGCACCAGCACGCGCCGGACGAGCGCCGCGACCCCGGCCGCCCGCTCCTCCACGGCCGCCTGCGCGGCGTCGAACTCGAGCCCGGCATTGGGCTCGTCGTCGAACCGCTCGGGGAGCGGCGCCTGCCCGTACCGTGCCGCCTCGGTCGCCCATCGCTCGCGCCAGGCCACGGGCGTCTCGTCCGGGACCTCCCGATGCGCGCCGGCCAGCCAGGTCAGGGCCCAGGTCCGCGGCACGACCCGATACGCGTCGTAGCCGCCACCGCCCGTCGCGAGCCAGCGGCCCCTGGCGTATCGGTGTGCGAGCGTGTCGACGAGCCGCGCCGCCGCGCCATGCGCGGTCGTGGTCACGTTCAGGTGGGCGAGCGGGTCCCAGGCGTGCGAATCGGCGCCGTGCTGGGACACGATGAGGTCGGGCGCGAACGTGGCGGCCAGCTCGGGGAGCAGCAGCGACACCGCAGCCAGCCACGCCCGCTCGCCGGTCCCGGGCGGCAGCGGCACGTTGACGCTGGTCCCGGCTGCCACCCCCTCCCCCACCTCGTCGACGTCGCCGGTCCCCGGGAACAGCGCCCGGCCCGTCTCGTGGAACGAGACCGTCAGCACGCCCGGATCGTCCCAGTGGATCGCCTGGACCCCGTCGCCGTGATGCACGTCCAGGTCGATGTACATCACCCGCAGGCCGTCACGCCGCGCCCGGGCGATCGCCAGCGCCGGGTCGTCGTAGATGCAGAACCCCGACGCCCGCTCCGGCATCGCGTGATGCAGCCCGCCGCCCGGGTGCTGCGCGTGCTCGACGTCGCCGCGCAGGATCGCCTCGACCGCGCGAAGCGACCCACCGGCGACCGCCGCCGACGCTTCGTGCATGCCGGCGAACGGCGGGCAGTCGCCACCCTCGCCGATGCCCGCCTCCGGGAACCCGTACGGGTCGACCGAGAAGCGCTTGACCACCTCCAGGTATCGCTGCGTGTGGCACCACAGCAGCTCCTCGTCCGCGGCCGGCTCGGGCGCGAGCCCTGGCTCGGCCCCGACGGCGCGCAGCAGGTCGATGCCCGGCCCGAACCGCCGCGGCGTCAGCGGATGACCGGGCCCGAAGTCGAAGTCGGTGGAGCGGGGTCCGAACACGAGGAGCATCGCGTGCCACGATACCCGGCGGACGGCCGAGCGCCGGGCCACACCCGAGCGAGTACCATCGGCGCATGCAGGACCTCGCCATCGTCCTCGTCGTCATCCTCGTGCTCGTGCTCCTGTGGCGCGGCCCCAAGACGCTGCCCAAGCTCGGCGAGGCGCTCGGGCGCGGCGTCCGCGAGGCCAAGACCGAGGCGGGCAAGGCCCAGGCCGAGATCCAGGCGCGCGCCGCCGGCGAGCCGATCCCACCGGACGAGCCAGCCAAGCCCGACGGCCCGGTCTGACCGAGGGGCGCCCGTCCATGCCGCGACGCTCGGCAACCGCCGACCACCGGGCCGCCGCGACACCCGTCCGCGCCGTGACCCCGGACGAACTCGAGGCGATCACCCGTCGACCCGACCCGGGACCGCACGTCACGACCACCCTGGTCGACGGCCGCCCGGTCGATACGCTCGCCGACCTGCCACCGCTCCGCGATCGACTGCTGTTCGTCGGGCTCAACCCGTCCCCGGTCAGCGTCGAGGCCGGGCACTACCACCAGGGTCGCCTCGGGCGGACGTTCTGGCGCCGGCTGATGCTGGCCGAGATCCTGCCGGCGGGCACCGACGTCGAGACGGCCGACGACGCCCTCATGGCCGCCGGTCACGGCATCACCGACCTGCTCAAGAACCCGAGCCCGCGCGACGAGGCGAGCGATGCCGACCTGACCGCGGGCGTCGGGCCGCTCTGGCAGAAGATCGCGCTCTGGCGGCCCGCGGCCGTCGTGTTCATCTACAAGCGCGCCGCGACGATCGCGGCCGGTCGTGAGCTCGAGGAGCCGTGGGGTCAGCTGATGGGCGTCGCGATGGCCGGCCGCCCGTGCTTCCTGATGCCCGGGCCGTACGCCACGACCGAGCAGGTCGACGAGGGCCTCAACCTGCTCCGGAACCTGGCGTCGTCGCTGCCGGTCGATCGGGCGTAGGTCGCTCGCCGACGGCTCCGTGGCCGGGGAGCCAGCGCGCATCCGGCGCCACGGAACGGAGTGCTGACACGGACCGCTGCCAGGCGACCTCGTCGGGTGGGCGCGAAGATCGACCGCTCGCCGCGAACGCCATCGAGATCACCGGCGATGACGTCTCGACCCTCGCCCACGACGAATGCCACGTGATCCGGTCGCGGCCCTGGTGTCGCGACGACCCGCAGCGCCACGTCCCCGATGTCGATGACGTCGCCATCGCCCATCTCGCGGGTCTCGTACGGCAGGTGCCGTCCGCCGCCCGGACCGACGAGCACCGGGATGCCGAGCTGCTCCGCGATGGCCTCGGCGCCGGCGGCGTGGTCGGGATCGGCGTGGGTCAGCGCGATCGCCACGATCCGCCCGCCACGCTCGGCGGCCACCTCGAGCGCCCGATCCAGGGCCTCCCCGGTCGGGTCGCCCGGATCCACGAGCACGAACGAGGCCCGACCGACCAGGTAGGCGTTGACGGGCTGACCGGCGACGCCGCCACCGGCCGGCATCTCGATCCGGACCACATCCGCGGCGACCACCTCGACGACGACCTCGCCGAGCGGACCGGGCGCCAGCCGCGTCCGCGATCTCCTCGATCGAACTCGCGTGCTCCAGCTGCATCAGCGTGGTCGAGGTCGGCAACCACATGCCGAGGCCGCCCGCCGCCATCGACTCGAGCGCGTCGATCGGCCGGTGCCAGGCCTGCGCGAGGACCTCGTCCCCGACCAGGGTCACGGCCGCGCCCTCCGGGAACGCGGCGGCGAAGAACCGCGCGTCGAACCGCCGCGGCATCGATGGCGGCGTCACCCAGCGCGACAGCGGCACGAGCAGATCCGTCCGGAGCCGCAGGTCGAGCGCGTCCGCGATCGCCGGGAAGGCGCCCGGGTCCGCCAGCAGCCGCGACCGCGCGCCGACCAGGTCCGCGCCGGGGTCGACGTCCGCCAGCAGCACGCCCACCTCCTCGAACGCCTCCCGGATCGCGGCGATGTGGGCGGCCAGCGCCGCAGCCGGCTCGAGGTCCCCGCCGAGCCGCTCCGCCGCCGCCGCCGCCGACACGACCGACCGCGCCGCAAGGCCCGGATCCGCGTCCGCGGCATCCACGCGCCCACCCGGGAACACGTGCATGTCCGGCGCGAACGCCATCGTCGCCGGCCGATGCGTCAGCAGCACCTCGAGCCCGCGCGGCCCGGGCCGCACCAAGACGACGGTCGCCGCCGGCCGCGGCACGACCGTCGCGTCGATGTTCGATTCGGTCACGGTCCCATCCTAGGTCGCCACCCCGGACCACAGTCCGGTGCCCGGATGCGCCGCGCCCCTTGTATCGGCGCAAGTGGACCGGCGTACCGTCACGAGCCCACCGCGCGCAAAGTCCCACGCGTGAGGCCCGTCATGACCCGTCTGTCACGTCGATCCGGGTTCCTTTCTGACCCTGACAGCACTGGTCGTCGGCGCCCTGGCGCCAGCCTCTGTGTATGGCGCAACGCCATCGGCCGCTGCGACGGCCGCACCGCGCGCCCGCCGCCAAGAACGTCGACGTCATCGTCACGTTCGACGGTCGCCCGGGCAAGGCCGCCACCAAGGCCATCGAGCGCGCCGGCGGCAAGGTCAAGCACCAGCTAAAGCTCATCGACGGCCTGAGCGCCGAGATCCCGCGAGGCAAGCTCAAGGCCCTGCGTGCCGACCCCGCCGTGAAGGCGGTCGAGCTGGACGGCAAGCTCGTCATGTCCGACCACACCCCCGATACGGGCGACTTCGAATACGAGAACGCCTGGGGCGTCGAACACATCGGGACCCAGCGAGGTCCACCTCGCCGGCAACACCGGGCAGGGCGTGAAGCTCGCGGTCATCGACACGGGCCTCGACTACATCCACGACGACCCCGACGACGACCCGTACGTCGTCGACCCCGAGTTCCTCGGCAACTACGTCGGTGGCTACGACTTCTTCAACGACGACGACGACCCGATGGACGACAACGGCCACGGCACCCACGTGGCCGGCATCATCGCCGCTGAGCACAACGGCTACCTCGTCACCGGCGTCGCGCCCGGGGTCGACCTCTATGCGCTCAAGATCCTGAGCGCGGCCGGCGAGGGCGAGTACTCAGGGCTGATCGCCGCGCTCGGCTGGGCGGTCGACAACGACATGGACGTCGTGAACATGAGCCTCGGCGGGCACGAGGTCTCGGCCGCGCTCCAGACCGCCGTCGCCGCCGCCTACGACGCAGGCGTGACCCTGGTGGCCGCCAGCGGCAACATCAACCTTCTCGATTGGATGGAGATCTTCTACGGCTGTGCCGTCGTCTATCCCGGCGGCCTACGACGAGGTCATCGCGGTCTCGTTCACGGGCGAAGACGACCGGCTCACCGGCTACTCCTGCACCGGCCCGCAGGTCGATCTGGCTGCCCCTGGCGACAACATCTATTCGACAGTCCCGACCGGCACGTGCATGTTCTGCACCCCGTACGGCTATAACGCGGCGAGCGGCACCTCGATGGCGTCGCCCCACGTGGCCGGCGTCGCGGCGCTGATCCTCAGCGCGGGCATCGCCGACGACGGCGACGGGGTTCTCGCCGACGATGTCAAGGCACATCTCTGTGCGAACACGTCTCCGGCGGCCGGGATGGCCACGACCGACCCGCGGTATCCGAACTGGTACGGGTGCGGCATCGTGGATGCGGACAAGGCGCTCATCGACAACCCGCCGGTGGCGGCGGCGGTCCAACGGGTCCGACGGCCGCTGATGACGCCGCGACGACGAACGAAGACACCGCCACCGACATTGCCGTCCTCGCCAATGACACCGGCTCGACGGCGAGCCTGACGATCACGGCAGTCACGGACCCGCGCGCACGGGACGGCCACGGTCAACCCGAACGGAACCGTCCACTACGTCCCGGACGCGCAGTACAGCGGCCCCGACGCCTTCGATTACACCGCCACCGATAACGCGGCCCTGACCGACAGCGCGGCCGTCGCGATCAACGTAAGCCCCGGTGAACGACCCGCCGGTCGCCGTCGACGACAGCGCGACGACGCCCGAGGGCGCCTCGATGCTCATCAACGTGCTCGCCAACGACACCGACATCGATGGCGGCCCGCTCGTGATCGCGAATGTCGGCAACCCAGGCCACGGCACGACCGCCATCGAGGCGGGGCAGGTCCGCTACACGCCGAGCTCCGGCTACACCGGAGCGGACACCTTCACCTACACGGTGAGCGACGGCGCGGGCGGCACGGATACGGGATCCGTGGCGCGTCACCGTAACCACGATCAACCACGCGCCGGTCGCCGCCAACGACTCGGCCACGACGTCCGAAGACATCTCGATGCTCATCGACGTCCGTGCCAACGACACCGATGTCGACGGCAACCCGCTCACCATCTCGAGCGTCGGCAGCCCGAGCCACGGCACGGCTGCCATCGAGGCCGGCAAGGTCCGGTACACGCCAGCCGCGAACTACGCGGGTCCGGATTCGTTCGGCTATACCGTCGACGATGGCGCCGGCGGCAGCGCGTCGGCGACAGTCTCGGTGACAGTCACGGCCGTCAACGACCCGCCGACGGCCATCGATGACGCGGCCACGACGCCGGAGGACGTGTCGAAGCTCATCAACGTCCTGGCCAACGACACCGACATCGACGGCGGCCCGCTCGTGATCGCAAGCGTCGGCAGTCCGAGCCACGGGACCGCCGTGATCGAGGCCGGCCAGATTCGCTACACGCCGGCTCCCGACTACTTCGGTCCCGATGCGATCAACTACACGGTCAGCGATGGCGCGGGCGGCACGGACACCGGTGCGGTAGCAGTCACCGTGACGCGCCATGCCCGAGCCGAACTCGATGCACATCGGGGACCTCGACGGCTCGTCCACCGTGAAAGGCAAGAACTGGACCGCGCGAGTCACGATCCGGGTCGAGAACGTCGCACACGGAGCGCTGGCGAACGCGAATGTCACGGCCACGTGGAGCAACGGAACTACGGGATCGGCGAACTGCCGGACGTCAATTGTCGGCATCTGCACCGTGTCCAAGACCTCGATCTCGACCGCGATCGCGTCGGTTACCTTCACGATGACCGGCGTGACGCTGAGCGGCCGGCTCTACGACGCTGCCGCAAACCACGACCCCGACGGCGACAGCACCGGCACGGTCATCGTCGTCAACCGCCCGTAACGGGCTCGGCCTTGGAGCTGTTCCGCGAGCGCGGCGGCGTCGGTGACCGGCAGGTTGCAGGCGAAGTTGCGGCAGACGTAGGCCGTCGGACGGCCGTCGATGGCGACGCGGTCGTGCAGCAACGGCACCTCGGACGTAGCGGCGCGGTCCGCGGGCGCCACGGCCAGCACCTGGTTCGGCCGCCACGCCGACCAGACCGGCCCGAGCAGCTCCCGGGTCGCCGCGTCCGCCGGGTCGCCGACGATCGCCACCTCCACGGCGTCCGACGCCGCGAACGACGCGGCCACGAGCCACTGCGCGAACCCCGTCGGGTAGCGCGCCAGGAACGGCGAGACCGTGCCGAGCGCCCGTTCCGCGGCCTCGCGATAGCGCCCCTCCCCGGTCCACGCCGCCAGCCGCAGCAGCACGGTCGTCGCCATCGCCCCACCCGAGGGCACCGCGTTGTCCTGCGGGTCCTTCGGCCGGGTGATCAAGCGCTCATGGTCGGAGGCGGTGTCGAAGAAGCCGCCCGCCGGGTCGGCGAAGCGCTCCAGGATCCGGTCCGCGAGACCGCGCGCGATCGAGAACCAGCGCTCATCGAACGTCGTCTCGTACAGCGCCAGCAGACCCTCGGCGAGGTGCGCGTAGTCCTCGAGCACACCGGAACCGACCGCGCGGCCGTCCTTCCACGACCGCTTGAGCGACCCGTCGGCCGCGAGCAGCCCGTCCACGATCGTCGTCGCCGCCCGGACCGCCGCGGCCGTGTAGCGCTCCTCCCCGAGCAGGCGCCCGGCCTCGGCCAGGGCCGCGATCGCCAGCCCGTTCCAGGCCGCGAGGGCCTTGTCGTCGCGCGCCGGCTGGGCCCTGGTTGCGCGCCGCTCCAGCAGCAGCGCCCGCGCCTCGGCGAGCTCGGCCTCGAGCGCGGCGTCGTCACGGAACGGCGGCTCGTCGACGGCCGGCCAGATGCGCGAGAGGATCGTCACGTCCTCCCAGTTGCCCTCGTCGGTCACGCCGTACGCCTCGGCGAACCGGGCTGCCGCCACCGGCCCCAGCACCTCGCGGATCTCCGGCGCCCGCCAGGTGAACGTGAGGCCCTCGATGCCGTCGGTATCGGCGTCCTGGCTGGACGCGAAGGCGCCGTCGGGCGTCGTCAGCTCGCGGATCATGTAGTCGAGCACGCCGGTCGCGATCTCGCGATAGCGGTCGAAGCGCTCCTCGCCGAGCGTCGCCCAGGCGTGCAGGTACACGCGCGCGAGCTGGGCGTTGTCGTAGAGCATCTGCTCGAAGTGCGGCACGAGCCAGCGCTGGTCGGTCGCATAGCGGTGGAAGCCGCCACCGAGCTGGTCGCGGATGCCGCCGTCGGCCATCTTGTCGAGCGTGAAGCGGACGATCGCGCCGGTGCGCACGTCCCCGAGGGCGATCCGGCGAAGCAGGAACTCGATCGTCATCGGCTGCGGGAACTTGGGCGCGCCACCCCACGAGCCGTTGCGGGTGTCGAACGAGGACATCAGCGCGTCGTAGACCGCCTCGAAGAGCCCGCGATCGATGGCTGGGCCCGTCCCGGGCGTCCGCGGTCCGGTTCTGCTCGACGAGCGCGGAGACGAGCCGTTGGCTCGCCGCGAGCGCCTCACCGCGTTCCATGGTCCAGGCCTTCGAGACGCCCTCCAGGATCTGGCTGAAGGACGGCATCCCGTGGCGCGGTCGATCGGGGAAGTACGTCCCGCCGTAGAACGGCGCGCCGTCCGGGGTCAGGAACACGGACATCGGCCATCCGCCGCTGCCCGTCATCGCCTGGACCGCGGACATGTAGATCGAGTCGAGGTCCGGGCGCTCCTCGCGGTCGACCTTGATCGCGACGAAATGATCGTTCAGCAGCCGGGCGGTCGCCTCGTCCTCGAACGACTCGCGCTCCATGACGTGGCACCAGTGACAGGCCGCGTAGCCGATCGACAGGAAGATCGGGCGGTCCAGTAACTTCGCACGCGCCAGCGCGTCACCACCCCAGGGGAACCAATCGACCGGGTTGTTCGCGTGCTGGAGGAGATACGGGCTGGTCTCCCCGGCGAGGCGATTGGGCATGGTCCGATGGTACGTCGAACGAGAGTTCCGCCCGATGGTGCGCCTCGGCACCATTTCCGTGAATTCGTGAACCGATAACGCCTAGATAACGCCTTGTAGGTATGGTGTGGGTGCATCCGCTTGGGTTAGGCTCCGAACCATGACGTCACAGGAGTGCCGCCTGTTGTGAGACGCGCCCTCATCGCCGTCCTCGCGTCGCTGCTTATCGCGAGCTTCATCGCGCCCGTGGCAGCGGCCGCCCCGGCGCAAAGCGGGGCAGTGCCCAAGGTGGTCGTGGTGGTCGGGCCGTCGGGAGCGGCGACGACCCGGTATCGCACGGAGGCCCGTGCAGCAGCGAAGCTCGCACGCCACTACACCCCGGATGTCACCGAGATCTATTCGCCCAACGCCACCTGGCCGGCGGTGAGGAACGCGTTGCAGGGTGCCAGCCTCGTCATCTACATGGGCCACGGCAACGGCTGGCCGAGCCAGTACCGCAACAGCCTCTACCCGCCGACCCAGAACGGCTTCGGGCTGAACCCGAGCCCCGGCGGCAACGACGCCACGCATCAGTACTTCGGGGAGGGGCCGATCGCCTCGGACGTCCGCCTGGCGAAGAACGCGGTCGTGCTGCTGAACCACCTGTGCTACGCGTCGGGCAACAGCGAGCCGGGCGTCGCCGAGGGCACCCTGGCCATGGCCCGCCAGCGCGTCGACAACTTCGCGGCGGGCTTCATCAAGGCCGGCGCCGCGGCCGTGATCGCGGAGGCCTACGCCAGCCCGAACCACATGGTCCGGACCGTGCTCGCCGGGCAGCGCTCGATCGAGGCGGCCTGGCGCGGCGCACCAACAGCCAACCACAACGCCTTCGCGTTCGAGAGCTCGCGCAGCAACGGGTACGTGGCGCAGATGGATCCCGAGCGGAACAACTCCGGCTTCTCGCGCTCGATCGTCCTCAAGAAGGGCCTGGCTTCGTCGGACGTCCTGCGCAACGCGCGTGGCAGCGCCCTGAGTGCCGCCGCGCCGCAGTCAGCCGCGACCGCAGCGCTCATCCCGAGCCTGGCCGGCACGCGGGATCGAGCTCGGCGTGCCGAGGATCCAGGGCTCGACCGTGGCAAACGGCAAGATCAACTACCGGATCCCGTTCACGATCGCGGACCGCGACAAGCTGCCGAAGAAGCTCCAGGCCAGCGCGCGCTGGGACCTGATCGAGGCCGTCGCCACGGAACCCGAGGCCACGGCGTCGGAGCCGGAGCGGTCGATCCCCGAGATCGTCAATCCTGATTTCGGCCTGGTCAGCGCCGAGCGCCTGGCCGATGTCATCGCGCCCGCCCGCCTCAAGATCGGCAAGAACCAGATGACCGTCCATGTGGCCACGCCGACGGCACCCGGTCGCTACCGGCTGACGGTCACGCTGCACGACGCCGACGGCGTGGTCTACGACCCCGTAACCCAGGCCCAGGTTCCCTCGCTGATCTTCCGAGTCACCGGCGACATCGACGCCGGGTTCGACGCCCCGTCCCGGCTCGACCTGGCGCCCGGCGCCACCGTCGGCCTGCCGGTCTTCGTCGCCAACCTCGGCAAGTACGCATGGGGCCACGAAGCCTTTGACGACCCCCGGGATCCCGAGGGCGCCGTGAAGGCTGAAGCCGCGCACCTGACCGGGACGTGGGTGGCGCTCGGGACGTCCAAGGACCCGGCGCAGCAGGATGCTGCGGATGCCGCTTCGGTCAAGTCCGCCACGCTGCCGGCCGGCTTCGAGCCACGGTCCATCGCCACACCTGAACTTCAGTTGTTCGCGCCGAGCGTCGCCGGTGAGTACCTGCTCATCCTGGACATCGTCACGCCGGAGTCGGGCTCTCTGACGGCCCGGGGCGTCGAGCCCGCGATCATCCGCGTCACGGTGGGCGCCGTGGCCGCACCGGCCGCAGCGCCGGCCGAGGCTCCGACCGAGGGCCCGTCGGCAGCTCCCGCCGCGAGCGACGCGCCGCCCCCGTCCTTGCCGGCCGCGTCGCCCGAGCCGTCGGCCGCGGCCTCGCCCACGAGCGACTAGGTCCGCTCGGCCAGCGCCTTCGCGGGAACGCCGAGGCCAGGCGTGTGATGACCGAATCGAACGCCGTCGCCGGGTTCCTCCCGAGCACCAACGGCCTCCATTTCGCGAACCGCTGGGAGCCCGGACCGACGATCCGCTTCGGCCTCCTCGATCCTCGGCTGGTCGGCGTGGGCGACGCGAAGGCCGGCCTGTGCGGCGGGATGAGCTGGTTCGTGCGCGAACGGTTCGGGGCCGGCCAGCCGATCCCGGCCGACGTGACCGCCCCGGCCAACGGCTCCCCGCTCTTCAGGGTCATCGTCCGCCGCCAGATCATGTCGCTCGACTTCATGCGCATCCCGCTGCGCTTCTGGCGCGCCGCATCGATGAACCCGGCCGCCCTGGCGCGCCGGACCGTCGAGGCGGAGTGGCCGCGCATCCGCGCCGAGATCGATGCCGGCAAGCTCGCGATGGTCGGCCTCATCCGACACCACGGCATGAACCCGATGCACCTCGATCGAGACCACCAGGTCCTGGCCTTCGCCTACGAAACCGAAGGCCCGACCGGCCCCACCACGCTCCGCGTCTACGACCCGAACTGGCCGGACCGCGACGATATCGACGCTCCACGTTTCGACCGTCGGGTTCCGCCAGTCGACCGGCGAGCCGCTCCTCGGGGTGATCAACCTGAGCTGAACCGTCTTGCGTTCGCCCATGGCGGGTCGTATCGTGGAAGTCATCATACGACTGATGACTTGAGGTCCGACGCCCCGGATGTACGCGATCGGCTGTGACGTGGGCTCGCAGAGCCTGAAGGGGATGCTGCTCGATCCGTCAGGTCGCGTCGTTGCCCATGCGGCGGCCCCCTACGACGTTCGGTATCCGCATCCCGGCTGGGCCGACCAGGATTCGCTGGACTGGCGCCGTGCGCTTGCCTCCGTCGTGGGGGCGCTCTGCAAACGCGCTGGTGTCGCGGCTGCGGACATCGGCGTCCTGGGGCTCGCCTCCCAGGTCGATGGCCTCGTCGCCGTGGATGCGGACGGCGAGCCGCTTGCGCCCGCCATCATCTGGCTCGACCGGCGTGCCGCGGACCAGGCACGCACGCTTGGTGACGCCGTCCACCCCACCGAGATCCGCCGACTCACCGGCCTGAACCTCGACGCCTCGCACGTGGCGCCCAAGATGCTGTGGCTCCGTGACACCCAGCCCACCACCTTCGAGCGTGCTGCCGGACTTCTCCTCCCCGGCAGCGCGCTCGTCGCGTGGCTGACCGGCGAGCGGGTCGTGGACCACGCGAACGCCTCTTCGACGCTGCTCTACGACATCACGACCCGCGACTGGTCGGGACCCATGCTCGAGGCCACCGGGCTCGACGCCGCGCGGCTGGGCACGATCGCCCCTGCCGCGGACGTCGTCGGGGCGCTGCGCGACGGTCCGGCCGCGGCCCTTGGGCTCACGGCGGCCACCCGGGTCGTCGTCGGGACCGGGGACGAGCACGGCGCCTCGCTCGGGGCCGGGGGGATCCGCCCCGGGATCGTGATCGACATCACCGGCACCGCGGAGCCGGTCTGCGTTGCCGCGACGACCCCGATCATCGATGAGACCGGCCTTGTCGAGACCCACGCCCACGCCGATCCGCGCGTCTGGCTCGTCGAGAACCCCGGGTTCGTGTCGGGCGGCAGCGTCGCCTGGTTCACCGACGCGATGGGCAACGGCCATGCGCCGGCGCAACTGGACGCCGAAGCCGCGGCGGGGACTCGCCCGGGTGCGGACGGCGTGACCTTCCTGCCGACGCTCTCCGGAGCGACCGCCCCTCGCTGGAACGACCTGGCGCGAGGGGTCTACGGCGGCCTGTCGCTCAATCACGGCCGAGCGCACCTGTACCGGGCGCTGCTCGAGGGCTGCACGTTCGCGCTGCGCGACATCGTCGATCGGCTCGACGCGATGGGCCTCGCCGGCGACGAGATCCGGGTCGTCGGTGGCGGTGCCCGTAGCCCGCTGTGGCTCCAGATGAAGGCGGATGTGACCGGGCGCACGGTCCGGGTCATGGCCTCGGACGAGTCAACGGCGCTCGGCGCCGCGATGCTCGCCGGCGATCGGCGCCGGGACGTTCGCGGGCATGGACGAGGCCGTGGAGTCGTTGGCCCTCCTGGAGCCGGGCCCCTACGAGCCGGATCCCGACACGGCGCATGCCTACGACGACGCCTACGGGCGCTATCGAGCCCTCTTCGATGCGGTCGAGCCGGGATTCGCGGCGAACGCGGCGGCCGGAGCGGCGGCGCCCGGATGACCCACGCGGGGCCCCTCCCCGACCCCACCGACCTCGACGGCCTGCGTCGCCGGCTCGCCGACGATCCCACCGGACGGCGACGCCCGATCGGCCTGGGCACGGTCCGGATCGGACCGGACGCGCTCCGCCATCTCGCCGACGACGTCGCATCGGTTCGCCGAGATGGCCCGGTCGTCGTCCTTGTGGACGAGACCCCGATCCATCGCGCCGGCCGAGATCTCAAGGCGGAGGTCGAGTCCCTCCTGGCCGGGCGCTTCCCGACGACCACCACCATCCTGCGCGCCCCGAACGGCGAGCTCCACGCCGATGCCGACGCCCTTGCCCAGGCCGATGCCGGGATCGCGGGCGCCGGCTGCGTGGTGTCGGTCGGCTCGGGAACGGTGACCGACGTGGCGAAGGATGCGTCGATGCGGGCCGGCGGCATCCCGTTCGTCGTCGTGCAGACCGCGGTATCGGTCAACGCCTTCTCGGACGACATGGCCGTCCTGCTGCGCGACGGGGTCAAGCGCACGGTGCCGTCGCGCTGGCCGGACGTGCTGATCGTCGATCTCGCGGTCATCGCCGATGCGCCGGCGGACATGAACCGGGCCGGGTTCGGCGAGCTGTGCTCGATGTTCACGGCCCCGGCCGACTGGTACCTCGCATCGGCGCTCGGCCTCGACGCGTACGATCCGGGCGTCGTCGCGCTGTTCCGTGACGGGGCGGAAGGGCTCCTCGACGGCGCGGACCGGATGGCCACCAACGATCCGGCGATGCTGGCCGAGCTCGCCGGCCGCATGACGCTCACCGGGATGGCGATGGGCGTCGCCGGGCGCACGGCTCCCCTGTCGGGGACGGAGCACCTCCTCAGCCATCTGCTCGATATGGCCGCCGGCGTCGCCGGCCGATCGCTGGCCTTCCATGGCGCCCAGGTCGGGGTCGCGAGCGTCCTCGCGGCGACGATCTGGTCGGACACGCTCGACCGCCTGGACCCGCTCGCCCTGACCCGCGATGCCGCGTTCCCGGCACCGGATGACGTCGAACGTCGGGTCCGGGTCGCCTTCGAACCGCTCGACCCGAGCGGACGGATGGCCGACGAATGCTGGCGAGACGTGGAACGCAAGCTTGCGCGCTGGCACGGCGCGCGTCCGAGCGTGGAGGCCTTCGCGGCAGACTGGGACGAACACCGTCGGGCGATCCGGGAGCTCGTCGTCGACCCGGCGGTCCTGGCCCGCGCCCTCACCCTTGCCGGCGCCCCGGCCTGCATCGCCGAGCTCGACCCGCCCGCCCCGGAGTCGACCGTCCGCTGGGCCCTGCGCGCGCTCCCGCTCATGCGTGACCGCTTCACCGTGGCCGACCTGCGCTTCTTCGCCGGCGGCTGGGACGACGCGACCGCGGACGACCTGCTGGCCCGGTCCGGCATCCTCGGAGTGCCGGTGTGACCGCCCCGGTCGGATCCGTCCTGCGCCGGCCCACGCGTCGTTTCGGCGGTTACGTGTTCGATCTGGACGGCACGTTGTACCTGGGCGACCAGCTGCTGCCGGGCGCGGCGGAGACCGTGGCGTCCATCCGCGAAGCGGGCGGGCGGGTCGCGTTCCTCACGAACAAGCCGCTGGAGTCCCCCGCCGACTACGCCGCCAAGCTCACGGAACTCGGGATCCCCGCCGCCGAGGGCGAAGTCGTCTCGTCGACGGATGCGCTGCTGCGCTACCTCGACCACCACGCCAAGGGCACCCGGATCCTGCCGATCGCGGAGCCTCTGCTGGTCGGCCTGCTTCGCGACCACGGTTTCCTGACGCTCGATCCCACCTCGGACGACCCCACGACAGCCGACCTCGTCGTCGTCTCGTGGGACCGGACGTTCGACTACGCGAGGCTCCTCGCGGCCTTCCGTGCCGTCCGGGCCGGCGCCCGGATCGTGGCCACGAACCCCGATCCGTTCTGCCCGACACCCGACGGCGACCTGCCCGACTGCGCGGCGATGCTCGCCGCCATCGAGGCCTCGACCGGAGCCCGCGCGGAGGCCATCGTCGGCAAGCCCTCGCCTCACATGGCCGCGACCCTGCTCGACCGCCTCGCGCTTCCACCGGACGACACGATCCTTGTGGGCGATCGACTCATGACCGATGTCCTCATGGCCCGGGAGGCTGGTATGGCCTCCGCGTTGGTGCTGACCGGAGCGACGAAGCCGGAGGCGCTCGATGGCGCCGCGGTCGTCCCCGACTACGTCCTTGCCGGCATCGCCGAGGTCCTGCCAGCCACGACATCCGCACCCGGAGGCAGCCGATGATCGAGTTCATCTTCATGCTCACCCACAACGACCAGACCGTCCCCGACGCGCTGGACGTGTACGGCACGCTGCGCGACACGGACCTGCGCTACGTCGGTTTCAAGGACATCGGCCTGCCGCCCGCGCGGCTACGCGAGCTCGCCGACGCGATCCGGGCCGACGGCCGCGAGGTCTTCCTCGAGGTGGTTTCGGAGCGGGCCGAGGATGAGCTGCGCTCGGTCACCGCCGCGCTGGACATCGGCGTCGACTGGCTGCTCGGCGGCACGCACCCGGACGAGGCGCTGGCCGTCCTTGACCAGGTCGGCCCGCCCGGCACCCCAGGTCGTCCGCGCTACTGCCCGTTCCCGGGCCGCGTCGTCGGTCACCCGAGCATCCTGGAGGGCACCATCGACGAGATCGCCGACAGCGCCCACGAGCTGACGGCCCGCGACGCGGTCGACGGGCTCGATCTCCTGGCCTACCGATGGACCGGTGACGTCCCCGCACTCGTGCGGGCCGTGGTCGCCGCCTCGGAAGGCCCCGTCATCGCGGCCGGCAGCGTCGACTCGGCCGAGCGCATCGAGGCGCTCGCCGACGCCGGCGCGTGGGCCTACACCATCGGTGGCGCCATCTTCGATCGGAAGCTCCCGGCGGGCCCGAGCGTCCGCGAGCAAGTCGATTGCGCGCTGGCCATGACGGCCGCCGCTCGAAGGGAGGTGGTCGCCGACGGTGCCTGATCCCAGCGAAACCCGCGCACCCGCGCCGAACCACGACCGCACCGCATCACCTGGAGGAGGACCGATGACCAACGGACGAGATCCCGCAGAAATCACCCAACTCGCCATCGAGCGCCGATTGTCGCGTCGCAATTTCCTGGTGGGAAGCGGCGCCGGACTGGGCGCGCTCGCTCTGGCCGCCTGTGCCCCGCCATCGACCGGATCGAGCGCACCGACATCGGCTGCCAGCGCACCGGCTCCAGGCGCCAGCACACCGGCGAGCGCCCCAGCGAGCGCCGCCCTGGGCGACACCCTCACGCTCGCGACCTGGCCGAACTACCACAGCCAGGAGGTCCTGGACGCGTTCACCGCCGAGACCGGCGTCGCGATCAACGTCGCGGTCTATGGCTCGACCGAGGAGATGGAGGCCAAGCTCCGCGCCGGCAACTCCGGGATCGATGTCGTCGTCCCGTCGAACTACGCCATCGAGGGCTGGGTGAAAGACAGCCTCATCGAACCGATCGACTACGCGAAGCTGCCCGATTTCGTGAAGGCCGACTGGAACCCGCTGTTCATGGACCAGGCGTTCGACAAGGGCAACGCCGTCTCCATCCCCAAGAACTGGGGCACGACCGGGATCGCCTATCGCGAGGGCCGGGTGCCCGGTGGCGTGACCACGTGGAAGCAGTTCTTCGAGGTCGCCGGTACGACGTACGAGGGCAAGGCGCTCATCGTCGACCACCAGATCAGCTCGTTCGGCTCTGCGGCCGTCGCCATGGGCTACTCGCTCAATACCATCGACGCCACGGAGATGGCCGAGGTGGAAGCGATGCTCACGGCGCTCAAGCCCAAGCTGTTCGCGATCTCGTCCGACGTGCAGCCGCCGCTGCGGGCCGAGGACACGTGGTTATCGGTCGCATGGACCGGCGACGGCGTCCAGGTGAGCCGCGACAACCCTGACGTGAAGTACGTGGTCGCCACCGACGGCGGCGAGCTCTGGATCGACAGCTACACGGTCGCCGCGGATTCCCCGCATCGCGAGGCCGCGTACGCCTTCCTCAATTACATCCTCCAGCCGGACCAGGCTGCGGCGGAGACGGAGTTCTGCCTCTTCCCGCACGCCAACGACAAGGCGACAGCGCTGCTGCCGACCGAGATCAAGGACAACCCGATCATCTATCCCCCCGCCGATGCCCTTGGGGCGCTCGAGTACGCCGTCAACGCGACGTACAACAGCCCTGAGCGCGCCGAGGCGTGGGCCCGCATCAAGGCGTCGGCCTAGGTCTCTCGATGTCGGCCGCGAGCGTCGATGTCACGCGCCCCCGTGCCAAACGGCGCGGGGGCGCCGCCCTGCTCGTGCTGCCGGCAGCTCTCTGGTATCTCGGCTTCCTGATCGGGCCACTCGTCGTCCTTTTCGTCATGTCGCTCGGGGAGCGGGCACCGAACGGCGGCTATGCACCCGGCCTGACGCTGGAGCAGTACACCCACCTGACCACGCGGATCACGCCGCTGACCAACACACTGGGCCTGGCGTTCCTCAACACGATCATCTGCATGCTGGTTGCCTTCCCGGTCGCCTATGTGCTGGCGTTGAAGGTGCGCGGCGGCTGGAAGCTCGCTTTGGTCGCACTCGTCGTCGTGCCGTTCTGGACCAGCTTCCTCATCCGCACCTACGCCTGGATGACGCTGCTCGGCAACCAGGGCGTGCCGCGGATCCTCTCGGACATCGGCCTGGGTGACATCCAGCTGCTGAACACGCCCTTCGCCGTGTCGCTCGGGATCGTCTACAACTACCTGCCGTTGATGGTGCTGCCCATCTACGTGAGCCTGGAGCGGCTCGATCGCTCGTTCCTCGAGGCGTCACGCGATCTCGGGGCCGGTCCCATCGCGACGCTGCGCCAGATCGTGCTGCCGCTCGCCGCGCCGGGGATCCTGTCGGGCATCGTGCTCGTGTTCATCCCGGTCATGGGCGAGTACCTCATCCCGATCCTGCTCGGTGGTGGGAAGACCTATTTCCTGGGCAACGCCCTGGCGGATCTGTTCCTGCAGAGCCGCAACTGGCCGTTCGGGTCAGCGCTGGCCGCGGTATTCGTGGCGGGGATGATCGTGATCGTCGCGATCTACCTGGCGATCTCGAACCGCCTCGTGCGCGGCGGGCGTGAGGCGAGCCTGATATGAGTACCGGAGTCGATGTGCGTGCCGCGCGGGTCGATGTGCGCGCCGGTCGCCGCGCCGCGCGGCTGGAACGGCTCGGCGAGCGTGCAGCATGGATCTACACCGCGCTGGTGTTCGTGTTCCTCTTCCTGCCGATCGTCATCGTCGTCATCTACTCGTTCAACGCCGGGCGCAACGTGAACCAGCTGACCGGCTTCTCGACACAGTGGTACGGATCGGCGTGGTCGGATCGGTTCCTGATGAACGCGCTGCGGAACTCGCTGACGATCGCCGCGACGACGGCGGTGCTCGCAACGGTGCTCGGAACGGCGTCCGCCCTGGCGATGGACCGGCTGCGACCGCGGCTGCGCCGCCTGTTCGAGCTCCTGACCTACATCGCGATCATCGTCCCGGGCATCGTCATCGGGATCGCGACGCTGATCTTCCTCGTGACCGCGTTCGACTGGCTGAATCCGTGGCTGACATACCTCGGCGGCCCCGACGCGCCCGAACTGGGCCTCGGCACGGCCAGCATCATCGCCGCCCACACGCTCTTCACGATGGCCATCGTCAACGTGCTCGTGCGGACGCGGATGCGGGGCATGGACCGGACGCTCATCGAGGCCTCGGAGGACCTCTACGCGCCGCCGTTGCGGACCTTCGTGCAGATCACGTTCCCGCAGCTCGTGCCCGCGATCGTGGCCGGGGCACTGCTGGCGTTCACGTTCAGCTTTGACGACTTCATCATCGCGTTCTTCACGAGCGGGCAGGACCAGACGGTGCCGATCTACCTGTTCGCCTCGATCCGGCGCGGGGTCTCGCCTCAGGTGAACGCCATCGCGGCGGTCCTGCTCTGCGTGACGATCATCGCGATGGTCACGGCCGGGCTCGTGTACCGGCGCGGGCAGCGCCGGGCGGCGGTGCCGGCCGAAGCGCCGGTGACCGGGCTCCTCGTGGCGGCGCGGGAGCCCACGGCATGAGCACGCGAGTCCTGGCTGGGCGGCCTGGCCCCGCGCGACCCCTCTTGACCGACGTCGTGCGCGACGGCCTCCGCCGAGCCATCTTCGCGGGCGAGTACCTACCCGGTTCCAAGCTTCCCAACGAGGACCTGCTGGCGACCCGGTTCGCCGTGAGCCGCACCACGATCCGCGAGGCCGTCCGGGGGTTGGCCGAGGAGGGCTACCTGGTTCGCCGCCAGGGCTCGGGCACGTTCGTGACCGCACGGCCGTTGCTGCGCAACTCGCTCGACACGAACTTCAGCTACACGGCCTATCTCGAGTCGACCGGGGTGCGAGGCGGGCGCCGGATCCTGGGTCTGCAGACCGTCGCGGCCGACGGCCTCGTGGCGGAGCAGCTGGGCATGGAGCCGGGCGAGCCGGTCGTGGAGCTCCGCCGCGTCCGGACGGCGGACGACAAGCCGGCGGTCTACTCGATCGACCGGATGCCCGCCGACATCGTCGACGAGCGGCGCGACGGTGAGGCCCTCGGCGGCTCGATCTACGCGCTACTGGCAGCGTGCGGCCACCCCGTCAGCCACGGCGGCGCGATCGTTGCCCCCGCCAGCGCCGACAAGGAGTTGGCCAGCGTCCTGGAAGTGCCGCGCGGAACGCTCCTGCAGCACCTCCAGCAGATCGACGTCGACGCGTCCGGCCGCCACGTGCTGTTCTCGCTCGAATGGCACGTCCCCAGCGTCATCGAGCTCCGCGTCTACCGCCGCGGCCCAGGCACCGCCGAGGGCGACGGGAGGTCATAGGTTCGGGGGTCCCGGGATCTCGATGCATGGCGCCGACCCTATGCGTCGTACGGAGCTTCAGCTTCCGCCGCTCGTTTCAGCGGCGTCGGGGCCGCCAGCGCCTCGGACTCGACCGAGCGCAACCACACCGGACTGATCTCTCCTCCGCGCGCGATCCGTAGCTCCCGCATGATGCGAACGAGGTCGGCCCCAGCGACGAGCGAGGTCGGATATCGATCCTCGAAAACCTCTTCCTGCGCTTGCTTCGTGAAATACGAGGTCGTTACGAAGATCCCGTATTGCCCACGAGTCAGCCGAGCCACCAACCTCGATACGTCCTTTGGGCCAACCGCGGTGCTTCGCGCATATCGCTTGGCCTCACCGAGGAACGGGATCTCGTACTGGATCGGTGGGGGCAGGGTGAAGGAGCCGACGAAGTCGAATCCGCCGTCTCCAGTCGGCCTAGTCCGCACGATGTTGTGGCGCACCTCGTCGAACTCTCGAAAGATCGCAACAACCGCCGCCTCGAAACCGGTCGGCGTGAGGTGTACCAGCTGCGACAAGAGCGCCGCCTCGCCGGAGCCGGCCAGCGGCAGTTGCGCGGCAGTGGATCGCACAAACGGCGCCCACACCCGCAATCGGTCGATGACCCCGTCCTGATACCGCCGCCAAGCGTGCGGACCTCCAGCAAGTTCTGCTCGCGACGTGGCCGACATGCGGGAATGAAGCCAGTCGACCTCTACGAACTCCTCGTCCAAGATCGTCAAGTGGGCGCGGTAGTTGCGCACCGGTCGGTCGTGGTCCTCAAACCACGTCAGCTCGAGTTGGTCGAGGACACACAGGCCATTGAATTGAAGGACGCCCGTCTCTCGCTTGCTGAAATGCAAGATCGGCGGAACCAGCGCCATATGACTGTCCAGAACCTGGTTGAAGGCATCACGGAGCGCGCGATTACCGGGGAAATCGTCAACGGTGCGCTTGGTGTCGAACTTCGCGTCACCCCAATACACGATGCGGCCGTGCGGTATGTCGACCAGGTCATCCCATGGATTTGACGTCGATCCGGCAGACCGCTCGTCCGTAACGAGGACGATGGCAGCCGTGACGGGCTCCTTGAGTGCGGTGAACTTGAGCGGTCGGATCCCGCCCATGTTTCGCATGCCGCTGCCTGGCAGGTTGATCCACGACAGAAACTGATCCCCTTCGGCTTTCATCGATCCGGAATCCCGGTAGTCGTGTCCGAGCCGATAGCGACGCAGCGAACTCATTCGCCGATCCTACGCCCACGAGCAGCGCGTCAGGCGACGTCGCCGTCGACGAAGCGTTCAGTCAGGACGTAGTAGGACAAGGACCGCAGCTCCAGCCACTCCACTCGCGGTGGGCGGCCGAACATCAGCCAGCGGCCGAGGGCAGCGCCGTTGTTCTCGAACATGACTCGCGGCCGCCGCTCGACGATGAATCGTCGGCAATTCGGCCAGCGCCTCCTCGATCAGTTCATCCTCGTGGCTCTTGAGGATGCGATCGAGAGTGGTGAACTCGGACGCGCTCATGCGCGGCAGCATGATCAGATCCGACGAGATCGTCGATCCCTTGCCCGTCAGAACGGGGTCGACGACCACGGGGCACGGGACGGCGTGAACAGCATGTCCGCGGTCTTGAGGCTGCCGGGCTGGCATTCGCGGACTCGGCCGGCCGTGGCTAGGTCGCCGAAGCGGAAGGCGCCGAGGTAGGTCGAGGCGAGGGCCGCGACGTCCAGCTCGAAGTCGGCCTCCGCCTTCGTGCGCGTGACCGTCGCGGAGCCGTCCTTCACCGCGAGCTGCCATCGGCCCGCGTTCGACTCGATCAGGGTGTCCGCGACGTCCATCACGAGCGTGCCTGAACCGGCGTACGTGCGGGCGCTGAGCGCCGCCGGCACGTCCAGGATCCGCAGCCACATGCCGTCCTGGACCGTGAGCCCAAGGCGACGCGGCTCCAGCAGCCACTGCTGCAACGGGTGCGGCACCGGGGAGCGCCATGCGGTGATCGTGCCGATGAGGTCCATCGCGAACAGCCACTCCCAGAGGGCCTGCTCCGCGGTCGGATCGAGCCCGTACACCTCGAGCACCCGCAGCGTCGAAGCCGGGCCCGTGGGTCCCCAGTCGCTCTTCACGCGATAGATCGTGAAGCCGCGCGGCTCGCCGTCGACCTCGAGCACGGCCCGATACTTCGGTCCGCCGCCGGCCCGCATCCAGTCGGCGTCGCCGATCATGTAGAGCTGCCACTTGAGCTCCGACCGGCCGACCGCTCCCGGGAGGTCGCCCCGGATCGCGTCGTAGACCCCCGGGAAGATCCGGGCGGCCTCGTCCTCGTCGACCATCCGGATCCGACGCGACGGGTCCGGCGGCACGGGATCGCGGAACCGGGCATGCGCCGGATCGATGCTGAACGTGGACGACGTGGTGCCCTGTCCGTACCCGAAGCGCTGGTAGATCGCCGCCTCCGACGCGCCGAGGACCGCGACCGCCTCGCCACGCCGGATGGCGTCGTCGTGCAGCCAGGTCATCATCTGCCGGAGGATCCCGCGGCGGCGGTGGTCGGGCAGGACGCCGACCCCGGTGATCCCGGCGGCACCGACCTCGCCGCCCGGCACCGTCAGCCGAAACGAGTAGGCGGCCGAGCTGCCGACCCGCTTGTCGCCATCGAAGGCGCTGACGCACCGCTCGGGCTCGAGCAGCCGGCGCTCGGTGTCGAACTCGGGCTCGCTCATGTCCTCGCTGAACGCGTCCGCGATCGGCTGGAAGAACGCCCGCATCTCGTCGGGCGCGGGGCTGCGGAGCGTGATCTCGTCGGCGGTCATGCGCCCATCGTCCCACGGCATGGCCGAGCGTCCGCGTTGCAGGCCTGCCTCGTGATGATGTACGTTATACATCGTCATGGAACGTACGCAGATCTACCTCTCCGATGGACAAACACGCGAGCTTGATCGACGTGCGCGCGAACGGGGCACGACGCGTTCACAGGTCATTCGAGAAGCGATCGAGCGCTACATCGGCCCGGTCTGGGACCCGGTCGAATTCAAGGTCGCGCTCAAGGGCATCGCAGGGATGTGGGCCGATCGCGATGATCTCGATGAGTTTTACGCGGACCTCAAGCGGCGCGAACAGGAGCGAATGGCGCGGCTCTGGGGTGACCGCCTGGGTCCAGATGACGATGGCGACGCACCGCCCACGGATAGTTGACACGCTGGGTGATCGACAGCGCGGTCATCATCGATGCGACACGAGGCCGCCCGGACGCGATCGAGTTTCTCAAAGTCGCGGCGGAACAAGGCGAGATCTGGAGTGTGACCCCGGTCCGAACGGAAGTCGGCTGGGGCCTTCGCCCGGACGAGCAGACTCGGATGGACGATCTATTCCGCCGTATTCGGTGGCTCGAAGTCTCCGTGGATTTGGCGGACCGGGCCGCCGAGCATGGGCGGCAATGGGGTCGGAGTCACGGACTTGGCGTCATCGACGCCCTGTTGGCCGCGGCGGCCGAAGGACTCGACGCTCGATTGGCTACGCTCAACATTCGCGATTTCCCCATGTTCCCAGGACTCCAGCCACCGTACTGACACACATCGGGCGCACACTGTCGGTCGGACATGAGCCACGCGACACTCGACCGGGTGCTTGCCGTGCTCGTCGTCGCGATGGCCACGACGGGCTTGCTCTCGTTGCGAGCCGGCGCGGCCGACCAAGCCTGGGTGTTCACGCTACATGCGGTCCTGGGAGGCTCGCTGCTCGCGGCGACCGTGGTCAAGCTTCGGCGTTCCGCGCTCCAGGGCGGCCGGGCCGGTCGATGGCCACGGCTCGCGCTGGCCTCCCTCGTCAGCCTTGGAGTCGTGGCGGCGCTGACTGGCGGCTTCCTCTGGGTCGCGTCGGGCGAACTCCTGACCGTCGGCACATGGACCGTGCTGACCCTTCACGCTTGGGTCGGGCTGCTTGTCGTGCCGTTGGTCGCGCTCCATCTCCTGCCACGCCGCTGGCGACTGCTCCGGCCGCCGCCGCGTCATGGGATCTCAAGGCGGGCAGTGATCGCGGCCGGTGGACTCGGTCTGGCCGGGATCGGGCTGTTCGGGCTGGCGTCCCTGGCGGATCGTCTGCGGGGCGGCGTGCGGCGTTTTACCGGCTCGCGCTGGCTGCCGACTGGCGGCATCCCACCGGTCACCACGTTCTTCGGCGAAGGGACGCCATCGATCGATCCTGACGCGTGGCGGCTCACCGTGGCAACGCCGTCCTCCACGGGATCTGGACGCTCGATGCCCTCCGCGCCCTCGGCGAGACCGAGATCGCCGCGGTCCTGGATTGCACCTCGGGCTGGGCGATCGAGACCGGCTGGCGTGGCGTGCCGCTCGCCGTGGCTCCTGGATGCGACCGAGCCAGAGACATGGAGTGCGCGCGGTCGCGTGCTCGTGAAGTCGGTGACGGGATGGAGCCGCCGACCTGTCGATGGAAGATGCGCGTCACGCCTTCCTCGCGACCGGTGTCGGCGGCGTTGACCTCCCGCCCGGCAACGGCGCCCCATGCCGCCTCGTCATGCCGGATCGCCGCGGCCTCGATTGGGTCAAGTGGGTCAGCGAGATCCGGGTGAGCTGACCGTTCAGACCGGCGGCAGTTCCTGCAGGTCCGTCTGCGCGGCCGCGAACAGGTCGCCGACCTTCGCGACGCGGGCCGGCAGGTCGCGGATCGTCCAGCGGTCGGGGCGGATGTCGGGGTCGTCGAGCTCGTCCCACGCGATCGGCGTCGACACCGGGGCGCCGGCGGCCGGCCGCACGGAATAGGGCGCCACGAGCGTCTTGATGCTCGCGTTCTGCGTGTAGTCGAGGCGGGCCTTGCCCCCGCGGTTCTTCGTCGACCACTCCCAGGAGATCAGCTCCGGGACCGTCGAGCCGACGGCGCGGCTGACGCGCTCCACCCAGGAGCTCGTCTCGTGGAAGTCGTACTTGGGCTCGATCGGGATCCAGATCTGGATGCCGCGCTTGCCGGTGGTCTTGGGGTAGCCGCGGACGCCGAGGTGCTCGAGGGCGGCCCGATAGAGTCGGGCGAGGGTGAGCGTGTCCTCCCAGGTCGTCTTCTCGCCGGGATCGATGTCGATGTAGGCGAACGCCGGCTGCCACGGATCGGGCAGTTTCCCGGTCCAGGCGTGGATCTCGAAGCTCGCCTGGTTGGCGAGCCACGCCATGGCGGCCGGCCCGTCGGCGATGAGGTGGTCGTTGGCGTCGCGATCGGTCCGGCCGTCGACGCCGGTCTCGTGCCAGCGGGTCAGCCACTTCGGGTCGGTGTCCTTGATGTTCTTCTGCCAGAAGCTCGGCCCGTCCGGGCCATTCGGAAATCGATTGAGGTTGAGCGGCCGGTCCTTGAGGTGCGGCAGGATCGTCGGCGCGATCGTGGCGTAGAAGCGGATCAGCTCGCGCTTGGTGATCGGGTCGTCGTCCGGCGGGCGCGGCTTGAACAGCGCCTTGTCGAGGTTGGTGACCTTGAGGTCCTGGCCATCGATCTTCCAGACGCCTTCGTTGCCGAGGGCATCGAGGGCGGCCAGCTCCTCGGGCGTGGCGCCACGGAACGGGGAGGCGGCACTCCCCGAGGCGCTCCCGGCCGCCTTCTTCGACTTCGATGTCGATTTCGGCTTCGCGCCCCCGGCAGCCGCCGACTTCGCTTTCGACTCGGGCATGGGTGGCACCTCCGATTCGGCGGCACGGACCGCGCTGGTCGTGCTGACCGGGGTTTCGTGAACGACGGTCTTCGGGTCACGCCCGGGCTCGATCCCCTTGTAGGCGGCCTGGCGGACGACGCCATCGCGCGTCCAGCCGCCGAGCTCGGCGCGGATCACGAGCTCCGGCCGGACCCACGTGACGTCGTTGAGCTCCCCGCCCCAGCGACCCTTGTAGTCCTTGGGCGGCGGCGGATCGAACGGGGGCTCGTCCTGGGCCAGCGGCTTCATGCGGTCCAGTAGGTCGCGCCGGATCCCGGCCGTGAAGCCGCTCCCCACCTTCCCCGCGAACCGCAGCTTGGTGCCCTCGTACACGCCCACCGCCACGGCGCCAAGGTCCTTGGCGTTGCCGCTCCCCGGGGTCCAGCCACCGACCACCAGCTCCTGCTCCGGCCGGATCTTGATCTTGAGCCAGGCCGGCGTGCGCTTGCCCGGCTCGTACGGTCGAGCGGCGGAGCTTGGCGATGATGCCCTCGAGCCCGTTCGCCTCGGCCGCCGCGAAGAACGCCTTGCCCTCGCGCTCGACATGGGCCGCGTAGCGCACCCGCGGATGCTCCTTCAGCACGCTCCGGAGCAGCCGCTTGCGATCCTCGAGCGGGACCTGCAGCAGCGAGCGCCCATCGAGGTACAGCAGGTCGAACGGCTGGTACACCAGCCCGCCGCCGGTCTTGTTCCCGAGCTTGGTCTGCAGCAGGCTGAAGTCCGGCCGGCCGGCCTCGTCGAGCGCGACCACCTCCCCATCGACGATCGCCTGCTGCGCCTCGATCCAGCGCGGCGGGCTCAGCAGGTTCGGAAAGTACATCTCCGCGTCCTTGAGGCTGCGCGTCCAGATCTTGACCTTGCCCTCGTCAACGACCGCCTGGACGCGAAACCCGTCCCACTTGATCTCGAACAGCCAGTCGTCGTCGTCGAACGCCTTGGTCGCCAGCGTCGCGAGCATGGGCTCGATGTGCTTGGGCATCGAGGCCTTCTTCGCGCCCGCAAGGTCGATCTCCGCAGTCGCGGCGGGCGATTCGCTGATCCAGATCGCCTCGCGCTGGGCCTTGACCTCGTCGTTGGTGCGGCCGGTCTTGACGCTCTTGGGGTAGTCCTCGGCGTCCCAGCCGGGCTCGGAATGCTCGTCGCACTTGTGGATGAGCAGCCACTGCTCGCCCTCGTCCTTCTCGAAGGCGCGGACCGGTTCGGCCCCGGGACGCCGGCTCGTCCGGACGATCGTGAACCGGCCCTTGACCTTCTCGCCGTTGATCCGGAACTTCAGCTCCCCGTCATCGATCGACTTCTTCGGATCGAGCGTGGGCGCCTCCGGCTCCCAGGTCCCCCAGTCCCAGACGATGACGTCGCCCGCCCCGTACTGCTTCGCCGGGATGATCCCTTCGAAATCGAAGTATTCGATGGGGTGGTCCTCGACGTGGATGGCCATGCGCCGAGTCTTGCAGTCGAGGCTGGGGCCCTTCGGGACGGCCCAGCTGACGAGCACGCCCTCGATCTCGAGGCGGAAGTCGTAGTGCAGCCGGGTGGCGCGGTGGCGTTGGACGACGAACCGCCCGGTCGTGCCGGGAGGCTCGGCCGGCGCCGGCTCCGGGGTCTTGCCGAAGTCACGCTTGCGGCGGTATTCCTCGAGGGGCATGTGGGGAGTGTGCCAGCCGAGGCCGGGCTCCGCGCCAATGGTGTGATAGTCGCGCCTACCGCCGGACTCAGCTTGGGATGGCCGGGTCCTTGCCGGGTTGGGCTCGCTGCCACAGGCCCGCGCCCACCAGCAGCAGCACGCCGAGCGCGATCAGCGACACCACGCGGTAGGCGACGTCGAGTCCGGACAGGTCGACCAGGAAGACCTTGACCGTCGCAAGCCCGAGCAGCACGAGACCGCCATGCCGCAGATCAGCGATCCGCCAACGCAGGCCACACACGAAGGCGACGAGGCCAAGCACGGCCCACAGCACGCTCAGCCCGACCCGGCCCCACGTCCGCAGCTCCTCCTGCGAGACCGACCCGCCGGCCCCGAGTGCGACGATGTCGACGAGAGCGACCGAGGCCAGGTACACGAACGTCGCCCCTGCGACGGCCCTGATCCAGCGCGCCCACCGGCGCGGGCGGGCGGCCCAGGCGATCGCGGCCCACGCGCTCGTCAATGCGGCCAGCGCGACGAGGGCCTGCAGTGCCATGGCGCCGTCGACCGGGATCGTGCCCGCGCTGAGACGCGACGGCGGGGCGACCTCGTCGATGGCCAGCGTCGCCGCCGCCAGCGTGATCACGAGGGCGGCGGCCAGGAAGACGTCGGCACTGCCGGGCTCCCGACGCGAGACGGCGACCGAGACGATGCCCAACCCGGACCACAGCACGACGACGGCCCACGGGGCGACCTCGAAGGGCACGAGGTAGGCAAGGATCACGCCGGCAACCAGGATCGGGGCGCGCCATGCCGCCCGTCCCCCGACGATCGCGCCCGCCAGGAGCGCGGCCACGGCCAGGCTCACCGCTCCGAGCGTTCCTGCATCCGTGAATGGCACGGCCGGCAGGGTGCCACCGATGTCGAAGATCGGAAGCTCGAAGGCGAGGAGATGCAGGACTGCGAACCCATAGACCAGCACGGCGGCGGCGGGGAGCAATCCGTCGGCGGTCAGCTCGATGCCGAACCGTCGGCTCAGCACCCGACGGGGGCCCGTCGCGATGGTCCGGAGCCCTCGCCACAGCGCGAACCCGCCGACCACGAGCGCCGACCACACGACCACCACGGCCACGTCGTCGAGGGCGCGGGCGACCGCCCACGCGGTCACGAGCAGGCCCAGGGCCGCGATCGGCTCGCGGAACCGCTTGTCGTCCAGGAGCCAGGCCACCATCGCGAGGCCGGCGAGGTAGATCGCGAGGGCTCCACCGGCTGTGTCGAGGAAGGGATGCCGTCCAACGCGATCGGGCTGGTCGGGCCGTAGACCCGAGTCACCATGACGAGCGTGGCGAGGGCGATGGTCAGGATCAACGCGACCGGCAACGCCATCTCCGCAGCCGGGCGCCAGTTGGTGGCTCGCAGGTCGGCGGGGATCAGGCCGGTGGTCTGCCACTGGATCGGTCGATCGGGCAGGAGCGCCAGGATCGATGGAAGGGCCGCCGCCACTACGAAGGCGATCGTCAACACGACCAGGAGCGGCACGCCATCGAGCCGCAACGAGGCGCAGAACACCGCGATGACGATGGCGTATGCGGAAGCCGCGTACCGGAGGCTCCGGTCGCGCAGGAACCACAGGCCGACGCCGGTCCCGGCGATGAAGAAGGCCAGCGAAGCGGCCAGCTTGGTCATCGGGGATTCGGTGCCATCCAAGGCAGACAACCCGAACGACTGGACGAGGTAGGCGCCCGCGAGCACGTAGAGTCCGCTCGCCACCATGGCGCTGTAGGGATGGCCGCGCCGCGATGCGACCCAGGCAAGGGCGACGGCCTCCGCGGTCCAGGCGATGGGGATCGCGTCCGCTCCGAACTGGACCGGTGCGGCCATCGAGAGCGCGGCGAGCCCCGTCCCGACCGTCAGGAGGCCGAACAGGTCGGCATCGCCGTCACGACGGATGAATGCGAGCCCGACTGCGAGATGTGCCAGCGCGATCAGCACCAGGAAGGGGCCGCGATAGGCGAGGAGGTCCCCGTCGAGCAGGGCGAAGCCAGCCCAGACGAGGAACGCGGCATTCGCGAGCATGAGCGTCGCCGACGAGGCGCTCAGGTCGTCCCGATGGCGCCGTGCCTCCTCTCCGGCCGCCGCAACGAGGTTGATCAGCCAGAACCCGACGAGGCCGACGAGACCGGCGATCGGCGCGGGATCTCCCATGATCCAGCTGGCGAGCTGGGGAGCGGCAAGGAGGAACGCGACGATCGGCAGCCACGGCCATGACCGCCACAGCGCGACGCCGGTCGTCCCCACGAGCACGACGGCCACGAAGGCGAGGGTGACCATGTCGGGCGTGGCCCCGAGGAGCGGTGGCGCGGCGAGCACGGCGATGAGCCCGAACGCGGCCACGATCGGCGAATTGGCACGGACCGCGACCGCGGCCGCCGCGATCGAGCTCGCGAGCGCGAGCAGAAGGCCGAGCTCGACGGGGATCAGGCCGTAGAGCCGTGTCGCGCCGACGAGGCTGATCGAGATGATCGCCAGGCCGACGGGCGTGAGCACGTGCCCGAGGAGCCGGTTGCGACGGTCCATGAACAACGCACCGGCACCGAGGCTCACCGCGCCGCCGATCAGGCCGATGACGACGCGCGCCTCGGGCCCGATCCAACCGCGGGTGAAGGCCAGGCTCAGGAAGAAGATGGCGCCGAGGACGAGCGCGAGGCCTCCGACCCACGCGAGGGCGCGGCCGGTCAGGCGTGCCTCGAGGTCGGCCAGGGAGACGGTCACGCGAGGCTTGGGCGGCGGCCGCTGCGGTTGGGCCGCGGCATCGGGCCGGGTCCGGCGCCAGCGGCGCGGCAGCTTGGGTGGACGCCCGCGTCGCAGCGAGCCACGCGGGCTCTCCGGTAGCGGGCGCGGGCACGGCCGCCGTGGAGGCCGGGGGCGGTGGCGGTGCCGCGGGAGCCGTGCTTGGTGCGGTGAAGGCCGCGCTCGTGCTCACCGCCGGCGGCACGGGCACCGCGGCCGTATCGCCTTGGGCCAGCTCCAGCCGGCGCAGTCGTAGCTCGAGTTCGGCGACCCTCGCCTCGAGAGCGCGCTCGCGCGCAGTCGGCGTCCATGGCCCATGAACGTTACGCGCGGGTTGTTGTTACAGCGTGTCGGGCAGGCGACAGGTGGTCGGGAACCGGTTTCGCTCCGGGTGGTGTATCCGAGCATGAGCTCGCCGCGACGGTCACGCACACGGCATTCGAGCCAGCTCGTGCGTCTCCTGATGGTCGCGGCGATCGTCACGAGCGTCGCGACCTGCGGGCCCCGTGTAGACCCGTCGACTCGAGCCGCCAGTCCCCCACCGAGCCCGGCCGCGATCCCCGCGTCTCCCGTGGCGTCCCCCACCGCCCCGCAGCGCAACGAGGGTCGCGGCGAACTACCGGTCCGCACCGGCGAGCCGATCGACCCCGGATCGATCGCCGGCAGGATCGTCTTCGACGACTTCGAGGATGTCTTCACGATGAATGCCGACGGATCGAACCTGCGCGTCGTCGCCGGCCAGCCCGGACCCGAGTTCGACGGCGCGTGGTCGCCCGACGGGGAGTTCATCGCGTACCGGGACTCCCGTCGCGGGATCAACGAGGACGACGAGGTCTACGTGGTCGCGGCCGATGGATCGGGCGCCCGGAACCTCACCCAGGATCCCGCCAACGACTGGGGCGCCGACTGGTCGCCGGACGGGCGCTGGATCGTCTTCAACTCGGACCGAGACGGGTTCCCGCTGCGCGGCTACCTCGCCGATGCCACGACGGCCGAGGTACATCCGATCGAGACCGACGCGTGGTTCGAATACCCGTCGTTCTCGCCCGATGGAACGCACCTCGTGTTCATGGGCCACGCGGGCTCCGACTACGACATCTACGTCGTCGAACTCGAGACCGGGGAAACGACCAAGCTCACCGACGCTCCAGGCTCGGACGGCTGGCCGGTCTGGTCGCCCGACGGCAACTCGATCGCCTTTGCATCAGAACGAGACGACTGCGCGCGCACCGAACCTGGCGCGGACTGCTGGCGGAGCGGCGAACCCGGTGAGCACCACGACATCTGGCTCATGGACATCGACGGCGCAAACCAGCGGAGGGTGACCCCGGAGGTCGGGCAGTTCGTCGCATGGTCGCCCGACGGTCAGTACCTGCTCGTGTCAGGTCACACGCTGTTCGTCGTCCGGCCCGATGGGACGGGCCGGCTCGAGATCCGGCCTCCCGGATCGACCCATCCGCCCGGAGGGATCCCGGACTGGATCCGTTGAGCTAGGCCTGCACCTACGCGGACTTGCGCTTTCGCGCCGGCTTGGCGTCCTCATCGGCCTTGGCTTTGGCGCTCGTCCGGGCCGCCGGCTTCGCGGCCTTGGCCTTGGCCGAGGCGGCCTTGGCGGTCTTGGCCTTCGCCTCGCGCACGTCCGCGACGGACACCGGCTCCTTCGAGCCGGCGGCACGAGCGTCCTTGGCCGACTTCACCGAAGCCTCGAGCGCGGCCATCAGGTCGATGAGCTTGCCGCTCTCCTCCGGCTGCTCGATCTCGACGGTCTCCTTGCCCTCGACCTTGGCCTGGATCACGTCCTCCAGCGCCTGGCGGTACTCGTCCTTGTACTGCGCCGGGTCGAACTCGCCGGTCATCGCCGACACGAGCTGCTTGGCCATCGCGAGCTCAGCGGGCTTGAAGTCGAAGTCCTCTTCGGGCAGGTCGAGCTCCTTGATCGAGCGGATCTCGTCGGGCCAATGCAGCGTGGTCAGCAGCATCGTCTCGCCGAACGGATCGAGCGCCGACAGGGCCTCGCGATCCTTGATGACGACCTTGCAGATGGCCGTGAGCCCCTCGTCCTCCAGGACGGACTTCAGGAGGTAGAACGCCTTGCGGCCGACCTTGTCGGGCTCGACGTAGTAGGCGCTCTTCACGAACTTGACGGCGGCTCCGTCCTTCTCGGCCTTCGTGAACTGCTCGATCTCGATGGAGCGGACGGTCTTGAGCGGGACCTTCTCGAGGTCTTCGTCCGTGACGACCACGTACTCGCCCGGGGAATACTCGTAGCCCTTGACGGTGTCGCCGCGCGAGATGACCTCGTCCTCGACCGGGCAGAAGATCTTCATCTGGATGCGCGACAGGTCGTCCTTGTGGAGCATGTTGAAGGAGATGCCCTTCGACTCGGTCGCGAGATAGAGCTTGATCGGGATGGTGACCAGGCCGAACTGGATGGCCCCCTTCCACATCGCTCGTGCCACGGTATCGACCTCGCCTAGTGTCCCGCGCACCACCGGAGGACCCGGCCCTGGGTTGTCGGGACGGTCACGATAGCGCACTCGGGCAAGCGCGCAGGTTACAGGCGGTCAGCGAAGGGTCACGTGGGCATCAACTGGACCCGTGGCCGCACGGGCGTGCAGCATCGCGTTGCGAGGCCGCGCATCTCAGTCGAGGCGGCCCTGCAGGTGGGCGCGGTACAGGAAGGCGGCCATCTGCTCGCGCGTGACCGAGCCCGGGTCGGGCAGTAGCGGCGGGGGCCGCAGCCGCCGGTGATGCCCGACTGCGGCGAGGGCGTTGATGCTGACCTTCGCCGGTCCTGCCGTCGTCGTCGTCGAAGTAGTCGGTCGTGGCGTTGGGCAGGCCCAGGGCGCGATCGAGGAACATCGCCATCTGGGCGCGGGTGACCGAGGCGGTCGGGCAGAAGCGGCGCGGGCCGCAGCCGCCGGTGATCCTGGCCTTGGCCAGGGCGTTGATGCTGCCTTCGCCGGTCTTGCCGTCGTCGTCGTCGAAGTAGTCGGTCGTGGCGTCGGGCAGGTCCAGCGCGCGGTCCAGGAACAGCGCCATCTGGGCGCGGGTGACCTTGCCCTTCGGGCAGAACAGGGTCGGCGAGCAGCCGGCCGGTGATGCCCGGACTGGTACAGCCACTCGATCTGGACATCGAAGTCATTGACGTCGGTGAACGGCATCGCACCGACCTGGATCGTGATCGTCGATGCGCTCGTCCGACCCCAGTTGGTGCCGACGATCTTGACCTTGTACGTGCCGGCCTTCGCCGTCGACGGAACATTGATCGTGGCGGTGGTGCTCTTGGCCGTCCACCCGAACAGGCTTGTCTCCGCCAAGGTGGCGGACCAGCCGGCCGGCACGTCGCTGAAGCTGAGTCGAACCCGTTCGAAGAAGCTCGAGCTGCGGTTGACGCGTCACGGGGATCGCGATCGAGGCCCCCGTCAGTGGGGCGGGGTACGCCGCAGTCGGCGCGACGACGCGGAACGTTCCGAGGGCCGCCACGCGGTGCACGTCAAGCAGCGGCTCGTGGAAGCTGTCGGGATCCGTCGAGGTCTTCCAACTGAAGTTGCCGAGGTAGCGGAGTGACGCGCGCACTTCGGACGGAGTCGCCCGGGGGCGGCTTGCCTTGTAGAGCGCGACCGCGCCGGTGACAGCCGGGGCCGCCATCGACGTCCCGGACGAGTACCCGTAGCTGGGTCCGCGGATGGTCGACCAGATGCACTTGCCCGGAGCGATGATGTCGACATCCGAGCCGAAGTTGCTGAAGTCGGCGAACGTGTCGTCCACGTCGTACGTGCCCCACGAGAAGCAGCGGTTCCCGCCCAGGCCGCCGGACTTGCCGTCCGTGTCCGCGAGCGCCGAGACGGTGATGACTTCGTTGTAGGCCGCGGGGACGTATCCGGCCGCGCTCCCGCTCTCGTTGGCGGCCGCGGCCACGACCGTGATGCCGCCCTTGTACAGGCGGCAGATGGCCTGGTGCAGGACATCCTTGTTGGTGAGGCCGCAGTTCCGGTCATCGCTGCCGGTCTTCGCGACGCTCATGTTGACCGCCTCGATCCTGGGCAGGCTGGCATCGAGCGGATCGCGCTGGGCGAGGATCCAATCGAGCCCGCACACGTACCAGGAGAGCAGCCCGTAACCGTCGGCGTTCAGGATCCGGACGGCCCAGATGCGGGCGCCGGGTGCCACGCCGACGACGCCGGTCGTGTTGTCGATCGCGGCGACCGTGCCGGCCACATGCGTGCCATGGCCGTTCTGGTCCTGCCACGCGGATCGATCGCTCGTCGAGCAGTTCACGCCGCCGACGACGTTCAGGTCCGGGTGCATGGCGACGCCCGTGTCGACGATGGCGACATCCGCAGGTCACCCGTTCGTCGACGTTGTCGATGTTCGCGGTTGCCGAGAGGCGGGCACCGACCCGCGAGACGCCGGTGGGCGTGGTCTGGGCGGTGATCCCGATGACCTCGTCGGGAACGACGGCGACGACGCTCGGGTCGGACCGGAGCGCTTTTCGTTGGCCGGCATCGAGCTTCGCGGAGAAGGCACGGACGGCCCGATCGAAGCGGCGATCGGCCTTGACGCCCTCGCGCTTCCCGTGGCGCGTGATGACCGACGCGGTATCGGCGGTGGGATCGAGGAGGACGATGTAGCGACCGGTGGCGATCGGGCGGCCCTTCGCGTCGGTGGCCGGCTCGCCGGCGGCCGGGGCCCGGGCGGTTGTGGCTTCGGGGGTCGCCTCGGGCGCGGAGTCGTTTGCGGGTTCTGACTCGTCTTCCGGCGCGGGGGTTGCCGGGTCGGTGGTCGCGGCCGGTTCTGCGCTCGGTGTGGGCTCGGCGCTCGGTGCCGGTCGGTGCTTGGCGCTCGGGGTCGGCTCGGCGCTCGGGGTCGGCTCGGTCGTCGGCGGCGCGCTCGGCTCGAGGGACGCTTCGGCGCTCGGTGAGGGGTCCGCGGCGATCGTCGGGATGACCATCGCCAGGCTGAGAAGCAGCGAAAGCGGCAGCGAGGCGAGGGGACGACGCATGGGATCTCCGGCTCTGGGGGCTTGCGGAGGAGCCGGCAGATCGCAGTGACGTGCGCTGGACTCAGGACAATCATGGTCCCCGTGTCCAGCCCCGCACAGGCACCCGGAGGTCAGGGTCGCGCATAGCCGACGGGTCCTAACCACACCAGACCCAATGTGACTACTCGGCGGAGGCGCGGATCTCCGACTCGGCTTCCGTGACGCGCGCCAGGATGTTCGAGCGCATGGTGTCGAGGCCGGCCCACACCGCCTTGGTGGCGTTCGAGATGGAGGTCAGCTGCGACTTGAGCTGACGCACCACCTCGAGCTGCTCGCGGATCGCGGTCAACGCGGTCCCGATGGCCGCGGCATCGACGTCCACCTCGCGCTCGACGAGCGACGCCAGGCCGAGGAGTCGGGCGAGCCGGATGGCCGCCTCGAGCGTGGCCGTCTCCGGTGCATCGGGATCGATCACGCAGTACACGTCCCCGCCGACGACGGTGAACGGCGCGATCCCGGTCGGCGCGTGCGCGGCCGAGAAGACCGCCACGCCGACGGCGGCTCCCCGGTTCTCGCGGGCCTCGCGCAGCTCGTCGCGCATCGCACGCATGGACATGGGCGGTCCTTGGCCTCGATGACGACCTTGAGGTCGCACCCGCGCGCGACCCGCGCGTCCACGGTCAGCACGAAATCGCCCCGCTTCGACTTGATCGTGGAGCCCGTCTCGAACCCCGTCCGGTCCAGCAGGTCCCCGGCGCCCCGGGCGATCTCGCCGAGCATCGTCCCGAGCAGCTCCTCGAAGTCCGCGCCCTTGGCCGCGGACCTGGCCCGCTCGGCTCCCCGTGCAGCGGCCGCGGCCTCGATCGCGATCAGGCGCTCCTCCAGCCCCTTGAACCCGGCCGCGATCTCCTGGCGGAACTGGTGCATGGGCGAGTTCAGCCGCGTGGGATCGAGCAGGTGGGCGAGCTTGGACGCGTCGCCATCGAAGTAGCGCTCCAGCATCCCGCCGATCCGGCCGATCGCGCTGTCCCGCTTGGTCTCGTCGAACAGCTCGTCCACCATGGACCGCAGCGCGCCGCGATCGCCGAGGAACTTCTCCAGCGTGCGCGGCAGGCGTCCGTCGCCGTCCGCGAAGTTGGCGCGAAGCGTCTGCTCCAGCGCAGCCGCGGCACGCTCGTTGACCTGCTCCGCCTGGCGGACCATCCGATCGAACTCCGAGCGGACCGCATCGACGTTGACCGTGACCCCGGCGTCCTGCAGCGCGATCAGCCCGATGCGCAGCGCACGCTCCACGAGCGGACCCCGATCCCCCGCCGGGCGCTCCCCCAGGAACGCGGCGAGGGTCGGGTCCGACAGGGACAGGCGCTCGACGACGATGCGATCGCCCTCCAGGCGGACCGCGGAGTGGAGCGGGACGACGACGGCTTCCATGGGAGCAACGTACGGACGGCCCGTGACATCTAGCCTGTCACGACTTCCGAAGGGCGTAACGTAGGATGGTCCCTGATGTCCGTCCCCCGCTCATCGCTCAGGCCCACCACGCGTCGATCGGCGTTGCTGGTGGGCTTCGCCCTGCTCACGGCACTCTTCCCGGCCGGGATCGCCGCCGCAGAACCGCCCTCGACCAAAGCCGCCGATGAAGTCCTCGTTCGATACCGGGCCGACACGCCGCGCGCCGAGCGTGGGCGCGTCGCCCGCGAGCACGGCCTGACGCCAGTCCGAACGAGCAAAGACGGTCGAACGCAGGTCGTGGTCGCCGAGGGCCGCTCCCCCGCGACGGTCCGACGCGAGCTCAAGAACGACCCGCGCGTGCTGGCCGTGGCCGACAACCACCGTCGCGAGCTCACCGACGACATCACCGACGAGCCGTTCTTCCGCGAGCTCTGGGGGCTGCACAACTCCGGCCAGACCCTCGATGGCATCAAGCCGCAGACCGGGATCTCCGACATCGATATCGACGGGCTGGAGGCGCTTCGGATCACGCGCGGGGACGACGACGTGGTCGTGGCCGTCGTCGATGACGGCATCGACTTCAGCCATCCCGACCTTGCGAGCCAAGCCTGGACGAATCCCGGAGAGGCCGGCGCCAAGGCGGCCAACGGCGTCGACGACGACGGGAACGGGTTCATCGACGACGTCCATGGCTGGGACTTCTGCAACAACGACAACACCGTGTCCGACCCGGGCGAGGACTTCCACGGCACGCACGTGGCCGGCACGATCGCCGCATCGCTGAACGGGACCGGGATCGTCGGCGTCGCGCCCGGCATCAAGGTGATGGCCGTCAAGTTCATCGACGACTCGGGTCAACATGCGGAGCCGACGACATGGCGATCGCCGCCATCGACTACGCGGCCTCGTTCGACGTGCCGATCATCAATGCTTCCTGGGGCGGGCCCGATCCGAGTAGCGTGCTGGACGCCGCGATCGCCGAATCCGGGGCGCTGCTGGTCGCCGCCGCGGGCAACGGCAATCGCAGCACGGGCGTTGCCATCGATCTCGACAAGCCGGGCGGTCCGCGCTTCTATCCAGCCAGCTCGACGCTCCCCAACGTCGTGACGGTCGCCGCCATCGACCAGCGGGGTCAGCTGGCTTCGTTCTCGAACTACGGGAAGATATCGGTCGATATCGCGGCTCCGGGAACGAATGTCCTTTCGTCGATCCCGAGCGAACCCGACTGCGACCCGTGCTGGGCGTGGATCGCCGGCACGTCGATGTCCGCACCACACGTGTCCGGCGTCGCGGCGCTCGTCCTCAGCGTCCTGAGCGGCACGCCCGACGCCCGCCGCCCTCCGAGCCCGGCTGCTGTCGACCGGTCAGCCGCTGGCTTCGACCGTCGGCAAGACCGCGACCGGTCGGCTCGTGAACGCCTTGCGCGCGATCGACACGGTGGGTCCGGTCGCCCTTCCGATCCACCGGCACGGGATCAACGTCGGCACGATCGTGGGCTCGACCGTCAGCACGACGATGATCTGGGCCGCCGCGACAGACGCGATGAGCGGCGTCAAGGACTACGCGATCAAGCGGAGTCTCAACGGCACGTGGACGACCCTGCAGACCGGGCTCACGGCCCGAACCTACAAGCGAACGATGGCGTTCAAGGCCCAGACCAGGTTCCAGCTGCTAGCCCGAGACGTTGCCGGTAACTACGGCGCCGGCGCCATCGGGCCGATCGTGACCGCCTACCTGGCTCAGGACGGCACCGCCGCCGCCCGCTATACCGGCACGTGGTCCAACGTGAGCCTCTCGACGGCCAGCGGCAGACGCCTGCACCGCTCGACGCGGGCGAATTCAACGGTCACGTTCACGACGTCGGCACGGGCGATCGCCATCGTCGGCCGGCGCGGCCCGCTCAACGGCAAGGCCAAGGTCTACGTCGACGGGGTCTACAAGTCGACGATCGACACGTATCGCTCGAGCTACCAGTCCCGGGTCGTGGTGTTCAACGCTTCGTGGAACACGGCCGCGACCCACTCGGTCAAGGTAGTCGTCCTCGCGACCTCGCGACGTCCACGCATCGATATCGACGCGTTCGCCTTCCTGCGCTAGCCGGCCCTCCCGCGCGCGGGCTCAGCTGCCGCGGTAGGTCGTCATCGAGAACGGCGCGAGGAGCAGCGGGACGTGGTAGCTGCGCTCCGCGTCCGTGACGCGCATATCGATCGCCAGCTTCGTGAAGAACGACCCACCCTCGTGGGCGATGTCGAATTCGAGCCGGTAATCGCCGGTCTGGAGCGGACGATCGAGGAGGTCGCCGATGCGCCCGTCGGCATCGGTCAGGGCCTGCGTCATCCGGATCGGCGCGCTGGCGACATCGAGTCGATAGAGCGTGACGTGGACGCCGGCCGCCGGCACTCCACGTTCCGTGTCGAGGACGTGGGTGCTGATGGTGGGTCTCGCGGGTTCGGCGCTGGCCACGGGTCGCTATCCTCCGCACATGGGAACGTTGCGGATCGAGGTCGGCGACCTCCACTTTAGCGCCCGCTGGGAGGCGGCGGCCCCCAAGACCATCGAGGCCATCCGGCGGATGCTGCCCATCGAGTCCAGGTTGATCCACTGCCGCTGGACCGGCGAGTCGACGTGGATCCCGTTCGGGGACTTCCGGCCGGGGCTGGAGTACGAGAACCACACGTCGCACCCGGCACCCGGGCAGCTGGCGATCTACCCGGGCGGGATCAGCGAATGCGAGATCTTCTTTCCGTACGGCGGCTGCGCGACGGCCTCGAAGGTGGGGCCGCTGGCGGCGAACCACTTCGCGTCGGTCGTCGGGACGAGCGCCGACGATGACTGGCAGGACCGGCTGCGCGAGGTCGGTCGACGCTGTCTCTGGGAAGGTGCCCAGGCGATCCGCATCACCGAGGAAGGTGACTGATGGTCGACGGAGTCACGATCGCGATCATCGCCGTCGTGCTGGCGTTGCTGGTCCTGGCACTCGCCTCTGGACGGCGAGATGCTGCCCGAGCCCGCGCCGGAGAGCGCCTGCCCGGTTGGCGCGGGTCCGCGCTGTGGCTTGGGATCTTCGGTGCGGCGGCGTTCGGCGCAGGTTCCGGCGGTGACAGCGGAGGCGACGGCCATGGCGGCGGTGGCGACTGGTCGGGTGGTAGCGGGGGCGGCGACTACGGTGGAGGTGGAGGCGATTTCGGTGGCGGGGGCGGCTGGGGCGGCGGCGATTTCGGTGGCGGCGGGGGCGACTTCGGTGGCGGGGGCGGTGGCGGAGGCGACGGCGGCTGACCGCCCTGCCTATCGACCAGCGTCCGAGCGACGGCGTGCGTCGTGACTGATCTCATCATTCGCGGCGGGACGGTCGTGACGGCGACCGGGTCCCGGCGCGCGGACGTGGCGGTGGATGGTGGCGTGATCACGGCCATCGAGCCCGACCTGGCCGACCTCGCCGCGGGCGCGTCTCGCGTGGTCGATGCGACCGGGATGCTGGTCCTCCCCGGCGTGGTCGACGTGCACACGCACACGCGGGTCGCCTCGGATGCCGAGCCGGACCGGTTCTTCCAGGATTCCGTGGCCGCCGCGTACGGCGGGACGACGTCGTTCCTGTCGTTCAACAACCCCGGAACGGGCTCGTCGCCGGCTGCCGAGCGATCGCTGCGAACCGGGCTGTCGGAATGGCGCACAGCGACGAACGCGGACAGCGCGATCGACTACGGCCTCTCGCTCGCGGTCTCGGGGCACGCCGATGACCCGCTGGCCGAGCTTCCGGCCACGATCGAGGCCGGTGTCGCGACATCGAAGGCGTTCATGGTCTTCGACTTCCGGCTACCGGACCAGGCCCTGTTCGATGCGATGCGGCTGATGGGCGAGCGCGGCGGCATGCTCCAGGTCCACTGCGAGGATCCGGTGCTGCTCGATGCCGCCGTGGCCGGATCGTTGCAGCGTGGTGACGTGCTACCGCGCTACCACGCAACCTCGCGACCACCCTACGTCGAGGCGGTCGCGACGGCCCGCGCGCTGGCATTCGCCCGGGCCACCGACTCGCCCGTCCACGTCGTCCATCTCTCGTCAGCGGCCGCGCTCGACGAGGTCCGCCGCGCGAAGGCGGCCGGGGTCCGGGTGACCGCGGAGACCTGTCCGCACTACCTCACGCTGACCGACGCCGAGTACGAGGAGCCGGACCCGACGCGCTGCGCCTGCTACGTCATCTCTCCGCCGTTGCGGTCCGCCGCCGATCGGGACGCGCTGTGGGAGGGGCTCGCCGACGGATCGCTCGACCTGGTCGCCACCGATCACGTCCCCGACCGTGTCGGCGTCGAGAAGGCCGAGGCGGCGAAGGGCATCTCGTTCGACCAGATCAGCAATGGCGCGCCCGGCATCGAGACGCTGCTCGCGCTCGTCTACAGCGAGGGCGTGGCCCGCGGTCGCCTGACGATCGAGCGCATGGTCGACGTGCTCGCGACCACCCCGGCGGCACGATTCGGCCTCGCTCGGAAGGGCGCGATCGAGGTGGGACGAGACGCCGATCTGGTGATCTTCGACCCGGACGCGACGCGCACGCTCCGCGCGACCGAGCTCCACCACACGAGCGACTACACGCCCTACGAGGGCATGAATGTCCGTGGCACGGTCCGCGATGTGCTCGTGCGCGGCACCGAGGTCATCCGAGCCGGCCAGTTCGTCGGCCGCCGCGGCGCGGGGCAGTTCATCGAGCGGGGCCCGATCACCGGCTGACCATCGATCCCACCACAGTGAGGCGGCCGGGCTTGGCCGTTCCGACGTCCGCGGATCTCAGTCCAGTCGCGGATAGGCCTGCAAAGTCAGGAATTCGGCGAAGTCGTCGTCGAGGACGAGGTGGTCGAGCACGTCCCAGGCGTCCTTGAGGCGGCCTTCCGTGGCGCCACCCAGTCGAGCGAGCTCTTCGTCGCGGATCGTCGCGTATTGCGTGATCGGGAGCAGGTCACGGGTCCGCCACAGCCAGAGCTGCGAGCGGGCGATCTCGGCCGTCGCCGCGTCCTCCATGAGGTTGTCGATCGCCGCGGCGCCGGTGCCACCCAGCCACGCGTCGAGGTAGGCGAGGGCCACCCGGATATTGGCGCGCACGCCCGCTTCGGTGACGCTGCCGCCCCCGACGGTCAGGTCCAGCAGCTCCGCGGCCGTGACCGACACGTCCTCACGCAGCCGGTCCTTCTGGTTCGGTGCGGAACCCAGGACCGCATCGAAGACCTCCATGGCGACGGGCACGAGGTCGGGATGCGCGACCCACGTCCCGTCGAACCCGTCGCGGCTCTCGCGCTCCTTGTCCTCCCGGACCTTGGCGAGCGCCTTCTCGGTCACCTCGGGGTCGCGCCGGTTCGGGATGAACGCGGCCATCCCGCCGATCGCATGTGCCCCGCGCTTGTGGCACGTCTGCACGAGCAGCTCGGTGTAGGCGCGCATGAACGGCACCGTCATCGTCAGCTGGGAGCGGTCCGGCGACGCGAGGTCGGGCGAGCTGCGCAGCCGTTTGATCGCGCTGAACAGGTAGTCCCAGCGGCCGGCATTCAACCCCGCCGCGTGCTCGCGCAGCTCGTACAGGATCTCGTCCATCTCGAATGCCGCGGTGATCGTCTCGATCAGGACCGTCGCGCGGACGCTGCCACGCGGCACGCCGAGCTCGGCCTGCGCGTGGATGAAGACCTCGTTCCAGAGCCGCGCCTCGTGGTGCGACTCGAGCTTCGGCAGGTAGAGATAGGGCCCTGAGCCGCGGGCGACTCGCTCGGCGGCGTTGTGGAACAGGTACAGGCCCGCATCGAACAGCGCGGCCGAAACCGGCACGTCATCGACCATCACGTGCGACTCGACCAGGTGCCAGCCTCGTGGTCGCACGACCAGCTGGGCCACCTGCTCGCCCAGCCGATAGGTCTTGCCTTCGGGCGAGTCGAAGGCGAGCGTCCCGCGCACGGCGTCGATGAGTGCCGCCTGCCCGCCGACGACGTTCGCCCACGTCGGCGACAGCGCGTCCTCGAGGTCGGCCATGAACACGCGCGCCCCGGAGTTCAGCGCGTTGATCATCATCTTTGGCTCGGCCGGTCCGGTGATCTCGACGCGCCGGTCGTCGAAGTCGGGCGGTGCCGGGGCCACGGTCCAGTCGGCCTCGCGGATCTCGTGGGTCGAAGCCAGGAAGTCCAGCCGCTGCCCGGAATCCAGCGCCGCCTGACGCTCGTGGCGGCGATGCAGCAGGTCCAGGCGCAACGGCCCGAACCGGCGCTGGAGGTCCGCGATGAACGCGAGCGCCTCGGTCGTGAGGACTCGGTCGGAGCCGGGGACGGCTGGACCGGTGACCTCGACGCCGGGCGGGGCGGCTGGAGGCGTGGCCTTTCCTCGCATCAGGACACCTGGCTGCGGCGGACCGTCGCCTCGATGAGGCCGTGTGGTTCGGTCGTGGAGATGTAGACCTGCCGGTCGTTGTCCACCCCGAAGCCGGCCAGGTCGATCGTCCAGTGATGCAGATTCGGGAGCACCATGCGGACCTCGTCGAGCTCCTGGTGCCGCTCCAGCATCGCCTTGGCCATGATCCAGATCGACGTCTGGACGCTCGGGCTGTCGTGGTCGGCGAACACCTCGAGGAGCGTGGCACGGGCCGCCGTCCAGACGGCGTCGAAGTCGAGGTCGGGGGCGCCGTATCGCCAGATCGCGGTGACCTTCGTGGCCATGAGCCGGTCCTCGGTCTCGGCAAGCGTCGTGTAGCGGTCGCGCGGGAAGCCGCTGAACGCCGAACGGGTCGTCTTCATGACGACCAGGTCCTCGACGCCGGCCTCGACGACGACCTCGTCCCGGCCGACGGCCACCGTCGCCACCCGGGTGCCCTCGCCGCTCCGGACGAAGGCGTCGGGCGCCGGCGTGCCGGCGACGTCGATGGGCTGCCAGGCATGCTCGCGGACGTTCACGATCGCCCGATCCACCTGGTCCTCCTCGAGGAAGTGCCGACCGAGGACCGTCGCATAGGTCTCGATGGCGCCCGCCAGGTGCTCGGCCGCGAACGCGTACGCGGTGTTCTTCATCGTGTCCGTGGCCACGACCAGGGAGTTGTCGCCGTCCGTGTGCGCGGCCGCGAAATCGCCCTCCAGCGCGATGGCCACGGTCACGTCGCGCAGGGCATGGGGCGTCGTGTCACGTCCCACCCGGACGATGCGGATGGCGGCCTTGCCGTAGCGGTTGCCGGCGAGCTCGATCATGTGGATGCCGACAGCTTCGCATGGCGGTCCATGGCGATGTCGACGACCGCGTCGAGCGCCCGGTGGATCTCGGCGTCACGGTCTGCGTCGAGCGCGGCGGCGAACCCGGGGAGCAGCTCCTCGCGCGAACGACCCGCGACGAAGACGCAGTAGCGGAACCCGTGGCCGGCCTCGTACGCGTCATTGAGCCGCTCGAGCTCGGCCGCGACGTCGACGGGCGTGCCGGCTCCCCGGTCGTACCCCTGCTCGCGGTAGCTCATCGCCGACACCGAACCGGGCGGCGCCCCGAGCCGCGGGTGCGCGTCGATGAGCTCGATCTGCTCGGCCTCCGGCATGGCGTGGGCGATGGCGCGTGCCCGCGCGAAGAGCTCCGCGTCGTCGACGAACGGTCCGGCCGCGTCCAGCCGCGCGAGGAACCGCGGCGCCCCTTCGAACAGCGCGGTGAGGGTCGCCGGGTCCGCGCGGGGACCGGTCACCAGCCGCCGGCCTCGCGAATGATGCGATGGAGCACGCGCGCCGCCACGAGCCGGCGGTACTCGGCGGTCGAACGGACGTCCTCGATGGGTGACAGCTCGCCGGCCAGGGTCTCCGCGGCGAGGTCCGCGGTCTCGGGGGTCGGTGCCTTGCCTTCGAGCACGGCCTCGGTCGCGCGGGCACGGATCGGGGTGGCGGCCACGGACCCGAGGGCGATCCGGACGTCGCGCCACGCGCCGCGGGGCACGACCGCGACCGCGTCCGACCGCCAGGCCGCCGCCAGCACCACCTTGCTGATCGACTGCGCCCGACGCGTCCCGACCTTGCGGAAGCGCATCTCGCGGTCGGTCGCGAGCGGGATCCGGATTCGGAGAAGCAGTTCGTCGGGGGCGAGCGCCGTGCGCCGGTAGGCCGTCCAGAAGTCGGCGGCGGGGACGTCGCGCTCGCCGCGCGCCGACCCGAGCACGAACACGGCGTCGGCCGCGAGCAGGACCGGCAACGTGTCGCCGGCGGGCGAGGCGTTCGCGATGTTGCCACCGAGCGTGCCGCGGTTCTGGATCTGGGCCGCCCCGATGGTCGCGGCCGCGTCGACCAGGGCCGGGACGTGCTCGCGACACAGCGGCGAGCGACGGATGTCGGTGTACGTCGTCAAGGCACCGAGCACGAGCGCGGCGCCGTCGATCGCGATGCCGCGCAGCGCATCGATCGCCCACAGGTCGACGACGCTTGCCGGCGGCTCGCCGAGCTCGCCGGTCAAGGCCACCATCAGGTCGGTGCCACCGGCGATGGGCCGGGCGGGCGCGTCCGCTGGGGCTGCGGCGAGCGCTGCGTACGCGCCATCGAGGTCGTTCGGGCTGGTGACGGGCGGTTCGATCGGCATGGGGCGCTCAGCGTGGCCGGGTCGTCGGGCCAGTCATCGGGGGCCGGCGGCGAGCGCGATGGCGTCGATGATCTTGGTGTAGCCCGTGCAGCGGCAGAGGTTGCCGGCGATGGCCTCGCGGATGGCGCCCTCGTCCCGGCCTCCGCCGGCCTCGAGATAGGCTCGGGCCGCCATGAGCATCCCGGGCGTGCAGATGCCGCACTGCGCGCCGCCGGTCTGGAGGAACGCGACCTGGAGCGGGTCCATCGCGTCCGGTTCGGCCGGGTCCGATGCCGGGGCCGCGAGGCCCTCGACGGTGCGAACCTCGGTTCCGGCGACCTGGCAGATCGGGACGAGGCACGAATCGACCGGCGCGCCGTCCACCAGCACGGTGCACGCGCCGCACTCCCCTTCCCCGCAGCCCTCCTTCGTGCCGGTCAGCGCGAGATCCTCGCGGAGCACGTCCAGCAGGCGGCGCATGCCGGGGACGTCCACCTCCGCGGGCGTGCCGTTGACCGTGAGGCTGTAGGTCGTCATGCGCGTCCCTCGAGCGCGGGAGCGGACGCGCCCGGTGGCAGGCCGGCGGCTTCCGGCGTGCCCGCGAGACCGGCCAGGATCCGTTCCGGGCTGGCCGGCAGCTCCCCGATCCAGATCCCGGTCGCATCGGCGATGGCCGCCACGACCGCCGGCGCCCCGACGTCCATCGGCAGCTCCCCGACCCCCTTGGCGCCGTGGGGGGCGGCATGGAACGGGGCCTCGACGAGGATCGTCGAGATGCGCGGCGCATCGAGCGCGGTCGGGATGATGTAGGTCGCAAGGCGGTCGTTGAGGTAGCGACCGTCACGCAGCTTGATCTCCTCGATCGTGGCGTAGCCGACGGCCTGCAGGGTGCCACCCTCGACCTGGCCCTCGGCGAGGACCGGGTGGATGACCCGGCCGATGTCGTCGGCGGCGACGACGTCGCGGACGTGGACCTCGCCCGTGTCGAGATCGACCTCGACCTCCGCGACGCACGCGGCCCACCCGAACGCCGGGTAGGCGTCACCGCGGTACAGGTCGTCGTCGAACGTGACGCTGTCCGGGTAGGGCTCGAACCGCTGGTCGATGCGGGTCGCGCCGTGTTCATGGGCGTAGGCGACGTACGAGTCGACGAACGGTGCCCCGGTCGCCCACTCGACCTGCTCGCGCAGCTTCCGTGCCGCCTTGATCAGGAGGCCGCCAACGACCATCGCGGTCCGCGACGCGACCGTGGGACCGCTGTCCGGCACGAAGGCCGTGTCCTGGGGCACGAGGTCGACGTCCTCGTCCGGGATACCAAGGGCGTCGCCGACGAGCTGCGGGAAGATCGTCTTGGTCCCCTGCCCCATCTCGGTCGAGGCGGTCAGGACGACGACACGGCCCTCGGCCGTGAGCTCCAGCGAGGCCACGCTGGCGAGCTTGATCTCGCCTGAGCCCGTGAACCCGGCACCGTGCCACGCGAGGGCGAGGCCGATGCCGCTGGCCGTGCGATCGCGGCCCGTGCGGAGCGGGGACCCGGGCGTCTCACCGGAGCCCGCGCGCGCGCGCCGCGCGTCGTCTGTCTTCGCCCGCAGGCGCGTGAACTCCGCGGCCTCGGCCGCACGCTCCAGGACCTCCTCGCCCGCCACGCTGTCCCGCAGGATCTGGCCGGTCGGGGTCGTGTCGCCGGGGTGGTAGACGTTTCGCCGCCGGATCTCGAGCGGCGAGATGCCGAGCTGCTCGGCGATCCGGTTGAGGTGGGTCTCGGCCGCGAACTCGGTCTGCGGAGCGCCGAATCCGCGGAACGCGCCGTTGGGCGGCGTGTTCGTCCGGGTCGCCCGGGCACGGATGCGGACGTTCGGGCAGCGGTACGGCCCGCCGCTGTGCAGCGCGCCCCGCGAGAGCACGACCGGGGTCAGCGTGCAGTACGCGCCGCCGTCCATGATGACCTCGATGTCCTGGGCCACGAGCCGGCCATCGCGGGTGACGCCCGTCCGGTGACGGACGATCGCTGGGTGACGTTTGGTCGTGGCGGCGATGTCCTCGTGGCGCTCGTAGATCATCCGCACCGGCTTCTGCGCCTTGCGCGCGAGGAGCGCCGCGTGCAGCCCGATGACCGAGGGGAACTCCTCCTTGCCCCCGAACCCGCCACCGGTCTCGGCCTGGACCACGCGTGCGGCTTGATCGTCGAGGCCCAGGCCGCGCTTGAGGGCCGCGTGGAGGTAGTACGGGCACTGGAGCGAGCCCGTGACGATGACGCCGCCACCCTCGGTCGGCACGGCGATCATCGCGTTGTTCTCGATGTACAGCTGCTCCTGGTGGCCGACGCGATACTCGCCCTCGAGGACGACGTCGGCAGTGGCGAGCGCGGCCTCGACGTCCGTCCCGGCCTCGATCGTGTACTGGGCGAACGTGTGATCCGACTCGAGCGGGTCGAAGACGCCCGGCAGCTTCGTGGTCCGCGGTAGCGCCCGGCGGCGCGCCTCGCGCAGGGTCGCCTTGTCGGGCGCGGCGAGGAGGGCCAGCGGCTCGGCGTGGTGCTGGATCTCCCCGCCGAGCGGGACGAGGATCGGCTGGTCGCTCTTGATCGAGCTGACGATGTTCTCGCCCGGGATGTCGGCCGCGGTCACGACGACCACCTTCGACCAGTCGAAGCCAGGATCGAGCTCGAGCGCATCGAAGGTGGCGTGCGCGTCGGTCGATCGGATGGTCGTGCCGTACCACGCCCCGGGGACGACGATGTCGTCCGTGTACAGGGCGGTGCCGGTCAGTTTGGCCGGTCCCTCGCGTCGTAACGGCGCGGCCGGGCGCGCCATCCCCGGGACGACGGTCTCGGGCTGGACGACGATGGGGCTCGCGGGCGACGTGCCGGTCGTCATACGCGTGGTCTGGGAACCCTCCATGGCGCACGACGATACCACCCAGCGCGGCGGGTCCACCGGACCGCGACATACCGCCCCGGACCGCTCTGGACCCGCCTGTCGCGGTGCCCGGTCGCACCGACAACGTGGCCCAAATGGGTCATCCGATGGTCACATCCGTGGGCCGCGGACCTATCATCGGCCGCCTAGTCGCTCTTCATTTGGCACTCATCACGTTTCTTTGGCACTCATCAAGGACTCGAACCATGGAAGTCTCGCAGGATGTCCTGCTGCCGGTCCTCCTGGCCGCCATCGTCGCGAACACCGTGCTCCTGCTGCTGGTCGTGTACGCGGGGCGGATGAGCCGCGCCAAGAGCGTGACCCCGGCGACGACCCGATCGGTCCTGCAGAGCAGCCTCATGTCCAGCTCATATATCGACGAGTCGGCTCGGTCGACCCGGATGTCGGACGGGGCTTCGAACGGTGGGGCCGCGGACGACGCCGACGGCGGACGGGAGCGACGATGGCGACCCGGTCGATCCTCGCGATGCGGCTGCACTCGCCGCTGCCGCGCTCATGGAGACCGAGGCCTCCCCTGACACCGTCGCGAACGTCGAGCCGGAGGCCGAACCCGCTCCCGAACCCGAGCCGGTCGAACCGACGACGGGCACGGACGGGCTGACCGGCCTGCTCGACCAGGCGGCGTTCACCCGGTTGATCGCCGCCGAGAATCTCCGGATCCACCGCTATCACCGGCCGGCGACCGTCGTGATCTTCGAACTCAGTGGCCTCGATCGACTCGTCGATCGGCTGGGGGCTGATGCCGCCGATCGCGTCGTTCCGGCGCTGGCCGACACGATGCGCCGCCTGGCCCGCGACGTCGACCTCGTGGCGCGGCTGGCGCCCGGTCGCTTCGGCATCCTCCTGCCCGAGACCGACGAGGTCGCGGCCATCAACTACGTCGAGCGGGTGCGCCGCGCCTGCGAGCTGTGGCTCGAGTCCGGCGCGATCGCCCTCACCCTCGCGGTCGGCTGGGCCGGCACCGACGGCGAGCCGACCCTCATCGATGCGCAGCGGCTCGCGACCGAGCGGATGTACGTGGAGCTTCGGCGCGATGCCCGTAAAGCCAGCGAAGGCTGAACGCGATCAGTCGGCCCCGAGGCGGATCCCGCGTCCCGGGAACGCGCCGGTGTGGGCGCCGCCATCGACGACGAGGGTGCCATTGACCATGACGTGGTCGATGCCGCTCGGGAAACGGCAAGGCTCGTCGTACGTGGCATTGCTACGCACCAAGGCCGGGTCGAAGACGACCAGGTCGGCGTAGGCACCGTCGCGGATCGTTCCGCGCTGCTTGAGGCCCAGGCGGGCCGCGGCCGCGCCCGTCATCTTGTGGATCGCCCCCTCGAGGCTCAGCAGCCCCTCGTCGCGCACGAACTGGCCGAGGATCCGTGGGAATGAGCCGTAGGTCCGCGGGCTCGGCTTGGCGCCGATGAACGTGGAGTCCGTGCCGACCATCCCGACCGGGTGGGTCACGAACTGGCGCAGCGTCTCGGACCACGGCCCGCTCGTGACCTGGTTGACGCCGAGGTCCTCGGCCAGCAGCAGGTCGCAGATGACGTCGACGGCATCCTGGCCCGTCTCCTGCATCACGTCCGCCATGGTCATCGACTCCCAGCGCAGGAGATCGGGGCGGTGGAACGCGCCGAGGCGCAGGTCCGCCCAGCCTCCCGGTCCCGTGTAGGCCGCGCCGCGGGCCGCGAACTCTCCTCGCAGGCGATCGCGGGCAGCCCGGTCGGCGAGGCGTTGCTTGAGCGGCCCGGGTCCGCCTTCCTGGATCCAGCCGGGAAGCTGGATGAGGAGCCGCGTGCTGGCCCACTCCGACGGGTAGGTGTCGAACGTGACATCGAGGCCGGCGGCGCGCGCATCGTCGACGAGGGCGAGGAGCGCCTCCGGCCCGCCGGGATGGGTCTCGCGGTGATAGAAGTGCGTGATGTGGGCAGGGGCGTCGGCGCGGCGTCCGATGTCGATGGCTTCCTTGAACGGGTCGAGGTAGCGGTCGCCGAGCTGGTAGCGAACGTGGGTGTGATAGAAGCCGCCGGCCTCGCCCGCGGTCCGTGTCAGCGCGGCGAGCTCCTCGGTGGTGGCGTAGCTCCCCGGCGGGTAGTCGAGACCGGTCGAGAGGCCGACCGCGCCCTCGGCCATCGCGTCGCGCAGGATGCCGCGCATGCGATCGATGGCTCCGTCATCGGCCGGGACGTCGTCCCACCCGAGCGCGCCGATCCGGAGCTGCGAGTTGCCGACCAGGGTCCCGACGTTGACGCTGACCGTGCCGTCGTAGCGGGCGAGGTAGTCGGCGACGGTTCGCCAGTCGTAGTCCAGGTCGGGCCGGCCGTCGAGCCCCGAATCGAGCTCGACGAAGGCGAGCAGGTCCTCGCGGTTCTCGAACGGCGCGAAGCCGTTGCCATCGACCCCGACGATCTCGGTCGTGACGCCCTGGCGGACCTTGGGTTCGTGCCGCGGCTCGGCGAGGATGACCAGGCCGCCGTGGCTGTGCAGGTCGATGAATCCGGGCGCGACGACCATGCCCGTGGCGTCGATCCGCCGCCCGACGTGCTCGGGGAGTGCCGCGTCCACGGGGAGCAGCCGCATCCGGTCACCCTCGACGACGACCGTCTCCGGGCCGTGGCGGCGCGCCCGTGCCGTCCACGACGGTGCCGCCCGTGATCAGGAGATCGACGCTGTCACTCACGCCCGGACCTTAGCGCGTTGGACCCGCCCGGTCGCATGGTGCGACCATATCCGACGCTATCGGCGAACGAACGTCTGCATGCGAGCCGTGCTGACGGATCGGTCCGATCCGGATCGTTCCATCGACGTGGCGTGCACCGGACCTGCACGGCCGATCGGGTCGTGTACCCATGCACGTCCTCGACAGATACGAGCCCCAGATGGCGACACGGATAATGCCGACGTAGACGTGACCGCACCTCGCAGACTACGGCCATGCCGGCTCAAGGAGAGAGCCGGTGCGATCGCGGCACCAGGACCGCTCAGCGCGGATCTCGTCTCGATGGGCGGCCGAGGCTTCGTGCAGCCCGGCTGACCGCGGGACTAACGCGTCGACAGCGGTCGGTCGCGCGGTCGGATTGCTCTCGGTTGCTCCGGGTTCCGGCGATCGACGAGTCGAGGACATGGTGCGGCCACGGCTGTCGCGGCTTGAGCATGATCGGAGCCGTCGTCGGGCCTGGAAGTCGTGGATCCTCGTTTCGCCTACCGCCGGACCGGATCCGATCCGCGATGCGGCTCAAGCAGCCCTGCTGACGCGCTTCCGCGCTCGCCTGCATCCCGATCTGACCTTCCGACTCGAGCAGTGCCACTTGCCGATCGCGCAACGACCTGCGAGCATGGGACAGCGTCGTAGGTGGCCTTCGTAGCGCCGATGTACCGCGACCGCTTCAGTGCCGGCGGAGGCCGGAGACTCGGATCCACGACATCCAGGCCCAATTCCGCGGATCGAACGCAAGGCTCGCGACGCCGGATCGAGCACGTCATCGTCGTGATCTCCGACACACCAAGCGAACCGAGCACGCCATCGAGGCGGCCGACGCCGCGCTCGCGGATCGTTTCCCGGTCAGCGCCCGCCGCGCCCTCGCGGCGACTGAGGCCAGCGGCGACCATCCGGGCGGTTCGGCCCTGATCTTCCTCTGAGCGCCGCGGACCGCCAGCCATTCACGTGCATCCCACGACGCTATCGTCGCACGAACCGCCGATCTGCAGCGCGTTCGCTTGGAGCCCATTCGCCGAGGGTCGCGTCGTCGTGGCGTGCACCCGGTGCACTAAACTGGCATCGGGGCTGGATCCGGTCGACGATAGGAGCGCCCGGTGCACGTGGACCGCGGGCAGTGCGTCACCCGCGGGCTCCGGGGCCCTCAAGCCGGCGGCCGCGGACCCAGGCGGCGCGGACCATGTCGGGGTGTGACCGGAAGATCATCCGGCTCGCGATGTCGGCCGGCTCGTCGTCTTCGACGCCGGGTACCGGGGCCGTGAAGGCCGGGTCGACCGCGATCACATCGGCTTCCTTGCCGGCCTCCAGCGATCCGGTGATCGCGCCGAGACCGAGTGCCTGCGCGCCGCCGAGCGACCCGAGGCGCAGCCAGTCCAGCGGGGCGAGGATGCGTCCCTCCTCGACGCCGGCCACGCGACGGGCGTTCTGCACGTAGAAGCCGGTCCGCATGACCGTGAAGATCGAGAGGTCCGGGCCCCCGGCGACGTCCGAGCCCAGCCCCAGGCTCATGCCCGGCGTCGAGGTACCGGCCCAGCGGCATCATCCCCGACGCCAGGAACAGGTTCGAGACGGGGCAATGGGCGACCCGCGTCCCGGTCTCGATGAGGCGACCAAGCTCCCGGTCCGAGAGATGGACGGCGTGCGCGAGGACGGTCCGCTCCCCGAGCCCGCCGGCGCGGTCGTAGACGTCGACGTAATCGATGGAGTCGGGGAAGAGCCGGGCGACCTCGGCGATCTCGCCACGGTCCTCCGACACGTGCGTCTGCCAGTACGCACCGGTGGCGGCGGCGAGCGCGGCGGACTCGCGCAGCAGGTCGGCCGTGCAGGTGATGGCGAACCGCGGCGTGACCGCGTACCTGAGGCGGCCGTCGTCGGCGCCGTGCCATCGATCGATGAGCCGCGGCGGATTCGGCCAGGCTCTGGTCGAGGATGACCTTGGGATCGATCGTCGGGTCGTAGGTCCCGCGGTCCATCATCACCTTGCCCACGATGGCCCGGATCCCGTGCGCCTCGGCAGCGCGGAACGTGGCGTCCAGGCTCGCCTCGTAGACCGCTCCGTAGACCATCGCGGTCGTCGTGCCCGCGGCGGCGAAGGCGCGCCACGCGGCCGGGGCCAGCCGCTCGGCCGCCGCCGCATCGAAGGCTCGCTCGAGCGGGAAGATGTAGCGCTCGAGCCACGTCAGCAGGTCGAGCCCGGCCCCCAGGCCGGCGTTCGGGAGCTGGGGCAGGTGGGCGTGCAGGTCGACCATGCCGGGGAGCAGGATCCATGGCCGCAGGTCGATGGCCGCGGACGCATCCTCCGGGCGATCACCCGCGGGTCCGGCGAAGGCGATCCGCCCGGAGTCGTCCACGACCAGCAGCCCGTCGGGCTCGTAGGTGGTTCCGCCGTCGTCGAGGGGCGTCAGCAGGCGGCCGCGGAGCGCGAACGGCGGGCTCAGGGGCAGGTCCACGCGCGACAGGCTAGCAGGCGCTCGACGTCACCGGCCGTCGACCTGCCACGGACAAAGAAAGACCCGGATCGGTCGATCCGGGTCGTCGTACGTTCGGTGTCCGCGCTCAGCGCTTCTTGCCGCGAACCTCGATGAGGTGAGCCGTCCACTCGGAGCCGGCGCGATCGATCGTCGCCGAGCTACCGTGCCAGCCGCACGTGCAGGTGATCGTCTGAGCTTGGTGCTTGTACTCATCGATCACGTGCTTGAAGGGCTCGTTGGCGATGGCAGGCTTGACGGGCGGGCGACTGTTCAACGGGGACTCCTGCACAGCGAGGTTCGTCAGGTGCGGCGGGGAGTACTAACGATAGCCGATTTGGCCGATTCCTGCTCCGGACGGGTTCGCCGCCGGGGCCCGAGCGACCCTATTCCGGCCCAAGGTGATAGCCGAGCCGCCTGGGCAACCGGCTGACCTCGCGAAGCACGAATCCGGGCTCTTCGCCACGCTCCTCCATCGATTCGCGCCGGACGGCGGCCTCGCGGATCAGCCGCGCGCCAAGGTAGCTCGCCGGTTCCGGCGGGAACGGCCGCGGCGGTCGCGCCCGTCCGCGAGCGCCAGGGCCAGCGCCGGGTCGTCCGCGCGCTCGACCGCCCGAGCCGCGAGGATGCGACCGCCGACGACCGCCGGCCCGACGCCGTTGCCGCTGTACCCGTGGCCGTAGTGGATCGGGCGGCCGCGGACCGACCCGAACCAGGGCAGGTGATCCGCGCTGATGTCGATCGGGCCGCCCCAGGCGTCCTCGATGCGTACGTCACGAAGCGACGGGAACAACCGACGCAGTCCCGCGGCCGCTCGCGCGGCATCGGCGGCCGAGTCCGTGAACGCCGGGCCGATCCGACCGGCGAACCCGGCCCGACCGCCACCGCCGCCGATCGCGATCCGCCCGTCCGGTGTCGTCCGCAGGTAGTGGAGCGTGAACCTGGCGTCGGCGACGCCCTCGCCGCCGGTCCAGCCGATGTCGGCCAGGCGATCGGGGATGGGCTCGGTCAGGACGATGTACGACGACCACGTCACCAGGCGCGGCCCGAACCACGGCCATGCGCCCGCCCAGGCATTGAGTGCCAGGACCGCCGACCCCGCCAGCACCTCACCGTCGCCGGCCGCCGACGTCGTTCGCACCCGGACGGGTCGAGGTCCGCCGGCCGCCCCACGGCGGCGTGGCGCACGACGCGTCCCGGCGCCCAGGGCACCGAGCCACCCGGGCCGCTGACCGTCGATCTCGGCCGCGGTCGTGCCCTCGTGGATGATCACGCCGCGTTCGAGCAGCACCCGCCGCAACCCGCGGGCCAGCGTCGCCGGCTGGACGGTGGCCGCCCCCGGCATGAAGGCGCCCTCGCGAAACACCGGCGATCGGACGCGTGCCCGGACCTCGTCCGCCGTCAGCGGCACGAGACGGTCGCCGAGACCGTGCTCGCGCAGCGCGGTCACGGCCGGCATCCAGCCACCATCCTGGGCCGGCGCCGCGCTCGCGGACAGAGACCCGGCCTTCGTGAACCAGGCGTCGACGTCGTTCGCGGCACAGAACGCGCCGACCTCGTCGACGGCCGCCTCCATCGCCTCCCCGACGCCGATCGCGCCCGGGACGCCGTACCGGTCGATGAGCGTCGGGAGCTCGTCCCACCAGTTCGTGACGAACCCGCCGTTGCGCCCGGACGGCCCGCCGCCGCAGATGTCCGACTCGATCAGCACGACCCGGGCCGACGGCTCGAGCTCCGTGAGGCGCAGCGCGGTCCAGAGGCCCGTGTAGCCGCCGCCGACGATCACGACATCGGCCGTCGTCGTGCCACGTAACGGGGGCGCGGCCGCGGCCAGGTGGGGTGCGGCGGCTGCTTCCGCGGCGAGGGCCTCGCGGAGCCACCACGACCGGCGTGCCGCCGTCGGCCGGACCCCACCGAGCACGGCCGTCAGTCCTGCGCCGGCAACAGGCCGGTCTCGATGACGTCGTCGACCGTGACCGGGTTCGGCACCAGATCGAGCGTCTCGAGATACGCGATCGACTGCTCCCAGTCCGCGGGCTCGATGGCCCCGAACCCGCGCGCCTCCTGTGCCGGTCCCTTCCACACCTCGATCGTGGCATCGAGGATGGCGGCCTGCACCTCCGGAGCCGAACCCGAGCTCCGGCACGGCCGTGATGGCGGCATCGAGGCCGACCTGGGGCTTCTCGGCGATCTCCTCCATCGCGCGCAGGGTCGCCGCGATGAACCCGGCGATGGCGTCGGACTTCGCGTCGAGGGTCGAGGTGCCCACGATCAACCCATTGCCCGGAAGCGGCACGATGTCGTCGACGCGCAGGATCGTGACCTCCTCGCCGGTCAGCTCCAGCTGGACGGGCTCGTTGTTCGCGAACCCGGTCGCGGCGGCAACCGCGCCCTGGGTCACCGCGGCACCCTGGCCGAAGTCCGGGTACTCGACGATCTCGACGTCCTCGGGCGTGAGGTCGGCGTCGGCGAGCAGCGCCTGGAGCATGATCCACGAAGACCCGAATCGCCCCGGGATCCCGACCTTCTTCCCGGCGAGGTCGGCCGCCGTCCTGATCCCGGTCGATGCCTTCGCGAACACGATCGACGGGAACTGGCCGTAGATCGTGGCCACGTACTTGATCGGGATGCCCTGGCTGACGGCCGGGATGACGCTCGTGCCATCGGCCAGCCCGACGTCGATGGACGCCCTGCCCGACGAGCGTGACGAGATCCGGGTCGATCTTGTTCTGGAACTCGACGTCGACGCCGGCTTCGGCGTAGTAGCCGGCCTGGTCGGCGAGGTAGAACGGGGCGAACTGGACACTCGGGATGAACCCGAGGCCGACGGTCAGCGCGACGGGCTCCTGGCTCGGCTCGTCGCTGGCGCCCGGCGCTGGGCTCGTCGCTCGGCCCGGCCGAGCTCGATGCCTCGGCGGGGCAGGACGCGGACGGCGTCGCCCGGTCGATGTCACCCGGACAGGTCGGGAACGGCCCGCTGGCGCCGGGTTCGCCGGGCGGCGTGCCGCGCGGGATGAGCAGGAGGACGGCGACGAGCGCGATGACGGCGGCGGTGACAAGCACGAGTGGGCGACGATCCGATGGCACGATTTCCTCCGACTGGGCTAGCGGGCGCCGACCAGGCGGCGCTCGACGAGGACGACGGCGACGTAGAGCACGATCCCGACCATCGCGATGGTCGCGGCCGCGGCGAACATGAGTGGGATATCGAACAACGAGCCGCGGGCGAGGTTGATGAGCACCCCGAGGCCGCGCTCGGCTCCGGCCCATTCCGCGACGATCGCGCCGACCACGGCCAGCGTGACGCCCACCCGCATGCCGCCGAGGATCGATGGGAGTGCAGCGGGGATCTCGAGCGTCGTCAGGATCTGGCGGCGAGTCGCCCGAAGCGACCGACCGAGCTCCAGGAGCCCCGCATCGACCGACCGGATCCCAACCATGGTCGCGACCGCGACCGGGAAGAACACGATAAGGGAGCAGATGACGACCTTGCCCGCCAGTCCGGGCCCGAACCACAAGGCGATCAGCGGCGCGAACACGAGGATCGGCGTCGCCTGGGCCGCCACGAGATAGGGCGAGGCCAGCCGTTCCACCAGCGCGCTGCGCGCGAGCGCGTACCCGGCGATGAGCCCCAGACCGGCGCCGACCGCGAACCCGAGCGCGACCTCGACAAGGGTCGTCTGCAGATGCGGCTGGATCGTTCCGGCCGTCCAGGCCGTTGCGAGCCGACCCAGGACGGCGCCGGGCGGGGGCAGGATGAACGGCGGGAAGCCACTCACGATGACGACGGCCTGCCAGAGCAGGAGGAAGGCGATGAGCGCGGCTCCGACCAAGAGGAGTCCCGACCGGCTCATGCCGCTGCCTCGCCCTCGCCGAGGTATCGACGCACCTGGCGTGCCGTATCGGACACGACGGCGGCGTCCAGATCGTCGATCGAGCGCGGACGTGCCAGTTCAACCGGGATGTCTGCGACCACGCGTCCGGGCCTTGGCGACATGACGACGATCCGATCGGCGACGAGGATCGCCTCGGCGATGCTGTGCGTGACCAGCAGGATCGTCGAGGCGGCGCGCTCCCAGAGCCGTAGCAGCTCCAGGTCGAACCGCTCGCGACTCAGCGCATCGAGCGCGCTGAACGGCTCGTCGAGGAGCAGCACCTCGGGCTCGAGCGCAAGGGCCCGGGCGAGCGCGACCCGTTGACGGGTCCCGCCGGAGAGCTCGGCAGGCCGATTGCCCCGCACGCCGGAGTCCAGCGACACGAGGTCCTCGAGCTCGGCCAGGCGCTTCGAGCGGCGGGCGGCCGGCCAGCCGGCGAGCTCGAGCGGGTACGTGATGTTGTCGGCGGCCGAGCGCCACGGCAGCAGGCGCGGCTCCTGGAACACCAGGCCGATCCGCGGGTCGGGCTCCACGATCGGGGCCGTGTCCAGCGTCACCGTGCCCCGCTCGGGTGCCAGGAGCCCGGCGATCACGCGCAGCAGCGTGGACTTGCCGCAGCCGTTCGGCCCGATGAGGGCCACGATCCCGCCGCCGGCGACGTCGAGGGTCATGCCGTCGAGGACGGGCAGGCGACCGCCGCCGCGCACCGGGAACGACAGGTCGACCCCGTCGACGCGGATCGCGCCGCCGGTCTGGGTCATCGGGTGCGAGCGCCCCGATGAGCGGCCGCATCACCGGCGCGACCGCCGGATACAAGGCGGTGTACGCGGTGAACAGGCGGTCGTAGGTCTCGGCGAATTCGGGCCGTGGCTCGATCCGATGGTCGATGCGGGTCATGGCCCCGACCGCCGAGCGAACGTCGGCATTCGCGCCGATCGCCACCGCGCCGAGGATCGGCGGAGCCCAGGACCGCGGTCTCGAGCACGTCCGGCACGAGCACGGGAAAGCCGGTCACGTCGGCCTTCACCTGGTTCCACGCATCGCTCCGCGCCGGGCCGCCGCAGGCCCGCATCGCGGTGACGGTCACGCCGGCCGCCAGCATCGGCGTCGCGACGTGGCGGATGGCGAGCGCGCTCGCCTCGATGATCGCGCGGGCCAGGTGACCGCGACCGTGCGACAGCGTCAGGCCCGCGAACAGGCCGGTGGCGGTCGGGTCCCAGATCGGTGAGCGCTCGCCGGCCAGATACGGCAGGAACACGGCGCCGTCGGCGCCCGGGGGCGTCGCGGCCGCCTCCGCGAGCAGCCGCTCGGTGCTGACATCGCCTCCGACGATCGGCGTCGCGGAACCAGTCGAGGGCGCGGCCGGTCGCCGCCATCGCCGCTCCTACGCTGTACAGCCCGGCCAGTGGCGCCGGGGTAACGAAGGCACCCGCGACCTCGACCGGCTCGTGCCAGTACACGCCGAACCCGCCGGCGGACCCACCGGGGTCGTAGGCGTCGCCCGGCTCCAGCAGCCCGGCCCCGAGGTAGCTCGCGAACGCGTCGTTCGTGCCACCGGCCACCGGGATCCCGACGCGCAGTCCGAGCGCGTCCGCCGCGGTCTCGGTCAGGGTGCCGACGACGCCGCCCATCGAGCCGCTCGGCGGTCGCCGGTCCATGTGGAGGCCGGTCGCTTCCGTGACGGCCGATGGATCCGGGACGGCCTGGTCGGGAACCTGAGGGAGCGACGGCTTCGCCGGTCAGGCGGAACGCGAGCCATTCCCACGTGGTCAGGTACCAGCGGGTCCGCGCGGCGACTCTCGGGCTCGTGTCGCTCCAGCCAGAGGGCGGCGGGCAGCGGCCCGAGTGCCCAGCCGTGGATCCCGGTCGCGGCGGCGAGCTCGGCGGCCTCGGCGGCGGCCCGCGTGTCGAGGAACGTGATCGCCGGACGGGTGGCCTCGCCACGACCGTCGACCGCGGCGAGCGTCGGTCCGTGGCCATCGACCCCGATCGCGACGATGTCGACGGGCTCGGTCGGGTGCAGCGCGCGGACGGCGCCGACCACCGCGGACCACCACGCTCCCGGGTCCTGTTCCGCCCACCCCGGTCCGTGCCCGACCTCGAGGCCGTAGCCCGCCCGGGCGATCGCCAGCAATCGCCCCTCGAGGGTCACGAGTCCTGCCTTCACCTCGGTCGTGCCGAGATCGAGACCAAGGATGGCGGGCGTTCGGCGGTCGTCGGTCATGGGGCGGTCTCGGCGTCGAGGGCCAGGACGGCCTCGGCGGTGGCCACGTCCGTCACGAGCGTCCGGATCGCGCCGCTCCGAAGCGCGCCCAGGACCGGCCGGACCTTGCTCTCCCCGGCCCCGACGCCGATCGCGACCGGGACCCGCCCGAGCGCCCGCGCGTCGAAGGCGAGCACCCGCTCGCGCAGCGCCGGGCAGACGAACTGTCCATCGATGTCGAACGGGGCGATGAGGATCTCGCCCACGGCGCCGGCGCGTTCCAGCTCCGAGGCGACCTCGTCGCCCACGGACGCGGCCCCCCAGCCCCGGCCACCGATGCCGACGAGCGCGACATCGAGCCGGTCCCACAGGTCGAGGACCGCGCGGACGCCGGCGTGCGCCTCGAGGGCGTGCTTGGTCGTGGCGTCGTCGACGAGCCCGGGAACCATGAGGCCATGGGCCTGCGCACCAAGGGTGTCGGCGATGCGCCGGAAGGGCTCGCGCTCGGGGCCTGGCGACCAGTAGCCGCCGGCCAGGGGCACGATCGTCGCGCTGACGGGCGTAGCCGCGTCCTCGAGTGCGTCGGCCACGGCACCCACGGACGCTCCATCCCCGATCCCGACGATCGCGCCGTCGCGGATCCTGGAGCGCAGCACCTGCGCGGCGAGCCGGCCGACCATGCGGCGGGTGAGGTCCTCGGGGCCGGCGACGGTCGGGGCGAGATGGACGGCGTCAAGGCCGTGGCGACGGCGCAGGGCATCGGCGGCCGGCGACTCGACGGCCGCCTGGTCGACGATGCGGATCTCGACGATGCCCTCGGCCCGGGCGCGCTTCAGGAGGCGGCTCACCTGGGGCCGAGTGACGCCGAGCCGGTCCGCGATGGCGTTCTGCGTCTCGCCGAGCTCGTAGTAGAGCCGGCTCGCCTGCACGAGCTGGTCGTAGTCGCTCATCGGGGTAGGCGGCCGGTCGCCGGCCCTTGCACAGATGTGCTGAACAGATGTGCATGCATGTGCGGGCCATCATCGAGGGACGCACCGCTCGCGTCAAGTTCGGCGCCGCCTGGACCCATGTATCGGACGCGGCCTGGCCCCTGACGCGTCGACGAACGCCGGGTATCGTCGTCCGGCACGCGTGAGTCAGAGGAGGCACCCGATGACGAACCAGACGACCATCCGCGGCTTTGCCGGCGAGACCGTCGAGCCCGGCGACGCGACCTACGACGAGCATCGCGAGATCTGGAACGCGATGGTCGATCGGCGGCCGGCGCTCATCGCTCGCTGCACGTCGGCCGACGACGTCGCGGCGGCGGTCCGCCATGGACGCGATGCGGGCCTCGAGATCGCGGTCAAGTGCGGCGGACACGGCGTCCTGGGGCTGGCCGTGCCCGAGGGCGGCCTGATGATCGACCTGACGCCCATGGGCGAGGTCGCGGTCGACCCTGAGCATCGGCGGGCCACGGTCCAGGGTGGCGCGCTCCTGCGGATCCCTCGATCGCTCGACCGAGCCGCACGGCCTGGCGACGACCGCCGGCAACGTCTCCCACACGGGCGTCGGCGGGCTGACGCTCGGTGGCGGGATGGGCTGGCTCGCCCGGCAGTTCGGGCTGGCGTGCGACAACGTCGAGACGTACACGGTCGTCACGGCCGACGGCGAGACGGTCCGCGCGAGCGCCACGGAGAACCCCGACCTCTTCTGGGGCCTGCGCGGCGGCGGCGGCAATTTCGGCGTCGTGACCGAGTTCGAGTTCCGGCTCCATCCCGACCACGGGCGATGCGCTCACGTGCGACCTGTACTTCGATCCGTTCGATCCCGCCGCGCGGGCCGCCCTCCACGCCTGGCGCGACCTGCTGCCCGACGCGCCCCGCCCGGCGACGCTGACGAGCGACACGATGACCGTCGCGGAGCCGCCGTTCCTCCCGGCGCGCCTCCACGGGCGCCCGGTGGTCACGGCGGGCTTCGTATGGGTCGGCGACATGGCCGAGGCGCGCGCGTACCTCGACACATTCCGTCGCGCGATCCACTCCCCTGCCGCCGAGGAGGTCGACGAGATGCGCTACGTCGAGCTCCAGAGCATCGGCGACGCGCGGCACGTCCACGGGCTCCGGCGCTATTCGGCCGGGCACAACCTGGCCGAATTCGACGACGCCGCGATCGACGCGTACCTCGCGCGCGGGGTGCCGGCCGGCGGTCCCGAGCCCGACTGGTCCCTGATGCCGGGCGGCGGCTTCCAGGCGTACGGCGGCGCGATCGCCGAGGTCGGCGAGGGGGACTCGGCGTTCAGCGCCCGCGACACGCTCATCGAGTTCTTCGCCGGCTCGACCTGGGCCGACCCTGCCGAAGACACCGTGCGCATGGCCGGGGCGCGCACCTGGGCGGCCACGCTCGAGCCGTTCTCGGTCGGCACCTACGTCAACGTCATCGCCGACGCCGATGCCGACGTCGGTCGCGCGTACCGATCGCGATAACCTCGCCCGGCTCGCCGACCTCAAGCGGAAGTACGACCCGGACAACGTGTTCCACCTGAACCAGAACATCAAGCCGGCGGCGACCCGCGTCTAGGCCTGCCGGACACGAACGAGCGCGGCCCCGGCGAACCGGGACCGCGCTCGCGGCGTCGCGACGAAGCCGCGACGGTAGCTGGAGGAGCTAGGGAAGCATCGCCTTCAGCGGCGGGACCGACTCGTAGCCCGAGTGCGGCAGGCCGATGTACGGGAACGCGCCCAGGAACGGCATGTCGGCGTTGCTGTCGACGCCGTCACCGACCTGGTTGTTCGGGGACTTGTTCGGCAGGCCGAACGCGCCGTTGAGGAACGTCCCGTAGCCCTGGGCGATGGCCCGGAGCTCGATGTCGGTCACGTCGTCGACCAGGCGCCGCCCGTTCGGGAAGCCGCACAGGTCGGCGGCGAGGACCGGCCGAGTCGATCGGGGTTGCGCCGCGCTGGCCGTACCGCCGGGGCACGGCCCCTTGGCACCAGGCAGGATCGCGGTGTTGACCCGCAGCATGTCGGCGGCGACCGGGTTGGCGCCGATGGCGTTCACACCGGGCACGCCCTTGAGCAGGATGAGCGACAGGTCCGTTCGACCGGTCGTGTCGACGTCCGCGAGCGCCGGGTACAGGAAGTTGATGAGGCCCGCGAGCTCGGGTGCCTCGTAGTACTTCTGGAACTGGCTGTCCTTGGACGGATGCTGGCCGTTCCAGTAGTCCTTGAGATGGCGCGGGATGATCACCTCGTTGATGAGCGGGTTGCCGAGGCGCGAGACCTGGACCCAGTCACCGGACCACTTGACCTTGCCGCTCGTCGCTGATCTCGCTTGCGCTCGCGGCGATCCGCGCTGGCCCACACGCCGATGACCGGCTGTGCTGCTCGAGCGACGGACCTCGCTGATCGGCACCTGGAGCACGATCGACGCGGTGTTGTAGCCGGCCACGCCATCGACGCCGGCCTCGGTCGGCCAGCGGGATGACATGGAGCGTGTTGAACGGACGGAGGCCGCCGAGGTCGAAGATCGACCCGAGGTCGACGAAGAACGCGTCGTCGCGCGGGCCGGCGTAGACCTTGCCGCCGTTGGACAGGCTGTGGACGCCCGTCGCGGCCAGCGCGGCGTAGTTCGGGCGTGGAGCGCGGGCCGATGTTGGCCGGCACGGTTCGAAGGTTGGAACCCAGGGTCTTCGTGTCGCCGCTCTTCATGCGCTCGACCTTGAAGTCCTGCGGCGCCAGCCAGGTCGCGTCCGTGACCGAGGTCGACCGGGCCGTTGTTGTAGAGGAACGACGAGACGCCGTCCTTGCCGGACTTCGCGTGGTCCTTGAAGCGGATGGTGTAGGTGACGTCGTCCCGGCCATCACCGGTGTTGTCGATGTGGATCCGGTAGCGGACGCTCTGATCGAACGGGTGGAAGTTCGGGCCGCCGCCCGGCTGCTGGAGGGGGATGTAGTTGGCCACGATCGTCAGCTTGGTCGGATCGTCCGGGCTGACGAACGCGTAGAGGTCGGTGTTGTCGGCGGACGGATCGCCGCTGATCAACGGGGCCTCCCGGTGGCTGGATGCGAACACGCCCGATGACGGACGATGCCGCGATGAGCAGGGCGCCGCCGAGGGCGACGACCTTGGAACGTCTGGACACGACAAATCTCTCCCGATGTGACTGGGGTGATGCGATCCTCCCCATCGGATCGCGGCTTGGGGACTGACGGGACTCGGCGGTCGCGACTTCACCGATGTTTCCGTCCGGCGGTGGTTCGCGGGTGGAGCCCGGTCGGATGAATCGGGCGTCCGCCGACGCTCAGGGCGCGATCTGAGCGAGGAGCCGGCGTGCCTCGCTCGGCGTCCGTCGCGGAGAAGCCGGGGTCCGTCTGAAGCGCCTCCTCGAGGTGGCGGCGAGCCGCGGCCTCGTCGCCGCGCGCCAGGGCGATGGCGCCGGCGTGGTAGGCGAATCGCGGATCCCGGGAGCCGAGCCGCAGGGCCTCCTGTGCCCGCTCCCACGCCTCGTCGTCGCGGCCGGCGCGATGCAGGGCCCAGCCGAGCGCGTCGGCGGCACGGACCGTCGGCGTCGCCGCGTACGCCGCCTCGGCCAGCATCAGGGCCGTCGTCGCGTCGCCGTGATCGGCCTCGAACAGGGCGAGATCCAGGTCGACGACGACGCCGCCGGCCTGCAGCAACGCGATCTGCGCCCGGGCCAGGTCGTACTGCTTCCGGGCGTCCGCTGGCGTTCCCGGCCGCCTCCAGGGTCTCGCCGAGCGCGATGACGTACTCCGGCAGCGGCAGGATCTCGACGGCGCGCTCGAACTGCGCTTGTGCCGCGGAGAGGTCGCCGGCCGCGACGGCGAGCCGACCCAGGCCGGCGATCGAGGGCGCGTGCTGCGGGACGAGCCGCAGGGCCGCGTCGTACGCGTCGCGGGCAGCGTCCGGGTGGCCATCCTGCTGCTGGAGCTGGCCGACCAGGGCCAGCGCGAACGCCGTGTTCTCCGGCGCGAGGCCCGGTGACGCGGCGGCCCGCTGCATCGCCTCGAGCGCACCCGGCAGGTCGCCGTGCAGCTCGCGGACGTACGACAGGCGGGCGAGGCTCGTGAGATCCGCGGACTGCTCGACGAGGCGATCGACCGCGTCGGATGCGTCCTCGTACCGTCCGAGCTCGATCAGGGCGTCGACCACGACGGCGCGCGCGCCCGATGACGACGGGTCGAGCGCTGTCGCCGACTCGCCGATCTCGAGCGCCTCGGCGAACTCGTGCTTGCCGAGCAGGATGCCGCCGAGCCCGACGAGCGGAAGCGCGTCGTCGGGGCGGAGCCGACGGGCCGCCTGCGAGCGCGGCTTCGGCGGCCGAGTAGAGCGACGGGTCGGCCGTCTCGCGGATCCGCTGCAGCAGCGCGAGGCCGAGCTGGAGCTGCGCCTCACCGTCGTCGGGGTCCTCGGCGACGCGAGCGGCGAAGAACTCGATGAGGCCCTGGGTGGGTGGCGTCGTCGGCGGCGCTGTCGGAGGCGCGTCAGCCGTGGGCGCGGGCGTCCGGATGGCGGTGGCCGCCGGCGGCGAGCTCCCGGTGCCGCACGGCTCGGCCGTCCGTGGAGGGTGCCGCGCCACCGCACGCCGCGAGGAACAACGCGCCCATGAGTAGCGCGCCATGAGCAGCGCATCGACGCATCGGCGCACGGGAGTCGAGGCGTCCGCGTCGTCACGGTCTGGGTACGGGCCACCTGGCCGGCGGATGAACGCGTCGATTCACCGCCACTGAACGAATGCAGTGCGAAGTGCCGCGCCGCGAGCGTGCTGGTCGCCGCGTTCACCGAGGGTGAACGTTCCGCCTCAAGGCCAGCCAGCAGCGGCCGACCGGGTCGAATCGAGCGCCATCCCTCGCTCTTGTTCACCGTCGGTGAACCCGGGTCGCCCCGGGCCATCCCGCGGCGCTCCCCTCAGCCGAGCACGCGCCCCGGGTTCAGCAGGCCCTGCGGGTCGAGCGCGGCCTTGATCGCCCGCATCACCCGAACCGCGTCGGCGCCGCGCTGCGCCTCCAGCCACTCGACGCGGGCGGAGCCGATGCCGTGCTCCCCCGTCACCGTGCCACCGAGGTCGATGGCGGCCTGGTACAGATCCGCCTGGACGGCCTTCGTGATCGCGGCGCCATTCGGGTCGCCGCGCTCCAGGACGAGATCGGGGTGGAGGTTGCCGTCGCCGGCGTGCCCGAACGTCCCGATCCGGACGTCGTGCTTGGCGGCGATCCGTTCGATCTCGCGGAGCATGTCCGGGACCCTGCGACCGTGGGACCCCGACGTCCTCCATCTTCACGTCGCCGAGCTTCTCGAGCGCCCAGTGCGCGGCCCGGCGCGCCTGGCGCAGCAGGTCGGCCTCGGCGACGTCGCGCGAGCGGACCGTGGTCGTGGCGCCGGCCGCAGTGCAGGCAGCTTCGCCCGCGGGCCAGCTCGTCGTCGGCGGCCGCGCCCGGCAGGTCGGACTCGATCATCAGCATGGCCGCGGCATCGCGGTCCAGGCCCAGGCCGTGCATGTCGTCGACGGCGCGGATCGTGAACCGATCCATGAGCTCCAGGGTCACCGGGGAGAGTCCGGCGGCCGCGATCGCCGCCACCCCGTCACCGGCCGACTCGAGGGTCGGGAAGAACGCCAGAAGCGTCGCGCGTGGGGCGGGCGCGGGTCGAAGCCGGAGGGTGGCCTCGGTGATCAGCGCGAGCGTCCCCTGCGACCCGACGATCAGGTGCGTCAGCGAGTAGCCGGCCACGTCCTTGATGTTCTTGCCGCCGGTCCGGATGACGGCGCCATCGGCCATCACGACCTCGAGCGAGAGCACGGCGTCGCGCGTCTGGCCGTACTTGACGCAGCACAGGCCGCCGGCGTTCGTCCCGAGGTTGCCGCCGATCGAGCACATCTCGAAGCTCGCGGGATCGGGCGCGTAGAACAGCCCGTGCTCCGCGACCGCGGCCTTGAGCGTCGCGTTGATGACCCCGGGCTGGGTGACGACGCACAGGTTCTCGACATCGATCTCGAGGATCCGGTCCATGGCCGTGAAGGCGATCGTCAGCGCGCCCTCCAGTCCGGCCGCGCCTCCGCTCAGCCCGGAGCCCGCGCCACGCGGCACGATCGGGACGTCGTGTTCGGCGCAGACCTTCACGAGCTCGGCGACCTCGGCGGTCGTGGTCGGCAGCGCGACGGCCCCGGGCAGGCCGGTCGGCAGGTATTCGGTCTCGTCGCGTCGGTAGGTCTCGCGATCGGTCGCATCGGTCAGGACGCGCAGGCCGGGGATGCGGGCCCGGACGGCGTCGAGGAACGGTTCGGTGACGGTGCCCGTGGCCATGGCGGTGAGTGTAGGGGGACCATCGGCCCGGAGGCCGATTGGACGGTCGCGGGTAGGATGTCTACTGATGACCGAGCGTCCGAGAGGTCCACGCCGCCTGCCCATCACGCTCGCGGCCGTGATCGTCGCGAGCCTGTTCACGCTGGCCCCGGCCGCGGCGCGCCCCGCCCTCGCGGCCGACCCCGAGGCCGCACCGCAGTCGCTCGTGTCGCCTGAGACCACGGTCGCTGGCGCGAGCGCCATCACCCCCGGGAGCGTCAACCGGACGAGCGTCAACCTGACCGCCTCGTACGCCGTCACGCTCGCGCTGCGCTACGGGTCGCGGGCCTTCTCCGTCGAATTCGACCGCGACCATCACGAATACCTCGGGCGTCTCGATCGACCGGATCGAGCTCAACACGATCGCTGCCCGCCTGGGCGGGATGACGCTGCGCTACGTCCAAGTGGACGGGGTCAACGTCGCTCGACGCGTCAAGGACCAGACCATCATCGTGGGCCTGGGCGGCATCCTGGCCGCGGGGGCGACCGTCAAGATCCGGGTCAAGTACCACGCCACGCTGCGGTCGACCCTCAGCGGCTCGAACTGGCTGTTCACGAAGGTCAACGGCATCGTCGATGCCTATCGCTGGATCCCGTGGGTCAGTCGCGAGACCCCGTTCAGCCGGCCGAACCACGGTGACCCGTTCGTCACGCCCGTCAGCCCGCTCGTTCAGCTCCGGATCGTGACGGATCGCAAGCTCCGCTTCGCCGTGAACGCGAACCGGATATCCGTCTCGTCGAACGGCCTCACGCAGACGTTCGAGGCCCGCAACGTGCGTGACGTGACGATCACGGCCGCGCCCGACTTCCGCACCCGGTCGACCTACGTGGGCAAGGTCCAGGTCCGCTATTTCTACCGGTCGGGATCGAACGCCGCCACGATCCTCGACGCGGCCGCTGACGCCATCCGCGCCTACCAGGCCCGCGTGGGTCCGTACCCGTACACGTCGTTCAAGGTCGCCCAATCGGCTGGCGGATACGGGATGGAGTCACCGGGCCTGATCTGGATCCCGTACGGCCATGGCAGCGCGAACCTGCGCTACCTCGTGTCGCACGAGACGGCCCACCAGTGGTTCTACAGCCTCGTGGGCAACGACCAGGCCCGCCAGCCGTTCGCGGACGAGGCCACGGCTGACTTCCTCGCTCGCGAGATCACCCGGACGCGTCGTGGCTCGCGCTGCTCGACCGGGCTGCTCGACCGGTCGATCTACAGCTACTCGAGCGCGTGCTACTACGAGATCGTCTACATCCAGGGCGGCAACCTGCTCAACGAGGCACGCCGGCGGATGGGCTCGACGGCGTTCTGGTCGGCGCTGCGCAAGTACGTCGTGGCGAATCGCTTCGGCCTGACCGGGACGAGCACGCTGCTGCGAACGCTCGACAACTCGACGTCGGTCGATCTCTCGAAGCTGTTCCGGCCGCGATTCCCCAAGTACTACTGACCGACGCGGCGGTCCGCGGCGAGCGCCTGCGGCATCTGCCGGAACGCGGCCGGTAGCAGCGGGTTCCATGCCCGCCAGCCCGCCACGAGCCAGTCCGCCACCAGGCGTTCGCGCCACCCCCAACGGAGCCGGTAGCCCTCGCGGACGGCCGGCGGCAACAGGCCGATGGCCGGCCACAACGTCCAGCCGTACGCGCGCGGATCGAGCGGCAGCCGTGCCAGCAGCCCGGGGAGTGGCGGGTTCAGGATCGTGGCCGCAAGCTCCCGAGCGGTGTCCGTGACGTGGACCCCGCCGCCCGGGGCAAGCCGCTCGGCCATGTAGGCGTCGAACGCATCCAGGGTCGGGCGGCAGCAGCCGGTCGGTCACCCCGAAGGCCCTCGCGATCGGCAGCGTCTCCTCGTAGAAGCGCGCGGCCCGTTCCCGCGACAACGGCCCCAGCCAGGCGTCGTTCCCGACGATCGTCGAGTCGATGAGCGTCGCGTGGACCCACAGCGAGAGGACGGGATCACGCGCGGAGTAGCCGGTCCCGCGGATCCCCCGGTGCAGCGCGTTCAATCGCCGGATCTCTCCGCGCGCCGCCGACAGCGAGCCGTAGATGATCCGCTCGTAGCTGCGGAGCGTGCCGTCCAGGCGGCGCCACGGATCCTCCCGGAAGTCGGAGTGCTCGTCGACCCCGGCGGCCACGGCCGGGTCCGCGAGCTGGAGCAGCAACGCCCGGGGACCGACGCCCAGGATCAGCATCGCCTCGCGGTCGAGCTGCCACGCCTCCGATCCCGGCCCGAACATCCCGATGGCCTCGGCCTGCGTATCCATGCGGGCACGATATCCCGGGAACCACGGAGGACGCTGATGGGACGGTGGGGCGCCGACTTCGAGCCAGCCCGCGTCGCGTCGCTGGAGACGCGGATGTGGAAGGCCTATTTACCGGCGCCAGCCGGTCCGCCTTATGGCCGCCTCGGATGACCGCGGGGGCGAGCCTCAGCGATCGTCCGGCCGGCGGCCGATGAGCCACCACGCCGCGGGGAAGATGCCGGCCGCCACGGCCAGCTTGGCCACGTCCCAGACGAGGAACTTCGTCATGCCTTCGGCGACGGCTGTCTCCCACGGCAGGCCCGTCGCCGCCTTCAGCCACGGCACGCCGATCGCGTAGATGATCGCGGTCCCGATGGTCATCGCGGCGAGCGACCCGCCGATGCGCCGGTCCCAGCCAAGCTCCGCCAGCCGACCGACCACCGCCGCGGCAACGACGAAGCCGATCAGGTAGCCACCGGTCGCGCCCTGGATGATCGCGAACCCTGCCTTGTCCTGCGCGTACACGGGCACGCCGATCGCGCCGATCGCGACATAGAGCAGGAGCGCCGCCGCACCGCGGCGGAAGCCGAGGGCCCCGCCGACGACCAGGACACCGAAGGTCTGGGCGGTGAACGGCACGGGCGTCGTCGGGATGACGATCCGGGCGCACAGGATGACGAACAACGTGCCGGCGGTGATCAGCGCCACGTGCCGGATGCGGGTTCCGAGGCGTTCGCCGACGCTGATCGGGACCAGGAAGTCGGCGAGGGTGATGCCGCGCTCGGCGGCGGTACTGCGGTCCAGCCGCGGAATGGCGATCGTCATCGAGGCTCCGTAGGGTCGTCGTGCTGGGGCACGCGCTGGACGCCCGGAGTCTAGCACCGGCGCCGGGACCGGCGACGCCCGGCCGGGAAGGCCACAGACCGACTATTCGTACCCGACGGCACGCACGATCGAGACGCCGCTGGCGAGGCGAGCCGGGTAGGCCGCCGCGAGCATCGCGAGGACCACGCCCAGCACCAACGCAGCCACTACCGCCGGCCAGGGCACGGCCGTCGCGATCTCCAGGCGACCGCCGGCGAGGACGACCATCAGGGCACCGACCAGGAGGCCGGCGACGACCCCGCAGATCGCGCCGACCAGGCCCGTGATCCCGGCTTCGACGACCACCGAACGCCAGACCTGGCGCCTGGTCATCCCGGCCGCTCGGAGCACGCCGATCTCGCGGACTCGCTCGAAGACGTTCATCGTGAGGGTGTTGACGATGCCGAGGGCCGCGACGACGACCGCGACCAGCGCGAGCACGTCGAACAGCCCGAAGACGCGGTCGAGCGCCTGGCCGATGGCGCCTTCGATGCGCCCGAGCGCCGTCGGCTCGAGGGCCACGGAACGGGCGACGGAGGCGAGTTCCGCCCGGTCGGCCGCGGTCGCCGATGGAGCGAAACGCACCGCGAAGGCATCGGCCCCAGCGACGCCCAGCTTCTCGGCGTCGGACCAGCCCACGATCACGGCTTCGCCGGCGGGGCCGGGCAACGTCCGCTCCGTGATGCCGGCGACCCGCAGTTTCAGGACCGAACCGTCGGCCGCCGTGGTGTCGAACGTCTGGCCGAGCCCCAGGCCGTCGCGCTCCGCCACGCCCGCTGGGACGATCATCGCCCCGCCGGCATCGATCGCCGCAAGGGCCAGCTCACGGCCGCCGAGGACGAACCGCAGCCGACCGTCGTTCTTGAGGTCGGCCCCGACCATCGCGACGGCGTCGATCCGCACGCCATCGATGGCGAGCGCGAAGGTACCGATCGGACTGACCGAGGCGACACCCGGCGTGACCAGCACGTCCTCGAGCTCGTCGAGGCCGCGCGGGAAGATCGAGGTGAGCACGAGCTCGCCGGGCACGACGTCCGCGATCCAGGCGCTCGCCGCGAGCCGGGCGTTCTGCCCGACGCCCGCCGAGCGCCACGATCATCGCCAGCCCGATCGTGAGGGCACCGACCGTCAGCGCCGCCCGGCTGCGGTCGCGCAGCAGCGATGCCCGCGCCAGGCGCTCCTCGAACCGGACGAACAGCGCGAACGGCCACCCGGCGATCCGGGCCATCGCGGGCAGGATGAACGGCACGACGAGGGCCACGACGAGCAGGACGCCATACACGAGGAGGGCCCGCACGACGGCCGTCTCATCGGCGCCGCGCGGCAGGATGAGCAGGCCCGCGACGCCGACGAGCGCGAACACGGCGATGAGCCAGCGCAGCCGAGCTCGGCGCGCCGTCGGCAGGTCCAGGCGAGCCTTGAGCGCCTCGACCGGCGAGATGCGACCGGCTCGGCGCGCCGGCTCGATCGCGGCCGCGAGCGTCACGACGATGCCGATCGCCAGCGCCGCGAGGGCGTCGTTGACGGTCACGACCGGAGCGCCCAGCGCCACCGAGCCGACGGTCCGCACCCAGGCGGCGATGCCCGCCGCGAGCAGCCGCGCCGAGGACGACGCCCAGCAGCGATCCGACGATGCCGATGGCCGTGGCCTGGACGAGGATGTACGAGGTCAGCTGTCCGCGCGATGCGCCGGCGGCCCGCAGCAGCCCGAGCTCCCGGACGCGCTCGACGACCGTCATCGACAGCGTGTTGAAGATCAGGAAGGCGCCCGCGAACAGGGCGATGGCGCCGATCAGCGCGGTCGTCGCGGCGAAGTCCCCGGTCGACGCCCGCATCGATGCGCCGATGTCCTGCGGCGAGGACAGGACGTAGGGCTCGTTGAGGAGCGTGGACTCGAGGGCGTCGGTCACCGCGGCCGCGCGACGCTCGTCCCGATGTCGACCCGGGTGAGCCCGTCCGCCGCGAAGGCCGCCTGGGCGGTCTCGAGCGGCACGATGACGGCCCGGCCGCCACCGCCCGCCCAGGGGCCGTCGCCGGCCAGGATCCCGACGACCCGGAGGTGGACGGGCGCGTCGATGGTCTCGAGGTCGATGACGTCGCCGACCGCGAGTCCGTCCTCGCGGGCGAGCGTGGCGTTCACGAGCGCGTCGTTGGCGGCCCCGGTCAGCGCCGATCCGTCGCGCAACGTGAGGTCGTGCAGCGTCGCCTCGGCTGCCGGGTCGATCCCGGCGATCGTCACCGGCGGCGGCAGCGGATCGCCCGGGCCGAAGGCTTCGGCGCCCAGGTAGGTCCGGCGCTCGAAGGCCGGGCGCGACCACGGCCACGCCGCGGAGTGCCGGCGATCGTGGCCAGCGTCGTCCTGGGACAGGCCGGTCTCGCCGAAGGCCGCGACGCGCAGGTCCGCCCGCCCGACCAGGGTCGACACGGCGCGGTCCACGGCGGTCTCGATACCGGCGTTCGTGGCGAGGCCTGCGAACAGGACGGCGACCCCCAGGGTCGACGCCCGCGACCGTCAGGCCGGTCCGCATCGGGCGGGCCCGGAGGCCACGCCAGGCGAGCCCGTTGAGGCCGCCCATCTAGAGCCCGAGCTGGGCGAGGCGACCGATCAGGGTGGCCGCGTCGTGGTCCCTGCGACGTCCGAGCTCGATGGTGTCGAGGATGGTCCCGTCGCCGACGACCAGCACGCGGTCCGCGTAGGCCGCCGCCTTCGAGTCGTGGGTCACGAGCACGATCGTCTGGTGCCGCTCCTCGCACGAGCGCCACAGCGCATCGAGGATCTCGCGTACCGGTCGTGTAGTCGAGGTTGCCGGTCGGCTCGTCGGCGAAGAGCAACGCCGGGCCGGGTCACGAGCGCACGCGCCACCGCGACGCGCTGCTGCTCCCCCGCCGACAGCTGGTCCGGCTTGTGGTGCTCCTTGCCGGTCAGGTCGACGAGCTCGATCACGTCCCGGATGCGCTCGGCGATCTCACCGCGCGAGGTGTCCTGCCCCGCGATCGTGAACGGCAGGGCGACGTTCTCGCTCACGTCGAGGAGCGGGATGAGGTTGAACGACTGGAAGACGAACCCGGTTCGGTCACGGCGCAGCCGCGTGGCGCGGTCGTCGGAGAGCTGGCTGATGACCTCGCCCTCGAGGATCACCTCGCCGCTGGTCGGCCGGTCGAGGCCACCGAGCAGCTGCAGGAGCGTGCTCTTGCCGCTGCCCGACGGGCCCATGAGCGCGACGAACTCACCGGCGGCCACGGACAGGGAGACGCCGCGCAACGCGTCGACGGTCGTCTCGCCGAGCGGGTACGACTTGGTCAGGGCGCGGCCTTCGAGGATCGGGCCGGTCGCGATGGTCGCGGGGGCGGGAGCGTCGTCGGGCGCGCGGTCGGCCCGGCTGGTGTCGAGCTGCGCGGTCATGTTTGCCTCGGTGCGGAGCGGTCTGGTGGGGTGACCATAGCGGTGCGTGCGTGCCTCGGTCGGCGGCCCGATGGTCACGGTCCGGCTAGTACCGGCCCGATCGAGCGCCGGTCAGCCGCCGAAGAAGACCCCGGCGACACCGCCGACGATCGTCTCGAGCAGCCCGGCCGGATGTCGTTCGAGGCGACGATCCGGAGACCGGTCTCCCCTGCTGCCTGACCGGGCGGCGTGCCGTTGCCGGACGAGCCGCCGTTGCCGTTGTCGCCGCCCTGGCCGTTGCCGTTGTCCTGACCGCCCGGGCCAAGGCCCTTGCCGCCACCCGGGTTCTCGGGCACAGACCCTTCCTCGAATTGGGGGTGCGGAGTCGGTGACGGCGTCGGCGTGGGTGTCGGCGTGGGCTTGGGTGTCGGCTTCGGAGTCGGCTTCGGCGTCGGCTTGGGGGTCGCCTGGACGACCGGCTTCGGCTTGGCTGTGGGCTTCGGGGTCGGGCTTGGCGGTCGGCTTGGCCGTGGGCTTGGCGGTCGGCTTGGGGGCCGATCCGCCGCACTTGTCGGCGAACAGGACCGTCCACATCTTCTTGCCGCCGGGACCCTGGTAGGCCCCGACGCCGATGACGTCCCAGGCCCGGCCCAGGATGTTCTTCCGGTGGCCCGAGGAATCCATGAACATCTTGTGGATCGCTGCGGTGGCCGTGTCGTCGGGGTACGTGTTCCAGCCGATGTTCTCGCCGGCGAGCTTGTAGCAGTAGCCCTTGGCGTCGAGCTTCTTGAACACCGAGCCGTAGCCCGGGATGTCGTGGCTGAAGTAGTCGCGCTGGATCATGTCCTTGGCGCGCCAGCGCGCCGTGCTGGTCAGGGTGCTGTCGATCTTGAGCGCCTTGAGCCCGGCATTGGCGCGGCTGCGGTTGGTGAGCGCGATGAGGTCCTTCTCGGACGCGACGCTGTACGCGCCGGTGTCCCACGCGAGCGTGGATCGTGGCTGGGCGAGGCTGACGACCGAGGCCAGCGCGAACACGACCGCCACGAGTCCCGCGATCCGTCGCGAGACGCGCGCGGACGACGCGGAGGCGTGGGTCGTGCTGCGCGGAGAAAGGGTCATGCGCTCGTTTCGGTCGGGATGCGGCCGGTCCGCGGGAGCGGCGGCGGGCATTCTGGTGTGGTCCTCACGGTATGCAGGGAGTGCGGTCGGGTCCCCGGCGCGAAGGTCCCAAACGCGCAACACCCCCGGTACCGGTCGGTCGTGGGGTCTTCGGGCAGGTCTGGTGCGGTCCAGCGGGGTTGGGTAGGACGGCCGGGCCGTCCGCGACGCACGACCGTGGCACACTGGCCGCGAAGTGCCGAACACCGACCGCGTCGTCCTCATCACCGGCGCGACCGGCGTCCTTGGCCGCGAGACCGCGCGCGTCTTCGCCGAGGACGGTGCTCGCCTTGGCCTCGCCGGCACGGACCGCGATCGACTGCAGGGCGTGGCGCGCGACCTCGGCCTGGCCGACGACCGCTGGGTCGCCGCCGTCGGCGATGTTCGGCAGCGCGACGGGGCACGATCCGCCGTCGAGAGCGTCACGGCCGCGTTCGAGCGTGTGGACGTGCTGATCCACCTCGTCGGTGGCTATGCCGCGGGCACGCCGATCGCGGAGCTGGATCCTGCCGATATCGCCGGCATGCTGGACCAGCACCTGTGGACGACGCTGCACCTGGCGCAGGCCGTGATCCCCGGGATGGTCGAGCGCGGCTGGGGCCGCGTGCTCGCCGTCTCGCCGCCGGTCGCGTCCGAGCCGCCCGCAAAGATGGCGCCCTACGCGATCGGCAAGGCCGCCCAGGAGGTGCTGCTCCGGACGCTGGCACGGGAAGTCGGCGGCACCGGCGTCACGGCCAACCTCGTCATCGTCAAGGCGATCGACGAGAAGGGCGTGCGGGCCACCGACCCGAAGAAGGCGTCGTGGACGGCGCCGAGCGAGATCGCGGCCACGTTCCGGTTCCTCGCCTCGGACGAGTCCGCGGCGGTCAACGGGGCGCGGATCCCCCTCTACAACCGAAGCTGACGGACCTTCAGGCGCCGGCCACCGTCGCCGAGACCAGGGCCTGGGCCTCCTCGATGAGCTTCTCGAGGTGCTCCTCGCCGCGGAAGCTCTCGGCGTAGACCTTGTAGACGTCCTCGGTGCCGGACGGGCGGGCGGCGAACCAGCCGTGCTCCGTCGTGACCTTGAGGCCACCGATCGGCGCGCCGTTCCCGGGCGCCTCGGTCAGGACGGCCGTGACCGGGTCGCCGGCGAGCGTCGCGGCGGTGACCGCATCGGGCGTCAGCCGGCCGAGTGCGGCCTTCTCGGCGGGCGTCGCCTTCGCGTCGATCCGCCGGTACGCCGGCGAGACCCCGAACCGCTCGGTGAGCTCGCGATACGCCTCGCCGGGGTCGCGCCCGGTCTGCGCCGTCAGCTCGCACGCGAGGAGGTCGGCGATGATCCCGTCCTTGTCGGTCGTCCAGACCGTGCCGTCGCGCCGCAGGAACGAGGCGCCGGCACTCTCCTCGCCCCCGAAACCGAGCGACCCTTTGACGAGCCCGTCCACGAACCACTTGAACCCGACGGGCACCTCGATGAGCCGCCGATCCGCGTCGGCCGCCACGAGATCGATCATCGACGACGACACGAGCGTCTTGCCGACCGCCACCTCGCTGCCCCAGCCGCGCGCTCCGCCGAACAGGTACGCGATCGCCGCGGACAGGAAGTGGTTCGGGTTGAGCAATCCGGCCGTCGGGGTCACCACGCCGTGTCGGTCGGCATCGGCATCGTTGCCCAGCGCGATATCGAACTCGTCACGCAACCCGACGAGGTTGGCCATCGCATGCGGCGACGAGGGGTCCATCCGGATCTTGCCGTCCCAGTCGGCGGTCATGAACCCGAACTGCGGGTCGACCTTGTCGTTGGTGACCGTCAGGTCCAGGTCGTACCGCTCGGCGATGGCGCCCCAGTACCGCACCGACGCGCCGCCCATCGGGTCCACCCCGATCCGCAGGCCCGACTTGGCGATCGCGTTCATGTCGATGACGGCATCGAGATCCGCGACGTAGATGCCCATGAAGTCGTACGGCGTGGCCCGGACACGCGCATCGACATCGGAGACCCGCTTGATCCCTGCCACCCCGTCGGTCCCGGACGCCTCGAGGATGCGATTCGCCTCGTCCTGGATCCAGGACGTGACCTCCGTGTCGGCCGGGCCGCCGTTGGGCGGGTTGTACTTGAAGCCGCCGTCGTCGGGCGGGTTGTGCGACGGCGTGACCACGATCCCGTCCGCCAGCCGGCGCCAGCTGTCTTTGGGGCGGTTCGCGGTGATGATCGCGTGGGAGAGCGCCGGGGTCGGGGTGAAGCCGTCGAAGGCATCGACTCGGACGTCGACGCCGTTCGCGACGAGGACCCCCAGCGCGGTGCGCGTCGCCGGCTCGGACAGCGCGTGGGTGTCGCGCCCGAGGAACAGCGGCCCCGTGTACCCGCGCGTGGCCCGGTACCGGCAGATCGCCTCGGTGATGGCCAGGATGTGGGCCTCGTTGAACGCGCCGCGGAACGCCGAGCCGCGGTGGCCGGACGTCCCGAACGCGACCCGCTGCGCCGGGTCGCCGGGATCGGGCGTCGTGTCGTAGTAGGCGCCGACCAGCGCGTCGACATCGACCAGTGACGACGGATCCACCGGCTTGCCGGCCTTCGGGTTGATGGCCATCTGACCCCTTTCGACGTCGGCTCCAAGCGCCTTCGATATACTCCGCAGGCTTCGTCCACCCGCGCAGGCCGCGCACCGCCACGGACGAACGCCCGCGGTGGCCTTAGCTCAATGGGCAGAGCACTGGATTGTGGCTCCAGAGGTTACGGGTTCGAGCCCCGTAGGCCACCCCAACATCTCGGGTCGACCGTCATCGTAGACCCCACTAGTCCGCGGGCAGTCGCAGCATCCGTGCGACGGTCGTAAAGCCCGCGGCGTCGCCCGGCCAGTGCTCCTGCAATCGAGCCCGGCCCGTCTGTCGACCGATCCAGCCAAGGATGACCGCCGCCGCCACGATGTCGTCGAGCGGGCCGATGCCGGGCAGGAACTCGGGCAAGAGGTCGATGGGACTGACCAGCCACACGATCAGCACGACGAGGCCGACGCGGTGACGAGTCGGTGTGCGCGGATCGGCGAGCAACCGGCGGGCGAGCCGGACCATGTCGGGCAAAGCCCGCAACGCGGGCAGGGCCAGATCCCTGGACGGCCGGTGGAGCCAGATAAGCCCCGCAAGTGCCAGCCACGCGAGGGCGATGGCTCCGAGCGTGATCAGGAGCGGGACGAGGACATCCACGCCCCAATCGTACGGGCCGGCTGGGAGCCTCAGTCGAGCTGGTACAGCCGCGAGCCGATGAGCGCGAGCGCCCGCGTGACCTCGTCGAACCGATCGGGCGGGACGGCCAGCACCTGCGGTTCATTCGCCGGGTGCTCGGGCACGATCACGAGGGTCGCTGGGCGGCTCCGTTCGATGTCGAACTGGATCCGGCGCAGGCCATCGAACGGGATGTCGAGTGCCAGTCGATCCTCATCGGCGACCGCCAGTCGTCGATCGGTGACCAAGAGGCTGGCGGAAGCGGCACGAGCCACGGCCTGCACGGTCTCTCCCGGCTCGAGGCGACGGAGGGCTGGATGGGCGGCGTCGTCGTTCTGTTGCTGGTCCACGGTTCGCGCTCCTCGACACGAAACGACCGGGTCGCTGGTCGCGGGTTGACCGTAGGCCGCGTGGCGACAAACTCGTGTGAAGCCGATCCCCGACGCATTGCAGCCATCTCGCAGAGGGCAGCGCCTCTCCGAGGCGTCGCGAAGTCGGATCGTCGGCCGGCGCCGGCCGGTGCTTTCCGTCGACGGGCCGCGATTTGCATCGCCGGACGCTCGCGAGACACGCCGATGTGATACGCGGGGACCGTTTCGTGCGGCACTCGCAAGCGAAACGGGACCCATGGTGCATTGCCCTGAGGACCATGGAAGGGTCACACTCGACGCGATGTTGCACGCCGCCACGTCGGCAACCCTCATCGATCCCGCGTCGCCGACCGTCCTCGTCATCGAGGATGACCCGGCGAACCGCGCCCTGCTGACCGCGCAGCTCGAGCGTGCCGGCTATCGGGCGGCCACCGCGGCCGACGGTCCGTCTGGCCTGGCGGCCGCACTCGAGACCGCGCCGGATGTGGTCTTGCTCGACATCGGACTGCCCGGGATGGATGGCCTCGAGATCTGCCGCCGCCTGCGGGCGGACCCTCGGACGGTCGCGATGCCCGTGGTCTTGCTCACGGGGCGCACGTCGGTCGACGACGTCGTCGCCGGGCTCGATGCAGGCGCAGACGACTTCCTCGCCAAGCCTTACCACGAAGCGGAGCTGCTCGCCCGACTCCGCAGCGCCCGTCGCCTGGCCCTCGTCATGGCCGAGATGGAGAGCGCCCAGGGCGTCGTGGCTGCCCTGGCCAACGCGGTCGAAGCCAAGGACACGATGACCGAGCATCACTGCCAGCGCCTGGCCGGACTCGCCCATCTCCTCGCGACCGCCGCCGAGCTCGACCCCGTGAGCATCAAGGGCGTGGTGTTCGGAGCGCTCCTCCACGACATCGGCAAGATCGGCGTCTCCGACGGGATCCTCAAGAAGACCGGCGCCCTGACCGACGACGAATGGATCGAGATGCGACGCCACCCGATCATCGGCGAGCAGATCTGCCGTCCCCTCGCGAGCTCCCGCGAATTCGCCCCGATCGTCCGGCATCACCACGAGCGCTGGGACGGCGGAGGCTACCCGGACCGCCTGAAGGGCGAAGAGATCCCGATCGGCGCCCGCATCGTCGGCCTCGTCGATGCCTTCGACGCGATCGTCCACGACCGGCCGTACCGCCAGGCGGGCTCGATCGAGAACGCCGTCGCGGAGATCGTCGCCGAGGCGGGCCACCACTTCGATCCTGACCTCGTCGAACGGTTCGCCGCGATGGCGGTGCGAAACGACCTCGACGAGACGGACGACCGGTTGCGGATCGACTCCCTCGCCGCGCTGCGAGCCTCCAGCCGCCGATGACCCTCGCCGACGTCCTGACGCTCGCGCTCGGCGTCGCGTACCTGAGCGTCCTCGTCATCGCCGTGAACGAATACCGCCGGCGCCGCGAACCGGTGAGCCTCGCCGTCGTCACGGTCTTCTTCGCGGTGTTCGTGCTCTTCGCGGTCACCGGCCTCGGCCGGCTGCTGCCCGAGCTCCGAATGATCACCGCGGCCAGCGCGTACGCGGCATTCCTTGGGCTACCCGTCCTCACGCTCAACCTCGTGCGCCACTTCGAGGCGATCCCCGACTGGCTGATTCGCGCAAGCACCGCGTTCGCGATCCTGCTCGGACTGGGCGCGATCGTTGTCGCCTGGCGCGGCGCCGCGGAGGCGGGGACCGGGGCGATCCTGGCCGTGCTGTTGGCGTCCCTGTCGTTCTTCGTCGTCCTGGAGCTCATCGCTGCCGCCGGGTTCTTCCACGAGTCCTTCCGCCGGGCCGGCGCGTCCCGAGCGAGGCTGGTGATCGCCGGGGCGTCGACGGCACTGCTGGGGATCGCCGCGATGACGATCATCGTGGGCGGGCTAAGCTCGGGCACGGAGGGCACGAACTCGACCGGCACCCTGGTCAGCGCGCTCGCCCTGACGGCAGCCTTCGGGTACCTGATCGCCTTCCAGCCCCCGGCTGTCCTGTATCGCCTCGGCCAGCAATCGACCGCCTACGAGTTCGTCCGTCGCCTGAACGCGCTCCCGACCGGTGGCGCCGCGGACGACATCTGGCGGCTCCTTGCCCAGATCTCCGCCGACTCGATCGGCGCGCGGGCGGCGGCGGTCGCGGTCCGCGACGACCACGGTCGAGCCCGGCGGATCACCGTCGGCGCCTGGCCCAAGGACGCCTCGGGCGCCCCGAGCGACCCCAACCGAGCTGTCGCCGGAGGACCTGCCCCGTCGTTGGCGCCTGATCGGGGTGCCGCTGTCGCTGGATGGGCGGTCCATCGGCGACCTCGACCTGTACGTCGAGGGCAGCCCGCTGTTCGTCGCCGATGACCTGGCGGTCCTGCAGCTCATCTCGCGCCGGGCGATCCTGGCCGCCGAGCGCGAGGAAGTCCTGGCGGAGCGCGAGCGGCTTATCGTCGAGCTACGGTCGGCGAGTGCCGCGAAGAGCGACTTCCTGGCCGCCATGAGCCACGAGCTGCGGACGCCGCTGAACTCGATCATCGGCTTCTCGGAGCTCCTGGAGCGACCGATCTCGCCGGACGGACACGAAGCGGCCACGGTCCAGGAGTTCGCGGGGCACATCCACGGTTCGGGCCTCCACCTGCTCGAGCTGATCAACGAGGTCCTCGACCTCGCGAAGGTCGAGGCCGGCAAGCTGGACCTTCGGCCGACCGTGTTCGACCTGGAAGAGCTGGTCCGCCAGACCATCGATTCGATGCAGCCGCTTGCCGACCGAAAGGCCATCCGGCTCGGCGTGGAAGCCGACGGAAGACAAGACGTGGAGGCCGACCGGAGCCGCATCCGGCAGGTGGTCATCAACCTGCTGTCGAACGCGATCAAGTTCACGCCGGAGGGCGGATCGGTGCGGGTCCTGCTATCGGGCGATGGTCGCTCCGCCCGCCTGGAGGTCGTCGATACCGGGGTGGGCATCGCGATGGACGATCAGGCGTCGATCTTCGAGGCCTTCAAGCAGGCTCCCGCCGCTGCCGGGCTCGAGGGCACCGGGCTGGGACTCACGCTCGCGCGACAGCTGGTGGAGGCGCACGGCGGCACGATCGACCTCGAGTCCGAGGTGGGTCGCGGCAGCCGGTTCACGGTGCTGCTGCCGCTGGGACGGGCATCGCGCGAGCCCGTGCCCGCGGCCGCCGCCACGGCGGCGGAACCCGTCGCCGCGGGCCAGCGACTGGTCCTCGCCATCGAGGACGACCCGTCTGCGGCCGAGCTCCTGCGCGTCTACCTCGAGGAGGCCGGCTTCGCGTTCGCGATCGCCGCCGATGGGCGCACCGGGGTCGAATGGGCGACCTCGCTCCGACCAGCCGCCATCATCCTCGACATCCAGCTGCCCGACTTCGACGGCTGGGAGGTCCTCCAGCGGCTCAAGGGCGCGGAGGCGACCCGCGACATCCCGGTCATCGTCGTGTCGGTCGTGGACGACGCGCCGCTCGGATTCGCCCTCGGTGCCGTGGACTACTTCGTCAAGCCGGTCTCCCGCGACAGCGCTGCTCGGCTCGCTCGGCTTGTTGACGTTCACGACGAAGGTGCAGACTCGGGTCGTGACCGCCCTCGTCATCGATGCCGATCCTGCCGCCGGCGCGAGCTATCGGGCGCAGCTGGAGCCGGACGGTTTCCGTGTCGTGGTCGCCGACTCCGGCGAGGCGGGCATGCAGCGCGCTCGCGACGAACGGCCCGACCTCATCCTGCTCGACCTCATCCTTCCGGACACCGACGGCCCGGACCTGGTCGCCCGGCTCAAGGCGGATCCCGCCACATCCGACATCCCGATCTGGGTGACGACCCGTGGCGACCTCGATGACCGCGAGCGCGCCCGGATCAACGGCAAGGTCCAGGGCGTGATGGTTCGGGGCGGCAGCGGGCTCGATGCGTTGAAGGGCTGGCTCGATCGGATCGCGACTGGCCCGCGAGCGTCGTCGTGACCGATGGCATGACGGGTCGCGCGGCGGGCCGCCCCGGGACGCCGATCCTGGCCGTCGAGGACGAGGCCCGCAACGCCGCGTTGCTGCGCGCCATCCTGGGCCCGGCCGGCTACGACCTGACGATCGCGGCATCGCTCGCGGAGGCGCGCGCGGCGGTCGGCACGAGGACGCCGGCCCTGGTGTTGCTCGACCGCCACCTGCCCGACGGCGACGGCCTCTCGCTGGCTCGCGAGCTGCGCGCCGTCCGAAACGACCGCCGCGATCCCGATCCTGCTCGTCAGCGCGAGCGTGCTGCCGGTCGACCGGATCGCGGCCGAGGAGGCCGGCTGCGCGGGGTTCATCGACAAGCCGGTACGCGTCGATGCGTTGCTCGCGGAGATCGCGCGGCACCTGTCGAAGGGTTGAGCGAAGGGTTGCGCCCGGGGGGCGCGGACCGTACGATGCGGCGACCCCGCGCTGCCACGTACGGGGCCCGTCCACGTTCGCTTCGGCGACAGGATGCAAGGGCCCGCGATGAGCTGACGGGACGGAGGACTGCGCGCCATGGCGACGGTGACGTTCGACCACGTCAACAAGATCTACGGTGACTTCCACGCCGTAAAGGATCTGAACCTCGAGATCGGAGACGGGGAGTTCATGGTCCTGGTCGGGCCATCGGGCTGCGGGAAGACCACGAGCCTGCGGATGATCGCCGGACTCGAGGAGATCTCCGACGGGACGTTGCGGATCGGCGACCGCGTCGTCAACGACGTACCGCCCAAGGATCGCGACATCGCGATGGTGTTCCAGAGCTACGCGCTCTATCCGCACATGTCGGTCCGCGAGAACCTCGCGTTCGGGCTGAAGCTGCGCAAGGTCCCCAAGCAGGAGATCGAGCGCCGCGTCAACGAAGCCGCCGAGACGATCCAGCTCCAGAAGCTGCTCGATCGCAAGCCCAAGGAGCTGTCCGGTGGCCAGCGCCAGCGCGTGGCGCTCGGCCGGGCGATCGTCCGCGAGCCGGCGGTCTTCCTCATGGACGAGCCCCTCTCCAACCTCGACGCGAAGCTGCGCGTGCAGACCCGCGCCGAGATCGCCCGCCTCCATCAGCGCCTCAAGACGACCGTCGTCTACGTCACCCACGACCAGGTCGAGGCCATGACGATGGGCTCGCGCATCGCGGTCATGAACGAGGGCCTGCTGATGCAGGTCGGCACGCCGCAGGCGCTCTACGACACGCCGCTCAACCGGTTCGTGGCGGGTTTCATCGGCAGCCCGTCGATGAACTTCGTGGACGTGACCGTGGACGGGTCGGGCGACACCGCACGCCTCGTCGGCCCCAGTGACTGGGCCCTGCCCACGCCGCAGCGCCTGCGTGGCATCGCGGGCGACATCGCCGGCAAGAAGCTCGTGGCGGGCTTCCGCCCCGAGCACCTCGACATCGGCGAGGCCGAGCCCGATAGCGGCACGTTCCGGGCGCGCGCGGACGTCGTGGAGTATCTCGGCAACGAGGAGCTCCTTCACCTCAACGCCGCGAACCAGGACGTCGTCGCGATCGTCGACTCCGAGCATCGGGTCAAGCCCGGCGACATCGTCAACCTGAGCCTGCCGCTGTCCAAGCTGCACCTGTTCGACTCGGAGACGGGCGAGGCCCTCACGACCGAGCGAGCGAGCGCGGCCGAGGCGGTGCCCGCCTGACCGGCGAGCCGCCCGAACGCGAACCCACGGCCCCGGAGGACCCCTCCGGGGCCGATCTCGTCGAACGGGTCGTCGATTCGCAGGTCCTCCATCGCGGGGCGTTCCTCGAGTTCCGGATCGACACGGTCGAGCGGGCGGACGGGTCGCGCGCCGTCCGCGACATCGCGGGCCACCCCGGGGCGGTGGCGATCGTCGCGCTCGATGCCGAGGATCGCGTGGCGCTCGTTCGCCAGTGGCGGCTGCCGGCGGATGCGGCGCTCCTGGAGATCCCGGCCGGTGGGCTCGACGTCGGGGACGACGGCTCCAAGGAGGACCCCGACATCGCGTCGCGGCGCGAGCTCGAGGAGGAGACGGGCCTTCGCGCCCGGACGTGGCGGAAGCTCGGCGTGTTCTACACCGCGCCCGGCTTCACCGACGAGCTGATGCACCTGTACCTCGCAACGGACCTGGAGCCGGCCTCGGAGGACGGGCGCCTGGGCCCGGACGAGGACGAACGGCTGATCCTGGAATGGCGCCCGTGGCAGGACGCGGTCGCGGCGGCGGACCGTGGCGAGATCCGCGACGCGAAGTCGATCGTGGGGCTGTTCTGGCTCGAGCGGCTGCGACGTGGTCAGGACGCGGCGGGGACTGCGGCGTCCGCGGAGGCCGCTACCACCGGTGCCTCGCCGACCACGAAGGACTCGGTGACGGTGACGTACCGGATGACGATGGGCGAGGTCCTCCGCGCCACCGTCGGGCTGTCACGTCGCTCGAACATCGTGCGCTTCTTCGGGCTGCTGATGGTGGCCCTGGCGATCGTGCCGGTCATGAATGGCGATCTCGTCAGCCTCGTCTTCCTGGCCCTGGGTCTCGCCATCGCGACCGGCTGGTTCGCCGCGCCGTTCGCGTGGTGGATGTTCCGCAAGCGGCCGGACCTCATCGGCGCCGATACGACCCTGACCGTGGATGACGCTGGGATCGGGATGGGGAGCGACTTCGCCAAGGGACGGACCGCCTGGTCGACGTTCCGGAAGGTCCACGACGTCGCCGACTGCTTCCTGTTCGACACGACCGCGGGCGTCAGCATGGTCGTGCCCAAGCGAGCGTTCTCCGACTCGGAGCTCGCCGTGGTCTACCGCCTCCTCGATCGCAACGGCCTGCTGCCGACCGGCGCTCGGAGCTAGCGCGTCCGGGTCAGGCCGGGGCGTTCGGTTCCGGGCCCTCCCCGCTCGTGGGGCCGTCCGGGTCGCGGGTCGGGATCCCGGGCGGCCGGCTCGGCCCGGACGGCAGTCGCGCGAGGGCGTCGCGATACAGCCGCGAGCCCGGGCTCAGCGCCACCGCCAGGCGGAGGTGGGTGCCGGCCTCGTCACGCCGCCCCAGCCGCTTGAGGCTCTGCCCGAGGGCGAAGTGGGCGTAGTGCTCGGACGGATCGAGCTCGAGCAGCCGCTCGAACGTGGCCCGTGCCGCCTCGTGCTGGCCGGAGTTGAAGTACGCCCGACCGAGCGCTTCGAGGATCGAGGCCTTGCCGGGCTCCGCGCGGTCGGCCCGTTCCAGGACGATCGCGGCCTGGGCGTGATGCCGTCCGTCGAGCAGCGTCTGGCCGCGCTGGAGCAGCTCGTACGCGCTCTCCGGGGCCGGGTCGTCGGTGCCGGGCTCGCCGCTCGACCCGTGTTCGTCGTCTCATGCCGAAATGGTGGCACGGAACCGGACGAGCCGCCGTCAGCGCTCCCGGTACGCCGCCAGGTCCACGGCCTTCAACCGCGGGGAGTCGGTGATGCCCGGGATCCGGCCGCGCTTGGCGATCGGGCGTCCGTCGATCTCCTTGATGTCGCCCGTGAAGTCGATCGGGCTCGCGCCGCTGATGTAGGAGCCGACGGCGTACGAATCGACCGGGGCGGCGGCCTCCTTGAAGTACCCGATGCGATCCGGGTTGAGGCCGCCCGAGACCACGATCCGGACGTGCTGGTAGCCCTCCTGGTCGAGCCGGGCGCGCACCTCGTGCACGAGGTCGGCGGTCACGCGGCCCCGCTCGGACGGCGTGTCCAGCCGGATGCCGTAGAGCTTGTCGCCGAGCGCGTGTGCGACGCGCAACGCCTCCTCGGCCTCGTCCTTGAACGTGTCGACGAGGACGATCCGCGCCACGTCCGCCCCGAGATGGCGGTCGAATGCCAGCGCGGCCTCGACCGTGTCGCCGAAGATCAGGACGAGCGAGTGCGGCATGGTCCCCGTCGGCGCGAGCCCGGCCAGTCGCGCGCCGGCGGGCGTCGACGCGCCCACGCAGCCACCGATGATGGCGGCGTAGTCGAGCACGTCGGTGATGTCCGGGTGGATGTGGCGCGCCCCGAAGCTGATGACCGGATGGGGGGCCGCCGCGTCCACGCATTCGCGCGCGGCCGTCGCCCAGCCGGTCGAATGGGCGAGCATGCCCAGGAACGCGGTCTCGTACAGCCCGAACTGGCGGTAGCGCCCCCGGATGCGCAGGACGATCTCGCGCGGCTCGATGCGGTCGCCATCGTCGAGGGACTCCAGGTGGGTCTCGCTCGGATCGGCGGCCGCCAGCACGTGACCCAGCAGGTTCTTGGCCTCGTCGATGCCGCACAGGACCGCCTCGTGGCGGGTGAAGACTTCCATCGTCACGAGTGGGTCGAGGCCCTCGGCGGCGAGGATGCTGTCCGCTCGCGCGAAATAGACGTCGGCCGAATCGCCGGACAGGATCTCGTGCGAGGGGCGAGCGCGCTGGATCCCCATCAGTCGGACGCGGCTCCTGGTACAGGTGCGTGGACCTCGCCGACGCCCCGGGACGACGCACCGCCCTGGCCGACGTGGCGGGAGTGTAGACGATGCGCCGACGCGAGAAAGGTCAGGGGTCGAGGTTCGGCCTTGCCTGCATGATCAGACGGCGGCGGCGTCGGCGTCGGCGGCGGCGGGCCGTCGCGATGACGACCGCGAGGGCGAACACCAGGGCGAGCACGATCAAACCGATGCTGATCGCACGGTTCTGGCCGATGGACTCCGCATTGGCCCATGTGGACGCGACCCAGTCGGAGGATGCCGCCGATACCGCCAGGTCGCCCATCGCAAAGGCGTCTCGCGCCTCGGTCAGCTCCTGCTCCGGTGCCAGGCCCCAGAGGCCGAGCGTCAGGAACGGGGTCATCTCCACGGGGCGCAGCGCGTTCGCGGTCACGTAGCGCCCGATGACGTCGAGCTCGGCGGCCGCCTCGGCCGTCGAGTCGTCGAAGCCGTCGTCGTCCTCGAACGCGAGCCGGAGGCTGGCCGGCGCGATGAGGCCAGCGCTGGCGGCGGCCTTGGTCACCGTCGCGCGTCCCGCCAGGGCGGCCTCGGCGTCGGACAGGAGCGCGGCCGCGTCACTGAAGCGCCACGACCGCAGCGCGTCGCGGATCGGGCGAGGCAGGTGCCAGTCATCGGCCGCGACCACCATCATGTCGTAGCGCTGGCGCGTCTGGGCCCGCGCGTCGAGCAGCGACAGGTCGGTGTCGCGCGCCACCCACGTTCGCCACAGGTCGTCGTACGTGGCGTCCGTCCGCTCCTCGAGCAGGTCCAGCAGGCCGCGCCAATCCGGCGGGGTCTCGATCGTCTCCGCGGCGCCACCGCCGGCCGGTTGATACGCCCCGACGCCGCCCTGCGCGTCCCGCCACACGGCCTGCAGGCCCTCGTCGCCGGCCCGTTTCGCGATGGCCCGGGCGAGGGCCAGCGCTGCGGCGTATGCGTAGTCCTCCCGCGCGACGTCCTCGGAGCCGACCGGTCCCCAGGCATTCAGCGGGATCCTGGACTTCTCGAGCTCATCGGTGAGCTCGTCGGCGCGGATCTTCTTGTCGATGTCGGCGGCGGCGACCGTGGCGTAGTACGACGCGAACGCCTCGTTCGCCCAGCGGTCGGCCAGGAGCGAGCCGTTGAACCAGGCGTGTGCCGCCTCGTGGAGCACGACGAAGTCGTCGGCGTAGTACGCGATCTCGACCTTGCCGGCACTCGGGTCGAACAACCCGGCGTAGCCACCGGTCGTGCGGCTCACGGCTTCCTGGACCGTGAGGGGCTGGGAATATTCGGGCCAGTCGAGTCCGATCCGGGTGCCCAAGGCGGGCAACCCCGCGTCGAGCAGGCCGCTGATCCGCTTGGCCCACGGCTGGTCGTCCTGCCACGCCCGGACATTGACCTGGACCGGGGCGCCCAGCACGTCGGTGGCGACGGTGTCGTCACGGTAGGCGCCGGGTCGGTCGGCGACGAGATAGGCGAAGAACTCGAGGGGCTTGGGGAGCTTGCCGGTGCGGAAGATCGTCCGGCCGTCCTCCTCGGTGGTCGGGGCCGCGATCTTCCCGGCCTCGACCTCGACGTCGAAGCCCTTCGGGAACACGACCGTGACGGTGCTGTCGGGCGTCGCCCGCGTGGCGAACGCCCAGACCGGGAACGACACGAGCGAGTCGCCGACCCGCAGGTCCCGGGTCGCCGACCCACCCGGGTCCTTGAGGTAGAACGTGAGGCGATAGTCGGCCGACTTCCCGCTGGTGAGCCGCCGCCCGAAGTCGATCCGCAGCTGGACGTCCTGCTTGCGGCGGCTGACGACTCGCACGCGAGGGGAGCCTGGACCGTCGACCTTGAGGTTGCTCGCCCCGGCCATGACCTGGACGAAGGCGTGGTCGTAGTAGTAGGCCGTGGTCGGCGTGTCCTTGCTCGGGTTCGTCATCCGCAGGTCGACGATCACCCGGACGCGGCGCTGCTTGGGCTGGACGTCGTAGCGCGCGTCGCTCGTGAACCGGAGCGGCGCGGCGGCGGCGTGGACCTCGGTCGGGGCGGTCGGCCCGACGGGCGCACCGAGCAGGCCGACGGCGGCCACGAACGCGAGCAGGAGGATCGGGAGCCGCCGGGTCATACCGGCACCTCCGCATCGTCGGCGTCACGCGCCGCGAGCGCGTCCTCGAAGATCTCGGGCAGCCGGCCGGCGAACCGCTCGAGCAGGGCCGCGTTGCGTGGCGTTCGATCGCCTTGATCGGGCGCGTGGCCGCCGATCCACAGCCACGACTTCGCGTCGTCGAGCAGGCGGTCGGCGATGCCCACGATGCGGGTCAGGGCGAGGCCCAGGGCGTCCGCGCCGCCAGCCACGCCCGGAGGACCGCCCGCGCCCGAGGAACCGGCGGCGGCAGCCAGCGCCTCGATCGGCAGCTCCACGGCCAGCAGCGGCCGCTCGTCCTCCCCGACGCTGAACTTCGCGAAGGGGAATTCGTCGTTCCAGCGCAGCAGCTTCCGGTACGACTTGCGGAACATGTCGTTGATGGGCGGAGCGAAATGCGCCCAGCAGATGAGCGCAAGCGACGGGTCCAGGATGACCGTCACGCGAAGATCGAAGCGGCGACGGCCGTCGAGCACGAGGTCCCAGCTGGTGATCCCGTCACGATCGGCTCGCTCGACCGGCTCCAGGCCAAGGTCAGCGAGCCAGCGCTCGACGTCGGCCGGGTGCACGGTGGGTGCACCAGGGTCGGCGGATGACATGCCCGCGGAGTCTAGCCGATGACCCACGAACCTGGCGGCCGATGCGAGCGTTGCCGACTGCGCTCCTCGCTCACGCAGGTTGCCTGCGCTCGCTCCGGTGCTCGTGCGGCGCCTTCGCCTCGACCGCCATCTTCGTGGGTCGAGGTCAGAACGGACCGCCGGATCAGCTCGCGCTGCCGCCCTTGCCGCGTGCGCCACTGGCGCGTGCGCCGCTGGCGACCTCGCGCGGGGCGACGACCTCGGGGATCGGCGCCACGACGTCGCGGACCGTCTTCGTGCGCTTCGCGGGCCGCGGTTCCACGGACTCGCCACTCTTGATGACGCGCTTCACGAAATCGGTCGCCCGGACGTCCGCCGCGACCTTCACGTTCCGCCCGATCCGCGCGCCGCGGGGGATGACCGAACGCTTGCCGACGACCGTGATGCCGGTGTTCAGGCGGCTCGGCTCGATCTTGTTGGGCTTGTCCGGAAACGGGCCGTCGCCGACGATCGCGCCCGGCCCGACGACGACCTCCTTGTCGAGGATCGACCGATCGACCACGGCACCCGACCGGATGACCGAGTCGAACATCACGATCGAATCGCGGACGACGGCGCCGACGTCGACGCGAACGCCGGGCGACAGCACCGAGTTCACGACCGTGCCGTTGATCACGCAGCCGTGGCTGATCATCGATCGATGGACCTGGGCCGTAGGCCCGACCTTGGCCGGGGCTCGTTCCTCGGAGCGCGTGTGGATCAGCCAGTCCTTGTCGTACAGATCGAGCTCCGGGTCGTCGACCAGGAGCGCCATGTTGGCCTCCCAGAACGACTGGATGGTGCCGACGTCCTGCCAGTAGCCGTTGTAGCGGTAGCCAAAGACGCGGGCATTGGCCTCGAGCATGGCCGGGATGATGTGGCGCCCGAAGTCGACCCGGTCCTCGGACAGCCACCGGCGCAGGGCCTTCTTCGAGAACACGTACACGCCCATCGAGGCGAGGTCGCTCTTGGGCTGCTTGGGCTTCTCCTGCCATTCGATGACGCGATCGGCGTCGTCGAGGGCCAGGATGCCCATCCGCGACGCTTCGGCCAGCGGCACGCGCCGCACCGCGATCGTCACGTCCGCGCGCCGGCGCCGGTGCGCGGCGATGAACGGCTGGTAGTCCATCTTGTAGATGTGGTCGCCGGCCAGGACCACGACGACGTCCGACGGGTCGTGCTCGACCACGTTCATGTTGCGCAGCACGGCGTCGGCGGTCCCGCGATACCACTCGGCGACCTTGCCCCGGGCGATGTACGGCTGGAGCAGCTTCACCCCGCCCTGGTTGCGGTCGAGGTCCCAGGGGCGGCCCAGGCCGATGTGGTCGTTGAGCGACCGAGGGTTGTACTGGGTCAGGACGATCGACGTCGTGGATGTCGGAGTTGACGCAGTTGGACAGCGTGAAGTCGATGATCCGGTACTTGCCACCGAACGGGACGGCGGGCTTGGCGCGCTCCTGCGACAGGATCGAGAGGCGCTCGCCTTCCCCGCCCGCAAGGATGATCGCCATGGTCCGCTTCACGGTCCGGATCCGCCTCCCGACGTCGATTGGTTCCGTGTCGCGATGCTAGCACGGGGGGTGCTGGCGAAGGGGTTCTGCCCGGTCAAGGCTGCGTGAACGTTCGGCCCTGGGACCGGCCGGTCGGTTACAGGAACAGGCGCGGGTTCACGAACGTGCCGTTGAACTCGACCATCCAGTGGAGGTGGGCGCCGGTCGAGTTGCCGGTGCTGCCTTCGTAGCCGATGACCGTGCCCTTCTTGACGGTCTGGCCGACCGACACGGGGCGCTTGGGCTGCATGTGGGCGTACCAGGTCTTGAGCGAGCCCGAATGCGCGATCACGACGACCCACGCGGGGTCGGCGCCGTCCGCCCAGTTCCAGCCGACATAGACGACGGTCCCGGCGGCGGCGGCCTTGACCTTGGTGCCGAAGGGCGCCACGAGGTCGATGCCGTTGTGATAGTGCGCACAGCCGTTGCCCGGCGCGTAGTAGGCGATACGAGCTGCAGCCGTAGTTGCCGCTGACGTTGAAGTCGTCCATCGGCCAGCGCATCGTCCCGTTGAACTTGCGAGGGGATGTTGCCGCGCGAGACCTGCCGCGCGATGAGGCTGTTGATCTCCTTGGCCAGCCGTCGCTGGTCCGCCGCGGCCCGGCGGATGATCGCGGCCGCGTTCGCCCGGCTGCGCTTGACCGCGGCGTAGCGGGCCTTCTGCGCCGCGAGGGTCTTCGCGACGGCTCGCTGGAGCCTGGCGAGCTCCTTCTTGGTCTCCTTGAGCTCGCAGCAGGCTCTTGTCGAGGGCGCGCTTCTGGGCCGCGGTCTCCTGGCGCAGCAGGTTCGTCCGGATGCGCGTGTCGAGGACGGTCTGGTGCATCGCGGCGAGCGTTTCCTTGTCGCGCGTGATCTGGTCGGCCAGTGCCTGGTCCTGCTCGCCGACGTCGATGTAGTAGCTCATCTCGGCGAGGATGTCGGTGAATGTGCCGCCCGAGAGGAACGTCTCGAGCGGTGACGTCCGGTCCGTGTCGTAAGCGTTGCGGACGCGGTCCGCCAGCAGCGCCCGGCGTTCGCTGAGCTCGACCCGCTTGGCCGCTTCCTGGGCGATCACGAGCGTGAGCTGGGCGTCCATCTGCTTGACCTGCTCGACGAGGTCCGCGTAGGCCTCCTTGACCAGCTTGATCCGCGCTTCCATCTTCACGATCTTCTTCTTGACCGCGGTCAGGTCGGCGCCGATCGCTCGGAGCTGGTGCTTCGTGTCGGAGATCTCGGCAGCGAGACCGGCCTGGAGGTCGTTGAGCGCGGCTACGCGAGCCTTCTGCTCCGCGACCTGCTTCTTGAGTTGCGCCGCCTTGGCCTTGGCGTCGGACAGCTCATCGCCACGTGCGACCTGGGGCGAGACGGACGCGCCGAGCATGCCCACGAGCAGCGGGATCATCAGGACGATGGCGTGCAGGCCTTGGCGCGAGCGACGCGCGGGACGGACTCCGGCCTGGTTCGACCAGCCAAGGGGTCCGGGACGGCCCGTGTCGCGGCGAATGGTGCGGCGCATCACCTGGGCGGCGTCATCGTGCGAGCAAACTCCGTTGGTCGGCGCATGGCTGGGGCCGTGGCGCGGTCGACGGTTAGCCCGCCGGTGCCGACGTCCATTGACGGGCACATGCCGCAGGACGACGATCTGAGTTCCGGCTCCCGGGGATGATACCCCGAGGGGCAACCCAACCGCCAATGACCAGTCTAGACGGCCTGGATATCGAACTGGATGGGTCGAAGGTCAGGGGCGGTAATGGGACGTTAGGTGGGGTCTGGTGCGGTGGGCCGCAGTCACGACCCACCGACACGAGGGGAACGAAGGGGTCACTGCCCTCGAACGGGCGGCCCTGGCTGATGCTCCACGAAGACGGCCGTCGTGAGCGCCGGCACGAAGAACGTGCCCGTCTTCTGCGTGAACTTCGACTGGAGGACGACGTCGTCGTCCGAGGTCTGCTGGACATGGTGGAGCTTGAACTGGCCCTTCACGGTGTCGGCCAGGCTGATCGACTGACCGGTGTCACTCCCGTTGAAGATGATCACCAGCGACTTGGCATTGCGGTCGAGGTCCGGCACCGACCTTGTCCGAGATGCGCATCACGATCAATCCCGGGATCTGGTCGGGGCCCCCGTTCGCGAACGACAGGCGCTGCTGGATGGCCGCCGCGGTGCCGAGCCGGAAGAGCGGCGACGAACGCCGGATCTGGAGCAGGTCGTTGAAGCGCACGTTCGTCCACTCGATGTCGGCCTGAGCCGGATCGATCGAGGTGTTGGCCAGGATCGGCCCGATGATCGGCCACGCCGATCCGTTGTCGTCCTCGCGCGGGAGGCCGACGCCGAAGTTGTTGTCCGTCTTGTTCCAGAAGATCCGGTTGAACCAGTCGCCGGAGTCGAAGCTGTTCCGGTCGAGCGACTTGGACCGCAGCAGCTCGGTGCCGGCATGGAAGAACGGCAGGCCCTGGCCGAGGGCGACGGTGCTCAGGCCGACGACCTGGGCTCGGCGCCGATCGCTCTTCGAGGTGTCCTGCGGGAGCTTGTAGGCGAGCGCGTCGAAGAGCGTCTCGTTGTCGTGCGCCTCGACGTAGGTGATCGCCTCCTGCGGGTCGCTCGTGTAGCCCGCCGGCGAGCCGTTGTAGTCGACCTCCGCACCGGTCACGGTCGCGCCGGTCCGGTCGACGAACTCGAAGTCCTGGAGGTTGCCGGTCAGGCCGACCTTGATCTGGTCCTGGAGCAGGAGCAGCCGCTGGCGCTGCTGCTCGAGGGTCATCGTGCTGACGCCGTTCGGATCGGTGTACAGACCGCTTGCGAACCCCTGGTTGACGCGGTGGTCGGCATCGAACGGACCGCCACCCCGCACGGCGTCGCGGAGCCGGTCGTTGAACGTGCCGATCCCCGTGCCGTCCATGTTCGTCTGCGTGGCCTGGACGAAGCGCGCGTCGTTCGCGACCTCGCCGAAGTTCCAGCCTTCGCCGTAGAGATAGATCTTGGAGCCGTCGACGCCGTCGGCGGCGAGGGTGAGCTCGTCGAGCGCCGCGCGGACGGCGAGCAGGTTCGCCTTCGAGTGGTGGCCCATGAGGTCGAAGCGGAAGCCGTCGACCTTGTAGTCGCGTGCCCACGTCACGATCGAGTCGACCATGAGCTTCTCCATCATGGCGTGCTCGGTCGCGGTGTTCGCGCAGCAGGTCGAGGTGGCCAGCGTGCCGTCCTCGAGCAGGCGGTGGTAGTAGCCGGGCACGATCCGATCGAGCACCGACTTCTCGGCCTGGCCGGCCGCGTTCGTGTGGTTGTAGACGACGTCCATGACGACGCGGAGCCCGGTCTCGTTGAGCGACTTGACCATCGAGCGGAACTCGGTGGTCCGCGCCCCGCCCTGGGGATTCGTGGCGTAGCTGCCCTCGGGCGCCGTGTAGTGCCACGGGTCGTAGCCCCAGTTGAAGCCGTCCTGGGCGCGGACCTGCGCGATGCAGGCCTGCTGCTCCGCCGAGTCGCGCGGGAAGCTGGCGAGGTCGCACGGCGGCACGAGGTGCGTCGAGCGGTCCTCGTCCACGGTCGCGATGTCGAAGACCGGCAGGAGGTGGACGTGGGTCAGGCCCGCGTTCGCGAGGGCCACGGAGGTGACGCATCCCGTCCGCGGTCGTCCGCGTGAACGCGGCGTACGTCCCGCGCTGCGCGGCCGGGACCGTTGCGTCGTTGATGGAGAAGTCGCGGACGTGGAGCTCGTAGAGCGAGATCCCTTCCGGGGCACCCTGGCCGGGCTTGGTGTACGTCGTCCAGCCCGCGGGCCGGAGCGCCGCGTCGGACAGGTTGACGATCTGGGTGCGGGTCGAATTCCGGGCCAGCGCCAGGGAGTACGGGTCGGTGACGAGGTTGTGCTCGACCTGCCCGGTCGACGGGGCGAAGACCTCCACGTCATAGAGGTAGTACTGGTTCTTCCAGGCCGCGGTGCCGGTCACGCTCCAGACGCCCGTCGCGTCGTCGCGGGTCATGGCATGCGTCGTGGACGATGCCGTCGTGGCATCCGGGTACAGGCGCAGCGCAACGGACTTCGCCGTGGGTGCCCACAAGCGGACCGTCGGCACGCTGCCGGCCCAGGCGACGCCCAGGGCGCCATCGTTGGCGTACAGGTCGTCGAGGACGCCCGGGATCTGGACCCCGGTCGCGATGCGCAGGTTGCCATCCGCGTCGGTCGCGGAGACCGCCAGCTGGCCCTTCAGTGCCTCGGGGACCGCGTCGAGGTCGCCGGCGGCGATGCGGAACGCCTGGTAGTCGGCGAGGTGCGGCCACTTCGCCTTGAGCTCGGCCGTGAGGCCGCTCGCGACGCGGGCCAGCGGGATCGTCTCCCCGCCGGTGATCCCTCCGGCGACGGCAAGGCCACCGTCGGGGGCGTAGTGGAGCGCGTACTCGCCGCCGGGCAGCGGCTCGATGTCCCAGGCCAGCGTGTTCTCGGTCAGCCAGTGCGCCTTCTGGCGCGACAGGTTGGCATCCGTGCCCGACCCGGCCTGGATCGGCAGCAGGTACTTGGCCATCTGGTCGGCGTCCGTGTGCCCGGACAGGTACCAGACCTCGTGCCCGACATTGACGAGGTCCAGTGACTGATCTGGACCGGGATCCTTCGTGTCGCCGCGATGGAGGATGTAGGCGAGCTCGGTCGCGCCATCGTCGAGGTCGAGCTTGAAGAACGGACCGAAGCGATCCGTGCCGGCGGGCTTGATCGGTGCCGTCCACTCCGGATCCGGGTCGAGGTGCCCGGCCCACGTGTGGATGCCCCAGAAGTCGGCGAAGTCGGTCGAGGTCGCGTCACCGTAGTCGCCGTCCGGGCGGTGGTAGTGGATGACCGCGAAGTCCTCGGCGGAGCCGCGCGTCTTGTGGATCGTGGAAGTCGCCCGACTGGAGCCAGGCCTCCGGGATCTCCGTCGGCAGGAAGCTGCGGTCCTCGGCGGTGTCCTTCTCGTCGCCCTTGTGGACGATGAAGTTGACGGGCTGCGCGGCATCCTGGATCAGGACCTTCCAGTAGGCCCCGTAGTCGTCGATCGCCGTCGGCGGTTTCGGCGCCTCCCACGTCGGTTCCCTCGCTCGGGTCGATCGCGTCGCCCCACAGGTGCAGGCCCCAGCCGGTGTAGTCGTCGTCGGGGCGCTGGTAGCGGATCTCCACGTATCCCTGCGCATCGGCGCGTGACGTGTAGACCGTGATGTCGCCCTGCTTGAGCCAGATCTCCGGGTTCTGCGAGGGGTTGAAGAAGCGATCCGGGCCCGGGTCCTTCTCGTCGCCCTTGTGCGGGATGAACCCGACTTCCGCGGCGTTCGGCAGGAGCTTGACCCACGCGAACGGGCCGTAGGCATCCTCGCCGGCGAGCGGGACGGGGCTCGTCCACTCGACCGTCTGGTCGATGTCGCCCCAGAAATGGAAGCCCCAGCCGTCGTAGTCGCCGGCCGGCCGCTGGTAGTGGACGACGGCGTAGTCCGGGGTCCCGCCACCGCCCGGTGGCGGCTCGACCGCGCCGACCACGGCCGTGCCGGAGTCGGAGTCGAAGTTGCCGGATGCGTCGCGCACCACGGCCTTGAACGCGAGCGGCGGTGCCCTCCGCGAGGCCGGTCGTGTCGAAGAAGACCCGGTAGGGCGCGTTGTCGTCGGTGCCGATGACCGACCAGTCCGTCGCGTCGCCGACCTTGACCGCGAACGTGACCTCGGCGAACTCCGGATCGGCGAGCGTGGCGCCGACCTCGACCTTGCCCACGACGGTCGCGCCGTCGGCCGGGGCGGCCAGCGTGATGCCTGGCGCCTGCGAGTCCGCGGCCAGGGCCGCGTCGGCGCGATAGACGACGGCCGACAGCGGCGGCACGGTGATCGTGATCTGGCCCGAACCGTTGGACGTCAGGTCGCCGAGGCCGGACGGCCACAACCCGCTGAAGCCGGCGTCGGCCGAGTACGTCTGGATCGTCTGGGTCTTCGCCGTCTCGGCGTTGTTGAGCGCGACGACGTATTCGATCCCCTCGTCGGGGTCGATGCGGGAGAACGCGTAGATGCCGGCCTCGCTCGTCGAGTACCGATGGACCTGGGCGCCGTTGCGCAGCGCCGCGTGGTCGGCCTTGAGCGCGGCGAGATCGCCGAGGAACGCGTAGAGCGGGTGCGCCTCGTCGAAGTTCGCGTCGGCCGTCGTGGCGCTCGTCCCGATCAGGTCGTCGTCGTTGTAGGAGGCGACCTGGCTCGGCATCATGTCCTGGCGGGCGTCCTTGTCGCCGCCGTCACCGGTGAAGCCCTGCTCGTCGCCGTAGTACACGACGGGCATGCCGCGGACCAGGTACATGAGCGAGTGCGCCAGCTTGTCGCGGGCCACCAGCTCGTCGTCCGATGCCCCCGGGTTCGCCTGCGCGATGAACCGACCGATGCGGCCCATGTCGTGGTTGCCCAGGAAGGTCGGCAGGCTGTAGGCGTTCGAGTCGGCGTCGGTGTAGTGGTCGTCGAGCGCGAAGAGGTCGCGCAGGTTGTCGGTCGCGGCGGAATTCGCGGCGAAGGTCTGCGCCCGGGCCTGGAACCCGAAGTCGAGCGTCGCCTGGAGCTTGCCCTCGGTCGTGTAGCGCGACATGAAGGCGGGGTTCGAGTCGAAGACCTCGCCGAACATGAAGAAGTCGTCGTTGCCTTCGGTGGCGGCGTGGGCCTGGAGGGCGGGCCCGAACTCCTGCCAGAACTCGATGTTGACGTGCTTCGCGGTGTCGATCCGGAAGCCGTCGATGCCGACGTCGGTGACCCACGTCTCGAAGATGTCGACCATCCCGTCGACGACCTCGGGTCGCTCGGTGAAGAGGTCGTCGAGCCCGAAGAAGTCGCCGTATTCGGAGTTCTCCCCCACGAACGAGGAGTCGCCGCGGTTGTGGTACATCGTCCGGTCGTTCAGCCAGGCCGGCGCCTTGACCGTCTCGTCGGCGGTCGTGCGGAAGACCGGGCTGTACGGGAACGAGTCGAGGTCGAGCGGCGGGAACGTGTCGGAGCCCGCGTGATCGCGGTCGTCGAACTCGTTGCCGTCGGCGTCGACATACGGGTACGTCGCCTTGTTCCGGTAGGCGTACGTCCCTTCCTCGTAGTCGATCACGTCGGCGGTGTGGTTCGTGATGATGTCGAAGAAGACCTTGATCCCGCGGTCGTGGGCCGCGTCGACGAACGCCTCGAGCTCCGCGTTCGTACCGAAGTGCGGGTCGATCTGCGTGTAGTCCGTGGTCCAGTAGCCGTGGTAGCCGGCCGACGCGTCCGCGCCCGAGCCCTGGACCGGGCGGTTCTTGAAGATCGGCGCCATCCAGACGGCGGTGGTGCCGAGCGACTCGATGTAGTCGAGCCGGTCCAGCAGGCCGGCGATGTCGCCGCCGTGGTAGAAGCCCTTGTCGGTCGCGTCGAGCCCGGTGGTCATCCGGTCGCCCGTCAGGCCGCCCTCGTCGTTGGTCGCGTCGCCGTTGTCGAAGCGGTCGGGCAGGACGAAGTAGAAGACCTCTTCCGTCAGGTCGTCGCGCAGCGAGTGAAGGGCCAGGGCCTCGTCCGCGGGATCGGGCGGGTCGTCGTCCCCGACGTCGACGGCGACGTCGTTGGTGGACGCCGTGTACGTGAACGTGACCGTGTCACCGCTCGCGACCGAGAACGCGACGTTGTCCGCGGGATAGGACGTGTCCCAGGCCTCGGCGAGGGCGACCTTGAACTCGTAGTCGCCGGCCGGGATGTCGTCCGTGACGAAGGTGTAGACGCCGTTCGCCGTCGATGTCCTGGAGCCACGAGCGCAGGCAGTCGGGCGCCCAGTCGCCCGGGCAGCCGATCTCGCTCTGGAAGCTGCCGGCCGCCGTGGCGATGGACGCGTTGCGGTTGCTCGTGACCCAGTGGGTCGTGCCGTCGAAGTAGAACCGCACCGCGGTCTCGGCGGCCAGCGTCAGCGCGATGTTCGCGCCGTTCGATACCGCGCCGGCCCCGTAGTTGACGTCCCACGTGTCGTTCAGGGCGACCTTGTACTCCCAGCTGCCGGCGGGCACCGTGAAGTCGCCGCGCCAGACGCCGTCGGTCCCGAGGGTCAGCTCGGTCGCCGCGCATTCGGGCTGCCAGTCGCCCGGGCAGCCGAGCTCCTCCTGGAGGCTGCCGACGAGGGCGACCGTCGTCTCGGGCGCCGGGGGCGGCTCGCTGACGACGGTGACGGCGTTCGTCGAGGCCGTGTAGGTGATCGTGACGACCTCGTCCGCCGCGACCGTGAACGCGACGTTCGAGGCGGGATAGGAGACGTCCCAGGCCTCGTTGAGGGCCGCCTTCATCTCGTAGTCGCCGGCCGGGATCTCGTCGCTGACGAACGCGTAGACGCCGTTGCCGTCCGGGTCCTGGAGCCACGACCGGAGGCAGTCGGGCTGCCAGTCGCCCGGGCAGCCGATCTCGCTCTGGAAGCTGCCGGCGGCCGTGGCGATGGACGCATTGCGGTTGCTCGTGACCCAGTGCGAAGCGTGCGAGTAGTAGAACTTCGTCGCGTTGGCGTCGCCGACCGTCAGGCCGATGTTGCCGCCGTTGAAGGACGCGTTGACGCCGTAGTTCTCGTCCCAGCCGTCGTTCAGGGCTGCCTTGTATTCGTAGGGGGCGGCGGCGGACGGCACCGGGAACGTGCCCTGCCAGACCGTCGTCCGTCGCGTCATACGCAAGGTGCGTGGCGGCGCACTCCGGCTGCCAGTCCCCGGGGCATCCCAGCTCGCCCTGCAGGCTGCCGGCGATCGTCACGCTCGTGGGCGCCGTCGTATGCGAGGCCAGAACGGGCACGACGGTCGCCGCGGGCACGAGACCGGCGAGCAGGAGCACGCTCCCGACGAGAGCGACCAGGCGCGACCGAACACCCGCGCGGCGGGCCTGACGGGACGGGGAGCGCATCGACGAACCTCCGAGACGAGCGCGGGGGCGAGCCCCTGTCACGACTTCGACGCCATCCGGGAGCCCTCCGGACGCCGCGCAAGGGCGGTGCTGGGTCGGGGGCTAAACCGGTTTAGGGCGACGTCGGGACAGGATGCGCTTCGGGGCCGAGCGGTGTCAACGGTTCGGGCGCGTTTAGTCCGCGTTTAGTCCGCGACGCGGCGACGTCACGCGCGGATGAGCAGCGCCCACATCGCCCCGATGATCAGGAACGGCCCGAACGGGACGTACGACCGCCGCCCGATCCGGCGCGTGACCAGCAGCACGAGCAGGACCACGCCCGCGAGGATCAGCCCGAAGATCGTGCCGCCCAACGCGCGTTCGCCGCCCAGCAGGAGTCCGGTCCCGACCAGCAGCTTCACGTCGCCGATGCCGAACGCCCCGGCCCCGAACGGGATCGACGGCAGGTACAGCACGGCCGGGATCAACAGCGCGGCCAGCACGGCCAGCACCACCTCGCCGCCCACGAGCGGGTTGAGCCCCGAAATGGCGTAGACCAGGGCGATCGGGATGACCGGCAGCGTCAACTCGTCGGGGAGCAGGCGCTGATCGAGATCCGTGGCCAATCCCACGATCGAGCGTCACGATCCACGCCCCGAACACGGCCATGGCCAACGGGTCCCCGCCGAACCGCAATGGCAGCAGTCCCAGCGCCACAGCCCCCACCGCCCCGCACAGGACCGTTCGCCAATCGATCCGCCGCCCCGGCGGGTGCTCCTCCTCGTCGTGTGGCGGCCAGCGGGTCGCGAACCGGTCGGCGGCCACGCCGAGCGCGGCCCCGGCCACGCCGAGGATCAGGCTCAGCGGCTCCACGTCACTCGCGGTCGGACGGCCGCCGCCGCGCTCAGGCCCGACCGGCCAGGGCGAGCTCGACGAGCGTGGCGTGCGACACGCCGGTCGACCCGCGCGGCGCGAACGGCAGGGCCTTGCGGTAGTACGCGGTCCCGGCGATGTCGAGGTGGACCCACGGCTTCGTGACGAACTCGCGCAGGAACAGGCCGCTCTTCACGAGCGAGCCCTCGGCCGAGCCCGCGTTCTGGAAGTCGGCGTACCAGCTGTCCATGTCCGGCACGTACTCGTCGATCAGTGGCAGTTGCCAGTAGCGCTCGCCGGCACGGCTGCCTGCCGCCACGACCTCGTCATACCAGTCCTGCGGGGTCCCGAAGGCCCCGGTGATGAGGTGCCCGAGGGCTCTCGCCACGGCGCCGGTGAGCGTCGCGACATCGACGAGATGCGTGGCGCCCAACCGTTCCGCGTAGGTCAGCGCGTCGCCGAGGATGAGCCGGCCCTCGGCGTCGGTGTTCGTGATGTCGACCTTCTTGCCGTTCAGCGCGGTCACGATGTCGCCGGGCCGGGTCGAGTGCGGCCCCGGCATGTTCTCGACCGCCGGTGCGAGCCCGAGCAGCGGGGTCCCGGGCGCGAGCCGTGCCACGGTCTCCATGACCGCGAGCACCGTGCAAGCACCGGTCTTGTCCATCTTCATCTCTTCCATCCGGTCGGATGGCTTGATGCTGATGCCGCCCGAATCGAAGCAGACGCCCTTGCCGACGATCGCCACGTGGCGGTCCAGCGAGTCGCGCTGCCCCTCCTTGCCCGAGCGCATGACGATCATCCGCGGCGGGTTGTCGCTGCCGCGTCCGACGGCCATGAACATCCCCATCCCGAGCTCGGTCGCCCGCTCGGGCTCGATGACGTCGATCCACAGGTCGTTGCGCTCGGCGATCGCGCGCGCCTCCTCGGCCATGACCTCTGGCGACACGTCGTTGGCCGCGCGGTTGGACAGCGTCCGGGCGTTGTTCGCGCCCTCGCCGATGATCACGCCGCGCTCGGCGGCTGCCTTGATCGCACCGGCGTCACCGTCGGGCATGACCAGGATCAGCTCATCGAGCTTCGGAGGCCGCGATTCGGTGTCGTCGCGGTAGATCGATTTGGGGTCGTACGAACCCTCGACCACGCCGCGTGCCAGCAGTTCCGCCACGACCGCGGCGTCGCCGTCGATCGTCTCGAGGCCCGCCAGCGGGGCCAGCCAGAAGGCCACGCTGCGGACGACGCGACCGCCGAGGCGGCGCGACGCGGCAGCTCCCACGCGGACGATGACTTCGCGATCGATCGTCGCGGCGTCCCCCGCCCCGATCAGGACGAGCCGCCCGGCCGGAAGCTCGCCGACCGCCGCCAGCGTCGTGGCGTAGCGCTTGCCGGTCAGCTCCTTGAAGCCGGCGAGCGCTCGAAGCTCACCGCCCGTTCGCCGGTCGATCTCATCGAGGGGCCCTTCGAAGGTCGGTTCACCGACATAAGGGATGACGAGGACGTCGGCTTTGACGTCCCACGGCTGGTCGGTGACGACACGAAGCTGCACGGTGGTGGGTTCCTCCGGGTGTCGGGCCGCATGGGCGCGGGCGACCGCGAGTCAGGGACAGTGGCCGAAGTGTACCGTCCGGCCGATGGCCCCGGACTGCGCGGGCACGAACGTCCGGACTTACGTTCCCGGGCTTGGAGCCGGCTCGACGACCGCGGCGCTGAGCTGACCGCGGGCCTCCTCGATCGCGATGACGGCGCCGTTCATCCCGCCGCGGCCGATCTCGGCCATGATCAGCACGAGGCCGCGCGTGTCCGGCGGCAGCCGGTCCTTGGCCTTGCGTTCCTCGGTCATCGCCTTGCGAACGGCGTTGTTGATGCGACCGCCGCTGTCGCTCAGGGCGGCGTACAGGTCACGGAGCGCGGCGTCGTATCGGGCGCTGCGGTCCAGCCATTCGTCGAGGGTCACGACCTCCACGGTCCGTGCCAGGGCGTTCCGCAGGCGTCGCGCATCGGCGATCGCGGTGTCCGCATCGTCGAGGATCGTCAGAGCCGCGTCGTACTCGGCGTCGCGTCCCTGTTCGGCGGCGGCGAGGACGGCTTCATCGTGGTCGGCGAGGAGATTCGACAGGCGTGTCGCAGCCGCCGACCCGCTGGCGAGCTGCAACCACGATGCCTCCACGCCCCGGGTGGACGCGAGGGCCGCAGCCAGCCGCGCGTGCCGATCGCGAACCGCGGGCCCGAGCCGGTAGCCGGCCTCCTCCGTGCCGATGACGGGCACGTCGTCGAGCGCGGTCCCGATCTTCGCCGCGCGGGACCCGATGTCCGCCACGAGTCGGTCGCCTTCGTCGAGCGCGGCGGCCGCGGTCTCGGGGTCGTTGGCGACCAGCGCCGAGAGCGCCCCGCGTCCCTGGACACCGAGGGCATCGAGCCGGTCCGCGACGATCCCCAGGTCCGCCGCGATGGCATCGAGCCGGGCCGAGACGACGACGTCATCCTTCGCCGTCAGCCACGGGCGCGACCCGGCGGTGGCCGGGACGTCCATGCCCGCCACGAGTCCGGCCGCACCGAGTGCGATGAGCAGGACCGCGACAAGCCAGGCGACGGCGAGGAGGGATTGGCGGATCTGGGGCACGAGCGGTTGGTCGGCTCCGATGACGACGCAGATCGGCGAAGGCACGAGGATGCGAGCGCCGGAAGTCCGGGAATCGTAGCATCGGGCGATGACCACGCCGCCGAACGACCTCGAGACCCAGGCCCGCCGCCGCCTCATCGAGGCGATGCCGAAGGCCGAGCTGCATCTCCACCTCGACGGGTCACTGCGGGTGGACACGGCCCTCGAGCTCGCGCGAACGCGCGGCATCGATGCGCCGGCGGACTGGACCGGGATGTCCGCGGCGTTGATCGCCCCGATGCCGTGCGCCGACCAGGCGGAGCTGCTGCGGGCGTTCGACCTGCCGATCGCGCTGATGCAGGACGCCGAGGCGCTCGAGCGCATCACGAGGGAGCTCGTCGAGACCAAGGCTGCAGACGGCGTGCGCTACGTCGAGATCCGCTGGGGTCCCCGCCTCCATGTCGCGCGCGGCCTCTCCCTGGCGGACGGGATCGCGGCCGTGTGCGCGGGCGCGCGCGAGGGAGCCTCCCGAACCGGCACGGTCGTGCGCCTCATCTGCACCGCGCTGCGCTCCCATGACGCCGAGGGGAACGTGGAGCTGGCCGAGACAGCGGCGCGGTTCCTCGACCAGGGGCTGACCGGCTGGGATCTCGCCGGGCCCGAGGCCGCCTATCCCGACCCGCTCGACCACGCGCGGGCCTTCGAGGCCGCACGGGCCAACGGCCTGCGCATGACGATCCATGCTGGCGAGTGGGGCGGCGCGGACCAGGTCCGCCGCGCGCTCGTCGTGGAGCCCGAGCGCATCGCCCACGGCCCCGGGACCATCGACGACCCCGCGCTGTGCGATGAGCTGCGTGCCCGCGGGATCTCCCTCGACCTGTGCCCGACCTCCAACTGGCAGGCCGGCATCGTCCCGTCCGTCGCGGCGCATCCGCTGGCCCGGCTCCATCGCCGCGGCGTGCCCGTGACGCTCAACACGGACGACACGACGGTGTCGGACATCAAGCTGTCCGAGGAATACGTCAACGCGGTCGAGCAGATCGGGCTGACCCTGCCGGAGCTGTGGGCCATCGACCGGCGGGCGCTCGATGTCGCCTTCGCCGACGAGGCGACGCTGGCCCCGTTGCGGGAGTCCTTCGACGGCTGGGCGGCCGGCATCCCGGAGCTGGGCGGCCCGGCGGCCTAGCCGGCGCTCGCTACCCCGACAGCGCCTCCAGCGCGGCGGCCAGCTCGGTCGCATCCGCGGCGACCGCGGTCGGCCGCTCGTCGGCCGGGAGGGCATCGACGTCCTCGCGGGTGCTCACGCCGGTCAGCATGATCACGCAGCGCGCCCCGACCGCCCGCGCCGCCGCGAGGTCCGTCCCGATCCCGTCGCCGATCATGATCGCCTCGCTGGCGTGCCGCCCGACGGCCTCGGCGGCCAGTTCCAGGAGGTGCGGCTCGGGCTTGCCGATCGAGAGCGGCGTGACCCCGGTCGTCGCCTCGAGGGCCGCGGCCACGGCGCCGGCGCCCGGGCGGAGGCCGCGCTCGGTCGGGTAGACCGGGTCGCGGTTCGTGGCGATGAAGCGAGCGCCGGCACGGACGCAGTCGGCGGCCGCCGCGAGGCGCAGGTAGGTGAGGTTCGGGTCGAGGCCGGTGACGACCGCGTCCGGCGCGCCGGCGGCCGCGTAGCCATCGATGCCCTCCTGGTGCATGCGGGTGGCGGCGTGCGCGGCGGTCACGACCTCGAGCCCGACGTCGCGCAGCTCGCGCTCCAGACCGCCCCCGCCGACGACGAGGACCCGCCGGATCCCCGCCTCGTGCGTCACCAGGTGGAGCGCCGTCGCCCGCGCCGACGAGACGACCGTATCGGCCGTGATCGGCGCGCCCATCGCCGTGAGCCGGGTCACGTAGTCGGCGCGGTAGTGCATCGAGTTGTTGGTCACGTACACGACGTCGTCGCCGCGGGCGACGCGGTCGGCGAGGACCGCGGCGACGCCCGGCACGGGATCGGCGCCGCGATAGACGACGCCGTCGAGATCGACGAGGAGGAGCAGGCTCACGCGGCCGATCGTAGCCGCCGGCCGGAGCCCGCGTAGGATGGCGTGGTGACGACGCTTCCGCGCGACCCGCTGACCGGCACCGACCGACTGCTGATCGACGGCACCAATCTCCTCCACGCCCTGTCGCGCAAGCCCGGCGCCGCGCCGCAGGCCGCGTTGATCGGTCGGTTGCGGGCGATCGTCCCTGCCGCCATCGGCATCGAGCTGGTGTTCGACGGCGCGCCGGATCGGGGCATGCGCGGCGAGCGCGTCGCGGCCGGACTGATCGTGCGCCACTCCGGTCGGCGCACCGCCGACGAGGTGCTTGCTCTCCCTGGTGGACGAGACGCGGGCCGTTGCGGGAGCGGCGGCGACCGGCGCGCTGCTCGTGGTCAGCGACGACCATGCCCTCCGGGCGTCGCTGCGCGCCAAGGGTGCCCGGACGGCGGGCTCGGCGTGGCTCCTCGGCCGGCTCGAGCGGCCGAAGCTGTCGGCGCCGTCCGTCGGCAACCGCCGGCCGGCCGCGACTCGCCCGCACGAGGAGCGCGATCCCGCCGTGGAACCGCAGCGCTGGAAGCCGGGGCGCGGCGCGACCACGAAGCGTGGCAACCCGCGCCGTGGGCGACCGTCCTCGGGTAGCATGCCGTCGTGACGATCGTCGACACGCTCAACGAGATGTGGACCGGGCTCCTCGAGATCATGACCCAGTTCGTGATCCCGGACTGGAACGCGATCATCGGCATGCTGCCGCTCCTGGTCTTCCTGGGCATCGTCGGCCCGCTGCTGACGCTCCTGCCGCTCGGGATCGTCATCTACCAGCTGCGCAAGCCCCGGGTGAAGGGCGTTGCCTTCGAGGAAGGTCCGACGGTCGCGGCCATCGGCGCGGACGGTCAGCCGATCTTCCAGCCAGGGCTGCCCCATTGCCGGCGCGATGGACTGATCTACGCGTCCGGGACCGCCCGGTGCGAGCGCTGCCAGGACCCCCTGGCCGTCATCTGCCCGATGTGTGGGCTGGGCCGCATGGCCATGGTCGACACGTGCACGAACTGCGGTCTCGTGCTCAAGGTCAAGCCACGCTCGGTCGTCGTGCACCGTGCGGCATCCGGGCCGAAGCCCGGCGGCGCTGCGGTCGCCTGACGCCGCTCGATCGATGATCCGTGACACCGCGACGGTCGCTCCGCAACCCGTGACCGCGTTCGCGCGTCTCCTGACACGATGACCATGGCCGAGCTGTCGAACGCGCTCTTCCCGATCGGCGTCGTCTTCGTGGCGCTCGGGTTCGCGGCGCATGTCGGACATGCGGTGATGCTGGCCAACGGCCGCCGAGCGGCACTCCCCGTGTTGAGCGCCGCTCGCCAGCCAGCCTTTGCGGGCGTGGTGACCGGCTCGTTCGTGACGGAGTCGACCCGGGCCGCGACCGGCGGGCCCACCCTGGCCGCCTCGCCGAGCCCGCTGTCCCGAGCGGCGGCCGTGCTGTCTGCCCTTGCCGTAGCGTTCCTCGGGGTCTCGCTGCTCCTGCGCGGCATCGTGGTGGGCAGAGGGCCGTGGGGCAACATGTTCGAGTTCACGGTCGCCTTCTCGACGTCGATGGTGGCGGGCTACCTGGTCCTGTCGCGCCGCTACGCCATCCGCTCCATCGGGTTCATCCCCCTCGGCGTGGCGCTGATGCTGCTCCTCTACGCATCGAGCCTGCCGTCCGAGATCTCGCGGCTCGTCCCGGCCCTCCAGAACCCACCGCTGCTGACGATCCACGTCGGCATGGCGGTCCTCTCGTACGGGATCTTCGCGACCGCGTTCGCGGCCGGGGTCGCCTACCTGATCCAGGGCCAGGACGACCGGTTCGCCTGGCTGCCGTCACACAAGGTGCTCGACGAGGTCGCCTACCGCGCGGTGATCATCGGGTTCCCGATCTTCGCGACGATGATCATCCTGGGCTCCTGGTGGGCCTCGATCGCCTGGTCGCGCTACTGGGGCTGGGATCCCAAGGAGACCGCCGCGCTCGTGACGTGGCTGACCTACGCGGTCTACCTCCACGCCCGCAACCGGCGCTCCTGGGCCGGCCGGCCGGCGGCGCTCCTGCTGGTCGTCGGCTTCGGGATGGTGCTGGTCACGTATTCGGGCTCGCTCTGGTTCAGCGGCCTGCACTCGTACAGCGGGCTCTAGTCCTCGAACGTCTGCTCGATCAGCGTGCCATCGGGCGCGAAGGTGAAGGTCGTGGGCCGGGTCGTGTCCCCGTCACAAAACTCGTTGTTACAGGCGTGGCCACGGGCGACGAGGCGGTCGTCAGGTTCCACCGAGAGATCCAGCACGTGGGTCCCTTCGGGGAGCTCGATCGGCCAACCATCGACGATGGTGCCGTCTGCATCGAACGCAACGAGCGCACCACCCATCCCACCCATGGCCGTCCCGTCTCGGACGACGTCGTCGCTCGAAGCCAGCGAGAGGTACATCGTCCCGTCATTCGCAAACGCCGGGCTCGTCTTGCCGGCGCAGGGCGTATCCCCGAACAGGCAGCGGGTCTCGATGTCCGCAGGCAAGTCGATCGGCGCGCCCGTGACCAGCGTTCCGTCGAGGCGGAGCAGGACGAGACGATCGTTCGCGTGCTGGGCGGCCTCGATGACGGCGATGCGTCCGTCCGGGGCGACGTACGGTGGCGCCGGTTCGTCCAGCTGGTACGGCCATCCCGGCCGGATTTCCCCGCGGTCATCGTGGCTCCACACGCGTCCGGTCGCGCTGACGTAGGTGACGCCGTCGTCGACATCGAGGACGGGGCCGGACGCCGCGCCTTCCGACCCGCGCGGCCAGCCAGCGTGGAGCCGGCCGTCGAATGACCACGAAGTGAACTCGGTCCGACGGGCCTCGAGCTCGATGGCGGGCTCGATACCCTCGTAGCCCCAGGCGACGACCCCATCGGCGTGAAGAGCGAACCCACGGCAGCCGTCGCCGCCCCACCCATCGGTCGCTGGTGGATCTCCGGGGATCGGCTGCGGCCATCCTGGGACGGGATTGCCGTCGGAGTAGAACGCGTGGATGTTGGCCACGGCTCCCGTCGAGATCGCCGCGTAGATGGATCCACCCGGGCCCACCTCGATGGGTGATCGTTCGACGCCGCAGCCGATCGAGAGATCGCTCCAGGCGACGCTCGAGAATCTGCCCACGAGCGACGCGGGCCACCCGTTCTCGGGCTGTCCGTCCAGGCCGATGACATGGATCGTCGCGCCATCGTTCGGGGAGCAGGCGACGTAGGCCAGACCGTCCGCCTCGGTCCGAAGTCCGGGACACGGGCCGTCGACCCGGACGGGCCAGCCGGCAGGATCCCGGAAGCCGTCTAGGACGAGATGGACCTGGCAGGTCGTCGCTTCCTGATCGCACGTGATCGAGTGGCCGACCGCCAGGGGGTCGGGGACCGGATCGGCGTCGGGCGGCATCGGCGATGGCGAGGGCGAGGGCGGAGCTCCGGACGGTGACGGGGCGGTGCTCGGCGGGTTCGTTGCCGTCGTGCCGGGCGATGGGGATCCGGATCCGGGCGCGGCGCTGCACGCCGCGAGGACGATGGCGATGATCGCGATCGAGAGGGAGCGGGACGGGCGCATGCGATTGGTTCCTCAGAGCCTGACTTGTCGACCGTTCGACGTCCCTGCGCCCTCGTTGTTTCGACGGTGTCGTCATGACGACATGTCGGCACTTCCCGCCGTCGTCGAACGTCAGCCGCCTCGATCCGGGTTGCGGACCGTGCCGCGAATGGCCCTGGAGAAGAGTGCGGCGGCCCCCGACACCAGCGTGACCGTGAGCACGATGCCGGCCAGGCTCGACACGTCTGTCGTCGGCTTGCTGTCCGCCGTGACCTGGGGGGCAGGCGCCTCCGGGGGCGGAGATGACGCATCAGTCAGCGCAGTCACGACGGCTGGTGCCGCCGCCGGGTCGACCGCCGCGCCCACGCCGCTCTCCGATGTGGCCGCGACGACTTCCACGATCGCGGTCATCTCGGGGTGGAACGCACAGAGGTAGGCGTACGACCCGGGCGTCGCGAAGGTCTGTACGAACGTGGCTCCGCTCTCGAGCATCCCGCTGTCGAACGCGCCGTCCTTCGCCGTGATCGAATGCGGGGCCACGCCTCGATTCGTCCACGTGACGCGGCCCCCGGCTGCGACTTCGATCGTCGCTGGGAGGAACGCGAAATCGGCGGCGTCCACCGACACCTCGGAGGGCGCACCGACCAGCTGTGGCGTCGGGTCGGCGGCCGGTACTGGTACTGACGAAGGCGTCGGGGTCGCGGTCGGTCGCGGCGCTACGGGCTCGGTGCCACCGCCGCCAACGGACGGGGCTACGACCTCGATCGTGCCGCGCATATCGGAGTGGAAGATGCACAGGAAGGCGAACGTGCCCGCGGACGGGAAGGTCTTGCGGGCCGACGCGCCACCGCTCAGGACGCCGGTGTCGAACGCCGACGACGTCGCGGAATGCTCGTCGCCGCCCGTGTTCCGGAACTCGACCGTGCCACCGACCGCGATCCGCACCGATGTCGGGGCATAGAAGTCGTCACCGATCGTCACGGTCGCGCTGGAAGCTGCACCACCGCCGGTCGAACCGCCCGCCGCCGAGCCGCCTGACGGCGGCGTGGTGCCCTCCGCTGAACCACCGGCGCCCGAGCCTGCGGCCGACACGACGATCCGCCCCCAGTACGCGGCCGCGTCGTCGTTGCGCTCATCCAGGTAGGCGTACGTGCCCGCGACAGACAGGCGCACCTGGTACGAGTCGCCGGGCTCCAGGTTGCCCGTATCGAACTCCTGCCCCGAGCGCGACCGCATCCGGTGACGATCGTCGTCGCGGTTGACGAACCGGACGATGTCGCCGACCGACACACGCACATCCCGGTCACTGAGCCCGGATCCGATCGCTGATCGTCACATCGGGCGTGCCCCCGGCGGAGTCGTGCGCGAGGACGGGCACGATGCCGATCACTGACAGGATGCAGACCAGCGCCGCGAGGCCCAGAACGAAGCGGACGGCGCGACGGGATGAGGTGGGCGGGACAAAGGAACGCAAGGAAAGGACCTCCGGGGACGGGCGACAGGACTCGCTACTTCGTCTGAGTCCGCGACGCCCCGGAAGGTTTCAGTGACGTGGTCGGTTCGCCCAGGGAGGCACGGCGTCGGGGTCCACCCCCGGTCGTCGCGCAACCACGTCCCGCGCCGCCGGCGCTTCGGTCTCACCCTCGCCCGGCGTGGCGGCGGCGGGGTCCAGGCGTCCGCATCAGCCGGCGGCATCGGCGCGAAATCCCGGAACCGGATGATCCGCCGCTCGAACTTGTCGAGCAGCTCCGGGTGGGCGGCCTCCACTTCGGTGAAGACCTCCTCCAACTCGGGGCCGATCAGCTCGTCGCGCTCGATCAACGCCTTCGCGAGATGGTGGATGGCCGGCTCCTTCTCGCGGAGCAGCCGTTCGGTCTCCTCGTACAGCTGGTCGAGCAGCTCGTGCGCCGCGACGACGACCGGGCCCATCGGCACCTCACCCGGCTTCATCGGGATGATGACCTTGGTCGGCCCCATCGCGAGGCTGCCGACGTAGTCTTCGGCGGCCGACGTCGCCCAGCGCAGGTCGCTCGACGGTCCGGTCGACAGCGTGTCGAGGAACCGGTTCTCGACGACATGCCCGGCCAGGCTCGTCATGATCTGCGTCTCGATCGAGCGCGCGTACAGCGACGTCCGCTCCTCGCGGGGTCGCTGCTGGACGTAGCCCAGCGCGTGGCCGCGCCGGATGATCGAGGCCTTGGAGATCCGGTGCTCCGGTCGCAGGTAGCGCGCCGCGACCGCGTGACCCGCCTCGTGGTAGGCCGTCTCCCGGCGGTCGGTCAGGTTCCACGAGCGGATCGGCTGCTTCAGCCCGAGCGCTCGTTCGTCGGCCGCGTCGAGCCAGTCCTTGTAGGTCAGGAACTCGCGCCCGTCGTGATGGGCGTGGATGAGCGCCTCGTTGATGATCGTCTTGATCATGACCGGGGTCCAGCCCATCGAGTCGGTGACCAGCAGCTCCATCGGGATGTCGGGGTCGTGCCGTTTGCTCGCGAGGTAGTGGGCGATGATGTCGCGCCGGCCATCAGCGTCCGGGACGTGGACGACGAGCATCCGGTCGAGCCGGCCGGGTCGGACCAGGGCCTGGTCGAGCACCTCGGGGCGGTTCGTCGCACCGATCACGAAGACCAGCGGCTTGTTCGTCGCCGGGCCGCGGATGAGCCCGAACCAGCGGAGGACCTTGAAGCGCCAGCGGTCCTCGACGAGCTCGCCGAGCGAATCCATCTGGTTGAGCAGCGTGTTGAGGCCCATGCTGCCGCCGCCCATGAAGCCGCCGATGGCCATGCCGCCCGGCTGCGACGAGCGGTTCTGCCCGATCGAGTCGAGCTCGTCCATGAACAGGATGCAGGCGCCGCGCCGGCCGGGCTCGGCGTACTTGCGTGCCAGCCCGCGCGCGTCGCGGAACAGCTTCATGATCATCAGCTGGGTCATGCCGATGAACATGCCCTGGAGCGAGCTCGAGTCGATGTAGATGAACGGCAGGTTCGCTTCCTTGGCGATGCACGCGGCGAGGAACGTCTTGCCGGTCCCGGGCGCGCCGGAGAGGAGCATGCCCTTGGGCATCTCGCCGCCGCGCAGCTCGAACTCCTTGACCCCGCGCAGGATGCCGACCGTGGTCTGGGCATGTTCCAGCAGGTCCGGCTGGCCGCGGTAGTTCTCGAACGAGAGGCCGATCTGCGGGTCGTCCGGGGTGACCGTGTACTTGCGCGGTCGGGACAGGAACCAGAACAGGATGCCGAACTGGAAGATGATGTAGGTGGCCGCGAACGAGAGCTGCAGCGCGAACGCCGGCGCGGCGCCGATCACCCCGACGATGCTTGCGATGAACGCGACCGTCCCGTTCGCCGCGATCAGCGCAGTGATGACCGCGAGCACGATCAGCAGGCGGATCAGGTTCTTGTTCCAGATGAAGGCGAGGTTGGACCCGAGGGTCCGCACGCGGTTCACTTGAAGCCCACGATGTTGCCGGCCTGGGTCTCGACGATGAGGTTGATCGCGACCGGGTTCTGGCTGCCGTCCCGCCCGATCATGACGAACGCGGTCGCGGTCCGCTGCCCGTCCTCGAACGTGGCCAGTGTCTTGACGGACGTCACCGTATTGATCTCCCAGCGGCTCATCTCGGCCGTGAGGGCCTTGTACGGATCGGCCGAAACCGTGGAGCGGATGGCGTCGGCATCGTTGCGGGCGACCGCGGCGATGAACTCCCGAACGACGGGCGCTGGCAGGTTGCCGGCCGTGGCCAGCTCCGCGACGGACGCGGTGGGAGGCGGCTCCGACCTCAGGAATGCCTGGTAGCCGAGCGCGACGCCGAAGGCGAACCCGGCGAGCACCAGCGCGAACCGAAGCACCCGGATGAGGCCGGCCACGATGGCCAGGCTGCGTCGGCGGGACGGGGCGATCGCCGGTGGCGCATCCGCGGCAGTGCGCTCGCGGTGGCTGCTTCCGCATTGGCCACGTCCCCGGATGGCGCGGACGGGACGGCGACGGCACCTGTTTCGGGCGCCGGGATCGCGCCGCCACCCGCCGGCACCACGGCGGCGTCGCTCGTGGGCGGCGTCAGCGGGTCGGCGTTCATCGCCGGTGTGCCGTCGGGGCCGGGCTCGCCGCTCATGGCTCCTCGATCGTGTTGGGCGGGAGGATGAGCGCGGCCTGACCCCCGGCCGTGGCGACCCGCCAGGTGCGGATCTCCTCCGTCCCGTTGGGGAGGACCACATGCGCGGCGTAGGCGTGCAGGCTGAAGCCGCCCGCGACGTACGAGCCGAGATGGACCGGCACGTCGACCCGGGCGAACTGGGCCCGGAACCGGCTGGCGCGCAGCTTGGCGTCCGCGGCCACGCCCATGGAGGTCAGCACGCCCTGGTCGTCCGCGGTGAAGGCATTGATGAACTGGCGGGCGACCGCGGACTCCGTGGTCCGTGGCTCCGCCTCCGGCTTCGGCGCCAGGTCGCTCTGGATCGTCGGCACGAGGAAGCCCAGCAGCGCACCGACCGCGATCGTCGCGATGACTCGCGTGATCCGCTGGATCCATTTCCGCCGTCGACGCAAAGCCCACCCCGCCTTCGGGACGCAACCACGAGAATGACCAACCGTCGACGCGAACGGTCACCCGTCGCGCGCCGCCTGTCAAACCCACATTCGTCCTGACGGCCGGCTCGGATGCCCGAGCGTGGTCGATCGGGCCGGCTCAGCGCGTGCGCGTCACCTTGTTGAGGTTGCGCGGCACCTCCGGGTCGTGGCCGCGGGCGCGCGTCAGGTAGAGCGCGTGGAGCTGCCCGACGACGATCGACACGATCGGCCCGAGCCACTCCGGGGTCCCGGCCGGCAGCCGGAACGGCCACCGGGCCAGCGCCAGCGCGTCGTCGGCGTCGGACACGATCGCGAGATCGGCCTCGAGGTCCGCCCGTAGCCGCCGCAGCAGCGCCACCAGCGACGTGAACGTCGGGCCGGGCCGGACCGTTGCGAGGACCGGGACGCCGGGCTCGAGCAGGGCGAGCGGCCCGTGCTCGAAGTCGGCGGCCGAGTACGGGTCGGCGAACACCCGCGCGAGCTCCTTCAGCTTGAGGGCCCACTCGCGGGCGGTCGCGTACTCGTAGCCGCGCGCGAGGACGAGCAGCCGATCGGCGTTCGCTTGCTCGATCGCCATCGACTCGACATCGGGTTCGAGGGCCAGGGTCCGGCCAGTGCCTCCGGGATCGCGGCGAGTGCCGTCGCGTCGGCCGGGTCGCGCGACAGCGCCGCCGACAGGGCGGCGACCGCCAGGAGCTCGGTCGTGTACGTCTTCGTCGCGGCGATCGCGAGCTCCGGCCCCGCGCCGAGGTCGATGGTCGTCTCCGCGGCCATCGCCAACGCCGAGTTCGGGTCGTTCGTGATGGCCAGCGTCGGGGCGCCCTGCTTGCGCCCGGCCTCGATGACCGCGACCACGTCCGGCGAGGCCCCGGACTGGCTGATGCCCACGACGAGCGACCGATCGAGCCGCGGCTCAGCGCCGTACAGCGAGATCACCGACGGCGCGCTGAGGCCGACCGACAGCGCGTGGCGGACACCGAGCACGTACTGGGCGTAGATCGCCGCGTGGTCGCTCGTGCCGCGCGCGGCGATGACGACATGATCGACGCCGCGCGCGCGGATCGCGTCGGCCAGCGGGCCGACGACCTCGGGCGCCCGGCGCAGGAAGCGGGCGGCGACCTCGGGCTGCTCGAGGATCTCGTCGCGGAGACTCATGAGCGCGGATGGTGGCAGGATAGCCGAATGGCGACGGGGAGGTGGCCGGGCGCCTCGGCGCTGGCCGGCGAGGACCGCGCGCCGAGCGCCTCGAGCGAGGCGGGCAGGATCGAGTAGGTCGCGAGGGCCGTGACGCCGGGCGGGTACGCCGCGACGTCCCACGGGCCGCGCAGCGCGACGGCGACGACCGGTGTGCCCGTGGCGGCGAGCGCCTCGACGAGCTCGATCTGGGCGGGCTGGCGATGTCCGTCGATCGTGCCGACGACCACGGTCCGGGCCGCCGCCGCGCGGTCGCGAACGGCGGCGATCGACGCGGCGTCCGGTGACTGTTCCACGACGATCTCCTCGACATCGCGGAACTGGCGGCGGAGCGCTGCGGCCAGGCCGGGAGCGACGGTCGATGAGGTGTCGGCGGGCGTCAGGTCGGCGGGGCGAGGCATGACGGCGAGGATCGGGCCGGACTCGCCGGTCAGCGGCAGGATCCCGCCCGGGTCGCGGACGAGCGTGATGGAGCGTGCGGCCAGCTCGGCAGCGAGGGCCAGGTGCTCAGCGCTCCCGACGACCGACAGATCCGGTGCCGGCCCGACCGAGCCCAGCCACGCCCGGAGCGCGGCCACACGACGTTCCGTGGCGGCCACCTCGGCCGGATCGAGCAGCTCCCGGTCCACGGCACGGACGAGCGTCTCCTCGATGCGGGCCAGCGCCTCGGGATCGGCCGACGCGAGCAGGAGGTCGACGCCGGCACGAACGGCCGCGAGGACGTCGAGGACCTGAGCCGGGCCCTGGGCGAGCGCCCGCATGTCGAGCGCATCGGAGATCGTCACGCCCTCGAAGCCGAGATCGCGCCGCAGCAGGTCGGTCATCACGGCCCGCGACAGCGTCCCGGGCAGGTCGTCGCGACCGGTCACGGCCGGCAGCGCCATGTGCCCCGACATCGCGAGCCGGGCCCCGGCCGCGAACGCGGCACGGAACGGCACGAACTCGCGCGCCTCCAGCACGGAACGTTCTGCCGAGGCGACCGCCAGGCCGTGATGGGTATCGCTCGAGATGTGCCCCATCCCCGGCGCGTGCTTGACCGTGGCCGCCACCCCGGCCGCCTGGAGGCCGCGGACCATCGCGGCGCCGTGCGACCCGACGGCCTCGGGCGAGTCCCCGAACGACCGGATCCCGAGCGCCGGGTTGGCCGGATCCGTGGCGAGATCCAGGACGGGCGCGTAGACGACGTTCACGCCCATCGCCCGTGCCTCGGTGCCGATCGCGTGCCCGACCCGCTCCGTGAGCCCCACATCGTCGACGGCGCCCAGGGCCATGTTCCCCGCGAACGCCGTCGAGCCCTCACCGAGGCCGATGAACTGCCCGCCCTCCTGGTCGGCCGCGACGAGCATCGGCGAGGAACCCGAGGAGTCGGCGGGCGCGGCGTGGGGGGCCGCCGCGCCCGCTCGCTGGAAAGCGGAGGTCAGCTCCAGGACCTGGCCCGGAGACCGAACGTTGTGAAACCGGAAGAGCGACAACCCCGCGGCCGGTGCCGCGGCCAGCCGCTCGGCGATCCGGGCCGGCAGCACCTCCCCTTCGAACGCGAGCATGACCCGCCCGAGGATCGCGTCGCCGCCGCGGCTCATCGGCGCGGCTGGCAAGCGCCGGGACCGCGGCGCGGGCGCATCGCCGCCGGATGCTTCGATTTCGAAGCTTTCGCGCGCCCGCGGCGAGCCGCCGACCCGCACCGTCATTGCCGTCGGATGCTTCGATTTCGAAGCTTTGCCGCGCAACCGCGGCGAGCCGCCGACCGCGCCGCCGCTCAACCCTTCACCGCCCCCGCCAGCCCGGACGAAGTAGCGCTGGACCACGATGAAGAACAGCAGGATCGGGATGACGGTCATCGTCACGCCAGCGGCGATCGACCGGAAGTCGGAGGCGAAGAAGCCCTGCAGCGCGGCAAGGCCGACCGGCAGCGTCATGCCCTCGGGCGTGTGCAGCATCAGCGACGGCCACAGGAAGTCGTTCCACGACGTGACGAACGTGAAGATCGCGACCGCGGCCAGCGACGGCCGGACGATCGGCAGCAGGATCGACCACCAGATCCGCCACTCCCCCGCCCCGTCGACGCGGGCCGCGTCGATCAGGTCGCTGGGGACGCCGCGGAACGCCTGGCGCAGCAGGAAGATGTTGAAGGCGCTCACGATGTTCGGGAAGATCAGCGCCGGCAGCGAGTCGTAGTAGCCGAACACGTTGACCGCGAGGACGAAGCTCGGGATGTAGGTCAGCTGCGCCGGCACGATCAGCGTGGCGAGCAGCGCGTAGAAGATCGCCTCCCGGCCGATGAACCGCATCTTCGCCAGCGGGTACGCGGCCAGCGCCGCCACGAGCACGTTCAGCAGCCCCGTCGCGATCGCGACCGTGGCGCTGTTGAGGAAGTAGTTCGCGATGGGCAGGCTGTCCCACACCTTCACGTAGTTCGCGAGCGTCGGGTCGTTCGGCAGGAACTGCGGCGGCACGGACGTGATGACATCGGCCGGACCCTTGAGCGAGGTCAGCAGCATCCACACGAACGGGAAGACCGTGACCACGGCCAAGGCGGACAGGACGGCATACCAGCCACCATCCCGCAGCAACCGACCGCGCCGCCGCGCCCGCCGGCGAGAAGCGCCCTCGGCCGCCTCGCCGGCCGTCAACGACGACGCCATCGGCGCGGACAAGGGAACGCGCACGTCGCTCATCCCTCGCCCTGGCCCCCGCGCTCCAGCAGCCGGACGTTGACGATCGAGAACGCCAGCGTCACGACCAGCAGCGCGATCGCGATCGCCGATGCGTAGCCCGCGTTGCTGCGCTGGAACGCCTGTTGCCAGAGGTAGAAGACCATCGTGACGCCCGAATCGAGGATCCCGCCGGTCCGGTTCGTGAGCACGTAGATCTCGTCGAACACCTTGAGCGCGGCGAGGCTCGAGATGACCGCCACGAAGACGATCTGCGGGCGGAGCGCCGGGATGCTGACGTAGCGGTGCTTCTGGATGTCGGTGCAGCCGTCGATGCGGGCCGCGTCGTACAGCTCCTCGTTCACGTTCTGGAGCCCGGCCAGGAAGATGACCGCGTAGTAGCCGATGCCCGCCCAGATCGTGAGCATCATCGCGATCGGCAGCACGAGCGACGGCGTCGTGAGCCACTGGATCGGCTGGTCGATCACGCCCCACGACAGGAGCGTGCCGTTGATGAACCCGGTCCGGTCGAACAGCCAGCGCCACGACAGCCCGATGGCGATGCTGCCGCTGACCGCGGGCACGAAGTACAGCGCCCGGTAGAGGTGGATCCCGCGCAGCTTGCGGTTGACGACGATGGCCAGCGCGATCGACAGCACGATCAGGATCGGCGTGACCAGCAGGTAGACGAATGAGTGCGTCAGCGCCAGCCAGAACGTCTCGTCCTCGATCAGGCGCTGGTAGTTGTCGAGGCCGGTGAAGACCGGCGGCCGGATGATGTCGTAGTCGGTGAAGCTGTAGTAGACGACCGCGATGATCGGGTACACGACGAACACGCCCAGCAGGATCAGGGCGGGCGCCAGGAACAGGTACGGCGTGAGCGAGCGCTTCCGGGTCATCGGTCGGTCCTGATGGTACGAGCCTTGTGACGGTGGACTGGCCCGCCCCCGGGGGACGGGAGGCGGGCCAGGGTGACGGGCGAAGCCAGTCGCTATTCGAGCAGCTTGTTGGCCTCCGCGACGGCGTCGGTCAGCGCCTGCTGGGCCGGCACGTCGTTGAAGAGCGCGGACTCGATGGCGTCGAGCACGATCGCGTTCACGTCCGCCTTCTTCGGCACCGTCGGGACGATGTCGGCGTACTTGGACACGATGTCCTTGGCGATCGGGCGCGCGCTGTCCTCGATCAGCTCGGGCTCCGAGCTGAAGAACGGGTCGTCATAGGCCGCCGCGGACGACGGGTAGACGGCCACCTGCTTGGCGAAATCGACCATGCTCCGCGGGTTCGTGAAGAACTGCGCGAGCGCGATGGACGCGTTCGGGAACTTGGTGTCGGCCTTGACCGAGATGCCCATAGAGCCCTTGCCGAGGACGCCGGACTTGCCGACGGGCGCGGGCACGACCGCGAGGTCCTCGTAGAGCGAAGCGTTGTTCGACTTGACCTCGCGGATGAGGTTCGGGCCGGTCTGGTAGAACGGCGCCTGGCCGGCCGAGAAGATCAGCAGGCCGACGCGGTCTTCGGCCGTGGTCAGCGCGGCGGTATCGACGCTGCCGTCCTTGACCATGTCGCACGTACATCTGGAGCCACTCGACGCCCGCGGCGGAGTCGAAGGTGAAGCTCTTGCCGTCGGCGGAGATGACGTCGACATCGCCCTCATAGGTCATCTGCGCGAGCAGGTCGTTGACCGTCAGGCGGATGTCGCACAGCGACCCGGTCTTGTCCTTGATGGTCTTGCAGACGGCCGGCAGGCCATCCATGGTCTTCGGGAAGTCGGCGACGGCCAGGCCGGCGCCTTCCTCGTAGATGCGCTTGTTGATCAGCTCGACGGCGATGCCCTGGTACCACGGGAACTGGAAGTTCTTGCCGTCGACCAGCTGCGACTTCCAGAGGCCCTCGAAGTAGATGTCCTTGACTTCCTGGGGAACGGTCGCGTCGAGGTCCAGGAGGACGCCCCGGGTCGCGTAGTCCGCGACCCAGCCCTCACCGACCGACAGGTTGATGACGTCGGGGGCGTTGCCCGCGGAGAACGCGTTGTTCAGGTCCTCCTGGAAGGTGCCCTGATGGTCTTCCCAGTTGACCTTGACGCCGGGGTACGTGGCCTCGAAGCGGGCGATCGTGTCCTTGATGTACCCGTCGAAGGTCGGCGACAGGAAGAACGTCCAGAAGCCGATCTCCGCGTTGGCTTCGACGTTCGGGATGACGGCTTCGGCCGGATCCACGGCGAGCGGCGCCTCCGACGGGGAGGCGGCAGGCGTCGACGGTTCCGTGCTGGCCGGCGCCTGCGAAGCGGGCGGCTGCGAGGCCGGCGCGCTCGCCGATGGGGCGACGGCCGGGGTGCAGGCCATGACGGCGAGGATCGCCGCCAGGGCCAATGCCATGGTTCGCTTGGTGTGCATCACTCCTCCTTGAACTCCTTCTTTCACGTGGGGTCGGTGCTCCTTCCGACGGTGCGCGGCGGGGTCAGGCGTGACGGACCACCTCCGTTCCCCTCAGCCGGTCCGGATCCCGGACGGCACTGGCCACGGCGACGGCTCCCCACGCCCCGGGCTCGGCCTCGGGTGGCAGGACCTCGACGATGTGGGCCGGCAACAGCTCGCCGGCCTGGCTCGAGACGGCACGCAGGCGCTCGAGCTCTCGATGGATGGGCTCCGAGAACGCGGAGCCCGCGTGCGACACGCCACCACCGACGACGACGTGATCGACGTCGTAGGTCATGACCAGGAGATGGACCGCCCAGGCCAGCCGGCGACCGACGTCGTCGACGAGCTCGCGAGCGGTGGGATCGCCGCCGGCCGCGGCGGCGTAGACGTCCTTCGCGGTCCCGGCCTCCATGCCGGCCGCGGTGGCGCGCCGGGCGATGGAAGGACCGGAGGCGAAGGCCTCGAGGCAGCCCGTCTGGCCGCAGGCGCAGACGGGACCGACCGGGTCGACGATGGCGTGGCCGATCTCGCCGGCGAGGCCGCGGGTGCCGCGGTGGAGCCGGCCATCGAGCACGACGCCGGCCGCGATCCCGGTGCCGACGGCGAGGTAGGCGAGGTCGCTGCCGTCGAGGCCGTCGGAGCGGCGCGCCGCCGGTGCAGGCCGAGGGCGGCGGCTCGCGCGTCGTTCTCGATGACGACCGGTCGGCCCAGCGCGGCTTCCAGGGCGCCGCGGAGGTCGAAGTCGGTCCAGCCGAGGTTCACCGCGAGGGTCACGTGGCCGGCCACGGGATCCACGCGGCCCGGGACGCCGACGCCGATCGCGTCGAGGTCGTCGCGCTGCAGGCCGGCGGCGGCGAGGGCCTCGTCGAGCGCGGCGGCGATGGCGGCGGCGGCACCGTCCTGGTCGCCGACGGATGCGGCGTGGGTGGCGCGGCCGCGGACGTGCGCCGTCGGCGTCGACGATGAGGACCGCGATCTTCGTGCCGCCGATGTCGATGCCGGCGACGATGCCGGTCATCGATGCACCGTCAGGCCGAGCTCGCGGGTGAGCAGCAGCGCGCACGCGCCGAGCAGCGTCACGTCCTCGCCGGTGCCGCCGTCGACGATCCGGGTGTCGCGCGCCAGCGTGCCCAGGCTGCGCCGGCCGGCCTCGTCCCGGATCGCCGCGAACCACCGATCACCGAGCGCCGTCGCGCTGCCGACGATCGTGATGTGGCGGACATCGAGGGCGCCGGTCAGGCCGGCGATGGCCGCACCGATCGCTCGGCCGGCGGCGAGGACCACGGGGAGGACGCGGTCATCGCCGGCGGTGGTGCGATCGACGAGTTCCTGGAACGAGGCGATGCCGGCGGCGCGGACGACGGCCGGGACGCTGGCCACGGTCTCGAGGCAGCCGAAGCGCCCGCAATGGCATTCGATGCCGTCGGGGTCGACGACGACATGCCCGATCTCGCCGGCGCCATCGCCGTCGCCGCCGAACAGCTGGTCGCGCAGGATGATGCCGGCACCGACGCCGCGACCGACCTTGATGACGACGAGGTTCTGCGGCCGCTCGTCGCCACCGAAGAGGTAGGTCGCGAGGGCGGCGGCGCGCGAGTCGTTGGCGACGACCGCCGGAAGACCGTGGCGCTCCTCGAGGATGCGCGCGAGCGGCAGGTCCTGCCAGTCGAGGTTGACCGCCCAGCGGATCGTGCCGTCCGCGTCGACCACGCCCGGCGTGCCGACCCCGATGCCGAGGAGGGGGCTCGTGGCCTCACGCCGGACGTCGTCGATGAGCTCGTGGACGAGCTGGACGGCCTGCTGGCCGTCACGGCCCTCGAGCTCGCGGGTGCGTTTCGTGGTGAGCTCGCCGCGCAGGTTCGCGAGGGCGGCCGTGAAGGTGCGCTCGCCGAGGTCGAGCGTGATGACGCTTCGGGCGTCGTCCTTGAGGGCGACGAGGGTGGGCTGCTTGCCACCGGTGCTCGGGCCGCGACCGACGTCCTGGGCCAGGCCGTCCCGCTCCAGGTCCGCGACGAGCTCGCCGACGCTGGTTCGCGTGAGTCCCGTGAGGCGGGCGATGTCCGCGCGGCTGATCGGACCGAGGTCGTAGAGCGCGCGCAGGACGAGGGCCGCGTTGTGGGCGCGGGTCTGTGCGTGGGTCGCCTTGGACGGGAATTCGGTGCGCGCCACGGGTGGGATACGGGCCCCTCGCCACTTCGTCCAGAGAGTTGACGAAGCGGATAGTGGTGCCGCGACCGCCACTTTGTCAATACCTAGGACAAAGCCCTCGACGCACCCAGCGCGAGCACCCACCCCGATACCGCGGCCTACTCAGGCAGGACCTCGGCGCCACCGGACAGGGCGACGTTCAACTGGGCCGGACCGCGGACCGTGGCGTGGGCGCCACCGGAAGCGCTTCCGTTCACCTCGGTCGAGGCGTTGACCTCCGCCGTAGCCCCACCGGAGAGCTCGAGGCTGACGGTGTCCGCTGACAGGTCGAAGAGGTGAGCCTCGGATCCACCTGACGAGCCCAACATGACGTCACTCGCGGACCCGGTTGCCGTCAGGCCGGATCCGCCGGTAAGGCTGATGTCCAGGGCTATCGGCGGCTAGGCCGGTGACCCGGCCCTGCGAGCCCCCGCCCAGCGAGATGCCATCAAGCGTGGGAGTGACGACGACGACTTCGACCGCCTCGGTCGTGCTGAACTCCTTCGTCGCATCGATGTGCAGCGTTCCGCCCTCGACCTTGGTCGAGATGATCGGAAGGATGTTCGACTGGGCATGCACCTCGACTGACTGGGCCGGTCCGATCGTGACGGTCACCCCGATGCCGAAGCCTGTCTCGACTCGGCTGAACGCATCCGTCGTGCGGCTCTCCGTCGAGGTCGGCCCGTCGCCCGACGTTCCGGTGGTCAGGCTGCAGCCCGCCGCCATGGCGCCCACCACGACGAATGCCGTCGTGACCAGCAGACCGGTGCGCCTCATCCCGGCGATGGATCCTCGGGTCATCCAGACGCCGAGTGAGGTCACCGCCACGGCGAGTGGCAGGCCGAAGGGCGGGATGAGTGCCTGGAAGCCGATGATGCCGCCCGCGATGATCACCATTGAGATCGCCATCGGGAAGACTCGTGCGCGAAGGCTCGCGAGACCGAACAGCGCCCACCCAGCCGCGAACAGCACGTAGCTCGTGAAGCCACCGACCATCAGGAGACCCCCGACCTGGTCGAAGGCCTCCGGCGCGACGTCACCGAGCCACGGCACCGCGAACGTCTCGAACCAGAGGTCGCCGCCCATGAACATCGTCCCGATGGTCGCGGCGGCGAAGCCGATCAACCCAAAGAGCCCCGCCTCCTGCTCCTGGCGACGATAGGCGGCCGAGAGCGAGATGAGGAGGCCGCCGAAAGCGACGAAGTAGACGATCCCGCCCGCGAGATACATGGGATCGTGGAGTGTTGCCACGCGGTCGGCGGCGTCGTAACTCAGCACCAGGAGCACCTGCGCCACGACCAGGAGCAGCCCCGTGATGAGCACGATGGAGCCCGCCAGCCGGGAGAAGATAGATGGGGACATGATCAACCTCGCCTTCTGGCCGCTGGTGAGCAAGCCGGTTGTCGCGTGGATTCAGGCCATCAGGCCGGGTCGTACTCGATCGAGATCGCGAGGGCATCTCTCCGGTCGGAGTCGATGTGGGATGAGTCGTCTCGGGGGTCGTAGTTCTTGATGCAGCCCGTGACGATCGCGCCAAAGGCGATGGCCATGAGGGCAACGGCCGAAGCGCTTGCGCGCCGGCTGGTCCGACCTTCCCGTCGGGTGATGCTCCGTCGATTCTTCATGTCGGTAACTCCTTCGGCGTAGGCGACGACCTGCGGTCATCGGTTCGGTGTGGTCACGACACTCGCAGGACCGACCTCGCGGGCCATCCGGGCGGACCCGTGAACCGCCATCCGGGCCGACCCTGCCGTGATGGCATCCACCTACGCTCGGGCTGAGACCGGCAGCGGGCGCACGACACGCCACCCGGCGATGAGCCGGTCGATGGCACGCTGGACGACTCTCGTGCGATGGATGTGCAGCAGCGCCCAGGTCCAGGCAGCGGCGATGACCAGCAAGGTGAGCACGATCTCGGCGGGCAGTGGCGAGAGCTGGAAGAACGCCCGACCCGGTCCGGTCGACAGGATCACGAGGTAGGTGATCGTGAGGGCGCCCACCAGGATCGCCGTCCGCATCCACGCCGGCATCCGGACCCGGCCCTGGTCGTCTGCGGCGACGGGGATCAGGATCAGCGCACCGATGCCCATGAACGTGGCGATCGTCGTCAGCATCGTCCGGGCGACATCCGCCGTCGCCCCGTTGAGCAGCGCGGTCGCGTAGACCGGCAGGGCCACGGCGACGACACCGAGCGACAACGGGATCGAGATCCGCAGCGTCTGGACGAGGAGGCCGGTCCGCGAAGGCACTGGCTTGACCCAGAGCGCCAGAACGAGGATCGGCACGCCGACGGTGACGAACGCCAGGATCGAGTTCTGACGGGGCGTGAACGGGAAGGGCAGCTCGATCAGTGCCGAGCCGACGATGATCATCAGCACGTAGAAGGTCCGGGCGAGGAGGACGGTCAGGGTCGCCGCCATGGCCGCCACGATCCGCTGGCCATCGCGGATGGCCTCGGGCAGGATCGAGAAATCGTCGCGCACGAGGACGAGGTCGGCGACACCGCGCGTGGCGGGACTGCCGCTCTGCATCGCCACGCCGACATCCGCGGTCCTCACCGGCAGGATGTCGTTCACCCCGTCGCCGGTCATCGCGACGTAACGACCGCGCGCCTTCAGGACGGTCACGAGCCGCGCCTTCAGGTGCGGGTCGACCCGACCGAAGATCGTCGTTCGCTCGGCGACCTCGCCGAGCGCCTCGTCGTCAAGAGCGGCGAGATCCAGACCGGACGCCGTCCCGCCATCGACCGCGAGACCCAGCCGTCGGCCGATCGCCTCCACGGTGTTCGGGTCGTCGCCGGACACGATCTTGACGTCGATGCCTCGCTCACGAAGACCGTCGATCGTCGCCCGCGCCTCCGGTCGAAGTTCCTCCGTGAACGTCAATAGGGCGAGCGGCTCGAGCGGCCCCGGGATCGACGGCGCCTCGCCCTCGTCGAACGGAGCATGAGAAGAGCCGCGCGCCACGACCAGGACCCGATGACCGCCGGATGCCAGCTCGGCGGCCCGGTGGATGACCGCATCGCCAGTGCCGTTCATGGAGCCCGCGAGGACGGCCGGCGCGCCGAGGACGTACGTGCCGTCGTCGGCCGGGTGGGTCCCGTCGCCGGCCCCGAACCGGATCGCCGACCAGCGAAGCGCGGACGAGAAGGCCACTTCCTCGGTCACCGCCAGGGCCGCGCCCGGGAAGGCGGCCTGAAGGGCGCCCGTCGTGTTGTTCGGTGCGGCCGTGCTCGTCGCGATGGCGCCGAGCAGCCGGTCGATCGCCGCGTCCAGCTCGATGCCGTCGATCGGCTCGACCGCCCCGAATTCGATCCGCTGGGTCGTCAGCGTGCCGGTCTTGTCGCTGCAGAACGTGTCGATCCGGCTCATGGCCTCGATCGCGCTCTGGCGCTGGGCGAGGGCCCCAAGGCGCGAGATACGCACGGCTGCGGCGCCGTATGTCACGGTCAGCATCAGCGCGAGGCCCTGCGGGACGAGGGTCACGAGGACGGCCGCGGCGAACACGGTGTCGTGTGCAGCATCGGCACCGGTCGCCTGGAACGAGAAGACGACGACCAGCCCCGATAGGACGATGAGGACGGCGACGGCGACGAATGCCCGCGCGATGTCGCTCTGGAGCGGCGTCCGGACGTCGCGATGCCCCTTGGCTTGGGCAAGGATCCTGTTGGCGAACGTGTCCGCCCCGACCGCCTCGACCTCGTAGCGGGCCGTACCGCTCAGGACGGCGCTTCCGGACATCACCTTGTCGCCGGCGGCCTTGTCGATCGCGTGGGACTCGCCCGTGAGGGCAGATTCATCGATTGAGGCGGTCGCGGCGCCGACGATCCGGCCGTCGAGCTGGATCTCGTCGCCGCGGTTGGCGACCACGATGTCGCCAAGGACGACATCGCTTGGCTTGATGCTCTGCTCGGTGCCGTTGCGGACGACGGTCGCCGGCGCCTGGCTGAGGAGGGCGACTCGGTCGAGCTGGCGCTTCGCGCGCGAGCCTTGGACCACCCCGATCGCGATGTTGCCGAAGACCGGGACCCCGGTCATGAGGGCCTCCGTGTACGCGCCGAAGCTGACGAGCGCCGCCGCGACGATCAGGAGCGGACCGTTGATCAACGGGTAGCTGTTGTCCTTGAAGATCTCGAGGTACGTCCGGCTGGTGGGCGACCGATAGTCGTTGCCCTGGCCCGCGAGGCGGCGTGCCTCGACATCGGCCGCGGTGAGACCCGCGTGGATCGGGGTCGGGATGAAGGCGGCAGTCATCGGATTCCTCCGTCGATCGACAAGACGTTCGATCTCGTGAGTCTGTCCGCGGCCATCGCCGGGGAGCACCGGGCAGGCCCCCGTCCGGTACCGGGCCAACCCTCAGTCCAGATTTAGTGGCCGCCCCGATGGCGATGGATGCCTCGGCGGCGAGACTCCGCATATCGGAAGCGAAGCCTGAGGACGAACACAGATGGACCCGATAACGATGCTGATCCTGGCAATCGCGGTGATCCTGGCGATGAACGTCGTTGCCTCAGCTCCGCAGACGAACCGCCGCTCACACAACTGAATACGCCGCTCAACAACTGCATAGCCAAGACCGCCGACCAAGGGGAAACCTCGGGTCGGCGGTCTTGGCGTTTGGGCCTTCGTGCTAGAGCGGGGCCAACGCTGGCTGGGCCGCGATCGTCGGGATCCGGGCCTGGATCCGAGTCCCGCCGCCGCGCGGGCTGGTGACCTCGAGGGTGCCATCGACGACCGCCAGACGGTCCGCCAGTCCACGCAAGCCGCTCCCTGCCGCTGGGTCCGCGCCACCGATCCCGTCGTCGCTGACCGCGACCGTCAAGACATCGTCCTGCCACGACGTCTGGACCGCCGCGCGATCGGCTTCGGCATATTTCGCGACGTTGACGAGGGCCTCCGACACGACGAAGTAGGCCGTGCTCTCGACCGCCGCCGAGTACCGGCCGCCACGGAACACGTCGACGGTCACGTCCACCGGGGAGCGGTCGGCCAGCGAGTCGATCGCGGCTCCGAGGCCCGCCTCCGTGAGGATCTGCGGGTGGATGCCGCGCGCCAGCTCGCGGAGCTCGGAAAGGGCCGCCTTGGCCTCGGCCGAGGCCTGGTCGAGGCTCAGCCTGACCGCCGGGTCGCCGTCGGCACCGATCTGTGCCTGGGCAAGGCGCAGGGCCAGTGTCATCGACACGATGCGCTGCTGTGCCCCGTCGTGGAGGTCCCGCTCGACGCGCCGTCGCTCGGCGTCCCCGGCTGCGACGATCCGAGCGCGAGAGGCGCGGACCTCGTGGAGCTGGTCCTCGACCTTGGAGGTCAGTCGCTCGTTGTCGACCGCGAGCCGGACCGTGGCGGCGACCGCGGCGACCAGGCCCGGGTCCTCCAGCAGGGCCGGGTCGTGAAGGATGGCGGCCAATGGCTCGCGGCCATGCTCGAGGTACGTCACGGTCCGGCCGGCCGCGTACAGGTCCGGGTCGACCGTGATGCCGTCGGCGTCGAGATAGGCGCCGAGGCCGGGGGACCAATAGAGGACCGCGAGGGTCGGATCGCCGAGCGCCTCAGCCAACGCCTGGCGCAACCGCTCGGGTGGCGGCGTATCCCCGAGATCGACGACCAGGCCCGCCAGCGCGCCACGGGCCATGCGCAGGCGCAGCAGGCCGATGAGGAAACCGAACGGGACGAGCAGCCTCGACAACGTGTCGGCCCAGTACATCAGGTCGCCCGGAAGAACGGGCATCAGGAGCACGCCCGATGCGAAGTCCATCGCATGGACGAGCGAGATCGTCACGCCGGCAACCACGACCGGGGTCAGCGACCGGCGAGAGGCTGTGCTGGCCGTCATCCATCGCCGGAGGACCACCCCGGCCATCAGCAGCGACACCACGACGCCGATCGCGAACATCACCCGAAGCAGGTCCAAGGTGTCAACGAACGAGACGACGAGAAGTATCCCGGCGAACACCGCGAGCAGTGGGCGACCCAGACCACGGCCGATGTGTCCAGACGGCGCCGCCAGGACGACCCAGGCGACGAGGATGTTCGAGATGCTTCCAAAGAAGCCGGCGAAGATCCCCGCCATTTCCCCAAATCGGCCGAAGAACGTGAGACTGCCGGCGACCGAGATCGCCAGCATGACCGGACCGACGCGGTTATCCGGTCGACGGATCCACCCGATGGTGCCGGCAACCAGGTAGCTGATCGTGTATGCCGCCACGTGGATGGCCGCGCGCGGCGGATCCTTGCTGAGGGCCACGAACCCGACGGATGTGCCGATGGCCAGGATCCAGCAGGCCGCGATCACCACCCACTGCCAGACGTACGCTCCCGCGACCCGGCGATAGGCGCCACGCTGCAGGGCGGGATGAGGCGGTGACGGCGTCATGGGCTCCCCTCGGAGGCGCCCATCGTACTCCCCTACTTTCGCGTGTCGACCCTTGATTCCCCTATCCCCGGACGGGCCGCGGCGAGCGCGCGAGGCAAGCCTCAGCCCCGCAGGTGGGCCAGGACGGCGAGGACGCGACGGTGGTCGTCGGGCGCCGGCAGCAGCTCGAGCTTCGAGAAGATGTTGGCGATGTGCGCTTCGACCGTCTTGGGAGCGAGGAAAAGAGCCTCGCTGATCGCCTGGTTGGAGCGGCCCTCCGCCATCAGCGCCAGGACCTCGCGTTCCCGCTCGGTGAGGTCGTCGAGGGGCACCTTGGCCCGGCGCCGTCCGACGAGCTGGGCGACGACTTCCGGGTCGATCACCGACCCGCCTTTGGCGATGCGCCGGATCGCGTCGGAGAAGTCCTCGAGGTCGTCGACCCGGTCCTTGAGGAGATACCCGACGCCCCCCGCCCCGTCCGCGACGAGCCGAAGCGCGAACGTCGTCTCGACGTATTGCGACAGGACGAGGATGCCGACCTTCGTGCCGTGCTCGGCGCGGATGGCCTCTGCGGCCTTGAGTCCTTCGTCCGTATGGGTCGGTGGCATCCGGATGTCGACGATCGCGACGTCTGGATCGTGCTCGCTGACCGCGGCGAGCAGGGCCCCGGCATCACCGACCTGAGCGACGACGTCGAACCCGGCCTCGGTCAGCAGCCGCGCGATCCCCTCCCGCAGGAGGAGCGAGTCGTCGGCCAGGACGAGGCGAAGGGTCACGCGCCGTTCAACAGCGCACGGATGGCCGCCCCGGTCAGTTCGTCCTTCGGGATGAACCCGAGGGAGTCGCTGCGCTCGAGGCGCGGCCCGTAGGAGCTTGCCTCGCGGCTCGACGTCAGCACGACCAGGGGCGGCGGTCCGTCCACAGCCAGTTCGCGAGCCACGTCGAAGCCTTCGATGTCGGGCAAGCCGATATCGAGGAGGACGAGGTCCGGGCGGATCGACCGGGCAGCCGCGAGGCCCGAGGCGCCGTCATCCGCTTCGCCGACGACGGTAAAGCCGTCAGCCTCGAGGATGGCGCGCGCCTGGGCGCGGAAGCCGGAGTGGTCATCGATGATCAGGATGGTGTTCATAGCGACCATCGTGGCAGGACGAAGCCCCTATACCTACAGGGTTAACCCGCAAGTTGCGGGCTCGGCCGATCGTACGCCTCCGGCCTGGCCCTGAGATCGTCTAAGGGTTAACCCTGCTCCATGCGGGCGCGGCGTCTGTCAGAGTCACGTGATGAGCGGGCGGACCCTCCGGCTGGCGATCGGCGTGCTCGGCACCTTGTGGGCCGTCGCCGGCGAGGCGATCGCTATGGGCGCCGGGCGCCCGGCGAGCTCTGGCCTGCTCCACCTCGCGATCGGCCTGATCTACTTGTATGGCGGGTTGGCGATCTGGGATCACGAGCCGGCCAATCGGACGGGTCGGTTGATGACCCTCGTCGGGCTCACGTGGTTCATCGGGACGTTCAACCAGGTCGACCCACCGATCGTCCGCGAACTCGCGCTCGCGCTCGAGGACACACCCACCGTCATCCTGCTGGCGCTGATCCTGGCCTATCCGAGCGGGAGGCTGGAGACGACCGTCGACCGTGTCGCGGTCGCGGTCCTCGCCATCGGCGCCACAGCGCTCAACGTCCTCTTCTCGACCAGCCTCCCACTGCTCGCCGACAAGAGCAACGGCCTGTATGGCGGCCTGGCGCTCGCCACGATCTCGGCCGTCGTCGTCGTCCGGCGCTGGGTCATCGCACCCCGACGGTCGCGTCGAGAACTGGCACCGGTCCTCGTCGCCGGGATCGTCTTTGTCGGGGGCCTGACCATCAACTTGATCCGCCGAGTCGCCGATCTGCCGGAGGGCGTCGAGGCCATGCTCCTGGCCGCGAGGGACCTGGCCCCCGCCGCGATCCCGATCGCGCTGCTCATCGGCTTCTACCGCCAGAGCGAGCAACGATTGCGGGCGCTCGTTGATGCGATCCCGGATCGGATGTTCCGCTTCACACGAGACGGTCACTACGTCGGGTCGAGGGCGGACGAGATCGACGTGGAACCGCGCCCCGGGTTAACCGACCCGGACGCGCTCGGGCACGGGCTCCTGTTCGAGGGCATGTTCGCGAACGCCTCGGAGGTCGCGCTGGCGTCGGCCGACCGGGCGCTCGAGACCGGCGAGTTGCAGGCCTACGACTTCTCCCTGGACCTGCCGGGCGGCAAACGTGACTTCGAGGCACGGCTGGCGCCGAGCGGCCCCGACGAGGTGACGGCGATCGTCCGGGACTTCACCGATCAGCGAGCGGCTGAGTCGGAGGTTCGCCGCTCGCGCGCGCGTATCGTCGAGGCGACCGACACCGAGCGGCGCCGGCTCGAGCGCGATCTGCATGACGGCGCCCAACAGCGGCTGGTCTCGCTGTCGCTGGCGCTGCGGCTCTTGCGATCCCGTCTCGACGCCGCCGGCGGCGACAACGCCGAGATCATCGCCGCCGCCGAGGATGCCGCTTCCGAGCTCAAGCTCGCGATCCAGGAGCTGCGTGAGCTCGCTCGCGGGATCCATCCGGCGATCCTGACCGAAGCCGGCCTTGGGCCGGCGATCACCGCGCTGGCGGACCGCTCGACGGTTCCGGCGACCGTTGGTGCGCTGCCGGACCGAAGGCTCTCGCCGGCGGTCGAGGCGACCGCCTACTTCGTCGTCTCCGAGGCATTCGCCAACGCCGCGAAGTACGCCTCGGCGACGCACGCGAGTGCGAGCGCGGAGGTTCGGGGCTCGATGCTCCACGTCGAGGTCGGCGACAACGGCGTCGGCGGCGCCGACGCGTCGCGCGGCTCCGGCATCCGCGGGCTGGACGATCGCGTCGCCGCCTTGGGTGGCCGGATCACGATCGAGAGCCCACCCGGCCAGGGGACGCTGGTCGTCGCGGACATCCCGCTCGACTGACCCGGGTGGGTCGGCGACGCGCCCGCTCGGCGACGTCCTTTGGGCTTCTCCGGGCGAACCCTCGGGTCCCGGTCGGGTTGTCCCCGCGCAACTGTCGGGACCGCCCCGATGAGCGACCGTCCCGGGGGGTCCAGTCTCCTCTCATCGAGTGATCCGCAGGATCGCGAGGCAGAAGGGACCAACGGCCATGAACGGACAGGACGAGATCACCTCCCAGGAAACGCCGGTCAAGGGCTCGTGCCGCCAGGACGGCTGCACCTGCCAGGACGCCCGCATCGTCTCGTTCCGCCGAGCCGGGTTCTTCGCCGTCATCGCCCGAAAGAACGGCGAGACGGCGGACCGCCAGATCGCCCCTGAGGCCGGATGGCGCATCCCCGCCGACGAGGCGCCCGCCGACGAGTCGCCCGCGGACTGATCGGCCCGACCCGTCGGAGCCAGCCGGCAACCCACAACACTCAGCACCTTCCAAGCGACGCCCGTCCTCCCCGGGCGTCGCTTCCGATTCCGGCCGAATGACGACGCCGCGGGTCAGGGCTGGCCCTACCCGGATGTCGGGGCGGCACGGATGGAACAGCTCGCTCCCGAACCCACGCTGGGCCGGCAATCGCCCATCCGTCACAGCACAGGAGCCACCTCATGACCAGTGCCATCACCATGACCGGCCTCACGAAGCACTACAAGGGCGTCGAGGCCCTCACCGACCTGACCCTCGACGTCCCGGCGGGAACGATCTTCGGCTTCCTCGGCCCGAACGGCGCCGGCAAGACGACCGCCCTCAAGGTCCTCGCCGGCCTCGCCCGGGCCACCGCCGGCAGCGCGACCATCAACGGCGTCCCGGTCTCGGCCGCCGGCGAGCACCGCCGCCAGCTCGGCTACCTCGCCCAGGACCCGCGCTTCTACGGCTGGATGACCGGCCGCGAGACGCTCCGCTACGTCGCCCGCTTCCGCGGCGTCGACGCCGACCGCGAGCCGTGGATCGCGTCGCTGCTCGAGCGGGTCGGCATCGCCGACGCCGCCGATCGGCGAACCTCGACCTACTCCGGCGGCATGCGCCAGCGCCTCGGGATCGCCCAGGCGCTGGTCGGCCGGCCGGCGGTCATCCTCCTCGACGAGCCCGTGTCGGCGCTCGACCCGATCGGCCGCAAGGACGTCCTCGACCTGATGCGCGAGCTCAAGGGCGAGACGACGGTCTTCTACTCGACCCACATCCTCGACGACGTCCAGCGCGTCAGCGACCACGTCGCGATCCTCGACCACGGCCGGCTCGTCAAGGCCGCCCCGACCCAGGTCCTCCTGGGTTCGTTCACCAAGAACATGCTCCGGGTCGTCCTCGGCGGCGCGACTCGGACACCGAGGCGGCGCTCCGCGCGATCGCCGGCGTCGCCACGGTCGACGTCGTCTCCCGGCGAGGGCGCGGCCACGACCTACGACGTCACGACCCAGGCCGGCGCCTCGGCCGACGTCCAGCGCGCCATCACCGGGTTCGCCGTCGAGGCGGGCCTGACCCTCATCAGCAACTCGGAGGAGACGCTCGATCTCGAGACCGTCTTCCTGCGACTCATCGACCAGAAGGAGGTGGCGGCATGACCGCCCAGTCCGCGACCATCGAGCCCACCATCGCGAGCCCCGGCCGGGGCGGCATGTTCCTCGGCTTCGGGAACTCGCTTCGCAAGGAGCTCACGGAGTGGCTGCGAGGCCCCCGGGCGCTCATCATCGCCGGGATCTCGATCCTCGGCGCCGTCTTCATGACCCTGATCCCGTTCATCGCCAAGGCCACCGGTGAGGCTGAGCAAGCCGGCCTGCTGTCGATGGATCCGACCGCCAACGTCCTGCTCGGCTGGACCGGTCAGACCGTCGCCTTGATCGTCGTCATCGCGACGATGGCCCTGCTGTCGGGCGAACGCGACCGCGGGACGCTCGCCTGGAGCCTGACCAACCCGGTCTCGCCGACCAGCATCATCGCCGCCAAGTTCGTCGCCGCCATGCTCGTGATCTCGCTCACGGCGATCGTCGTGCCGCTCATCGTGGCGGTCCCGCTCGCGACCGTCGTCTACGGCAGCCTCCCCGACCTCTCGGTCGTGGGCACCTTCGCCGCGCTGTACCTCATGCTGCCGGCCTTCTACATCGCCCTGACGATCGGTCTCGGAACGGCGATCAAGTCGACCGCCGGCGTCGCCGGTGCCGCCTTCGCCGTCATGTTCATCCCCCAGCTGCTCGGCGGCCTCGCGCCGATCATCACCGAGCTCTCACCGACCTCGATCGGGAACTGGGCGCTCGCCGTCGCGAAGGGCCAGGAGGTGTCCTCGGTGACGCCGATCGGCTGGCTCGTGTCGATGGTCGTCATCGTCATCGGCGCCAAGCTCATCTTCGACCGCCAGGAGGTCTAGCGACCTCATTCCCACGCCTCTCCCCGTAGGCCGGATGGACGCTTGGGGGCGTCCATCCGGCTCTTCGATTCGGGCAAGCCGAGATGGGGGGAGGCCCTTAGCGCCGTCTCGGGTCCGCCCCGATGAGCCCCACGAGCGCACGGTCGATGCTCGGGCCATCAACCAATCCGCCCGCAGGAGGGGAAGGAATGTCAGTCTCTCGGATCGCGGCGCGACCGCCGGTCGCGAGCGAGCACACCATCACAGCGCCGTCGTCTCGGGCTCAGCTCGTGTCGGTCGCCTGGTTCTTCGGGCTCAGCCTCGCGCTCGCCCTCGTTGCCATCGTGGCCGGCGCCCCGGCGGCGATGTTGCCGTTCATCCTCGCCCTCGGGCCAACGGTCATCGCGGTGGGGCTGGCGTGGCGTGAAGGCAATGGCGCGCTCGGCCGGCTCCGGCACTCGCTGACGCTCCGTCCGCCGCGGCGCCGCTGGTACCTGGTCCTCGGTCTGCCCATCGTCTGGGCGCTTGCGACCGTCGGCATCGCCGTCCTCATGGGCACCCCGGCGGCTGGCCTGTTCGACAAGGTCTTCCCGGGGATCATCGTCATCTTCCTCGTCGTCCTGCTGCCGGCGTTCGCCGAGGAGGTCGCCTGGCGTGGCTTCGCCCTGCCGAGGCTGATGACCACGATGTCGCCTCTCCAGGCTGCGCTGGTCATCGGGATCCCGTGGACCCTCATCCACGTCGCCCTCTTCCTCCCCGGCCAGTCGAATGCCCAACTCCAGCTCTGGCCGCTCGGACTGAGCATCGTCTCGTACTCCGTCATCCTCACCTGGATCTACGTCCGAACGGGCGGCAGCGTCCTCATGACCGCGCTCGTTCACGCCGGACTCAACGCCGTGTCGCCCGTCATGGCCGGCGTCGATGCCGAACACGCAGTGGATCATCCGCAACGTCCTCGCGGCCGTGTTCGCGGTCGCCCTGATCGTCCTGGGCGAGCTTCGCCGGCCCGCCGGGCAGGACACCTCGAGCTAGTCCCAACCCAACCCTGGCCGGACCTCGATGGCCGGCCGCCACATACCTTGGAGGTATCCCGTGAACCGTCTATTCGCCATCGTCAGCGCAGCGCTCCTCGCGCTCCTGATCCTTGTTCCGGTCGCCGCCGCGGCCGATCCATTCGACGCGACGGACGAGCACGTCGTCGTCAGCACGGGCGGCGACATCACCCTGGCCGAGGGCCAGCGCGCCGATGTCCTCGTCGTGGTCAACGGCACCGCCACGATCGAAGGCGACGCCGGGTCCGTCGTCGTGATCAACGGCACCGCCAACTTCGTCGGTTCCAGCACGACCGCGATCGTCGCCATCCGAAGTCAGGTGAACCTCGATTCCGGCTCGGTCGTCGCAGATGACATCGTCACGGTCGACTCGGTCGTCACTCCCGCGGCCGGCGCGTCCGTTGAGGGCGAGGTCACCGATCTCGCCGCGGATCTGGGCGGCGCCGCCGTCCTGATCGCGTCCGCCCTGGCCCTCGCGTACTTCGCCTTCGCGATCTCGGCGATCGCCGCCGGCGTCATCCTCGCGGGCGTGGCGGGCAAGCAGGTCCGCGAAGCCGGTGCGTTGATCACCCACGAGCCGGTGATGACCGTCGTCGCCGGTCTGCTCGGGATGGTCGGCATCATCCTCGTCGGCACCATCGCGATCGTGACCGTAGTGGGCGTGCCTCTCGGACTCGGGATCCTGGCGCTGGTGTTCCCGGCGCTGCTCGTGGCCGGGTACCTGGTCGCGGGCATCTGGATCGGCGACATGATCCTGGCCCGCACGTCGCCTGGCGTCGTGCGCGAGCGCCCGTATCTCGCCGCCCTCATCGGCGTCGCGATCCTCGGCGTGATCGGGATCATCCCGGTCGTCGGTGGGATCGCAGTCCTCATCGGCTTCGGCGCGGTCGTCCTGCTGATGTGGCGGGCCCTCCGCGGGCCAGCGACCAGCGAACGAGGCGTCGTGTCCGTCGCGACCGGTTCCTCGGCCGGCTGATCCGTGGTCCGGGTCGGACGTGGCGCTTCCGCGCTGCGTCCGACCCTCCACGTCCAACCCTTCGCTAGGTGGTATCCGCGATGAATCCGCTGATCGGGATCCCCGTGGTCCTTGCTGGGCTGGCGATCGTCGCGCTGGCGCGAGAGGCCTTGACCGAGCGGGCCGAGCGCCGCCGGTTCCCACCGCCCGGTCGACTCGTGGACGTCGGCGGCTTCCGGCTCCACGTCCTGGATCGGGCGACTCGTCCGCCAGCCCCACCGTCATCCTCGATTCGGGGATGGTCTCCTTCTCCTCCAACTGGGCGTGGGTGCAGCCGGAGCTCGCCAAGGTGACGAGGGTCGTCGCCGACGATCGCGCCGGACTGGGCTGGAGCGATCCGGGCCCGAAACCCCGCGACGCCGGACGGAGCGCGACGGAACTGCACACGGCGCTCCAGCGGCTGGGCATCACCGGCCCCTTCGTCCTCGCGGGCCATTCCTACGGCGGGCTCGCGGTCCGCGCGTTCGCCGCCCTCTATCCCGATGAGGTCGCCGGGATGGTCCTGGTCGATGGCTCGCATCCCGACCAATGGGTCCGCTTCGGCATCTCGAGCAAGGTGCTCGGCTACGGCAACAAGGCTTCGAGCATCGTCGCGCGGCTCGGCCTGTTCCGGCTGCTCGACAAGGAATACAAGCTGCTCGCCGACGGCCTCCCGCCGCGAGCCCACGCCGAGCTCATGGCATTCGGCCGGGCGCCGCGCGCGCTTGCGACCGCCGGCAACGCGGCCTTGGCCTGGGACGATCGAAGCAGGCCCCTGGTCAACGACGCCCCAGACCTCGGCGATCGGCCGCTCATCGTCTTGAGCGTGACGGTGCAGCCGAGGATGGCCGACAAGCTGACCGCGATGCAGGCCGAACTACCGGCGCTGTCGTCGAACAGCCGGCACATCACCGTCGAGGGTGCCTATCACGAAGGCCTGCTCGCGCAACCCGAGCACGCCCGCGTGGTCACGGAGTCCATCCTCCGCGTCGTCGAGGCGGTCCGATCCGGTCGGCCGTTGGCGGACGCGTCGTCAGGCGATCGCTGACGCATCCGGGAAAACCCGGACACGTTTTCGCGGGTCCTCCCCGAGTCCGATCCCGGGCCCCGCGCCGATGATCAGTCGACCGACCACCCGAAGCCTGAGGTCTCCCGATGACCGGTCTCGATGTCCTCCGTAGCGCGGTCCGCTCCACTTCGAGCCGGCGGATCGGCGCGTCGCTCGCGGTGGTCCTGGCGGCGACGATGGTCGTCGCGACTCCCGCGAGCACGTTTGCTGCGGAGCCGGCCCGATCCTCCGTCGCAGCCGACCTGTCGACCGCGAGCGCCCTCAGCCCAACGCCCGCCCTGAACCGACCCCTCCGAGCAACAAGGAGCCCAAGCCCAAGAAGCGTCCGAAGCCCGGACCGTGGGTCGACCTGGAGCCGGAGAAGCCAGGCCGCGGAGACCGGATCACCTCACCGGTCGCGCTGGACCTGTTCAAGGCCGCCGGCTTCCGCTACCAGGACACGAACTGGTACGCCTGCACGGCCACGTCGGCGATGGACATGCTGAACTTCATCAGGCTAGGCGGCCAGGGCGGGACCGGCTTCCGCTGGACGGCCCGCCTCGACGCGTCCGTTCGTGACTCGATCCTCGCCTGGGAGCGGACGCATGACACGCTCGCCGGCGGCAACGGCTCCGATCCGCACGGGTGGCGCAACGCCCTCAACTACTACGGCTGGGGGAGCGCCGCGCTCAGCTCCGGGTCCCGGGTCTACGAGGACTACGCCTACAGCACGTACGAGCGGGCGGTGAAGGCCGCGGTCCGCGCGATGATCCGCTACCGGAAGCCCGTTGGGATCGCAGCCTGGCGCGGCACCCACGCCCAGATGCTCACCGGCTACGACGGCCTCGTCGGCTACCCGTTCGCCGTCGATGCCGCGGGGAACTACACCAACGACTTCACGATCGTCGCGGTCCGCCTGACCGACCCACTCAAGTCCTCGGCCGTCGTGGACAAGCGGATCGCATACACGAACCTGCGGTCGACGAGCAATACCCGGGTCCGCTTCCAGCCGTACTACGAGACCGACAGCCCGTACGACGACCCATACACGGCCGGATCGGTGCGGGCGCGCGACGAGTGGTTCGGACGCTGGGTGATCGTCGCGCCCAAGCGGTGATGCGCGACGGCCAGCCCGCTACGCCACCTCCTTCCTGACTCGAACCCGTCGAGTCGGCGCGATCGCGACCTTGGCCGGCTCGGTCCATCGCGACAGCCCCGCGATGCTTCCGATCGGGTCGCGAAGCCACCGGCGCATGTGGCGACCGTCGGCCGGGTACGCGGATCGAAGCACCGATCGGTGCTCCGCGATGCGGCGATCGTTGGTGCGCGACGGTGCCAGGACGATCCAACTCGACACGGTCAGCGGATCCCACCCGCGCTCCTCGGCGATCTTCCGGGCGAGGCGCACCCGTCGATCCATGGTGCCGAGCAGTTCGCCGGTGTCCACGATCTCCGTCTTGAGCTCGATGATCAGGAGCGCGCGACGACCCGGATGCCACATCAGTAGGTCGATGACGCCTCGCTCACCCCAGATCGAGAACGAGACCTCGTGCGCCATCTCCCAGGTCGGGAAGTCCCGGCTGAGCGCTCGAGCCACCGACTCATGCAAGGCGCCGTGTCGCGCGTTGACCAGGCGATCGAGGTCGGCGCCTCGGCTGCGCGGCTGCAGCTCGACGCGGATCTCGAGTGGCTCGCAGATGCGCCGAATGGCAATGAGGGTCATCTCCTCGAGGCGGCCACGTTCGGCCCGCCAAACCGCGGTCCGAGAAACTCCGGCCCGGTCCGATAGATCCTTCTGCCGCCAACGACGCTTGATCCTCGCTGCCCGGATGGTGTTCCCGAACCGCAGATCGTCCACGCCGGCCATCATCGTCAGCGGCACTCAACTCGGGCTCACCTGAGCCGCCGGTCGGACCTTGTCCCGCTTCATCGCCAGATGCCCGCCCTGGGAGTCTTGGGCGAGACATCCGCAGTGCCGCACCCCAACGGCTGCCTCGCGGTCAGGCGTTCACGCACGAGTCGGGTTGGGGGCCCGCGGCAAGTCCTCCCTCCGGGGCCCGATCCGACCGATTCCGCGCCGAAGACTCCCCGGGCGAGCATCTGGCGACGTTCCCCGGCCGCGGGGCCTGGCACGAGGCGGCACAAACCGAACGCCCGTTCGGTGTACGATGCGTGGACACGCGGTTGAGAACCACCCAGACCGCCGTGGACATCCCCAGATCGACCCGTGGAAAAGCCGCTCCCCGATGTGGACGAACGGCCCACGAGCGTGGATGAGCGTGAAAACACGCAAACCACCACATCTAGCGGTAGCGTTCGCAGCGCAACCACTACATCTTGTGGTTTTGGCCTTGACTACCGCCACCCATCGGCGTATCGTTCTTGAGGTCACTCGCCCTACCGAGACCCCGAACCCAGCCCCCGCAAACGGCACGATCCGCCGGCCCGGGGCCCGGCACGCAGGAGCCTCGGAACAGAGACGACAACGGAAACGCGGCAGCTACCGCGCGGGATGGACACGGAGGAGCATCAGATGGCCCGAGCCACGACCAGCGGCGTCGCCGAGCACGACACGAAGCAGCCCAAGTCGGAGGCGACCGCCAAGTCGGGCGCGGGCACGGCCACAGCCGCCCGCCAGGCAACCCCCCGCCGCCACGCCGGCCCCTACGGCGCGAGCTTCGACGGCACGGATCCCAACGGCAAGCCCGCCAAGGGCCTGACCTTCGAGCGCCGCTGGACCCGCCCGGGCGTCCATCCCTACGACGAGATCACCTGGGAGTACCGGACCGCCGGCATCGCCAACGAGTCGGGCAAGAGCGTCTTCGAGCAGAAGGACGTCGAGGTCCCGAACTTCTGGTCCCAGCTCGCCACCAACGTCGTCGTGTCAGCAAGTACTTCCGCGGCCACCTCAACACCCCGGAGCGCGAGACCAGCGTCAAGCAGCTCATCGACCGCGTCGTCAACACGATCGCGTCCTGGGCCGAGACCCAGCGCTACTTCGCGAGCGACGAGGACCTCGCCACCTTCAAGGCCGAGCTGACCCACCTCATCGTCCACCAGAAGATGGCCTTCAACTCGCCGGTCTGGTTCAACGTCGGGATCGAGAAGCAGCCGCAGTGCTCCGCGTGCTTCATCAACTCGGTCCAGGACACGATGAGCAGCATCATGGACCTCGCCAAGACCGAGGCGATGCTCTTCAAGTTCGGCTCGGGCGCGGGCAGCAACCTCTCCACGATCCGCTCCTCCAAGGAGAAGATGGCCGGCGGCGGCACGGCCAGCGGCCCCGTCTCCTTCATGAAGGGCTACGACGCCTTCGCCGGCGTCGTGAAGTCGGGCGGCAAGACCCGCCGCGCGGCCAAGATGGTGATCCTCGACGCCGGCCATCCGGACGTCCTCGAGTTCATCGATTCGAAGGCGCACGAAGAGCAGAAGGCCTGGGCGCTGATCGAAGCCGGCTACGACCCGAGCTTCACCGGCGAGGCCTACGGCTCCGTCTTCTTCCAGAACGCCAACCACAGCGTCCGCGTCACGGACGACTTCATGCGCGCGGTCGAGCAGGACCAGGAGTGGACGACCCACGCCGTCGTCGGCGGCGAGCCGATGGACACCTACAAGGCCCGCGACATCTTCCACAAGATGGCCGAGGCCGCGCACCTCTGCGGCGACCCGGGCATCCAGTACGACACGACGATCAACGACTGGCACACGTCCGCGAACACGGATCGCATCCACGCGAGCAACCCGTGCTCCGAGTACATGTTCCTCAACGACACGGCCTGCAACCTGGCCTCACTCAACCTCATGAAGTTCGTCGACGCGGACGGCGAGTTCGATCCCGAGGCCTATCGATTCGCGGCCAAGGTGACGCTGACGGCCCAGGAGATCCTGGTCGACAACGCCTCCTACCCGACGCCCAAGATCGAGGAGAACTCGCACAAGTTCCGCCCGCTCGGCCTCGGCTACGCGAACCTCGGCGCGCTGCTGATGAGCCGCGGCCTCGCCTACGACTCGGACGAGGGGCGCAACTACGCCGCGGCCCTCACCGCGATCATGCACGGCGAGGCGTACAAGCAGTCGGCGATCATCGCCCGCGACCACGGCGGCCCGTTCGCCGAGTACAAGACCAACGAGGCGCCGTTCCTGCGCGTCATCGGCAAGCACCGCGACGCCGCGTACCGCATCCCGACCCAGGGCGTGCCCGCCGACCCTGATCGACCACGCCAAGATCGTCTACGACGAGGCGCTCGAGCTCGGCAAGAAGCACGGCTATCGCAACGCGCAGGTCACCGTGCTCGCGCCCACCGGCACGATCGCCTTCATGATGGATTGCGATACGACCGGCGTGGAGCCGGACATCGCGCTCATCAAGTACAAGAAGCTGGTCGGCGAGGGCTTCCTCAAGATCGTCAACCAGACGGTCCCGGCCGCGCTCAAGAAGCTCGGCTACACCGCCGACCAGGTCGGCGAGATCCTCGACTACCTGACCGAGCGCGAGACGATCGAAGGCGCCCCGCACATCAAGGCCGAGCACCTGTCGGTCTTCGACTGCGCCTTCAAGCCGGCCAACGGCACGCGGTCCATCCACTACATGGGCCACGTCCGGATGATGGGCGCCATCCAGCCGTTCATCTCGGGCGCGATCTCCAAGACCGTGAACATGCCCGAGGCGGCGACGGCCAAGGAGATCGAGCAGGTCTACCTCGAGGGCTGGAAGCTCGGCCTCAAGGCGATCGCGGTCTATCGCGACAACTCGAAGCGCTCGCAGCCGCTGAGCACCTCCAAGACGAACGGCGACGTCGTCGATACGGCGGTCGTCACCGACCTCAAGAAGCAGCTCGCCAAGGCCCAGGCGGAGGCGGCCCTCCCCCATCGCCGGCGCCTGCCGTCCGAGCGGACCGCGGTCACGCACAAGTTCGAGATCTCGGGCCACGAGGGCTACATCACCGTCGGTCTCTACCCGGACGGACAGCCGGGCGAGATCTTCCTGAAGATGGCCAAGGAGGGGTCCACGGTCTCGGGGTTGATGGACTCCTTCGCGACGACGGTCTCGGTGGCGCTCCAGTACGGCGTGCCGCTGAAGGACCTCGTCAACAAGTTCGCGCACGTTCGGTTCGAGCCGAGCGGGTTCACCGGCAACCAGGAGATCCCGATCGCGAAGTCGATCGTGGACTACATCTTCCGGTGGCTGGGGTCGCGGTTCCTGGACACGGACGACAAGGCGAGCCTGGGGCTGATCGATCGGTCACAGGTTGAGGTGGCGGGCCAGGACTCGGCTCCGCAGAGCACAACCGCCTTCGGCGCCCAGCGCTCTGCTGCGGCGAGCCCTGACCCGGTAGCCCGGCCGTGGCGCCTAACGACGAAACTCCGTCCACCTTGGCGGCCGCGCCTGAGATCGGCTCAGATGGTGAGGGGGCCCACACCGAGACCTCCGAGGCGGCGTCTCCTCCGACCGCCTCGGAGGCCCAATCCAGTGACTCGGATGCCCCCAAGGCGACGGCTGTCGCTGCCTCACCGGCTGAGGCGGCTCCCGGGGATGCGCTGAAGGTCATCGCGACCAACGGGCATGCCGCGAACGGTGGCAGCAAGACGGGCAATGGGAACGGTGGCGGCACGTCGGCCATCACGCTGAACCTGGGCGCCACGAAGGTGAGCTTCCAGACCCAGGCCGACGCCCCCAGCTGCGCCGACTGCGGCTCGATCATGGTCCGCAACGGCAGCTGCTACAAGTGCCTCAACTGCGGCTGCACGAGCGGCTGCAGCTAGCGCCAACTCGCTCTCGTTCTTCGAGCGGCCGGCTTCATCACGAGCCGGCCGCAATCGTTGTCCCTCGTCGCATGCGAGTGTCACGAGACACTGACCCTTCGGCTCGACCGGCTTCACCGAAGTCTCGGTCATCCACTCAGTGGAATAGGCGGAGGCTCGGGTGATGCCGCCCGTTCAGCGACCGCGGCGACGGGAAGTTTCGGAGCCGCGGGCGCCCAAGCGCGCAGACCTTGTACGATCGAACGATAGAAGTCGGACGTTTGCTGCTTCGACTCCAGAACGAACGATCCGGCAAGCCTCCCGCGTTATCGATCCCTAAATCCTTGGGCATCGTGATCCGGAACGACATCGGCTCACGTTTTTGATCCGCGGCGTAAAGGAGGCGCTCGGCCTTGGCTCGTGCATCCTTCAGGGTGCTCGACGTCGGCTCCTTCTGGTTCGGGTAGCGCACCTCGATCAATACGTCGTCCTTCGCGTTTGCGAGTTGGCGGAGCATCCAGTTGATTCGCGTGCTCGGTCGGCCATCCTTGGGAGCAGCCACGACGATCGAGGGTCGAAACCGTCGCCCGCGGAGGTCCGCCTCCAGGTCGATCGGTCCGGCGGCGTCTGGCACGCGGATCGACGCGAGCAGCTTGCCTTGATCGACCAGCGACCGGACATGCAATTCGCGGCGCGAGGCAGGATCGATCTTTCGCGGTCACATCGGCTCGACCTGGCGGCCGAGGTCCTGCGTCAGACCGAGAGACAGGTATCCAACGAGTTGTTCCCAACGACCGGCGACGTCACGGACGGCAGCGTCCGAAGACTTGAGCGTGGCCTCGCGAGCACCATCGCGGACCGTCACCCAGCGGTCGCCCATGTCGTCGAAGCCGCCTGCGCCGGAGCGCTCATGGTCGAGATAGGCGATCAGCTCGCCCAGGATCCAGGCCTGATCGGGATCGCTGACCCCACGGTGCTTGTGTTCGACGCGCGCCTCCGTCATCACCTGCCACCAGGACAGATGACGAAGCGCGACCTTTCTCGTCTTCTTGGGGTCGATTGTGATCGGACTCTCGACGGATGACGCCGTGATCTGATTGGAAATGGTCATGACGGCGTCGAAGCCGTTGACGCGCGGCATCGGTAGGTCGACCTGGTCGTCACGGACGGCGCCGCGGTCTCGACCTGTATGAGGCACACCCAGCGTGCCGTACTGGCAGCGGCCGGGCATCCGGGACGAGATCATCGCGGCCGCCGAGAAGTCGATCGATGCGCCGGAGTTCGGCGAGCTGGGTGCCGCGCATGCCGGACGCGCATTCGCCTACTGCTACTGGCTGCTCGGCGAGCATGAGCGTCCGCCGCGGCCGCGAGTTCGAGGCTCATCGGCCCGTACGTCACCGGTCCATTCCAGTTCGCGGTCGATCCCCTGAAGCTCGCGACCGCCGCGCGGCAACCGGATCCCGCTCCGCTGACGCCCGCGGGCGAGAATGCGCGGCAGTCGCGCGCGTAACGTCGTGTCGATCCGCGCGTCTACCGATCGATCAGCGGGGGCGGAGGGTGACGCCCATGCTCAAGGCCATCGTGGCCGAGGGAACGAGTCCGATCCAGGTCGTCTGGATCGGCTTGATCGTGGCCGCGAAGTTCGCGCTCCCCCTGCTCATCATCCCGTTCCCGTTCGTGGCCGGCTGGGCGAACTTCTTCCTCGACGGCTTCGACGGCGACCTCCTCATCCCCCTTGGCCTGCCGAACGAGGTCTACCAGCCGCTCGACAAGGTGACCGACTGGGTGACGTACGTGGCGATCGTCGTCGTGGCGTACCGGAACCAGTGGCCGATCCGACGGCTGATGCTCGGGCTCTTCCTGTTCCGCTCCGTCGGCCAGGTGAGCTTCCTCGTGACCGAGAACGAGCTCTTCCTCGCCCTGTTCCCGAACTTCCTCGAGCCGCTGTTCCTCGTGACCGCGTCGATCCTCGCCTGGGAGCGCGTCGTCCGTCACCTCCCCGACTGGCAGGAGCGCGGTTTCGCCCTCCTGGCCCGCTACAAGTGGCTCATCGGCACGCTCATCGTCATCTACAAGCTGCAGGACGAGTACATCACGCACGTCGGCAACATCGACCGGAGCGAGCTCTTCCAACAGCTCCTCGATCGGCTGTCCGGCGGGTAGCCCGCGTCCAGACCGCAGACCCCATGTGTCGCGCCCTTTCACACGGCCCTCCCCTATCTCGTCTTGGGTACAGAGAGAGAAAGGAGGCCCAACCATGCGGGTCTTTGTTGCAGGCGCGAATGGCGCCGTCGGGAGGCGGCTCGTGCCGATGCTGGTCGCTCGCGGCCACCACGTGACCGGGACGACGACGAGCGAAACGTCCGTCGAAGCCATCCGGAAGCTCGGCGCCGAGCCGGTCGTCGTCGACGGCCTCGATGCGGTCGGGATCGGCGAAGCGGTGGCCAGAGCGGAGCCGGATGCCATCATCCACGAGATGACGGCGCTCTCGGGCACACCCGACTTCAAGCACTTCGATCGCTGGTTCGCCCTGACGAACCGCCTGCGGACGGAGGGCACGGAGCATCTCCTCGCGGCGGCCCAGGCGAGCGGCGTCAAGCGGTTCGTCGCCCAGAGCTTCACCGGCTGGAGCAACAGCCGGGAGGGCTCGTGGATCAAGACGGAGGACGATCCGCTGGATCCGAATCCGGTCAAGGCAGCAGACCGAGACGCTCGCCGCGATCAAGTTCCTCGAGCGCGCCGTGCTCGAGGCGCCGCTCGAGGGGATCGTCGTCCGCTACGGCGGCCTCTACGGGCCGGGCTCGTCCGAGACGCTCGGCGACATCCTGCGCAAGCGGATGTTCCCGGTCATCGGCAACGGCGCGGGCATCGTGTCGTCGACCCACATCGACGACGCGGCCGCCGGCACGGTCGCCGCCCTCGAGCGCGGTCGGCGCGGCGTCTACAACATCGTCGACGATGACCCGGCGCCGACCCGCGACTTCATCCCGGCGATCGCCGATGCCCTCGGGGCGCCACGGCCGCTGCGGATCCCGGCCTGGCTCGGCCGCCTGCTCGCGGGCGACGTCGCGGTGACGATGATGACCGAGGGCCGCGGCTCCTCGAACGCGAAGGCGAAGCGCGAGCTGGGCTGGCAGCCGATCTGGCCGAGCTGGCGCGACGGCTTCCGCCGTGGCCTGGACACGCCGGTGCCGCTGCCGCCGAAGATGTCCGAGACGACGTCGACGCCGCCCGCAAAGGAGTCGACTGCCGCGTGACCCCAGCCGGAACCCAGCCCGATGTCGCCGAGGCCTATGTCGACCTTCGGCCGCTGCTCTTCTCGATCGCCTATCGGATGCTCGGGAGCGTCAGCGAGGCCGAGGACCTCGTCCAGGAGTCGTTCGTGCGCTACCAGCGAGCCCTGGCCGAGGACACCGCGGTCGAGTCGCCCAAGGCGTACCTGTCGGCGATCGTCACGCGCCTCGCGATCGACCACCTCAAGTCGGCCCGTGTGCGTCGCGAGACGTACGTCGGGGAGTGGCTGCCGGAGCCGCTCGTGACCGACGAGGGCGCCGGCGACCCGGCCATGCACGCCGAGCAGGCCGACTCGCTGTCGATGTCGTTCCTCGTCCTGCTCGAGCGGCTGACCCCGGTCGAGCGGGCGGTCTTCCTCCTCCACGACGTCTTCGACTACGACTTCGAGGAGGTCGGCCGGATCGTCGGGCGAACGCCGGCGACGTGCCGGCAGCATGCGGTCCGGGCGCGGCGCTTCATCGCGGAGAACCGGCCGAGGTTCGACGCGTCGGACGCCGAGCGCGACGAGCTCGCGGGCCGGTTCTTCGCCGCGGCCGGCCGCGGCGACGTCGACGGCCTCATCGAGCTGCTGGCGGAGGACGTCGTCGTCCACGGCGACGGCGGCGGCAAGGTCCCCCAGTGGTACGAGCCGATCGCCGGCGCCGACAAGGTCGCCCGCCTGTTCGCCCAGATGGGGCGCCAGATGCAGGCGATGGGCGCGACCTTCGAGCCGCACCGGATCAACGGTCAGCCGGGCGTCATCTTCCGCGGCCCGCACGGCGGCGTGTTCTCGGTCATGTCGATCGAGGTCGTCGACGGGCGCGTCGCGACGATCCGCTCGGTCGTCAACCCGGACAAGCTCGGCCACCTCGGCCAGGTCGAGTCGCTTCGCGACGTCCTGGATGCGACGCGGTCGGAGCGCGAGGGGGCCTAGCCGATCAGGCGGTTCGCGTCGGATCCCGGGAGCGCCAGAAGAGCGTCGGCCTCCGGAGCCGAAGGTCTCGACGTGCCCGCCCACGCCACGGCCGATCCCGCGGTATCGGGCCAGCCCATCCTGGTGGGGTCATTCGTCCGTCGCGCCGGGGCGGACGATGCCCACCTCATACGCCAGCACGACGAGTTGGGTGCGGTCACGCAGGTCGAGCTTGATGAGCAGGTGCGAGAGGTGGGTCTTGACCGTCGGCTCCGCCAGAAACAGCCGCTCCGCGATCTCGCGGTTCGACAGTCCCTGCGCAACCAGCTTCAACACCTCTCGCTCGCGCTCCGTTAGCTCCCGAAGACGCTCGGCATAGGTCTCGTCGGCGGGGACGGAAAGCCGGGCGAACCGATCGAGCAGCCGTCGGGTTACCGACGGGGCGATGAGCGCCTCGCCCGATGCGACGATGCGGATCGCCTTCACGAAATCGGCCGGGGCGACGTCCTTGAGCAGGAACCCGGCGGCGCCGGCGCGGAGGGCTTCGATGACGTACTCATCGGCATCGAACGTGGTGAGGATCAGGACTCGGGGATGGTCGTACACGGTAGGTTCATCGGCAAGGCGCCTGGTGGCCTCGACCCCATCCATGATCGGCATCCGGATGTCCATGACGATGACGTCGGGCCGGAGCTCCGCCACAGCGGTGAGCGCGTCCCTCCCATCGCCTGCCTCCCCGACAACATCGATCTCTGCCTCGTCGGCCAGGATCATCCGAAAGCCGGTGCGCACAAGCTCCTGGTCGTCGACCAGCAGGACGCGGACGCTCATCAGGCGCTCGCCGTCTCCTCGACCGGCAGGTGCGCCGTCACGCGGAAGCCGATCCGGGTCGGCTGCGCGGCGAATGTGCCACGGAACATGGCCACACGCTCACGCATGCCGACGATGCCACGCGCATCGTGCGATGGCTCAACGGGGAGTGCCGCTCCCGGCCCGCGCTCGTCGTCGATGGAGATGTCGAGCGAGCGTGGCCCGTAGCGCACGATGACCCGTGCCTGGCCGCCCCCCGCATGCTTCAACGAGTTGGTGAGAGCCTCCTGGATGATCCGATACGCCGACAGCTCCAGGGCCGGATCCAGGGATCGCCGGCTGCCCTCCAGGACCAGCTCTACCGACAGCCCCGCCGCGCGGACCTGATCGAGCAGGTCACTCAGTCCGTCGAGTCCGGGTAGTGGCTCCTGGTTTGCGCCTTCGCCCAGGATGCCAAGCATGCGGCGCATGTCGATGAGTGCCTGGCGGCCGGTGACGCGGATCGCCTCGAGGGCCGCTCGCGCCTCGGCCGGCCGCTTCTCGAGGGCGCGAAGCGCACCGCCCGCCTGGATGACGACCACGCTGACGTGATGGGCAACCGCGTCGTGGAGCTCGCGAGCGATGCGCTCACGTTCCTCGAACACGGCTATTCGCGCGCGCTCCTCGCGCTCGCGCTCCAGGAGCCGCGTCTGCTCTTCGAGGGCCTGCGTGTACAGGCGTCGGAACCGCGAGGCGTATCCCACGAACCACGCGGCACCAAAGAAAAACTGCATCTGGATCGTCGGCCCGAGGACTAGGGACCCCCAGTTCCGGAACATGAGTACGGCCACCACGGCGCCGATCAGCACCGTCAGGCCGAATGAAGCGCGGCGCTCAAGTTGCTCGCCGATGGTGTAGAGGGCGACGAGCAGGCCGACGGCAAAGTTGAAGGAGGTGATGCCCTCCGGCAGGCTCGCGAGCTGCCAGGCCCCCGACCCAAAGATGACGAGCAACACCGCCACGGGATACCGGCGGCGGAGGGCCAGCGGCATGGTCTGGAGGACGACCAGGGTCACGTTGAGCGGCGCGACCGGACCAAGGCTCCCCGCAGCAAGCAGGAGCAGCGAGAGTCCCGTCAGCCCTATCGCGATCGAGACGTCGACGAGCAGCGGATTTGGGGACAGCGCCGCTCGGATCCGATTCATGCGGGTGGCTCGGTTCGGCAGGACATTGGAGCTCGTGTACGGGCGATCCGTCGAGGTGATGCCGAGCCTACTCCCCCGCCCCTCGGTCGGGAACAGCCATCGGGATGAGTCGCTGGCGATACCGCGGTATCGGTCGGCCAGTCGACTGCGCGCCCAATGTCGCGGCCAGATCGAGACGCCGGAGCGACGACGCATGTCGGCTGCCCGTGCAGGCTCCAACGGAGTCGGAGTTTCCCGATCAGAACCGCAACAAGCGAGGTCCGTCCAATGCTTGTCATCCGCCGTGTGGCAGGCGGTCGCCGGCCTCCTTCGATCGCCCATGGCCTGAATCCACCCGACCGATCGATTCCGGTGACGGGACGACGATGACAGGCGATCTCGGCCAAGACCGGACGATCGAAGCTGCGTATGTGGCGCACGCGGGGCCACTCCTCCGCCGGCTCACGGCAACGACGCGCAATGCGGCGGCTGCCGAGGACTTGACCCAGGAGGCCTTCATGCGGCTCGTCATCGAGGTCAACGCAGGCCGGATTCCCAACGACGCGGGCGCTTGGCTGCATCGGGTCGGCCACAATCTGGCCATGAGCCGAGGCCGGCGGATTGCGGTGGCCAACCGGCAAATCGGCGAGATCACGTTGCCAGGCGATGCGCCCTCGCCCGAGACGATGACCCTGGAGGCGGAACGCAACAGCGAGCTCCACGACGCGCTTGCGGGGCTTGGCGCCACCGACCAGCGCGTCCTGCTCCTCGCTGCGACCGGCTACCGCGGCTGGGAGATCGCCCGCTCCATCGGCAGGACCGACGCGGCGACGCGTACGTTGCTGTGCCGGGCCAGGTTGAAGGTCAAAGGCATCATGCTCGAGGCGGCCCGCGAACGCGGCCCGGCTGGCTTTCCGCTCGGCGATCGGGCGTCCGGAACCAGAACGCCGCGGGTTCTCAGGGAACCATCCAGAGCCGGAGCGCGAAGAGCCGCAGCCCTGTCTTTGAGCAGGGCCTGAGGGTTGAGGCGGGGTTCCAACGTCACCACCACAACCCGACAAGCTCGGCCACCTCGGCCAGGTCGAGTCGCTTCGCGATGTCCTGGGTGCGACCCGACCGGAGCGCGATGGCGCCTAGAGGATCAGGCGGTCCCAGCCCGCATCCGGTTGCGGTTCGTGTAGCCGCCGCCGAACCAGCTGAACACGTCGAAGGCGATGCCGATGCCGAGCCAGAGGTAGTCGAGCCCTTCGAGCCCGCCCGGGAAGACCGCCAGGTACATCAACGTCGTCCACGGCGCAACGAGCAAGCCGGCGATCGGCCACAGGACCGTGTCGAACGCAAGTGACCAGCGGCCCGGCTCGATCAGCCACCAGATGAAGATCGCGGCGCGCGGCCCCAGCATGAACAGGGCGGCGACAAAGCAACACATAGGCTCCCCTTCCTTCGGTCCATGAATGATGGCAGCCCACCGGGCCTGCGTGTTGGCTCGCGCGCGTCAGCCCCGGCGGGGCCTAGCCGGGTGACCAGCGCTCCGCGAGCTCGTCGGGGGTCGGGGCCGGACCAGGCAGCGTTTCCCCGGTCGTCGTACGGAGACCGTCGAGGAACAGCGCCAGGTAGCGGCGGCGGAGCTCGCGGGTCCGCGACGCGTCACCGAGCCGGATCGTCGACACCTGCTCGAGGATCAGCGACAGGTCGTCCACTTCGACGTCGACCCGCAGGCCGCCCTCGGCCTTCGTGCGTTCGACGATCCGTTCGTTCAGCTCCGCCGCCCGAACGGACATCGCGTACAGCTCCTCGTTCGGCGTGAACGTCCCGGCCAGGTTCATCGTGATGGCGACGGTCTGCGCGTCGAGGAGCCTCGTCATGAACGCCTCGAAGACCTCCCAGGCGTCACCGTTGTCGGCGACCGCTGCCTCGGCCTCCTCGAGGTAGCGCGCCAGCCCGTCTCGCGCGACCTGCCGCAGCAGATCCTCCTTGCTCGCGTACCGTCGATACAGCGCGCTGATGCCAACGCCGGCGCGGGCTGCCACCGCCGACATCGGCGCGTCTGGATCTGCCGTGAATACGTCCCTCGCGGCCTGTCGGATCCGGGGGTCGTTGCGCCGGGCCTGGGCTCGCCGCCCGCTAAGCGGTTCGTGAGATTCCATCTTTACAAGATAGCGGTTCCTGGTCCATAATGGAACGGAACACTTCATTCCGTTCCAAACGGCAAGACGAGAGGAAGGACCGACCGATGAACGCCTCCACCGACACCGCGATCCGACCCTTCAAGCTCGAGATCCCGCAGCCCGACCTCGATGATCTGCGCGACCGGCTTGACCGCGCTCGCTGGCCCGACGAGCTCCCCGGCGACGTCGACGACGGCATCAAGCAGTCGTACGTGCGAACGCTCTACGACTACTGGCGGAATACGTACGACTGGCGGGCGACCGAGGCACGGATCAACGCCCATCCGCAGTTCATGACGGAGATCGACGGCCAGAACGTCCACTTCCTCCACGTCCGCTCCCCCGAAACGAACGCCCTGCCGCTGGTCATGACCCACGGCTGGCCCGGCTCTATCCTCGAGTTCTTCGACATCATCGGGCCACTCAGCGACCCTCGGGCGCACGGCGGAGACCCTGCCGATGCGTTCGATCTCGTCATCCCATCGATGCCCGGCTACGGCCTGTCGGGCCCGACTCACGAGCGAGGCTGGACCAACTATCGGATCGCGTCGGCGTGGGTCGAGCTGATGAGGCGTCTCGGCTACGAGCGCTACGGCGCCGCTGGTAACGACGCCGGCTCGATGATCTCGCCGGAGGTCGGCAGGCTCGATCCCGAGGGCGTGGCCGGCGTCCACGTCACCCAGCTCTTCTCGTTCCCGTCGGGCGACCCCTCCGAGTTCGAGGGCATGACCGCTGAGGAGATGACCGAGCTCGGGACGCTCCAGTGGTTCTTCGAGAACAAGATGTCCTTCAACAAGGTCTTCTCGGAACAGCCGCAGACCGTGGCATACGGCATCACCGACTCGCCGTTGGGACTGCTCGCCTGGAATGCCCAGCTACTGGGCGAGGACCTCGACGCGGACTTCCAGCTGTCGAACGTCATGCTGTACTGGCTGACCGGGACGGCTGGCTCGGCGGGGCGCCTGTACTACGAGAACGCGCACGCTGTCGATCGGCCGACCGAGCCGACCACGGTCCCGATCGGCCTGGCTGGCTTCGGTGGCGACTTCAGCGGCATCCGGCGCTTCGCCGAACGCGACCACAAGAACATCGTCAGCTGGAACATGTACCCGAGCGGCGGCCACTTCGCGGCCCACAAGGCTCCCAACGAGCTGATCGGCGATATCCGGTCGTTCTACGCTCCGCT
>CAWKLT010000018.1:0-408547 GCA_963850555.1 uncultured Chloroflexia bacterium | reverse complement strand
AGGCGCGAGCCGGTGTTCGCGTCGATCCACTCGACCGTGGAGTTCTCGTGCGCGTGGGCGCGCTTGGTGACCAGGTTGTAGACGTCGTTCGACCAGTTCTGGATCGTCGTGTAGCGGACCTTCGAGCCCGGGCAGCGCGATGACCTCGACGACTGCCGCGTGGAGCGAATCGGTCGCGTAGATCGGCGCCGTGCAGCCCTCGATGTAGTGGACCTTGGCGCCCTCGTCGACGACGATCAGCGTCCGCTCGAACTGGCCGGTGTTCTCGCCGTTGATCCGGAAGTAGGCCTGGAGCGGCAGCGGCACCTCGACGCCCTTGGGGACGTACACGAACGAGCCGCCCGACCAGACCGCGCTGTTGAGCGCCGCGAACTTGTTGTCCTCGGGCGGGACGACCGTGCCGAAGTGCTTGCGGAAGATCTCCGGGTACTCCTTGAGCGCCTGGTCGGTGCCCATGAAGACCACGCCGATCTTGGTCAGCTCCTCGCGCACCGAGTGGTAGACGACCTCGGAGTCGTACTGCGCGCCGACGCCGGCGAGGAACTTGCGCTCCGCCTCGGGGATGCCCAGCTCGCTCGAACGTCGCCTTGATCTGCTCCGGGACGTCGTCCCAGGACTTCTCCTCGCGCTCGGACGGCTTGCGGTAGTAGACGATCTTGTCGAAGTCGATCTTCGTCGAGGCCGCCGCCCCAGGTCGGCATCGGCCGCTTGAGGAAGTGGTCGTAGGCGCGCAGGCGGAACTGGAGCATCCAGTCCGGCTCGTCCTTGAACCGGCTGATCTCCTCGACCGTCTCGCGTGTCAGGCCGCGCTTGGTCTCCGCCAGGTAGACGATGTCGTCGTGGAAGGCGAACTCGTCGCGTCGGTCCTTGACGAGGTCGCGGGTGGCGGTCATGGCTCTCCTCGGCGCCCGTCGACGCCGCGCGTGAGGGTTCGGTTAATTCCGAGTCATTGTATCGGAATTCGAGCCGGACCCGCAATGACGGGGCCGGCTGTCAAGTTGCATCCAAGACGTAGAACACCCGTTCGAACAAGACAGTGCGCCCGGAATCCGGCTGCGCCATCGCAGTGGAGCAGGCCACCGGCAGCTCCTCCGAGGCTTGGCGATCGCCGAGGCTGGTAGTTGACCGATGTTGACTGATTAGGATTTCGCGTGAGACCGAGTAGCGCTTGGGTCGTAACCATTGACCAGGTGCCGCCAAGAACCGATGCAGGCCGCGTGGCCGCGTGTTGACCTACAGACCGTTCAGCCGTTCCGTGAACCAACACCGAACCGAAGTTGAACTGTACCGAGGAGCCGTGGCCAGCACCAGGACGCCAGATGACTTTCCAGCACCGTCGTTCACATCCGAAACTGATGACCTTCAGACAATCCTGAGCTACCTCGGTATCCAGCAGTCGTCGACCGAGGCCCAGCGGATCACTGGGCTGTCGAAGTCGGCGATCTCGGAGGTTCTCAGCGGCAAGCGTCCGCGGGACACCCATCGACGGCGCCACATCGCGATCGTCGCTTCGGTGATCCACGAACTCTCGAGCGCTCGCTCCGCCTCGACCGGCTCGCCGGAACGCGGCAAGTCAGCCATCGGCTGGCTGCACGCAGCGGCGGTTCACACGTCGCGCGGTCAGGTCGCGCCGCTCGAGGTCCTGGCCGACACCGATCTCGCGCTCGAGGCGCTCGACGGGCTGCGGCGGTAGGCGATGGCGGTCGACGGCTGGAGGGTCAAGTACGACGGCGTGTGCTCGCGATGCGGGGTCGCGCTGCGCGCCGGTGATGTCGCCGTCTACGACCGCGCGACCCGCTCGATCCATTGCGTCATCTGCCCTCCGAGGTGCCGTCGACTGAGCCGTTACCGATCGAGACGGGCGTCGCCGGCGCCTCGGCGCGCCGGGAGTACGAGCGCCGCAAGACGGCTCGCGAGGCGCGTGATCCGCTCCCGCCTTGGCGGCCGCATGGGTGGCATCGTGCTGGCGCTGACCGACGACCCGCAGTCCACGCGCGCCTGGGCGACTGGTGCCCGCGGTGAGGAGAAGTTGGCCGCAGGCGCTCGAGGGCATCGATGGTCTCCGCGCCCTGCACGACCGTCGGGTGCCCGGCACGCGCGGCAACATCGACCACATCCTGATCGCGCCGGCTGGCGTCTTCGTCGTCGACGCCAAGCGCTACGACGGGCGCATCGAGATCCGCAACCGCGGCAACCTCTTCCGGCCCGACCATCGGCTCTACGTCGGCCGCCGCGACTGCTCTGCGCTTGCGGACGCGCCTCGCCTGGCAGGTCGGGGCGGTCACGGCCGCGCTGGTCGGCGCCAGAGTCGACCCTCTGCCGAAGATCACGCCGGTGCTCTGCTTCATCGATGGCGACTGGCCGCGGTCGCGCCGCCGAACTCCTACCGCGGCGTTCGTCTCGAGGGACCAAGGTCACTGCGGAAGGCCCTCGAGCGGAGCGCCGTTCTCGATGTGGTCGACTTCGATTCCATTGCCCGCGTACTCGCATCGGCGTTTCCGGCGAAGTAGCAGGCACCCTTGGTCAGTTAGCTGGCGTCGCCGACCGACAGAGGATCTTGACCAAGCGAGCCGTCCCAGGGACCCCGACTGGAGCCGGGGGCCCGAAGACCAGCCGCACGTGGTAGGGAGACGTTGATACGAGCGGCCGGACGCAATGCCTTGACCGCTTTCGGTTGAGACCGAGGTTCGACCAAATGCGTCGTTCTGGCAAGAGCGCGAGCGGCTATCTGTTCCTCGATCTCTCGAAAGGACTAATCTGCAGACGTGGCTTACGCAATGCTGGGCGCGGCCGGCAGCGAACCGCGTGCGCGCGATGCGGGAGTAGACCATGTCCACACCGGATCAATCCGTCGCTACGACAGCGGCCGAAGCCTATGAGAAATACATGGTGCCCGGCATGTTTCTCCATTGGGCGGAGATGCTTGTGCGGATCGCCGCGCCGCAGCCCGACGAGAACGTCCTCGACGTCGCATGCGGCACCGGGATCGGTGCGCGGCTCGTCGCAGAAATATCTGGCGGCACGGGCAGGATTGCGGGGCTCGACATCGATCAAGGGATGATCGAAGTTGCGCGCAAATCCGCCGGGCGCTGCGCCGTGCCGATCCAATGGCACTGTGCGAGCGCGCTCTCCATGCCCTTCGACGTGGCGTCGTTCGACCTGTGCCTGTGCCTGCAGGGTCTGCAGTTCCTGCCCGACCGCACCGCGGGTCTCGCGGAGCTGCGGCGCGTTCTCAAACCGACGGGTCGCCTCGTCGCGAGCATCTGGGGACCGCTCGAAGCAAACGCGGGGCATCGCGCGGTTGTAGCCGCACTGGAGCGGCAGGGTGTCGATGCCACTGCGGCTAAGCGCGCGTGTTCTTTTGCCGACCCCGAAGAGATACGCGCGGCGGCCGTGCTGGCCGGGTTCAGGCAGATCGCCCTCCAGACCGAAGACGGCACGTCGCGCTTCGAGTCGATAAGCACTTTTCTCGACGGCATGACGATCGGCTCGCCTTCCACGCGCCATGCGGTCGCGCGCCTGCCCGAGGCGGGGCGATCCGTCTTCGCCAGCGACGTGAGCGCCGCGCTCGAGCCCTATGTCAGAAACGGCCGGCTCGAATATCCGATGCGCACGCACATCCTCGTTGCGCGGCCCTGAGGGCTACCGGATGCCTAGGACGCTGGCGCGGCTGCGTCTCTGGTTCCCCGCCGCAGGGGTGCAAGTCTCAGCGAAGTGCAACTCGGCAGGCCTGTGGCACCCCCCAATTCCGTCTCGGCCACACAGGAGATCTCACCGCAACGAACTCGGACTCGGCAATCCCAAGCGGTCAGCTCGACTTCGCTGTCGGCGTCGCTGAGCGTAGGAACGAGCGAGATCGGCGAACTCATGGTCGGTCCGTCGTCACTATCGTTGGATCGTGGATCGACGAGAGGAGTTGGCGGAGGTCGCCATCCAGTTCCACGGCCTCACGATGAACGGTGGCTTCCTCGATTTGTTCGAGACGGCGCCTTCTCGCTTGGATGAGGTCGTAGCCGCGTTCGTTCTCCTTGATCTCGACGCCGCGGCCAACCTCATCAGGGCTGGCATCGACCTCATCCCAGGCTCCGCTGAAGCGGACCCAGACACTCGACGGGCGATGGTCGATGGGATGTCGGACGAGGCCGCGGCCGCTCTCGAAGACCTGGGCAGTCGCTACACCGACTCGGTATCTGACGCCCTGCTCGGCGACAAGATCGCGAAGCACGCGGCTCCCCGCGAACAGCCGCCGCGCCTTCCTCGGAGCGTCCCAGACATGCTGGCTGAGTACACGACGACCGCCTTGGAGCGCGACTCTGCAATGAAGTCTTCGAAGGTCGCACGAGCGAACCGCCTGTTCGATCGCAACCACGACCTCTACATGCACCTGCGGCTCTCGGACGAGGGTCGCGACGGGCTCTGGGAACTTCGGAGTCACGACCATCCCGCGGTTCGTGAGGCGGCCGTCACCCACTCGCTGCCATCGCACCCTGACGAGGCTGTCCGGTTGCTGGAGGAGATGGAGGCGACCGGATCCTTCGATGCCAAGTGGATCCTGAACGAGTGGCGCGCCGGCACCCTGAAACTCGACTGGTAGGACTGGGCGCTGACCTACTTGGACGCCCCACCCTGGCGCAGGGAACTCCTCTTCCGTGGCCCGCCGACGTGGTCGGTGATCTGACGCGGGATCGGCGGTCGCCCGCCCCGCGGGACGAGCCAGGTCCGGACCGTCGCTGACCAGCCGCGCTCGTCGAAGGCGCCACGCGCCTCGAGGGTCATCAACTTCAGCATCAGATTGGTCCGAGCGCGGTTCGCGAACATGTGCCGGCGGTGGTGGATCTTCCGCTCGAGCACCTTGAGCGCCGTCTCGATCCCACCCGTTGTCTTGGTCACGGTCCGGTACGCGTGACGGCTGAGTTGCGTCGCGACGCGGGTGTCCCACTTGGCCAGCCAGGCTCGCAGCCGGGCGTCGCGCTGGGCCGTCGGCGTCAGGGCCGCGACCAGGACGGCCCAGTCGGTCGGACCCCTGAAGGCCGCCATCGTCATCGCGATCAGCGGGTCGCCGTCGGGAACCTTGAGCCGCCGGATGTGGCTGTCGAGCATCTCGCGGAGGTGGAACTCGGAGATCACCATCTCGGGCGGATTGCTCGGCCAGGCGAGCGGAACCGCCAGTTGCCAAGCGTGGCCGGCGTCGCCGACGACGATCTGCGGCTGGCCGGCCAGCGACCTGAAGAACGCGACCCACTCGGCGACAGTCGCGGTCGGGCACGCGTGAAACAGCCACGGCCGAGGCCGGGCCTGAGCCGGGTAGCCATGGGCGCCGATGATCGTGAAGAGCCGTCGGCCACCCTTCGTTCGCGGTGGCCGTCCGGCCTGGGTCAGCGGCGCGGCGAACGACGAGGCCGGGTACATCAGCGCGGCTTGGCGCCGCGCGCTCGGGCTGCGGCCGTTCACGATCAGTTCATCGACCGAGATGATGTCGGGCCACGTCTTGGGACCGAAGGCATCCCACAGCGGCTCGGTGTACGTCTCGACCCAGTCGAGGACGAGGTTGCCGTTCTCGCGCCACGGGTACTTGGTGGCGACGCCGGCCGTCTGGATCCGACGGAGTCGATCGTTCTTCTCGCGGACCTGCTCTCCGGCGCCGCGGTACGACGTCCCGGTGGCGATCCTCCCAAGCGCGGTCGCGATGACCGGCGCGGTGAAGTGGTACTTGCGCGGGTGCGGGTGCCCCTGGTGTGGCCCGAGGCCGTTGAGGCACTCGATGCACGTTGAGCCCGGTGCGATGACCGCGCGAGGAAGCGGCTCGGCGAAGCGCCTGGTGCAGAACGTGCACTTCAGGAGTTGTCGTCGTTGGCCGCGCCAGCCGTAGGTGCCCGCGCGGACCGCCCGCCGCGTGCGCTTGCAGTGCGGGCAGGAGACCTGGATTCCGACCGTGATTGGCGTGGGCCTCTGCCCTCTGACGTGGCGGCCGGCGAGCCTCTCACGCGGGCTGGGCTATGTCAATGCCTCCCTACCACGTCCATTGAGTCACATAACATCGCGCGCGTGACGGACGACATGGCCCCGATCTTTCGGGCACTCGCCGACCCCGGTCGGCGGGTCCTCCTCGATCGGCTCTTCGAGCGCGATGGCCAGACGCTCGGTGAGCTGTGCGAGGCGCTGCCCGAGATGACGCGGTTCGGGGTCATGAAGCACCTGGGCGTGCTGGAGGCGGCCGATCTCGTGACGACCCAGAAGGTCGGCCGCGAGAAGCGCCACTTCCTCAACCCGGTGCCGATCCGCCTGGCCCACGATCGATGGATCGGCAAGTTCGCCGAGCCCGTCGTCGGGGCGATGTCCTTCCTGAAACGAAGCTTGGAGGCTCCGATGGACCCCGTCGATCACGTCTATTCCGTGTACATCAAGGCGTCGCCCGAGCGGGTCTGGCGCGCCATCACCGACGGCGACGACACCGTCGGCTACTACTTCGGCACGCGCGTGGCCTCGACCTGGGAAGTCGGGCGCCTCGATCACCTACGCCTACCCGGACGGCTCGATCGCCGCCGACGGCGAGGTGCTCGAGATCGAACCCGGCCGGCGCGTCGCCATGTCGTTCCACGCTCGCTGGTCGCCCGAGATCGAGGCCGAAGGCCCGGTTCGCATGACCTGGGCGATCGAGCCCGGCGACGAGCCGGGCGAACCGACCCGCCTCGTGGTCACGACGGCGATGGTCCCGGGATCGCGCATCGCGACCGAGTTCACCGGCGGCATCGAGCTCATCGTGTCCGGCCTCAAGACGCTGCTCGAGACGGGGGCGCCGCTCGCCGCGGCCTGAGGCCGCGCGCTTCCGCGGAGACCGGTCGACGAATTCCGTTGACGTGCCAACGACACCGGGCGGATACTTTCGGGACTACCATCGCAACCTTGGACGCGATCGAGCCTGAGGGACGCTGCTCGACCGTCGCCCTGCATCGCCACAGTTCTGTGCCCGGCCAGAGCGGACGGGCCGAGGAGTCCCCGCTGCCGGCGGGGGAGGAGGCAGGCGCGCGATGATCCCGGCGCAGTTCGACTATGTCCGTCCGGGAACCCTGGACGAGACGTTACGGATCCTCAAGGAGCGCGAGGGTGAGGCCAAGCTGCTGTCGGGTGGCTACAGCCTCATCCCGCTCATCAAGCTCCGCCTCGCCCAACCGGCCCTCCTCGTCGACCTGCGCGACGTCACCGGTCTCGATGGCATCTCCGAGACCGACGACGAACTGCGCATCGGGGCCCGCGCCACGCATCGACAGGTGCACGACGACGAGATCGTCCAGGACCACTACCCCGCTCTCATCGACCTGACCGGCGTGATCGGCGACCCGCAGGTGCGCAACTGGGGCACGATCGGTGGTTCGGTCGCGCACGCCGACCCGGCGAGCGACTGGCCGGCGATGCTCCTGGCGGTGAACGCCACGATCGTGTGCCGAGGCCAGTCCGGGGAGCGCCTGATCAAGTCGCGTGACTTCTTCCTCGACACGTTCGAGACCGCGATCGAACCCACGGAGGTGCTCACGGAGATCCGCATCCGCGCCCGGCCGAAGGGCACGGGTGGCGCCTACACGAAGCTCGAGCGCAAGGTCGGCGACTTCGCCACGGTCGGCTCCGCGGCCGTCATCGGGCTGGCGTCGGACGGCCGCATCGAGAACGCCGGCGTCGGCCTCACCGCGGTTGCCGAGACGCCGTTCGCGGCGACCGACGCCGAGGAGATCCTCAAGGGCGAGCAGCCGTCGGAGGAGCTGTTCCGCAGGGCGGGCGACGCGGCCGGCGCCCAGGCGAGACCCGCCGGCGACGTCCGCGGACCGATCGAGTACAAGCGCGCGATGGCCGCCGAGATGACCGTCCGGTCGCTCCGAAGCGCCGTCGCTCGCGCCCTCTCCTACACCTAGATCGAGGCGCCACGATGACGACCCAGCACATCACCGTCACCGTCAACGGAGAGGCGCACGAGGCGGACGTCGAGCCCCGCCTGCTCCTCGTCCACCTCCTGCGCGACAACCTGGGACTGACCGGCACGCACGTGGGTTGCGACACCAGCAACTGCGGGGCGTGCACCGTCCACGTCGACGGCCAGAGCGCCAAGTCGTGCACGATGCTCGCCGTCCAGGCCGACGGCCGCGAGGTCCGGACCATCGAGGGCATCGCCGATGGCGCCACCCTCCACCCGCTCCAGCAGGCGTTCTGGGACCAGCACGGCCTCCAGTGCGGCTTCTGCACGCCGGGCATGATCATGCAGGCGACCTGGCTGCTCGGGGAGAACCCGGACCCCTCGGAGGAAGAGATCCGTGAGGGCATCAGCGGCAACCTCTGCCGCTGCACCGGCTACGTGAACATCGTGAAGGCCATCCAGCAGGCCGCCGGCACGCTCCGCGAGGGCGAATCGGCGCCGGTCGTGGCCGCCGGGACCGTCGACGGTCAGGAAGTCTCGGCCGAACCGGCCGCGGCCGGTTGAGGGAGCGACGACGATGACGACCGAAACCGAACACGAGCTTCGCACCTCCCCCGAGATCGGGGGCATGGGCCATTCCGTCAAGCGCAAGGAGGACCCGCGCTTCATCCGCGGTGCCGGCGAGTACATCGAGGACGTCAACCTGCCCGGGCAGCTCTGGCTCGACATCGTCCGGAGTCCATACGCCCACGCGACGATCAAGTCGATCGACGCCTCCGAGGCGCTGAAGGTCCCGGGTGTCGCCGCGGTGGTCACCGGCAAGGACCTGGAGGGATACAAGCTCCATTGGATGCCGACGCTCGCGGGCGACATGCAGATGGTGCTCCCGGTGGACACCGTCATGTACCAGTCGCAGGAGGTCGCGGCGGTCATCGCCACCTCCCGCTATGCCGCCGCCGACGGTGTCGCCGCCGTCCTCGTCGACTACGAGCCGCTGCCGGTCATCGTCGACCCGCACAAGGCGCTCGAACCCGATGCGTTCGTCCTCCGGCCCGACCGTGGCCCGGAGAAGGCCGAACAACCACATCTGGCACTGGGAATCGGGTGACCGCGGCCAGCCGCGGACGCCGCGCTCGCGGCCGCCGAGGTGACGCGTCGAGCAGGACATCTACATCCCGCGCATCCATGTCGCGTCGATCGAGACGTGCGGCTGCGTCGCTGATTGGGACCCGGTCCGCCAGCAGCTCACGCTGCACATGACCAGCCAGGCGCCGCACGCCATCCGGACGGTGCTCGCCCTCGTTGCCGGTGGCGCCGGCCTTCCCATCTACGAGCAGAACATCCGGGTCAAGACGCACGACATCGGCGGTGGCTTCGGGGGCAAAGTGCCGGTATACCCGGGCTACGTCCTGGCCGTTGCCGCGTCGTTCCTGACCGGCAAGCCGGTCAAGTGGATCGAGAGCCGGAGCGAGAACCTCCAGGCGGACTCGTTCGCCCGCGACTATCACATCCACGCGGAGATGGGCGCGACCAAGGAAGGCAAGATCACCGGGCTCAAGGTCAAGACGATCGCCGACCACGGCTACACCGATGCCGCCGCGGACCCGTCCAAGTTCCCGGCCGGCCTGTTCAACGTCATCACCGGCTCGTACGACTTCGACAACGCGTTCGTCGAAGTCGATGGCGTCTACACGAACAAGCCGCCCGGCGGCGTCGCCTATCGCTGCTCGTTCCGGGTGACCGAGGCCGTCCACGCGATCGAGCGGATGGTCGACATCCTCGCCCACGACATCGGCAAGGACCCGGCCCAGCTGCGCATGGAGAACTTCATCCGCAAGGACCAGTTCCCGTACAAGACGCCGACCGGCTGGGAGTACGACTCGGGCGACTACGCCCCGGCGCTCCAGAAGGCCATGGACATGATCGACTACGCCGGGCTGCGCAAGGAGCAGGCCGAGAAGCGCGAACGCGGCGAGCTCATGGGCATCGGCATCAGCTCCTTCACCGAGATCGTCGGGGCCGGGCCGTCGCACGATTTCGACATCCTCGGCCTCAAGATGTTCGATTCGTGTGAGATCCGGGTCCATCCCGACCGGCAAGGTCCTCGCCCGCATCGGCGTGCAGACCCAGGGCCAGGGGCACGAGACGACGTTCGCCCAGATCATCGCCGAGGAGCTGGGCTTCCCGGTGCAGGACATCAAGATCGAGTACGGCGACACGGACACCGCGCCCTACGGCCTGGGCACGTACGCCTCGCGGTCCACGCCGGTGGCGGGTGCCGCCGCCGCGATGGCCGCGCGCAAGATCCAGGCCAAGGCCCGCACGCTCGCCGCCCACCTGATGGAGGTCTCGGAGGACGACCTCGACTGGGAGCCCGGCAAATTCAGCGTCAAGGGCTCGCCGGACCGGTCCAAGACCATCCAGGAGATCGCCTTCGCGGCGTACACCAACCACCCGCAGGGGATGGAGGCCGGACTCGAGGCGGTCAACTACTACGACCCGCCGAACCTGACGTTCCCGTTCGGGTCGTACATCTGCGTCGTCGATATCGACAAGGGCACGGGCCGGGTCAACATCCGGCGGTTCGTGGCCGTGGACGACTGCGGCAACATCATCAATCCGATGATCGTCGACGGGCAGATCCACGGCGGCCTGACGATGGGCCTTGCCCCGGCGCTCTACGAGGAGATCGTCTACGACGAGCTGGGCAACAACATGTCCGGCACGCTCATGGACTACCTCGTGCCCACGGCCATGGAGACACCGGCCTGGGAGGTCGCCAAGACCGTGACGCCGTCGCCCCATCACCCGATCGGGGCGAAGGGCGTCGGTGAATCGGCCACGGTCGGCGCCCCGCCGGCCATCGCCAACGCCGTCGTCGATGCGCTGTGGCACCTGGGCGTCCGCAACATCGACATCCCGATCACGCCCCAGAAGGTCTGGGCGATCCTCCACGAGAAGGGCCTCTCCTAGGCCCCCAAGATGGCCGCCGGCACCTTCGCCCGCGCCGCTCGAGCTCGACGGTCTGGGCCGTCCGTTCGTCGTCGCGACGGTCGTGGCGGTCCGCAAGCCCACCTCTGCCCGGCCGGGGGCGAGCGGGATCGTCCATCCGGACGGCACGATCGAGGGCTGGGTCGGCGGAAGCTGTGCCCAGCCCGTGGTCGTCCGCGAGGCGCTCCGGGCGCTGGCCGATGGTCAGCCTCGCCTGCTCAGACTCTCGAGGGACCGTCCCGCCGAAGGCCGCCGGGCGGATGGGGTCATCGAGCTTGTCATGACCTGCCACTCCGGTGGCACGCTGGAGATCTACGTGGAACCGCATCTGCCCGCGCCACAACTCTGGATCGCCGGAACGACGCCGATCGCCGGCGCCCTCGCGGCCCTCGGCTCGGCCGCCGGCTGGAACGTGACCGTCATCGATCCGGTCGCCGAGGCCGACGCCTTTCCGTCGGCGCGTGTCAGCGCGTCTGCCGACATCCGTGGCCTCGACCCCGAGGCCTCGCCGTACGTCGTCGTCGCGAGCCAGGGCATCTGGGACGAGGAGGCCGTCGGGCTCGCCCTCACCCGAGATGCCTCGTACGTGGGCCTCGTCGCTTCGCCGACACGCGCTGCGGTCGTCCGCGACTGGCTCCGCGAGGAGACGACCATCGGGGAGGACCGAATCGCCGCGCTGCGCGCGCCGGCCGGCCTGGACCTGGGCGCCGAGACCGCCGAGGAGATCGCCCTCTCGATCCTCGCCGAGCTCGTCCAGGTCCGCCGCGGGCGGGCCGACTTCGTGGCCTCACCAGGGCCGGCCACCGTGGCCGCCGGCATCCCCGAGTCGATCTCGCTGGAGCCGGTCGTCGACGACATCGTCCTGCTTGACCCCGTCTGCGGCATGACCGTGGAGCGGGCGCACGCCCGGCATCTGGCGGAACACGACGGCGCGATCTACGCGTTCTGCTCGATCGGTTGCCGGACCCGGTTCATCAAGGAGCCGGCTGTCTTCCTGGCCGCCCCGGGTACCGCCGGGATGGCTCCGCCGTCGGTATCCTTGCCCGACTGAATTCCCCGGCCGAACCCCTGGAGGACCCGTATGCATTTCGAAGGCTCCGTCGAGATCGCCGCACCCCGTGATCGCGTCTGGGCGTTCGTCATCGATCCGAACCAGGTGGGCCAATGCGGGCCGGGCGTCGAGACCATCGAGGTCATCGACGACACGCACTTCAAGGCGACGGCCAAGGTCGGCATCGGGTTCATCAGCGCGCGCTTCATCGTGAACATGGAGTTCGCCGAGCTGACCGCCCCGGAGGCGGCCATGATCAAGGCCCATGGTCAGGCTCCGGGCAGCGCCGTCGACGCGACCGCCCACATGCGCCTGTCCGACGGCGAGGCCGGCGGCACGCGGATGGACTGGGAGGCGGACGTCAACATCGCCGGCACCCTCGCCAGCGTCGGGGCCCGGATGATCGAGGGCACCGCCACCAAGATGATCGGCCAGACCTTCGACTGCATGAAGTCAAAGCTCGACGGCACGACCTAGGTCGCCGCTCATGGAGCGACTCCACCGCGTCGTCGGGCCCGTCGCGACGAACGTCCACGTCCTGGCGGACGAGCGCACGCGCGAGGCGATCGCGATCGACACCGCGACTCCGTCCATCGCCTGGATCGCCGACGAGCTCGCCGCGCGCGACTGGACGCTCAAGCTCATCGTGTCGACGCATGGTCACTGGGACCATATCGGCGACAACGCCGCCGTCGCCGAGCACACCGGCGCGGAGATCGCGGTCCACCCGCTCGACCGTCACCGGCTGACCGACCCGAAACCAGTCATCTCGGCGCCGTTCGAGATCATCCCGTCGATCCCGGCGGTCGAGCTCGCCGAAGGCGGCGAGATCCGGTTCGGCGAGATCCGCCTGACGGTGCTCCACACGCCCGGTCACACCGAAGGGTCGGTCTGCCTCCTGAGCCGCGATGACGGCCTGCTGTTCAGCGGCGACACGCTCTTCGCCGGGGCCTGGGGCCGGACCGACCTGCCGGGCGGCGACGAGGCGGCGATGGTGGCCTCGCTTGCGCGCCTGAGCGAGCTCGAGGACGCGGTCGAGGTGCTGCCCGGCCACGGCGGCACGACGACGATCGGCCGCGAGCGAGCGTGGCTGGAGCTCGTGCGCGACGGCGGGCGCCTCTTCGCCTAGGCGCCGGACCCCTCCTGGGTCACGACCGTGACCGGCACCGGAACGGAATCCCGCAACCGGCTCGGCACGTCCTCGCCGAGCCAGCGCGACATCCCCTTGGGCAGCGTCGAGACGATGACCTCGTCGACATCGCGACCGCGCAGCGCGTCCTTGACGGCCAGCACCGGGTCCCGGTCGCCGACCTCGCCGTCCGCCTCGGCGCCCATCTCGCGCAGGCGCGCGACGACCTCATCGAGCCGGGTCTGAGCGACGCTCCGCGACTCGGCCTCGTCCCAGGTGAGCCGGCCGCCGACCGGGCTGAGCGGCACCACGACGTGGGTCCGCACCGGACCCTCGGACAGGCGGGTCGTGATGGCGTCCGTGAGCGACTGGCTCGTGAGCGTCTGGTTGGCCACGATCAGGTAGGACCGCATGATCGACATCCTCCAGCGGCGTCCCCGTAGATGATGCCACGGCCTGTCACGGGCCCCGCCCGCCGCCGCCGACCGGTCAGTCCGCGCAGGAACCCGCGATACGTGATCCAGCGCTGGTGCACGCCGAATCCGAGGCCCTCGTACAGCCCGAGCGCCCCGGTCGGGTTCTCCGCGTCGACCCCGAGGCACGCCTCGGTCAAGCCGGCCGCGGCCAGGCGACGGAGCGCCTCCGCGGTGATCGCCCGGCCCAAGCCCCTTGCGCCGCCACGGCCGGCGCACGCTGATGTGCTCGAGCCAGCCGCGGTCGACGCCGAGCGTCGCGTTCTCCTCGGCCCAGACCCAGGTCTGGACGACGCCGGCGATCTCGTCGCCATCCCAGGCCACGACCCACAGGTCCGTGTCCAGCTCCTCGCGCTTGAGGGTGCGTTCCAGGTCCTCGTCGGTCTTGTCGCGCGAGCTCCAGTGGTCGCGGAATGCCTCGACCTCCGCGTCGAAGATGGCCCGGTGCTGGTCGGGGGTCACCGGCCGGAACTCCAGGCCATCGGGGAGGGGAGTGTCCGGAACGTCGTCCAGCGGCGCGCGGCGCATGAGGAAGAACCAGCGGATCGGCTCGAGGCCGTGGGCGTCCAGCAGCGCGCGATTTCCCGCCTCGTTCTCCTGCGCGTGCGAGCGGATCTCGACGACCTGGCCGTCGGTCTCGCCGGCGGCGCGCTCAGCGGCACGTCGCAGGTTCTCCCGCAGCAGCGCACGCCCGATCCCGCGACGTCGAACGTCGGGATGCACGTTGCCCCACAGGTCGTACACGACGACGCCGTCCTGGACCGTGCGCTCGACGCCGGACGCCGCGACGGGTCGTCCATCGATCTCGGTCAGCACGACGTCGACGGCCGGGTCGACGCCGACCGACATCTCGAGCTCGTCGCGCACGTGCCGCGCCAGCTGGATCTCCTCGAGCCCGTCGTGCAGGCTGGCCGCGGTGATGACGCTCGCCATCGCCTCGTAGTCCGCGTCGTCGCCACGTGGCCGGCGGAACCGCAGGCCGTCGATCGACGGCGCGTCCGCGAGCTCCAGCGAGATGTCCTCGGTCGTCGTCATCGCTCCCTCCCGTATTTCTGGTCCATGTGGCGGTCGACGGCCTTGTGGACCTGCCGCCAGCGCTTGGCCTCTGCGGCCCTCGCGCGCGGGTCCTCCTTGCGCTCGGCGTGGGCGAGCTCGCGCTCGAGCTTGCGGTAGCTGACGAGGCGGTCCTCGCCGAGCGTCGCGTCGGCGATGGCGCGACGGACCGCGCAGCCGGGCTCGCCCTCGTGGCGGCAATCGCTGAAGCGGCACGCGAGGGCCAGCTCCGCGATGTCCTCGAACGCGGTGTCGACGCCCTCGTCGGCGCCCGCGACCTCGAGCGAGCGGATGCCCGGCGTGTCGATGAGCAGCGCGCCACCCGGCAGCCCGAACAGCTCCCGGTGGGTCGTCGTGTGGCGTCCCCGCGAGTCGTCCTCGCGGACGTCGCTGGTGGCCTGGCGCTGCTCGCCCAGCAGCGTGTTGACGAGCGTCGACTTCCCGACGCCGGACGACCCGAGCACGACCGACGTCTGGCCGGGGCCGAGGTACGGCATGAGATCGGTGACGTGGTCGCCGGTCAGGGCCGACAGCACGACGATCGGGACGCCCGGGGCGATGCGCCGCGACCGGCCACCAGCCGCTCCTCGAGCTCGCGGGCGATGTCCGCCTTGTTCAGCACGATGACCGGCGTGACGCCGCTCGACCAGGCGACGGCGAGGTAGCGCTCGAGGCGGCGCAGGTTGAAGTCGCCGTCGAGGCCGGCGACCAGGAAGGCGATATCGACGTTCGCCGCGATGACCTGCTCATCGGCCAGGTTGCCGGCGGTCCGGCGGCTGGCGTCGGCGGCGCTGCGCACGAAGGCCGCTCGGCGCGGGAGGACCGCGGCGATCACGGCGGGGTCGTCGGCGCCGGCCCCGGCGTCGGTCGGCTCGAGGGCGACCCAGTCCCCGACGGCCGGGAAGTCCGACGCGGCGAGCGCGTCGAACCGGAACCGCCCCGAGACCATGGCGGTGCGGTCGCCGGGGAGATCGCCGCGGACGATCGCGGTCTCCTTGTGCACGGCGACGACCCGGGCGGGACGCCGGCCTCCGGCCGCGAACGGCTCGAAGGCCTGGTCCCACCCGGCGTCCCAGCCGAGGCCCGTCGGAGTGGCCGCGAGAGTCATGGCTCAGCCCACTCGCTTCAGCTTGCCGGTGCGCTTGGCGTAGCGCTCGGCCCGGGCGAATGCCCACAGCCCGAACGGGATGAGCACGACGCCACCGACGAGCAGCGGCCACACGTCGTGGAGCAGCTCATTCACCGGTGTGCCGTAGATCAACCCGGCCCGGACGCCGTCGAGGACGTAGGTCGCCGGCGACAGGCGCGACAGCACCTGCATCCACTCGGGCAGGACCTCGACCGAGTAGTACACGCCGCTGACGAGCAGCAGGCACGACTGCAGCACGAACGTCATCTGCGCGCCGCGTTCCACGTACAGGAGCGGCAGGATGGCGGCGATCATGCCGATCCCGACGAAGCTGAACGAGCCGAGCAGCACGAACACGACCGCGGTCGCCGGGTTCGCGTTCGCGAAGTCCAGCTCCGGGAAGAACAGCACGAGCGCGATGAAGATCACGGCCGTGTGGACGAGGCCGTAGACCATCGCGTACAGCACCGACCCGAGCAGCTGCGACGAGCGCCGGATCGGCGCCATGAAGGTGTACTCGAGGGTGCCTTCCCAGCGCTCGACCGAGATGGTCTCGGCGATCCAGCTGAACACGACCGACAGGTAGTTCCAGAAGATCGCTCCCACCATCAACGTGAGCAGCAGGACGGGGTCGCCCTGGTCGGCACCGATGAGCGAGATCGACAGCGCGCCCGCGACCGAATAGATCAGGAAGGCGACTTCCCAACCCCAGTAGCGGCGAGTGAGAAAGAAGTTGCGCTCGATGAAGGCGTATGAGGCCCTCAGCTCATGGGCGACGATGGTCACGAGAGATTCTCCTGGTTCGAGGGAGCTGACCCGGTCCTATCGGGACCGAGCCAGCTCGAAACGGGGTTCCGCGGCGATCCGCTCGCCCACCGCGATGACGCGGCGGCCGACGAATCGGCGGATGGTCGATGGGCGCTGCTCGAGTTGGCGCGCCTGCGCGGCCTCCACGATCAGCTCCTCCTGGCGCATGCGCGCCAGCTCCAAAGCCGTCTGATTGAAGTTCATGGTTCTCACCTCCTTTCCGGTCAGTCTTCGTCGTCGCCGCTCTCGTCCTCGACGTCGTCGTCGAGGGAGCGGCCGGTGTAGGTCATGAACACGTCCTCGAGGGTCGCCTCGCGGCCCAGGCGCTGCGTGGTCTGCGCCTTGAGCTCGGTCGGGGTCCCGTCGGTGATGATCCGGCCGTCGTTGAGGACCGTGATCTGTGCACAGAGGCGCTCGGCCTCGGCCAGGTCGTGGGTCGTCAGGACGATCGTCGCGTCATGGGTCTCGTTGATCTCCTCGATGAAGGTCTGGACGTCGAGCTTGCTGCGCGGGTCCAGGCCGGTGGTCGGTTCGTCCAGGAGCAGGAGCGTCGGGCTGGTCAGCAGGGCTCGCGCGATCGCGACCTTCTGCTGCATCCCTCGGCTCATCTGCTCCACGGGCCGGCTGGTTCTCTTCTCGGCGATCCCGAGCCGGCCCATGATCGAGATGGCGTCGGCGCGGGCGGTCTTGCCATCGAGGCCATAGATCCGCGCCGCGAACATCAGGTTCTCCATGGGGCTGAGCTTCTTGAAGAACGCGGCGTCCACGCTGACCCGGTTGATCAGGCGCTTGACCTGCATCTCCTCGCGCTCGAGGTCGTGGCCGAACACCTCGACCCGACCCGAGTCCAGGGTCAGGAGCCCGCTGATGAGGCGGATGAGGGTCGACTTGCCCGAGCCGTTGGCGCCCGAGGATCCCGTGGATGTCGCCGCGCTCGAGGCGCAACGACACATCGGTGATCGCGGCCACCGGCTTGCGCTTGCGACCGACGACGAACGACTTGCTGACGCCCTCCATGAGCAGGGCAGGCACCGCCGACGTCACGGCCGAGGACGCCGGCTTGGCCACCGGAGTCGTCGTCTTCAATTGGTTGGTCAATGTGGCGGTCACTTGGTGGCTCCTGGGTCGTGGCGGGTGGGAGGTGGGTTCCGGAGAAAGAACGAGCCGCGGGCCTCGTCCGACGCTTCGTCGGGTGGCCTCGCGGCTCGTGATGTCCGTTCCTGGGTCCTGCCGGGTGGCAGGGGAAGGGCATCAAAAAAGCCGGGGCCTGATCTGGCCCACGGCTCGGGTTCTGTCCGGAAGGCGGTCCTGCCGCCTGCGGCTAGCTCGAGATGGGCACAGATCTCCCGCGATCCGCTGCGCCAATGGGCGCCACGGTGCGTCGGAGATTCAGCAGCATCTTCATTCGGAGACCGCCTCCAAACTTTGAGCTAGACGAGGGCGTGCGACTTGCGCGCCAGCGGGAAGTCTAGGCGTTCGGGCTGGGCCATGTCAACGTCGTCGGATGACGATGGCCGGCCCGCGACGGATGACGTAGGCGGGTCGGTGCCGGTCGGCGCAGCGCTCATCGACGGGTCGAGCCGGATCGTTTGCGACGATCGGGCGCGGCGTGGCGTTCGGGCTGCCCTTGCGGCGCGCGACGACCTTGAACCCGGCCCGCTCGAACATGCCGAGCGTGCCGTGGAACGCGTTCGCCGAGGGGATCCGTTCGCGCCGTCGGCGACGTCGACCGGGTACGCCTCGAGGGTCGTCGCGCCGTGGTCGCGGGCGTAGTCGATGGCGGCGTCGAGGAGGCCCGCCGGCCACGCCCTGGCCGCGCGATCTCCGCCCGACGACGAAGCACACGATCGACCACACCGCCTTGTCGTCGAGCGGGGCGAGGACCTTGGAGAACGCCAGCCGCTCGTAGTCCTCGCGCGGACCGAGGCTCACCCAGCCGACGACCGCGTCGTCCGTCGTACGCGACGAGTCCCGGTGCGTGGTCCGGCGTTCCGTCGCCGCCGCCGTCGAGGAGCTCGCGGTTTTCCGCCGGCCGTCGCGTTGGTCCAGTCCCGCCCGCGGACCCGGAACCAGGCGCACCAGCACCACTTCGGGTCGCCACCCTGGTCGAACAGCGTCGCGAGGTCGGGGATGCGGTCGGGGGTCAGCGGCATGGATCTCGAGGGCCATGGCCCGATGGTAGGCGGGTCGACGACGGGCGGTGTCAGGTTTGCTTCCAGGCACCGTATTCGTCATACGAGACCGATTCGCATGACCAAAATCCCGTGCGGACCGGATCCAGCTCGCGATAATGCGGTCATGGCCCAGACCTCGACCTACACCGCCCATCCCCGTCCTGATCTTCGGGGCGCACATCGCGGCGCTCGGGGCGTTGCGCGTCCTCTCGAAGCGGGGCATCCGGTGCTATGTCGTCGATGACACGACCAATATCATCGCGCGCTCCCGCTGGCATCGACCGACCCAGCCGACCCTCGCGGAAACCTCGGACCCGGAGGTCCTCGCGACCTTCCTGCGTGCGCTCCGCCTGCCGCGGGCCGTGCTCCTGCCGTGCAGCGACCAATGGGCGCTCGCGGTCGCCGGCCTCCCGGCGGACCTGCGCGAGCGGTTCCCGACCAGCCTGCCGCCGAGCGAGGCCGTCGAGCAGTTCGTCGACAAGGACAAGTTCCGGTCGCTCGCCGACCGGCTCGACCTCCCCAGACCGCGATCGCTGGTGATCAACGGCCCGGCCGACCTCGACCTCGCGTCGGACGACGACGTCAGCAACGGGTTCCTCAAGCCGACCGAGTCCCACCTGCACAACCGCCGGTTCGGGACGAAGGGGTTCTTCATCCACTCGCGCGAGCAGGCGCTCCGCCTGGTCGAGCAGGCGTCCGCCAGCGGGATCACGTTCCTGCTCCAGGAGTGGATCCCGGGCGGCCCGTCGCACACGATCCTCATCGACGGATTCGTGGATCGCAACGGTTCGATCTCGGCGATGGTGGCGCGCCGTCGCGTGCGCATGGATCCGCCGAAGCTCGCCAATACCTGCTCCGACGTGACCATCCCGCTCGAGGAGGTCAGCCAGGTCGTGGAGCCGATCCGTAGGCTCCTGACCGCCGTCGACTACCGCGGCATCTTCAACGTGGAGTTCAAGTTCGACGCGCGGGACGGTCGGTACAAGATCATCGAGGTCAATCCGCGGTCGTTCTGGCTCATCGGCCACATCGCGCGGGCCGGGCTCGACCTCCCGTGGCTCAGCTACCTCGACGCCCAGGGGTTGCCGTTGCCAGCCCCAGGTCCGTACCAGATCGGCCGCTACGGGATGTACGAGATCGTCGATGCCATGGCCATCGTGCGCGCATGGAGCCACGGCCGCCGCCCGGACGGCCCGGTCCTGCCGATCTGGCTGCGCGGGGATCGGGTGCTGTTCTGGTGGAGCGACCCGCTCCCCGCCGTCACGGCGGTATGGCAGACCCTGGGTCGCAAGCTGCGTCGCTCCGGCCGCCGACCGACGAGTCCCGCCGAGCCGCCTGCGGCTACTTGATGGCCATCGGGTTCACCGGCGATCCGACGCCACCGGTGATGGGCAGCGGCGGTGCCGAGAACAGGAACTCGTACTGACCGTCCGCCGCGCAGTCGTCCGCGAGTGCCTCGAGTTCGAAGATCTCGCCGACCATCAGACCGGCGTGGACCAGCAGGATGATGTGCATCGGCTGGAAGACGTCCGGCGTTTCGTTGGGCAGGACCTCCATGCCCCACGTGTCCGTCGCCACCGCCGCGATGTCGCGGTCGAAGATCCACGTGGCGGTATCGAGGGCGAGACCCGGCGCGGCTCCGCCGGCGTATGCGCCCCACGATCCGGCGTCGCGGCACTGCGCCATCTGACCGGTGCGGATCAGGACGATGTCGCCACGCCCGACCTCCACGCCCTGCGCGCGCAGGCACGCATCGAGATCGGCGGCATGGATCTGGTGACCGGGCTCGAGCCAGGGAAGGCCGAGGGCGCGGGGCACGTCGAGCAGGACGCCGCGGCCGACGATCCGCTCGCTGGCGACCGCGATGTCGTTGAGGATGGCGCCCTTGCTCCCGACGGAGGTCGCGTCGTAGCCGTTGTAGATCTTGCCGTCGAAGATGATGTGGGAAAGCGCATCCCACTGGGTGCCCGATTGCAGGGGCAGGATCAGCAGGTCGTCGGTGCCCCGGATGTACCGGTCGCGGCCGCCGTAGAAGTCGCGGACGACCGTGCCCGTTACGGCGGCATTGCCGTCGCGGATCATCAGGTGGATCGGGTTGAACCGGCCGAAGCCGCCGGTCTGCGGCCCGCTCTCGCCGACCGGGATGGACAGCGAGAAGACCCGTCCCGACCGTACGAGGGCCGCCGCGGCCAGCACGTCGCCGGGCTGGATGTGGTTCAGCGTCCCGAGCTGGTCGTCGGGGCCCCAGCGACCCCAATTCGAACAGCGCTCGGCGAGTCGACGGACGGTGTCGATGTCGGGCTGGGCAGGGATCAGGATGTCCGCCGCGAGAGCGCTCACAGTTCGCGGATACGGACGCGGTCGTAGCGGGTCACGGGCGCGATCGCCTGGCGATCGATGACTGCATCGATGATCGTCGGGCCGCGCCGCTTCAGGCCAGACGGCGAGTGCGCGGCCGAACTCATGCGCGTTGGTGACACGGAAGCCGTTCGCCCCAAAGGCGCGGGCGATCTTGCCGTAGTCGACGTCGTGGAAGGAGTTGACCTCGGGGACGACCTTGCCGTACAGCAGGTCCTGGACGTGCTCCTCGAAGGCCAGCGTCTGGTTGTTGAGCACGATCACGACGATCGGCAGTCCGATGCGGATGGCCGTCTCGATGTCGCCGATGTGGTAGCCGAAGCCGCCGTCCCCGGTGATGCAGATGACCTGCTTGTCGGGGGCCGCGAGCTGGGCGCCGAGCGCAGCCGGGAAGGCCCAGCCCAAGGACCCGTCGGCTCGAACGAAGTTCCGTCCGGCCTGGCGAGTCTCGGCGAGGGCGCCGGCCCAGGCCGCGGCGTAGCCGGTATCCGCCACGAGCACGGCATCGTCGGCGATCTGTGCATCGAGGACGGCCATGATGGCCTCCGGACGCATCGGGCCACCATCCATCCCATCGTGGCTGGCGAGGTCGGCCCGGACGTCGCGCCAGGCGGCTCGCTCCAGGGCAAGATTCGTCGAATGGACGGTCGCCGCAGCCGAGGCGATCACCTCCATCCGCTCGGCCGCGTCGAGCACGGTCTCGAGGAAGGTCCGCGCATCCGCGACCAGACCGAGTTCCGTCGGGAAGTTCAGGCCGACCACCCCTGGATCGATGCTCACGTGGATGAGGCGGGTCCCTGGGCTGATCGAGCTGATACGAATTGGTGACCATGCCGCCCAGCCCGGTACCGACGGCGAGGATCAGGTCCGCATGGTGCAGTGCGGCATTGGCGTACTTGCGTGAATAGCGCCCGACGCTGCCGATGGCCAGGTCGTGCGTCTCGGCGATGCTGCCCTTGCCCGAGTTGCTCGTCGCAACCGGGATCCCGAACCGCTCGGCGACCTTGCGGAGGGCGTCGTGCGCGGCGGACTGGTGGATACCGTTGCCGGCGACGATGATCGGCCGCTCGGCGCTGATCAGGGCCCGGACGACGGCTTCGGCGTCAGCCGCGGTCACCGCCGGACGGTTCAGCGGCGTTTCCATGGGCTCGCCGATCATCGGCGGGTGGTAGTCGGGCAGCTCGGTCTCGAAGATGTCGTTCGGGATCCCGAGGTAAACGGGACCGGGGGCGCCGCCGATCGCCTGGCGAGCGGCCTCGCGGATGAGCCTCGGTGTGTGTCCGGGGATCGATGCCTCGGCGCCCCACTTGGTCACCGACGCGAAGAGGGGCGGCTGGTCGAGCTCCTGGTATTCCTTGCGGAAGCGCTCGGTCCGACGCATCGTCGACGTCAGCGCCACCACCGGGCTGCCCGACCAGAACGGCTCGGCCAGTGCGCCGGCCACATTGGCCGCGCCGGGGCCGTACGGACCGTAGACGAAGGTCGGTCGTCCGCGTAGACGCGCATACGCATCGGCCATGTAGACCGCGGCCGCCTCGCTGCGCGCCAGGACCTGGCGGATGCCGAGTCGCTCCATGGCGATCCAGAGCTGGTTGTCGCGGCCCGTCATGAGGAAGAAGTGCTCGACGCCGAGCGCCTGCAATTCGTGCGCGATCGCATTGGCCGTAGTGGTCGTCGCGGGTGCTGCTACCGGCGCCGCGACGGGCGCGACGGCATCCACCGCGATGGGCGTTGTTATCACAGGGTCCCCCAACGAAAGTTTGGTTGCGCTCCCAGCCGCGCCCCTCGGCTGGCTGCTAGGCATATAGAGCGTCGCCGTGGACCTTCTGTCAATGGTCCTGGCGTTAACAAACGAAAGTCCCGGTGCCGAGTGGCAACAAGCACGCTTGCGGGTGTCTGCGAGGGGCTGCCGGCGCCCCAGGCCCGCGGTACGCTCCGTGCCGAGAAAGTCAAGGGGAGGTTGCATGGACGTCGAGATCGGACGCGATCGATACGAGGTGGTCGAGGGCTTCTTCCGGCGCCCAAAGGGCTGGACCTTCGTCGAAGTCGCCGATGTCGGCATCGATCGGGACGACAACGTGTTCGTCTTCTGCCGCGGCACGCACCCGGTGATGGTCTTCGACAAGGACGGCCACTTCCTCGATGCCTGGGGCGATTTCAGCGAGCACTACTTCACGTTCCCGCACGGGCTCAGCGTCGGCAGCGACGGGTTCATCTATACGGCGGACAGCCGGGACCACACCGTCGCAAGTGGACGAGGGAGGGCAAACACGTCCTGACCCTCGGGAATGCCCATCAGAACGCGCCCGTCGTTCAGCGGCATGCCGTTCAACCGGCCGACCCACGCCACCGTCGCGGCGAATGGCGACATCTACGTGAGCGACGGCTACGGCAACGCCAAGATCCACTGCTTCAGCCCGGATGGCGAGCCCAAGTTCTCGTGGGGTGCCCCGGGCAAGGGGCCCGGCGAGTTCAACACGGTCCACAGCGTCTTCATCGACGATGCCGACGACACGCTGTATGCCGCCGATCGCTTCAACAATCGCGTCCAGTCGTTCACCCTTGACGGCCAGTACCTCGGGGAGTGGGGCGGCCTGCGGTTGCCGCAGAGCGTCCGCAAGGGCCCCGATGGTGCTTTCTACATCGCCGAGCTCTCCCACCGCGTGACGGTCCTCGACCGTGACGGCACGGTCCTGGCGCGATGGGGCGATGGGGTCGAGGTCGATGACTTCGAGACGGGCGGCGTGGCGCTGGCCCTGCCCGACGCCCCCTCGCGGGACCCCATGGTCAAGGGCCGTGTACGCAACGAGCCGGGGGCCGGGCTGTTCGGGGCGCCCCATGGCATCGCCGTCGATTCCGAAGGCAGCTTCTACGTGGCCGACACCTCGGAGGCGTACATCGGGCTGGATCGCGGCAGCCGCAGCATCCAGAAGTTCGTGCGTCGCTGAACGCCCAACCGGAGTGGCGTCCGGGGCGTTTGACGCTCCAAAGGGTCGGCCGTACGCTGGCCGCCCCGAACGGGGAACCACCATCGGATCGTTCGGAGATTCCCTTGGCCGACACCTCGCCAGCGCGGGGCCGGTGGGCCGTCCGGCACGTGCCACCGACGTCGCGTTCCATCGTGGAACTGCTGCGTGCCGGCACGCTCGATGCGGAGCTGGCGGCGATGCTGTGGGTCCTCATCGAGGGCCGCGTCCCGGTCATCGTCGCCGCCGAGGCCCGGCAGGTCGGCAAGTCCACGCTCCTCGGCGCCCTCCTGGACTTCCTGCCGCCGGGCATCCGGACGGTCGAGCTCCAGGGCGCGACGGAGACCTTCGACTGGCTGCCGCAGGCCACGGAGCTCGGGTGGCGGCGACCGCGCGGCGGAGACCAGCCGGCGCCAGCCCCCGACCCCGCCGATCCGCCCCGACGACACCGTCCTCCTCGTGCCCGAGTTCTCCGACCACCTCCCGTCGTACACCTGGGGCGAAGAGGCCCGCATCGCGATCCGAGCCGTGACCATCGGCTACGGCCTGGCCGCCACGATCCACGCCGACTCGCTCGAGGAGGTCTTCGAGGCGCTCCGCCCTCCGCCGGTGGAGCTCAGCGACGACGAGCTGTCGCGGCTCGGGATCGTGCTGATCCTGCGGTCCGTCCGCGAGGGCGTTCGTCGGGTCATCGCCGCGCACTACATCCGGCCGACGTCGCGCGACGAGCACGGCCATGTCCAGCGACTCGGTCCCGCCGTCCTCGCGACGTGGGAGTCGAATCAGGACCGGTTCGAGCACTTCGGCTGGGGCGTCACGCCCGAGCTCGCGCTCCGCGTCGGGCGCAAGGCCGGCGACTTCGAGCTCGAGGTCGATCGCCGTCGCGAGTACCTCGCCGGCCTGGCCGAGGCCGGCATCGTCGACGTCGACGCCGTGCGCGCCGCCATCGACGGCTACCGAAGCACCACCAGCGCCGCCGGCGCCACGCCCATCGCGAACTGAGGTCACCGCATGCCGACCCCCGCCCGTCCCGCCACCACCGCCGAACTGCGAGCCGCCGGCTGGCAGTCCCGGACCGTCAAGGAAGAGCTTCGATCGAACCTGCTCGACCGCCTGGAGACCGGGGCCGAGGTGCTTCCGACGGTCGTCGGGTTCGAGGAGACCGTGCTCCCCGCGATCGAGAACGCGATCCTGGCCGGGCATGACATCGTGTTCCTGGGCGAACGTGGCCAGGCGAAGACCCGGATGGCCCGCCTCCTGGTCGGCCTCCTCGACGAGTGGATCCCGATCGTCCGTGGCGGCGAGCTGAACGACGACCCGTATGCGCCGGTCAGCCCGGCCGCCAAGGCCATCGTGGAGCGCGACGGCGACGAGACCGCCGTTGATTGGCTCCCGCGCGACCGGCGCTACGCCGAGAAGCTCGCCACGCCGGACATCACGATCGCCGACCTGATCGGAGAGGTGGACCCGATCAAGGTCGCCGAGGGCCGCTACCTGTCGGACGAGCTCACCCTCCACTACGGGCTGATCCCACGCGCGAACCGCGGCATCGTCGCGATCAACGAGCTGCCCGACCTCGCCGAGCGGATCCAGGTGGGGTTGCTCAACGTGCTGGAAGAACGCGACGTCCAGATCCGCGGGTTCACCGTTCGTCTGCCGCTGGACCTGTACGTGGTCGCCTCGGCGAACCCGGAGGACTACACGTCGCGCGGCCGGATCATCACGCCACTCAAGGACCGCCTGGGATCGCAGATCCGGACGCACTATCCGCTGACCCTCGACGACGAGATGTCGATCGTCCGCCAGGAGAAGCACCGCTTCGCCGTGGCGGAGGGCTCGCCGGTCGTCGTCGTGCCGCCGTTCATGGAGGAGGCGGTCGCCGAGCTGACGCACCTCGCGCGCCGCTCCCCGGAGATCAGCCAGCGGTCGGGCGTGTCGGTCCGCGTTTCCGTGGCGAACATGGAGGTGCTCGAGGCGGCGGCGCTGAAACGCGCGATCCGTCTCGGTGAGTCGCTGGCCGCGCCGCGCGTCTCGGACCTGGGAGCGGTCGTTGCCTCGACCGTCGGCAAGGTCGAGCTCGAGTCGATCGGCGACGAGTCGCCCGAGGAGCGCATCGTCGAGCGGTTGATCACGAAGGCGCTGTACGCGACTTTCACGCGCCACGTCACGCTCGACGACCTCGATCCCGTCGTAGACGCCTTCGAGGACGGCTTCACGGTCGAGACCGGCGAGCGCACCCCGTCGCGCGAGTACGTGGCGTGGGCGCGCGAAGTGCCGGGTCTGCGCGACGCGGTCCGCGATCTCGGCACGTTCGACGTGACCGACGGGGCCGAGGAACCGGCGGTCGTCGCGTCGGCGGTGGAGTTCCTGCTCGAGGGCCTGCACCTCGCCCGGCGGATCAACAAGGAGCGGGTGCCAGGCGGGACGGTCTACCACCGGTGACCTCGTACACGCCGGATCCGCGCGATCTCGACGGGCGGGTGCCGCCAGCGCGACACCGGGGAGCGGCTGACGACGACGCCCTGGCCGCGCTCGCCCGACGCGCCCGCTACTCGCGCTGGGACGGGAGCCAGCAGGTGCCTGACCTCGGCGCCGACGAGATCCTCGACGAGCTCTCGAACGACGTCATGGCCGATGGCGATCTCGCCGAGGCGTTGCGCCGGCTGATGGAACGAGGCTGGCGCAGCGGTGACCCGACCCGCCCCGACCTGCCCGGACTCCAGGACCTGATGGATCGACTCGGCCGTCGCCGCGAGGAGCTGCGCGAGCGGTTCGAGATCGGCGATGTCCTGGGGGACATCCGGCGAGAGCTGGACGAGATCGTCGCCCAGGAGCGGGCCGGCGTCGAGGGTCGGCTGGAGCGCTCGAGTGCCGCCCCCACGCGTCCGCGCCCGCGGCCCCGCCCGACGCGTCCGCGCCCGGCGCCTCCGGCGACGAGGCCGCCGATCGACCCGCGGAGTCCGCCGACCCCGACCTCCAGAAGCTGCTCCGCGACGTCGCCGCGAAGCGGCTCGATCAGCTGGACGCCCTGCCGCGCGACGTCGGCGCGCGGATCCGCGACCTGCGCGAGTACGACTTCCTTGAGCCCGACGCGCGCGCCCGTTTCGACGAGCTGGTGGAGCGCCTCGGCAAGCAGGTCCTCGACCAGTTCGTCGGCGGGATGAGCGACGCCATCCGGTCCATGACCCCGGAGGACCTCGCCGCGAACCGCGAGATGGTCCGCGACCTCAACGAGCTCATCCGCGAGCGCATCGGTGGCGGCGACCCGGACGTGCGCGACTTCCTCGCCAAGCACGGCCGGTTCTTCCCGGGCGCCCAGAGCTTCGACGACATCATCGACCAGCTGGCGCAGCGGATGGCCGCGATGCAGTCGCTCATGCGCTCGATGAGCCCGGAGCAGCGCGCCGAGCTCGAGTCGATGATGGAGGCGCTCCTGCGCGACGACCGGCTCCTGCTGGACCTCGCCGAGCTTGCCTCGAACCTGGACATGCTGATGCCCGGCGGGCTCGGCGACCGTGTGCGCTTCGACGGCGACGAGTCGCTCACGCTCGACGGCGCCCTCGCCCAGATCGCCCGGCTCCAGGCGATGGAACGGCTGGAAGACGCGCTCACCGACGTCGACGCTCCCGGCGACCTCGCCGACATCGACCGTGACCAGGTTCGCGAGCTGCTGGGTGACGACGCGGTCCGTGATCTCGAAGTGCTCGACGACCTCGCCCGGCGACTCGAGGAGGCCGGGTACCTGACCCGCGACGGCGAGCACCTCGAGCTCACTCCCCGGGGCAGCCGGAAGATCGGCCAGAAGGTGCTCGACGACCTGTTCGCCCGGCTCGAGCGTGATGCCTTCGGCGGCCATCGGCTGGACCGCGGCGGCCGAGGCGGGGAGCGAGAGGAGACCACGAAGCCGTTCGAGTTCGGCGACCCATTCCACCTGGACCTGCGGGGGACGCTCGGCAATGCGCTCGCCCGCGAGGAGAACGCGCCGGTCCGCCGTGGCGCCCGCGGCGTGCGACTGACCGCCGCCGACTTCGAGGTCTACCGGACCGAGCAGCTCACCCGGACCGCGACCGTGCTCCTGGTCGACATGAGCCGGTCCATGCTCCTGCGCGGCTGCTTCCTGGCGGCCAAGAAGGTCGCGGTCGCGCTCGACACGCTGATCCGGACGCAGTACCCGCGTGACCACCTGACGGTGATCGGGTTCGCCTATTACGCCCGCGAGATCCGGCCCGGCGCCCTCGCCGAGCTGTCGTGGCACGGCTACGAGTACGGCACGAACCTTCAGCACGGCCTGCTGCTGGCCCGCCGGATCCTGGCCCGCGAGGCATCGGCGAACAAGGAGATCGTGGTCATCACGGACGGCGAGCCGACCGCCCACTTCGAGGACGGCCAGGTCGAGTTCAGCTACCCGCCGACGCGACGGACGATCAGCGAGACCCTCCGCGAAGTGCAGCGCTGCACGAAGGAGGGCATCACGATCAACACGTTCATGCTCGAGCGGTCGCGTGCGCTGGCCGAGTTCGTGGCCCACATGACCAAGCTCAATCGTGGGCGGGCGTTCTACGCCACGCCGGAGCGGCTCGGGGAGTACGTGCTCGTGGACTTCGTCGGACGGCGCTCGAAGCGGGTGTCCTAGCGGCTATCCTCCGACGGTGGGGCCATTCGGTCGGCCGCGAACATGAGGGAGGGTTCGATGGATCTGGCCTGGCTGTTCCCCTGGCTGCTTTTCCTGCATGTGCTCGGGGCCATCGTGGCGTTCGGGCCGACGTTCGCGTTCTCGATCGTCGGCGCGATGGGCGGCGCGGAACCGCAACATGCCAACTTCGCGACGCGGGTCTCCCACGCCATCACGACAAAGCGCGTCCTGCCGATCGGCTTCACCCTGCCGATCACGGGCCTCGCGATCATCGCCGTTCGCGGGATCAACCCGTTCGAGCGCCCGTTCTGGTGGCTCGCCCTCGCGATCGTCCTGTACCTCATCGTCTACGGGTACGGCTTCTTCGTGCAGAGCAAACTCGTCGAACGTGCGGTCGAGCTCACATCCACGCCACCCCCAGCGGGCGCCAGCGGCCCTCCGCCCGAGCTTATCGCGCTGGTCGGGCGCATCCAGCGCGGCGGCATCGGGATGGGACTCATCATCGTGACGATCGTGCTCCTCATGGTCGTGAAGCCGCAGATCTGACGGCGTTGACGAACGTCCATACCGCGCTGCGGCGAGTGTCGATGGTCTGAGTGCGTCGCTGCCCCGAGGCTCCGGGCAGCAACCCCGATGTCAGCTATCGACGCACAAGGAGCATCCGGCCATGGACTTCGGTCTCATCCTCCTTCGACTCGCCCACGTCGTCGCGGGTGCCGCCTGGGTCGGCGGCGCGTTCGTGATGATCCTCCTCGTCACCAGGACCGCCCGACTGCGTGGCGCGGACGGTGACGCGTTCATGACGACCCTGCTGACGCAGGGCAAGGCGGCACGCTACTTCGAGATCGCCGCGATCACGACCGTGCTCGCCGGTGGCCTGCTGTACTTCCGTGCCTCGGGCGGCTTCCAGATCGACTGGATCACCAGCCCGAGCGGGATCGGCTTCACGATCGGTGCGGTCGCCGCGATCGTCTCGCTCGTCTGGGGCGGCGTGGTGGTCGGGCCGGCCGGCAAGCGGGCCGCGGCCATCGAGGCCGAGGTGGCCGCGACCGGCGGCGTCGCCACAGCAGCCCATTCCTCGGAGCTCGACGCGATCCGCCGCAAGCTCGGCACCTTCGCCCTGGCCGATCTCGCCCTGCTGGGCACGGCCGTGGTCACGATGGCGACCGCGCGCTACTGGTGATCGAACGGCGCGGCCGGCGGCACTGCCCGCCGGTCGCGCCGTACCATGACGGGGAACGCCTGCCAAGGAGACGCCCCGCCGATGCCCCACGTCGCGACCTCGACTGCCGACCTGCTTTCGACCATCCGCGCCGCCGCGCACCTGGACGGCGACGTGCTCGTCATCGACGACGAGACGGCCTTCCGATCGACCGCGATCCGCGATCTGGCCTGGACCGCGGCGTTCTCGACGGACGAGGCGACGACGGCCGCGGCCCAGTGGATCGTCTGGGAGGCGAGTCAGGCGCTCGGAGCGCACAGCGCGAGCATCCAGGACCTGTACACGGCGCGCAGCCGCGGGGAGGTGGCGGGCTTCACCGTTCCGGCGATCAACCTGCGCGCCCAGACCTTCGACATGGCGCGCACGGCGTTCGAGGCCGCCGCGAGCGCCGAGGTCGGTGCCGTGATCTTCGAGATCGCGCGCAGCGAGCAGACCTACACGTACCAGCGCCCGATCGACTTCGCGACTTCGGTGCTGGCGGGGGCGATCGCGGCCGGCTGGCGCGCCCCGGTGTTCATCCAGGGCGACCACTACCAGTTCAACGCCAAGAAGTACGCCGCCGACCCCGAGGCGATGACCGAGGAGATCCGGCGCGCATGCCGCCTGGCGATCGACGCCGGCTATCGCAACATCGACATCGATTCCTCGACGCTCGTCGACCTCTCGAAGCCGACGGTCGACGAGCAGCAGCGCGAGAACTACACGCGTGCCGCCGAGCTGACCGCGCTCATCCGGACGCTCGAGACCGACGGGGTCACCGTCAGCGTCGGTGGTGAGATCGGCGAGGTCGGGTCGCAGAACTCGAATGCGGAGGAGTTGCGCGCGTACCTCGACGGCTACCGACGCGAGCTGGATGCGCGCATGCCGGGCGCGATCGGTGTCAGCAAGGTCAGCGTCCAGACCGGCACGAGCCACGGCGGCGTGCCACTGCCCGACGGCGGCGTCGCGGAGGTCAAGCTCGATTTCGACGTCCTGCGCGACCTCGGTGACATCGCCCGGCGCGAGTACGGCGCGTCCGGAGCCGTCCAGCACGGTGCGTCCACCCTGCCCGACGAGCTGTTCCACCAGTTCCCGGCCGTCGAGGCTGCCGAGATCCATCTCGCGACCGGCTTCCAGAACACGCTCTACGACCACCCGGCATTCCCGGAAGACCTCCGTCGAGCCATCGAGGCCTGGTGCCCCGCGAACGCCGGCGACGAGCGCAAGCCGGACCAGACCGACGAGCAGTTCATCTACACGACCCGCAAGAAGGCGATCGGGCCGTTCAAGCGCGAGCTGTGGGATCTCGAGAGCAAGGACGAGATCCTCGCGACCCAGCGCCGCAAGCTGTCGTTCCTGTACACCGAGCTCGGCGTGAACGGCACGCGCGAGATGATCACCGCCTACATCCGCCCGGTCGAGGTCCACCGACCGATCCCGGATGCGCTGCGCGAGGCCGTCGGGGCCGGCTGAAATCCCGCGCGTGCGTCCACGAAGCGAACCGTCGAACGGAGGGCGTTCCCATGACCGTCACCGCGAACCCCGCCGCGACCGCCGAGGCGCGGCGCGATGATCTCGCCGGCCGGCTCATGGCCGCCGCCCTGGGGGCGCTGGATACGCAGGCCGTCTATCTGGGCGATCGGCTTGGCCTGTACCGCTCGCTGGCCGAGGAAGGTCCCGCGACCCCGACCGAGCTGGCCGAGCGGGCCGGCATCCATCCTCGCTATGCGCGCGAGTGGCTCGAGCACCAGGCGGTCGGCGCGATCCTCGACGTGGACGACACCGCCGCCGACCCGGATGCCCGCCGCTACACGCTGCCCGGATGGCCACGCCGCGGTCCTCCTCGATCCGGAGAGCCCCTGGCTCGTCGCCCCGATCGCGCGGTTCGTCATGGGCAGCGCGCAGACGATGCCGGCGCTGCTCGAGGCGTATCGGACGGGCGAAGGCGTCGACTGGGCCGACTACGGCCCCGACGTGATCGAGGCGCAGGAGGCCCTGAACCGGCCGCAGTTCGCGAACTACGTCGGCGACTGGATCGCGGCGCTGCCAGACATCGCGGCGAAGCTCCGCGACGGCGACGGCCGTGTCGCGGACGTGGCCTGCGGGACCGGCTGGTCGTCCATCTCGATCGCGCGGGCGTTTCCGGCGATCAAGGTGGACGGGATCGACATCGACGCGGGCTCCATCGAGCGCGCCCGGATGCACGCCGGGCGCGAAGGCGTCGATGACCGCGTCTCGTTCCTGTTCGCCGATGCCGCCAACGCCGAGGGAGAGGGTCGCTACGACCTCGTCACGATCTTCGAGGCGGTACACGACATGGCGCAGCCGGCCGCGGTTCTCGCCACGGCTCGCAAGCTGCTGAAGCCGGGCGGCGCCGTCCTGATCGCGGACGAGCGCGTGGCGGAGGTCTTCACGGCCCCGGGCGACGAGACCGAGCGGCTCTTCTACGGCTACAGCGTGGTCGCGTGCCTGGCCAACGGTCTCGCCGACCAGCCGTCCGTCGGGACGGGCACGCCCCCCCACACCGAGGTCTTCACGGCCCGGAGACGAGACCGAGCGGCTCTTCTACGGCTATAGCGTGGTCGCGTGCCTGGCCAACGGTCTCGCCGACGAGCCCTCCGTCGGGACGGGCACGTCCTGCGGCCCGCCGCCCTCGAATCGATCGCGCGTGAGGCCGGGTTTGGCGGCTTCACGATCCTGCCGGTCGAGCACGACGCGTTCCGCTTCTACCGCCTCGACCCGTAGCCGCGGCCGGGCCGCGGCACCGTGCCCGGAGGCGCCTGCGGACCGTCGAAAACCCGTCATTGACGGGCGCCTTCGTGGTGCTATCCTCTCGCAGTTCCGCCCCGCTTGAGGGAGCGCACGGCGGACGTTCCCGGCGTCCTTGCGTCAACTCCAGCAGTCAGTCCCCGCGCCCGGAGCGCGGCGGTACGAGGAGGAGATCGTGGCGGAATCCGTCAATCCGCAGGACGTCGCCGACGCGCGACGATGCCCACCTGCGATCGCTCGGCATCAAGCCCGAGCTCCAGCGTTCGTTTGGGTTCCTGTCCAACTTCGCGGTCGCGTTCAGCTACATCAGCGTTGCGACCGGCACATTCACGCTCATCGCCCTTGGATGGGGCGTCGGCGGCCCCGCGTTCTTCTGGTCCTGGCCGATCATCATCCTGGGCCAGACCTTCGTCGCCCTGAACTTCTCCGAGCTCGCGAGCCACTTCCCGGTCGCCGGGTCCATCTACCAGTGGTCGAAGCGTCTCTCCAACCGGACGCTCGGCTGGTTCACCGGATGGTTCTACTTCTGGGCCGGCGTGGTCACGGTGACCGCCGTCGCCGGTACGGTCCCGTTGGTCCTCTCGAGCATCTTCGGCATCGACCTGAAGGCAGCGTCGCCGCTCCCGTTCTTCAACAACCTGGTGTTCTACGCGCTCGTGACGCTCATCGTCACGACCGTCATCAATGGCGTCAGGCGCCCGTCTGCTGTCGATCATCAACAACATCGGGGTCGGGGCCGAGATCCTCGGCATGCTCGTCTTCGCGCTGGTCCTGCTGCTGTTCTTCCGTGTCCAGGACGTGTCGGTCCTGACCACGACGGCGGGGATCGAGACGCCCGAAACCGGCGGCTACCTGCCGGTCTTCGCTGATCGCGATGTTCATGAGCCTGTTCGTGGTCTACGGATTCGACACTGCCGGCACGTTCGGCGAGGAGACGATCGACGCGAGCCGCCAGGCGCCACGCGGGATCCTGTCCGCGATCTGGCTGTCGGGCATCGTCGGGGCGGTCTTCCTCCTCGCGATCATCCTGGCGACGCCGGACATGACCGCGGCGCTGACCGGATCCGTCCCCGATCTCGACGGCCGTCAAGTTCGCGCTTCGGCGACACCTTCGGTTCCGCTCTACCTGTTCGTCATCCTCGTCGCGGTCTTCGTCTGCACCCTGGCGATCCAGGGGGCCACCGTGCGACTGATGTTCTCGATGGGGCGCGACCGGCGCATGCCGCTCGGCTCGCTGTGGGGCACCGTCAACTCGACGTTCAAGACCCCGACCAACGCTGCCGTTGCGGTCGGCCTGCTCGCCGCGATCCCGTTCCTCATCACCGACAGCCCGGGGCTCATCGCGACCGGAGCGACGGGCCTGATCTACCTGTCGTACTTCATGTGCAACCTCGGGCGTGCTGTTCGCCCGGCTCCGTGGATGGCCGCGCGAAGGGGCATGGTTCAAGCTCGGTGGATGGGGTCTCATCATCAACATCCTGGCCCTCGTCTGGGGCGGATTGATGATCATCAACTTCGCCCTGTGGAGCGACCCGGCCCTGTTCGGCAACTTCGGGAGCGACCTGCGCGACCTGACGAACCCCTCGCTGACCGCCATCACCTCGGGTGGCGAGCCGATCTCGCTGGCTGCCCGATATCCCGTTCTTCGAAGGCACCGTGCTGCTGATCCTCATCGCCGGCATCGTGTACTACGCCGTGCGCGGCTCGGGGCCGCGCGGATCGCGTCGAGGTCGACCCCGCCACCGGCGAGGCCGTCATCGGCTGACCACGAAGTTCTCGGGAGGAGGCGATGCGGCGCGGCGAGCGATCGTCGCGCCGCATCTCGTCCGGCCTCGGATAGGGTGGGCGTGATGACAGACGACGAGGTCCTGGTCGGCGAGCTGCGCGACGAGCTGGTCGCGGCCATGCAGCGGGTCCCGGAGCTGGCCGGGCGCGAGCTCGTCCTGACGGCCCTCACGCGGCGGCATCACGAACCGCAACTTCCTCGTCACGGTCCCCGGTGCGGACGACCGCTACGTCATCCGCCTCGCCGGCAACGACACCCACCTGCTCGGCATCAGCCGCGAGGTGGAGCACGCGGCGACCGTCGCGGCGGCCGGGGTCGGCGTCGGGCCCGGAGGTGACGGCGTTCATCCGGCCGGAGGGCTACCTCGTCACGCGCTTCATCGAGGGCTCACCGGTCAGCGACGCGGCGGTCCACCAGCGCGGCGACCCTGGCCCGGGTGCGCCAGTCCCTGCGGCGCATCCACGACGGGCCGCCGATCCCCGGGCTGTTCGTGCCGCTGCGGATCGTGGAGGCGTACCGGGCGCTGGCGGCTGCCCGCGGCGTCCGCATCCCGCCCGAGTACGACCTCGCCGCGCCGATCGGGCGCCGGATCGAGATGGCCTGCCTCGCCAACCCGGTCGAGCTGCGGCCGTGCCACAACGACCTGCTCAACGCGAACTTCATCGACGACGGCGCGCGCATCCGGATCGTCGACTGGGAGTACGCGGGGATGGGCGACCCGTTCTTCGATCTCGGCAACTTCAGCGTCAACCACGAGCTGACGCCCGACGAGGATGCCGCACCTGCTGGCGGCCTACGGCGGCGTCGGCCGCATCGACCACCTGGCGCGCCTGACGCTGATGCGCGTCGTGTCGGACTTCCGCGAGGCGATGTGGGGCGTGCTCCAGCAGGGGATCAGCACGCTCGACGTCGACTTCGTCGCGTACGCGGGCGAGCACTTCGATCGTCTGCGCTCGAACGCCTCGACGTCCGGCGTTCGAGCAGGCGCTCCGGGACGTCGCCGGGGCCTGACGTCCCCGGCCCGCGCGAGCCGTCCAGACGCGGTCGCCGTCAGTGGCAGGGCGCCGTCCCGCGGTCGCGGAAGTCGGCCCGGCCGCGATGAAGGCCCATTCATAGGAGCCGCCGCGCAGGGTCAAGGCGAGCACCCCGTGGCCGATGACCGGCCCGCAGCTCGCTGTTGGGCGCCACGCGGGTGAAGTCGCGCAGCGGCGCCCCGCCGGTGCCGACGACGAACTGGCGGATGCCCCGGTCCCCGTCCACTCGGCCGTCGGGGTCCTGCGGAGCGAACCGCTCGTAGTCGTGGTCGTGGCCGTTGACGACGACATCGACGCCGGCTGCGTACAGCGGCCGCCAGAAGGCGTCCATCGCCGGCGAGTCCCCGTGCTCTCCCGAGCTGAAACGCGGGATATGGAAGATCGCCAGCGTGCATGCCGCGCGGTTGGCCGCGAGATCGGCCGCCAGCCAGGCACCTTGCGGCGACGCGGGATCGCATCCGTCGACCTTCGTCGCACGCCGAGTCGAGGACGATGACGTGCCAGCGTCCCGAGGTCGTACGAGTACCACGACGACCCGCCCGGCCCCTTCGCGGCGTCCCCGAAGTAGTCGAAGTAGCCAGCGAGCCCGCCCGTCTCCCAGTCGTGGTTCCCGGGAGCCGGCCGGGTCCGGGCGCGATGGCGGCCCCAGCTGGGGTCGTAGCAATCGCGGAACTGCTCGGCCGTGCCGCTCTCGTAGGCGTTGTCGCCGGCCGTGAACACGGTCCCCGCGATCCCGTCGAGCAGTGCCGCGGTCGCCTCGTCGCCGTCCGAGCCGCACCGCCCGATGTCGCCGGCGCCGACCAGCACGGGATCGCCGGTCGGGGAGGCGATTGGCGTGGCTGCTCGGCGTGTCCGTTTCGACACTGGGGCTACTGGACGTACCGGGTGCCTGGCTCGCGCTGCCTGTTGGCGAGGGGCTGGCCGACGGAATCGACCCCGGCGACGCTGGAGATGGGCCCGGGCGACGCCGACCCACGATCCACGAGGCGTGTCGCGCCGAGCAGCAGGAGCAGCGTGGCCACGAACACGAGCGCCACGAGCGCGACCTGGTCGACCGCGAAGCCGATGCGTCCGGGCGGCAGCTGCTCCGGCACCACGGGATTCGGATCCGCGATTCGGATCCGCCGTCGGACTCGGCGCGTTCAGGTCGTCGCGGGGTTCGTCGGACATGCGCGCGCCAGCCTAGACGATGGCGCCCCATGACGGCGCGGCCCGCCTCGATGCGCGGTGTCGAGTAGGCTGCCGCGCATGCCCATCGTCGGTGACGTCCTCGCCGGGCGGTACCGGATCGATGCGCCGATCGGCGTCGGCGGCATGGCCTCGGTCTATCGCGCTGCCGACCTGCGGCTCGAACGCGACGTCGCGGTCAAGGTGCTCCTGCCGAACCTGGCCGCCGATCCGGCGCTCGCACAGCGCTTCGAGCGCGAGGCCCTGGCACTTGCCGCCACGTCCCACCCGAGCGTCGTGAAGGTGTTCGACGTGGAGCCGGGTGATCCCACCACGGGCCGCGAGCCGTTCTATGTCATGGAGCTGTGTGACGGCGGGTCGCTCGCAGACCGACTGCGCACGCGCGCCCGGCTCGAACCCGACGAGGTCGTCGACGTCATCGGCGCGGTCGCGGCCGGGCTTGCGGACCTGCACGCTCGGGGGTTCGTCCATCGAGACGTCAAGCCGCACAACATCCTGTTCGACCATGAGCGGGCGCGACTCGCGGACTTCGGGCTGGCCCGCTCGGAGGAGGCCTCCGAACTGACCTCACTGACCGCGAGTGGGGCGACGGTCGGGACGCTCGCCTACATCGCCCCCGAGCTCCTGCGGGGAGATCCCGCCACGCCGGCGAGCGATGTCTACGCGCTCGGGGTCGTGGCGTTCCAGGGGCTGACCGGGCGGCTGCCCCGGCCGGCCACGGCGGTGGCGGAGCTCGTCGAGTCGCACGGCGAGCCGGCACCCACGGCGTCATCGATCGTCCCGGAGCTCGGCACGGCGTTCGACGCGCCGATCGCCGCCGCCCTGGCGACCGACCCGACGGCGCGACCGGCGCCGGAGGAGCTGGCCGATGGATTGGCGGTGGCGTTGTCCGGCACCGGCGGACCCGAGGGTGCCCGATGCGGCGGCGTCCCCGCGGTGGCGGTGGCGTCGATCGACCCGAGCGACGCCGACGCAGACACCGTCACCGACATCAGCGCCGAGTGGCCGGCTGACGCGCCGGGTCCAGCCCGAGCCGAGCGCCCCGGCCCACCGGTCGGGATGCTCGCCATCGGCGTCATCGGGCTCGCCCTGGTCGCGCTCCTGGCCCTGACATCGCTCCTGGGCGACGGCGATGGGGCTGGCGCAGACCCGACGCCGCTCCGCAACGGCAGCAGCCAGCGCGAGCCCTTCGGCCGTCGCGACACCGTCCGCGACCCCAGCGCCCACGCCCACCCCGGATCCGACACCGCCGCCCGATCCGGCTGCAGCAGCCTTCGCCGCGCTTGACCGCGTCGATGCGGCGATCGAAGGGCTGGCGGCAGATGAGGAGATCCGGAAGAAGGATCTCGACACCATCCGGAAACGCGCCGGTGAGATCAGGAAGGCGCTCGAGGCAGGCAACTACGGCCAGGCGCGCGACCGGACCGCCAGGCTGAGCAGCCGATATCGACAAGATGGACGATCGGGCCGAGGGCGACGCCATGGAGGAGCTCAAAGCCGCCGTCTCCGACCTCGACGAGGCGATCCCCGCCGGCTGACGACGCCTCGGCATGGATCGAGATCCGGGAGTCGCAGCCGCGTCGCGCATCGACGAGGCGCCGCCGCTAGGCTGTCGAAGGCTCGTGAGGCGCCCGTTCGCGCGGGGCCCCAACGGCGCCGCGCACGCAGGGAGATCGACGAAGGGATGCAGCACGCCCGGGCGGTGATCATCGGCGGTGGGGTGGGCGGCACCTCGATCGCGTATCACCTCGCCGAGCTCGGCTGGCGCGACATCGTGCTCGTCGATCGGGCGGAGCTGACGAGCGGCTCGACGTTCCATTCGGCCGGCCTCGTGGGCCAGCTGCGCAGCTCGGTCACCCTCACCCGGATGATGATGTACGGCGCCGATCTGTACCGCCGGCTGGCGGCAGAAACCGGGGTGGATCCATCGTGGCACGAGGTCGGCTCGCTCCGGCTGGCGTCCAGCCCGGAGCGCCTCGAGGAGCTGCACCGGCAGGCGGGCTGGGCCAAGACGTTCGGCCTCCCGCTCGAGCTCATCGGTCCCGAAGACGCGAAGGCGCTGTTTCCGCTGATGTCGACCGACGGCGTGCTCGGTGCGATCCACCTCCCGACCGACGGCTGGCTCGACCCGAGCGGTCTCGCCCTGGCGCTCGCCGCAGGGGCACGCAAGCGCGGGGCCACGATCCGCCCGCACACGAGGGTCGTCGCAATCGGATCCGAGCGCGGCCGGGTCACCGGCGTCACGGTCGAACATCGCGGCGAGCGGGAGGAGATCGCGGCCGAGGTCGTCGTCAACGCCGGCGGCATGTTCGCCCCGGAGATCGGGCGGATGGTCGGCGTGACCGTGCCCCTGATCCCGATCGCCCACCAGTACCTGTTCACCGAGGCGATCGACGGCGTCCATCCCGGCCTGCCCCAGCTGCGCGACCCGGACAACCTCGTGTATTTCCGCGAGGAGGTCGGCGGGCTGTGCATGGGTGGCTACGAGCGCGATCCCGCGCCGTGGGCGCTCGATGGGATCCCGCCGGACTTCAACGGCAAGCTCCTGGCGCCGGACATGCCGCGCTTCGAATCGATCATGGACGGCGCGATCCGGCGCGTCCCCGCGATGGCGGAGGCGCGGGTCAGCCGCGTCATCAACGGACCCGAGGCGTTCACCCCGGACAACGAGTTCATCCTCGGCGAATCGGACGTTCGGGGCTTCTGGGTGGCCGCCGGCTTCTCGGCGCACGGTATCGCCGGCGCGGGTGGCATCGGACGGCAGATGGCGAGCTGGATCGTCGAAGGCGAGCCCGAGCTCGACCTCTGGAAGATGGACATCCGGCGGTTCGGTGCGGCGTATCGGTCGCAGGGCGTACACCCTCGCCCGATCGGTCGAGAACTACGCGACCTACTACGACATCCACTATCCGAACGAGGAGCGGCAGGCCGGGCGACCGCTGCGGACGTCGCCGACGTACGACGTCCTCGCCGATCTCGGGGCGGTTTTCGGCGAGAAGTCCGGTTGGGAGCGCCCCAACTGGTTCGAGCCCAATGCCGACGACCCGCGATTCGGTGGGCGCGTGGCATTGGAGCGTCTGCGACCGCGGGGCTGGGCGGGACGCCATTGGTCGCCCGCGATCGCGGCCGAAGCCCTCGCCACGCGGGGGGCGGCGACCCTCTTCGATGAGACGTCGTTCGCGAAGCTCGAGGTCGTCGGACCGGGTGCCTGCGCCTTCCTCCAGGGCGTGGCCGGGAACGACATCGATCGGGCGGTCGGCTCGATCGTGTACACGCAACTGCTCGACAAGCGTGGCGGGATCCAGGCCGACCTGACCGTCACGCGACTGGAACCCGAGCGCTTCCTGCTCGTCACGGGTACCGCCTACGGCAACCACGACGCCGCGTGGCTGCGCGGCAACCTGCCAGACGATGGTTCCGTGGAGGTTCGCGACTTCACGTCGTCGCGGGTGTGCTTCGGGCTGTGGGGGCCGCGAGCGCGCGACATCCTGTCGGCCGTCACGCGCGACGACGTTTCGAACGCCGGCTTCCCGTACCTCACCGCTCGCGAGATCACCGTGGGCTTCGTGCCGGCGCTCGCCCTGCGGGTCACGTACGTCGGCGAGCTCGGGTGGGAGCTCTACGCACCGACCGAGTACGGCCGCGTCCTGTGGGCCAGCCTCTGGGAGGCGGGTCGCGAACACGGCCTGGTCGCCGGCGGCTATCGAGCGATCGAGGCGCTGCGGCTCGAGAAGGGCTACCGGGTCTGGTCGTCCGACATCACCCCGGACGAGACGCCGTTCGAGGCCGGGCTCGGGTTCGCGGTCGCGCTCGACAAATCGGTCCCGGCCATGGCCCACGACGCGCTGGTCGCGGCCAAGGCGGCGGGCCCCGGGAAGCGCCTGCGCTGCCTCGTGCTGGACGACCCGCTTGCCGTGGCGCTCGGCAACGAACCGGTCCGCGTGGATGGCGAGGTGGTCGGGCGCGTGACGAGCGGCGGCTACGGGTTCGCCGTCGAGAAATCGATCGCCTTCGCCTACCTGCCGCCCGACCGGGGGATCGGCACGCGCGGGGAGATCGAGCTGTTCGACGAATGGGTCGGCTTCGAGGTCGTCCGCGAGCCGTTGTACGACCCCACGAACGAGAGGATCCGCGCATGACCGACGACCCCATCGCATCCGGCGAGGCTGGCTTTGGGGCGGCATGGTCGGCCTCGCTTCGGCGTGGCACGGACACCGAGCTCCGTGGCTGGCTCGAGGTCGCGATCGCGGCGTGTGACGAGGCCGACGACATCGCCCGGCAGCATTTCCGCCGCGACCTGCAGATCACGACCAAACCGGATCGCACGTTCGTGACCCAGGCGGACACGGCGATCGAAGCACGGATCCGGGCACGTCTTGCCGACGCGTTCCCGGATCACGGCCTCGTCGGCGAGGAGTACGGCACCGAGGCGGGCGAGGCATCGGTGCGCTGGTACATCGATCCCATCGACGGCACGCACAACTACATCCGCGGCGTGCCGCTGTTCGGAACGCTCCTCGCAGTGGAGCGCGATGGGGAGCTCCAGGCAGCCGTGATGTCGGCGCCGGCCCTCGATGAGCGCTGGTGGGCGCATCGCGGCGGCGGGGCGTGGGCACGCAATCGCGGGCAGGCTCCGCGGCGGATCGCCGTGTCCGGCGTCGCCGACCTCGCCGACGCGCAGATCCTGTACGGGTCGGGGCGAGACATCGTCGCGTCCGGTCTCGCGCCGGGCTTCGACGAGCTGCTCCGCGACGTCTGGCGGGAACGTGGCTTCGGCGACTTCTGGGGGTATGCGCTGCTCGCCGAGGGCGCCGCGGAGGGCGTCGTCGAGGTCGGGCTGTCGTCCTGGGACGCCGCCGCGCCGACGGTCATCATCGAGGAGGCCGGCGGTCGCGCCACCGACTTCGAAGGTCGCCGTGCGATCGATTCGGGCACCTTCCTGGCTTCGAACGGGCTGCTGCACGGCGCCATCCTGGAGCGACTTCGTTCGGGGGCGGTGTCTGCGGCGCCTACCTCGGACTGACGACGTCGAGCGAACGGGCTGGCGCTGATTCGGGCGACGACACCGCTACTCGGGTACCGCCAATCTCGCCCGCTGCGCGCCGGCGGCCTCCTCGTTCGCGATGCGCCGGTCGCGGGCCTCCCGTCGATTGCTGAGGATCGTGTTCAACGCCACGAGGCCGACCGCCACCACGAACACCATCGTGCCGATGACATGGATCTGTGGCGGCAGGTTGTTGCGGATGCTGGCCCAGACCCAGACCGGGAAGGTCTGCTCGGTCCCGGACGTGAACTGCGTGATGATGAAGTCGTCGATCGAGAGCGAGAACGCGAGCAACCCCGCGGCCAGGATGCCCGGCAGGATCAGCGGGAACGTCACCTTCCAGAAGGTCGTCCACCCGTTCGCCCCGAGGTCCATCGCCGCCTCCTCGAGGTGCCGTGGAAACCCCTGCATCCGGGCTCGGACGGTGACGACCACGTAGCTGATGTTGAACATGATGTGGGCGATCAGGATCGTCTGGGTGCCGAGCGGGAACAACGCGCCGCCGGTCAACGTGCGCCAGGGCTCGGTGGCCGTGCCCACGAACATCGTCAACAGACTCGCTCCGAGCACGATCTCCGGGGTCGCCATCGGGATGAACACGAAGAGGTTCGTCGCCGACCGTCCGCGGAACTGGTAACGCGTCAGGGAGAGCGCGATGAGCGTTCCCAGCGCGGTTGCCACGATCGTCGAGATGAAGGCGACGACGAGGCTCGTGGCCAGCGCGTCGCCCAGCCGTGGACGGCCGAACGGATTGCCCCAGGCGGCAAGTGAGAATTCGCCCCACACGAAGTTGAAGCGCCCCGGCGGGTCGTTGAATGAGAACGCGATCATCACCAGGATCGGGATGAGCAGGTAGAAGATCGCCCCGGCCGTGAAGAGCGGCACGCCCCAGCGCTCGATCGCGCGCAGGACTCCGCCGCCGCGGCCCGCCGTGCGACGCGCCGAGACGGCCAGCCCCGGGGCGACCTCGGGTGTCGCGCTCACGACCGCCCTCCGGTCAATTCTTCCGTGCCAAGGACGCGGGCGTAGATGAAGATCGCGATGAGGATGCCGGCCATCAGGATGAACGAGAGGGCGGCCGCCGTCGGATAGTCGTTCTGCTGCAGGAACCGGTTCTGGATGACGTTCCCGATCATCTGCGACTTCGGGTTGCCGAGCAGCTCGACGTTCACGAAGTCACCGATCGCCGGGATGAACACGAGAATCGAGCCCGCGAATACGCCCGGCACGCTGAGCGGCCAGGTCACCCGCACGAACGATTCGGAGATGAGGAACGCCCCGATCAGGCCACCGACCACGGCCCCGGCGGCGACCGCTGCGGCGAACCCGACGACCCCACCCTCTTCGAGCGAGGCATAGCCGAGGCCCGTCAGAACGAAGGCGATCGTCGCGCCTCCGGCGATCGACCCGGCGATCGCCCCACCGCGCCGCCACGGCCCGGCGTACAGGTCGCGCGCGGCTTCGATGAGGCGCTTGTCGATCTTCTCGAGCGCGACGTAGAGCGGGAGCACCATGAACGGCAGGAACTGGTAGATCAGCCCGGCGACGACGGCGAGCGGCGTCCCGATGACGCTGAAGTTGGCCGGGACGACGCCGAACGTGTCGCGAACCACGGCCAGGAACGGCCCCTGGTCTCCGAGCAGGATCCGCCAGGAGATCGTCCGGATCAGGAAGCTCGTGAAGAACGGCGCGATGACGAGGAACAGCAGGAGGGTCTTGTATCGACCGCCCCGGAACGCGATCCCGTACGCCATCGGATACCCGATGAGGAAGCAGACCAGCGTCGCCATGCCGCCGTACACGAGCGAGTTCCGGAAGTTGTCCGGGAAGCGCCCGAACGCCCCCAGATAGTTGTCGAAGTCCCAGGCGAAGGTCCAACCCTGGCTGATGCTCCCCGTCGAGAGGGACATCAGGACCATCTGGACGTTGGGCAGGACGAAGAAGGCGGCGAGCCACAGCAGGCCCGGCGCCATCAACAGGTACGGCAGGAGCCAGCGGTGCCGGGTCAAGCGAAACCCCTGCGCACCATCTGGCTCCCCTCAGCCCGGGCTAGACGCCGGTCAGATCGGCGAAGAGCTCATTGACCTTGGCCTCGTCGGCCTCGTTCCAGTTGGGCAGGGGGTGCTGCTTGGCGACGACGTCCGCGGGCGGGAAGAGCAGCGGGTTGCTGCCGGCTTCCGGGTCGAGCTTCGTGATCGCTTCGGCGACACCCTTCACCGGGCTGAGGTAGTAGATCCAGTTCGCCAGCCGCGCGGCGCGGTCGACATCGTAGACCCAGTCGATCATCAGCTCGGCGGTGTACTTGTTCTCAGCGCCCTTGGGGATGAGCATGTTGTCGGTCCAGATGTTCGACCCCTCCTCGGGGTAGACGAACACGTCGTCGGGGCCGGCGGACGAGGCGAGGTCGCCGGACCACACGATCGCGGCCCAGGTGTCACCGCTCGCGAAGTCCGTCAGGTACTCGTTGCCGGTGAACGCCTTGATGTGGCCGCTATCGACCAGGGGCTTGAGGTAGTCGTGGACGACCTGCACGTCGCCGACCGTCATCTCCTCGGGTGGGGTGGCCGACGCCTGGCCCTGCGCCTGCAGCGCGAGATGGACCAGGGCCAGCGTGTCACGGGTCTCGGTCAGGAGCGTGACCTTGCCACTCAGCGCGGGATCGAACAGATCGGCCACCTTCGTCAGTGGCGCAGGCACGGATTTGCTGTTGTACCCGACGCCGGTCCCGCCCGACTGCCACGGGAAGTGGAACTTCATGTCCGGGTCCCACGGCAGGCCCTTGAGCTCATCGCGGACGTTGGCGAGGGCGGTCGGGACATTCGCCGCGTTGATCTCTTCGGCCCAGCCCGCTTCGACGACCTTGGCCGCCATCCAATCGGTCAGCACGATGATGTCCCAGCCCGTGGAGACGCCCGCCTCGAGCTGTGGCCGGATCGTGGCCATGAAGGACTCGTTGTCCTCGATCTGCGCGTTCGCGTAGTCGACTTCGATGTCGTATTCGGCCTGGAAGTCGACGAGGGTCGGGGAGGTGACGCCGTCCTCCTCCACGTCGATGTAGGCGTCCCAGTTCGCGAACTGGAGCGGGCCGGTCGGCGTCGTCGCCTGGCTGGGAGCGGGTCCCGAGCTGCCGGAGGCCCCCGGTGCGGTCGAAGGCTGGGGAGCCGCGGATCCGCCGCTGGGCCCGCAGGCGGCCAGGAAGGCGGCCGCGCCGGTCAACGTCGCGCCCTGAAGGAATCGTCGTCGGGTGAGCTCTGCATTGGCCGGCTGGCGGTCCTTCGTCATCTGTTGCTGCTCCTCATCGGTGTCCGGGGTCATGCCGGGGTGCTGCCGTCGACCGCCGGCGTGGGTCGATCCACGACGACGAAGCTGTGATCGGGTGACCAGGTCAGGAGGACCTCCTCGCCGGGGGCCCATAGCTCGGCGCGCGTCGTGCGCTCGACATTCTGTTCGTAGACGGTCAAGCGCGCCCCGCCGCGGGCCTCGACCACGTATTGGGTGCTCACGCCGAGATACGACGCGTCCCGAACGACGCCGGTCATCTGGTTGTGGCCGTCAGGCGTCTCGTCCGCGGGCTCGCGCAGGCGGATCTTCTCGGGTCGGACGCCGACGCTGACATCGGCATGCGAGCCGACGAGTGCACTCGGCGCCCGGACGCTCGTGGTGTCCGCCATCCGGACCGTGGCATAGCGCCCGTCGGTGCCTTCGACCGCGCCCGGGAGCAGGTTGCTGATCCCGAGGAAGCCGGCGACGAACCTGGTCGAGGGCCGTTCGTACAGGCTCTCCGGGTCGCCGAGCTGCTCGATATGGCCCTCGTTCATGACGGCGATCCGATCCGACATCGTCATCGCCTCCTCCTGATCGTGGGTCACGTAGATGAATGTGATCCCGACCTCCTGCTGGATGCGCTTGAGCTCGACCTGCATCTGCTTGCGCAGCTTCAGGTCGAGGGCGCCGAGGGGTTCGTCGAGAAGCAGCACGGCGGGGCGGTTGATGAGTGCCCGGGCCAGGGCCACGCGCTGCGCCTGGCCGCCCGAGATCTGTGTGGGCTTGCGGCGCTCGAAGCCAGGGAGCTCGACGAGCTCCAGCATCTCCGTGACGCGTCGCTTCACCTCGGCGTCCTGGACGCCCTTGCGACGCAGGCCGAAGGCGACGTTGTCGTAGATCGTGAGGTGCGGGAAGAGGGCGTAGTTCTGGAACACGGTGTTCACGTTGCGCTTGAACGGCGGCAGCCAGGTCACGTCCTCGCCCTGCAGCTCGATAAGGCCAGAGGTGGGCTCCTCGAAGCCGCCGATCATGCGCAGGGTGGTGGTCTTGCCGCAACCGGACGGCCCCAGCAGGCTGAAGAACTCGCCGTCCTGGATATCGAGGGTGAGGCGATCGACCGCGACCATGTCGCCGAATTGCTTCACGACCTCCAGGAGCCTGACATCGACGGAGGGCACGTTCGTTCGCACTCCTGGGCGTGGGCTGGGGCGTCCACGCGGGGACGCGAGGCGCTCGTGCGCGCGTTCCTCCCACGCCACGGTCCGATCCGAGCCCCCGAGCATCGGATGCGGCCGAGGATATGGGCGCATCGCGCGGAGTGTCAAGGACGCGGGAACCGCGCTCGGCGCGCGTGAGAGCGTGCGAGATTCGTGGTGGAACGTCGATTACGCACCGCGCTTCGCACGAGTGATCGCCGGGTGGCCAGCGTCCAGCGGCGCGTCGCCGGGCCTCTTTCCGCGGGCGCGGTACGATATCGACGTTTCCTGTGTCAGAACGAGGTCCCGATCAAGGCATGACCGTCATCACCGAAGGGGCCGTCCTCGAGGCGCTCCGCGCCGTCCAGGAGCCGGAGCTGGGTCGCGACATCGTCACGCTGGACATGGTCAAGTCGATCGTCATCGACGGCGACGCGGTCGCCTTCACGATCGAGCTCACGACGCCGGCCTGTCCGCTCAAGGACGAGATCGAGGGCAACACCCGCTCCGTCCTCGCCGGGATCGGCGTCAGCGACGTCCAGATCACCTGGGGCGCGATGGTCCGCCGGGCCTCGCCGCGCCAGGCCGAGCAGCTCGTGCCCGGCGTGAAGAACATCATCGCCGTCGCGTCCGGCAAGGGCGGCGTCGGCAAGAGCACGGTCAGCGTCAACCTGGCCGTGGCCCTGGCCCAGGCGGGCGCGAGCGTCGGCCTGCTCGACGGCGACATCACCGGCCCGAACATCCCGCTGATGATGGGCATCGAAGGCCAGCCGAAGGCCAGCGCCAACAACAAGATCACGCCGCTCGAGCGCTACGGCGTCAAGACGATCTCGATCCAGTTCTTCGTGCCGGAGGGCCAGCCCATCGTGTGGCGTGGGCCGCTCGTCGGCGGGGCCATCCAGCAGTTCCTGCGCGATGTCGAGTGGGGCGAGCTCGATTACCTCGTCATCGACCTGCCGCCCGGCACCTCCGATGCGCAGCTGACGCTGGCCCAGGCCGTCCCGATCAGCGGCGCCGTCCTCGTCACGACGCCCCAGGAGGTCTCGCTGAGCGACGTCACGAAGGCGCTCGCGATGTTCCAGCGGATGAGCGTGCCCGTGCTCGGCGTCGTCGAGAACATGACGGCGTTCGCCTGTCCCCATTGCGGCGAATTGACCGAGATCTTCGGTCGTGGCGGCGGGGAACGCTTCGCCGCCAAGCACGGGCTGGAGTACCTTGGCGGCGTGCCGCTCGATATCACCGTGCGCCAGGGTGGGGACGTGGGCGTGCCGGCCGTCGCCCAGCGCGAACCAGGGCCCTGCGGCCCTCGCGCTGACGGCCGTCGCCCAGACGGTGGCAGCGCGCATGAGCGTGCGGGCCGCGACCGCCGCTGCCAGACCGCTCATCTCGATCTCCTGAGCCGCCGGGGCCCGGGCATGCGCTGTGCGTCGTGCGGGGCCCAGGGTGCGGATCGTGCCCGCTTCTGCGACCGCTGCGGCAGCCCGTTCGACGCCGCCGCGACCACCGAGGCGAGCGGGCCGGCCGCCAAGCCGCCCGCCGAAGCACCCGGCGACCGGCGCATCGTCACGGCGCTCTTCGCGGACCTCGTCGACTACGTGCGGATGATCGCCGAGCACGACCCCGAGGAGGTCCGGACCCGCGTCTCGGCCGCACTCGCGACGATGGGCGACGCGATCGAACGGTTCGACGGCACCCGCGAGAAGTTCATCGGCGATGCGGTCTTCGCGGTCTTCGGCTGGCCGCGCGGCCACGATGACGACGCTGTCCGGGCATCGCTGGCGGCCATGGCCATCCGTGCCGGGCTGCACGATGTCGATGACGGCGGCGAGCCCTTGGAGGTCCGTATCGGCATCGCCACGGGTGAGGTCGTCGCGAGCGGGCTCGGCTTCCGGTGGCGACCTGGGCCTGATCGGCGAGGCGATCACCACGGCGGCGCGCATCCAGTCGCTCGCGAGGCCGGGCGAGATCCTGCTCGAGGGAGCGACGCTGGCCGCAGCGCGCGGCCGCCTCGCCACGGAGGAACGAGGTTCGGTCGTCCTGCGCGGCCAGTCGACGCCCGTGACCCTCCACGCCCTGCGAGGCGAGGCCGGGACGGGTGCCTGGATCCCGTTCCGCGCGGCCGCGCCGGGTCCGCTGGTCGGTCGGACCGAGGAGCTGGCCGTCCTGACGGACGTGATCGACCAGTGTCACCAGACGGGGCGCGGCGGCCTCGTCGTCGTCGTCGGTGATGCCGGCATGGGCAAGTCGCGCTTGCTGGCCGCGGCAGAAGCCCATGCCCGGGCTGCCGGCTTCGCGTGGACCTGGACGGAGAACGTCTCGTATGGGAAGGGCGAGCCATACCGATTCGCCCGTTTGTTCGCGCAGACCGTCGCCGATGAGCACGGTGTCGACTCGGGCACCTTCGTTCGGCGCCTGCTGTTCACGGACGACCTCGCTCCGGACGATGCCCGCCGCTTCGGCGGCGCGATCGCCGCGATCGCCCGGGACGCGTCGTTCACCGGCTGGGAGGAGGAGGCGCCGTTCACGCCCAGCGATCCGGCCGAGGTCGCGAGCGCGCTCACGGACGTCGCGAGGCGCTACGTCGACCGGCTCCTGACCCTCGCCGGGCCGCGCGCCGTCGTCATCGACGATCTCCATTGGCTGGACCCCTCGAGCGTCACGCTCGCGGAGCTGCTGGTGGAGGCCACCGCCGACCGTCCGTTGATCGTGTTCGCGGGCACGCGACCCGCCGGGCTCCCGAGCTGGGTCGACCGGCCCGATGTCCAGCGCATCGACCTGCAGGGCCTGGCCGAGCCCGAGACCGCCCGGCTCGCGACGCTCGTCGCGAGGGCCGCGGTGGACGCCGACGGGATCCGCAGCATCCACGAGCGGACGGCTGGCAATCCGCTGTTCATCGGTGAGACGGTCCGGGCGTTCCTGGAGGACGGCACGCTCGAGTGGCGAGACGGACGGGTCGCGATGACGGACAGCGGTCCACCCCGCGTGCCGGTCACGCTGCGGGCCGTGCTTGGGGCCCGGATCGATGCCCTCGAACCCTCGGGACGCGAGGCGCTGGGCGTGGCCTCGATCATCGGGATCACGTTCGGCCAGGACCTGTTGGAGCAGCTCCTCAGCAACCCCCTGCCGCCGGGGACATTGGACCAACTGGCCGAATTGGCCCTGATCCGGCGGTCGGACGACGGGGAGTGGCGGTTCGCGCATGGGCTCATCCGCGATGCCGCCTACGCGGGCCTGCTGGCGAGCCGGCGGCGCGCCCTCCACGCTCGACTGGCCGACCATCTCGAGGGCCTTCCACCGAGAGCCGCAGCCCCCGGGCAGGTCGCGACCCATCGGGTGGCGGCGGGCGACGCGAACCGCGCCCTTCCGCTCCTGCGCGAGGCGGCCGAGTCGGCGCTGGCACTTGGGGCGGCGTCGGAGGCCGCGGCGTTCTGGCAGCAGGCAGCTGAGCTCAACGCGACCGAGGACCCGGCGGCCGCGGCGGTCGATCTCGCGCGCGCCGCGGAAGCCCTGACCGCGGCATCGGCCGGGCCAGCCGGCGGTTAGGCGGGGCTGGGCTCCGAGGCCGCGTCGGCGATGGCATCCGAGGCCGGCGAGCCGTTGACACCCGTCCCGCCCCGAGCGGGACTCACGGTCAATGTCAGGCCGTCGACGGCGGGCCGTACCCAACGGACCAGCGGCCGCGCAGGTCGCCTCGAGCTCCGCCAGGCGATCCGGATTGAAGTGAACGAGCAAGGCGGATCGGACTTCGGCCGACCTGGCGAGCGCGATCGCTTCGTCGCCCGTCAGGTGGCCACGCTCGAGATCGTCGTCCCCTGCCGATCTGAGGGCGGTCTCGACGAGCAGGAGATCCGCCTCGCGGACGGCATCCTCGACCGAGCTCGACGGGCCGGTGTCGCCGGTGTACGCCAGGCGAGTGCCGTCGGGCGCTTCGACGACCACGCCCCAGGCCGGGACGTAGTGCCGGCCCCGCGACGAACCGCAATCGCAGGTCGCCCACCCGCAGCTCCGCGGCAGGGTCGTATTCGACGGCGTCGAAGGCCGCATCGAAGAACCCGTCGCGCTCGCTGACCGCGACCGACAGGGCATCGAGACGAGCTCGAGCGCCGGGCGGCAGATGGACGGGCAGCGGGTCGGGGGCGCGCTCGCCCCACGGATACAGGTAGCGAAGGCCGACGAGATCGAGGAAGTGATCTGCGTGCATGTGGCCGATGACGATCGCCGTCAGCTCATGCGGATCGAAGAGCTTCTGGAGATTCCGGACGACCCCCTGCCCGATGTCGAGCAACAGGTTCGTGTCGCCCCATTGCACGAGGAACCCGGCGGCTGGGGTGGCCTCGTGGGGCGCGGCCGAACTGCAACCGAGCACGGTCAGACGGAGGCGCGCGCCCGGGGAGTCAGTCATCACGGGAAATGCTAGGGCCGCCGCGCTCGGTTCGCATGTCGCCTACGTGACATCCGCCACGATAGGATGCGGTCATGCTCAGCCCTCGGCCGGTCCTCGCGTCGCTCGCTGCGATCCCGTTCTTCGGCGGGCTGGAACCAGACGCCCTCGATCGGCTGGCTGCGAGCATGCGATCGCGTCGCTTCCGGCGCGGCGAGGTCATCTTCCATGTCGGCGACCCGGGCGACGCCCTGTTCGTGATCGTCAGCGGCGAGGTCAAGATCTCGCTGCCGTCCGAGACCGGGGACGAGGCCATCCTGGCCACGCTCCGTCCCGGCGACGTCTTCGGCGAGCTGGCCCTGCTGGACGGGGCCCCGCGCTCGGCCAGTGCCACGGCCCTTACGCCGACCGAGACGGTCATCCTGCCGCGCGACCGGTTTCGCGAGCTCATCGCCACGGAGGCGGGGGTTCGCGATGCCCTGCTGGCCTCGATCGCCGGCGAGCTCCGGCGCCTCACCACGCACGTCGAGGAGCTGCACTTCCTCGACATCACCGGGCGCCTCGCCGCCCAGCTCGTGCGGCTCGCTCAGGACGGCGGAATGCCGCTCGCGGACGGCTCGCTCCGGCTCCGGACGAACCTGACCCAGGCGGATCTCGCGGCGATGGTCGGCTGCACGCGCCAGAGCGTGAACAAGCTCCTGGGCCAGTTCACGGACGACGGGCTGATCCGACTCGAGCGTGACGCGATCGTGGTCACGGACCTGGAGGGCCTGGGCGCGACCTCGCGCCGCTGAGCCGCGGCAGCGACCGCTCGCCGCCGTCGTGATCCTGTCGCTCAATCCGTTGCGTCCCGCAGCATGGTGAACAGCACGCCGGCCGCGATCAGCGCGGCGCGGGTCCGACCGTGACTCCCGCCCAGGAAGGCCCGGCGCGTCTCGCGGTGCTCGGAACCATCGGTCACGACCGCCACGGACACGGCCGTGTCGCCACCCCGCTCGCGGGCGCGGACCGCCAACCCGACCTCGGCTCCGGCGCGCTCCCGGATCGCGTGTGCGAGATCGGTCAGGGTGGCCTCGGGCTCGTCCTCGCCGGCCCCGTCGTCGGGGCGGGCCTCGGCCAGCGCGATCCAGTCGACGTCACCGAACAGGCTCAGCACCTGCCCGCGTGTCCCGATCTCGATCAGCCCGAGACGCCAGCCTCGCTGCGCGAATCGTCCGCCGATCGCGCCCGCCCAGGTCTGGTCGCCCTCGGCCCAGATGTGTGCCGAGAGCCGCTCCGTGACCGCCGCGGCCGCATCCTCGACCAGCGCCTCCGCCGTCCTGGTGACGCCCGCGGGACCGTTCTGGGTCGATGCGCTGATGCGGACGTCGACCGCCTCGGCCCGAGCGTAGGTCGCGACCTCCGGGTTGGCCGTTGCGCAGCATCGACTCGCCGAGGATCTCCGCCACCTGCGACTCGCCGATCCCCATCAGGCGGTACGTCCGCACCGCGACGTCCGCACCCGAGGCCGCGGGTCCGCAGGCGGGGGAGGGCATGGTCGGCCCACATCGGCCGCATCTCGCGCGGTGGGCCGGGCAGGGCGATCGCGACCCGGCCGTCGGCCCCCGACACGAACCAGCCCGGAGCCGTGCCGTTCGGGTTGGGCAGGGGCTCGCCTGAGGGGATCCGCCAGGCCTGCTTGAGGTTGGCCTCCGGAAACGGGATGTTCCGGCGTGCCCACAGGTCGCGCAGCCAGCGCTCCAGGTCCGGGTCCACGACCGGGGTCTCGCCCCAGACCTGCGGCGATCGCCTCGCGGGTCAGGTCGTCGGGTGTCGGGCCGAGGCCGCCCGTGCTGACGACGAGATCGACGCGTCCCAACGCAGTGGCGAACGCGTCCGCGACCGTCTCGAGCCGGTCGGGCAGGGCCGTGATCCGGCCGACGGCCACGCCCGCGTCGGTCAGGGAGCGAGCCAGCTCCGCGGCGTTGGTGTCGCGGGTCTCCCCGACGGTCAGCTCCGAGCCGATGCTGAGCAGCTCCGCGGTCAGGATGCGTCGGGACGAGGGCTGGCTCGGACATGGTCCGCAGCGTAACGGTCCTGCGAGGCTTCCGGGGTCGGGCGGTGGCCGGCCGTCTCCCCGGCGCTGCTATCATCGCGGCCGGCCCCCGGTCCCCGCCGACGGCCCCGCCCACATCCGCGCCGGAGCACGACCCTGGACGAGCGTCCCTTCCCCGAGCCCGACGGCGAGCCCCAGCCCCAGCCTGAGGACGCGCGCCCACCCGAACCTGAGCCGGCATCCCGGCGAGGGCCCGAGCGGCCGCCCAAGCCGCCCGGCCTGCGCAGCCAGATCGGGTCCACGCGCGATGCCGCGTGGCGGCTGGCGATGGCCCACATCGAGCTGGCCAAGGCCGAGGCCCAGGCGATCCAGGGCGAGATCGCCCGGGTTGCCGTCTTCGCGGGCGTCGCGTTCACGGTCATCCTGCTGGCCGTCATCCTGGCCTTCGTGGGCGCCTCCCTCTTCATCGGGGAGTGGCTGCTCGGCTCGATCGGATGGGGCGTGCTCCACGGTGTGCTGCTGCTCATCGCCATCGCCATGGTCTGCGTGCTGTCGGCGGTCGGGATGAGTGGCCGTCGGATCGGTGGCGCGTTCGTGTTCGGCGTGCTCGTCGCGCTCATCGTCGGGGTGATCCTGGGGTTGGCGTTGCCGAACCAGGCGTACGCCAGGATCGGCGATGCGGCCCTACCGGGCGTCGAGCCGGGTGTCCGGCCGCTCGTCGTGGGCGTGGCGATCTGGGCCCTCCTCGGCCTGATCGGCGGCTCTGATCGCGTCCCTGGGGGCGAAGGGCGCCGACGGTCGCATCCTCGCGATCGTCGGCGGCGTGCTGCTTGGCGTCGTGATCGGCGCGATCACGCGCCGTGACGACCGGGCCGCAGGTCGGCGCCGGCATCGGCATCGCCGTCGGCTACCTCACCTGGATCGGCCTGATGGCCCTCGACATCGCCCGGACGGGCGTCGACACCGAAGCGGTCAAGGCCAGGTTCACCCCGACCCAGACGATCGAGACAGGCAAGGAGACGCTCGCGTGGCTACAGAGCAAGATGCCGCCCGGGACCGGGTCCTAGCGGCTCGGGCCGACCTCGAGGGCGAGCTCCAGCGCCTGGAGGCGTCCGGGCGAGCGGCGATCGATATCCCGGCCAAGATCCGGCGCCGCCCGGCGAGGGCCGTCGCGGTCGTCGGGACGCTCGGCTTCCTCGCGCTCAGGGGGCCGCAGCGGCTGTTCGGCGCGGCCCGTCGAGCGGTCGGGGGCGACCGCGCGCCCGTGCCCGAGCGGATGTTGCCGGAGGAAGTGGAAAAGACCCTGCGCAAGTTCGGCGACGACGGCGACAAGGTGGCTGCGGCACTGGAACGCGACTTCGCCGACTACGCGGCGAAGGCCCACAAGGAGCGGGTCAACTTCAAGCGCCTGCTGCTCCTGACCGTGGCGCGGCCGCTGCTCGGGCGGGCCGCGAAGGCCACGGGCGACTTCCTGTTCACGCCGGATGGGGAGGGGTTCTCGACGTGGCTGGCCAAGATCCGCGAGCGTGGCCTCGAGCAGGCACGCGAGGGCGCTGAGAGCGCAGAGGGCGCGGCCGCCTCGGCCCAGGACCGGATCGCGGCCGCCCGCGACGAGGAGAGCGGGGACGCCCCGGACAGCCCCGCGGACGAGACGGCGCCGACCGGCATCTGAATCTCGACGGGGCGGCAGTGGTAGGCGAGGTCGGGGTCGAACCGACACGCTGCTCACGCAGCACCGGCTCCTAAAGCCGGCGCGTCTGCCATTCCGCCACTCGCCCGTCGCAGAGTGTAGCGGGCACGCCCGGCGCGCATCCTGTGGCTCACCCGGTCGAGGTGATGCGGACCACCGTGCCGACGAACGACAGTCGATCCGTCACATCCAAACCGACGACGTCCGTGGACCGACCACGCCAGGGGTGACGATGGCTGACGCGACGACACGATTCTTCGAGCGGCTCGGCCGAGGCGAGCCCGAGCCGCTGCTCGGCCGCACGACCGCCAGCGTGCGCCTGGACCTCGAGAGCGACGGCCGCACCGAGCATTGGCGGGTGGACGTGCGTCGAGGGGCCGTGGCCGTGTCGCGTGACGCCGGACCAGCCGACTGCATCATCCGGACGGACGCGGCGGTGTTCGAGGATCTCGCGAGTGGGCGGGCCAACGCCATGGCCGCCACGCTGCGCGGCCAGATCCTCCTCGAAGGGAACCCGGCGCTGCTCGTCCGCTTCCAACGACTCTTTCCGGCCCCGACGCGGCGAAAGATGACGTCGTCGGCGCGAACCATCGGCAAGCGGAGGGGCTGACGATGGCTGGCCAGGTCGTCCGGATCCTCGACGGCAACACGTTCGTCGTCTGTGACGAGCGCGGTGACATCGAGGCATCGCCGACCGAACCGACGGGTCTCTTCTCGTTCGACATGCGGTTCATCTCGAGCTGGGTGCTGACGATCAACGGCCAGCGACTCAACTCGTTATCCGTCGACGACCTCCAATACTTCCAGTCGCGCTTCTTCCTCGTGCCCGGGACCGGGACGGTCTACATCGACGCGAAGCTGTCGGTCATCCGCGAGCGGGCGGTGGGCAATGGCTTCCACGAGGAGCTGACGATCCTCAACCATGAGAACGAGCCCGTCGACCTGGAGGTCCGGGTCGACGCCGCCAGCGATTTCGCCGACCTGTTCGAGGTCAAGGACGCGCTCAAGAAGCTGGGCACCTACGCATCGCGGGTGGAGGACGGCAGGCTCCATCTGGCCTACGAGCGCGAAACGTTCAAGCGCGAGACCATCATCTCCGCCTCGGCACCGGCCACCCTCGACGAGCACGGCCTGACCTTCAAGGTCCGGATCGAGCCGCACGCGGGCTGGACGACCGACATCGATGTCGTGACCTCCCAGGCCGGTGCCGGGGGCACCTACGCCCGACCGAAGTACGAACGCGGCCGCAAGCAGGCCCGTCCGAACATGGAGCGCAGCCTCGAGACGTGGATCGACGATGCGCCGCGCCTCGAGTGCGATCTCGGCTCGCTCAAGTCCACGTACCGGCGCAGCCTCGTCGACCTGGCCGCCCTGCGCTTCTCGCCGCCGGTCGCGGGCGGCAAGAGCCTGCCGGCCGCGGGCCTACCGTGGTTCATGACGATGTTCGGCCGCGACAGCATCTTCACCAGCCTGCAGACGCTGCCGTTCACGCCAGAGTTGGCCGCGACGACCCTGCGTGCGCTGGGCGACTGGCAGGGGAGCCGCCGCGACGACTTCCGCGACGAGGACCCCGGCCGGATCCTCCACGAGATGCGCTACGGCGAGATGGCGGCCTTCGAGGAACGCCCCCACTCCCCTTACTACGGCGCCGTGGACTCCACGCCGCTCTATGTCGTGCTGCTCGACGAGTACGAGCGCTGGACCGGCGATCGGAAGCTCGTGCGCGACCTCGAGTTCGAGGCGCGGGCCGCCCTGAACTGGATCGACGAGTACGCCGACCTCATGGGCAACGGCTACATCTCCTACAAGCGGCGCAACGAGACGACCGGGCTCGAGAACCAGTCCTGGAAGGATTCGTGGAACTCGATCGCCTACAGCGACGGCCGGTTGCCGGACTTCCCGCGGGCGACCTGCGAACTGCAGGGCTACGCGTATGACGCAAAGATCCGCGGGGCCCGGCTGGCGCGGCAGGTGTGGAACGATCCGCCATTCGCGGAGCGACTCGAGCGCGAAGCCGCCGATCTCAAGCGCCGCTTCAATCGCGACTTCTGGCTGCCCGACCGTGGCTACTTCGCGCTGGCCCTCGACGCCGACGGCAGCCAGGTCGACGCGCTCACATCGAACATCGGCCTGCTGCTCTGGAGCGGCATCGTCGACGCCACGAAAGCCAAGGCGGTCGTCGGTCATCTCATGGGACCCCGCCTCTACTCCGGCTGGGGCGTCCGGACGATGGCCGAAGGGGAGGGTCGCTACAACCCGATCGGCTACCACCTCGGAACCGTCTGGCCGTTCGACAACTCCTTCATCGCCTGGGGCCTGCGGCGATATGGCTACAAGGACGAGGCGGCCAGGATCGCCTCCGACATCCTGGATGCCGCCGTCCTGTTCGACGGGCGACTCCCCGAGGCCTTCGGCGGCTACGACCGGGACCTCACGAAGTACCCGGTCCAGTACCCGACCGCCTGCAGCCCGCAGGCCTGGTCGACCGGCGCACCGCTGCTCCTGCTGCGGACGATGCTCGGTCTCGAGCCGATGGGCGACCACCTCATCGTCGACCCGGCGCTGCCGGCCTCGATCGGCCACCTCGAGCTCCTCGATATCCCCGGTCGCTGGGGCCGGATCGACGCCTTCGGTCGCGGACGCGTGGACGTCGAGTCGCAGCGCGCGACCCCGCGCAAGCCTGCACGGACAACCGGACGCAAGACCTAGCGGCTCCCGCCGAGCCGCCTGAACCAGGGCACCGCCCTATACTTCCCGGCGATGCAGGTCACGCGTACCCCAGCCCCCAAGTCGACCGTCCAGCTCGAGATCGAGCTGCCCCCGGAGCGCCTCGAGCGCGCGCTGAACGACGCCGTACGAGCGCTCGCCCGGCGGACCCGCGTGCCCGGCTTCCGCCCCGGCAAGGCGCCGCGACCCGTCCTCGAGCGCCATCTCGGGCCTGGCGTCGTGCTCGACGAGGCGGTCGATCACCTGATGCAGGACGCCTACCGCGAGGCGATCGTCCAGGAGGCGATCCTGCCGCTGAGCAACGCGGACGTCGAAGTCGTCCAGGCCGAGGAGGGCAAGCCGCTCATCTTCAAGGCGACCGTCCCGGTCCGCCCGGAGGTCACGCTCGGCGACTACCGCAACTTCAACTTCGCGCCCGAGATCGATGACATCGACGACGCCCGGGTCGATCAGGTCATCGAGGAGCTGCGCGACCAGAACGCGACCCTCGCGGCCGTGGAGGACCGCGGCGCCCAGGACGGTGACTACGCCGTCATCTCGTTCATCGGCACCAAGGACGGGGAGCCGTTCGAGGGCGGCACGTCCGAGCGGATGCCGCTGATCATCGGCCAGGAGCGCCTGATCCCCGGGTTCGAAACGAACCTCGTCGGCGTCAAGGTCGGCGAAACGACCGAGTTCGACATCACGTTCCCCGAGGACTACGGCGAACCGGCCCTGGCCGGTCAGGTAGCCCACTTTAGCGTCGAGCTCAAGGAGCTTCGCGAGAAGATCCAGCCAGACCTCGACGAGGACTTCATCGCGAGCGTCGGGCGGTTCGAGTCGCTCGAGGAGATGCGCGGCGACATCCGCAAGCGGCTCGAGGAAAACGCGCTCGACCGCGCCCGGCACGGCTTCGCGGACCGGATCATCGAGTACGCCGTGGCCAACGCCACCGTCGAGCTGCCCGACGTGCTGATCGACCAGGAGGTCGAGGTCATGCACGACGAGTTCCGCGCCTCGCTCGCGCGCCAGGGCATCAGCGAGGAGGCGTACTTCAAGGCCGTCGAGAAGACCAGCGAAGACATCCACGCCGAATTCCGCCCGAACGCCGAGCGACGAGCAAAGACGCTGCTCGTGCTCTCGAAGGTTGCCGACGAAGAGGGCCTCGAGGTCACCGAGGCCGACGTCGACGCCGAGGTCGCGCTCGGCCGCGAGCGCTACGCCGGGGATGAGCGCCTGACCGAGTACTTCGCCTCCGAGCGTGGGCGCTCGTTCATCCGCAGCACGTTACGCCGGAGCCGCGTGATCGAGCGGATCGTGGATGCCTGGCTGGCGGACCATCCGGAGCACCCGCCGATGCCGCACTTGGAGGACCGGGTGGGTGGCGCGGACGGTGCAGCCGGCCCGGACAGCGCGGCGGGCCACGACCATGCGGCCCACGACCACGATCACGCGGCCCACGACCACGATCACGCGGCCACGACCACGATCACGCGGCCCACGACCACGACCATGGGCAGGACGCCGAGCCGACCGATGCCGAACCTGCCGCCGCCACCGACCAACCCACTGATGTGCCGGCCAGGGCCGGCTGACCACGGACCCAACCCGACGCAAGACAACGGTTCGCCCAGGAGACCCCGAATGCTCGTCCCCATGGTCATCGAAACCTCCAGCCGCGGAGAGCGCGCCTACGACATCTACTCGCGGCTGCTGCGCGAACGCATCGTCTTCCTCGGCGATGCGATCGAGGACCACCTCGCCAATCTCGTCATCGCACAGCTCCTGTTCCTCGACTCGGAGGACCCGGAGAAGGACATCAGCCTCTACATCAACTCGCCCGGTGGGGTCGTGAATTCGGGGCTCGCCATCTACGACACGATGCAGTACCTGCGAGCCCCGGTCAGCACGATCTGCATCGGCATGGCGGCGTCGATGGCGGCCGTCCTGCTGGCCGCCGGTCGCAAGGGCAAGCGCTACGCCCTGCCGAACGCGCGGGTCATGATCCACCAGGGCTCGGGCGGCTTCCGCGGCAACGCCCCGGACGCGATGATCCAGATGAAGGAGTGGGAATTCCTCGTCGAGCGCAACAACGAGATCCTGTCGCGCCACACGGGCCAGCCCCTCGAGAAGGTCCGAAAGGATACGGACCGGGACTTCTTCATGTCTCCCGAAGCGGCCAAGGACTATGGCATCATCGACGCGGTGTACTCGGAGCAGTGGGATTCACTGACTGCGCAGCACCACGACGAGAAGGTTGCCGAAGAGGCTGCGGAAGAACCCGTGGAAGCTCCGGCACCCGAGACGAAGCGCTCGACCAAGGGCGAATAGACAGGCAAGGGAGCCAGGCCGGCACGTGACCTCCACCAGCAGCAGCAGCAAGGGACCCAAGGTCCCCTACCGCTGTTCCTTCTGCGGCAAGAGCCAGGAACAGGTTCGCAAGCTCATCGCGGGCCAGGGCGTCTACATCTGCGACGAGTGCATCAACCTGTGCCAGGAGATCATCGAGGAGGAGATGCTCGAGACGCCGCGCCCCAAGCAGGCGGCGTCGAAGCTCCCCAACCCGCACCAGATCAAGGACGCGCTCGACTCGTACGTCATCAGCCAGGACCGGGCCAAGAAGGTCCTGTCGGTGGCCGTCTACAACCACTACAAGCGGGTCAATGCCGGTCACCAGGTCGATGACGTCGAGCTCCAGAAGTCGAACGTCCTGCTCGTCGGGCCGACCGGTTCCGGCAAGACCCTGCTGGCCCAGACCCTCGCTCGCGTCCTGGACGTGCCGTTCTGCATCGCCGACGCGACGTCGCTGACGGAGGCCGGCTACGTCGGCGAGGACGTCGAGAACATCCTGCTGCGGCTGATCCAGGCCGCCGACTTCGATGTCGCCCGAGCCCAGCGCGGGATCATCTACATCGACGAGATCGACAAGATCGCGCGCAAGGCGGACAACCCGTCGATCACCCGCGACGTGTCCGGGGAGGGCGTCCAGCAGGCCCTGCTCAAGATCCTGGAGGGCACGGTCGCCAATGTCCCGCCGCAGGGCGGTCGAAAGCATCCGCACCAGGACTTCATCCAGATCGACACGACGAACGTGCTGTTCATCTGTGGCGGCGCGTTCGACGGCCTGGAGAAGATCGTCGAAGAGCGCGTCGGCAAGCGGGCGATCGGGTTCGGGTCGGAGACGCCGATGGGCGCTGTCGAGCGGGGCAAGGTGCTCGAGAAGCTGATGCCCGAGGACCTGCTCAAGTTCGGGCTCATCCCCGAGTTCATCGGGCGGTTGCCGGTCATGGTCACCCTGACGGCGCTGAGTGCCGAGGATCTCGTCCGGGTGCTCACCGAGCCCAAGAACGCCGTCACGCGGCAGTTCCAGAAGTTCCTTTCGCTCGACAAGGTGGAGCTGGCCTTTACACCCGGCGCCCTCAAGGCGGCCGCCGAAGTGGCGCTGGACCGCAAGACCGGGGCTCGGGCGCTGCGCTCGATCGTCGAGGAGTCGCTCCTCGAAGTGATGTACGACATCCCGGAGCGCACCGACATCCGCAAATGCATCATCACCGAGGAGACCATCCGCGAGGGACGGCTCCCGTTGCTGCTCACGAAGACGGACGTTGACGACGGCGTTGACGAGACGAACTACGAGGAGTGGCTGGCCGAACGCGCCGAGAGCGCGTAAGCGCCCGCGGCCGGGCGCGTAAGCGCCCGCGGCCGCGCGCCGTATCGACATCGAAACGCCGCCCGGTACGGATACCGGACGGCGTTCTTCATGGGTGACTCGAGTCTCAGCCCGGCGTCAGTCCCCGTTGCCGCGGCACGAGACGCGCGGGTTCCAGTCCTGGTACGCCCCGGTGGGGTTCGGCTTCCAGACCCAGGCGTGGAGCTGGTAGAAGGCCGGGATCCCGTAGCGGTTCGGGGAGGGGACCAGCTTCAGTGGACGTCCGAACAGCGACGGCGTGCCGGTCTTCCCAGCGTCCACCCAGGCCTGCTTGAACACGACCCACTCGACGCCGACGAGGCGCTGACCACCGCCCGGTGTGGGCTCGTACATGATCGCCTCAGGCGCCCGCGGGTCGAGCACCGCATCCCCGACGAGGCCGCCGTTGACGTAGTGCTGGCCCATGGCTCCCTGGCCGGCTTCATCGGTGCAGACGTAGAACAGGCCGTAGCCGGCGGCCGAGGCCTTGTCGAAGTCGTGGAAGCGAGCCGTGGCCGCACGGACCGCCGCGAGCTCGTCCGCACGGGCAGACGCGCCCATGGCACCGGACAGCGCCGTCATGACCAGGGCACCGACCACGATCGACCCGATGAGGAACCGACGCATCACGCCACCTCCACGGGGATCGCGTAGACCTCGGCGGTCGGGTGGCCCGCCCGCTCGTGGATCCGCATCACCGCTTCCTTGGTTGGACCGTTGGAGAGGCAGAAGACCTTGCCGCTCTCGGGATCGAGCCACGCGCGCTCGAAGTGCACGCCCTCGTCCTTCTCGATCGCGAGGTCGCGCTCGTGCGCCTCTCGCAGCTGCGGGCCCGTCACCCCGACGAACCCGGAATGGACATCCATGAATCTCGCCATCTCGATCCTCCTGTCGTGCTGTCCATGTCGTGGACTGCCACAAACCTGGGGTCGGAGCAGGGGAGCGTCATCGGTCATGTGACCGATGAGGCCGCACGACCGTCACCTATGAGCAAGGTCCGGCGAAGGTCGGAATCGGTTAGCCTCGAAGCGATGACGGATCTGCCCAAGGCCTATACCCCGCGCGACGTGGAGGGCGCGATCTACGAGCGCTGGCTCGGCGCGGACGTGTTCGCGCCCGATGGCGCCGGTTCGACTGCCGACCCGGAGCTGCCGCCCTTCACGATCATCCAGCCGCCGCCCAACGTGACGGGCTCCCTCCACCTGGGGCATGCGCAGCGGACGACGGTCGAGGATCTGATGGTCCGCCACGCCCGGATGCGCGGCCACGCCGCTCTGTTCCTGCCGGGGCTCGACCACGCGAGCATCGCCGCCCAGTTCGTCCTCGATGCCATCCTCGCCAAGGAGGGCGAGAGCCGCCAGTCGCTCGGTCGCGAGCGCTACCTCGAGCGGATGGTCGCCTTCTCCGAGTCGACCCGGCCCGTGATGCTCGCCCAGCAGCGCCGGGTCGGCGCATCGGCCGACTGGGGCCGGCTGCGCTACACGATGGACGAGGGGTCGGCCAAGTCAGTGCGGGTCGCCTTCGAGCGCCTGTACCGCGACGGCCTCGCCTACCGGACCGAGGCGCTCGTCAACTGGTGTCCGGGCTGCCAGACGAGCGTCAGCGATCTCGAGGTCGTCCCCACGCCCGAGACCGGGACCCTGTGGCTCGTCCGCTACCACCTGGTGGACGAGGCGACCGGCGAGCCGGATCCCGATCCCGAGCGGTCGGTCGTCGTCGCGACCACCCGTCCCGAGACGATCCTGGGCGATACGGCCGTGGCCGTGCATCCCGACGACGAGCGCTACCGCGAGCTCGTGGGCCGGCGCGTGCGAATCCCGTTCGTCGACCGCGACGTGCCGATCATCGCCGACGAGGTCGTGGACCCGGCGTTCGGCACGGGCGCCGTGAAGATCACGCCGGCCCACGACCAGGACGATCACGAGACGGGCAAGCGCCACGGCCTGCCCGCCCCGACGATCCTCGCCGACGACGCCACCGTCGCGAACACGGGGACCGAATTCGATGGCCTCGACCGTTACGAGGCGCGCCGCCGGATCGTGGCGGCTCTGACGGATCGGGGCGATCTCGTCGACGAGCGGGTCCACGAGATGATCGTCGGGCGTTGCCAGCGCAGTGACGACGTCCTGGAACCACGGCTCAAGACGCAGTGGTTCATCCGCACGGAACCGCTGGCGGTACGAGCGCTGGACGCCACGAGGTCGGGGCGCACGGCCATCCTGCCCGAGCGATTCGAGAAGACCTGGGAGCACTGGCTCACCAACATCCGCGACTGGAACGTGAGCCGGCAACTGTGGTGGGGCCATCGCATCCCCGCCTGGTATTGCCCCGATGGCCACGTCACGGTCACGGCCGACCCGGCAGGCCCGGCTGCGTGCGAAACATGCGGGCGCGCGGCGGGCGAGCTCCAGCAGGACCCGGACATCTTCGACACGTGGTTCAGCTCGGGCCTGTGGCCGTTCTCGACACTCGGCTGGCCCGACGAGACGCCCGACTACGCCCGCTACTACCCGACGTCGGTCATGGAGACCGGTTACGACATCATCTTCTTCTGGGTCGCCCGGATGATGATGCTCGGGCTCCATCTGACCGACACCGAGCCCTTCCACACGGTCTACCTGTCCGGGCTGATCCGCGACCCGGAAGGCAAGAAGATGTCCAAGACCAAGGGCAACGTCGTGGACCCCCTCGGGGTGATCGACGAGACGGGCGCGGATGCCCTTCGCTTCGCCCTGATCCACGGCTCGGCTGCCGGACAGGACCAGCGATTCGGCACGGCCAAGCTCGAGAACGCGCGGAACTTCGCCAACAAGCTGTGGAACGCGACACGCTTCGTCGCCGGTGCCCGCCCGCCGTCGATCGCGGCAGACGCGGAGCGCCGCCTGCCGGACGCGCGCCACCTGGGCCCGGCCGAGCGCTGGATCCTGTCGCGCGCGTCGGCCACGGTCGCGGCGGTCGACGCCGCCATGGCCGACTACGCCTTCGGCGAGGTGACCCGCCTCCTGTACGACGCGATCTGGAACGAGTTCTGCGACTGGGGCGTGGAGCTCGCCAAGGTCCGGCTGGCGGACGCGTCGCTCCCCGATGAGGTGCACGAGGCGACCTGGTGGGCCCTCGTCGACGCGCTCGACACGTACCTGCGGCTGCTCCACCCGGTCATGCCGTTCGTCACCGAGGCGCTCTGGGCGGCGATCCCGCACCGGGCGTCGGATCCCGGCCTGCTCATCGTCGCCCGCTGGCCCGCGGCCGTGGAGCGGGACCCGGCGACCGAGCGCCAGGTGTCGGCCTTGATCGGTCTCGTCGGTGACCTGCGCAACGCCCGGACGTCGGCGAAGCTGCCCGCCGGGGAGTGGCTCGAGACGCGGGTCCACGTCCCGCAAGAGCTCGGCGACGCGTTCGAGGCGCTGCGGCCGGCGCTCGAACGGATGGCCCGAGCCCGACCCCTGCACCGGGAGCTCACGCCCGAGGCGCTCGATGCGAGCCGGGCGCCTGGCGATCTGACGGTCGTCGCGGGCGCCGGCGACATCGAGGCAACCATCCGGCCCGCCGCGGTCGACGAGGGCGCGAGCGCCCTGGAACGGGCCAGGCTGGAGCGCGAACTGGCCGAGGCCGAGGGCTGGCTTGCCGCCGCCCGCGAGCGGCTGGCGAACGAGTCGTTCATGGCGAAGGCGCCACCGGCGGTCGTCGAGGGCGCGCGCGCTCGGGAAGCGGAGCTGGCCGAGCAGGTCGAACGGTTGCGAGACAGCCTCGCCGGCTGAGACCCCTCAGCCGGGTCGGGGCAGCACCTCGAACGTGGCGACCACCGGAAGGTGGTCGGACGCGTCGCCCGCCTCCGTCACGACCCGGCAGTCGATGGCCCGCAGGCCGCGGCTGAGGAGATGGTCGATCCGTTGCGGCCCGCACGAGGCGCGGCGCGGGTCGCCGGCCTCGACGCCGACAGCGCTGAAGGCGTCATCGAACCCGCTCGCGAGCGAGCGCAGGGCGGGTGCCTCGATGGCCGCGTTGAAGTCGCCGGTCACCACGAGCGGCCCGTCCAGGCCGGCGGCGATCCGCGCCAGCTCGTCGGCCTGCGCGCGTCGCTGCTCGGTCCCGGCATAGGTCAGGTGCGCGTTGACGACCGCGAGATCGCCCCAGGGCCCCGAGACGCGGCCGCCGATCGCACAGCGCGGTTCTCGAGTCCCGTACGGCGCGTCGGCGAAGGTCACGCCGGCCAGGTCACCACCGCTTCCCGCGGGTTCGACCGCCTCGTCGTCCCCGCCCAGCGGCAGCCCGACGGCAAAGCCGTCGACGACCGGCACCCGCGTGAGCAGGGCGTTGCCCCACGTCGCCGCGCCGATCGCGCCACCGTCCTCGGGCTCGATCAGGGCGAACGCATGCACTGCCGCATACCGGACCTGCCGGTCGGTCAGCCGCGCGAGCTCCAGCGGTTCGTCGAGCAGCTCGCCGTGAGGCGTCAGCAGGGCGACTTCCTGCAAGGCGATGACGTCGGCGTCGAGATCGACGATCTGCTGCGCGATCCGCTCGAGCCGGTCACGCCGGACGTGCCGCCACCAGGCAGGCGGGAACGGCTCTCCCGGGCCGATGGCGGCCCGGATGTTCCAGGTGGCGACCCGAATGGTCGACGGCGCGGGAACCACCCCGCCTACTTGACGGACCCGGCCAGCAATCCCTGGACGAAGTAGCGCTGCAGGCTGAAGAACACGATCAGCGGAACGGCCATGAGGAGGAAGGCCCCGGCCGCGAGCAGGTGCCATTCCGTGCCGTACTGGCTGAGCAGGTTCTGGATGGCCTTGGTCATCGGCCACTGCGAGCCGTCCTGGACGAACACGAGGGCCATCAGCAGGTCGTTCCAGACCCACAGGAACTGGAAGATCCCGTAGGCCGCGATGGCCGGCACCGACAGTGGCACGACGATCGTCCGGAAGATCCCGATCGTCGACGAGCCGTCGATGCGCGCCGCCTCGATGAGGTCGCGTGGCAACGTGATGAAGAAGTTGCGTAACAGGAAGATCCCGAATGGCAGCGCGAACGCCGTATGCGTCAGCCAGATCGCCCCGTAGCTGTTCAGCAGCCCGGTCGGGGCGAACAACTTGAGCAGCGGGATGAACGCGACCTGCACCGGGATCATCAGCAGCGCCACCACGAGCAGGAACAGCCCGTCACGGAACGGGAAATGCAGCCAGGAGAAGGCGTAGGCCGCCATCGAGGCCAGCACCACGCGGGATCAACGTGGACGGGACCGCGATCAGGAGGGTGTTGACGAAGGCCTGGAGCATGCCCTGACCGCTGAGCACCTCCTGGTAGTTCGAGAGCGTGTAGCGGAACTGCAGGAAGCTCTCCCACCAGCCGGTCACCTGGATGTCGCTCCGCGGCCGGAACGAGGTCACGAACAGCCCGATCGTGGGCGCCAGCCAGATGAGGGCGATGATCCCCAGGGCGATGTGGATCGGGGTCTTGTTCAGGAATTTGACGATCCGCTGGCTGGTGCTCCGCTCGCGAGCGGCCACCTGCGGCTCTGCGACAGCCGTCATCTACGTCACCCTCGAGCTGCGGAAGCGCCTGATGTTGTAGGCCATGATCGGAAGCAACAGGATGAGCATGATCACCGCGACCGCGGCGCCTCGACCGAACTGGCCGCCGGGGATCGACTCGAAGTACATCGTGAAGGCGATGACCCGGCTCTTCACGCCCGGCCCACCGTTCGTGAGCACGTAGATCAGGTCGAACAGCTTCACGACGTTGACCAGGAGCGTGACGGCCAGCACCGAGATCGGCAGGCTCACCATCGGGATGATGATCCCGAAGAAGACCTGGCGTTCGGACGCCCCGTCGACCCGCGCGGCTTCGAGGATCTCGCTCGGGATGCTCTTCAGTGCCGCGGACAGGATGACCGTCGCGAACCCGACCGAACCCCACACGCCGGCGCGCGATCAGCGCGGCATTCACGAGGGACGGATTGCCGAGCCAGGAGATCCCTTGTTCCGTGATCGGGTCCAGGATGGCGTTCAGCAGGCCGATGTTGGCATCCGGGGCGTACACGAAGTTCCAGATGATCGCCAGCGCGGTGGCCGCGATCGCCATCGGCAGGAAGACCACGGCCTTGACGGCCGATTCGTAGCGGACTCGAGACGCCAGGACCGCGACGACGAGCCCCAGGAAGATGACCAGGCTCGTGTAGAAGACGGCCCACAGCAGGTTGTTCCAGATGGCGCCCTCGGGCGGGAATGTGGTGACGTCGAGGAAGCTCTTGTCGCCGGTCAGCAGGTTGATGTAGTGCTGGAACCCGACCCACTCGGTGAACTCGCCACGGCGACCGCGATTGAAGCTGAGGGCGATCGTGTAGATGGTCGGATAGACCAGGAAGACCGCCATCAGGAGCCCCGGCACGCCGAGGAAGAGCAGGGTGCTCTTGTCGTAGCGCCGCCCGGCGGGCTTCGGCGTCGGCTTCACGGGGCCGAGCGGCAACCTGCTGAGCGTCTCGTCCGTCGGACCGGCCACGGAACCGCCCTCCTTCCCCGGGAGATTCAGACGCGGGCGGCCACGAGGCCGCCCGCGTCGGGTGCTGGACCTTTAGGCGCGTCCCAAGGTCATTCGGCGTCCCAGGCGGCCTTCACGCGCGTCTGGTAGTCCGCCCAATCGATGGTGTCGCCAGCGATGGCCCGCTGGAGCAGGGCACCGAGACCCTCGCCGGCGATGCCGGCAGGCAGGAGGTCGGCGCCGTCGTAGCGGATCTGCGCGGCGCTCGTGAGGGACTCGGCCTCACGGACGACGAGCTCGTTCGGATACGCGTCCGTCGCGGACGCCCTTGTGGGGCGACACGATGGCGCCGGTCCCGGCCCAGACCTGGTTGGCCTCGGGCGTGACGATGTACTCGACGAACGCCTTGGCGCCGGCGCTGTCGGTGAACGCACCGACGACGTCGCCACCGAAGGTGGTCACGTCCTCGGTGTTGCCGAGGGTCGGGAAGGGATACCAGTCGATGGTCTCGCCGATGACCAGGGCCGTGTTGGTCTGGCCGGTCGCGATGCCACCGACGAAGCCACCCTCGTAGAACGTGGAGGCTTCGGGCTCGGGCTTGAAGACCTGGGCGATCGCGTCGGTCCAGGCACGGCCGACGGCCGCATCGATGCCGCCGACGACGTACGTGTCGTTGATGACTTCGAGCATCGTGTTGACGTCGGTCTGGACGGACGGATCGGCCCAGTCGCCCTCGGCGCTGAACAGCTTGTCGTACGCCTCGACGCCGGCCTGGCGGATGTAGATGTTCTCGAACCAGTCGGTCAGGTTCCAGTCGTCCTTGGCGCCGAGCGCCATGGCTCCGGGCTTGCCGACGTTGGCGTCGAGTGCCGCCTTGTACTCATCCCAGGTGGTCGGGTTGGTGGTGACGCCGTTCGCCGTGTAGAGGTCGGGGCGGTACCACATCGTGCCCTTGTTGTTGTACTTGGCCGGGACGGCATACAGCTCGCCATCGACCGAACCCGCACCGAGGAAGCCCTCGGGGTAGTTGGCGGCGAGGCCGGAGGTATCGATGCCGAGGTCGGCCAGCTTCTTGAGCGATCCGTCCTTGGCGAAGCGGCGAAGGAAGCCGATGCCCGGGATGATCGCGATGTCCGGCGGGTTGCCACCGGTGATCCGCGACTGGAGCGTCGTGGAATAGGTCTGGCGGTCGGCCTCGTAGTTGACCGTGATGCCGGTCTTCGCGGTGAAGTCGGCGAGGACGGCCTGGAAGGCCTGCTCCTCACTGCCGCCCCACAGCGACAGGACGTTGATCGAGCCCGCCGGGCCCGGCTCGACGCTGGTCGCGGGGCCGCTGGCCGGGGCGCTCGCCGCCGGGCCGCCGCTCGCGGGCGGCAGGGTCGTGCTCGGCGGGGCCGCAAGCGGTTGCCAGCAGGGCAGCCGCCAGGAACAACGCGGAGAATCGTAAGGATCGGGTCATCGACTATCTCCTTGGGGAATGGCCCTCGACCCGGATGTCGGGTGGGTCCATGACGTGGCGCGACTTGCGGTCGAACGCATGACCATTCGCGGTCTCCTCCTCGGTGCGGGCCGCGTGACCGACGCCTCGCTTCGCATCGAAGGTCGTCGGCCTGCCAACGGTCGCTACCGGCTCCTCCACGGTCTCCCGCCACTGGGGTCGGGCGGACTGGAAAGGCCAATGGCAAGTTGCCATCACGGGCGAGCCTAGAGTCCGCTCGGATGTTCTGTCAACGTTGCAGTCGCATCGCGGTCGCGGTGCCGTCATGCGGCTCCCCGGCGAGCGTGTTTCAGGACGGGCGCAGGTGGATCGTCCGGATCTCCCACGGTCCCAGGGAGAGGCGCAGAACCCCGGGCTCAGTCGGCCAGCGCACCCATCGGGCGGCCGAGCAGATCGGCATCGCGCGCCTCGTCGAACCGTCCCCGGATCACGGCCTCGGTGGGGTTCCTGGTCTCCGCGACCACCCGCAGCTCCAGCCATTCGCCGCGGCGCCGGAGCGCGGTCAGCACGATGCCGTCGCCCTCGATGGCCAGGCCGTCTGCGGACGGGGCGGCGCCATCCGCGACCACGGCGGCCCGCCTCCGCCTCGACCGGGCCGGTTCCGCGCACGACGAGCACCCCGTGCTGGTATCGCTCGGCGGTCGCGACGACCGAGGCGGTGGCCCACGAGCCCGCGTGGGGCATGAGCGCGAAGCGCATCGATCGTTCGCCGATCAGCTGCGCCCCAGGCACGGGAACCTCCGGACCGGCCGGGTCCTCGCGGTACGGATTGGCGTTGCGGCTGATCCAGCCGAACGACCGAAGCAGCGTGAGCGCCAGCTCGCGGCCGTCGACGACCTCGTACTCGACGATGTGATCGAGCAGCGCGCTCACGCCCTCGGTCTGGACGAAGCCATGCGCCGGGAAGGTGGCCAGCGGCACCTCGCCATGTCCGCCCTCGACGTCGAGACCACGGTCGACGACGGCGTACTGGCCCTGGGCCGAACTTCCGCTCGCCGCGCCCGCAAGCGGCACGTGAAAGCGGACCCGGTGATCGCGCGACCGGTTCTCGAAGCTGACCTCGACCCGGACGAAGGGCTCACCGGCCTGGAGCTCGAGCGTCGTGATGACGTCGGTCGGGACCGTGGCTTCCGTCCGAACCCGCTCCCGCGGGTCGATCCCGACCGGCCACTCGAACCGGCGTCGGATCGTCGAGTCGCCCGCGGAGGGGGCCGGACGGTCCCGCCACGACCTCGATCTCCGTGGGCTTGTCGACGATCACATCGGGACTCGGCGGACCGTAGTTGTAGCTGTCACCCAGGTCCCCGCCGTCGACGATCCGCCCGACGCCCTCGAGCGTCACGCCCTCGCCCTCCAGGCGGAACGTGCCGTCGTCGTCCACCTCGATGGCGACGAGGCCGTTGTCGAGGCGACGCTCGCCGGCGGTCACGGCATCGGCGACGGGTTCCGGGCTCGCCGCCTCGGCGCCGCCGCCGGCCACGACTTCGATCGCCGACCAGCCGAGCGCGGGCATGGGCACACAGGCCAGGATGCGGCGACGCTCCGCGGCGCGGACCGTGAGCCGCCACGCCTCGTCCGGCCGTGCCAGGACCGCCGCCTCGACATGGCCGAGGAGCTCCTCGACATCGAGCTCGGGCGGGTCGGCGATGTCATCGGCGAACACGCGCACCGTCGGGGTCCCGTCGGGGTGGTCGGGTTGGATGTCGATCGAGTTGATCTGGCGCCCGAACAGCTCGCGGCCGTGCCGCCGCCGACGGAACAGCTCGGGGATCTCCGAACCGTGGAGCTTGAGGTCGGCGACGACCGGGTCGGCGCGGCCGCATTCCTGCGATGAGATCCGGCGATCGCCGGAGCGCAGCTCGACCGACTCCCATTCCGGCGGGACCGCGACGTCGAACTCCACGAAGCCCTCGCGCGCGGCGGGCGATGGGTTGATCGCGACCCAGCTGCCGGTCGGGACCCCCCTCGCGATCTCGCCGAGCGTGCGGGACAGCACGCCCCGCCCGATCTGTTCCGCTTCCGCGTACCTGGTCAGGACCTGCGCCACGACCTCGTCGTGGGAGCAGCCGCAGATCGAATCGTGCGCCGAGTTGTCCACCAGCCGCCGCCAGGCAAGCTCGAGCGGCCGTCCCGGCCAGGCCGTCGCGTGCAGGGCGGTCAGTGGCTCGGCGTAGCGTTCGAGGAGTCGCTCGGCGCGGCCGGCGGCGATCTTCACGTCGACCCGCGCGGACGTGACGTTCATCAGCATGTTCGCGCGGGCCCCGGAGCGGAGCTCGCCGCGTCCAGTGCGCCCCCGCTCCAGCGGATGGCTCGATGTCCGTCCGCGCCGCGTACTCCGCGAGCGTCTCCAGCCGGACGACGACGGGCGAATCGTCGGCGTTGATCGCGTCGACGAGATCCGCCAGGCGAGGGGAGGGGACCGCGTGGTCGGTGCCGTACATCGCGAGGATCGAGTGCCGCCCATAGAACGGCTCGTTCGCGTCGACGTGCTCGGCGAGCTTCGCCTTCAGCCGGCCCGGGACGTCGAAGAGGTGGGCACCGTTGCCGTAGCCGCCGACGAGGTACTCGGCCTCGACGACGGAGCCGTCGGGCGACTCCCAGGCGAAGGTGTTGCGGTCGACGACCGCGGGGACGCCTCGCCACACGACGGCCCGGTCGATGCCGGCTCGGCGCAGGATCTGCGGCATCTGCGCTACGTGCCCGAACATGTCGGGCAGGTAGCCGACCCGCATCGCGCCACCGAGCTCCGTGGCCCGCGCCCAGCCGAGCTCCAGGTTGCGGACCAACGTCTCGCCCGAGACGAGGAACTCGTCCATGAGGATCTGCCACGGCCCGATCGCGAGCCGGCCCTCGGCGACGAGCCGGCGGATGAGTGGCTCGGCTTCCGGCCGGACCTCGAGGTAGTCGTCGACCGTCGCGCACTGGCCATCCAGCGTGAACCGCAGCCGCCCGTCCGCTTCCATGCGTTCGAGCAGCTCGTCGACGAGGTCCACGAGACGCAGTCGGAAGGTCTGGAAGGGCTCGTACCACTCCCGGTCCCAGTGTGTATGCGGGATCAGGTGGACGATCGTGCGACCGGTCGTCGGGGTGGCCGCTGTCATGCGCTGGCGCTCGGCGTCGCGGCGGTCTCATCCCTGGCGGGGGACGTCTCGCCGAATCCTGCCGCCTCACCCCCGATCTCGATCCCGCGATCGAGCGCCAGGCGCGCGACGATGCGCTGGCATGTGACGATGTCGGCGCGGCCGTCGGCGATCCCCGACCGAGCCCGAGTGCCGTCCGTGATCATGGACGCGAACGCGAGGAGCTCGCGTTCGAACGCTTCCTCGATCGAATCGAGCAGGGTCCGTTGACGAGTTTCGCCGTGACCCGTGGAGATCACCAGACCGGTCGGCTCGTGCAGACGATAGGGCGCCGGGAAGGACAGCTCCACGGAGCCACGCTCGTAGTGGAATCGGACGTCTTCGCGGTACGCCGGATAGTCGGGCAGGAAGTGCCACCCGATGGACAGGCGTGCGTCATTCCCCAGGCGCCCCACGATCGTGACCGACGGCGGCCAGGCACCCTCCGGCCACACCTCGACGTGGTCGATCTCCGTGGGGTCGCCGGCGATCGCTCGGACCACCGCGAGATCGTGGACGACGCTGCCGAGCAGGATGCCGCTGTACAGCGGGCCCAGTGCCGGCGCCGCGGCGCCCAGCGCATCGGTATCGAGCTCGCTCGAGCGTTCTCGAAGCCGTGCGAGGATCGTGGCGTCGATATCGTCCGGTGGCGGCAGCAGGTGGGCGTGCGCGAGCTGGCTCTCGCTCGTCGGATGCAGGACGGTCACCTCGACCGCCCGCAAGCGCGCCCATCGGCGCATCCGGGTCGCGGGCTACGCGGACCGCTTCCTCGACGGCGGGATCGAAGAGCTTCATGTACCCGACCATCAGCCGTTCGCCGTCGTGATCCGGCCCCTCGACGGCCGCCAGGCGATCGGCCTCGGCGCGCGTCGTGGCCAACGGCTTCTCGGAAAGCACGGGTAGCCCGCGCTGGAGGGCCGCGAGCGCCACGTCGCCGTGTGACCCGGAGGTGAGCACGATCAGGCCATCGAGCTCCAGGCTGTCGAGCATCGTCGTGACATCCCGGTACCGGTGTTGGGCGGGGACCCGATATCGCTCGCCGAGGGCGTTGGTCAGCGCCGACGACAGGTCGCAGATCGCGGCGAGCTCGAACGTGCCGGGGAGGCGCGCCAGGAGGGGCAGGTGGACGGCCTGGGCGACGGCTCCGAGGCCCGCCACGCCGACACGCAGGGGCCGGCGCGCAACCCGAAGCGAGGGGGAATGGGCCATCGTTCCGAGTATACGGACGCGCACCCGATACCGGCGAGACGCGGCCGCCGGCACCTTCTTGACCGTCGCCCGCGCCCTCCCGCAGACTCGCGGGGATGTCCGACGTCCCGCCGCCCGCGTCGTCCCTCGCCCGCCACGCGACGGAGTGGTGGCGCGAGGGGATCGTGTACCAGGTCTATCCGCGCAGCTACGGCGACACGGATGGGGACGGGATCGGCGACCTGCCCGGGATCATCGAGCACCTCGATCACCTGGGCCCAGAAGGGTTGGGCGTCGACGGCGTCTGGCTGTCGCCCATCTTCCCGAGCCCGGGCTTCGATGTCGGCTACGACGTCAGTGACCACTCCGCCGTCGATCCGCTGCTGGGGACCGAGGACGACTTCGACCGCCTGGTCCGGGAGGCGCACGCACGAGGCCTTCGCGTGATCCTCGACCTCGTGATGAACCACACGAGCGATCAGCACGCCTGGTTCCAGGCGAGCCGACAGTCGCGCGAGGGGCCGTACGCCGACTTCTACCTGTGGCGTGACCCGGCCGGTCGGGACGCCGACGGCAACCCGCTGCCGCCGAACAACTGGCTGTCGTTCTTCGGCGGTTCCGCGTGGCAGTACGAGCCGGCCCGGGACCAGTTCTACATGCACACCTTCCTCGTCGAGCAGCCCGAGGTGAACTGGCGCAACCCGGCGGTCGAGGAGGCGCAGCTGAAGATGGTCCGCGGCTGGCTCGACCGCGGCGTCGACGGCTTTCGACTCGACGTGTTCAACATCTTCCTCAAGGACCCGGAGATGCCCTCGAATCCGGAGCTCGCGGAGGTCGCGGAGGGGACGAGTGCCTGGGACCGCCAGGAGCACAAGTACGACCGCGACCAGCCGGACTTCCCGGAGCTGATCGCCCGGTTCCGTGCCATCGTCGACGAGGCGCCGGGCCGGATGTCGGTCGGCGAGCTGTTCTACGGCGGTCCGGAGACTTCGGCCGCCCTGTCGAACCAGAACCACCTCGTTTTCGACTGGGAGCTGGTTCGCGCCCCGTGGTCCGCCGCGGAGTACCGGGCATTGCTCGACCGGCGTCAGGTGATCTTCGGCGACACCTGGCCGACGGTCGTGCTCTCGAACCACGATCAGTCACGCCACGCCAGCCGCCTGTCGGCGTCCGCCGGGATCGACGACACCGACGCGGTGGCGCGGGCCTCCGCGGCGGTCCTGCTGACCCTGCGCGGCACGCCGTTCCTGTACTACGGCGAGGAGATCGGGCTGCGCGACGTCGAGGTCCCGTTCGACGAGATCATCGATCCGCCAGCGCGCCGCGTGGAGGAAGGCTGGGTCTGGTGGAACCGCGACGGCTGTCGATCCCCGATGCCATGGACGGGCGAGCCCGGTCACGGGTTCACCACCGGCCGACCGTGGATCCGCTTCGGTGACGACGCCGACACGCGGAACGTGGCCGCACAGGCAGCCGATCCATCGTCCGTGCTGGCCACCTACAAGCGATTGATCGCGCTTCGACAGGGTCGCCCGAGCCTGCGCCGCGGGGCGCTGCGTCGCCTGGAGATCGGCGGCGACGACGTGCTGGCCTACGTTCGGGAGGCCGACGGCGAGGCGACGCTCGTCGTCGCGAACTTCGTGCGAGGAACCGACGACGGTCGATCTCGGTCCCGCGGGCGACGGTCCGTGGCGGCCGGTCGGTGGGTCGCACGAGGATCCGGGCGCGCCGAACGCGGCCGGGTCGCTGGCACTGCGTGGCCTCGAGGTCGTCATCCTCGCGCGTGGGTAGCCGGTTCTTGCCTTCGTGGCGCGGGCGTCGGGTGCCCCGTGCCCTGCTACGATGCTGGCAAATCCACTTGATCCTCGGGGAGCCCATCCGTGCCGCTTGATTTCCTGAAGCGCAAGAACGCCGCCGAGACGCCGGCCACCGCCGCGCCCGCGCCCACTGGGTCCGCGGTGATGCCCGAGGAGGTCGTCGCCCAGGAATTCCAGCTCAAGCTCTACTACGCGGGCAAGACCAGCGAAGGCGTGCGGATGCGGGCGGGTCAGCAGGCGATGTCGGACCTGCCGTCGATGCTGGTCGGGCTCGCCAAGTCGGAGATCGAGGTCGTCGAACCGCTGGCCATCGAATTCAGCCAGGCCACGCCCACGATCTCGCGGCCGTCCGAAGCGATGCAGTGGCTGAACGCGCACCACGTGCACTCCCCGATCACCCGGCACGCGCTGGTCGTGCTCGAGTCCATCGACGCCATCGATCTCGCGTTCGACACGTTCGTGTGCTCGCTGCTCGACGGCGAGGTCGACACGAGCGGATATCCCGGAGTACAACGCGGTCCTTGGCGGCGTCGCCGCCCACTGGGACGAGGCGACCGGCGACATGATCGTGCGCGCGGTGGTCGGCTGGGGTGGTCGCGGCGTCCGCGGCGACACGGACCGGATCGGAGCGAAGCTGCTGGCCGGGATCCTCAGCAACGTCCTCGCGAACCAGTACGCGATGGGTCTCACCGCCGTCGAACGGCCGATGCCGGCGGCGGGCCGCGGCGGGCTGGTCTGCGCCCACTGCGGATTCGCGTCCGCTCACGAGCGGGCGTTCTACTGCCCGAAGTGCGGCATGCGCCTGCTGCGCGGCTGACCGCGAGGCCGCCCGGGTGCCCCTGTACGACTATGACTGTGCGGCCTGCGGCCGCCGCTTCGAGGTGATCCACGGCATCGAGGCCGACCCGCCGGCATCGTGTCCGCTCTGTGGCGAGGGCCCCGTGAGGAAGGCGATCACCGCCCCGACGGTCCACTACCGGGGCTCCGGCTGGGCCAAGAAGGAGCGGCGCGCGGCCGTCAAGAGCGGTTCCTCGTCGGGTGGCAGCGACGACGATCCCTCCGACGGCGCCTCGACGAAGGAATCGGGGTCGTCCGGCTCGGACACCGAGTCGTCCCCGGCGGTCCCGGCGACCACAGCCGCCGCGACGGGCGACGCGTCCAAGGGAGCCTCGAAGCCATCGAAGTCGGGGACGGCAACCAAGACGCCGACCCGCGACGCCGACTGACCGATGCCATCGGCCGCGGACTGGATCACCCTCGCGGAGGCGCAGGCCATCCTGGCTGCCGCGAACGTGCATTTCACGACCTCGACGATCGGTGGATGGGCACGGGAGGGGCGACTCCAGAGCATCAAGCTGGGTGGCCGCCGCTACGTGCGACGCGGTGAGATCCGGGCGCTGATCGCCGGGCCACGCCGCGTGCCGGCGGATGCCGTCCAGCCTGCCTTGTTCGAGGACCTGCGGGACTGACCCGCCGATCGATGGATCCGGCCGCGATCCTCGAGCGGTTCCTCGATCGGCCACGGGTCGCCCTGCTGCGGGCCGTCCTCGACGTCTACGGGCGCGCGCCGGGGGGACTGCTCGCCAACGGCCTGGCGTTCGCCGCGCTGTTCGCCGCGTTCCCGGTCGCGCTCGTGACGCTCGGCGTGGCCGGGTGGATCGTCGACGACCCGACCGTCCAGGCACGGCTGGCGCGGGTGATCGGGGAACTCCTCCCGCCGCTCCAGGACATCGTCAACCAGGCCCTCCTGGCCCTGTCGGACGGGGCCGCGGTCACGTCGATCGTGGGGCTCGTCGGGCTGGTGTGGACGGTCAGCCAGTTCTACGGGACGCTCGACATCGCCTTCGCTCGGATCTTCACGGATCGTCCGGAGCGCGACGTCTTCCGGCGGACGGCCCGGGGGTTGGTCTCGGTCGCCGGGCTCGTCGGCGTGATCGTGGCGCTCATCGTCGGCGGAACGCTCGCGGCGGCAGCCGAGGCCTTCCTGCCGAACTCGTCACCGGCGCTGGCGGCCCTGGGTCGCGTGCTCGCTTCGGTGCCGGCCGTGACCGCCATCGGCGTTGTCGTGATCGCCATCGTCTACCGGATCGTGCCGCCGCGGGTTCCGTCATGGAGCGCGATCTGGCTCCCCGCGGTCGTGGCCGGCGTGGGGATCGTGGCCCTCAGCCAGCTGTTCCTGTTCGTGGCACCGCGGCTGATCAGCGCGGCACTGCTCGCTGGTTCCCTGGCCACCGCGTTCATCGCGCTGGCCTGGCTGTCGTTCACGTTCCAGGTGTTGCTGCTCGGCGCGGCGTGGGTCCGCGTCCGCGACGACCGCTCGGTCGCGGCGGAGAGTGCGTCAGCCCTGGCGGGTACCGCAGCGCCGGCAGAATCGAGCGGTCGCGGAGAGTGACAGGCCGCAACTGACGCACGGCTGGACGCCCCCCGCGGCTCGCGCCGCCGGGTCGGCGCGTCGACGCGACCTCGCGGGCCGACTCGGCCCAGAGCGCCTCGATCCCGCCCGTCGGCTGTGCCGGCCGGCCGAGGAACGGAAGCCCCGCGGCGGGCCGCTGCGTGGGCCATTCGGGCTGGGTGGGCCATTCCGGCTCCGCGCTGGCGGCGATCTGGTCTGCGGGAGTAGCCGGACCGGTCGGTTCGACCGCGCCCGGAGGCGGCGGTGCCGCCGGCGTGCTGTCCGGCGCGATCGTCTGCCATGTCGGCTGTGCCACGACATCGCGGGCCGCTTCGGCCTCGGCCTCTGCGGCGGCTGCGGCCTCGGCGGCGACGCGGGCCGCTTCTGCCTCGGCGGCGACCCGGGCTTCCTCGGCGGCTGCGGCCTCGGCGGCGACGCGGGCCGCTTCTGCCTCCGCCGCGACGCGGGCTTCCTCGGCGGCGGCAGCCTCGGCGGCGATGCGGGCTGCTTCTGCGGCGGCAGCGGCCGCTGCCGCGACCCGGATCCTCTCTGCCTCGGCTTCGGCCTCTTCCTGCGCTCGGGCTGCCTCCGCGGCGGCAGCGGCGGCTGCTGCTGCGAGCCGGGCTGCCTCCGCCTCTTCGGCCAGTCGGGCCTCTTCCGCCTCGGCTTCCGCCTTGAGCCTGGCGGCCTCTGCTGCGGCTGCCGCTGCGGCTGCCTCGGCCGCGGCCTCGGCCTCGCGTCGGGCGGCCTCCGCCGCTGCGGCTGCCGCGGCCTCTTCCTGGCGCCTGGCCTCGGCGGCTTCGAATTCGGCGCGTGCTGCGGCCTCCGCCTCCTGACGAGCCGCTTCGGCTTGTGCGGCTGCTTCGGCTTCCGCCCGGATCTGTGCGGCCTCGGCCTCCGCGGCCGCTGCCGCCTCCGCCTCGCGCCTGGCCTCGGCGGCCTCGAACTCCGCGCGTGCTTCGGCCTCCGCCTGGAGCCTCGCGGCCTCGGCCTTCGCCGCGGCTTCGGCCTCCGCCTGCCGGCGGCTCTCGGCAGCCAGGAACGCGGCAGCAGCCGCGAACTCCATCTGGCGCCTGGTCTCGGCCGCCTCGGCCTCGGCCTCCGCTCGGCGCCTGGCCTCCGCTGCTTCTGCGGCAGCGATCGCTACCGCCTCTGCCTGGAGCCTGGCGGCTTCCGCCTCCGCGGCCGCCTCGGCCTCGGCCTGGAGCCGGGCAGCCTCGGCCTCCGCCTGGACCCTCGCAGCCTCGGCCATCGCTTCAGCCTCGGCCTCGGCTTCGATCTCGGCCTGGATCCTCGCCGCCTCGGCCTCCGCCTGGACCCTTGCCGCCTCGGCCAGGGCTTCTGCCTCGGCCGCAGCGGCCGCCTCGGCCTCCGCCTGGACCCTTGCCGCCTCGGCCTCGGCGAGCGCCGCGGCCTCGGCTTCCGCCGCGGCCTCGATCTCGGCCCGCAGCCCCGCCTCGACGTCGGGTTCGACGGCGTCGACCGACGTGGCCGCTCCAGCCATGCCGAGCCCAGCAAGGCGGGCCATGATGTCGACGTCCCCCGAATCATCGGTCGGAGGGGCCTCGACTGCGGGTGCCGGGATCGCGGCATCTTCGTGCGCGACGTCCGCGGTCGGCCAGGCCAGCGTGTCGAGCGGCGAGACGTCCTCGCGACCGTCCCCGACGGCGGCGTGCCCGTTGGTGTCGGCCATGACCGCGCCACCGGAGAGGTCGAGATCGGGGAAGGGGGCGGCGAGCATCTCCTCGCCGAGGAGCGGAGCGCACGACAGGCAGCGACCCTCGGCCGTGTTCCAGCAGTTGCTGCACGTGTACTGCCGGCACGACATGCAGAAGTTGAAGGTCTTGTGGAACGCGTCGAGCTGCTGCGACGTGACCTCGCGGTCGGTCTCGTTGCGCGCCGCAGCGAAGGCCTCGTCCATGGAGGTGTCGTCCGACAGGACGAAGTTCTTGAGGCCGCGCGACAGGACTCGCACACCCTTGAGGCGGGCGACCCGAGGAACCGCGGACTCGAACGTGTAGCGGGTGCCGCACCGTTCGCAGAATGATTCGGTAAGGACTTCCGGCATCAGGACCCCGGGGGTTTGCGCTGGACGTGTTGAGCAGGCGCACCGGCTCGAACAGGGGCGAGAGTATACCGCAGGGACTTTTGCGCCCCTCCGCCGGGGGTACTTCGGCCGTGCTGCGGATGGTCCCGGGTGAACTTGGCGCCACGGGGGCCCAAACGAGCCCTCTGCTAGACTCCGCGACCGATATGCCGCCGCTCACCGCCATCGAGCGGTTCTTCGAACGCCTTTTCGAGCGTCCGTCTGCGCGCCTGTTCCGCGCACGCCTCCAGCCGATCCAGTTACAACGGCGCATCGAGCGCGCGATGGAGGCCGAACGACTGTCCTCCGCCGATCGCACGCTCGCCCCGAACCGGTTCGTGATCCATCTCCATCCGGCCGATCTCGACGGATTCGGCGACATGACCGGATCGCTCGCGTCCGAGCTCGCCGATGGCGCGCTCGTCTTCGCCCGAAGCCGCAAATACACGCTGGTGGACCGGCCGCGTGTCGACCTCCTGGCCGACACGACGGTGCAGCGGGCCGATATCAAGGTCGTGGCACGCTTCGCCGACCCGATCGCCGGGCGCGAGCGACGAGACCTGCTCCCCGACCTCGAGGCGGACGATGCCTCGGACGGTGACGCCGACGCGGGCTACGGCTCCGCCGACGACCGTGGCAGCGGACCCACCGACACGATGGTCTTCACGATCCCCCGGCCCAGCGCACCCACCGCGCGCGTGCGAGTCACCCCGCCCGACGGCGCGGAGTTCCTGTGCGAGTTCGACGGCTCGAGCCTGACCATCGGGCGCGGCCCGGACAACGACCTGGTCCTCGCCGATGGCCGCGTGTCCCGGCATCACGCCCGCGTCACGGGTCGACGCGGCACGCTCGTGTACACCGATCTCGGGAGCACCAACGGCTCGCGCGTCAACGGCGCCCCGGTCGGCGAGCTGGTCCTGGGGGCCGGCGATCGGATCGAGCTGGGCGACACGGTCCTCGTCGTCGAGGCGACCGGGGACGCGGACTGATGGACCCGTTCCTGCTCGTCATCTGGATCATCCGGCTGCTGTTCCTGGCGTTGCTGTACCTGTTCCTCGCGAGGGTCGTCGGCTCCCTGTTGCGTGACCTGCGCGCCGCAGCGCGCGAGCCCGGGGCGTCGCCGGGTCGCCTGGTCGTGGTGGAATCCCCGGCCGGGGAGCCGGAGGCCGGCCGTTCGTTCGACCTCGACGCGATCACGACGCTCGGGCGCGACGTGAACAACGCGATCGTCATCGACGATCCGTTCGCTTCCACGGAGCACGCCGTGCTGACGTTTCGGGGCCGAAGCTGGTACGTCGAAGACCTCGAAAGCACGAACGGGACGTACGTGAACGGGCGGTCCGTCGTCCGGCGTCTCGCCGCTCGGCTTCGGCGATGAGGTGTCGATCGGGCAGGTCCGTCTTCGTCTCGAACGAGCCCGCACCACGTGACGGCGGCGAGCGGTCGCGCGCCCGCCACCGCCCTCCCGCGCATCCTCGGGCCGATCCGTCCGCGGCCGCGCTGGACAGAGGCTCGTCTCCTCGCGCTGGCTGCGGTCGCGTTGCTCGTCGGCAGCGTGTCCCTGCGTCTCGGGCTGGAGGGTGAGTTCGGCCTCGCCAACGCCACGGGTCTCGGCATCTACCTTGGCGCCCTCGGCCTCGCGCACCTCGCCCAGGTGCTCGCCGGACGGCGCACCGACCAGGTGCTGCTGCCGGTCGTCGGCCTCCTCGGAGGCATCTCGCTGCTCCTCATGCAGCGGCTCCCGCAGGGCCTGGTCACGCTGGGCGAGGGCGAGTCGGCCCTCGGCCTGGGCGATGTCCAGCTGGTCTGGCTGGTCCTCGGGATCGCGGTCACGACCACGCTCGCGATCGTGGTGCGCTCGGATGCGTGGCTTCGTCGCTACAAGTACACGTGGGCGGCGGTCGGCATCGCCCTGCTGCTCCTGACGTTCATCTTCGGGGCCGACGTCGCGGGACAACGGCTGACGCTCCGGCTGGGGCCGGTCGGCGGTCAACCGTCCGAGCTGCTCAAGGTCATCCTCGTCGTCTTCCTCGCGGGCTACCTCTCCGAGAACCGACCGCTGCTGATCGAGCAGGACACGCGCCTCGGGCCGCTCCGGCTCCCGCCGCTGCCGTACCTCGCACCGATGGTCGCGATGTGGGCCATCGCGCTCGGGATCGTGGTCATCCAGCGGGATCTCGGCGCGGCACTCCTGTTCTTCGCGGTGTTCCTCGCCCTGACCTACGCGGCGACCGGCCGCATCAGCCTGGTGGTCATCGGGCTGGTCCTGTTCCTGGCCGGCAGCGCGCTGATGGCGAACCTGTTCGAGCACGTCCGCGACCGCATCGATATCTGGCTGGATCCGTTCGCGGACCCCCTCGGTGCCGGCTACCAGATCGTCCAGTCGCTGCACGCGTTCGCCCGCGGCGGCCTCCTCGGCACGGGCTTAGGCAATGGCCTGCCGATGGTCGGCGGCCGGCTGCCGATCCCGGAGATCCACACGGACTTCCCGCTCGCAGCACTCGGCGAGGAGCTCGGCCTGGTCGGCGTGATCGCGATCCTCGGGCTCTATTTCGTGGTCATCCAGCGCGGCCTGCGTATCGGTGCCTCCGCCGCCGATGACTTCCGGGCGATCCTGGCGACGGGGCTGGCCCTGATCGTCGGCGTCCAGGCCTTCATCATCGCGGCCGGCAATCTCAAGGTCCTGCCGCTGACCGGGGTGACCCTGCCGTTCGTGAGCTACGGCGGGTCGTCGCTCCTGGCCAACGCCGTCGTCGTGGGCCTGCTGCTCGCGCTGTCCGATCGTGGCGTGGAGCCACCGCCCCCGCCGAGTACCGCGACCGGCTGGCGCCGCCGGATCCAACGGAGCAAGGCCTGATGCTTGCGACGACGTCCCGTCGACGGCCCCTCGGGCGCACGATCGTCCACGTCGCGCTGGCCCTCTCGGTCGCCTTCGGGACCCTGGCCGCGGCGGGTGGCTACTGGGCCGTCATCAAGGCCCCCGAGCTCGTCCGCTCGCCGCTCGATCCCGCCGTCATCCAGGCGGCCAGGACCGTGCCACGCGGCTCCATCTTCGACCGTGACGGCGAGGTCCTGGCGCGCAACGAGAAGGACGCGAACGGGGAGCTGTACCGCGTCTACCGTGGCGAGTCCATCAGCCAGGTCGTGGGCTACGCCTCGAGTCGCTACGGCCGGGCCGGCCTCGAGCTCGCCTATGACGCGGAGCTGTCCGGGTTGGCCGGGGATCCCGTGTCCGACGCGCTGCGCAAGTTCGGCACGGACCCATACGACCCGAAGGACCTGACCCTGTCGCTGTCCCTGGAGCTGCAACGCGCCGCGGTCCGCGCGCTCGGCGATCGCAAGGGAGCGGTCGTGATGCTCGATCCGCGCAACGGCGAGGTGCTGGCCATGGCCTCGACCCCGACGTACTCCGCGTCCGCGCTTGCCGATCCCGCCACCGCCGACCGCACATTCAAGGCGCTCCAGGAGGACGAGGACGAGCCGCTACTGCCACGGGCCACGCTCGGGCGCTACGTGCCGGGTTCCGTGTTCAAGATCGTCACGGCCATCGCCGGACTCGGATCGGGGGCGGTCACGCCGCGGACGACCTACGCGGAGCAGCCCGGCGCGGAGGAGGATGGCCTCGTGGTCGATGGGTTCCGGATCCGCGATGGCCATCACCTCTTCACGGGCTCCGAGCGGCTGGACCTTGTCGGCGCGACCCAGGTCTCCTGCAACATCTGGTACGCGCTCACGGGTCTCGAGACCGGTGGAGGCGACCTCGTCGACTACGCCGAGCGCCTGGGCTTCGGGGCGCCGCTGCCCTTCGACCTGCCGACCGCGATCTCGCAGGTCACGAACGGGAGCGGCGACGACCCGGGCGGCTTCGTCGACGACGTCGAGCTGGCCAACGCCGCCTACGGCCAGGGCGAGACGTTCGTGACGCCCCTCCAGATGGCGCTGGTGGCGAGCACTGTCGCGAGCGGCGGGGAGCTGCGCCGGCCCCGGCTCGTGACGGCCATCACGGGCGAGCGCGGGACGCAGACGATCCGCGCCGACACCATCCGGCGGGTGATCGATGGCGGAGATGCGGCCGCGATCAACGAGGCGATGGTCGCCGCGGTCGAGACCGAGCGGGGCCAGCAATACACCTCCGGTGCGAAGATCCCGGGCGTGACGACGGCCGGCAAGTCCGGCACGGCGGAGCTTGGCGGGCGAGGCGAACCGCACTCCTGGTTCATCGGCTTTGCGCCGGCGGAGGCGCCCCGGGTCGCCATCGCCGTTCTCGTCGAGGAGGCCGGTCGCGGCGCCGAGGTGGCGGCTCCCATGGCCGGCAACCTCATGGAGCTGTGGCTGGATTCCTCCGAGTGACCGACCCGACCGACCCGGGACCGGGACCCGACCGCGACCACGGACCGAGCCGAAGCCGTCCCGAGCGGCGCGGGAGCGCCGCCCATATCGAGCGGATCGGCATGGCGGCGTCGCGGCCGTCCTCGCCGCGCTGTTCGGTGGCGTCGGCGTCGCCGCGTGGGCCGGCGGCGAGCCGTTCCTCGCGGTCATGGGCGGGATCGGCTGCCTGATGACGGCGTGGGTCGGTGGGCTGACCCTGTTCCGCGGCTGACCATGACCTCGCGGTAGATCGCCACGACCCGGGCGGCGACCACGAAGGGATCCGACCTCGTCGCCGCCCCACGCTGGGCGGCCGCCCCGAGCCGCGAGCGCAGCCCCGGGTCGTCCGCGAGTCGCACGATCGCGGCGGCCAGGGCCTCGGGGTCCCGTGGCGGAACGATCAGGCCGCTGTCGCCATCGGCGACGACATCCTCGACCCGATGGCGCAGCGCGACGACTGACGGCACGCCCTCGATCGCCGCTTCGATGACGCTCCGGCCCGGGCCGTCGTGGTGGCTCGGGAAGACGAGGATGTCGCTCGAGCGCAGGAGCGGCCCGGCATCCTCGAGATAGCCGACGAGCTCGACGGTCTCGCGGAGGCCGTTCACCCCGATGTGGTGGCGAAGGGCCGTTTCGACGTCCGGGACCAGACCCTGACGTGCCCAACGCGACCGGACAGCGAGCGATGGAACGCCGGCGCCCGGCCGTTGGCTCCCGCGACCACGAACTGGATCTCGGGGCGATCGCGCAGCCGCTCGGCGGCCGCGACGAGGTCCCAGATGCCCTTCGCCGGGGCCAGCGCGGCGAGGTAAACGACCCGCACGGTAGTGCGATCGAGGGCTCGTCGTCGGCGGCCCGTCGACAGTGGCCGGCAGGTCCACGCTGGCCAGCGGGTTGTGAACCACGTCGGAAGCGGTGATGGGGCGCAGGGAGCGTCGGACGCTGTCGTCGATGGCGATGACGCGGTCGACGTTGCGGCGGATGATGCGCCGGCTCAGACGTCGCAGCCAGGTCGGCCGCGGGTCGACCACGCTGCGCGCGTGCATCACGACCGGCACGCCCGCCCGCCGCGCGATGATGGCGGCCTGGAGCATCCCGCGCTCGTTGAGATGGACGATGTCGGGCCGCACGAGCTCGATGGTGGCTCGCAGATCGGGACAGTCTGACGGCGGCGTTCGGCTGTCGCGGCCGCGAACCGCCGTCGGGGAACCTACATCACGCTTCCGACGTACTATCCCTCGACACCACAGCCCAGACCGTGGCCCGTCGCACCCCCGAAACGCCCGACCGACGGCAGTGGAGCACACTCGCCGCCCCCGCGAGAGAGGCCGATGACGAAGATCCAGGAAACCGGGGACAAGGTCCTCGCCAACGTCGAACGCGTGATCGTCGGCAAGCACCATGAGGTGCGGCTCGCCCTGGTCGCGCTCCTGTGTCGCGGCCATCTGCTCATCGAGGACGTGCCGGGCACCGGCAAGACGGTCCTCGCCAAGGCGATCGCCCGAAGCCTCGGCTGCTCGTTCCGCCGCATCCAGTTCACGCCGGACCTGCTCCCGTCCGACGTGTCCGGTCTCTCGATCTACAACCAGAAGACCCAGGAGTTCGAGTTCCGACCAGGGCCCATCTTCAGCCAGGTCGTGCTCGCCGATGAGATCAATCGCGCGACGCCCAAGACCCAGTCCGCCCTCCTCGAATCGATGGAGGAGCGCCAGGCGACGATCGACGGGACGACCTACCCGATGCCCGACCCGTTCCTCGTGATCGCGACCCAGAACCCGATCGAGTACGAGGGCACGTTCGCGCTGCCCGAGGCGCAGCTCGACCGGTTCATGCTGCGCATCAAGCTGGGGTATCCGCAGCCCATCGAGGAGATCGTCATCCTCGACGAGCAGAAGCGGACGCACCCCCTCGACGACATCGAGGAGGTCCTCGGAGTGGAGGACCTGCGGACGCTGCAGGAGGCCGTCCGCGAGATCTACGTCGATTCGACGGTCGCGGACTACATCGTCCGGGTCGTCGGGGCGACGCGCAACCATCCCGACGTCTACCTCGGGGCATCGCCGCGCGGTTCGATCGCGCTGTACCGCGCCGGTCAGGCGCTGGCAGGGCTCCTGGGTCGCGACTACGTGATCCCCGATGACGTCAAGGCGCTCGCCGAGCCGGCGCTGGCGCACCGGCTGATCATCAAGACGAGCTCGTCGATCCACGACGTCCAGGCGGGCCAGGTCGTGCGCGAGATCCTCGACTCGACGGCGATCGATGGCATCCGCCCGATGGGCGGCGGGCCGACCGAGTTGCGGGCGTCCGCGGCGGGCAAGACCGCCCCGAGCGCGTAGCGGCACCCAGGCGTCCCGAGCGGCACCCGGGCGGACACGATGCTTCGACGGCTGCAGGCGCTGATCCTCGTCACGGTGCTGGTCGTCGCGGCGTTCTCGACCGGCCAGCTCTTCCTCTTCTACCTGCTCTATCTCGGCATCTTCGTCGTCGGGGGCTCGTACGTCCTCGTCCGGCTCGGGCTCACGGATCTCGAGGCCGGCTACGCGGTCAGCCAGCTCCACGGACACGTCGGGGACCGGATGCGCGTGACCTACACGCTCCGCAACGGCAGCCGCATCCCGAAGCCGTGGCTGGAGGTCCACAACCCGACGACGCTCCCCGGCGGCCTTCCCGGCCGTCCGATCACGCTCGGATCCATGGCGGAGCGATCCTGGCTCATCCGGACGCCCCTCACCCGGCGCGGGCATTTCCGCATCGAGCCGTTGCACATCCGGACCGGTGACCCGTTCGGCTTCTTCGAGGCCGCGGCCACGGTCGGGCAGGGCGTCAGCGTCGTGGTCTACCCGCGACTCGAGCCGCTGCCGATGTGGAAGCTCCCCGCAGCGAGCCTCGAGGGCAGCCACGCCTCGCCGGAGCGGACGCTACAGACGACGCCGCTGGCCACGAGCGTCCGGCCGTACGCCCCTGGCGACAGCATGAACCGCATCCACTGGAAGTCGACGGCGCGACACGGTGAGATCCAGGTCAAGGAGTTCGACCTGGAGCAGACCGCCGACGCGTGGATCATCCTGGACCTCCAGCGCGGCATCCAGGCCGGGCACGGCGAGGAATCGACGACCGAAGCCGCGATCCGGGCGGCGGCGTCCATCGCCGACAAGGCCCTCGCGGAGAACCGTGCCGTCGGCATGACCGTCAATGCCGGCCGAACCGCGTACCTCCCGGCGGACCGGGGAGGACGCCAGCACCAGAAGGTCATGCAGCTGCTCGCGGCCGTCGAGGCCGATTCCGCGTCGCCGCTGGTCGAGACCCTGATCGCGTCGGTCGGTCGGCTTCGGCGCGGGATGACTGCCGTCATCATCACCTCCTCGCTCGACCCGTCCTGGGTCCGCCCGCTGGCCGCCCTGCGCACACGCGGGGTCGCCTGCGTGGTCGTCACCGTTGATGCAGCGGCGTACGCCCGTGCCGAGGCGGAGGCCCGAGCCGCGCTCACCGGCGACCGGCCGGTCTTCGATACCGAAGCCGTCGAGGCCGCAGCCAAGCGCACGCGTGCGTTGCGGCACGCCCTCGCGGAGTACGAGTTGCCGGCCTTCACGATCATCCCCGGCCGGGAGCTGGGCGAGATGCTGGCGCGATGAGGTACGAGCTCGGGCGGCCGAACTGGCGCCGGTGGCGGCTGGCGATCACGCCCCCGCAGGGCTGGCTCTCGCTCGTGCTGGTGGCGGCCATGTGTCTCTCGCTCGCCTGGTCACTGGACGACGCCATCCTGGTGCTTGGTGACCCCGACACGACGGACTTCCTGTTCTGGGCGGCCCTCGGCGGCGTCGCGATCGGGGCACTCGGGCCGACCATCGGATGGGGCCGCTGGACGACCCACCTGATCGGCGCCGTATTCGCCGCCCTCCTGATCCCGTTACTCGTCGGATGGGTCCTGATCCCCGCGGGCGCAAGCCCCGGCGTCCTGTTCCAGGCGACGACGGACAGTGCCGTGATCGCGTGGACCGACCTGGTCGTCAACCGCGAGCTCTCGACCTTCCAGTACGGGCATCACCTGCTGGTGCTGGGTCTCCTCGTGTGGGCTTCCTCGCAGTTCGCGAGCTATGCCGCGTTCGGCCATCGCCGGCCCCTCAACGCGGTGGCCGCCATCGGGCTCCTGCTGCTCGCCAACATGTTGCTGACGTTACGCGATCAGATGCCATACATCGTCCTGTACTCGGTCTCGGCGCTCTTCCTGCTCGTGCGCTTCCACACCTTCGACGAGCAGTCCGATTGGGTGCGCCGCCGGATCGGTGACCCATCCGCGATCTCCGGGCTCTATCTCCGGGGCGGTTCGATCTTCATCGCGATGGCGGTCGTGGGATCGCTCCTGTTGACCAATGTCGCCGCCTCGGCGCCCCTCGCGGGGGTCTGGACGGACATGGGTGGCCGACTGCTCGAATGGTCCCGGGCCCTCGAGCCGTTCCTGCCGTCATCCGGCTCCGGCCGCTCGATCGGGCCCTCGTTCGGGCCGAACGCACGAATCACCGGGTCATGGGTGACGAACGACGGCCCGTTCCTGACCATCGAGATCTCTCCCGACGAAGACGAGATCCCGTTCCTGGCGGCCGTGGTGTACCACACGTTCGACAACACCGGCTGGCGACGAACCGTCCCGGCGCCGATCCAGCGCGGGTTGGACGAGGAGCTCCTGGCCAATACCGCCGACCGGGTGAGCCTCGACGGTCGCCGGCCGGTGGTCATGACGATCACCCTCGAGTCGCCACGCTCGGAGATCTTCACGCCGACGATGCCCTTCTCGGTGGACCAGGCCGCCGGCGTGATGGTCATCGGCGAGGGCGGCTACTTCGAGGGCCTCCGGCGCGAAGCGTCCGACGCGCCCTACACCGTCACGGCACTCGTGCCGGCATCCGAGGCCGAGGGCGGACCCACAGCTGCACGCCTGCGGGCCACGGGCACCGACTACCCGCCCGAGATCATGGCCCTGTACGGTCCCGACACCGTGGCCGACGATGCGCTCGGGGACGCGTCGCGGGCCTTGCTGGCCGAGATCCGCACCGAAGCCGGTGCCCAGGCCACGCCCTACGACCTCGCGGCGACGACCCGCGACATCCTGCGCGATGGGGAACGGTTCGAATACGACACGGACGTCCGCGACCATGACTGCTCCGAACATCTCGATCGTCGAGTGTTTCGCCCGCATCAAGCGCGGCTACTGCGAGTACTACGCCTCGACGATGGCGGTCCTGCTGCGCGAGATGGGTGTCCCGACGCGCTACGTCCAGGGCCTGCTGCCTGGCGATGGGGAGCCCGGATCGGGGCGCTCGGTCGTTCGCAACCGCGATTCGCATGCCTGGGTCCAGGTCTACTTCCCCGGCTACGGCTGGGTCGACTTCGATCCGACGGGTGGCCCCGGTCCGCGGTTGGCCCCGCTGCCGTCCGGACGTCCGGAGGCCAGCGCGAGCCCCGGGGCCACGCGCAGCCCCGGGTTCCTGCGTCCCCAGGAGACCCTGCCCCGCGACCAGCCGCCCGGCGGGGGCTTCACCGGCGGACCCAGGACGCCGGGGGCGGCCGGGCCGTTGATCGCCGTGGCGATCCTGCTCGGCGTCGGGATCGCCGCGGTCGCTGCGGTTGCATGGCGGCGTGGACCGCGCGGTCCCGTGTCGGCGGACGGGACGTACGGCGCGGTGACCCGGCTGGCGTCACGGCTCGGATACGCTCCGCGGCCGAACCAGACGGTGTACGAGTACGCGGGAGCCCTCGGCGATCTCGTGCCGACCGTCAGGCCGGAGCTCGAGACGGTGGCCCACGCCAAGGTCGAGGTCGCCTACGGCGCGCGGGTCCTCACGGACGACCGGATGCGATCCCTGCGCGAAGCGCACCGACGCCTGCGGATCGGCCTGCTCCGGTTGTTCGTCCGCCGCGTGCGTCGCCCGCGCAGCCGCTGATCACGGACCGCCAAGGACGCCCGACCGACGCGCGCGGGTCGGCCTCGCTAGAGCGCCCCGCTGCGGCTGCGCCGCTCCTGGGCTTCCTGGGCCGCCTCGTCGAGCAGCGCCGAGAGGTGCCCCGTCAGGTTGTGGGCACGCAGGACGGCCCGACCGCCACGAAACTCGACGACGGTGATCGCGGCGAGGTCCATCGTCCACATCCAGAAGCGCTCGAGGGGCAGGTCGAACAGCGTCAACAGGCTGATCTTGAAGACCCCGTCGTGGGCGACGACGATCGACCAGGGCAGGTCGGCCGGCGCTTCGTCGCCGTAGCCGGCCACCTGGCTGCGATCCAGGGTGCCGGGCGTGCCGCCTTCGGCGAGCGCTGCGAGGACCGAGGCCAGGGCCGGCCGGACGCGCGCCGCGACCTGCGCGAGGGATTCACCCCCGGGCGCCCACGCTTTCGTCGGCGTCCGGCGCCAGGCCGCCAGCGTGTCCGCATAGCGAGCGCCGATCTCGTCCCGGTGGAGGCCCTCCCACTCGCCTTGCCCGATCTCGAGGAAGCCCGGCTCGGGCCGGGCGACCGGGGCAGGGCTCATCGCCGCGGCCACGGCCTCGGCGGTCTGGGCCGTGCGCCGGAGCGGGGAGTGGACCAGCTCCCGCAGCGGCCCCTCCGGCAGCGGGAGGGCCGGCGCATCGTGGGGGTGCGCGAGACGCTCGGCCACGAGCGCAGCCTGCCGCAGCCCCGTGGGGGACAGCGGCGTCTCCGCCTGGCCCTGGAAGCGACCCTCCACGATGAACTCGGACTCGCCATGGCGGACGAGGACCAGGGTCGCGTCGAGGCCGTCCGGGATGAGTGCGTCCGTGCCGTCGCCCACGTTCAGTGTTCGCGACCCAGGCGGATGGCCCACAGCTCGAGCACCGCATCCTGGGCGCGGATCGCGTCCTCCACGGCCTTCGGCACGTCATCGTCGAGGGCGAGGATCATCAGGGCGTCCTCGCGAGGGCGTACACGGGCCAGGTGCATCGCGCTGATGTTCACGTCCGCCTCACCGAGCATCGCGCCGATACGCCCGACCATGCCCGGCTTATCCGTGTGGCGGGTGATGAGCATCACGTCGGCCGGCTCCATGTCCAGGCGGTACTCGCCGAGGCCGGTGATGCGGGGCTCGCCGCCCGCGACCGTGCCGGCGACCTTGACCGGACCGCTGCGGCCTTCGCTCCAGACGGCCAGCTGGGATGCGAACGCGCCCGCGTCCGACGTCTTGCGCTCGACCAGCGTGATCCCGCGCGCCCGCGCGAGCGCCCCGGCGTTGACGAGGTTGACCCGCTCGGTCGTGACGGTCTCGAGCAGCCCGCGCAGGACCGCAGCGGTGAGCGGCGAGCCGTCGTGCTCGGCGAGCTCGCCTGCGATCTCGAGCGTCAGCGTCTTCACGCCACCGCGCGAGAACTGGGCGAAGAATCGCCCGAGGATCTCGGCGAGCGGTAGGTACGGCCCGATCGCGCGGGCCGTCTCAGGCGTGAGCAGTGGCGCGTTGACCGCGTAGCGGGCGCTCCGTCCGTCGAGCACCTCGAGAACCTGACCGGCGACCTCCTCGGCGACGAGGACCTGGGCCTCCGCCGTGGAAGCGCCCAGGTGCGGCGTCAGCAGCGTGTTCGGGGCGCCCAGCAGCGGTGAACCGGTCGGCGGCTCCTCGTCGAAGACGTCGATGCCGGCCCCGGCGAGGTGACCCGATTCGAGCGCTTCTGCCACCGCGGCCTCGTCGACGATCCCGCCGCGGGCCACGTTGAGCACGATCGCGCCGGGCTGGAGCTTGGCGATCGCCGCCCGGCCGATCAGGCCCTTCGTCGCGCGGGTCAGCGGCACGTGCACGGTGACGACGTCCGCGCGTGCGAGCAGGGTGTCGAAGTCGACGAGCTCGGCGCCGTGATTGGCCGCCTGCTCGGGCGTGACGTACGGGTCGACGCCCAGGACGACCATCTCCATGGCCCGCGCTCGGTCGGCGATGGCCAGGCCGATCTTGCCCAGGCCGACGATCCCGAGCGTCCGGCCGCGCAGCTCGAGCCCGGTGAACTGCGAGCGCTTCCACTCGCCGCGACGGACCGAGGCATCGGCTGCGGCCGTTCGGCGAGCGACGCCGTAAAGCAGGGCGAGCGTGTGCTCGGCCGCGGCGATGGTGTTGCCCGTCGGCGCGTTGACGACCGTGATCCCGGCGCGGGTCGCGGCGTCGAGGTCGACGTTGTCCACGCCGACGCCGGCGCGACCGATGACGACTAGCCGCGAGCCGGCGGCGATGAGCTCGGCATCCACCTGGACCTGGCTGCGCACGATCAGCGCGTCATAGTCGGGGAGGAGTCCGGCCAGCTCCTCGCGCGTGCAGCCGAGCCGCTCGTCGACCTCGTGGGCCGCCGCGAGGAGCTCCATGCCCTCGCGCGCGATCTCCTCGGCGACGAGGACCCTCATCCGCCGGCCCCGGCGGCCGTTCCGGTGACGATCCCGTACGACTCGAGCGCGGCGACCTGCGCGGCCGCGACCGCCGCACCGGGACTGACCGTCCGGCCGCTGGCCAGTGCCGCGATCTCGAGCGTGCTGAGCGCCCCCAGGATCTCCTCGAGCGTGACGGATCCGAGGTGGCCCAAGCGGAAGATCTTGCCCGTCAGCTTGCCCTGACCGCCGGCGAGGACCACGCCACGCCGCTTGATCTCGGCGTTGAACGCCTTCCAGTCGAGATCGTCGGGGACGTTCGCGGCCGTCACGGTGCGCGAGGCGTAGCGCTGGTCGGCGAACAGCTCGAAGCCGAGGGCGACGAGACCGGCGCGAGCGGCCGCGGCACACGCCTCGTGGCGCGCGAAGATGTTCTCGGCGCCCTCCTCGGCCATCAAGCCGCAGCCCCTCGTCCACCTGGTAGACGACGGCGATCGCCGGCGTGAACGGCGTCTGCCCGTTCGTGGCCGCGTCGCGATGCGCCCGCAGGTCGAGATAGAAGCGAGGCATCCGAGCCGTTTCCATGGCCGCCCAGCCGCGCGCCGAGGCGGCGATCATGGCCAGGCCCGGCGCGGCCATCCACGCCTTCTGCGAACCGGTGACGACGAGGTCGACGCCCCAGTCGTCCATGTGGAACGGGACGGCGCCAAGGCCGGACACGCTGTCGACGAGGATCAGGGCGTCGGGTGTCTCCTCGCGGATGGCGGCTGCCAGCTCCGCGATGGGGTTCATGACCCCGGTCGACGTCTCGTTGTGGGTCAGCAGGACGGCCTTGACATCGGGCATCGAGCGCAACCGCTCGCGAACCTCGTCCGGCTGCGGCCGCGTAGCCCCATTCGGCATCGAGCCGAGTGACGTCCGCGCCGTACACCGTGGCGATCTTGGCGAACCGGTCGCCGAACGAGCCGATGCTCACGCCGAGGACCCGGTCGCCCGGCGACAGCGTGTTGACGACCGCGGCCTCCAGCCCGCCCGACCCTGCCGACGAGATCATCGCGACGTCGGAGGTCGTGCCGAAGTACGGCTTCATCCCCTCGAGGATGCGGCCGAGCATCGCCGCGAACTCGGGGCCTCGGTGGTTGATCATCTGGCGAGCGCCCGCCTCGCGGACCGTCGGCGGCAGGGCGGTGGGGCCCGGGATGCGGAGGTTGGGCTCGAAACGATCCACGGGACGCTCCTTGGCTGGGCGGGCGACGATCGGCCACGGGCGGAGGGCGTGGCGCGTGCGGAGGGTCTGACCGGGATGGTGCCACGAACGGCGCCGTCTGGCTCGATGGCAGGTTTCGTGCTTCTGGCCGACACTTGCGCCGTGCGCGGCGTCGCATCGCGACGGCGCCGAGCGTCAAGAGCCGTGCCGTTCCCGGAGTGATCGTACCGTGACCCGACCCGCGCCCCGAGCTCGCCGCCGCCTGCGCCTCCGCCGCGTCGTGGTCGGCGTCGTGGTGCTGGCGCTCGTGTTCGGCAGCGTCGGGACATTCGCTGTCGCGACCGATGCGTTCGGGGCGGGGGAGCGCTGGCAATCCGTCCTGAGCCGGGTCGACCGGTTCTTCGCCGGTCCGCCTCCGGACCGACCCACCGTCGCCACGGTGCGCATCACCGAGCCGCCCGAAACCGCGCCACCGACTCCCGAGATCACGCCGGTCCCCGTCACGCCCGCCCCAGGAGCGACGCCGACCCCGACGCCCGACCCCACCCCGACCCCGACCCCCAAGCCGAAGCGTGTCGCGATGGACGTGGACATCGTCAAGAACCCCAAGGCGGTCTTTGCCTCTCAAGACCACAAGGACTGGTGCGCCGTTGCTGGGGTCCAGATGGTCCTAGCGGTACTTGGCCTCGTGGACACGAACGTAGGGCAGCAGCGACAGATCGCCGAGCGCGTCCGCCGCTGGGAGTCGTACGACGATAGCCACAACGGCGACTGGGGCCCCGCGGCGATGGCCCTCGCGCTGAAGGCCTACGGGGCGCCCGGCTACGAGGTCCGAGCCTTCGAGACGCGCAGCGGCGCATTGCGGAACGCGGCGGTCGCGATCCAGGAGACGGGCTCGCCGGTGATCCTGCTCGCCTGGAGAGGTGCGCACACCTGGGTGATGACCGGGTACCGAGCCGATGCCGACCCCGCGCTCTTCAAGAACGCCGAGATGAAGGGCGCCTACATCCTGGACCCGTGGTACCCGCGGATCTCCTCGATCTGGGGACGGTCCGATCCTCCGGGGACCTTCCAGGATGCGGACGAGATGAAGCGCAACTTCCTGGAGTGGAAGCGCCCGGAGGGCAGCTATCCGGATCGCGACGGGCTGTACATCACGGTCGCCCCGACGATCCCCGTCTAGGGGCCCGGTCAGGCGACAGCGACCGCCATGTCGGGCGCCGTCGGCATCCGCCGGATGCGCCGCGCCAGGACCGCGACCAGCAGCACGCACCGCGTGGCGCTCCCCAGCGTGAACGACAGCGGGATCGCCAGGACCTCCAGGCTCGGAGCCAGGATCAGGGCCGTCGCGACGGTGACCACGAACCCGACGAAGGTGGCTCCCACCTGCCACAGGGTGTGGTGCGTGGCGTAGATCGCCCGGCTCAACAGGTGCCCCAGGCTCTCGAACGGCACGGACAGGGCGAACACCGCGAGCGCCTGCGAAAGCCGCGCGACGTCGTCGGGGCCGAACTCGCCACCGCCGAGCAGGACCTCGATGCCGAAGGGGGCCAGCACGATCAGGCCCACCGCCGCTCCCACGGTCAGGATGCCGATCGTGATGCCGTTGCGGACGGCGATCGCCGTGAACCCGCGACGATCGTGCGCCGCGTACCGCACGGCCAGGACCGGGAACGCCGCCAGGGCGAACGTCACGCCGATGAGGCTGACCGGCAGGCTCTGGAAGTTGCGGGCCTGGTCGACGACCGTGACACTCCCCGCCGCCATCGTCGACGCCAGGCTGGTGAAGAAGATGAACAGCAAGGGATCGAGCGGGCCGCCGGCGGCCTTCGGCAGCAGCAGCCGGAAGAACTCCCGGATCGCGGCGGTCCGCAGGTGCAGCCGCGGCCACGGCCGGAAGGTCGTGCGGGTCGATGCCGATGAGCCGGATGCCGAGGTGCATCGAGGCTCCCAGGATCGCGCCGACCGCCGGCGCGAAGATGCCGATCTCGTCGACCAGCAGCACCGTCCCGATGACGATCCCGAGGTTGTACAGCAGCGGTGCCGCCCCGTAGAAGAAGAAGCGCCGCTCGGCGATCAGGACCTCGCCCAGGGCCATCGATCCCGCGAACAGGACCTGGGTGAAGCACATGACCCGGAAGAGATCGATGTACAGCGCCCGCGTGGCGGCATCGAATCCGGGGACCACGAGGTCCGCGGTGAGCGGGGCGAAGATGAACAGGACCACCGACACGATCCCCATCACCAGCACCGCCAGCGTCAGGACCGACCGGCCGAAGTCGTGGGCCGCTGGTTCGCCCGTCGTCCCGCTTGAGGCCGGTGAAGATCGGGATGAACGGAGCCGCCAGTCCGCTCGCGACGATGACGCTGAAGAGCAGCTCCGGGATCAGGAAGGCGGCCTTGAACGCGTCGAGCTCGTTACCGATCCCGAACGACTGGCTGAGGATCCGCTCGCGGACCAGCCCAAGGAAGTACCCGACGAACGTGAGCGTCGAGAGGAGGATGGCGCCACGCGGCACGAACCGGTGGATCAGGTCCCAGGCGGCGGCGACGGGCGATCGCGTCACGGTCGTCTCCCTCCGTCGCGGCCCGGTGCCGCGGTCGTGGCCAGTGTGACGCTCCGGCGGAATGCAGCGCGACGCGCGTGCGGGAGCGCGACATGCGATGAGCCCGCCGGGGACGGCGGGCTCATCGAGCTAAGGGGTCGGCGGCGTCAGCGGTTGGCGCTGACCTCGCCGCACAATCCTGGGCTGTCGCACGGTGAGTGCGCGGTCAGGGTGATCTTGCGGTTGCCGTTGCTGCCCGCGCCCAGGGTGAACTTCACCCAGGCGCTGTTGTTCGTCTTGTTCGATTCGAGGTAGTTTCCGTCGGGGTTCGACGTGGAGACCAGGTAGTAGTCCGTCGCGTTCGGGATGCCCGTGATGTCGAGCTCCTGGCCGTCGGTCGCCTGGTGGTATTGGTCCACCCAGCCGGCTGAGACGCCCTGGTAGCTGGTGTAGCAGTCCCAGAAGACCTTCTCGCTGGTCGGCGAGTTGCCATCGAGCTTGTAGAGGTCGATGAGGCAGAACGAGGTCTTGTTCGACAGCCCGCCGACGACGGGGCCCGTGGGGCTGCCCTTGCGAACCTCGAACAGGGCGACGGCGCCAAGGTGCCAGTGGTTATGCGTCGGATGGAAGAGGAATGTCCCCGTCACGGTCTCCGACACGATGTTGTGGCACTCGCTGACCTGCTTGGGCTGGAGCCCGCACCGATACAGCGCGCCCGAGTCGCGGATCTCCTGCACGGCGCTCACGACGTCGACCGCTGATTCCGGTGGCGGTTCGGGACGCAGGGCCCAGGGACCCGCGCCGGTGTTGGCGATGCCGTTCGAGAAGCGCAGCCATTCGTGCTGTTGCTGGTTGACCAGCTGGACCTGCTGCGGCACGACGGCGCGAAGGTCGGGGTAGAGGCCGGCCGGCGGCGGCGCCGGCTTCCCGGCGAATGAGCCGGTTGCAGCCGCCGTCGACGCGACGATCAGCGCCACCAGCGACATGAGAAACAACAGTCTGCGTCGCATCCGCGCCCACCTCCATCGGATCGACCGCCGCCGAGTCTGTGCCCGGCGGCCGGAGAGGCCATGCTAGTCCCTCCGGCCTAGCCCGCGTCCTTCTTCTGCGTCTCGGCGAGCTTCTTGCGGTTCTCCATGTTCGGTTTCAGGGCGTCGCTCATCGATGCCATCGGCGGGTTGGTGCGCTGCTTCTTCCGCGGTCGCTCCGCGCGTGCCTCCGCACGAGCCTCCATCCGCGCGGCGATCGTGACCTCATGGCCCTGATCGCCGGGGACGTAGTAGTGACGATCGACCAATTCGTCGGGCAGATACTGCTGCTCGACGTCGTTTCCCTCGAAGTCGTGGGGGAACTTGTATCCGACGCCGATGCCGTGGGCCTTCATCCGTCGATCACCAGCCGTTCGGAGGTGGTTGGGGACGTTGAGTGATCCCTTGGCCATGACGTCCGCCAGCGCGGCACCGTACGCCCGACCCACCGAGTCGGACTTCGGTGAGGTGGCGATGAAGACCGTTGCCTGCGCCATGGCGTACTGGGCTTCCGGTAGGCCGATGTGGTCGAGGGCTTGGGCTGCGGCGACGGCCACCTGGAGCGCCCGGGGATCGGCGTTCCCGACGTCCTCCGACGCGCTGATGATCAGGCGCCTGACGATGAATCGAGGATCCTCGCCAGCCGCGATCATGGCCGCAAGCCAATACAGCGCAGCATCCGCATCGTTGCCTCGCAGGCTCTTGATGAACGCGGACACGGTGTCGTAGTGACCGTCGCCGGCCCGGTCGTACGCCAGGACCCGCTGTTGCGCGGCCGACTCGATGTCCTCGAGGCGCGGGGCCACCTTGCCATCCTTGTCACGGATCTCCTCGCCTTCGGCCAGCGCGGTCGCGCCTTCAAGGACATTCAGGGCTGCGCGCGCGTCGCCACCGGCCAGGCCGACGAGATGATCGAAGGCGTCAGGGGCGAGGCTCACGCCACCTTCCGGACCGAGCGAGCCGGCGAGGCCGCGCTCCTCGTCCTCGAGCGCGCGGCGGACGACCGTCGCGACGTCCTCGTCGCTCAGCGGTTCCAGCCGCCAGACGCGCATCCGCGACAGGAGCGCCGAGTTGACCTCGAAGTACGGGTTCTCGGTCGTGGCGCCGACCAGGGTGATCGTGCCGTCCTCGACGTGGGGGAGGAGGGCGTCCTGCTGGGCCTTGTTGAACCGATGGATCTCGTCGAGGAAGAGCACGGTTCGGGTGCCGTGCAGGGCGATGCGGTCCTGCGCCTCGGCGATCAGCGAGCGGACGTCGGCGACACCGGCCATGACCGCGGAGACCGTCGAGAAATGCGCGCCGATCTCGCCGGCCAGCAGTCGAGCAAGGCTCGTCTTGCCGGTTCCCGGCGGCCCCCAGAGGAGGAGGCTGGCGAGATGACCGCGCGCGATGCTGCGCCGAAGGGGACCCCGTTCGCCGACGAGGTGCCCCTGGCCGACGAACTCATCGAGACTCCGCGGCCGCATCCGGGCGGCCAGCGGCTGCGCGCCGGCTGGCGGTTGGAACAGCGTTTGGGGCTTCGCGCCGCCTGCCTTGGGACGGTTGGTCGGCATGCGGCCAGTCTAGATGCGATCGCCGGCCGTGCTCAGGGTCACAATGCCGGCGATGAAGCAGCGAACCGTCGACGCATGGATGTTCCTGGCGATCGCCATCTCGCCGAGGGATGCCGGCCCGGTCGGGCTGTCGCATCTCGTGGCCGCTGCCGACGGGGTCAACCACGCGATCCCATTGGACGACGAGTTGCGCGGCGGCCTCAACCGGCTCATCTACGCCGGGTTGGTGTCCGAGCACGAATCAGCACTTCGAACTGACCGACGCTGGCGAAGCGATGTTTGCCAGGGTGCGCAGCGGCTCTGCCAGGACAGAATTCGAACGGCTCGAGAAGGAATTGGACCGATTGGCTGATGCCGGTCAACGCGACGTGGACACCGTCCGCAGAAGCGATTCGCGGCGCGATCGACGACTACCTGGCGATGGCGGAGGAATGGTTGCGGCGCAATCCCTAGCCGGCGATTGGTCCCACGCCGGCCTCGCTCAGGACCCAGAGCACGATCAGCAGAACGATCATCGAGCCACCGATCAGCGCGATCCGTTTCACGTCGCGGATGACGTACGCGTACTCCTCCGAGGCGCGCACCGCGATCGAGCCGGTGCGGACGGGTGCCTCGCGCGACACGTCGCCCGCGGACCTGGCGGCGGGCGGCTTCCTCGGCCGAGCGCTCGGCGGCGACGAGTCGTGCCTCGATCTCGGCGGCGCGGGCCTCCTCCTCCGGGGTCAGCGTCGCGGGTCGGGGCGTGGCGGTCGGGCTCCCGAGCGGGGGAACGGCGAGTGGCTGGCGGGCCGCCGAGCTCGAGCGTTGGAGCGGGGCGCGCTGGCCGGGTCGGGTGGTGCCGCGGGCACGCTTGGCCATGGGTTCGAAGGGCCTCCAGGGGCGATCGGATCGGTGACGGAGCGGCCGGTCGGGTCCGCCAGCGGCAGAGGATAGCACCCCGTCCCGTCCGCGGCCGTCGGGTGGGTGGCGGATGAACGCCCCCTGCTAGTATCGGGCGACCGCCCTGGAGGACCCATCCCATCGACCTGAACGCCACCGTTCAGCCGTATCTCGGTGCCATCGTCGTCGGGCTCGCTGCCGTGTCCGCCCTGCTGCTCGTCATGGTGATCCTCCTGGCGCGGCGCGTCGGCCGCGTGGACGGACGCCTGCGTGGCATCACCCGCGGCGAGGAGGGGCAAAGCCTGGAGGACGTGCTCGGGGCGCACCTCGAGAAGGTCCACGGCCTCGGCCGGGACGTCGAACGGCTGACGGCCCGGACCGGCGCCCTGGAGACGGCGGGGCTGCGGGCCTTCCAACGCGTCGGGCTCGTGCGCTACAACCCGTTCGAGGAGACCGGCGGGAACCAGAGCTTCGCGCTCGCGCTGCTCGACGCCGAGGGGAACGGCTGGGTCCTGTCGAGCCTGCACGCCCGGCAGGGCACACGCGTGTACGCGAAATCGATCCGCGGTGGCCGCTCGGATGCGGCCTTGTCGGAGGAAGAGACCGCGGCCATCCGCCAGGCCAGCGCCTGACAGCCTAGGTGTCACAGCGGTCGGCGATGGTGCGCTCATGGCCCCCATCGCTGACCCGACGCCCGCCCGGATCCCCAGCACCGTGACCCGACCGGTCGTTCGCGCTCGACGGCGCGGGCCGATGCCGCTCGAGCAGATACCGGCGTGGCGCGAGCTCGTCCCCGTCATGGATCCGTCCGTCACCGGCGTGGCGGACGGGCAGAGCGGTATGGAGGCGTTGCTCGGGGGGCTGAACCCGGACCAGCTCCGCGCGGTGACGCACGGTGACGGGCCCATGCTCGTGGTCGCGGGCGCCGGGACGGGCAAGACCCAGGTCATCACGCGCCGGATCGCATGGCTGATCGCTTCGCGCCGGGCGAAGCCCTCGGAGATCCTTGCACTGACCTTCACGGACAAGGCGGCGGACGAGATGGCGGTCCGGGTGGACCAGCTCGTCCCGTATGGCTACACGGATACCTCCATCGCCACGTTCCACGCCTTCGGCGACCGGCTCATCCGCGAGTACGCGCTCGAGCTCGGGCTCGCGCCGGATGTCCGCGTCCTGTCACGGGCGGAGGTCGTGATCTTCCTGCGCGAGCACCTCTACGAGTTCGAGCTGCAGGAGTACCGGCCGCTCGGCGACCCGACGCGGTTCCTGGGCGCCCTCGCGACGCTCTTCAGCCGCTGCAAGGACGAGGACATCACCCCGTCGACGTATTCGACGTACGCGGACCGTGTCGCCGCGGAGGCCGCTCGCTCTGGCCGCGGCAAGCGAGGCTGGAGGCTCGGGGGCTGAGGCGGCAGCCGCGCTCGCGGAGGACGCTCGCCGGCAGGTCGAGCTCGCGCGGGCGTTCGGTCGGTATCAGGACCTGCTGGCCGCCAACGGGTTCATCGATTTCGGGGATCAGGTGGCGCTCGCCCTGCGACTCGTGCGGGACTCCGCGGCGGCGCGCACGGCCATCGCCGGCCGCTTCCGGTACATCCTCGTCGACGAGTTCCAGGACACCAACCGGGCGCAGGCGGAGCTCGTGTCGTTGCTCGCGGAGCCGCACCGCAACGTCACGGTCGTCGGCGATGACGACCAGGCGATCTATGCGTTCCGCGGGGCCGCGGTGGACAACATCCTCGACTTCGAGGCCCGCTACGGGAGCGCGCGGACCGTCGTGCTTCGACGGAACTACCGATCGCTCGGCCCCATCCTCGATGCCTCGTATCGCCTGGTTCGGTTCAACGACCCGGACCGACTGGAGGTCCGGACCGGCATCAGCAAGCGCCTGAAGGCGGAACGGCGTGACCCTGGCGGCGGCGCCGGTCCGGCTCGAGGCGTTCACGACCGGGTCGGAGGAGGCGGACTGGATCGCGTCGGACATCGCCCGCCGGATCGCGGCCGGCGCGCGACCACGCGACCACGCGGTCCTCGTCCGGGCCAACGGCCACGCCGATCCGGTTCTCCGGGCGCTGAACGTGGCCGGCATCCCATGGCGTTTCTCCGGCTCGTCGGGCCTGTACGCCCGCCCGGAGGTGCGCCTGCTGATGGCCTTCCTGCGTGCGGTGGCGGACCCCGAATCGAGCGTGGACCTGTACGCGCTGGCGTCGTCGGAGGTCTACGGCCTGGGCGGCGAGGACCTCACCGCGATCGTGAATACCGCGCGGCGACGCCACCATTCGGTCTGGGCGACCCTCGACGAGCTCGAGCGACAACCCGGGATCCTGCGGGTCTCGCCCGCGACCAGAAAGGGCGTGCATCGGCTGGTCGAGGACGTGACCCGCTACACCGCGATGGCCCACGACCGGCCGGCAGGCGAGGTCCTGTACGCCTTCCTTCGCGACAGCGGGATGCTGGCCCGGCTGGCACGGACCCCGACCACCGCCGCGGAAGAGGGTCTCGGCAACGTCGCCCGATTCTTCGACATCATCCGGGCCCAGTCGGCCCTCCTCGCCGACGACCGGGCGATGTTCGTGGCCGGCCACCTGCAGACCCTGATCGAAGCGGGCGACGACCCGGCGACCGCCGATCTCGACCCGGATGCGGATGCGGTGGCGGTCCTGACGGTCCACAAGGCCAAGGGCCTGGAGTTCCCGGTCGTGTACCTGCCGGGGCTGGTCGCGGGTCGCTTCCCCGGCAACGGCCGCGGCGAGGCCCTGACCCTGCCGGCGGGCCTCGGCCGTGGCGATCCACCGACCGCGGAGCGGTCCCTCGCCGAGGAACGGCGCCTGTGCTACGTCGCGATGACCCGGGCCCGGGACGAGCTGATCCTGTCGCACGCCGCGGACTACGGCGGCGCCCGCGCGCGTCGGGTCTCGCCGTTCGTCCTGGAGGCGCTGGACCTGCCCGCGGCCGCGACCCCGGGTGCCGGCCTCACGCCGGCCTCAGCGGAGGAGCGGCTCGCGTCCTTCGCGGCCGTGGATGCTCCCGTCGAGGCGGAACGCGGCCCGATCGACGAGCCGCTCAGCCTGAGCTTCGGCCAGATCGACGCGTACCTGACCTGTCCGCTCAAGTACAAGTACGGCCACGTCCTGCGGGTCCCGACCGCTCCGCATCACGCGCTCGTGTATGGGTCGGCCATGCACAAGGTCGTCCAGCTCTTCCACCACCGCCACGCCCGCGGGCACGTGATGTCGGAGGCCGAGCTCGACGAAGTCCTGGAATCGGCCTGGTCGAACGAGGGATTCGTCAGCCGCGAGCACGAGGAGGCACGCCTGGCGGGGGCGCGGGTGGCCCTGCGCCGGTTCCGCGAGGAGCAGCTGCTCCCGGGCGCGGTCATCCCGACCTACGTCGAGCGCGAGTTCAGCTTCTCCCTGGGCGGAGACCGGGTCCGCGGCCGGTGGGACCGGGTCGACGTCGAGCCGCTCACCGGCGAAGTCCCCGCCGACCTGGCCGAGACAACGCCATCCGCCGACCACGTGACCCCGACCCTCGGGATCCTGGGCCGCGAGCACGTGACGATCACGGATTACAAGTCGTCCGACCTGCGCGATCCGGCCCGCGCCCGCCAGCGCGCCCGCGAATCGCTCCAGCTGCAGATCTACGCGATGGGGTACGAGGCGATGACGGGCCGACTGCCGGACCAGGTCGCGCTCCATTTCCTCGACTCGGGCCTCGTCGGGAAGGTGGACGTCGACCCGAAGCGGCTCGCCAAGGCGCGCGAGCGGATCGCCACGGCGGCCGCCGGGATCCGGGCGCGCGACTACACGGCCACGCCGGACGCGATGGCCTGCTCGTGGTGCCCGTTCCGCGATATCTGCCCATCGAGCGTGGCCGCCGCCCGATAGGTCATTCGCCCAAGGTGACAGGCCGGACGAGCGCCGCCATCGTGCCCGGTCCGGGGAGCGGCCACGCTCACTCGCGCCGATGGAGGGCACGGATCGATCATGCGACTCGAGCGCGTCCTGCGGCCATGGGCATGGGACGGAGCCGACACCCTAGACTCGCTGCGCATGGAATCCCGCGACCGGCTGGTCAACCTCGCGATCTTCGCCGCGGCCGGTGTCGTGTGGCTGCTCGTCGGCCTGATCGTCACGACCCGCGACCCCATCGCCGATCCGGTGGCGGGGTTCATCGGGGCGTCGCTCATCGGGCTGGCCGTGGGCCTCACGACGACCCCGGTGGCCTGGCTCCTGGTCTTCGGACGCCACCGCCGGATCGCCTACCAGGGCGACTGGACCCGCGCGGCTCGCCGTGGCGGCTGGGTCGGGCTGATCGTCGCGATCTTCATCGTGCTGCGGCTGCAGGGAGCGCTCGAGCTGCCGATCGCCCTGTTCATCCTCGCGCTCGCATCGGTGGCGGAGGCGACGCTCTCGGCAGAACGCTGACACCGGTTCCTCCGAGCGACGCTACCATCGGCCGGCGGCCCTGGACGCGCCGCCCACACGCATCGCCCCGGAGGATCCGTGCCCGACCGCACCGCGGTTCGACCCGCCGAGCCACACGTCGATCTCAAGACCCGGATCGCGGCCGCCGTGGAAGGCGCCCGGGAGGAGATCATCGACCTCTCGCACCGCATCCACGCCAACCCGGAGCCGGCCTTCGAGGAGCACCAGGCGGCCACCTGGGTCGCCGAGGTCCTCCGGGAACACGGGTTCGAGGTCCAGCACCCGGCGGGCAGCCTGGCGACGGCGGTCCGGGCGACGCTCCCCGGTGGTCGCGGCGACGGCCCACGCATCGGGATCCTCGCCGAGTACGACGCGCTGCCGGGTCTCGGCCACGGCTGCGGCCACAACACGATGGCCGCGTCGGGGGTCGGCGCGGCGATCGCCCTGGCCGCCGTCGCCGACGACCTCCCGGGCGAGATCGTGTTCCTCGGGACGCCGGCCGAGGAGCGGGGGAGCGGCAAGCAGATCATGATCGATGACGGCCTGTTCGCCGGCGTCGATGCCGCCCTCCTGTACCACCCGTGCGACCGGAACCACGTCGAGAGCCACCCGCTCGCGTCCGAGGACATCGAGGTGGTCTTCACCGGGCTGCAGTCCCACGCGGCGGCCGATCCGTGGAAGGGGCGGAACGCCCTCGATGCGATGATCATCGCTGTTCAACTCGGTCGGCCTGTGGCGGCAGCAGCTCAAGCCGAGCGCGCGGGTCCACGGCATCATCCGGGAGGGCGGCACGGCCGCCAACATCATCCCGGACCGGACCTCGGCCTGGTTCATGCTGCGCAGCGACGACCAGGCCTACTACGACGAGATCAAGGCTCGATTCAGGGAGATGTGCGAGGCCGCCGCGCTGGCCACCGGGACGACGGTCGAGGTCACCGTGTCGGGCGGCGCGACGACGATGCGCAACAACCTGGTCCTCGCCGATCGGTTCCGCGCGAACATGGCCGCCTACGGCATCGATGACATGGGCGACGACCCGGATGCCGGCAGCACCGACATGGGCAACGTCAGCTGGGTCTGCCCGACGATCCACCCCGAGCTCGCGATCTGCGACGAGGGCGTGCCCGGCCACTCGATCCTGTTCCGCGACGCGTCGGCCACGCCGCGTGCCGACGAGACGACGCTGCTCGCGGCCACGCTCGTGGCCCAGACCGCGATCGAGCTGTTCTGCGACCCCGAGCTCGTGGCGGCGGCCTGGGCGGAGTTCCACGCCGGCTGATCCGGTCGGGGCGCCCGTAACGGGTGCTACCATCGAGGCCGGCGCGCCCCGCTGGACGCTCGTTTCGAACCGGCGGCGCCCCCAGCGAGACGATTCCCTGACGCGGCCACCACGGTCGGCCGCGCCCGTCTCCGGAGGAATCACGTGGCCGAGCGCCCCCACGACCCCGACCCCGGCTTTGCCGCCGCCAACGGCTGGGACCAGCCGTTCGAGGAGTTCAGCGACTACGAGCTGCCCACGTACGTCGGGCCCACGACCTTCATGAACCTGCCGTGGATCACCGATCCCGCCGAGCTGCGCCGCCAGGGGGTCGATGTCGCGATCATCGGCGCGCCATTCGACGACGCGGTGAGCCACCGGCCGGGCGCCCGGTTCGGCCCGCGCGCGATCCGCGAGGCGCAGTACACGTCAGGCTCGATCAACTCCCTCCAGCTCGGCGTCGAGCCGTTCGAGGTCCTGAAGGTCGTCGACGCGGGCGACGCGAACATCGTGCCCGCCTGGATCGAGCGCGCCCATGCGTTCATCTACCGCAAGGTCCGTGACGTCGCCGCCACCGGTGCCATCCCGATCGTGCTCGGCGGCGACCACTCGATCACATGGCCGAGCGCGACCGCGATCGCCGAGGTACGCCGGCCCGGGAGCATCGGCATCGTCCACTTCGACGCACATGCCGACACGGCCAACGACGACTGGGGGGTCCTGGCCGGACACGGCACGCCGATGCGCCGCCTGATCGAATCCGGTGCCGTCAAGGGCAAGAACTTCGTGCAGGTCGGCCTGCGCGGCTACTGGCCGCCGGTCGAGACGTTCGAGTGGATGCAGCAGCAGGGCCTGCGCTACCACTTCATGCACGAGATCGAGGAGCGCGGCGCGGAAGCCGTCGTGGCGCAGGCGATCGAGGAGGCCCTCGACGGTCCCGACTTCATCTACCTGAGCGTGGACATCGACGTCATCGATCCGGGCCTCGCTCCGGGCACGGGCACCCCCGAGCCGGGCGGCATGCTCACGCGCGAGGTGCTCCGGGCCATCCGCCAGATCGTGGGCGCGGTGGACCTCGTCGGGATGGACATCGTCGAGGTGTCGCCGCCGTACGACCATGCCGAGACGACGGCGATGGCCGCCAACCGGATCGCGCTCGAGGCGATCAGCGCCCTCGCCGTCCGTCGACGTGACGGAACCGCGGTCCGATGGGAGCCGCCCGTGGAGCGCGCGAGCCGCTAGCATCGCGACCATGCTCGACCGGCCCGATCCCGCCACGGCCGCCGCCCTCGCCCGTCTCTACGATCTCGATCTCCAGGACGATCCGGGCGACCTCGACCTGTACCTGGCGCTCGCCGACCGGGCCGACGGCCCGGTGCTGGAGCTCGCGGCCGGGACTGGTCGACTGGCCGTTCCGCTGGCGCTCGCCGGCCACCAGGTCACGGCGGTCGACATCGACGCCGCCATGGTCGACCGGGGCCGGACCCGCGCCCAGGCTGCCGGGGTGTCGCCGGACCGCCTGGCCTTCGTCGAGGCGGATCTGCTCGGGTTGCAGCTGCCCGACGCCGGTCGATACGCCTTCGCGTTCATCGCGCTGAACTCGATCATGCTGCTGGCCAGCCGCGATGCCCAGCGCGGCGCCTTCCGGACCCTCGCCGCGCACCTGGCCCCGGGCGGGCTTGCCGCCGTCGACGCCTGGCTGCCCGACGCCGACGATCTCGCCCGCTTCGACGGCCGGATCATGCTCGAGTGGCCGCGGACGGATCTCGATACGGGCGCCGTGGTGACGAAGGCCGGCTCCGCCCAGCACGATGCCGCCACGAACACGGTCAGCCTCAGCGCGATCTACGAGGAGGGCCGCCAGGGCGAGGCGCCCCGCCGCTGGGTCCGGCACGACCGGCTCCGGCTTGTCTCGGCGGACGAGCTCGCGGCCTTCGCCGAGGATGCCGGGTTGCGCGTGGAGATCCTGGCCGGCGGATACGACCTCTCGCCGATCGGCCCGGGCTCGGAGCGAGCGGTCCTGGTCGCGGAGCGGGCTGGACGTCCCGAGGCGGCGGCGTGAGCTCATTCGCCGAGCGGCGCGCCCGACCCGCCGTGCGCGGGCTGCATGGTATCGTCGAAACGCATGTCGAACCGCACTGACCAGACACGGCTGCTGATCGTCGAGGACGTCCCGCAGGTCGCCCAGTACATCCGTGGCCTGCTGAACGCCCAGCAGACGGTCAAGGTCCTCGACGTCCTGACGGACGGCGGCAAGGCGCTCACCCAGATCGGCGAGCTGCGCCCCGACGTCGTGCTCGTGGATCACCTGCTGCAGGGTCGCATCAAGGGCCCCCAGCTGGTCGAGAAGATCCACGAGGCCAAGCTCAACGTGCCGGTGATCGTGCTGACCGTTCCGCAGAACCCGGTCGAGGTGGACGCCGCCAACGGCATCCATGGCGTCCTCGCGATGCCGTTCTCCGGCTTCGACCTCATGAACCGGATCTCCGGCGTCCGCAAGGAATTCGACGCGACGTCCTCGACGGAGTCGAACCGCATCTTCTCGATCTTCGCGCCGAAGGGCGGCGTCGGGAAGACGACGATCGCGTTCAACATGGCGGTCGCGATGGGCCAGCTCGGACAGAAGACCGTGCTCATCGACGGCAGCGTCCAGTTCGGCGACCTGCGCTCGCTCCTCAAGGTCCCCCACGACGCCCCATCGATCCTCGATCTGCCGACCGATCGGATCGCCGAGTCCGACCTGTCCGACGTGCTCTGGCGCGACCCGTCCGGGATCGACATCCTGCTGGCGCCGCCGCGCATCGAGATGGCCGAGATGATCACCGCGCGCGACCTCGACAAGATCCTGTCGCTCCTGCGCCGCGTGTACACCTCGATCGTGATCGACATGTCGAGCCAGATCAACGACATCAACCTTGCGTTCCTCGACGCGAGCGACACGATCGTCGAGATCGTCACGTACGACTCGACGACGATCCACAACACGATCGCGATGGCCGACACGTTCCGCTCGATCGGCTACCCCGCCTCCAAGGTGCGCTACCTCATCAACCGGGCCGACAGCGCCGGCGGCATCTCGCCCGACGACCTCAACAAGGCCCTCGGACGCGTGCCGGAGCACAGCGTCGTGTCCGACGGCCAGCTTGTCGTCCGCTCGAACAACGAAGGCGTGCCGTTCGTCCTCGCCGACCCGAATGCCGCCGTGAGCCGGGACATCGCCAAGGTCGCCACCGAGCTCATGGGCGCCGCGCGCATGCCCGTGGGCGCCGGGCAGCAATAGGCCGTCGTGTCCGATCCCCGACCGATCGGTGTCTTCGACTCGGGGGTGGGCGGTCTGACGGTCCTGCGTGAGATCGTCCGGCGCTCACCACACGAGTCGACCATCTATCTCGGCGACAACGCGCGGGCGCCGTACGGCGTCCGGCCCGATGAGCAGGTCCTGACCTTCTCCACCCAGTCGCTCGATGCCCTCGTCGAGCGCGACGTCAAGGCCCTCGTCGTGGCCTGCAACACCTCGACGGCGGTCGGCATCGCGGCGTTCCGGCGGCGCTACGACCTGCCGGTCCTTGGGGTCATCCGCCCGGGCGCCTCGGCGGCGGCGCTCGCGACCCGCAACCGCCGGGTCGGGGTCATCGCGACGCCGGCGACGATCCGCTCGCACGCATATTTCAACGCGATCAAGGACGAGAACCCCGCCGTCGAGGTCTACGAGCACGCCACGCCCGACCTCGTGCCGATGGTCGAGGCGGGTGAGCTGTCCGGTCCGTCCGCGGAGGCGACCGTCGCCGCGAGCCTGGCGGCCCTGCTAGGCGAGCGCGATGCCGACGGCGAGTCGATCTTCCCCCGCCCGCCGGGTGCGACGATCGACACGCTGCTGCTCGGCTGCACGCACTACCCGCTGCTGAGCCCGATCATCGCGGGCATCGTCGGCGAGGGCGTGGCCATCGTGGATTCGGCCACGGCGACCGCATCGGCCCTGGCCGAGCTGCTCAGCGTGAACGGGCTGGAGGGGAGCGGCGACGAGCCGGCGACGCATCGCCAGCTGACGACCGGCGACGCCGAGCGCTTCGGGACGCTGGCCGGTCGACTGTTCGGGACCGACTTCCCGGACGTGGAATCCATCGAGCTCGGGGTGCTCGCGGGATGACGCCGCGAGAGCGCCGACCGTCCTGGCGCGATGACCGGGCGTGGCAGGCCGGGATCCTCATCGGTTCGGCGCTCGGCGCGGCCGCGACCGTCGTGGGCCGGCGGATGGAGCGGACCGCGCGCGAGGGCCTCGTCGATTGGCCGGCCGTGGAACGGTTCGCGATCGGGCGCCTCGACGGGGCGCCGGGCGCGCTCGATGCCGCCGAGCTTCGCGCCGCCGAGCCGGCGTACGCCGAGGCGATGGCCCGGATCGTGCCGGCGCTGTCGAGCGCCCTGGGAACGGAGCTTCCGGGCGTGGTCGAGCGCTCCGGGGTGGTCGATCGGGCGGGCTGGGTGCGAGCCAACACCGCGTCGTTCGCCTCGCTCATCGGGAAGCTCGAGAAGGACCTGCTCGACCAGGTGATCCCGCCCGGTGGCGGCCTCGCCAAGGCGACCATGGCGCTCGCAAACCGCTGGATCACCACCCGCCAGCTGGGCCTGCTGCTCGGCTTCATGGGCCGGCGCGTGCTCGGCCAGTACGACATCGCGCTGCTGTCGGCAGAGGCGGCACCCGGCCGATTGCTGTTCGTGGAGGAGAACATCCGCGAGACGGCGCGCGCCCTTGGCGTGCCACTCGGGCCGTTCCGGACGTGGATCGCCCTCCACGAGACGACCCATGCCTTCGAATTCGAGGCGCACCCCTGGCTGCGGCCGTATCTCGCGTCCCGCCTCGAGCGGCAGCTGAGCCTGTTCGGCAGCGACGTCCGGGGCTTCGGCCGCGAGGCGATGCACGGCGTCGGACGTGCCCTGCGCGGCGAGGGCGGCGGTGAGCACTGGATGGAGCGGCTGATGGGCGAGGAGCAGCGCCGGCTGTTCCGCGAGACGCAGGCCGTGATGAGCCTGCTCGAGGGCTTCAGCGACTACGTCATGGACGAGGTCGGGTCGCGACCTCGTGCCGGGCGTCGAACAGATCAGCGCCCGATTCCACGAGCGCCGCACCCGGCGCACGCCGTTCGAGCGGGCGATGCTCCGGTTGACCGGGATGGACCTCAAGCTCGAGCAGTACAAGAAGGGCGAGATCTTCGTCCGCGCCATCGCCGACGCTCGCGGAAAGGCCGCGCTCGCGCGCCTCTGGGAGGGACCCGAGACGCTGCCGCGCGAGGGCGAGATCGAGCAACCCGAGCGGTGGATCGCGCGGGTCCTCGACGGCCCGCCGGCGGCTCCCGCGAGCGCTTCGTGACCAGCGCGGGACCCGGCCGCGGCCCGGGCGGTGCGCCCGCGGCCATCGCGCTGAGCCCGATCCTGTCGGCCCGCTACCGGTCGCGCGACCTCGAGCGGATCCGAGCGGCGGCTCCCGGCGCCCGGTTGGTGACGGTGTCCGTCGAAGGCCTCGCCGACGGCCCGGTCGATGACGTCGAGGTCATGCTCCGCGGCTGGCTGAAGCCGGACGCCTTCGATCGGCTGCTCGCGCGCGCCCCACAGCTCGCCTGGGTGCACTCCGCGACCTCGGGCGTCGAGGGCGCCCTGACCCCGGCGGCCCTCGAACGCGGCGTGGTCGTGACGAACGCCCGCGGCGTGTTCAGCCGGCCGATCGCGGAATACGTGCTGATGATGATCCTGTCGGTGAGCCGGCGGCTGCCGCAGCTCCTCGATCTCCAGCAGGAGCGGACCTGGCAGCCACTCGAAGGGGCCGAGCTGCGCGACGTGACGGTCGGCATCGTGGGGCTGGGTTCGATCGGGCGCGCCGTCGGGGCGTTGGCGACCGCCTTCGGCTGCCGGGTCGTCGCCGTGCGCCGATCGCCCGGGGCGGGCACGGCCGCGGCACCGGACACGGCCCGGGCGGAGGACGCGAGCGTCTCCGCGGGGGGCAGCGAGGAGCGCTCGTTCGGCGAGGCGATGCTCGATCGGGTGGGTGGGCCCGACACCCTGCCGGAGCTCCTGGGCGAGTCCGATTTCATCGTCCTGGCCGCCCCGCTCACGACCGAGACCGACTCGATGATCAACGACGAGACGCTGGCCATGGTCAAGCCCGGGGCGTGGCTGATCAACGTCGCGCGCGGCCGGCTCATCGACGAGCGCGCGCTGCTTCGTGCCCTCCACGATGGGCCGCTCGGCGGCGCGGTGCTCGACACGTTCCGCGACGAGCCGCTGCCGGCGACGTCGCCGTTCTACGACCTCGACAACGTCATCGTCACGCCCCACACGGCCTGGTCGAGCGGCCGCGTGCTGGACCGCAGCGTCGAGCTGTTCTGCGACAACCTGCGCCGGTTCGCGGCGGGCGAGCCGCTGCTCAACGTGGTGGACCCGGAGGCCGGGTACTAGCTCGGGCGCAACGGGCCGACCCGTCATCGGGCCCCGGCCGTTACGATCGGGCCCATGCAGATCGCCATCGTCGGGCTTGCCGGTTCGGGCAAGACGACCGTCTTCAACACGCTGACCCGCGGCCACGCCGAGACCGGTGGCTACGGCGGGGTCACGCTCAACGTCGGGGTCGTCAAGGTGCCCGACGCTCGGCTCGACCGGCTTGCCGAGATCTTCAAGCCCAAGAAGATCGTCCAGGCCGACGTCACGTACGCCGACCTGCCGGCCCCGCCGGCCTCGTCCGAGGGTCGGGTGGGCACCGAGGAGCTGCCCGCCGACCACCTCGCGCGGTTGCGGGACTCGGACGCGTTGCTGCACGTCGTCCGCGCGTTCGAGGATCCGGCCAACCCGCATCCGGCCGGCAGCGTCGATCCCGCGCGCGACCTCGAGCAGCTCGATCTCGAGTTCACGCTCGCCGACCTCGCGATGACCGAGCGCCGGCTCGAGCGGCTCAAGGGCAGCGGCCAGCACGGCACGCAGGCGGAACGCGAGGCGGCCGGGCGCGAGGAGGTCGTGCTGCGCCGCATCCACGAGGGCCTCGAAGCCGGCACGCCGATCCGCGACCTGGGGCTCGACGCCGACGACGCGAAGGCGATCCGCGGGTTCCGCTTCCTGACCGAGAAGCCGGTGCTCGTGCTGCTCAACGTCGGGGAGGGCGACCTCGCGACCGCGCCCGCACTCGTCGAGCGCATCGTCGCGGGCTACCCGCACCAGCACGCGATGGTCGATGCGCTGTCGGCAAAGATCGAGATGGAGCTCGGCGAGCTCGAACCCGACGAGGCCGCGACGTTCATGGAGGAGCTCGGCATCGCCGGGTCGAGCCTCGATCGCGTGATCGCCCTGTCGTACCGGTTGCTCGGGCTCGTCTCGTTCCTGACCGCCGGCCCCGACGAAGTCCGTGCCTGGCCGGTCCCGGATGGCTCCACGGCCGTGGACGCTGCCGGCGCCATCCATACCGATCTCGCCCGCGGGTTCATCCGCGCCGAGACCGTCGCGTACGAGGACCTGCTCAAGCTCGGCTCGATGGGCGAGGCGAAGAAGGCGGGGCGCCTGCGCTCGGAGGGGAAGACCTACCGGGTCAAGGACGGCGACGTGCTCGAGATCCTGTTCAGCCGCTAGTTCGTGCGGCTCTTGTCGTCCAGGTCGAGCTCCGCCAGCAGCGTTCGATAGTCGCCGCGCGGCTCCGCGTCGTCGTCATCGTCGTCGTCATCGTCGTCGTCCTCGTCGCCGTAGGCGGCGTCGAGGTCGGCCAGGAAGTTGTCGGCGTCCTCGGTGGAGACGTTGACGGCCGCGACGAGGCGCTCGTCGTTGACGTAGACGAAGCCGTGATCACGTTCGAGGATCATGGCGATCGCCTCGATGAGCGTGTCCTCGGAGTATTCCTTGAGGTCGTGGCGGATGCGCTGGACGAGCTCGAAGAACTCCTGGGGCTCCCATTCGGATTCGCTGACGACCAGGACATCCGAGTAGATCTCGGTGTCGCCCTCGTGCAGCTCGTAGAAGAACACGGCTCGCTCGATCCTCGCTGGCTGGGTCCGGCAGTATACGCGGGGAGGTGGGATGACTCGACCCCATATCGAGGTCGTACACGTCGGTTCGGCCTGTCGCGACATCGCGCCCGAGGACCCGCGCGGGTGGCGCATCGGCGGTGGCGTCATGTACGCGGCGCTGACGACGGCACGGCTCGGCCTGCGGACCGCCGCGGTGGTCGGCGTCGACACCGAGGCCGCGGACGCGGCCGAACTGACGATGCTCGGCGAGGCCGGCGTCGACATCCTCCGCGTGGACCTGTCCGAGGGCCCCATCTACCACAACGTCGAGACCGAAGAACGGTCGTGTGCAGACGTGCGTCCAGCCCGGGGTTCCGCTGCCCCTGGCGGATCTGCCGCCGGCGTGGATGGCTGCGCCCGGCTGGTCGGTCGTGCCGGTGGCCGGCGAGGTCCGCGACGACTGGGCGCGGGTCATCCCCGCGGACGCGCACGTCGCCGTCGCGTGGCAGGGGTTCCTGCGCGACCTGCGCGCCGGCGAGCAGGTGCGCGGATTGCCGCCGCGTCCATCGCCGATCCTCGAGCGCGCCGATCTCATCGGTGTCAGCCGCCACGACGTTCGCGCGAGATGTCCCGCTGCTGGACCTCGAGCGACTGCTGGGCCCGGGGGCCGACCTGCTGGTCACCGAGGGCGCCGCGGGCGGTCTCCTGATCCGGCTCGGCCCGGTCGACCCGCCGGAGATGCTGCGCTACCGCTCGCCGGCCAGCGGCGACGAAGTCGATCCCACCGGGGCAGGGGACACGTTCCTCGCCGCGCTCCACGCCTCCGGGATCCGGGCGGGCACCGAGGGCGCGGGATAGCGAGGGCGTCGACGATGCGCCGGGCGATCCGCGACGGGTTGGACCTGCGGTTCGCCGCGGCCGCAGGCTCGCTGGTCGTGGAGGATTGGGGTCTGGATGGCGTGCCGGACCTGGCGGCCGTCACGACCCGTGCTGGAGCGCGACGCGGCGCCTGGAACCGTCATCGCGATCCCGACGGAAGACGCGATCCGCTTCTGGTCGGAGGGCCCGCCGGCCGCGTGATCGGGCGGCGCGACGCGCCCCCAGGCCCGCGCTCAGTCCGGCAGCGCGCCCGCGTCCCGGGGCGGACCGCTGGACCCACGCGCGACGAGCCGGACCGGCAGCACGGTCCCGGGCGGCGCCTCGCCTGGTCGCGCCTCGCCCCCGGCCTCACGGCCCACCGGCCCGCCCCCATCGAGCGCCGCTCCGCCATCCGAGAGGCGCTCCACCAATCGCTCGACCGCCCAGCGGCCCAGATCGCCGATGTCCTGGGCGATCGTCGACAGCGGTGGATCGGTGTAGGCGGCGATCGCGACGTCATCGAAGCCGACGACGCTGATATCGCCGGGAACCGAGCGCCCGCACGCGCGGATCGCGCGCATCGCCCCGATCGCCATGAGGTCGTTGTAGGCGACGACCCCGGTCGTGTCGGGTGCCTCGGCCAGCAGCCGGCCGAGCGCCTCCTCGCCACCGCGGACGTCCGGTTCGCCGACGACGATCGGCACCGACGCGGGGTCCAGACCGCGATCCGCGACGGCTCGACGGACGCCGGCCACCCGCTCCGGGGCCGCGGCGTGCCGGGCGCCCGCGGTCAGGACCCCGATCCGCCGATGGCCGAGGTCGAGGAGATGCGCCGCGGCCTGTCGCCCACCGTCGACGTTATCGGACGCGATGGACGGATGGGGTAACCCCGGCGCCGTCGTGTTGACGAGGACGACCGGCAGCGGCGGCTCGGCCAGCCACTCCCGGTGGCGAACGCCCAGGCCGCTCACGGCGATCACGACGCCATCGACCCGCCGATCGACGAGCAGGTCGAGATACGACGCCTCGCGATCCGGATCGTCGGCGGCGTTGCACAGCAGGAGCACGAACCCGTGCTCCCGGGCGACGTCCTCCACGGCGCGCACGAGCTGCGGGAAGAACGGGTTCTCGATGTCGGTGATGATGAGCCCGAGGGTCTTGGTCGTCCGCAGCTTCAACGAGCGGGCGACCGCCGACGGCCGGTAGTCGAGCGCGCGGGCCGCGTCCAGGACGCGCTCACGCGTGTCAGGCCGCGCCCCGCCGAGGCCGGCCAGCACCCGGCTGACCGTCGCGGTCGAGACGCCGGCGCGACGCGCGACGTCACCGATCGTCGCGGTCATGTGGACGGGTGCGCGCGCCCCCCGCTCAGTGCGCCGCCGGCGCGGCGGGCGCCGCGGGTGGACGGCGATCGGCCTGCGCCAGGGCCGCCAGCTCGCGGGACAGCTCGTGGAGCTCGTCGCCGCCGCCCATCTCGCTGTGCAGCCGGTCGGCGTCGATCTCGCCCCGCTGTGAAGCTGCCGCCGATGCGGCCACGAGACAGGATCGTGAACGTGTCGCCGATCGGCAGCGCGTGCTGGACGTTGTGGGTGATGAAGATCACGCCAAGCCCGCGGTTGCGAGCCGCGATGATGTGGCGCAGCACGAATGCCGACTGCTTGACCCCCAGGGCGGAGGTCGGCTCGTCGAGGATGAGCACGCGGGCCCCGAAATACTCTGCGCGGGCGATGGCCAGGGTCTGGCGCTCGCCGCCCGACAGCGTCCCGACGGCCTGATCGGTGTCGCGGATGTCGATGCCGATGCGCTTCATCTCCTCGCGAGCGATGCCGGCCGCCTTGCCCATGTCGAAGCGCTTCAGCGGCCCGACCCCGACGGTCGGCTCGTTGCCCAGGAAGAAGTTCCGGGTCACGCTCATGAGGGGCATGATCGCGAGGTCCTGGTAGACGGTGGCCACGCCGGCATCGAGCGCATCGCGCGGCGAGTTGAATTCCACGGGTTCGCCATCGACCGCGAGCGTGCCCTTGTCGGGTACGTGGACCCCGGACAGGGTCTTGATCAGCGTCGATTTGCCCGCGCCGTTGTCGCCGAGCAGGCAGGCGATCTCGCCGGCGCGCACGGTGAGCGAGACGCCTTCGATGGCGACGACGGCCCCGAAGTACTTCGAGACCTCGCGAGCTTCGAGGAGCGGCGGGCGGTCGGCGGCCGGGGCCGTCGCGGTCGCATCGGTGACGGGCGTCGGAGTCGTTGCTTCCATCAGTCCCTCCCTCCTACAGCCCGGCGAACCGGTGCCGGATCCAGTTGTTGAGGACGACGGCGACCAGCAACAGCGTGCCGATCGCGATCTTGTACCAGTCGGCATTGATGTCGGCGAAGACGATGCCCTGGCGAGCCATCCCGAGCGACAGCGCTCCGAGCGCGGTTCCCGCGACGGAGCCGTACCCGCCGGTCAGCAGCGTGCCGCCGATGACCGCGGTCGTGATCGCGTCGAGCTCGATCCCGCGGCCGCGCAGGATGTCGGCCGAGAAGAAGGTCATGCTCTGGATCGTGGCGAGCACCGAAGCCGAGAACGCCGTCAACGCGAACAGCGAGATCTTGACCCGGGCCACAGGCACACCGAGGTTGCGCGCGGCGGTCGCCGACCCGCCGGCGCCGGCGATCCAGTTGCCGAAGCGCGTGCGCCCGAGGATGTACGTGCCGATGACCGCGATGAGCAGCCACCACAGGATCGAGACCTTGAAGGCCGCGCCACCTCCGACGGGGAGGCTCCAGTTGAACAAGCCGGCGATCGGGTCGGCCGCGACGACGGCACGATCGATCGGGATGTAGGTGATGTTCGTGACGACGGAGGTCAGCACCGCGGAGAAGCCGCTGATGATGAACAGGGTCGCGAGCGTGACGATGAACGAGGGGAGCCTCGTTCGCACGACGATGATGCCGTTGAGCACGCCGAGGAGCGTCGTCGCGACCATCGACATCACGATCGACAGCCACAGCGGCAGGCCCCAGATCGTGACCCCGATGCCGATGACGATGCCGGCGAAGCCGACGAGCGAACCGACCGACAGGTCGAACTCGCCCGCGATCATCAGCAGGGCGACGGCCGTGCCGATGATGCCGACCTGCGCGGCGACGTCGAGGTAGTTGAGCGTCCCCGAGGCCGCGATGAAGGCCAGGTTGCCCTTCGCGAGGCTGATGGCCGCGAAGACCAGCCAGACGAAGACCACGATGATCAGCGCCCCGGCCGCGGGACGCGCCAGGATCCGCTGGGTGAGCGAGAGCCGTCGGAGTCGTTCGGTTCCGGGTGCCGGCCCCGTCTCGGCCGTCGTGGTCGCCATCGTTCCCTCCGAAAGCGGGTTCGGGAGGGACCGGCTCAGGTGCCGATCCCTCCCATGCGCCGGTCCGCCGGCGCTCGAGCGCTAGGTCAGCGGAGGCCCTTCGCCGCGAGGGCGATGACATCCGCGGCATTCTCCCCCGTGACGAACCCGGGACCGGTCATGATCAGGCCGGTGCCATCGCCCGTCGGCAGGTTCCGCGTCTCCGCCCAGTTCGTGAGGATGACGATCGGCAGGTAGCCCTGGATGAACTGCTGCTGATCGATGGCGAAGGCCATCTTCCCGTCCTTGATCGCCGTCAGCACGTCCGCGCTGAGGTCGAAGGTGGCGAGCGTGATGGGCCTACCCGCTGCGGTGACCGCGGCAAGCGCGGGTCCGGCGACGGACGGGCCAAGGGTCAGGACGCCGTCGACGGTCGCGTCGGACGCGAGCTTCGCCTCGATGGTCGCCTGCATGCCGGCGGGATCGGAGATGTTGCCGGTCAGGACCTCGCCCTCTTCGCTGCCGGTCAGGCCCATGAAGAACCCGTTGCAGCGCAGGGTCAGTGCCTGGTTGCCGACTTCCTGGTTGAAGCAGACCGCGTTCTTCACGCCGGCCGCCTTGAACCGCTCGCCGGCGCCCAGGCCAGCCGCGTACTCGGTCTGCCCGACATGGGCCAGGATGCCGAGATCTCGGAAGACGTCCGAGCCGGAGTTCATCGACACGACCGGGATCCCGGCCGCGATCGCCTTCTCGATCGCGGGGCTCAGCGCCTCGGCGTTCGGGATGGACACGACGAGCCCGGTCGGCTTCTTGGCGACCGCGGCGTCGATCAGGGCGGACATGCCGGGCATGTCGCTCTCGGCGCCCGGGGCGCTGTAGGTCGCGGTCACACCCATGTCGGCTGCGCCGGCCTTGACGCCGTTGCGCACGACGCCCCAGAACCCGTCCTGGGCCTGGCCGTGCGTGACGATCTCGATCTTGATGTCGCTGCGCTTGACGAGTGCGCCGTCGAGGCCACCGGCCGCGCCGCTGCCGGTCGGGGTACCTGCCTGGCAGGCCCCGACGATCATCGCCCCGACGGCCAGCGCCGCGAGCGTCCTGGTTCGCAGATTCATGCCGTTCGTTCTCCTCCAATGACCGTGGCGGGTGCCACGGACCCAGTTCGAGTCCCGCCCGGCGGGCGAGTCCCATGGAACCCTGCTTGGACGCGGCCACCGAGGGCCGCCATGGACACCTCCTTCCTCCGGCCCCTCAGCCGGGGATCTCCGCGAGCCGCACGACGCGGTGTTCGTGGAGCGCTCGATCGGCTGCCTCCGCCACGCGCAATGCGGCGACGCCGTCCTGTGCGGTACAAGGACTGGTGGCTTCGCCGCGAGCCATCGCGACGAACGCCACGAATTCGGCAGCATAGGCCGATTCGAAGCGCATGAGGAAGTCTTTCCACGCGGGTCCCGCAGGCGGAGGCACACCCGGCTCCACGGAGCGCAACGGTGTTTGCGGCCCGAGACCGACGCGCACACGCTGTCGCGGGAGCCGAACAGCTCGGCTCGGATGTCGTAGCCGAGCGGGTCGTGGCGTGTGCAGGTCATCACCGTGAGCGCGCCCCTCGGACGAGCCGGAGCGTCGACGACCGCCGTGTCGACGTCGTGGTATTTCGCGAAGACCGGGAACTCGCGGCACGCCGCCGTCCGCGTAGACCTCCTCGACCTCGCTAGCCGGTCAGCCAGCGCAGGATGTCGAAGTCGTGGATCGAGAAGTCGCGGAACAGCCCGCCCGATTGCGGCGATGTAGGCTCTCGTGCGGCGGGTCCGGGTCGTGGCCGGCCAGGCGGACGGCGTAGAGCGTCCCGAGCTCACCGCTGTCGACCAGTCGGTGGGCCTCTCGGTACGCCGGGATCGAAGCGGCGCTGGAACCCGAGCTGGAAGGCGGATCCCGGCTCGCTCGATGTCGGCCGCGAGCGCGATCGTGTCGTCGAGGTCCGCCGGCCAGCGGTTTCTCGCAGAACGTCGGCATGCCCGCGGCCGATCGAGGCGCGGATCGAGCTCGGCGTGGGCGCGACGTCGCGGCGGCGATGACGACCGCGTCGGCGGTCGTCGATCGTGTCGGCGTCCGATCGTCGTTGCGGCGGTGGTCGCCCGTCCTCCTTCGCGACCTCGGCCGCGCGAGCCGGTCGACGTCGGCGACCACGACCTCGTCGATGCCCGGGGTGTCGCGCGAGGAGTCGGGCGTGGAGCCGGCCGATCCGACCGGCGCCGAGGAGCGCGACCCTCATCGTGTGGCTCCTTCCGGCGAACCCGGCGCACGCGGCGAACCCGTCGGGCCTGCCGTGCCGAGACGGCGCAGCGCCGACGCGAGCACGCGACGACCGATCGCCGCGCTCTCCGACGGGGGCGCCCAGGTCGTGTCCTGCTCGACGATCAGCCAGCCGGCGTAGTCCAGCTCCGCCAGCGCGGCGATGACGCCGTCGAGGTCGAGTATCCCGGCGCCGAGCTCCGTGAACACCCGCTCGCGGATCGCGTGACCGAGTCCCTCGAGCGCGCCGGTCTGCAGCCGGACGAGGACCGCTGGATCGACGTCCTTGAGGTGCACATGCGTCACCCGGTCGCCCAGGGCGCGGATCGCCGCCACGGGATCGCCGCCACCGACGACGTAGTGCCCGACGTCCAGGCAGATGCCCATGCGCTGCGGGTCGGTCGCGGCCACGAGCCGCTCGACCTCAGTCGGCGTCTCGATGAACGTCCCGCCGTGCGGGTGGAAGACGACTGGGTGGCCAAGTGCGGCCGCCCGGTCGGCGATGGCGTGGATGAGCGCCGACGAGCGACTCCCAGCCTGCATCGGTGAGGACCGGCGTCCCCGGCTCGCCCGCTCGACCTGCTGCCGCGTCGCGATCGGGGGATCCGTCGATCGCCAGGCACAGGACCTCGCCTTCGCCGTCGTGCAGCAGCCGCAGCCGTTCCTCGGCGATGGCCAGCGCGTCGGCTGGCCGGGCCGTCGACGGTCGCAGGGATCGGGACGTAGACCTCGGCGAGGCGCAGACCCCGCTCGCGCAGGGCGTCCCGGAGGGCGGCACCCTCTGGAAAGCCGTCGCCGAGCTGCGTGCCCTCGTACCCGACCCGCGCGATCTCATCGAGGATCGCCATCGCGTCGGTGCCGTCGCGCGGGGCGCCATCGGCGTTGCCCCAGAGCATGGGCGCGGTCCCGATCGATGACCGTGGCATCGCGTCGTCGGGGCGGCGGAGCGACGGCCGCGGCTGCGAGGCGGGACGCGGTGACGGTGCTCATCCGCGCGCTCCCTCGGCCGTGCTTCGCGAGCCCGCGCCCGGGCTCGGACGGGACGTGGAGCCTGCGCGACGCGTGACGCTGGGGCCTGCGCGACGCGCTGACGACTGGGTCAACGCCCCTCCTTGCGCGTGCGGCGTAATCGATTACGCTTGTCGGCGGACGGTATCGTACGGCACCAGCGAGTGTCAATGCCGGATCGGCGGGAGGATGGATGGTGGCAGGGCCCACGGAGACGATGGTCAAAGGGGCCGGGCTGGCGCTCGCCGACAGCCCGCTGGGGCGGACGATCGCCACGACCGCGACCGACATCTGGAACGACTCCTGCGCCGTCGACGAGCTCGAATACGCGATCTCGTACGGGGCGGTCGGCGCAACGGCCAATCCGACGATCGTGGCGGACGTCTGGAAGGCCGATCCGAAGCGTTGGCGCGGCCGGGTCCAAGCGCTCGCCGAGGAGCTCCCGGCTGCCACCGAGATCGACCTCGCCTGGGCGATCGTCGAGGAGATGTCGCTCCGCGCGGCGCCCCTGCTCCTGCCGGCCTTCGAGGCATCCGGCGGACGCCAGGGCCGGCTGTCGATGCAGACCGATCCCACCCTGTTCCGCTCGTTCGATCGGATGCTCGCCCAGGGCGAGCACTTCGCCTCGCTGGCACCCAACATCATCGTCAAGTTCCCGGCGACCTCGGTCGGCGTCCGGGTCATGGAGGAAGCGACCTACCGCGGCGTCAACGTCAACGCGACGGTGTCGTTCAGCGTGCCCCAGGCCGTCGCGGCCGGCGAGGCCGTCGAGCGCGGGCTCCGACGGCGGGAGGCCGAGGGCCTGCCGGTCGACGACATGGGCCCGGTGATCACGGTGATGATGGGCCGGCTCGAGGACTGGCTGAAGGTCCAGACCGAGCGCGACGGGATCGTCGCGGACCCGGCGGCCATCCCGTGGTCCGGCGTCGCCGTCTTCAAGCGCACCGTGGCCGAATTCCGGGCACGCGGCCTGCGGGCCCGACCGCTCGGGGCGGCGATCCGGCACCACCTGCACTGGTCGGAGCTCATCGGCGGGGACGTCGTGCTGACCATGCCGGCCGCCTGGCAGCGCCGGTTCAACGCCTCGTCGGTCGAGGTTCGGCCGCGGATGGACGACCCGATCGATCCGGCGATCCTGGACGAGCTGCAGAGCCGGTTCCCGGATTTCGTGCGCGCCTACGAGCCCGATGGGATGACGCCCGACGAGTTCGATGCCTTCGGTCCCAGCGCCCGGACGCTCCGCGCGTTCGTCGGGTCGTACCACGAGCTGCTCCACCAGGTCGCCGACGCGCTCGTCCCGAACCCGGATCTCGCGACGCCGTCGTGACCGAGGTCGCGACGGGCCTCTACCGGCCCGCCGGATCGCTGGCCGCGGACGGCTGGTCCGTCGTCCTGACACCCGAGTCGGCGGGCTGGCGCTTCTCGGGGTTGCGCGTCGGCGCCCTCGAACCGGGCGGTTCGCTGGCGTTCGACACTGGGGCCGACGAGGTCGCCGTGCTCCCGCTCGAGGGGGCGTTCGACGTCGTGGCCGACGGCGAGCGCTACGGCCTGGCCGGGCGGGCGAGCGTCTGGGCCGGCCCGATCCGATTTCCTCTATGCGCCCCCGGGCACCGCGATCGAGGTCGAGAGCGCGGCCGGCGGCCGGTTCGCGGTCACCACCGCCCGCGCCGAGCCGCGCTACCCGGTGCGCCACGTCCCGGCCTCGGCGGTCGGCATCGAGTTGCGCGGGGCGGGCGTCAGCTCCCGCGAGGTCCGCAACTTCGCGAGGCCGGACGTGTTCGATGCGGACCGGCTCATCGCGGTCGAAGTGCTGAGCCCGGGCGGCAACTGGGGCTCGTATCCACCCCACAAGCACGATGAGATGCGCGAGGACGAGACCGAGCTCGAAGAGATCTACCACTACGTCGTGGCGGATGGTCCGGCGGGTCCCGGGCTCGCGTACCAGCATGTCTACGGCACGCCCGATCGCCCGATCGACCTGCTCACGACGGTCCGGACCGGCGACGTCGTCCTGGTCCCGCACGGCTGGCACGGGCCGGCGATGGCCGCCCCGGGATACGACCTGTACTACCTCAACGTGATGGCGGGACCGGGCGAGCGCGCGTGGCGCGCCTGCGACGACCCGGCCCATGCCTGGGTCCGCGACGCCTGGGCGGATCAGGCGGTCGATCCGCGCTTGCCGTTCGGCCGGAACGGCTCAGCGTAAGGGGCGGGACGGGGCCGTTTGGCGAGGGCGCCGTGCTGTACGATCGAGCGACCGTCACGCCGCACCAGAACGGACCCCGACCCATGGAATCCCGCAATGGCACCCGTGTCCCCGAGGGGCTGAAGCGCCGCTGGCCCGACATCCGGCCAGAGGACAAGGCCGCGGTCATGGGCGTCCTCGACCGGGAGATCCTCGGCGGCGTCGGCGCCCCCGAATCGACCGCCCTCGAGAACGAGTGGGCGGCGTTCGTCGGGCGCTCGACCGGCCTGCTCTTCAACTCCGGTACGGCCGCCATCCATGCCGCCCTCTACGGCATCGACCTGCGGCCGGGCGACGAGGTCATCACGACGTCGTTCACCTTCGCCGGGACGTGGCAGCCGATCCTCCAGCAGCTCGGCATCCCCGTCTTCGTCGACATCGACCCGCGGACGTACACGCTCGATGCCGCGCCAGATCGAGGCCAAGATCGGCCCGCGGACCCGGGCGATCATCGCGGTCCACATCCAGGGCCTGCCCGTGCGACATGGACGAGATCCTGGACATCGCCGGTCGGCACGGGCTCCACGTCATCGAGGACGCCTGCCAGGCGCACGGCGCCACGTACAAGGGTCGCCAGGTCGGGTCCATGGGCACGGTCGGCTGCTACAGCCTGAACTCGAGCAAGATCCTGACCGGTGGCGAGGGCGGCCTGTTCGTCGCCGACGACCCGGACATCATCCAGCGGGCGCGGCGGCTGCGGACGTTCGGCGAGGACATCCCGGAGCTCGGGAAGCTGACCGGCTGGAACTTCCGGCCCTACACGGTGCATTCGGTCGGCTGGAACTACCGCCACCAGGAGATGCCCGCGGCGCTGGCGCGCTCGCAGCTCAAGCGCCTGCCCGAGTACGTCGCCACCGGCCAGCGGAACGCCGCCTACCTGACCGAGCAGCTGACCGACGTGCCCGGAATCACGCCGCCGTACATCCCGCCCGACCGGACGTCGAGCTACTACGAGTACCGGGTCCGCCTCGATCCGGCCGCGATCGGCCTCGGTCGACGTCGAGCCGACCGTCTTCCGGGATGCGCTCGGCCAGACGCTGCAGGCGCTGGGCGTCGGCTGTGAGCTGTGGCACACGCGAACCGGCGCCGGCGTTCCCGATCTTCCAGAACCGCGAGGGCTTCGGCGGCCAGTTCCCGTGGACGCAGCCGCCGGCCGGCCGCGACATCACCTACGACGTCGCGGACTTCCCCGAGGCCACGGCGCTGCTCGACTCGTCGCTGGTGATCTGCGACATGAAGCACCCGATCTTCGTCCAGCCGATCGAGGTCATCGAGGCCTACGCGGCGACGATCCGCGAGGTCCTCGCGGATCCCGAGCGGATCATGGAGACGGTCGGGGCGCCGCCGATCCCTGCCTGACGGTCAGCCGGGAGTACCGACGACCCCGCGATAATGGCCGGCGTGGACGAGGTCGAGGTCGTCGTCGCCCATCGCGAGCGCGCGACGCTGCGTATCGGCGACGTATTCCTGAAGATCGACGCCGATCAGGCGCGCGTCGACGTCGAGGTCGAGGCGATGGCGATGGCGCCGATCCCGACCCCGGAGGTCCTGTGGCGGAATCCGCCCGTGCTTGCGCTCGCCGCCCTGCCAGGGATGGCTCTCGGCCGCCTCGGGGAACCGTCGATCGCGTCGTCGGCGGCATGGGCCGCGGCGGGTGCCGCGGTGCAGCGGATGCTGCACGAGCGCGATCCGCTCGCCGCCATGGCCCAGCTACGCGCGAGCTCTGCCACGAGGTCGATCGCATCAGCACCATTGACGCTCAGGAGTGCGATTGGCTCGTCAGCCAGCGGCGTACCACCGCAGCTGACCTGGTCACGCGGGTCAACCGCCGGGCTGCCGAGGCAGCGCTCCGGCTCGTGGACGCCGGTGTTCACGCACGGCGACCGTAGCAGATCAGCGCCACGTGCTCGTCGCCGGTGACGAGGTGCACCGGCCAGTGCTCGAGCAGGTCCGAGGCGCGGCCGAGGCGCATGCCCTGTACGACCTCGCCACACTGCACGAACTCGGACACGAGGAGCGCCTCCCCGAGCAGCTCGTCGATCCGGCTACGGCACGGACGTCGACGTCGACGTGATCCGCGGGTCGTGGTCGTTGCGATGCCTGCTCGCGATCCGGTGCGTTGGTCGAGGACGGCTTCGACCCGTTCTTGCCCGGCTGCGAGGTGGACGTGCTGAGAGCCCGGATGTGAGGCTGCGCAGGGTCGGCCGCTCACGAAGCCGGCGCGGCGCCGGGCGTGATGACGACCTTCGTCGCGGTGCCGGAGCGCAGCAGGTCGAGCCCTTCGCTCACGCGGTCGAGCGGCAGGACGTGCGTGACGATCGGCTCCAGCGGCAACGTGCCGCCCTCGACCAGCCGGATCGCGGTCGGGAAGGTGAAGGCCGTGATGTAGGTGCCCAGGACCGACAGCGAGCGCTCGGTGATCGTGTACTGCTGGACCGCCGGCCGGGCCGTCTGGTTCATCCCGAACAGGGCGATGCGGCCGCCCAGGGCGGCGTGCTCGATGGCCGTCCCGAGCTGGCTGCCCACGGCGTCGACGATGACATCCGCGCCATGCGGCAAGAGCGTCGCGGCGTGCGGCGTCCAGCTCGTCCGGCGTGACCACGAGGTCCGCCCCGACCGCCCTGGCGACGGCCGCGCGTGCGGCCTGCGGCTCCACGACGATGACCGGGCCCGCACCGGCCGCCTTGAACATCGCGAGGAACAGGCAGCCGATGGCGCCGGCCCCGAAGATGATCGCCGACTCACCCGGCCGCGGGTTCGCCTTGTTGACGCTGTTGACCACGCAGGCCAGCGGCTCGATGAGCGACGCGATCGCCGACGACGGCCCCTCCGAGAGCGGGAACGTGAACTCGGCCGGCGCCTTGATCAGCGGCGCCAGGGCTCCGTGCTGGAAGACGCCGAGCGCTCGGATGTTCTCGCAGCTGGCCGGGCGTCCCGCGCGGCACGGACCGCACATGCCGCACTTGGGGTCGGGGTCGACGACGACCCGCTGGCCGACCTCGAGCGCGCCGGCGCCCGCGCTGCTCCCCAGCGCGCGCACGCGGCCGATGAACTCATGACCCAGGATCACGCCGGGGTCCGCGGGGTGGCCCGGCGGGACGTTGAGGATCTGGAGGTCGCTGCCACAGATCCCGCACGCCTCGACTTCGATGATGACGTCGTCGTCGGCCTCGACGACCGGATCCGGGACGTCCTCGAGCGCGAGGACGCCGGCGCCCTTGAAGACCGCGGCCCGCATCAGCCGGCCTGCCGCCGTCGCCGCATCCGGCCCGTCAATCGCCGGGCGCGTCCCAGCGCGACCCCGGCCAGACCGAGCGTCCCGAGGGTCACGACCAGCATGACCGTGGCGACGGCGTTGACCTCGGGGGTGACCCCGAACTTCACCCTCGTGTAGATGAAGGTCGGCAGGGTCGGCTGCGAGCCGACCGTGAACCAGGTGATGACGAACTCGTCGATCGACAGCGTCACGCTGATCAGGGCGCCGGCCAGGATCGCCGGGGCGATGAGCGGCAGCACGATGTGGCGGATGGCCTGGCGGGGCGACGCCCCGAGGTCCGCGGCCGCCCACTCGAGGAACCGGTCGAAGCTCTGCAGCCGGCTGGCCACGATGAGCACCACGAACGGCACGGTGACGACGAGGTGCCCGGCGATCACGGTCCCCAGCGACAGCGAGAAGTCCAGCACGCGCGCGAAGTAGATCAGCAGCGACACGCCGATCAGGACGCCCGGGACCATGATCGGGAGGGTGAACGCGATGCGCGTGGCGTTCGGGAAGCGGATGCGGGCGCGGACCAGCACGAAGGCGGCCATCGTCCCGATGATCGTCGCCAGGATCGAGACGATGACGGCCACGATGATCGAATTGCCCACCGCCCGGAGCAGGACCCGGTTGTTGAGCATGGCCTCGTACCAGTGGAGCGTGAAGCCCGTGATCGGCAGGCCGGGCGTCGCGCCCTCGTCGAACGAGAAGACGATCATGAACAGGATCGGCAGGTACAGGAACACGATCAGGGCCCCGAACACGAGCCGCAGCCCCCAACGCACCGTGCCGCCCATACCGGCTGACGGGCATCGTCTCGAGCGGATCGGCCCGGCTAGCCACGGACGACCACGTCCTCGATCCGGAGGTAGCGGCGGAACACGATCAGCAGCACGGTCACGAACGCCGCGATCAGGAACCCGACCGCAGCGCCCTCGGGGATCAGGGCGTTCTTGAAGAAGTTGGCCAGCAGGTTCGCGATCAGCAGGCCCTGCGCGCCGCCGACCATCGATGGCGTCAGGAACTCGCCCAGGATCGGGATGAACACGAAGATGCAGGCGGTGATCAGGCCCGGCCGGATCTGCGGCAGCAGCACGTGCCGGAATGCCGGATCGGCCCCGCCCCGAGGTCCTGGGCCGCCGTGAGCTGCGTGAAGTCGAACCGCTCGAGCGACGCGTACAGGACCAGCGCCGCGAACGGGATGTACAGGTAGACGAGCACGATGAACGTCCCGAAGTCGTTGTACACGAACAGCAGCGACGGCTCGTCGATGATCCCGAGCCCCACGAGGACCTGGTTGAGCGCGCCGTGCTCACCGAGGATCGCCTGCCACGAGTAGACGCGCAGCAGGTAGCTCGTCCAGAACGGGACGATGATGACGAGGAGGGCGATCCGGGCCCACCGCCGCGAGACGTAGCGGGCCAGGAAGTAGGCGACGACGAACGCGACGGCGAGACACACGACCGTGACCGCCGGCCCCGATCACCATCGTCTTGAAGAGCGTCCGGACGTAGGTCGGGTTCGTGAAGAAGTTCTCGTAGTTCTCCAGCGTCCAGACCGGGACGACATCGAGGTTCTCGTTCGTCGACCAGAACGAGAACACGAACATCAGGGCGAGGGGAACCAGGAACAGGCCGACGATGATGACCGCCGCCGGAAGGAACGGCGCAAGCTGACGCAGGCGGGCGCCCCGCCTCCCGCCGATCGCCGTCGGCGGAGCCAGTGCGGCCCCGCCGACGATCTCGGTCGCCATGGTCGGCGAACTACGCTCCGAAGACTTCGTTGAAGAGCTGGATCGACTTCTCGGTCGACGTTCCGGGGCCCTTCAGGGTCGTCTTGGCGAGCGTCTCCTCGGCCTTGTTGTACAGGTACCGGTCGGCGCGGTCCTTCTCGCCCTGGTCGACGAGGACCTTGTAGGCCGCCTCGTTGAAGAGCGGGCGGCCGTGGGTGATGAAGTTCTCGGCGATGTTCTCGGCCTGCTGGGCCTTCTCCAGGAACGGGAAGAGCAGCGCCTTGTTCTCGCCGTCCTTGACGATCATCTCGGCGTCCATCCAGCCGACGGTGCCTTCCTTCGGGATGAACCCCTTGATCTCCGGTCCGCCGGCGTCCTTCACCCGGTCCTCGTTGCCGAGGTTGCCGGTGATGAGCCACGCCTCCCCGCTGATCATCGCGTTGACGCTGTCGGTGGCCTGCTGCGCGAACTTGAGGACGTTGGGCTTGAGCTGCTCGAGCAGCCCCTTGACCGTCGCGAGCTGGTCGTCGGTCATGTTGTAGACGTCGTCGACGCCGGACGCCTTGCCCATGTAGGCGACGATCTCTTCGGGCTGGTTCTCGATGACGATGCGGCCCTTGTACTTCGGATCGAGGAGCACGGCCCACGAGTCCGGCGCCGGGGCTCACCTGAGCGACGTTGTAGTAGATGCTGATCGGCGACCAGCCGAACGGGTAGCCGAGGTAGCCCTCGGGCTTCGTCCAGATCTCGAACTGGCGCGCGAACGGATACAGCTGCGTGGAGACCTTCAGCTCGTTGATGTCGAACGGCTCGATGAGCCCTTCCGCGAAGTAGGCGTCCGGCACCCACAGGGCGTCGCCCGACATCTTGTCGAGCTCGCCCTTGACCTCCTTGAGCTTGGCGAACCCTTCGGCGTTGCCGGCGAGCTCGCTGATCTGCGGCACGATCTTGTCGGACGCCTCGATGGCCTTGAGCTGGGTGTCGATGTAATGGTCGCCCCAGGTCATCCAGTTGAACGTCCCGCCCTGCGCCGCCTGCCCGCCGATGCGCTGCAGGCGGCCGTGATGCCGCCGAGTGAGACCGCGGCGCCGACGGCGGCCGACGCCTGCAGGAATCGACGCCGTGACAGTTGTTGTCGATCGCGTTCATCCCTCAGGTCCTCCTTGAGACTCTTCGTCCGATCCGTGGTGGTCGCCGGCGGTGACGACCGTTGACTCGCGCGGATCCCACCAAACGTGCACCTCTTGATCCAACATCTCCTCCTCGGCAGCCTGCTCGTCCGACTCGCTGTGGAACCGAAGCGCGACGAGGATCCCGGCGTCGGTCTGGACCGTGATCCTGGTGTGGTTGCCCATGAATGCGACGTTCGTCGCCCGGCCATCGATGACGACGTTCGGCGTCGTGCCGCCCGGCGCGTGGCGGCCGACGCCGACCGATTTGGGCCGGATCATCAGCGCGACACGCCCGTTTGGCGTTCCGCCGGCGTTCGTCGGGGTCGGGACGACCGTCCCGTTGCTCAACTGGAACCCGGGCCCCTGGCCGTTCGCGGCGACGCGTCCGTCGAGGAAGTTCGATTCGCCGATGAAGTCGGCCACGAACCGGTCGACCGGTCCCTGGTAGATCTCGCGCGGCGTCCCGATCTGGCGAACGTGGCCGCCGGACATGACCGCGATCCGCGTCGCCATCGAGAGCGCCTCCTCCTGGTCGTGGGTCACGAACACGAACGTCGTGCCGACCTGGCGGTGGATGCGCGACAGCTCGACCTGCATCTGCTTGCGCAGCTTGAGGTCGAGTGCGCCGAGCGGCTCGTCGAGCAGCAGCACGGCCGGTCGCTTGGCCAGCGCGCGGGCGAGGGCCACGCGCTGGGCCTGCCCGCCCGACAGCTGCCCCGGGTAGCGCTCGCGATACTCGGCCAGGCCGACCAGCTCGAGGTACTCGCCGACGCGCCGGCCGACTCGTCATCCGGCAGGCTCTCCATCCGCAGGCCGAACGCGACGTTGTCGGCGACCGACATGTGCGGGAAGAGCGCGTAGTTCTGGAACACGGTGTTCACGTCGCGCCGGTGCGGCGGCAGGTCGTTGACTCGCTGGCCCTCGATGCGCAGCTCGCCCGACGTCAGCGGGATGAACCCGCCGATCAGGTTGAGCGTCGTGGTCTTGCCGCAACCCGACGGGCCGAGCAGGCAGAAGAACTCGCCCGACTCGATCTGGAGCGAGACCCCGTCGAGCGCCACGGCCTCGCCGTAGCGCTTCGTCACGTTGACGAGCTCGATCGCGGGTGCCGCGCCGGCCTGCGTCATGATCCCGCTCCGGGGCCGGTGGCGACCGTCTCGGGTGCGTGCTGCGGCTGCGCGACCCGCGGGGCGCGCGGCGGCGTGCTGTCGCCGATCACCAGGCTCACGGGGAGGACCTCGGAGGCGGGCATCTTGCCGTCGCGCACCGACGCGATCAGCATCTCGACCGCATGCCGGCCGACGTCGACCGACGGGACCTCGACGGTCGTCAGCCGGGGCCAGGACTGGCGCGCCGCCGGGATCCCGTCGAACCCGGCCACGGCCAGGTCGTCGGGCACGACCAGGTTGGTCGAGCGCAGCGCGTCGAGCAGGCCCAGGGCCAGCTTGTCGTCGTAGCAGAGCACCGCATCGGGCGGGTCGGCGGCGAGCGTCCGGGCCAGCCCCGACGCGTCCCGCCACGCGTCCACCGCGACGTCGATGAAGCGGAGCGGCCCGAGCCCGAGCTCCTCGACGGTGGCGGTCGCCGCCGCTCGCCGCCACGCGTTCGAGGACCAGCCGCTCGGGCCGGCATAGGTGAGGCGCCGGTAGCCACGTTCCGCCAGGTGTCGCACCGTGGCGGCCACGCCCGCGCTGTCGTCGGTCCGCACCACGCCGCGGGCCGGTGGTTCGGCGCCGTCGGCGAGGGCCGGGTAGTCCGGCTGGACGAAGACCACGCGATCGGCCCGGACCCGGGCAAGCACGTCGGCCGGGTCGCTGACGCAGGACGCGACGATGATCCCGTCGGCGCGGTGCTCGACGAACGCCGTCAGGGCTCGCTGCTCGCGTTCCTGGTCGTGCAGGCCGGTCATGATGAAGACCGCGTACCCCTGGCTCGCGGCCGCTTCCTCGAAGCCCGCCGCGACCTTGGCGTGGACCGGGTCGGCGAGGTCGTCGAGCAGGATCCCCAGGATGTGGGTGCGCTGCGCCCGCAGGCTGCGGGCGGCGGCATTGGGGACGTAGCCGAGCTTGGCGGCTGCGGCATGGACGGCCGCGCGGGTCGCCTCGCCGATCCTCGGATCGTGCTTGAGGGCGCGCGACGCCGTCGCCTCGGAGGTCTCGGCGAGCCGGGCGACGTCCGCGAGGACGACCCGACGTTCAGGGGGTCGGCGCATCCGGCCCGTCTAATCCGCCCAGGGGGGCGGCGCGACCATGATCACGTCCGTCCGGGGCTGCTCGCCGGACGGTGTAGCGCAGGCACCCACTGACCGATGCCCCTCCGCTTTCGCGTGCATTCGGTGACTTGTGCAATCGGTTGCGCGGACGCTAGCATACCGACGCGAGAGGGTCAACGCAGGTTGTCGCGGAGGGTGATCGCGGGTGCCACGGCGAACGAACACGACCGCCGGCCCGCGTCGATGACGCGGCCGCGATCGACGCCCCTCGCGACCCCGCTCGACCTTCGGCGACAGCGCAATACGAGCGACCGCGAGCTGGCCTCCCGGCTCCACCCTGGCTATCGCGAGGCGATCGGACGGCTGCCGGCTGGTCGGGAGGTCTTCCGCGGTCTGCCGTTCCAATTCGCCCGGGCGACGACCGAGCGCCGCTGGCTCCTGCTCGACCGCGAGATGGTCGTCGACCTGCGCGCGTCGGGCCCGGCCAGTCATGTCGTGGTGGCCCATTTCTGCGACGCATGGCGGGACCCAGTCGCGGGGCGTCCGGCCGACCTGCCGATCGGTTGGGTCACGCCCGTCGGCCAGCCGCTGGCCCGCTACACCGTGGAGCTGGCCTCGGGGCGGGAGATCTCCGGTGTCATGCGCCGGCGGTTCGAGGTGAACGAGGGCATCATCGGCTGGGGCCAGGGCGCCTTCGCGGCCGTCGCGCACACGATCGACGCACCGCTCGACTGGCGCGGGCCGTATCCGGCGATGCCGGTCGGTGGCTACGCCGAGCCTGGGCACGCCGGCTTGCTCGGGATCCTGCCCGGCGCCTGGGGTCCCGCCCAGACCGGGGTGGCCGATTCGGTCCCCAGTCCGACCGGCGACATCGCGCTGTGGCTCCACGCGATCGAGATCCCGGATGGGGCCGGGGATGTCGTCCGACTCCGGATGGAACCGCTCGCGCCGCTCGATGCGGGCGGCGGCGTCGTCGTGGCGGCGGTCACGACGTTCCGTGGGGCCACCTCACCGCTCGTCCTCGAGCCGCGGCGCACGCTCCGGATCGACGGCAAGGCAGGAGCCGGGGATGTGGGCGTGGACCTCGGGCAGGTATTCCGCGCACGTCCGGCGCCGCCGCCGCTCGAGGCGGCCGGCGGGCAGTCGCGCGCGGTCGTCGGATGGGGGACGCCGCTCGCGGATCATCGGCCAGTCACCGCGACGCTCGTCGACCTCGCGATGACCGGCGACGCGACGATCGCCGTCGGCGAGGATCTCGTGCCGGCGAGCCGCCTGCCGACCGACGGCGCGCGCAAGCGGTTCGGCGCCGTCACCATCGAATCGCTTCGGACGCCGACCCGCCGGGTCGACGTTGAGGTCGTCGATTCGACCACCGGCGACGTCATGCCGGCCCGTGTCCGGTTCCAGGCGGCCGACGGGCGGTACCTCCCGCCGATGGGGCACCGCGACGAGATCAACCCGGGGCTCAACGAGGACACCGGCGCGGACCTGGTCCTCGGCGCCGCGACCTACGCGTATGTCCCGGGCCGGTTTCCCATCGAGCTGCCGGAGGGGGCCGTGCTGGTCGAGGTGGTCCGCGGGTTCGGCTACCGCCCGCTCACCCGGTCGCTCGACATCGGAGGCGACGGCGACGGCGCCGCAGCCGCGCCCCGCTCGTTCTGGCGCTCGAGCCCGTCGACGGCCCCGCCGGCCCCGACTGGATCGCGGTCGACTGCCACGTCCACTTCATCTCGCCGACCTCGGCGCTGCTCCAGGCGCGGGCCGAGGGCGTGGCCATCGTCAATCTGCTCGCGACGCAGTGGGGCGACCACCACACGAGCGGCGCCGACCTCCCGGCCGCCGTCGTCGCCGACCCGACCGGCCGGCACATGGTGGTCATGGGCAGCGAGAACCGGCAGAACATGCTCGGTCACATCGGCCTGCTGGGCGCCTCGGATGCGGTCCTGCCGATGGCGAGCGCCGGCGCTCCCGAGGCCCGCCTGGGCGACCCGCTCGACCGGCCTGATCGCCGATTGGGCCGATGCCGCGCCGCGAGCAGGGCGGGCTGGCCCTCGCCGTCCACTTCCCGCTGCCCTACGCGGAGGTCGCCGCCGACATCGTCTCGGGCAAGATCGACGCGGTCGAGATGCAGGCCCTCACCCCGGACATCGACGGGCCGTCGATCCGCGAGTGGTACCGCTTCCTCAACTGCGGCTACCGGCTGCCGATCGTCGGTGGCACGGACAAGATGTCGGCCGAGATCCCGCTCGGGGCCATCCGGACCTACGCCCGCCTGGACCCCGGCGCGCCGATCTCGTTCGAGACCTGGGCGGCCGCGGTTCGGGCCGGTCGGACGTTCGTGTCGTCGGGGTCCTTCGTCGATCTCGAGGTCGACGGCTGCGGGCCGGGCGACGTCATCAAGCTCGGGCGGGGCGGGGGAGCGGTCGAGGTCCGGGCCGCCGCGTCCGCCGCGCAACCGGTCATCGACCGCCTCGAGCTCATCCACGACGGCGTCGTCGTCGCGGCGACGTCCGGGACGGGGGCGATCGCGCGAGCCTCTCGGAGCGCGTCACGGTCTCGACAGGGCGGCTGGCTCGCCGCCAGGGTCACCAGCCGCGAGCAGATCCACTCGGGCTTCGCCACGAGCATGGGCGCCCACAGCTCCCCGGTCTACGTGGAGGTCCCCGGCAAGCCGGCGTTCGCGCCCGACGACGCGGCCGCGATCGGCACGATCATCGATGGCGCGAGGACCTGGGTCGAGCAGATCGCCACGGTCCGCTCGCCGGCGGAACGGGCGCGACTCGCCGCGTACATGGCCGCGAGTCGGCGAGAAGCTCGACGACCTCGTCCGGGACCGCTCGCAGCCGCTGAGGCGCTATTCGATCGTCCGGACCTTCTCGAATGGCTGGCCGAGCGCCTCGGGACCGATCGTCGAGTAGCCGCCGTCGACCAGCAGCTCGGCGCCGGTGATGAATGACGCCCGGTCCGAGAGCAGGAACGTGACGGCGTGCGCGACTTCCTCCGGATCCGCCATCCGGCCGAGCGGCTGGAACTCCGCGGCCAGGGCGTCGGCCCGTTCCCGGGTGCCGTAGCGCCGCTCGATGTTGCGACTCCACATCCAGCCGGGCGAGACCGCGTTGACGCGGATCCGGCTCGGGGCGAGGTGGTGCGCCGAGCTCTTCACGAGCATGAGCAACGCGGCCTTGGACACGTTGTAGACGACGTGGGCCGGCTGGGAGACGTGCCCGCTGATCGAGGCGATGTGGACGATCGCGCCGCCCGCGGTCATCGCCGCGGCCCCCTTCGTCGTGAGCATCGCGGCCGACGCGACGTTGGCGTCGAGGACGCGATCCCACAGCTCCCGCGTGCTGCCGAGGAGCTGGTCCTCGAAGTCCGCGGCGACACCGACCACGCCATCGAGTCGACCGTGCTCGTCGAGCGCGGTCGAGATCAGCCGGTCGAGGTCGGCGTCCTGGGACACGTCCGTCTGCGACGAAGCGCGCCGCGTCGCCGAGGCGCGCCGCCGCGGCCGCCCCGTGCTCCGCGTCGCGGTCACCCAGGACCACGCGGGCGCCGGCGGCCACCAGGTCGGCGCCGATCGCCTCGCCGACGAACGACGCGGCGCCCGTGATCACGACCACCCGGCCATCGAAGTCGCCCACCGCGTCAGACGCCGACGCGCTGGCGCTGCTTCTTGGCCGCCCAGTCCTCGCGTGCCGCGCGGACCCCGGCCCGCTCGCTGACCTCCGGCACGCCGACCTCCCACCAGGCGCCGCCCTCGGTCCAGGTGTACTCGCTGACCGGGACGACGATGACGTAGCTCCGGTCGGCGGCCTTGGCGCGGGCGAACGCCGCCGGCAGGTCGTCGACGCTCTCGACCCGCTCGGCGATCGCGCCCATCGATTCGGCGTGCTTCACGAAGTCGACCTGGAAGTAGCGCTCGTGGTTCGTGTTGCGGAGCAGGTTGTTGAACTCCGCGCCGCCGGTGTTGACCTGGAGCCGGTTGATGACCGCGAAGCCGCCGTTGTCGCAGACCATGAAGATGACCTTCTGGCCGGTCATCACGGTCGAGTAGATGTCCGAGTTCATCATCAGGTACGAGCCGTCGCCGACCCAGGCGATGACCTCACCGGTCGGCCGGGCGATCCGCGCGCCCCACGCCCCGGCGATCTCGTAGCCCATCGTCGAGTAGCCGTACTCCGAGTCGAACGTCCCGATGCCCTTGGAGCGCCAGCCCATGCTCAGCTCGCCGGGCAGGCCGCCGGCCGCCGACACGATGTAGTCGGCGGGGTCGGCGGCCGTGTTGATGGCCTGGATGACCTCGGCGTAGGCGGGCGGGCCGTCGTGCGTTCGCCCGGACCACGAGTCGAGATAGGCGTGCCACTCGGCGATGCGCTCGTCGGCCATCGACAGCCACTCGGGCGGTGCCGCGTACGTGCCGAGCGCGGCGTCGATCGCCTCGAGCGAGACCTTGGCGTCGCCGATGACCGGCTGCGCGCCCTGCTTGTGGGCGTCCCACGAGGCGGTGTTCACGGCCACGAACCGGACGTCCGGATCCGCGAACACCGACCACGAGCCCGTCGTGAAGTCCTGGAGCCGCGTCCCGACGGCGATGACGACGTCGGCCTGCTCCGCGACGGCGTTCGCCGCGGTCGATCCCGTGACGCCGATCGGGCCGGCGTAGTTCGGGTGGTCGTGGGTGAGCGTCGACTTGCCGGCGACCGTCTCGACGACCGGGATCGCATGGCGCTCGGCGAAGGAGCGCAGCGTGTCCACCGCGCCCGAGTAGTGGACCCCGCCGCCGGCGATGATCAGCGGCCGCTTGGCGCCCTCGATCAGGCGCCGCGGCCGCCTGGACGTCGCGCGGATCCGGCCCCGGCCGGCGGATGTAGTGGACCTTCGGCTCGAAGAACCGCTCCGGGAAGTCGTACGCCTCGGCCTGGACGTCCTGGGGCAGGGCGAAGAACGCCGGGCCGCGCGTCGCCGGGTCGAGCATCACCGCCAGCGCCTGCGGCAGCGACCGGACGATCTGGGCGGGCTTGGTGATCCGGTCCCAGTAGCGGCTCACCGGCTTGAAGGTGTCGGTCACGGTCAGCGTCGGGTCGTCGAAGTGCTCGACCTGCTGGAGCACCGGGATCGACGATCCGGTGCTGGAAGGTGTCGCCGGAGAAGAGCAGGACCGGCAGGCGGTTGGCGTGGGCGACGGCCGCGGCGGTCACCATGTTCGTCGAGCCGGGCCCGATCGACGACGTCGCGATCATGATCCGCCGGCCGCGCATCGCCTTGGCGTAGGCCACCGCGGCGAGCGCCATCGACTGCTCGTTGTGGCCGCGGTAGGTCGGCAGCTCGTCCTGGACCGGCTCGAGCGCCTCGCCGAGGGACGTCACGTTGCCGTGGCCGAAGATCGCGAAGACGCCCGCGAAGATCGGCACGTCCTCGCCGTCGATCCTCGTCCGCTGCGCGAGCAGCCATTTCACGATGGCCTGGGCGGTGGTCAGTCGGATCGTCTTCATGGCTTCGTCATCCTCGAACGTGCTCCAGGTGCCGGGTCATCCCGTCCCGAAGGAACGGCTCCAGGGACGTCGTGAAGTAGCGCGCCCCGCGGTCCAGCCACTCGCGGGTCATGTCCGCGGTGCCGGCGTAGATCCCGAGGACCTTGTCCGATCCGACGACGGCCGCCGCGACGCGGTCGAGCGCCGCCAGGACGTCGGGATGGCGCAGGTCGCCCGGGTGACCCAGCGACTGCGAGAGGTCGGTCGGGCCGAGGAACAGCACGTCCACGCCATCGATCGCCAGATAGTCGTCGATGGCGTCGACGGCGTCCTGCGTCTCGACCTGGATCACGACCAGGGTCTCGCGGTTCGCTCGCTCGACGTACTCGCTCAGCGGTTCGCGGAGCCCCCATTCCGACGCCCGGCTGCCGGCCAGCCCGCGGATGCCCCGGGGCGAGTACTTCACCGACTGCACGGCCCGTTCGGCCTCGGCGGCGCTGTTGACCCACGGGATGTGGGCGCCGTGGGCGCCGGTATCGAGGTAGCGCAGGATCGTCGGGGGATCGTTCGTCGTCACCCGCACCATCGGCGTCACGCCGCGTGGCTCGATGGCCCGGCACAGGTCCTCGACCTGGTTCGGCAGGAGGGTCCCGTGCTCGGCGTCGAACACCAGGAAGTCCCAGCCGAGCAGCGCGACGTACTCGATCAGCGACGGCTCGGCGGTCCGGACGAAGCAGCCGAAGACGGCCTTCCCCTCGGCCAGCTTCGCCTTCGTCGCGTTCTTCAGCATGCCGGCGGTCCCTCAATCGATCCGGAGGCTGACGACGTCCTCCCACGCCCCGACGACCACGAGCGGACCATCGCCGCGGCGACCGAGGCGTTGGCCAGGGCCTGGGTGAAGCCCGGGTCGTGGGGCCGCCCGGCGGCGACGGACTTGAGGAACGCCAGCGCCTCGATCAGCTTGAGGTCCTCGTAGCCGATCGAGTTGCCGCCGCCCGGGACGATGTTCCCCTGGTTCGGGAAGGCGTCGCCGCCGAGGACCTCGATGAACCCGTCGTTGGGCTGCTCCTCGGGAAGGTACAGGCGCAGCTGGTTGAGCTTCTCGTGATCCCAGCCGACGCGCGCCCTTCGAGCCGTTGAGCTCGAAGGCCATCGAGCTCTGCGGCCCGACGATCGAGCGGTCGCACTCGAGCGTGCCGCGCGCCCCGCTCTCGAACTCGACCAGCGCGCCGACGTAGTCCTCGTTGGTCACCGGCGCCGGTCGGGTCGCCGGGCTTGCCGCGGTCGTAGTGCGTGCCGGCGCCGGGCATCGGCAGCGGCCGCTGCTTGATGAACGTCTCCTTGACCGCCACGACCCGGCTGATCGGTCCGCACATGAACTGGGCCATGTCGATGGCGTGGGACATCAGGTCGCTCAGGACGCCGTAGCCGGCCTCCTCCTGGAGGAACCGCCAGGACAGCAGGCCGAGCCGGTCGCGCCCGTACATCGAGAAGAAGCGGCCGCGGTAGTGGGTCAGCTCGCCGAGCCGCCCGTCGGCGATGAGCTGGCGGGTGTACTGGACGAGCGGCGCCCAGCGGTAGTTGTAGCCGCAGCCGGTGATCACGCCGGCCCGCCGGCCGGCGAGCTCGATGGCGGCCGTCGCCTCGGGATCGATGCCGACCGGCTTCTCGCAGGAGATGTGCTTGCCGGCGGCCGCGGCCGCCTCGACGATCTCGCGGTGGAGGGCGTTGGGCGCCGTGACGTCGACGACGTCGATGTCGTCGCGCGCGATCAGCTCGCGCCAGTCGAGGTGCCCGCGGCGAAGCCGAAGTTGTCGCGGGCCAGGTCGAGGCGTGCGGGGACGTTGTCCGCGACCGCGACCAGCCGCGGGCTGGATCCCGGTCTCCGGGAAGTAGACCGGGATGTCGCGGTAGGCGCGCGTGTGCGCCTGGCCCATCCAGCCGAACCCGACCACGCCGATCCCGATCGTCTTCGTCACTTGCCCACTCCTGCGTACGGCGCCGAGGCGATGCGCTCCCAGACCTCGGGATTGACCAGGTGCTCGGGCCGGCGGCCCTCGACGACGGCCATCGCCTGCTCGAACGCGACCCGGAAGATGCGCGCCTTGCCGTCCGCGGTCGCCGACGCGACGTGCGGCGTGACGACGACGTCGTCGCGGCCCAGCAACGGGTGCCCCGCCGGGAGCGGCTCCGGCGACGTGACGTCCAGCCCGGCCCCGAACAGGCGCCCGCCGTCGAGCGCCGCCGAGCAGGGCGTCCTGGTCGACGAGCCCGCCGCGGGCCGTGTTGATGAAGACGGCGCCGGGCTTCATCGCCGCGAACTGCGCCGCGCCGAACATGCCGCGCGACTCGTCGGTCAGCGGGACGTGGACGGACACGACGTCCGCGGCCCGGAGGAGCGCGTCGAGCGTGTCGGCGCGGTCGATCCCGGCGGGCACGGCCGACGGCGGCGAGGTACGGGTCGAAGGTCGCGACGCGCATCCCGAGGCCGGCGGCGATCCGGGCGACGTGCCGCGCGATCCGCCCGAACCCGACCAGGCCGAGGACCTTGCCGTCGAGCTCGATGCCCGTCGTGGCGGCTGTAGTAGCCGGTCGACGTCCCGGTCCGGAGCGCGGCTCTCGGCGGCCTTCACGTTCTTGGCGACGAGCAGCATCAGCGTCACGGCGTGCTCGGCCGTCGAGACGGTCGGGCCGTCGGGCGTGTTGCAGACCGCGATCCCGCGCCGGGTCGCCGCCGCGACGTCGATCGCGTCGTAGCCGATGCCGGTCCGGGCGATGACCACCAGGTCCGGCGCACGGTCCATCGCCGCCTCGCCGAACGGCGCCGCCCCGACGACCGCGGCGACGGCCGTGTCGACGCCCGCGTACGGATCGTCGTCCGTGGCCGGACCGAGGACCGTGCATCGCGGCCGCGACCGCCGCGGCGAGCTCGGGGAGGACCGGTCGCTCGAACCAGACCGGCGGCAGCGCCGTCGCCGTCACGTCGACCCCACGTCCGGGCCGCCGCCGAACCGCGGCTCGGGCAGCCCGCGGACGCCGGCGTCGATCGCGAACAGGCCGCCGGCCTCGGGCTGGCTCGGGTCGACCGCATGGGACCCGCCGCCACCGATCGTGGTGATGAACAGGGTCGAGAGATCCGGGCCGCCGAACGCCGGCATCGTCGGCTTCGTCGACCGGCACGCGGATCCGCCGGTCGACCGCGCCGGCCGGCGTGACCCGCAGGACCATCCAGCCCGTGACGCACGCGATCCAGTAGCAGCCGTCCTCGTCGACGCACGCCCCGTCCGGCCGGCCCGGCAGCGGCCCGAAGTCCAGGAAGACCCGCTCGTTGGTGGCCTCGCCGGTGTCGACGTCGTAGTCGTACGCCCAGACCGTGTCGCGGTGGGTGTCGGCGAAGTACATCGTCCGGCCGTCCGGCGAGAACGCGAGGCCGTTCGACACGCCGATGCCCGACCGCACCGTGACCGCCGTCCCGTCCGGCTCGACCCGATGGAGCAGCCCCGTGGCCTGGCCGGCCGACGCGGGATCGAACATCGACCCGACCCAGAATCGCCCGGCCGGATCGCACCGCCCGTCGTTGAGCCGGTTGCCGACGCCCTCCGGCTCGAGCGCGATCCAGTCGCGCCACGCCCCGGACGGCCAGTCGAGGAACCCGAGCCGGCCCTCGATCGCGACGAGGAGCCGCCCGGCGTGGCGGTGAGGGCCAGCGACCCCGGACGCCCCGGCGCCGGACGCTGCTCGTCGAGGCCGGTCGCGGGGTCGAAGCGGTGGATCGCCCGGCCGTCGATGTCGACCCAGTACAGCCGGGCCTCATCGGGACTCCAGATCGGGCACTCGCCGAGCTGGGCCGCCGCCGGCAGGACGCACGTCGCCTCGAGGTCGCTCAAGGCCGGCTGGCTCACGCACGACCCCGGCCAGGCAGCGCAGGTACGCGACGCTGTCGACCGCGTCGGCCTTCGGGCCCTCGCCGACCGGCGGGCTCGCCCTTCAGCGACACGTCCTGCTCGAGGACGTACCAGCCGCGGTAGCCGTCGTCCTCGAGCGCGGCGATCACGCCCGGCGATGTCGACGCCACCCTGGCCGAGCGGCACGAACAGGCCGTCGATGACCGACTCGCGGAAGGGGACCTCGCCGCTCCGAACCTGGGCGGCCTTGGCCGGGTCGACGTCCTTGAGGTGGACGTGGAGGACGCGACCGCGCGCCGCGCGCGCGACGTCGACCGGGTCGGTGCCGGCCAGGTAGACGTGGCCGGTGTCGAGGCACAACCCGACGTCGGACGACTCGAGCAGCCGATCGATGTGCTTGCCGGTCGCGATCGCCATGCCCCAGTGCGGATGGAGCGCGGTCTCGAGGCCGGCGTCGTTGACGACGCCTTCGAGGCGCCGGAGGTTGGCGAGGAACGCCGTCCATTCGTCCGCGGTCATGTCGACCGACGTGTCGTAGCCGGGGTGATGCGACGACGGCCCCAGCACCAGCACCTTCGAGCCGGTGCTCGCCAGCTGTCGCGCGGCCCGCGTCACGTACTCGAGCTGGGCCTCGATCCGGTCCGGTCGATAGAGCAGGGCCGGCACGAAGCCGCCGACGATGCTCAGGTCGAACTGGGCGAGGTAGTCCCGGAGCTCGGCCGGATCGGTCGGCAGGTAGCCGTCGGGCCCGAGCTCCGTCGCGGACAGCCCGCTCTCGACCATCTCGCGCAGGACCCGGTCCCGGCCCATCAGGTAGCCCCAGCCCGGCGAACCGTCCACGCCCCACGTGATCGGCGCGCCCGCCACTCGTTCGAGGAGATCGCTCACGTCGTTCCCGACCCTCCGCTCGTCCCGCCGGCCTCCGATGTTGACGGTCAGATTATCGTGCTGGTAGGGTGCTGTGCAATCGGTTGCACTGACAGAGAGGGAGAGCCGGCATGCCCGGACCCGGTGTAGAGCTGATCGGCGAGGAAGAGATCGCCGAGGTCATGCAGGTCCTCACCAGCCGCTCCCTGAGCCGGTACGGCAGCGCCGACGATCCGGCCTTCGGGGCGAAGGTCCGTCACGTCGAGCAGGAGATCGCGGCCCTCGCCGGCGTCAAGTACGCGCTCGGGCCTGAGCGGCGGCGGCTCGGGCGGGCTGTGGATCTCGCTGCTGGGCCTGGGCATCGGGCCGGGCGACGAGGTCATCGTGCCCGGCTTCACGTTCGTCGCCTCGATCTCCGCGATCGTCTACGCCCGGGCGACGCCGGTCCTCGCCGAGGTCGACGACTCGTTCAACCTCGATCCGGCCGACGTCGAGGCGAGGATCACGCCCCGGACCCGGGCGATCATCGTCGTCCACATGCTCGGCGCGCCGGCGCGGCTCGACGAGATCAAGGACGTCGCCGACCGCCACGGCATCCCGCTCATCGAGGACTGCGCGCAGGCCTTCGGCGCGTCCTACCAGGGCCAGGGCGTCGGCGGGATCGGCGCCACCGGGCGTCTACAGCTTCAACGAGTACAAGACCATCACCTGCGGCGACGGCGGGATGATCGTCACCGACGACGAGGACCTGTACGGCCGGCTCTTCGCGATCCACGACCAGGGTCACGCGCCGAACCGGCTCGGGTCGAAGTACGCGGAGCGCCCGTTCCTCGGCATGAACTTCCGGATGACGGAGCTGTCGGGCGCCGTCCTGCTGGCCCAGGTCCGCAAGCTCGACCTGATCCGGACGCACCTCCGCGCGAACAAGAAGATCGTGAAGTCGATGATCGCGGACCTGCCCGGGCTCGGGTTCCGCACGGTGGTCGATCCGGAGGGCGACCTGGCCACGCACCTCGTCGTGACGTTCCCGTCGGCGGAGGTCGCGCGGAAGGTCGCCGAAGGAGCTCGGCTCGATCACGCTCGACGCGTCCGGCTGGCACGTCTATTCGAACATGGAGCACCTGCTCGAGCGGCGGACCGTCAGCGGCAAGGGCTGCCCGTTCGATTGCTCGTGCTTCGGCGCGGGCGAGGCCGAGTACCACCGCGGGATGCTGCCCGTGACCGACGCCCTGCTCGCTCGCTCGTTGAGCATCGGCATCGGCGTGTTCGACACGAACCTGGCGCCGTTCGGGCTGCGCATGCGCGACGACGAGGCGGCGGCGCGGCGGGTCGCCGAGCGGTTCTGCGAGGTCGCCACGCCCTACCTCGCCGGCTAGGGCCGCGAGCGATGGCGTCGCCGGGCTCGATCGGCGTCGGCATGGTCGGCTACGGGCTGGCCGGCCGCCTGTTCCATGCGCCGTACATCGACGCGGTCGACGGGCTGCGGCTGGCCGCCATCGCCACCTCGAACCCGGAGCGGCAGGCGCAGGCGGCCGCCGAGCACCCCGGAGCGACGGTCGTCGCGACCGTCGACGAGCTCCTCGACTCCGGCGACGTCGAGATGGTCGTGGTCGTGACCCCGAACCGGTCCCACGTCCCGATCGGGATCCGCGCGCTCGAGGCCGGGCGGCACGTCGTCGTCGACAAGCCGATCGCGATGGACGTCCCGGAAGCCGAGACGCTGCTCGAGGCCGCCGAACGCGCCGGGCGGATCCTGTCCGTCTACCAGAACCGGCGCGGGGACGGCGACTTCCTGACGGTGCGGTCGCTGCTCGCGGCGGGCACCCTCGGCGAGATCGACAGCTTCGAGGCGCGGTTCGAGCGATGGGGCGTCGTCGGCGACCAGTGGCGCGAGGCCGCCGAGGAGGCCGGGGGCCCGCATCGCGATCTCGGGGCGCACCTCGTGGACCAGAGCCTGGTCCTGTTCGGCGGGGCTCGCCGGGTGTTCGCCCAGATGGACCGGCGCCGGGCCGGCAGCCAGGTCGAGGATTCGACCTTCGTCGCCATCGATCACGCCGACGGCGTGCGGTCGCGGCTGTGGACGTCGTTGATCGCCGCGCGAACGGGACCGCGGTTCCGGATCCGCGGTCTCGGCGGTGAGTACGTGAAGGAGGACGGCGACCCCCAGGAGGACCAGCTCCTGGCCGGCCTGCGCCCGGGCGATCCCGGGTTCGGCGAGGACCCGCCGGAGCGATGGGGCCGCATCTACGCGAGCGACGGCTCGGTCACGCCGGTCCCGACGGAGCGGGGCGACTACCGCTGGTACTACGAAGGTTCCGGGATGCGGTCCGGGGCACCGGCGAGCGCCCGGTCGATCCGCTCGACTCGGTGCGCGGGTTGCGCGTCATGGAGGCCGCCGAGGAGTCCGCCCGGACCGGGGCCGCCGTCACCGTGTCGGAGGTCTGACGATGGCTCCACAGCGCCTCCGCCTCGGGTTCCAGGTCTGGGGCCAGTACGTGACCTGGCCCGAGCTGATGGCCATCGGCCACGACATCGACGAGCTCGGCTTCGACGAGCTCTGGAGCAACGACCACTTCTTCCCGCAGGCCGCCGCGCGGGGTCGGGGAGCTGGGCTACCTCGACGGCCCGGTCTTCGAGGGCTGGTCGATCCTGTTCGGCTGGGCCGGCGTGACCAGTCGGGCGCGGATGGGTTGCCTCGTCTCGGGCGCCGGGTATCGGAACCCGGGGCTGCTCGTGAAGATGGCGACGGCCCTGGACCACGCGACGGGCGGCCGGGCCGCCCTGGGTCTCGGCGCCGGCTGGTTCGAGCGGGAGCACCAGGCGTTCGGGTTCGAGTTCCCGCCCCTCGGCCAGCGGCTCGACCGGATGGGGGAGGCCGCCGCGATCTGTCGCGGCCTCCTCGACGGGGCGTCCGTGACCCACGACGGCCAGTGGTTCTCGGCGGTCGATGCGCGCAACGATCCGCCGCCGCATCCAGGCGCGGCTGCCGCTCGCCATCGGGGGAGCGGGGAGAAGCGCACGCTCCGGTTCGTGGCCGAGCACGCGGACATCTGGAACGCGGACCAGGACTCGCCCGAGTCGTTCCGCCGGCGGAGCGAGATCCTCGACGAGCATTGCCGGGCCGTCGGTCGCGACCCGGCGTCGATCGAGCGGACCGCCGGCCTTCCCGCGCCCTGCATCCGCGCCGACCCGGGAGGAGGCCGTCGAGGCGCTGACCGCGATCCTCCAGCACCAGGCGATGCCGCGCGAGGCCGCGCTGCAGATGGCGATGGGCTCGCCGTTCACGGGACCGGTGGACTCGGTCGTCACGGAGCTGCGCCGGTATCGCGACGCGGGACTCGGCGCGGTCATGTTCGACTGGCCGGCGCCGTTCGATCGCCCCACGCTCGAGGCGCTCGCCGGCCCGGTCCGAGCCGCGCTCGACGCGGTGGCCTGAGAGCCCGAGCTCGGCCGGTCAGGCGACCGTGCGACGCGGAGCCAGCCGCCGCCGCAGCCGCGCGAGTCGATGACGCAGGTCCGCCTCGAGCGCGGGTTCCGGCAGCGCGAGCTGACGGCGCCGGTCGGCTGCCGCGACGCCCCGGAGCGCGGCTTCGAGGGCGCCCGCAGGATCACCGAGGCGGTGCTCGCGGAGCTTCGCGATCTCGATCCAGGCGACGATCGCGGTCCGCCCCGGTCCGGCCGCGACGCCGGCCCACGCCTCGGCCGAATCGGCATACCGGCCGAGGCGGCGGAGGAGATGCGCTCGGTCGAGGGCGACCCGTTGCGCGTCCCAGGTCGCGGCGAAGGCCGCCGTCCGGTGCCAGCTCGACGGCCCGCGGTCACGGTTCCGCGGCGGACCACCGAAGTCGGCGCGCGCCCCCGGTGACCACCAGGGGACCTCGGTCCGCGGCGGGGTGATCGCGACGACGGGTCGCGGGACCTCGACGACGGCTGCTGCCGGCGCATCGGCCCGCGCGAGGACCTCGTCGAGACAGGCCAGTGCCTCCTCGGGTCGCCGGGCGCGCACGAATGCCCGGGCGAGGCCCGCCACGTCGCCGATCGGGGCGGCCCGGCGTGCCTCGGGCGAGGTGTAGCCCGCGTCCAGCAGGGCGATGAGGCGGGCCAGGGATCGGACGTCCTCGTCGTTGTGGCGCACGACCGCGGCCAGTGGCTCCGCCGGTCCGCCTCGCAGGAACCCGAGGTAGCGACCGGGGATCTCCCAGCCGTCGACGTCGTCATGGCGCTCGACGCCGAGGAGCGCGCGCTCGACCGTCTGCAGCCGGGCGTCGTCCATCCGATGCCGGAACAGGCGCCGGACGATGGGCAGCAGGTCGAGATGTCCGTCGTGGACGGGTGCGGCGCGTCGGGCCATCCGGTAGCGAGCCACGAGCAACGGCCAGTCGAATCCTCGGCCGTTGTAGGTCACGAGCCACGCGTCGGGCGGGACGTGCCGGGCGAGCTCGTCGAGCAGCGCCCCCTCGTCCGCGTGGTCGGGCAGCAGCAGCTGGACCTGCCGGAAGCGCTCGCCCTCCCACCAGCCGAGCCCGATCAGGAACGCCACCGTGCCCGCCGCCGTCGCCAGGCCCGTCGTTTCCGTGTCCAGGCAGACGAGCGGGCGGTCCGCCGGCGGCTGACCGGGCAGTCCCGCCAATCGCAGCCGGTCCACCGGGATATCGACCGACCGGCCCTCCACCCGGACGAACCGGCCGCCCCGGGCGGTCACGACCTCGCCGTCGAGCGTCGAGGCGAGACGCGCCGCCAGGTCCGCGGTCGGGATCGGTGCGTGGGGGAGGGGATCGGTCTCGTTGCCCGGCGCGACCCGGACCGCGGCACGGAACCGTTCGAGGCGGCGGGCCAGGTCCGACGACGGTCCGACCGCGACCGGTGTCGTCACGCCGGCGTCGCGAGGACGCGCGGGGCCGCGTCCGCCGGGGCACCCAGCTCGCGCAGCAGGCGGAGGGCGAGCGCCCGAGCGTCCACGTTCGGCTCCAGCCGCGGGCCGGTGCAGGACGGGCAGCCGCCGTCGCATCCACAGCCGGCGATCAACGCGGCGGCGCCGGCCAGCAGCTCGTCGTGCCGATCCCACAACCGCGGAGCGAGCCCGATGCCGCCCGGCACCGCCTCGTACAGATAGATCGTGGGTTCCTCGGCGTGCGGCGAGCGGACCTGCGTGACCAGCCCGAGGTCGCGCGGATCCACCATCAGCAGGACCGCGGCGATGGTCTGGATCGCCCGCCCGGCGCCGAGCAGCGCGACATCGAGGTCGTCCCGGCGCCAGTGGTCGCGGACGCGTTCCGCCGTCAGCCAGTAGGCGGTCGTCTGGAGCTCCAGCTCCGGCAGGTCGATGGGACCCCAGCCGACGTTCTCGTCCGTCAGGAACTTGAGCTTCTTGAACAGGGTCACGAGGCTCGCGACCATGACCTCGCCGTGGATCCGCCGGCCGCCCGTGGCGGGCGCCTCCGCGAAGATCTCGAGCGGCTTGAGGGTCACGGCCCGGTTCGCGTACGTGTAGTGGTCGACGTCGACCTTGTGGACGTACGCCTTGCGCTCGTGCCATTCGAGCCGGTCCACGTAGTACTGGACCGATTCGTGGATGTAGATCGCCCGCTCGTGGACGAGGACCTGGGCACTGAACAGGTCGACCTCGCCGAGGACCCGCGGGCGGTCCGGCGTCGTGTCGATGATCACGACGTTCTCTGGCGCGGCCGTCCGGAGCGAGATCTCCGAAGCCGGGAAGTTCTCGCTGGACCAGTACCAGCGGCCGTCGGCCGCCTGGCGGACATGGCGTTCCTCCGCGAGGAACGCGAGCAGGTCGTCCGCCGGGCCGGGCCCGAAGACCTCGCCCGGCTCGAACGGCAGCTCGAAGGTCGCCGCGCGCAGGTGCGCGAGCAGGACATGCAGGTTGTCCGGGTCGAGCCGCGCCTCCTCCGGCGTCCCTTCGAGCAGGAACTCCGGGTGGTGGATGACGTACTGATCGACCGGTGCGCCCGACGCCACGAGGATCGCGACGCTCGTTCCCTGCCGCCGGCCCGCCCGACCGAACTGCTGCCAGGTCCCCGCCACCGAGCCCGGATAGCCGGCCAGGATCGACACGTCCAGCCGCCCGATGTCGACGCCGAGCTCGAGCGCATTGGTCGAGACGACCCCGAGGATCTCCCCGTCGCGCAGCCCGTGCTCGATGGCCCGGCGCTCCGTGGGCAGGTAGCCGCCGCGGTAGCCCCGGACGCGGCTGCGCGGGCCGTAGCTCTCCCGCAGCGACTCGCGCAGACCGGTGAGCAGCAGCTCGACCGCGACGCGCGACCGACCGAACACGATCGTCTGGCGGCCGGCGCGCAGGAAGGGGAGGGCCCAACGCTGCGCCAGCGTCACGGCCGATCCGCGTGCGCCGCTCGCGGGCTCCAGGACCGGCGGGTCCACGAGCAGCACGTGGCGCTCGCCGGCCGGGGCGCCGTTCCGGTCCACCAGCCGCGCCGATCGCCCGGTCAGCATCGTGGCGAGCTCCGCCGGGTTCCCGATGGTCGCTGAGCAGCACACGATGATCGGGTTGCTGCCGTAGTGGGCGCAGATCCGCAGCAACCGCCGCAGCACGTTCGCGACGTGGCCGCCGAACACGCCGCGGTACGTGTGGAGCTCGTCGATGACGATGAGCTGCAGTTGCTCGAACAGCTGGAACCACTTCGTGTGGTGCGGCAGGATCGCCGAATGGAGCATGTCCGGATTGGTCACGACGACCTGCCCGGCGGCGCGGACCGCGGACCGGATCGGGGCCGGCGTGTCGCCGTCGTAGGTCGAGGTGATGATCGACAGCCCGGCCGCCGCCGAGAGCTCCCCGAACTCCGTGACCTGGTCCTGGCCGAGCGCCTTCGTCGGAAACAGGAACAGCGCCCGGGCCGACGGGTCCTCGGCGATCGCCTGGAGCGCGGGCAGCGAGTAGCACAGGGTCTTGCCCGATGCCGTCGGCGTGACCACGACGACGTCCTCGCCGGCATGGACCGCATCGATCGCCTCGGCCTGGTGCGAGTACAGCCGCTCGATCCCGCGCCCGGCGAGACCCTTCACGATGCGCGGGTCCAGCCATGGCGGCATCGGGGCGTGGATCGCCTCGCGTGGCGGCAGGACGGCGTGATGGACCACCCCGCGGGCGAGGGACGGCTCCTCGAGCATCCCGTTGAGGACGGTCGTGGGATCGGCGGGGGCGTAGAGGCGCATCGTCGGGTTCCCCGAGTGGCATCCGAACAGATGTTCGGTATCGGCGGCAGTCTACGCCCACACTGGCGCGCTCGTTTGACAGCTTGGTTGTCACGCGAGCGCGGTTGACACCCCAGCTGCACGTAGCTACGCTCGCCGCCATGTCCCGCCGCTCAAGCCTCGAACCCGACGACGCGCTCGACCTGGATCCGGGCGCGCGCGACCGCGAGACCGACCGCTCCGGACCTGGCCGCGCTCCCGATCGCGGGCATCACGCGCCGCCGGATCGGGATCCTGGCCTGCGCCATGCTGGCCGCCTGGATCGTGATCGCGTTCGCTCGTCAGGTGGGCGAGGCATCGGCTGCGACGGCCCGGGCCGACGACATCGCCTCATCGAACGCCGCCCTCCGGATCGAGGTCGGAGCGCTCGAGCGCGAGCTCGATCTCATCGCTCGCCAGCGCTACGTCGAGCAGCAGGGTCGGGCCTACGGCCTGGGCGGCGCGCGCGAGATCGCCTTCACGCTCGAGAAGGACGCCCCGGCGTTGCCCGCGGACGCGCCGGGCTCGGCCGCCCTTCGGATCGGTGCCCGGACCGACGACGTCGCTCCGCTCGAACGCTGGCTGACGGTGCTGTTCGGCCCGTCCGACTGACGATCCGCGCGTTCGGACGCGCACGCCGGTTCGCGGGTCGCTATCCTGTCCTCCCGGCGCGTTCGCGCCGGACGAGGGAGGCCGCGGCGCCGATGATCGACATCCCGGTCGAGGACTTCGTCTTCGTCGTCTGCCTCCTGGTCGGTGGCGGGCTGCTGCTGATCACCGTCCTCGTCGACGACATCCTGGGCGCCGTCTTCGACTTCGACGTCGGCGGCGTGAGCCTCATGCCGCTGCTGCTGTCGTTCGTCTCGATGTTCGGCGTCGGCGGGCTGTTCGCCACCCAGGTGCTCGACCTCCACGGCGGCCAGGCGGCGGTGGTCGGCGCCATCTTCGGCATCGCCGGCCTGGGCATCGCCTGGGTCGTCTTCAGCGCGCTCGGTCGGGCAGCGGCGCCCGAGCCGTTCTCGACGCGCGATCTCGTGGGACACGACGCCTATGTCCAGGTCGGCATCCCGGCCGGTCGCTACGGCAGCGTCCTCGTCAAGGCCGAGGGCCAGACGCACGAATTCACGGCCACGGCCGCGACCGACATCCCGGCCGGCACCGTCGCCCGCGTGACGGGCGTCGGCGGCACCGGGCTCATCGTGGAATGGACGACGCCCACGGCACCAGCGTCGGCGCAGGAGGGAGAGACCGATGTTTGAGGGCCTGTTCGATTTCATCGGCGGCGGCGTGTTCGCGATCTTCGCGATCATCATCGTCGTCGTCCTGATCGTCAGCTACATCGGGAGCCGCTACAAGGTCGCCGCCGCGAACGAGGCGCTCGTCGTCAGCGGGCAGCGCGACAAGTCGCCGGACGGCCGCCGGAACCTCAAGGTCGTGCGTGGCGGTGGGGTCATCGTCCTGCCCCTGGTCCACAAGGTCGGCAAGCTCAAGCTGACCGCGCGCCAGATCAACGTGAACCTGGCCGACGCGGTCACCCGCCAGGGCATCAAGGTCGCCGTCCAGGGCGTCGCGACGTTCAAGATCGGTGCCGACGACGAGTCCATCCGCAACGCCGCCGAGCGCTTCCTCGAATCCCAGGAGGAAGCGGTCGATTCGATCGTCAAGAACGTCCTCGAGGGCTCGCTTCGCTCCATCGTCGGGACGCTGACGGTCGAGGAGCTGAACCTCGATCGCATGAAGTTCCAGCAGGCCGTCCAGGACGCGGCGAAGGGCGACCTCGCGACGTCCGGCCTCCAGATCGATTCGTTCACGATCCAGGCGATCCGCGACGAGTCCGGGTACATGGAGCTCATCGGCCAGCAGGAGACGGCCCGCCGGGAGCGCGATGCGCGCATGGCCAAGGCGTCCGCCGACCAGGAGGCCGCCGTCCGCGAGGCCGAGGCCGAGCAGGTCAAGATCAACGCCTCCCGGGACGTCGCGCTGCGGCGCGCCGAGACCGAGACCCAGACCGCGGCGGCCGAGGCCCGTGCCGCCCAGGCCGGTCCGCTGGCCGAGGCCGAGGCGACCCAGGAGGTCACCCGCAAGCAGACCGAGCTCGCCCAGCTCGAGGCCGCGCGCAAGGAACAGGAGCTGGTCGCGACGACCGTCCGACCCGCAGAGGCCGACGCCGCGGCGCAGATCCGTCGCGCCGAGGGCGCGAAGGGCGCGGCCATCGCCCAGGCCCAGGGTGATGCGGAACGGGTCAAGCTCGCGGGCGAGGCGCAGGCCCGCGTGGTCGAGGTGACCGCCGAGGCCGTCGCCAAGCAGACGACCCTCGAGGGCAACGCCGAGGCCGGGATCGTGCTGTCCAAGGGCGAGGCGGAGGCCAAGGCCCTCGCGTTGCGCGCCGATGCCTACCGCCAGTTCAACGAGGCGGCCATCATCCAGACCGTCCTCTCCCAGCTGCCGGACATCGTCCGCGCGGCCGCGGAGCCGATGGGCAACATCGACCACCTGACGGTGCTGTCCAACGACGGCGCCTCCGACATGGTCAAGAACGTGACGCGCACCGTCACCGAGGCCGGCGCGACCGTGAAGGGCCTGACCGGCATCGACATCCCGGAGATGCTCAGCCAGGCGATGGGCGGCGCCGGGAGCAGCTCGTCGTCGGGGTCCGGTGGCACGAAGACGCGCCCGCCGAGCGGGCCGAAGAGCGGCGGATCCGGGAGCACGACGTCCACGACCGGCGGGGCCGCCTCGGCGAGCGCCGGATCGAGCACCGGGGGCGCGGCGACGGGCGGCGCGAGCGCATCGACGACGACCGCGGCATCGAGCGCCGGATCCCCGGCCACGCCGGCTACGCCGCCGACCTCGGCCGGACCCCCGCCGCGCTTCACCACGCCCGAGTCGGTGGACGCGGCGATCGCCGACGCCGAGCGGGCCGTCCGTGCGGCCTCGGCACCTCCCAAGCCGCGCACCGACACGGCGGCCGGACCCGCTCGACCGGCCTCGGCCGGGATCACCCGCGAAACGACCGTCGACGAGGCCGCGACCCGGCTGGCGGCCGACCTTCGCGCCGTGCCCGGCATCGAGCGATTCGCCGCGGTCCGCCTCGACGAGCTCGAGCGATCCGGTCCCCGACCGCTCCGCACGATGTGGCGGATCGCCCGGGAGCAGCTCGATGAGCGCTTCGGCCAGCTGACGATCGGTGAGCTGATCGAACGCTACGGCAGCGGCCCGTCGGCCTGACACGTCCGCGCAGCGAGTCCGACCATGACCGACAGCAATGGTGAATACGCGCGGCTGCTGGCAGAGAACGAGCGCTACATCGAGACGTTCGACCGATCGGCCCTGACCGCCGCACCACTCAGTGGTCTCGCGATCCTGGCGTGCATGGACGCCCGCCTCGATGTGGCGGAGACCCTCGGGTTACGGACGGGCGACGCCCACATCATCCGCAACGCCGGTGGGCTCGTGACCGATGACGTCATCCGCTCGCTGATCGTGAGCCAGCAGCTGCTCGGCACGAGCGAGATCATCGTGATCCAGCACACGGGCTGCGGGCTGCACGACGTCGACGAGGCGGCGCTTCGCGAGCAGGTCGCGGCGTCGGCCGGCGTGACGGCCGAGGACGTCGGGCTCGAGTTCGGTGGTTTCGCCGACCTCGCCGAGAGCGTGCGAACCCAGGTCGCGATCCTGCGCGAGCACCAGCTGCTGCGGCGGGGGGTCCCCGTCCACGGGCTCGTGTTCGACGTCATGACCGGTCGCCTGCACGAAGTGGTCTGAAACGGGTCCGCGCGAGGGTCGGGCGCGCGATGCCGCTGCAAGGCCCCGTTGCCGCGCTGCGACGCGGAACCCGCCGCCCGCGCGAGTAGGCTATCGGCACTTGCGTCGAGGAGAGCCCAGCACGTCATGAAATGGAAGCGGAACACCGGCTTCGGTCGGATCGAGGATCGGCGTGGCCAGAGCGCGGGCGGCGGGGGCCTGGGCGACGTGCTCGGCGGCGGCGGCGGCGGCGGCGGTGGCATCCCCATCCCGATCCCGGGCGGCAAGGCCGGTGGCGGGATCGGGACGATCATCGTCGTCGTCGTCCTGTTCCTGCTGTTCAGCGGGATCCTCGGTGGCGGCGGTGGCGGGATCCCGGGCCTGGGCGGCCTGGGTGGCGGCGCGGCCCAGCCGGGCGGAACGCTGAATCCACAGAGCGACACCGACCAGCAGATCGCCTACATCGTGGAATTGATCGAGCTCTTCTGGGAGGACCAGTTCCGGTCGTCCGGCAAGGACTACCCGGAGACCAAGCTGGTCCTGTTCGAAGACCGGACGCAGTCGGCCTGCGGCCCGGCCTCGTCGGCCACGGGACCCTTCTACTGCCCCGCGGACCAGAAGGTCTACCTGGACATCGGCTTCTTCGATGAGCTCGAGTCGCGGTTCGGCGCGTCTGGCGGCGACTTCGCGATGGCCTACGTCATCTCCCACGAATACGGTCACCACATCCAGACCGTCCTCGGGATCTCGCAGCGCGTGCAGGAGCTCGCGCAGCAGGACCCGGGCCAGGCCAACGACCTCTCCGTGCGCCAGGAATTGCAGGCGGACTGCCTGGCGGGCGTCTGGGCCCACTCGGCTGCGTCGGACCTCGAGGCCGGCGACGTCCAGGAAGCCGTGAGCGCGGCCCAGGCGGTCGGCGATGACCGGATCCAGGAAGCGACCACCGGCCGGATCGACCCCGAATCCTGGACCCACGGTTCCGCCGAGCAGCGCGTCCAGTGGTTCACGGCGGGCTATCGGAGCGGCAACTCGGACGATTGCGACACGTTCGGCGCGTGACCCGCGGGCGATCGCGCCCGTATTACCCCCTTCTCGCCGGGACGCGAGTGTCGTAGGCTCCCACACCTGACGCAGGTATGGCCCGCGTCCCAGTCAGGTGAATCACCCGATGGCCGTAACCCGTCCGTTGGCACCGGTGGTCCGAGCGCTGCGTATCCCGCGACCCGGGCGCGCAGCCCGCGGCTTCGTGTTCGGCACGTTGCTGGGCGCCCTGCTGGTCACGCTGGGTGTGATCGCGTTCCGCCAGGCATATGTGGATCGCATCCTGCCTGGGGTCCACGTCGGTGGCGTCAACATCGGCGGCATGAGCCGCGCCGATGCCCGCGTCGCGCTCGGCGCGGCACTGGGCCAGCTCGAGGACGGGGCCGTCACCGTGCGCTCGGGGACCGGCTATGCCACCATCCCGTACTCCGTCGTCGGCCGCGAGGTCGACTTCGACGGCATGCTCGATCGGGCCGCTGCGGTGGGTCGCGGTGGCACGCGCTTCGACGAGGCGCTCGAAGGGGTTCGGCAGCTGACCCGGCCCGTCGTGATGCCGACCCTCCTGAGCTTCGAACCAGATCGCCTCGCGGCCGAGCTCGCGGCGTTCGCCGAGAACGGATACCGCCAGCCCCGGGATGCGGGCGTCAGCTCGACCAGGGAGGCCCTGACGATGTCGACGGCCGTGGACGGCGTCGAGGTCGACACGAGCGGGATCGCTCCGGCGATCACGGCGGCGCTCCTCGATCCGGCGTCGCCGGCCGCACTCGACTTCACGGCGGACAGCGTCCCGGTGCCTCCGGCCACCAGCGACGCGGATGCGCGGCGCGCCTACGAGGCAGCCGAGCGGATCGCCACGAAGCTCGTCCTCACGCATGGCAAGCAGAAATGGGAGATCCGGGCGGCACGCATCCGCATGTGGATGACGTTCGCCGGTCAGGGCGCGGCCTATGCGCCCAAGCTCGATTCGGCCGGCGTGCCGGCCGTGGTCAAGCGGTTCGCGAAGGATCTTCATCGTGCCCCGACCGAGGCCCGCTATCTGCGAACGCGGGCCGGTGGCGTCTTCGGGGTCACGGCATCGCGGCTCGGGCGCGCGCTCGACGTCAAGGCGACCGCCAAGGGTGTCGTGGCGGCACTCGGCGCGCGCCTCGAGGAGTCGTCCACCGACAAGGCGGTCAAGGTCAAGACGATGCAGGTCGCCCCGAAGCTCTCGACGGAGCAGGCGAAGAAGAAAGCCCCGCTGGTGCTCCTGATGGGCAGCTGGTCGACCTACTACACCCCGAGTGCCCACAACGGGTTCGCCGCGAACATCTCGATCCCCGCGCGACGGCTCGACGGCTATGTGGTCCAGCCCGGCGCGCTGTTCGACTTCTGGCGTGCGATCGGCGAGGTCAGCTTCCGGACCGGCTACCGCCTCGGCGGGGCGATCGTGGGCGGTCACTCGGTCGAGGGCAAGGCCCTGGCCGGTGGGATCTGTGCCACCTCGACGACGCTCTTCAACGCCGCCGCGCGAGCCGGTCTCCAGATCGTGACGCGTACACCGCACTGGTACTACATCACGCGCTATCCGCTCGGTCTGGACGCTACGGTCTCGGGTTCCCAGTCGATGCGATTCCGCAACGACACGAAGCACCCCGTCCTCATCAAGGCCTTCGCGTCGCCGGGCACGGTCCGGTTCGAGATGTGGAGCGTCCCGAACGGTCGGACGGTCTCGTGGAGCCGGCCCAACGTAAGCAACGTCGTGCAGGGCTATGACACCGTCCAGAAGACCTCGTCGCTGCCCCGCGGAAAGAGCGAGCGCATCGAATGGCCGGTCGACGGCAAGGATGTGTCGATCGTCCGGACGGTGCGCAACGCCGGCGGGGCCGTCGTCCACCGGGACGTCTTCGTGTCCCACTACCACCGGATGGTCGGCATCACTCGGGTGGGCACGGGCTAACTCGACAGCCGTCGTTCCGAGCGATCAAGAAGAACAGGAGGAGGCGTCATGCCGATGTACCTGACGCGGTTCAGCTACACCCCCGAAACGTGGGCTCGACTCATCCAGAAGCCGGAGGATCGGCGCGCCGCCGCCCAGCAGTACATCGAATCGGTCGGCGGGAAGCTGCACGGCTTCTGGTACGCCTTCGGCGACCACGATGCCTACAACCTGTGGGAGGCGCCCGACAACGTGTCGATGGCCGCGGTCGCGGTCGCGATCGGCGCGGGCGGAGCCTTGAGCTCACTCCAGACGACGGTGCTGCTGACCGTCGAGGAGACGCTCGAGGCGCTCGAGAAGGCGAAGTCGATCAAGTACAAGGCGCCGGGCAGCTAGGGCGGTCGTCGGGGAACTTGCGGTCGGGGCCCGTTTGCCGCTCCGGACCCGCCTCGTTTAGATTCAACGCGCGGCGGAGTAGCTCAGTGGTAGAGCAGGGGACTCATAAGCCCTTGGTCGGTGGTTCGAATCCGCCCTCCGCTACCAACTCACGTCATCCCCCGACCCGGGAGTCGCTGGGTCGTTTCGATTTCTTCACGCTCGACGGCGTCGCCATCCGCGCCTGCTATCCGTCCGTAGGGTTGATTGACGGCCGGACATCCGTCAGGGGGCCCCGTTCGGGTCCGACGCTATACTCGCCCCACGGAGCGACGCTCGATCGTCGCCCCACTCACACCCGGAGGCTCCCCTCTTGAACCCGAAGTTCTTCCGGAACGGCATCGTGATGCTGGTCCTTGTCGTCGGGACGGCCGCGCTGCTGTTCACGTGGATCACGTCCAGCTCGCAACCCGTCACTACCGGCTATTCGCAATTCCTCGGCGACGTCGCCTCAGGTGAGGTCGCGGAAGTCACCCAGCAGGGCACGACGCTGACGGTCAAGAAGGATGGCGCCGGAAACACGACCTACACCGTCACCGTTCCCACGATCCTGACCGACGTCTGGGGCGACATGCAGAAGGCGGCCGAGGGCACGAACCTGACCCTGAGCCCCGGCATCTTCAAGGCGACCCCAGCGCCAGATACGTCGTGGCTCGGCCTGCTGCTGACCGCGGTCCTGCCGCTGCTCATCATCGGCGGCTTCATCTTCTTCATGATGAGACAGGCGCAGGGCACCAATAACCAGGCCCTCAGCTTCGGCAAGAGCCGGGCGCGCATGTTCCTGGGCAACAAGACCGTCGTCACGTTCGCCGACGTGGCCGGCGTCGACGAGGCCAAGACCGAGCTCCAGGAAGTCGTGGAGTTCCTGAAGTTCCCCGAGAAGTTCAACTCCCTGGGCGCGCGCATCCCACGCGGCGTGCTGCTCGTCGGGCCTCCCGGCACCGGCAAGACCCTGATGGCTCGCGCCGTCGCGGGTGAGGCCGGCGTGCCGTTCTTCAGCATCTCCGGCTCGGAGTTCGTCGAGATGTTCGTCGGCGTCGGCGCGAGCCGCGTGCGCGACCTCTTCGACCAGGCCAAGCGCAACTCCCCGTGCATCGTCTTCGTCGACGAGATCGACGCGGTCGGCCGCCAGCGTGGCGCCGGTCTCGGCGGTTCGCACGACGAGCGCGAGCAGACCCTCAACCAGATCCTCGTCGAGATGGACGGCTTCGATACGAACACGAACGTGATCGTCGTCGCCGCCACGAACCGGCCGGACGTCCTGGACCCGGCGCTCCTGCGCCCGGGTCGCTTCGACCGCCAGGTCATCCTCGACCGCCCCGATATCCGGGGCCGGACCGAGATCCTGCGGGTCCACACCAAGGGCAAGCCGCTCGACAAGGGCGTCGATGTCGAAGGCGTCGCGCGCCAGTCGCCGGGCTTCTCCGGCGCCGACCTCGCGAACCTCGTCAACGAGGCCGCCATCCTGTCGGCTCGTCGCAACAAGAAGGTCATCGGCATGTCCGAGTTCCAGGAAGCCCTGGAGCGGATCATCGCCGGCCCGGAGCGCAAGTCGCGGGTCATCTCGGACGCGGAGAAGGCGATCATCGCCTACCACGAAGGTGGTCACGCCGTCGTCCAGCGGATCCTGCCCAAGTGCGACCCGGTGGCCAAGGTCACGATCATCAGCCGCGGCATGGCCCTCGGCTACACGATGGCGCTGCCCCGCGAAGACCGCTATCTCCAGTCCAAGACCGAGTTCGAGGACAAGATCGCGGGCCTGCTGGCCGGCAACGTCGCGGAGCGGATGATCTTCGGCGACACCACGACCGGCGCCAGCAACGACATCGAGAAGGCGACCGACCTCGCACGGCGCATGGTCACCGAGTTCGGCATGAGCGACAAGCTCGGCCCGCTGTCCTTCGGGAAGCGCGACGAGCTGGTCTTCCTGGGCCGCGAGATCGGCGAGCAGCGCAATTACAGCGACGACGTCGCACGCGTCATCGACGAAGAGGTCCGGGCGATCATCGACAAGGCCTACGAGCGGGCGACGGAGGTCCTCACGACCCACCGCGATCGTCTCGTGGCCCTCGCCGAGAAGCTCGTCGCCGAGGAGACCGTCGACAGCGAGGGCTTCGAGGCGCTGTTCTCCGACATGCCGCCCAAGGACGATGGCCACGGCGTCCCCGCCGTCATCGGCCCAGGGCAGCCCATCCCGGAGCCGAACCCGCAGCCGGCCTGACCCAGCGCTCCATCACGAATGCGACGAACCGCCCCGGGCACCAGCCCGGGGCGGTTCCATGTCTGTGGCTGCCGCGCCCCGACAGACATCGACGTACACTCGGGGCGTTTCCTGACCTCAAGAGGCCCTGCATGACGACGACCCAGACGACCGACGCCGCCCTCGACGCGCACCTGGACGAGACACACGACGCTCGGCTGGAGAGCTACAAGGACTTCCTCCGGATCCCCAGCATCTCGGCGTTGCCGGAGCACGCGTCCGACGTGCGCCGCGCCGCCGAGTGGCTCGCGGACGCCCTCCGGACGGCCGGCCTCGAGAACGTCGCGGTCGAGGAGACGACGTTCCACCCGGTCGTCTACGCCGACTGGCTGCACGCCGAAGGGGCGCCCACCGCGCTCGTCTACGGCCATTACGACGTCCAGCCGGTGGATCCGCTCGACCTGTGGACGTCGCCGCCGTTCGAGCCGGTCGTGGTCGACGGCCAGATGCTCGCGCGCGGCGCCGCCGACGACAAGGGCCAGGTGCATGCCCATGCCATGGCGGCGGCCGCGATCCTCGCGACGCGCGGCGGCTTTCCGATCAACGTCCGGTACGTGTTCGAGGGTGCCGAGGAAAGTGGCTCGGAGGGCCTGGACGCCTGGCTCACCGCCAACCGTGACCGGCTGACGGCGGATGTCGCGATCATCAGCGACACCGGATTCTTCGAGGGCAACATCCCGGCCATCACCGTCGGCCTGCGTGGCCTCATGTACGCCCAGATCGACGTGGTGGGATCGCCCGTGGACCTCCACTCCGGCAGCTACGGCGGGGCGGTCCAGAACCCGGCCAACGCGCTGGCCGGGATCATCGCCGCGCTCAAGGGCCCGGACGGCCGGATCCGGATCCCCGGTTTCTACGACGCGGTCGTGGCCCTCACCGACGAAGAGCACGCCGCGATCGCCGAGCTTCCGTTCGACGAGGACGAATACCGGGAGCGCCGCCACGTCGGGGAGCTGGTCGGCGAGGTTGGCTACTCCACGCTCGAGCGGCGCGCCACGCGTCCCACGCTCGATGTCAACGGCCTATGGGGCGGGTTCCAGGGGCACGGCACCAAGACGATCATCCCCGCGCACGCGCACGCCAAGGTCAGCTCCCGGCTCGTACCGGCGCAGGAGCCGGACGACATCTTCGAGAAGTTCCGCGACTTCGTGCTCGAGATCGCGCCGCCCGGGGTGGAGGTCACGGTCCAGGACCTCGGCGGCGGGCGGCCCAGCCGGACGCCGATCGACCATCCGATGACCAGGGCCGCCGCGCGGGCGCTCGAAGCCACGTTCGGTCGAGCGCCGGTCTACATCCGCGAAGGCGGGTCGATCCCGGTGACCGCCAGCTTCGAATCGATCCTCGGCTTGCCGGTCGTCCTGCTGGGATTCGCGCAGCCGAACGACAACGCCCACGCCCCGGACGAATGGATGTCCCTGGCCAACTACGAAGGCGCGATCCGGGCGATCGTCGCCACGTTCGACGAGATCGCCGCGCTCTGAACGAACGGGTCCGGAATAGCACTTCCGGGTGGGTGAGGTCCCGGTGACGCTGGTGCTACGCTACGGCGGCCGCACCGCGGCTGCGAACGCATGCCTCTCGGGGAGGACACCACCGCGTGACCACCAAGACTGAACCCGCCAGCGTCCCGTCTGCTACGAATGACTGGCATCTCGACACCGCCAACGGCAGCATGACGCCGCGCTCCGCGCTCGATGTCCTGGGCGATCTCAACGAGCGGGTCACGACCGGGCACCTCGCCGAGTACCAGCCGGTCCCGCTGGGCTTCACCCCGCTCGACAAGACGATCGGCCTCGGCCTGCGCGCAGGCGAGCTGATGCTGATCGGCGGCGCCCAGGGCACGGGCAAGACGACGATGGCCCTCCAGATGGCCCGCAACATCGCGTCCGGTGGTCAGGCGAACGTGCTCTACCTGTGCTTCGAGCACGACGAGGCCTACCTCATGAACCGGCTCATCGCGATGGAGTCGGCGCTGGCCCACCTGCCGCACAAGACCGGTGCCATCAAGATCCAGGACGTCCGCAAGGAGATCCTCGGGACGTGGATGGCCGAAGGGGGCCCCGCACCGCAGCTCGCCAACAACCCGCGGCTGCGCCCGTCGCTCGACCGCATCGCGCGCTACGGCCAGAACCTGTACCTCCTGCGGGGCTCGCAGACCGCCAGCACCATCGACAACATCCGCAAGCTCGTGCAGCAGCACCGTGAGCTGTCGGGTGATCGGCGCCTCGTCGTCTTCGTCGACTACATGCAGAAGGTGCCCCAGATCCCCGAGCCCGAGAACGAGTCGGAGAAGGTCACCTACATCGTCAACGGCCTCAAGGACATCGCGCTGTCCGAGGAAGTGCCGATGGTCGCGATCGTGGCCGCGGACAAGGAAGGCCTCAAGGCCTCGCGCCTGCGCAACTTCCACCTGCGCGGCTCGTCGGCGATCAACTACGAAGCCGACATCATCCTGATCATGAACGAGAAGTACCACATCGTCGCCAAGGTGAACATCGAGTTCAACCCGTACCAGGCGCAGCGCTTCCGCGACTGGGTGATCCTCTCGGTCGAGAAGAACCGTGGCGGCCAGGACAACGTGGACCTCGAGTTCGAGAAGCACTTCGAGTTCTCCTGCTTCGACCCGAACGGTCGAACGGTGCAGGAGAAACTCATCGAAGAACGCCTCTACAACGACTAGACGGCGGCGCCCTGGACCGCACCAGGGCGGCGTTGTCGGCTCCGCGCGCTCACTCACGCACCTCGGGTGCGCTCGTTCACGTGCTCACCTCCGCCTTGCCCTGGCACGGCCAAGGCGCCCCTGACGGTTGACAACGCCTGAGCGCGCCGGTCGGCCAGTGACTCCCGTCGTCGCGCTGCGGCCGTGGGCTGGGGATGATCTGTCGCTCATGGAGCGGCTGCTGAGCGATCCGCGGATGACCGAGCACCTGGGCGGGCCAGAGTCCCCGGAGCAGGTGCGCAGTCGCCTCGATCGATATGTCGCGACCGGCGGCACGGACGGACACATGTTCGTGATCGTGGTGGGGGAGGGACATGAGCCGGCGGGCTCGATCGGCTCACCCGAAGGGCCACCAGATGGACTGCAACGACTGGGCGATCACGCTCGATGTGGCGGATGAGGCCACGCCCGGCCGATGAACCGACGCCGGGGTATGGTGGCGCCATGCACACCCCGGGCTCGTTCCCCGATGTCGTCGAGATCGTCGTCGAGATCCCGCGCGGGTCGCGCAACAAGTACGAGTTCGACGAGGAAGCCGGCGTCTACCGGCTTGATCGGGTCCTGAGCAGCGCCGTCTACTACAACTTCGACTACGGCTTCATCGAGGGCACGCGCGCCGGCGACGGGGATCACACCGACGCCCTGCTGATCATCGACGAGCCCACCTTCACCGGGTGCCACGTCTGGGCGCGACCCATCGGCGGCCTCGAGATGCGCGACGAGAAGGGCTTCGACTTCAAGGTCCTGTGCGTCGCCCTCGGGGACGCCCACCAGCAGCACATCGAGCGTCTCGACCAGGTCCGGCCGCACCGCCTCGTCGAGATCGAGCATTTCTTCAACACCTACAAGGCGCTCGAGGACAAGGCGGTCGACGTCGTCGGATGGCGCGATCAGGAAGCCGCGCTGCAGGTCCTGCGGGACGACCGGGCGACGTGGATCCGCGAGGTCGAGGGGCGCGGCGGCGAAGCGTCAACGCCGCAGGACGGGGTCGTGCGCGAGGGCGCCGTCGAGCGGCCTTGAGCCCGAGCCGCGAACGGCGGGGCGACCCATACGCCGGCATGCCCGGCCGGCGCCTCTTCATCGCGGTGCCACTCCCCGGGGACGCCGCGGAGGCCGTTCGCTCGGTCGTCGACGAGGTCCGAGCCGAAGCCCTGCCCGATGGTGCTCGTGACGTCCGCTGGGTCCGTCTCGACGGGCTGCATCTGACGCTGCGCTTCCTCGGCCCGACCGCGGAAGAGCGCATCGAGCCGACGGAGGCCGCCGTTCGGGCGGTCGCGTCCGCCGCCCCCGGCCCCATCGAACTCGAGCTTGGTGGCGCCGGGACCTTCCCACCGAACGGTCGGCCGCGAGCGCTGTGGATCGGGGTCGTCGCGGGCACCGAGGAGCTTGCACGGTTATCGGCCGAGCTCAATGAAGCGCTCGTCGGCGCGGGCTGGGAGCCTGATCATCGACCGTTCCGAGCACACCTCACGCTGGCTCGATCGGACGGGATCGCGGCCGGTGCGCTTGTTGCCGATCGCCTGTCCGCGGCCATGGCCGATCGTCGGATCGAAGCTCGACTGGACGGCCTCGGCCTGTTCGAAAGCGTCACCGGCGGCGGTCCGGCTCGATATGTCCCCGTGACCTCCGTCCCATTCGGCGCAACGGCCGATGAAGCCGAAGCCGTGTACCATCAACCCATCCCGGGGGCGCACTGACCGGGCCCAGGAGGAGGGTTCCATCGTCGTGACACCGGGTCAGCGCGTCCGGCTCATCCTCAGCCTCGGCGTCCTGAACCTCGTGCTTGCGACGATCGCACTCGGCATCGGTGGCGTGGAGCTCCAGCAGCAGGCTGCGGCAACACCCGGTTCGGACATCGCCGCCATCCCGACGCCGACCCCGGCCGAGGCGGGCCCTACCGACGCATCTGGTACCCCGGCTCCGACCGCGCCCTCGGGGCAGCCCCCGGCGGAGCCATCCTCGGGCGTCGGCCCGTCCCTGGCGAGCGCCTCCCCCTCGATCGTGCCTGGCTCGTCGGCGTCGGCGTCGGCGTCCGTCCCCGCCGGCGTCACCTGCCACGGCGACGGCATCACTCGGGCCGACCTCTTCGCCGGTCGTCACACCGGCCCCGGTTCCCACCGCCCAGGTCGCCCCGACACCGGCGGTCACCGCAGCCCCGACGCCCGCGGCGACGACGGCACCGACACCACGCGTCACCGCGGCACCGACCGCACGTCCGACGCCGCGGGTCACCCCGGCACCGACCCACGTCCGACGCCGCGGGTCACCCCGGCACCGACCCCACGCGTCACTCCCAAGCCGACGCCGAAGCCCACGCCGAAGCCCGCGGCCGTGACGCCGAAGCCCACGCCGAAGCCCGCGGCCGTGACGCCGAAGCCCACGCCGAAGCCCGCGGCCGTGACGCCGAAGCCCACGCCGAAGCCCGCCGCGACGCCAAAGCCGAAGCCGCCCAAGGCCGCGAAGGGCAAGACCCCGTGCCCGGAGAAGGGCGCTGGTCCACCCGGCCACAACAAGGGCAGCGGCTCCGCGGACCGGCCATGCGGCAAGGGCAAGGGCAAGTCCGACAACGGCGTGATCCTCGTCCTGCCGTTGCTCGCCGCGACCGCTGTGTACGCAACCCGGCCCGAGCGGTTGCGCCGCCGCGTCCGCGGGCGCTAGGCTCCCGTCCCGGCCCCTAGGCCGGACCAAATCGGGAGGTTCTCATGGCGCCCTCGGATCCGCGGCAGACCAAATTCGTCCTCGACGAGACCCGGATCCCGCGCTCCTGGTACAACATCGCCGCGGACCTGCCCGTCCCGCCGCTCCCTCCCCTCCACCCGGGGACCGGACAGCCGATCGGCCCCGACGACCTGGCCCCGCTCTTCCCGATGGCGCTCATCGGCCAGGAGGTGTCGGCCGAGCGCGACATCGAGATCCCCGAGCCGGTCCGCGATGCCTACCGCCTCTATCGGCCCAGCCCGCTCTACCGGGCCCATCGACTCGAGCGAGCGCTCGATACGCCGGCTCACATCTACTACAAGTACGAAGGCGTCAGCCCGGCCGGCAGCCACAAGCCGAACACGGCCATCCCGCAGGCCTTCTTCAACCAGCAGGAGGGGGTCAAGCGCCTGGCCACCGAGACCGGTGCGGGGCAGTGGGGGAGCGCCCTGGCGTTCGCCGGCGCCCTCTTCGGGCTCGAGGTCAAGGTCTACATGGTCCGCGCGAGCTACGACCAGAAGCCGTACCGCCGGATCCTCATGGAGACCTACGGCGCCGAGGTCGTCGCCAGTCCCTCGCTGACCACGAACTACGGCCGAACGGTCCTCGGCGCGACCCCCGACAACCCCGGATCCCTGGGGATCGCGATCAGCGAAGCCGTCGAGGACGCGGCGTCGCGGGACGATACGAAGTACTCGCTGGGGTCTGTGCTCAACCATGTGCTCCTGCACCAAACGGTGATCGGACAGGAAGCGATCGAGCAGATGGGCATGGCCGGTGAGTCACCGGACATCATCATCGGCTGCACCGGTGGCGGGTCGAACTTCGCTGGCCTGACGTTCCCGTTCCTCGGTCGCAATTTCCGCGAGGGCGCCACGCACAAGGTCATCGCCGTCGAGCCGGAGGCGGCACCGAGCCTGACCCGCGGGGTGTACGCCTATGACTTCGGCGACACCGGGAAGCTGACGCCGCTCGTCAAGATGCACACGCTCGGCTCCGACTTCATCCCGGAGCCGATCCACGCCGGCGGGCTTCGGTACCACGGCATGGCGCCGCTGGTCAGCCTGCTCAAGGAACACGATTTCATCGAGGCCCGCAGCGTCCACCAGCGTTCGAGCTTCGAGGCGGGCGTCGCCTTCGCCCGAGCGGAGGGCATCCTGCCGGCCCCCGAGCCGAGCCACGCCATCCGGGTCGCGATCGACGAGGCCAACGCGGCCAAGGAGGCCGGTGAGGCGCGGGTCATCCTGTTCAACCTGTGCGGCCACGGCCACTTCGACCTGTCCGCCTACGAGCGCTACCTGGACGGCTCGCTCGAGGACTACGAGTACCCGGCCGAGAAGGTCGAGGCGGCGCTCGCCGCCCTGCCCGGCGTCGGCTGACAGGCGCGCTGATGCCGCGACTCGCCTGCTGGAAATGCGGGCGACAGCTATACACCGTCTCGCCACTCGAATCGCTCTTCGCCGAGGAGCGACGCTGTCCCCGCTGTGGTGCGAACCTGAGCCCGGAGCGACGCGAAGCCGAGCGGCGCGGAACGACGCGCCGGGTCAATCCGCCCGACGACCCGGGCCCGCCCGACGAGGAGGAACGGCGGGTCGCCGAGCGTCGCGAGGCACGGGTGCGGCGCCGCCGACGCGCGGGCTAGGCCGACGTCGGGCCAGCGCCCCGGATCAGTAGAGGCGGTCGTCGGCGCGCGGCGGATCGATGATCCGGTTGCGCAGGCCGACGGTCACGGCCTCGAGCTTCGAGTGCACGTGCAGCTTCATCATGATGTTCTGTACGTGCGTCCGAAGGGTGTTCCTCGAGATGAACAGCCGTTCGCAGATGTCGGGGGTCGCGAGTCCCTCGGCGAGCGATTGCAGGACCTGGAGCTCGCGCGCCGTGAGGGTCTCGATCGGTGGCCGCTCGGGCTGTCGGTCGCGAGCGCTCGCGACCCGCTGGGCGATGCCGATGATCACCGAGCGGGGCAGCAGCGTCTCGCCGGCTCGGGCGCTGCGGACGGTCGCGACGACGTCGTCGACGGCCCGGTCCTTCGTGAGGTAGCCGTCCGCCCCGGCCTGGATCGACTCGAGGACCGTCTCGTCGTCGTTGACCGCGGTCAGCATCACGACCCGCGCGGTCGGCCAGCGCGCCTTGATCGCCCGGGTGGCCTCGGCGCCGGTCCCGTCCGGCAGGCGGTAATCCATCAGCACGACATCCATCCGCTCGCGGGCGAGCAGCTTGGCGTCGGCGACGCTCCCACCGACCCCCACGACCTCGATATCCGGCTCGGCGGCAAGGAGCCGCGCCAGGGAGTCGGTGAGGAGCTGATGGTCGTCCACGAGCAAGACCCGGATCGGCCTGGTGTCGGCGGTCAAGCTGTCCTCCGTGCCTGGAGGTCTGAGGACGCCCCGAACCACGTTCGCGCGCTCCGGGCGCGATGGTAGCACCGCCGAACAACGCTACGGGGAACCGGCTGCGATACTCGCGGGCATGCGGATCGGGCTGCTCGGACTGGGACTGATCGGCGGATCCGTGGTCCGTGCCCTGCGCGAGCCCCGCACGCCGGAGCCGCAAGAGCCGTCGTCCATCGCCGCCTGGACGCCCTCCGGGCACGGACCCGCGGCGGCCTTCGCCGACGGCGTCATCGACCGCGTCGCCGCGTCGCCGGAGGAGGCGATCGACGGGGCGGACCTCGTCGTCCTGGCCGGCCCGGCACCGGATTGCCTCGCGCAGCTCGATGAGCTGGCCGGTCCGTGGCGGCACCTCCTGGACCCCGAAGCGGTCGTCACCGACGTGGCAAGCACGAAGGAGGCCATCGTGCTGCGCGCGACCGCGCTCGGGCTGCGCTTCGTGGGCGGCCATCCGATGGCCGGGCGCGAGACCAGCGGCTACGAGGCGTCCAGCGCGGACCTGTTCGTCGATCGGCCGTGGGTGATCGTCCCGACCTCGGACGCCGCCGCGGTCGAGCGCGTGGAGGGCCTGGCCAGGGCGTGCGGCGCGCGACCGGTCCGGCTCGGCGCGTCCGCCCACGACCGGGCGGTGGCGGGGATCAGCCACCTGCCGCTCGTCGTCGCGGCGGCCCTCGTCGAGGCCGTCGCCGGGGGAGCATCAACCGGCCCGTCCGCGGACTGGCCGATCGCCGCCGACCTTGCCGCCACGGGCTGGCGCGACACGACCCGCCTCGCCCGCGGCGACGTCACGATGGGCGCCGGCATCGTCGTCACGAATGCCCCAGCGCTCGCCGCGCGGGTGCGCGAGCTCATCGGCGCGCTCGATGGCTGGCTGGCGGAGCTCGAACGACCCGGTGGGCCAGACGCCGGCGAGATCGCCGATCGCCTGCGGGCCGCGCGCGAACGACTGGAGGCGATGCCCCGATGAGCGACGAGCAGGTCCTCGTCGTCGCCCGCGACCGATGCCCGGACGCCGCGGACTGGTATGGGCTGCGTTCGGACGGGCCTGACCGCGTTCCTCGAGGTCATCGCTCGCGACGGGCGGTATGCGCCGCGCGATGCGATGGAGCACGACCCGACGCACAAGCAGATCATCCCGTACCTGGTCCTGCGTGACGGCGAGCGCTACTTCCTGATGCGCCGGACGCGCGCGGGTGCCGACCAGCGCCTGCACGACCGCTGGTCGATCGGGGTCGGTGGCCACCTGAACCCCGGCGACGACGGTCTGCTCGGCGGCCTGCGCCGGGAATGGCGCGAGGAGCTGGACGCCGACTTCGAACCCGCATTCGAGCCGTTGGCGCTGCTCAACGACGACACCACCGACGTCGGCGCGGTGCACCTGGGTGTCGTGTTCGTGGCCGACGCCACCGGTCGGCCGGTGAGCGTCCGCGAGCACGACAAGCTGACCGGAGCATTCGCGACGCCCGGCGAGGTCGCGGCGGTCAGTGACGACCTCGAGACCTGGAGCCGGCTCGTGTTCGAGGCGCTGGAGGCAGCGGCGATACGATAGGCGCGAACCGGAGGTTCAGCGTGTTCCGTCGCCTCGCCCCGTTCGTGCTCATGCTCCCCCTGGCGCTCGGCGCCCTGGAGATGCTCGCCGCGACCGGCGCGGCAGCCCAGGAGGCATCGCCGAGCCCATCGGCGGAGCCGTCGGAGCCCGGGATCGCCCCGAACGTCGTGGTCCTGACGGCGACCGGCATCGTCGACAACGTGATGGCCGGCTACCTCAGCGAGGGGGTGGCCCACGCCGAGCGCGAGGGCGCCGAGGCCGTGGTGATCGAGCTGAACACGCCGGGCGGCAGCCTGGACGCGACCCAGCGCATCGTCTCGACGTTGCTCGAAGCGCCACTGGCGACGATCGTCTGGGTCACGCCGTCGGGCGCGCGTGCCGCCAGCGCCGGCACGTTCATCACGCTGGCCGGACACATCGCGCTGATGGCCCCCGGCACGAACATCGGCGCCGCCACGCCCGTCGGCGGCGGGGGCGAGGACATCGAGGGCGACCTCGGCCAGAAGGTCCTCAACGACGCGGTCGCGAGCATCCGCTCGATCGCGGAGACGCGCGGCCGCGACGCCGACTGGGCCGAGCAGACGGTCCGCGACGCCCGTTCGTCGCCGGCGTCCGAGGCGCTCGCGGTCGGCGCCATCGACGGGATCGCGGGCTCGATCGACGAGGTCATCGCCTTCGCCGACGGCCAGACGGTGACCGTGAACGGGCAGCCGGAGACGCTCGAGCTAACCGGTGCCACGGTCGAGGAGCTGGGGATGAACCCGTTCCAGGCGTTCCTCCACCTCCTGTCCGACCCGAACATCTCGTTCATCCTGTTCACGATCGGCTTCTACGGGCTCCTGTTCGAGCTGCAGAACCCGAACTTCGTGACCGGCATCCTCGGCGCCCTGGCGATCATCCTCGCCTTCATCGGCTTCGGCAGCCTGCCGCTCAACGTCGCGGGCCTCCTGCTGATCGTGCTCGCGATGATCCTGATCGGGCTGGAGCTGACCGTCACCAGCCACGGCCTGCTCGGCCTGGGCGGCATCGTCTGCTTCGCTCTGGGCGCGTCGGCCCTGTTCACCCAACCCGGGGACCCGTTCGAACCGCTGGTGCGCGTCGCGACGCCGGTCGTGGCGTCCACGACCGTGACCGCCGCCGTGCTGCTATTGCTGATCGTTGCGTTCGCCGTCCGAACCCGAGCCATGCCGGCGCCGGCCGGCCAGGTGGGCAGCGCGTCGTCCCTGTCGCCCGGGGTCACGGGTGTCGTTCGTCGATCGATCGAGCCGCTCGGCTCGGTCTATCTCGCGGGCGAGGAGTGGTCAGCGCGAACGGCCGATGGCCAGCCGCTGGAGCGTGGCGTTCCGGTGCGGGTGGTCAGGACGGACGGACTGACCGTCATCGTCGAACCCGACCCGTCATCATCGTCGCAAGTCTGAGCAAGGGAGATCCCCGATGGAGTTCCCCATCCTGGCCACGGCCGCAGCCGTCGCCTTCGTCGTCGTCGTCCTGCTGGTCATCATCTACCTGTCGATCCGGGTGGTGCAGCAGTACGAGAAGATGGTCGTCTTCCGACTCGGGAAGACGAACGAGTCGATGGTTCGCGAGCCGGGCCTGCGCTTCCTGGTCCCGGTCATCGACCGACCGGTCAAGGTCGACGTCCGCGAACAGTTCATCGAAGTCCCCAGCCAGACGACGATCACCAAGGACAACGCACCGATCAACGTCGACTTCCTGATCTACTGGCGGATCAGCGATCCGCTCAAGAGCGTTGTCAATGTCGTCAACTTCCCGGGTGCCCTCCAGGGCGTTGCGACCACCACCTTGCGGGCGGTCATCGGCGACATCCTGCTCGACGAGGTGCTGTCCAAGCGCGAGCAGATCAACGAGGTGCTGCGGGTCAAGCTCGACGAGGTGACCGAGCGCTGGGGCGGCAAGGTCACGACCGTCGAGATCCGCGAGATCACGCCGCCGGTCGCCGTCCAGGACGCGATGAACCGCCAGCTGTCCGCCGAGCGCACCCGGCGCGCGGTCATCACCGAGTCGGAGGGCAACCGGCAGGCGGCGATCAACAACGCCGAGGGCCAGAAGCAGTCGGAGATCCTGAAGGCCGAGGGTGAGCGCCAGGCGGCGATCCTGCGCGCCGAGGGGTTCGGACAGGCCCTGACCCGGATCTACGAGGCGGCCGCGCTGGTCGACCAGAAGACCATGTCGCTGCAGTACCTCGAGACGCTCAAGGCCCTTGGCACGAGCCCTTCGACGAAGTTCGTGATCCCGTTCGAGTTCACGCGCCTCCTGGAGCCGTTCCTCGACTTCGTCCAACCCACGACGGAGGGTGAGAGCCGGAGCGCACGATCCGTCGCGGCCACCGGCTCGGCCACGGCGCCGGCGCCCGCGCCGCCTCCGGCCGGACCGGGCACTGACCTGACGGCAGGGTGATCCGCCGGATCGCGGCGGCCGCTGCCGCGGGGGCGGTCTCGGCGATCGCGCTCCGGGCCGGGTCGCGACGCGCGGTGGACCGGCTGCTCACGGCGCCGCGGACCGGCCCCGGCGAGGAGGCGCTCGGGCCCGCGCTCGACGAGCTGGGCGGGGAGGTCGTCCGCCTGCGGGCGCGCGATGGACTGCGGCTGGCGGCACGATGGCTGCCGGCGGCGGGTGCCACCGCGGATTGGACGCCCGATCCGCACGAGGCCGTGCTGTTGCTGCACGGCTATTCGGGCTCCATCGCGCCGGACCTCGTCGAGTACGCGCCGTTCCTGCGGCGGACCGCCGGGGTCCTCGGGCTGGACTTCCGCGGACACGGCGGCTCGGACGATGGGCCCTCGACGTTCGGGCTGCTCGAGACCGAGGACATCGCGGGCGCCCTCGCCTGGTTCGGTGAGCGCGGGATCACGCGCGTCGCCCTGTTCGGGACGTCGATGGGTGGCATCGCGGCGATCGCGGCGGTGGCCGTACTCGGCGACGGGACGCTGGCTGCCGCGGACGGGGATCCGACGGCGCCGCGCGACGTCGATGTCGCGCCCCGCCCGACCGTCGTGGGCGTCGTCGCCGATTCGACCGCGCCGGAGCTCGAGATCCCGGTCGCGACCCGCATGCGCGGTCCGGCCGGCCGCTTCATGGCGGCCCGCCTGTTCGATGGCGCGACGCGCGTGCTGGGCGCCGATCCGCGTGCGACCGAACCGGCGCGGGTGATCGGCCTCCTCGAGACCGTTCCACTGCTGCTCATCCACGGCGAGGCCGACACGACGGTGCCGATCGCGGACGGTCGACGGCTGGCCGCGCTCGCGGGCCCCTCGTCTGAGCATTGGGTCGTCCCGGGCGCCGGACACAGCGCCAGTCACGCCGTCGCGCCCGATGACTACGAGCGGCGGGTCACGGACTTCCTTCGCCTTGCGTTCCGCCGCGGGCGCGGCGACGATGTCGATGCGGCGGGGTCCAGCCCTATAATCGCCGCGCCGGGGAGCCCACCCGGCGATGCCCGTGACCGCGCACCCGCCGTGGAGGACTGATGGCCGCAAAGATCCTCGTCGTCGATGACGACCCGAATGTCCAGCGACTCCTGCAGTACACGCTCAAGCAGGAGGGCTACGACGTCGTCATCGCCGGGGACGGAGCCGAAGGATTCCGCCTGTGGGGTGCTGAGGAGCCGGATCTCATCCTGCTCGACGTCATGCTGCCCAAGCTCGACGGCTACCAGGTCGCGGCCAAGATCCGGAGCGAAGAGGGCGGCTCGTCGCACGTCCCGATCATCATGCTCACCGCCGAGCGCGAGGTGGAGCAGAAGGTCCGCGGGCTGCGGGCGGGGGCGGACGACTACCTCATCAAGCCGTTCCACCCGGCCGAGCTCCTGGCACGGATCAAGAGCCTGCTGGCGCGTTTCGCACCTCGCGACGCGCTGCTCGCCCGGCCGCCCATGGGCCGGATCCTCGCGTTCTATGGCGCCAAGGGTGGCGTGGGCACGACGACGATCGCGATCAACGCGGCCATCGCCCTGCATCGCGAGCTCGGTCGCAAGGTGTGCCTGGTCGACGGCAACCTGCAGTTCGGCGACCACCGGGTGTTCCTGGACCTCGGGCTCGACCGCAAGAGCATCGTCGACGTCGTGACGGCGCCCTCGATGGATGCCGAGTTCATCCGCCAGGTCATGGTCAAGCACGATTCGGGCGTGGACCTGTTGCTGGCTCCGCCGTCGCCGGAGACCGCCGAGCTGGTGCGCCCGGAGCACCTGCCGATCATCACCGAGCACCTGACCACGATGTACGACTACATCCTCGTCGACGTGGACAAGCGCCTCGACGACGTCAACCTCGGCGTGTTCGAGGTGGCCGAGTCGGTGTTCGTCGTCATGACCGCCGACCTGTCCTGTCTCAAGAACGTCCGGCTGATCCTCGAGACGATGAACCACCTCGGCTATCCGCCGAACAAGGTCCAGCTCGTGCTCAATCGATCGAATGCGTTCACCGGCATCAACGTCAAGAACGCCGAGGGCGCCCTGAAGCGGACCATCGACCACCAGGTCGTGAACGAGTACCGCGGGGCGATCAGCGCCCTGAACTCCGGGGCCCCGTTCATGTTCACGAAGGCCGATTCGCCGCTCGGTGCGTCGCTGCTGCACTTCGCCCGTGCCATCGACAAGGCGCCCGCCGCCGAGACCGTCACCGCGCGTTGAGGTGAGCCGCCGGTGAGCGGCCGGTAAGGGCGGGGTGAGCGAGCGCCGCTAGGGTGGCGCCATGTTGGCTGTCGTCCCGTCCGCCACGCTCCATGGGCTCGACGGGCGGCTCATCCGGGTCGAGGTGGACGTCGCCCCGGGGTTGCCCGGCTTCACGATCGTCGGGCTTGCCGACACCGCGGTCCAGGAGGCCCGCGAACGGGTCCGCGGGGCGATCCGCAACGCCGGGTTCGTGTTTCCGCCGCGCCGGATCACCATCAATCTCGCACCCGCAGAGCTGCGCAAGACCGGTGCGTCCCTGGATCTGGCGATGGCCATGGGCATCCTCCTCGGTTCCGAGCAGGTTCGTGCGGACCGGGCGGCGGTCGCGCTCATCGGCGAGCTCGGCCTGGGCGGCGAGGTGCGCCCGGTCCCGGGCATCCTGCCGATGGTGGCCGCGCTGGCGCGGGGGCGGGTCCGCCGGGTCGTCGTGGCCGCGTCGGCCGTCGAAGAGGCGCGGCTCGTCGACGGCGTCGAGGTCATCGCGGTCGCCACCCTGGCCGAGGCGTCGGTCGCGGTGCGCGGACGCCGGTCGCGGCGCACGCTCGTGGCGATGCCCCGCGTGACGATCTCGGACACGACGGCCGCCCCGGACGCAACCGCCCGACCACGGTGCTGGTCGTGCCACTCCGGCCGTTCCGGATCTGGCCGAGGTCCGTGGCCAGCTCGAAGCGCGGCGGGCACTGGAGATCGCCCTGGCCGGTGGCCACGGCCTGCTCATGATCGGCCCGCCCGGTGTCGGCAAGACGCTTCTGGCGCGGACGATCCCCGGGCTTCTGCCACCGCTCGACGACGCGGCGGCGCTGTCGGTGTCGATCGTCGCGTCGGCTGCGGGGGAGGGACCCGTGCGCGAGCTCCACCGACAGCCGCCGTTCCGCGCACCGCATCACACGCTCTCGTACGCCGCCATGGTCGGTGGCGGCCCGAGCATCACGCCCGGCGAGATCACGCGGGCGGACCTGGGCGTGCTGTTCCTGGACGAGCTGGCCGAATTCGACCGGGACGTGCTCGAAGCCCTTCGGCAGCCGCTCGAGGAGGGGCGGGTGGTGATCGCTCGAGCCGGTCGCACGATGACATTCCCGTGCCGCTTCCAGTTGGTTGCCGCGATGAACCCGTGTCCGTGCGGGTTCGCGGGCACGTTGCCGGAAGGGCGTTGCCGGTGCACGCCCGGAGACGTGGAGCGCTATGGGCGTCGCGTGTCCGGGCCGCTTCGCGACCGGATCGACCTGTGGGTGACGATGCCGCGCATGTCGGCCGGGGCGATCGTCGCCGCGCGGGATCCGGAGGGGTCGGTCGTCGTCGCGGCCCGCATCGCTGGCGCGCGGGCTCGCTCGGCGCTTGATCGCGGGGGCCTCAATGGTCGGCTGCGGGGTCGAACCCTCCGGCGGGCCTGCCGGCTGTCGCCCGCGGCCGCGGCTCGCGTCGTCGCCCTTGCCGACGACGAGCTCGCGTCCGGTCGCGGCACGGAACGGCTGCTTCGGGTCGCGCGAACCATCGCCGACCTGGATGGCTCGGTGAGCGTGGAAGCGGACCACCTCGACGAGGCCGCGTGGTTCCGCTCGCCGGCGACGCGCGCCGCCGAGGCCCTGGCGTCCTGATGCTCGGTGTCGGGACGGGCGGGCCGCCGCCGTCGGCCGTGGGTTCGCCGCACACGGGCCATGACGGCGTCGCCGGACCACCCGACCCGGATGTCTCACGACCGATCGCGGACCGACGCGTCAGACCCGTACGCGACCGAGCGCGACGCCTGGACGGCCCTGACCAGCGCTCATGGCCTGGGACCGGTGGGCTTCGCCGCCCTCCTTGCCGAGTTCGGGACGGGACGGGCCATCATGGAGGTCGCCAGCGGGCCGTCAGGCGTGGATCGGCTGATGGCGACGCCCTCGGGCGGCACGGACGGGCGAGACCACGCCCCGATCCATGCCGGCGTCGCCCGTGCCATCGCTATCGGCCGTGCAGCGTTCGGACGAGATCGTGTCGCGCGTCCGCTCGCTCGGCGTGCGCGTGGTCACCGTCGAAGAGCCCACGTACCCGTCGCGTCTCGCCTCGATCGCCATGCCGCCGCACGTGCTGTTCGTGACCGGTGAACCGGCCGCCCTGAGCCGGGAGCGGGCCGTGGCGATCGTCGGGACGCGTCGGGCGACGACGGCCGGTCGCACGACCGCGGGCCGGATCGCGACGGCCCTGGTCGCCGCCGACGCCACGATCGTGTCCGGGCTGGCCTTCGGGATCGACGGCGTCGCGCACGAGGCCACGGTCCGAGCGGGCGGGACGACGGTCGCGGTCATCGGTGGCGGCCATGCCGTCGTTGCGCCGAGGTCGCACGCGCGGCTGGCGGCGGCGATCATCGCCGGTGGCGGCGCGGTCGTGTCCGAGCTCGCCCCGGACGTCAAGCCGAGCCACGGCACGTTCCCGCGGCGCAACCGCATCATCAGCGGCCTGAGCGATGCGACGGTCGTCGTGGAGGCGCCGGCCCGGAGCGGTGCCCTCATCACGGCGTCGTGGGCGCTGGAGCAGGGCCGGCCGTGCTATCTCGTGCCGGGCGGCCTCGACGCCCCGGCGTCGGCTGGTTGCCTCGCGTTCCTGCGCGAATGGGAGCACGAGGCACACATCGTGGCGGGCATCCCGCAACTCATCGCGGACCTGGGGTTCGCCCGCCCGGTGCCCGGCCTCCGCGACGCTGTCGCCGCGGCGACGACCCAGTCCCTCGGGGCGGTCGAGGGCGCGATCGCCGCCCAGCTGGTCGCCGGCCACGTCACCGTCGACGAGCTGGTGGCCGTCACCGACCTGCCGGTCGCGACCGTTCTCGCCGCGCTCGTCCTGCTCGAGCGCCGGGGCCTCGCCGTGGGGATCCATGGCCGCTACCGCCCCGCTGGTCCGCTCCTGGGCGAACCCGCGCCGATCAAGCCACGATGAGCGGTACCCACGGTGGGGTTGCCCGGCTTGGCGGGTCAGTGCTACCCTCGGTCACGCGTCACGCCCCAACGAGACGCAGCGGCCGCGCGGATGTCTCCCCGCCGCTCCCCACTGACCCAGTCAGGGAATCGGTATTGCGGAAGCTCATCATCGCGATCCTCGCCGTCCCGGTGCTGGCCGCCATCTACGCGGCCACCGCCCTGCGGCGATCGGGGATCGTGCGCGCGACCGTCGCGCTTAGCCTCGGCGCTGCGCTCGGACTGGGGGTCGTGGCGTTCGTTCGGCCCACCCTCACGACCGCCACCCCACCGACCGACATCGTGCCCCTCACGCAGGCCGCATTCCGGACCTCGGTCGGCACCGGCGTCGAGCTCCAGGCGCCCGCGGTCGTCGGATTCTCGACGCCGATGGAGCGCGCTTCCGTCGAAGCGGCGCTGGTCGTCGAGCCCGCGACGGCCGTCGAACTGCGCTGGAACGACGACGACACCGCCGTGACCATCGTGCCGGTCGGGCACTGGGCGGCTGACACCTATCACACGATCACGGTCCAGCCGGGCGCGCTGGCCGGCACCGGCCGCCCGTTGACGAAGCCCGTGCGGGCGGCGTTCCTGACCCGCGGGCCGACGACCCCGGTGGTCGCGGCCACCGACAAGCTCGCGCAAGCGGGTCGCCCTCGACACCGCGTTCTCCATCGGGTTCGATCGCGCCGTGGACGCCGCGAGCGTGGCCAAGGCCGTCCGGCTCGATCCCGCGGTCCCGGGCAAGCTCACGGTCGAGTCCGACGTCGACGGTCTGCCGCGCTACGTCTTCACGCCGAGCAAGGCGCTCAAGGCCAACACGCGCTACACGCTGATCGTCGATGGCGTCACCGACCGACGACGGCGTCCCCGTCGAGCGGATCGCCATGGCGGTCAGGACGTCCGTCGCCCCGGCGGTCGTTCGCTTCCGACCCGCGGCGCGCACGCAGGACGTGGCGCGGCCCACGGATATCTCGGTGCGCTTCAGCCAGAAGATGGACCGCGCCTCGACGAAGCGGGCCTTCAAGGTGCTCGTGGCCGGCAAGCCGATCAAGGGCAAGATCACGTTCGCCGAGAACAGCACGGTCCTGGTCTTCGACCCGGCGAAGTCGTTCGCCTACGACACGCGGGTCGTCGCGACGGTCGCCCGATCCGCGCGCAGCGCCGACGGCGTCCCCCTCAAGTCCGCCGAGCAGGTCGCGTTCCGCACGGAGCTGAAGCCAGAGGCGCGCCAAGCGACCAGCAGCCCGGCGCCAAGCGGCGGATCCTCGGGCGGCGGCGGTCGGCGGTGGCTCCGTCGGCGGCGGCAGCTGGGCGTCGGTCGAGCGGTACTACCTGGGCCTCATGAACTGCACGCGGACCGGTGGCTGGGTGACGTCGAGCGGCGGCTGCAGCAGCCCCGGCGGTCGGAACGTCGCCGCCCTCAGGCTCGACAGCGGCATCAGCAGCAAGGTCGCGCGGCCGTACGCCAAGAAGCTGGCCGTCGGGGCAGATTGCAGCCACTTCATCGGCGGCAACCCCGGCGACCGCCTGCGCCGGGCCGGCTACACGAGCTACCGCTGGGCCGAGAACCTGGGCTGCCGCTCGGGCAACCCCCGGGGCGCCGTCCTGGGCAGCCACCTGTTCTTCCAGAGCGAGAAGTCCTACAACGGCGGCCACTACGTGAACATGATGAACAGCCAGTACGACCGCGCCGGCATCGGCGTCTGGGTGTCCGGCGGGCGCGTCCGGCTCGTCATCGACTTCTACCACCCCTAGACGGGACCATCGGGCCACTCCAAAAGGGCGTTGCGGCGGCCCACCATGCGGTCATGATCCGAAACGTCGTCCTCCACCTGAACAACGAGCAGCCCGTCGTCGTCGACCTGTTCGAGCTGCCGAACGCGATCGACCTGGGCGTGCGCTGCACGAACATGAAGACCCTCGACGGCAAGCGCCCGGTCTTCATCGACGACATCAACGCGGTCTTCTTCTTCCCGTACCTCCACGTCCGGTTCGTCGAGATCCCGCCGCGGTCGCTCGTCGGCACCGAGCTCGAGGTCGCGGTCGAAGTCGCCGTGCCCGTCGCGGCGCCCGCCGAGGAGTCGCTCGACGATGACGAGAACCTCGAGATCGACGAGGACTTCCTCCGGCGCATCCGCGAGGTGTGACACCGCGCCCTTCGGGCGCGTCCCCAGGACGACGCCGGCGCCGTCGCATGAGCTAAGGGTCCGCGAAGGACCCGGTGCTACACTCCCGGCCGTGTCAAAGAACCTCGTCATCGTCGAATCGCCGGCCAAGGCGCGCACCATCGAGCGGTACCTGGGGACCGATTACAAGGTCCTCGCGTCCTACGGCCATGTCCGCGACCTGCCCGAGAACCCGGGCAAGGGCAAGTTCGGCGTGGACGTCGACCACGAGTTCGAGCCCGAGTACGTCATCAACGATGACCGCCGCAAGCAGGTCAACGAGATCGAAAAGGCGGCCAAGAGCTCCGATCTCGTCTTCCTCGCGACCGACCTCGACCGCGAGGGTGAGGCGATCGCCTGGCACGTCGCCGAGGCTGCCCACGTCCCGGCGGAGAAGACCCGGCGGGTGACCTTCAGCGAGATCACGGAGTCCGCGATCCAGGAGGCGTTCGCCCACCCGCGCGACATCGACCGCAACCTGGTCGACGCCCAGCAGACCCGCCGGATCGTCGACCGGCTCGTCGGCTACACGCTGAGCCCGCTGCTGTCGCGCAAGGTCCGCGGCGGCCTGTCGGCCGGCCGCGTCCAGTCCGTGGCGGTCCGGCTCGTCGTCGAGCGCGAGCGCGAGATCGATGCCTTCACCGCCCGCGAGTACTGGACGATCGAAGCGATCCTCGCGACGGCCGCCGGTGACACGTTCGCCGCCGAGCTCGTCCGGATCGACGGCGAGGCGCTCGATGTCTCCGACGAGGCCACCGCCGAGCGACACGTCGACCGCCCTGCGCGACGCGAAGCCCGTCGTGCGCAAGATCGGCGTGCGCACCCAGAAGCGATCGCCGGCACCGCCGTTCACCACCTCCACGCTCCAGCAGGAGGCGAGTCGCAAGCTGTCGTTCAGCCCGAAGCGGACGATGTCGATCGCCCAGCGGCTGTACGAGGGCGCCGACACGCCGGACGGGCTCATCACCTACATGCGAACCGATTCGACCGCGATCGCCGGCATCGCGATGGGCGAGGCCCGCGACGTCATCGCCGCGCGCTACGGTGAGCCGTTCACGATGCCCAAGGGCCGCGTCTACAAGACGAAGTCGAAGGGCGCCCAGGAGGCGCACGAGTCGATCCGGCCGACGTCCTTCAAGCGCGACCCGGATTCCCTGGCCGACATCCTCAAGCCCGAGGAGCTGCGCCTCTACCGGCTCATCTGGCAGCGCGCGCTCGCCTCGCAGATGGCGCCCAAGGAGCTCGAGACCACGACCGTGGAGCTCGCCGACGGACCGTACGAGCTGCGGGCCAGCTCGACGAAGACGCTGTTCGAGGGCTTCGCCCGCGTCTACACCGAGGGCCGCGACGACGACGCCGACGAGGAAGAGGAGGGGAGCGGCCGTCTGCCGACCCTCGCCGAGGGCGATGTCACGAGCGTCCGCGACGTCACCCCGACCCAGCACTTCACCGAACCGCCGCCGCGCTTCACGGAGGCGACGCTGATCAAGGCGCTCGAGGAGCACGGCATCGGGCGGCCGTCGACGTACGCCGCGACGATCTCGACGATCGTCGACCGCGGATACGTGCGGGTCGAGGAGCGCCGCCTGTGGCCCGAGCCCGTGGCCGGGATCGTGACGGACCTGCTCGTCGAGCATTTCGGCGACTACGTGGACGTTGCCTTCACCGCCCGGATGGAGGAGGAGCTCGACGAGATCGCGCGTGGCGAACGGGCGTGGGTGCCGCTCCTGCGGGCCTTCTACGCCCCGCTGCGCGACCGCGTCGCCGAGAAGCGCAAGGAGCTCAAGCGCAGCGACTTCACGACGGAGGCGACCGACGAGGTCTGCTCGGAAGGCCACCCGATGGTCATCCGGCTCGGGCGCAACGGCCGCTTCCTGGCCTGCTCGCTGTACCCGGAGCACAAGGAGTCCCGGCCGCTCCCCGGCGACGAGCTGCCGCCCCAGGAGGGCTCCGGCGAGGTCTGCCCCAAGTGCGGCGAGGGCACGCTGGTCGGCAAGAACGGGCGCTTCGGGCCGTTCCTGGGCTGCTCCCGGTACCCGGAATGCGACTACATCAAGAAGGAGGGCCCGCCGCCGCCGGATCCGCTGCCGTTCGAGGTCGTCTGCCCCAAGAACAAGGACGGCATCCTGGTCCCGCGTCGCGCGCGACGGACCGGCAACGTCTTCTGGGGGTGCTCCAAGTATCCCAAGTGCGATTTCACGACGAACCACGAGCCGCTCGGTGGGCACGCACGACGCCGACGACGGCCCGCTGGCCCGCAAGGGCGAGGCCGCGATCTGCCTGATCTGCGGGTCCACGAGCGAGGCCGCCCCCGACGCCATCGTGCCCGGCGAGCGATACCCGGGCGGCCCGGCCGATCCAGCCGCGCTGGCCAGACCGGCCCGTGGCGGCCGAGCCGGTGGCGCCCGCGCCGGCGGGCGGCCCCGCACGACGCGCGGTGGTGCACGCGGCAGCGCACGACGGGCGGCCCCGACCGAACCGGCCGCCGGCGCGTGAGCGCGGTCGCGGGCGATCCTGCGACCCATCCGGCGCTCGAGCGGTTCCTCCGCTCGCTCGCGGCCCGCGACGCCTCCCCGCACACGATCCGCGCCTACGCGACGGCCGTCGGGGCGTACCTCTCCTGGCTCGTCGAGCGTGGCGTGGACTGGGCGCGTCCCGCGCGCTCGGACCTGCGCGCGTACCTCGCGCACCTCGGAACCACCGCGGCGCGAACGACCGTCGCCCAGCGGCTGGCCGCGATCCGCTCCTTCCACCGGTGGGCCGCCCGCGAGGGTCTCGCGGCGGGTGATCCGTGGGGCGCCATCGCGACGCCGCGGCTGCCACGGCGACTGCCGCGGGTCCTGGAGATCGACCAGGTCGAGCGTCTGCTCGCCGCCGTGGACGCCGAGCTGACCGAAGCCGAGGCGGCCAGCCCGGATCGGATCGCCGTGGCCATCGCGCTGGCGCTGCGCGACCGAGCGCTCGTCGAGACCGCCTATGCCGCCGGCCTGCGCATCAGCGAGCTCGCCGCCGCGGATCTCGGTTCGCTCGACCTGCGCCGGGGCGAGATCCGGGTGATCGGCAAGGGCCGCAAAGAACGGATCGGGCTCCTGGGGCGACCGGCCCTCGCGGCCCTGGGCGCGTACCTGGACCACGGCCGCCCGATCCTCCTGGACCGCCGCCCCGCGGCCGGGCCTGACCCCGAGCCGACCGAGGTCTTCCTGAACCACCACGGCGCGCCACTCGGGGTCCGTGGGCTGCGATACCGGCTGGACCGCCTGTGTCGCCGAGCCGGCCTGCCCCAGGGCGTGTCGCCCCACACGCTCCGGCATTCCTTCGCGACCCACCTGCTCGACGGCGGCGCGGACCTGCGCGTCGTCCAGGAGCTGCTCGGGCACGAGAACCTGGCGACGACCCAGATCTACACGCACGTGTCGCCCGGCCGCCTGGCGGCCGCCTATCGCGACGCGCATCCGCGCGCCCGCCGTGGGGACGCGCCGTGACGGCGGCCCGGACCCTGGCCCGCGCCGGGATGATCGTCTCGGGGGCGTTCCTGTTCTCCCGCGTGCTCGGCTGGGTCCGCCTCGTGGTCATCGGCAACACCCTTCCCACGACCGAGCTCGACGCGTTCTTCGCCGCCTTCCGATCTGCCCGACCTGATGTTCCAGCTCGTGGCGGCGGGGGCGCTGTCGTCCGCGCTCATCCCGGTCCTCGCGAGCGTCACGGAGAGCGACGGCGAACAACGCGCGTGGCGCGTGGTGTCGACGGTCACGAATCTCATGCTCATCGCGCTGGCGGTGCTCGGCGTCATCGTCTTCGTCGGTGCCGACGTCATCGTGCCCGCCTACGCGGGCGGCTTCGACGCGGCGACCCTGGCCCGCACGATCGAGCTGACCCGGATCATGGTGCTCAGCCCGATCTTCCTGGCCCTGGGCGCGGTGGCGACCAGCGTGCTCAACTCACGCGGACGGTTCGCGGCCGCCGCGGTGGCGCCGAGCGTGTACAACCTCGCGATCATCGCTGCCGCGATCGTCCTGGCTCCGTCGATGGGTGCCGTCGGGCTCGCGATCGGGGTCGTGGTCGGGTCACTCGGCCATCTGCTCGTCCAGCTCCCGCCGTTGCGCGCCATCGGGTTCCACTACCAGCCGCTCATCGATACCGCCGACGCGGCCGCCCGGAAGGCCCTCGCGCTCATGGCGCCACGGGCGATCGGCTTGGGGGCGACGCAGATCACGTTCCTCGTGGTGACGGGCCTGGCCACGGGCCTTGGTCTCGGCGCCGTGACGGCATTCACCTACGCCTTCACCCTGCTCCAGATCCCGATCGGGGTGATCGGCGTCCCGCTCGGCGTCGTGCTCTTCCCGTCGCTGTCGCGAGAGGTCGCGACCGGCAACCGGGCCGAGTTCGTCGGCCTGCTGACCCGCGCGCTGCGCTTCCTCACGGTACTGATGCTGCCGATCGCGGTCGTCGGCGCGATCCTGAGCGTCGAGATCGTGGCCGTGCTGTTCGGCGGATTCGACCGATCGGTGATCGAGCTGACGGCGGACACCCTGCGCGCGTTCCTGATCGGGCTCGTCGCGCATGCCCTGATCGCGGTGCTGGCCCGGGCGTTCTACGCGCTCCACGACACGCGGACGCCTGTAGCGGTGGCGGTGATGGCCGTCGTCATCAACACGACCCTCGCCGTGGCCCTGGTCGACCCGCTGGGCCTGCCTGGCATCGCCCTCGCCATCGCGATCGCCGCCTGGCTCGAGGCGACGCTCCTCCTGCTCTTGCTGCGCCGCCGGGTCGGTCGGCTCGGGTTCGCGGCGGTCTTCTGGCTCGGGCTGCGGGTCCTCCTCGCGACGGCGATCGCGGGCCTGGCGGGTCTCGTCGCCCACGACAAGGTCGCCCCCGTGCTGGCCCCGGACCCGGCCGCCGGTGGATTCGCGAACGTGCCCGGCCTGATCGCGGTCATCGCGATCGTCAGTGCCGTCTATGGGGCGGTCTTCGTGGTGGCCGCGCTCGCCTTGCGGATCGAGGAACTGCGCTCTATCGTCGGGATCATGGTCGACGCGCTCCGCCGCCCGCGCCGGTCGTGACGGCCCTCGCGAACCCGAGCGATTGGGACGCCTTCGTCGAGTCCAGCGATCCGGGTTCCTACCTGCAGCTCGAGGCGTGGGCGCAGGTCAAGGCCGTGAACGGCTGGTCGGCGCACCGGGTGCGAGCCGGTGATGCGATCGGCGCCCAGGTCCTGGTCCGGCGTCCGCGGCCGCTGCCGTGGGCGTTCGCCTATGCACCCCGCGGTCCCGTCGCGCGGACGTGGTCGGCGGACGAGATCGGCGCGTTCACGGAAGCGCATCCGCACCGATCTGCCGGCGGCCGCCGGGCGGGTCTCGCACCTGCGCATCGACCCCGAGATCGAGCTCGACGGCCCGCGCGACCCCGACGGATCGCTTCGGCTGGCCCTGCGCGAGGCGGGCTGGCGTCCGGCCGCGCCCATCCAGCCGGCATCGACCCGGGTCATCGACCTCGCGGGCGGACGAGGACGCGTTGTGGGGCGACCTCCGCAAGAAGTGGCGCCAGTACGTCAACAAGGCAAAGAGCGGTGGCGTCGTCGTCGTGGACGCCGAGGGCGACCGGCTGGGCGAGTTCTACCGGATCTACCGCGATACCGCGGATCGGGCCGGGTTCCTGATCCGCACGGAGGGGGCCTACCGCGACGTCTGGGAGGCCTATCGACCGGCGGGCCGCGCCCGGCTGCTGTTCGCGCAGGCCGCCGACGGCGAGCCGCTCGCGACGCTCTTCCTCGTCCGCTGCGGACCTCGGGTCGTGGAGCCGTACGGCGGCATGACCCAGGCGGGTGCCGAGAGCCGGGCCAACTACCTGCTCAAGTGGGAGGCGATCCGGACCTCGCGGGAGCAGGGCGCCACGAGCTACGACCTGTGGGGCCTCGCGACCGGGGGCATCGCGCACTTCAAGACCGGCTTCGGTGGTCGCGAGGTCCGCTACATCGGGGCGTGGGACCTCGTGCTCGATCCGTTCGGGCGCGCGGTGTACGAGGCGGCCGGTCGTGCCCGCGTCTGGTGGTCGCGCCGACGCCACGGGCTGGGCGGCGGCGGGAACGCGTCCGCCTTCGGCGGCGCGGAGTGAACGTCGCGGAGGCCGCCCCGGCGACCGCGGAGGAGGAGGCCGACTGGGCTCGGCGCGCCGTGCAGGCGCCCGGCGGTCATGTCTACCAGTCGCTGGCCTGGGCGGAACATCGGAGGGCATCCGGGTGGCGGCCGCGCTTCCTGCGCTTCGACGATGGGTTCGCGGTGCTGGCGCTCGAACGGTCGTGGCCGTTCATCGGCGGTTCCAGTGCGTACCTGCCGCGCGGACCCGATCGCCGCGGGGGAGGACGCTGAGACGACCGCGGATCGCCTCGCGGCCGTCACCGGCTATCTCGCGGGCCAGGGCGTGGACGTCCTGGCGACCGATGCCGAGCTCCCGGCCGACACCGGATACGGCGACCGGATCCGCCGGGCGGGCTTCGAGCCGATCCCCGAGATCCAGCCGTCGCGCCATCGGATCTCGCTGCCGCTGCCCGCCGGATGCCAGCGACGACGACATCCGCGCCGGCTTCGGGAAATCGACCCGCCAGCGCATCAACGGCGCCGAACGCGCCGGCCTGCGGGTGGCGCGCTACGACACGGCCGGCTGGACGGACGACGAGGGCCTGTTCGTGGCGCCCGCCCGTCCGCTGGGCGAGGCGCTGCACGGCTTCTATTCGATGCTGGAATCGACGGGCGGCCGGCGCGGATTCGGGTTCGGCCCGCGCAGCGCCTTCGTGCCCTGGTGGCAGCTCGCCCACGATCGTGGCCTGCTCGCGTACCTCGAAGTGAACGACGACGCCGGGGCCGCCATCGGCGGGCTGGTCCTGTACCGCCACGGGGAGCGCCTGACCACGGTCCACTCCGCGGACCGCACGGGCGCGCGCACCGACCACCCAGGCCTCATGCACCTGCTGCGCTGGCGGGCGATCCAGCTGGCGATGCGCGAAGGCTGCAACGAGATGGACCTGGGCGGGGTCGACATCGGGCCGTACCACCGCGAGCCGGTGGACGGCGAGCCGATGTTCGGTCTGTACGAGCACAAGCGCTCGTTCGGGGCCCAGTGGGTCGAGATGACCGGGGCGCATGAGCGGGTGATCCGCCCGTGGCGATATCTCGCGGGACGGGCCGCAGCGCGCGCCGCGCGGCTCGTGCGCCGATGAGCCGGCGACCCACATGAGCGATCCCTCGCGCCGCGACGACCCGCCCGGCGACCTGCCCCCGAGCCGCCCCCTCGGCGAGCTCATCGCGCGCTTCACCGCCGAGGGCCGCCTGCGCGGGACGCGGCTCGACGGCCGGGCCGCCGGCAGCGCCGCGCTCGCGGACGTCGCCGTCACCTCGGTGACCCACGATTCGCGGACCGTGGCGGAACGGCGCGCTGTTCGTGGCCGTGCCCGGCGAGCACGCCGACGGCCACGACTTCGCGGCCGCCGCGGCGGACCGTGGTGCGGCAGCCGTGATCGTGGAGCGGCCACTCCCCGACGTGGCCGCCGCGCAGGTCGTCGTGGACGCGGCGCGACCGGCCCTCGCCAGCGCCGCGGCGTGGTGGTACGGCGATCCCTCGCATGAGCTCACGGTCGTCGGGATCACGGGCACGGACGGCAAGACGACGACCGCCTACCTGGCGGTCGCGGCGCTCGAAGCCGCGGGTCGGCGGACCGGGATGATCGGCACCATCGCGACGCGGATCGGCGGCCGGACGGACGCCCACGAGGCGCACGCCACGACCCCCGAGGCGACCGAGCTCCAGGCGACGCTGCGGGCCATGGTCGACGCCGGCGACGACGTCGCCGTCATCGAGACGACCTCGCACGGGCTCGCCCTCGATCGCGTCGCGAGCGTCGCCTACGACGTCGCGATCCTCACGAACCTCACCCACGAGCATCTCGAGCTGCACGGCACGTGGGAGGCGTACCGCGACGCCAAGCTGTCGTTGTTCGATCGCCTGCGAGACGCGCGGCTCGTGCACAAGCCTCGTCCGATCGCTCCGGCGGCCATCGTCAACATCGATGACCCGTCCGCCGGGCGCCTTCATCGGGACGGCTCGTGACGCCGGCGCCCGCGTCATGACCTACGGCACGGAGACCGCGGCGGACATCCGCGCGATCCGCATCACCGAGGACGCCGACCGTCTCCGCGCCGACATCGAGGGGCCCGGCGGCACGGCGACGCTCGACCTGCAGCTGGCCGGCCGCTTCAACGTCCACAACGCGCTCGCGGTCGTCGCCCTCGGCGAGGTCCTGGGCCTCGACGGCGCCGCGGTCCTTGCGGGCATGGCCTCGCTCGAGGGGGTCCCGGGCCGGATGGAGCGGATCGAGGCCGGCCAGCCGTTCGGTGTCGTGGTCGACTTCGCCCACAGCCCGGCGTCGCTCCAGACCGTCCTCGACCTGCTCGCGCCGGCCGCAGCGGCCCGCGGCGGGGGCCTGATCGCGGTCTTCGGCTCGGCGGGCGAACGGGACACGGCGAAGCGGCCGCAGATGGGCCGGATCGCCGGCGAGCGGGCCCGGCTCGTGGTCGTGACCGACGAGGACCCGCGCGGCGAGGACCGCGAGGCCATCCTCGACGAGATCGCCCGGGGTGCGGAGACGGCCGGACGGCGGCGCGGTCAGGACCTGCAGGTCATCGCCGACCGTCGGACGGCCATCGCGACCGCATTCGAGGCCGCTCGCCGCGGCGACATCGTGCTGCTCGCGGGCAAGGGTCACGAACGCTCGATCATCGGCCCGGACGGCGAACAGCCGTGGGACGAACGGGCGACGGCGCTCGAGCTGCTGTCCGAACTCGGGTACCGGGGCTGACCCGGGACGACCGGGCACCCTGAGCGCGAAGGGTCCGCTGCTATCCTTTTCGGGCCATGGCCGCCACGTCACCCCGCTCCAAGACCACGAGAAAACCGACCGCCGTCGAGAAGGCGCCGGTGAAGCCTGCCCCGGTGGCCGCCGACAAGCCGGCCGCCGTCGTCGTCGAGAAGCCGGCGCGAGCGAAGACGGCGAAGCGTCGCGGGCCGCGGCGTCCCCAGGTCCTGTCGCGGGCGACGGCCGGCGGCAAGGTCGACCTCGAGGCCCTGCGCACGGCCCTCGACGCGTCGATCGCCGCGCACCACCCGACCGCGGACCTCACGGCGGTCGATGCCGCCTTCGACCTGGCCGTCGAGGCGCACGCCAGCCAGCGCCGTGCGACGGGTGAGACCTACGTCACGCACCCGATCGCCTCGGCCCAGATCGTGGCCGAGCTCGGCATCGACCCGATCGCGGTCCAGGCCGCGCTCCTGCACGACGTCCCCGAGGACACCGAATACAGCCTGACCGACATCGAGGAGCGCTTCGGCGGCGAGGTCGCCCAGCTCGTCGACGGCGTCACGAAGCTGTCGCGGTTCAGCACCCACAGCCACGAGCAGCAGCAGGCCGAGAACATCCGAAAGATGCTCCTGGCCATGGCCCAGGACATCCGGGTCGTCCTGATCAAGCTGGCCGACCGCCTCCACAACATGCGCACGCTGTACGGCCTGCCGTCGGACAAGCAGCAGCGCATCGCCCGCCAGACGATGGAGATCTACGCGCCCGCTCGCGGAGCGCCTCGGCATCTGGCAGATCAAGTGGGAGCTCGAGGACCTCGCGTTCAAGGCGCTCGAGCCCGAGCGGTTCCGCGAGCTGGCCAAGCTCCTCGACACGCGGCGCAAGGGCCGCGAGACGTACATCGACCGGGCGATCGCCGAGCTCAAGCCGCAGCTCGAGGCCGCCGGCATCGAAGCCGACGTCGAAGGGCGACCCAAACACATCTACAGCATCTGGAAGAAGATGCAGCGCAAGAGCGCGGAGTTCGGCGAGATCTACGACGTCTACGCCATCCGCCTGCTCGTCGAGGACGTGCGCGAGTGTTATGCGGCCCTCGGCATCGTCCACAGCATCTGGCGACCGATCCCGGGCCAGTTCGACGATTACATCGCGGTCCCCAAGAACAATCTCTACCAGTCGCTCCATACCGCCGTCATCGCCATCGACGGCAAGCCGCTCGAGATCCAGATCCGGACCCACCAGATGCACCAGGTGTCCGAGGTCGGGATCGCGGCCCACTGGCGCTACAAGGAAGGCACCAAGTCCGACCGCGAGTACGACGCCAAGCTCGCCTGGCTGCGCCAGCTCATGGACTGGCAGCGCGACGTCTCGGAGTCGGACGCGACCGAGTTCGTCGAGGGCATCAAGCTCGACATCTTCCAGGACCAGGTCTTCGTGTTCACGCCCAAGGGCGACATCAAGGACCTGCCGGCGGGCGCGACCCCGCTCGACTTCGCCTATCGCATCCACACCGACGTCGGTCATCGCACGATCGGCGCGAAGGTGAACAACCGGCTCGTCCCGCTCGACTATCGACTCAAGAACGGCGACATCGTCGAGATCGTCACGACGAAGGGCGAGCACGGCCCGTCGCGCGACTGGCTGAACGTGGTGCGCACGAGTCACGCTCGCGAAAAGATCCGCCAGTGGTTCAAGCGCAAGGACCGCGACGAGAACATCAGCCACGGCAAGGAGTCGCTCGAGCGCGAGCTGCGGCGCCTGGCCAGGACGTCGATCGGGGCGGTGGGGCAGGACAAGATCGCCGAGGTGGGCCGTCAGTTCAACTACGAGACGGCCGACGATTTCTACGCCGCGATCGGGTACGGCGCGGTGGGGCCGCAGACGGTGGTCATGCGCCTCGGCGTGGTCGACGATGGCCAGAGCCAGCTCCCGACGGTCGCGCCCCCGCAGCAGGCCCGAACCGGTGGCGTGCGGGTCAAGGGCGTCGGCGACCTGCTCGTCCGGTTCGCCAAGTGTTGTTCGCCGATCCCCGGTGACCCCATCGTCGGGTTCATCACCCGAGGCAAGGGCGTGACCGTCCACCTCCAGTCCTGTCCGACGGTCGTCAACGAGCGCGAGGTCAGCCGGCTGATCGACGTCGAGTGGGAGGCCGAGGCCAGCCAGACCTACCCCATCGCGATCCGGGTGGAGGCCTACGACCGGACCGGCCTGCTGAGCGACATCACCCAGGTCGTGGCGGAGAACAAGGTCAACATCGTGGCCGCGTCCGTCGGGGTGACGCCGGATCACACGGCCGTGGTGACGGCCACGCTCCAGGTCCACTCGGTGTCGCAGCTGGCCCGGGTCATGGGCCGCATCGAGAACCTCAAGGACGTCATCAACGTCCAGCGCGACCTCGGCTGACCTCCCCGTCGTCGCGGGCCTGACGCCCTAGACTCGCATCGATGCCGACCTTCAAGGCCCCACGGGGCACGCGCGACCTCCTGCCACCCGACACGGCCGCCTGGACCCGCCTGGAGCGGCTCGCCGCGGACCTGGCCGCCCGATACGGCTACGGCCGCATCGAGACGCCGATGTTCGAGCAGACCGCGGTCTTCGAGCGAGGCGTCGGCGAGGTCACGGACATCGTCGAGAAGGAGCTGTTCCGGATCGTGCCCCGGTCCGACGAGGCCGAATCGTGGTCGCTCCGCCCCGAGCCGACGGCCGGGATCGTCCGGGCCTACGTCCAGCACGGGCTCCAGACGTGGCCGCAGCCCGTGAAGCTGTACGAGATCGGCCCGATGTTCCGCTACGACCGCCCGCAGGCGGGCCGCTACCGCCAGTTCTGGCAGTTCGACGTCGAGGCGATCGGCGACCCTGGACCGGCCGTCGACGCCGAGATCATCGAGCTCGGGACGAGGTTCTACGCGGATGCCGGCCTGACCGGCGTCGAGGTCCTCGTCAATTCGATCGGCGACGCGTCGTGCCGCCCGGCCTACGTGGCCGCACTGACCGACTACTACCGTGCGCACGCCGCGGAGCTGCCCGCCGCTCGAGCGCGACCGGCTGGAGCGCAACGTCCTGCGCCTGCTCGACTCGAGGGACCCGGCCATGGCGGCGCTCAACGCCGGCGCCCCCAAGATCACGGACCGGCTGTGCGACGCATGCGCCGACCATTTCGCGAGCGTCCGCGCGCACCTGGACGCCCTCGGGCGTGCCGTATCGGGTGGAACCCGGCCTGGTCCGCGGCCTGGACTACTACACGCGGACCGCGTTCGAGTTCTACATCTCGGGCCGTGAGGGACAGCAGCAGGCGCTCGGCGGTGGGGGCCGGTACGACGGCCTCGTGGAGCTGCTGGGCGGCCGCCCGACGCCGGGGATCGGCTTCGGGGTCGGGCTGGACCGCCTGCTCCTGGCGCTCGGGGAGCAGGGCGGCGGGGATGTCGTGGCGGACGCGGCGCCCACCGTGGTCGTGGTCGGTGCCGACCCCGACGACACCGTGAGCCGCCTGCGGATCGCCACGGAGCTGCGTGGCGCCGGCGTGACGGCCCGCGCCGAGCTCGGGCGGCGAAAGCTCGGCAAGCAGCTCGAGTCGGCGGCGAAGGAGCACGCCCATTTCGCGGTCATCGTCGGCGACGAGCTGGCAGACGGCGACGTCCAGCTTCGGGATCTGCCGGCCGGGACCCAGAAGGTCGTCCCGGTCGCGGACGTCGGTCGCGAGATCGCGCGGGCCCACGCCGCCCACCGCCACGGGAGCTGATGGGTTCGCCGGAGCGCGGCTGACCGCGGGCCGTCGCACGGCCCGACGACCGGACCGAATACCATGACCCGGCCATGACCGACCCGAGCCCGAGCCTCGCCACGCCCTACCGCACCCACACCGCGGGTCAGCTGCGCGCCGCCGACGCCGGAACCGAGGCGCGCCTCGCGGGCTGGGTCCATCGCCGCCGCGACCACGGCCAGCTCATCTTCCTGGACCTGCGCGACCGCCACGGGATCACCCAGGTCGTCGTCGACAAGGCCGATGCGCCCGACGCGCACGCGACGGCGAGCCGGGTCAGGAGCGAATTCGTCGTCGCCGTCCGCGGCACCGTCGCGAAGCGGCAGCCGGGCACGGAGAACCCGCGGCTCCCGACCGGCGAGATCGAGCTCCAGACGACCGAGTTCGAGATCCTGTCCGAGGCGAAGACCACGCCCTTCTACATCAACGAGCCAGACGCGCCGGTCGACGAGGGCCTGCGGCTGAAATACCGCTACCTCGATATCCGCCGCCAGCCCATGGCCGACCGCCTGCTGCTGCGAAGCCGGATGGTCCAGGCGATCCGCGAGGTCCACCACGCCAACGGCTTCGTCGAGGTCGAGACGCCGACGCTCATCAAGAGCACGCCCGAAGGTGCGCGCGACTTCATCGTGCCGAGCCGGCTCCAGCCCGGCAGCGTGTACGCCCTCCCACAGAGCCCGCAGCAGCTCAAGCAGCTGCTGATGGTGGCCGGCATCGACCGCTACTTCCAGATCGCTCGCTGTTACCGCGACGAGGACCTGCGCGGCGACCGGCAGCCGGAATTCACCCAGCTCGACCTGGAGATGAGCTTCGTCGACGAAGAGACCGTGATCGGATTCATCGAGGGGATGGCCATCGACGTCTCGAATGCGACGACGCCCGAGCGCCCGCTCCAGGAGGTCCCGTTCCCGCGCTTCACGTACGACGAGGTGATCGAGCGCTTCGGCAGCGACAAGCCGGACGTGCGGTTCGGGATGGAGCTCGTGGATCTCGCGCCGGCGTTGACGCCGGCTTCGGGGTTCAAGGTGTTCGACGAGGCGCTGGCGGCCGGCGGGCGCGTCAAGGCCGATCGTCGCCCCGGGCATGGCCGGCATCACTCGTCGCGAGATCGACGAGCTGACCGAGCGTGCCCGCCGGTTCGGGGCGAAGGGTCTCGCCTACCTCGCCCTGGAACCCGGTGGCGAGATCAAGAGCCCGATCGCCAAGTTCCTGTCCGACGAGGCCCAACGCATGATCGTCGAGCTGAGCGGGGCAGGGGAGGGCGACCTCATCCTGATCGTGGCCGACGCCGCAGCCGTCACCGCCGACGTGCTGGGTCGCCTCCGCGCGGAACTGGGCGAACGCCTGGGTCTCGCAGACCCGAACGTCCTCGCCTACGCCTGGGTCAATCGCTTCCCGATGTACAAGTGGGACGAGGAGCTCGGTCGCTGGGACGCGACCCACAACCCGTTCAGCGGCGTGGTGCCCGAGGACGAGGAGCTGCTCGTGACGGCGTCCGGGGACCCGGCCAGGCCATCGCCAGACGACCCGGCCGGCCGGGCGCGTGCGCTCCAGTACGACCTGGTGCTGAACGGCTGGGAGCTCGGTGGCGGGTCGGTGCGGATCCACCGGCGCGACCTGCTGGAACGCAGCTTCCTGCTGCAGGGCCAGACCCTCGACGGGATGCGCGACAAGTTCGGGGCGGTCCTCGACGCGTTCGAGTTCGGCGCGCCACCACACGGTGGGATCGCCCTCGGGATCGATCGCTGGGCGGCGCTCCTGGCCCAGCAGACGAACATCCGCGAGGTCATGGCGTTCCCCAAGACCCAGTCGGGCAGCGACCCGATGCTCGAGGCGCCCTCGGCACCCGAGCCGGAGCAGCTCGAGGAGCTCGGGCTGCGGTTCGTGGGGCTTCCGCCGAAGCCGGCCGTGGAAGGCTGACGTGGCGGGCGACGGTTCGGGCGAGGTCGACGACTGACCGCCGGCGTGGCGGCTGACACCGGGATCCCGGCGCTCGACGCGATCGCGCGCCGACCGCGCATGGCGGCCCTGATCGGGGCGATGTGCATCTCCTTCTCGGGGATCTTCTACCAGTACGCGGACGTGTCGCCGTCGACCGGGACGTTCTATCGGGCGGTCTTCGGTCTGCCGCTGCTCCTCCTGGTCGCCTGGGCCGAGCGCCGGCGCTACGGTCCGCTGCCGGGTCGCGCCCGTCGATTCGCGATCGTCGCCGGCGTCTTCTTCGCGGGCGACCTGATGTTCTGGCATCACGCCATCGAATACGTCGGGGCCGGGCTGGCGACGGTGCTGGGCAACCTCCAGGTCCTCGTCGTGGGCGTCGTTGCGTGGCTGATCTTCGGGGAGCGACCGTCGCGGGCGACCCTCCTCGCGGTCCCGGTCGTGCTTGCCGGCGTCGTGCTGATCTCCGGGGTCGTCGGGGTCGGGGCGTACGGCGCGAACCCCGCGCTGGGGGTCGTGCTCGGGCTCGCGACCGCCTTGTGCTACTCCGGGTACCTGCTGTTGATCCGGATGGGCGGACGCGACTCGCGCCGGCCGGCCGGGCCGGTCGCGATCGCCACGATCGGCACCGCCCTCGTGGCCGGCTCGTTCGGGTTCGTCACGGGGGACCTTGACCTGACGCCAGGCCCGGCCAGCCTCGCCTGGCTGGCGCTCCTCGGGGTCACCTCGCAGTCGATCGGCTACCTGTGCATCTCGCTCGCGTTGCCGCGCCTGCCGGCCGTGGTGACGTCGATCATCCTGCTCGTCCAGCCGCCGCTCACGGTGCTGCTGAGCGTCGTCCTGCTCGACGAGCGCCCGTCGCCGGCGCAGCTCGCCGGGGTCGCGCTGGTCATCGGTGGGATCGCGGTCGCGACGATCCCGCTCGCGCGGTTGCGGGACGGGCTTCGCAGCCGCGACGAGACCGTGCGAGCCGTCGAGTAACCTCCGGTCGTGAGCGAACCGCCCGTCGTCCATTCGTCCGACCCTGGCGCCGCATCGCTGGGGGAGCCAGGGCAGACACCGGCGCCGGAGGTCGCGCCCGTCGACCCGGTCGACCTGGTCGACCCGATCGAGCCGTATCGCCGTTGGGCGACCGTTCTGTTCGTGATCCTGGCGTTGATCGGGGTCGTTGGGTCCGCGATCGCCCTTGGGGCGTTCGGGGAACCGCTCTTGGTCTGGGAGCTTCTCGCCTCAGTCGGGCTCTTCGTCGCGACGGTCCTCGTCGTCGTGGCCGCCCTACGGCAACCTGGGTCCTGGGCTGTCCACGCCATCGCACCGATCTGCTACGTGATCATCGCGGCTGCGGCGATCCGGGTCGTCGTCGCCCTGAGCCAGGGCAGCATCACGATCCCACTCGAAGGGATCGGCGCGCTCATGGTCCTGACCCGGAACCACCGCTCAGAGCTGCTCCCGACAATCACCGATCAGGGTCGCTGGCGCGTGTTGCTGGCGGTGGGCGCGATCGTGGTGGCGCAGATCCTGCCGTACGCGGCGGGTTCCATCGCGGACGGCGCCCCGTTCGGGGCCGAGGCCGGGTCCCTGGATCTGCAGGTCGACATCGACTGCACGGCGGGCGGCGAGCCAGGCGGGGATATCGGCATTCGGTCGGTCTGGTCATGGCAGGATCACGAGACGTTCTCTCCGCCGGTCGATGGTCTCGTGGTCATGTGGCGCATGACATCGCCTGGAGCCGGTGACACCAGCGTCGACGGCGTCGTCAGCGACCAGGTCACGATGTCGCATCCCAACATGTGGCAGGGCAGTGGAGCCCCGGCCTCGTCCCTCACCCAGCCGTTGGCGATCGAGCAGCCGTCGCTCGAGTTCGGGATCGATGTCGCCAAGGCCGGCCTCGTCGACGGGAGTGTCGAGTTCGGGCTACGTCCGTCCGACCCGACTGTCACCAGTGGATCGCTCGAGGTCTGGGCCGCCTACGCGCACGGCGACCGTTGGCTCAAGGAGAGCGACACAGCCTCCTGCTCCTGGTAGCCGGCCCGTTAGTCCGAGTCGCCCGCCGCGTCGTCGGCCGCCTGCGGGAACGGCGCGAGGCCGCGGCCTTCCCCAGGCACGCCCTCGTCGACGCCGTCGCCTTCCACGCCGTCGCCCCATTCGTGGGTATGGCCGGCGGGCGGGTCGGGCGGACCGTCGTACGGCGGCAGGTCCGCGAACGGGGTCTCAGCGTCGTGGACGACCCCTGGGTCGCCCACCTCGACGATCCGTGACGGCGCGGCGGCGACGAGCTCGTCGATCACCGCCGGTGGCATCCGCTCCGGGGCCACCCCGCGCAGGGCGTCCAGGTTCGCGACCGGCACGAGCACCGGCCAGCCCGGTGTCCCGTCCCAGGCCGGTCGCAGGATCGTGGCTGTGTCCGTGCCGTGCGCCTCGATGAGCGAGGTCACGGTCTCCGGTCCGACCCAGGTCATCCGTGCCGGCCAGATCAGGACCGCACTCGTCTCGCGGACCTCGGCCAGGGCGAGTTCCGCGCCGCGGACCATCTGACCGGCCGGGCCGGCCTCCGCCGCAGCCGGTGTCCCGAACACCGCTTCGCTCCCGACGAGCGCGGCTGCGACCGCACCGTCGTCGTCGGGCGAGAGCACGACCACCGGCAGTGCGCCGCCGGACCAGGCGATGTCCACGAGCCGCCGGACGCGCGGCTGGCCCAGCGTGTCCGCGACAGCGCCCTGTGCGGTGGCGGACAGGATCACGGCAGCGACGGTCATGAGGCCCTCGATGCTAGCAGGCGTTCCGTGGGACAATCGGCCGTCCCCACCACCACCCGGAGTCCCGCCCCACCGTGCCCGACAGCCTCTCTGCAAGCGCCCCGACCGAAGCCGCGGCCAGCCGCGAAGACCTGCGCAACGTCGCCATCGTCGCCCATGTCGATCACGGCAAGACCACGCTCGTGGACGCGATGCTGCGCCAGACCGGCGCCTTCCGGACCAACCAGGCCGTGGTCGATCGGGTCATGGATTCGGGCGACCTCGAGCGCGAGAAGGGCATCACGATCCTCGCCAAGCAGACGACGATCGATTACGCCGACATCCGTCTCAACATCGTCGATACGCCAGGACACGCCGACTTCGGCGGCGAGGTCGAGCGCTCCCTGCTCATGGTCGATTTGGTGCTGCTGCTCGTGGACGCGGCCGAGGGTCCGCTCCCGCAGACCCGCTACGTGCTCCAGAAGGCGATGGCCCGGCGACTGCCGGTGATCGTGGCCATCAACAAGATCGATCGCTCGGATGCGCGTCCGGCCGAGGTCCTCGACGCGGTCTACGAGCTGTTCATGGACCTCGGCGCCGACGAGGACCAGATCGACTTCCCGGTCCTCTACACGAACGCCAAGGCGGGCACGGCCACGACCTCGCTCGACGACCCCGGGGAGGACCTGCACCCGCTGTTCGACGTGCTCATCGAGGTCACGCCGCCGCCGACCTACACGCCCGACCATCCGCTGCAGCTCCTCGTCACCAACCTGAGCGCCAACGATTACGTCGGCCGGATGGCGGTCGGGCGGATCTGGAACGGCCGGATCAACGTCGGCCAGCGCATCACGATCGTGCGCGAAGAGGCGGACGACACCGCCGGGACCGTGGAGCCGGGCCGGACCGTCACGCTCAGCGGGGTCGTGACCAGCCTCCAGACCGCCCACGGGATCGACCGCGTCGACATCACCGAGGCCGGACCGGGCGACATCGTCAGCGTCGCGGGCCTGCCCGAGGTGACCATCGGCGACACGCTGACGGACCCCGCCGATCCGCGGCCGCTGCCGCGGCTCGACGTCGACGCTCCGACGCTTGCGCATGACGTTCGGCGTCAACACGTCGCCGCTCGCCGGTCGCGAGGGCAAGTACGTCACCAGCCGCCAGATCAAGGCCCGCCTCGACAAGGAGGTCCTTGGCAACGTGTCGATCGAGGTCCGACCGGCCGAGACGGCCGAGGCGTTCGAGGTCCGCGGCCGCGGCGAGCTCCAGCTCGCGGTCCTCATCGAGCAGATGCGCCGCGAGGGCTTCGAGCTCACCGCCTCCCGGCCCGAGGTGCTGCTGCGCACCGTCGATGGTGAGACGCAGGAGCCCTACGAGCGGGTGACCATCGACATCCCGCCCGACTACATCGGAGAGATCCAGGGCGCCATGGCCGGCCGCAAGGGCCGCCTCGACCAGATGAGCACCGACGCCGACGGTCGGGTCCGGATGGAGTACGTGCTGCCGGTTCGCGGCCTGATCGGCTATCGCGGGCAACTGCTGACCGATACCCGCGGCACCGCGCTCCTGCACCAGATCGGCGAGGGCTACGGGCCGTGGGCGGGCGAGGTGACCCACCGCACCAACGGGGTGCTGGTCAGTGACCGGGCGGGGACGAGCAACTCCTACGGCCTGTTCAACCTCGAGCAACGGGCCGAGCTCTTCATCGGCGCGGGCGTCGAGGTCTACGAGGGGATGATCGTCGGCGAGAACAGCCGGTCGGGCGACATGGACGTCAACCCGACCAAGGAGAAGAAGCTCACCAACATCCGGACCCACTCCCACGACGAGTCGCTGCGGCTGACCCCGCCCCGGCCGATCACGCTCGAGAGCGCCCTGGAGTTCATCTCCGGCGACGAGCTCGTGGAGGTGACGCCGCTGTCGATCCGACTGCGCAAGCGGGCCCTGTCCACGCACGACCGTCGCCGCGAAGTCGGTCGGGCCGAGGACCTCAAGCGCGCCGCCGAGCGCGAGGTGGCGCCGACCAGGTGACGCGGCCACGGGCGGGCGGGTACGCCAGCCTCGGTGGCGGTCGGCCAGCGCGAGGTTGCCCGACCGTGTAGGGTGTCGAGGTGACGAAGCGCCAAACGGGCCGGGGGTCCGTCCGACGCCTCCTGTTCGCCGCATCCCTTGCCCTCATCGCCCTGGCCCCGGCGTGGGTCGCGCCGGAGGTGGTGGCCGCGGATGACCGGCTGCCGAACCTCCGCGCGGCCAATCCCTCGCAGTTCCGGATCGTCAACTCCAACGGTCGCCGCCTCCTGCGCTTCACGAGCATCCTGGTCAACGTCGGCGCCGGTCCCATCGAGGTGCTCGCGCGGCGACCCAGCGCATCGTCACCATGGTCCGTCCGTCAGGTCATCGACGACGACGCCGGCGGGGAGCGCCGTGTCGCGACCGAGGCCACGATGCGGTTACGCGGGTGACGGCCACAACCACTGGCACGTCGAGCAGATGATGGTCTACCACCTGTGGTCCAGCCGGGCCACGCGGGCCGATCGCAAGATCGGGTTCTGCTTCTTCGACACGACGCTGTGGTCGCCCGAGCCTTCCGCGCTCTCCGAGCGGCCCGGTACTACCGCGAGTCGTGGCTGCGGTGGCCGGACCGCACTGACCTCGCGAACCGGCATCTCCGTCGGCTGGGCGGACACGTACCGCTGGAGCCTCCCGTACCAGTTGATCGACATCACCGGGTCTCCCCGGCGGCACGTACACGGTTCGCGCGATGCCCGACCCGCACGACTGGTTCCTCGAGTCGGACGAGACCGGACGGCTGCGGCTGGACGCGGGTCCGGTTCGGCTCCAGCGGCACGTCGGTCACGGTCGTCAACATCGGGTCGCGGCTGCATCAACGACTGACACCGGCACCACGTTCGAGCCCCACATCGCAGTGGGCCTACGCGAACGGCATCACCGGCGGCTGCAACCTGGACATGTTCTGCCACGGGCAACGCCGGTGACGCGCGCGCAGATGGCGCTGTTCATCGACCGGGCGATGCACCTGCCGCCGACCGAACGAGGACTTCTTCGACGACGACGACGGCGTGACCGGCGAGGCGAGCATCAACCGCCTGGCCGCGGCCGGCATCACCGGCGGCTGCGGCGACCGGCAGTACTGCCCGAGCCGGACGGTGACCCGCGGCCAGATGGCGGCCTTCCTCGTGCGGGCGCTCGACCTTCCGCCGCCGGTCGAGCCCGACCACTTCAGTGGACGACGACGGCTCGACCCATCGAGGCCGACATCGACAGCCTCTTCGAGGCCGGCATCACGACCGGTTGCGGCCCGGACCTGTACTGCCCGACGGCAAGCGTCACCCGCGGCCAGATGGCCGCATTCCTGTACCGCGCGTTCGCCGACTACCACCGGAGGGACTAGCCCATGACGCACCCGTCGCCGACCTGCCGAACCGTCCTGCCGTCGCCGATCCTGGCGCTGGCCGCCATCCTGCCGGCGCGATCCCCGTGGCCGCCGGCGACCCGCCAGCCCGCGGCGCCGGCCGAACGCCGACCGACGACGCATCGAGCCAGCGGCGCTCGTGTCCGGACAGCTGACCGTCGTCCGAGTCACCGGCGGGCTGCAGCAGCCCGCTCGGCGTCACCCATGCCGGCGACGGCTCCGGTCGCCTCTTCGTGGTCCAGCGCGGCGGCAGGGTGCGCGTCGTCAAGAGCGGGAACGCTGCAACGGGCACCTTCCTGGACATCGGCTCTCGAATCGCGGCCGGCGGCGAGCGCGGCCTGCTCGGGCTGGCGTTCCATCCCGAACTTCGCGACCAACCGGCGCCTGTACGTCTACTACACCCGGCCCGACGGCGACATCGATCGTCGCCGGCTGACGGCGAATTCCGCCAGGACCGCGCGCGAGCCTCACGACCGAGGTCCTGCTGCTCGCGCATCGAGCACAGTCGCGAACGCGAACCACAACGGCGGCGCGCTGGCGTTCGGCCCGGACGGCTACCTGTACATCGCCATCGGCGACGGCGGCGGCGCCGGCGACCCGCTACGACAACGGCCAGGACACACGGACGACGCTCCTCGGCAAGATCCTGCGCATCGACGTCGACGGCACCGGCGCCGGGCCATACGACCACTACGCGATCCCGGTCGACAACCCGTTCGTCGGGCAGGACCGGCGCCGACGAGATCTGGGCCTACGGCCTGCGCAACCCGTGGCGCATCACCTTCGACCGTGCCACCGGCGACCTCTTCATCGCCGACGTCGGGCAGGACCGCTGCGAGGAGATCAACCGCCAGACTCGACGCCGACCCGCGGCGGCGACAACTACGGCTGGGACGTCATGGAGGGCACGCACTGCTTCGAGCCGTCGAGCGGCTGCACGCCCCGGCGAGCGACATCCTCCCGGTCGCCGAGTACACGCACTCGCTGGGCTGCTCGATCACGGGCGGCTACGTCTACCGCGGCTCGCACCGCGACCTGCAGGGCCTCTACGTGTTCGGCGACTTCTGCAGCGGCCGCATCTGGACGATGGGGAACGGCAGCAGCCGGCGAGACCGTCCGCCGGGACACGAGCCTCAACATCAGCTCGTTCGGCGAGAGCGAATCCGGCGAGCTCTACGTGACCGACCTCAACGGCTGCCCTCTATCGGGTCATCGCGCCCGAGTTCAGCGGACATCGCGACCTCCACCTTCCTCGACAGCATCCACTGGATCCTGCTACGAGGGCATCACGGTCGGTTGCGGTAGCGGCAGGTTCTGCCCGACGGCCGCCGGTCACCCGGGAGCAGATGGCGATCTTCCTCGTGCGCGCGCTTCGACCATCCCTCGACCACGCACCGACTACTTCACCGACGATGAAGGTCGCTCCGGCGAAGCCTCGATCAACGCGCTGCGGGCGGCCGGCATCACGAGCGGCTGCGGCAGCCCCACGCTCTACTGCCCGACGCGCCGGGTCACCCGAGCCGAGATGGCGATCTTCCTGGACAAGGAGCTGAACCCGCCGGACACGCGGCACCGACTTCTTCGATGACGACGACGGCAAGACCGGCGAGTCCTCGATCAACCGGCTGGCCGCTGCGGGCATCACCGGCGGCTGCGGGACGCGGCGGTACTGCCCGACCGCCAGCGTCACGCGCGGGCAGATGGCGGCCTTCCTGAAGCGGGCGCTCGAGTACGCGCCCTAGCCGACCACCGACGGCGTCCGGGAGCCCCGTGCGGGCGCCCGGGCGCCCGAGCGTACAATCCGCCCGATGGCGATCTATCTCGACCACGCGGCGACGACCCCGCTCCGGCGCGAGGTCCTCGATGCGATGCTCCCGTTCCTGACGGAGGCCTTCGGCAATCCGTCGTCGGCGCATGCGTTCGGCCGCACGGCCCGGGCGGCCCTCGACGAGGCGCACGAGCGGGTCGCGACCCGGCTCCACGCCGAGCCGCGCGAGATCGTCTTCACGTCGGGCGGCACCGAAGCGAACAACCTCGCGCTCAAGGGCGCGGCCTGGGCCGGCAAGGCGCACGGCCATCGGATCGTGACGTCGGCCATCGAGCACCACGCCGTGGGGCACACGCTGGGCCACCTCGAGAAGTTCGGCTTCGAGATCGTCGAGCTCCCGGTCGACCGCTACGGGCGGGTGGATCCGGACCAGCTCGAGGCGGCGCTCACGGACCGCACGATCCTGGTGTCGATCATGCTCGCGAACAACGAGGTCGGCACGATCCAGCCGATGGCCGAGATCGCCAAGGTCGTCCGCGGGCGCAAGGGCGTCCTGTTCCATGTCGATGCCGTCCAGGCGGCCCCGTACGTCGATCTTGACCTGAGCACCCTGGATGCCGACCTCGTGTCGCTCGGGGCGCACAAGTTCGAGGGGCCCAAGGGCGTCGGCGCGCTGTACGTCCGCCACGGCACCCACATCCTCGCCCAGCAGCAGGGCGGCACCCAGGAGCGCCACCGCCGCGCGGGCACGGAGAACGTGGCCGGGGCTGTCGGCCTGGCTGCCGCCTACGACCTGTCCTGTTCCGAGCGGTCCGAGACGGTCGGCCGCCTGCGCCGCCAGCGCGAGCGGCTGGCCAAGGCGATCCTGGCCACGCCCGGCACGGAGACGACCGGTCATCCCAAGCAGCGGCTGCCCGGACTCCTCTCGATCATCGCGCGCGACACGGACGGGGTGTCGGTGTCGATGTCGCTCGACCTCGAGGGCATCGCCTGTTCGGTGGGCTCGGCGTGTACGACCGGCTCGACCGAGGTCAGTCACGTGCTGACCGCGATGGGCTACCCGGAAGAGGAAGCCCGCGGAGCCCTGCGCCTGTCCCTGGGACGGACGACGACCGACGACGAGATCGCCGTCGCCTGCGAGGTCGTGCCCCGGGTCATCGCGTCGATGCGCGTCGGGGGAGCCTCTGTCGCCAGCGACCCGCTCGGGCAGGCGATCGGCGTATGAGCCGCATCCTGGTGGCGATGTCGGGCGGGGTCGACTCGTCCGTCGCCGCGGCGCTCGTGCGCGAGCAGGGCCACGACGTCGTGGGCGTCTGGATGCGCTTGCACGACGTCGCCGACACCTATTCCGAGTTCAAGAAGAGCTGCTGCTCGCTCGATGCGGCCGACGATGCCCGGCGCGTCGCCGCGCAGCTGGATATCCCGTTCTACGTCATGAACCTCGAGCGCGAGTTCGATGCCGGGGTCATCGCGCCGTTCCTCGACGCGTACCTCGACGGGCGAACGCCCAGCCCGTGCGTCGACTGCAACACGTACGTGAAGTTCGGGGCGCTGCTGGGCCGGGCTCGCCACCTGTACGACTGCGAAGCCGTCGCGACCGGCCACTACGCGCGCCGGGTCGTCGGCGATGACGGGCGGCCGCGGCTGCTGCGGGCACGCGACGAGGACAAGGACCAGACCTACTTCCTGTACGGCCTCCGAGCCGACCAGCTCGAGCACGCGCGCTTCCCGCTCGGGGAGCTGACCAAGCCCGAGGTGCGCGCGGTGGCGCGGTCGCTGGGCCTGGTGACCGCGGACAAGCCCGAGAGCCAGGAGATCTGCTTCGTGCCCGGCGGCGACTACCGGGACGCCCTGCGCGAGCGCGCCGGATGGGCCCCGGAGGCCGGACCGTTGCTCGACGTGGACGGTGCGAGTGTCGGCGAGCACGGTGGGTCGGCCGGCTACACCGTGGGCCAGCGCAAGGGCCTGGGCGTCGCCCTCGGCGAGCCGCGCTACGTCTCGCGCATCGATCCGCGCTCGAACACGATCCAGCTGGGGCGGCGCGAGGACCTCGAGACCCGCGAGTTCACGATCGAGCGCGCCTCGTTCATCGCGCCGGACGTGCCCGCCTCGCCGTTCCGTGCCACGGTCCGGATCCGTCACCGCGCGGACGCTCATCCCCGCGACGGTCCGCTCCCTGGGCGACAAGCGCTGGGCCATCGCCACCGAGACGCCGGTGTGGGCCGCGGCGCCCGGCCAGGCGGCGGTGCTGTACGACGGCGACGAGGTCATCGGCGGCGGCCGCATCGAGGCACCGGAGCGGGTCGCGGCATCGGAAACGGCCTCGCCGGACCGCGCCGGGGTCCTCGCTCCGGCGTGAGCCTGGAGCCCTCGTTGGTCCTGTCCGTGCTGGTCGGCATCTTCCACACCGCCCTGTCCGTGGCGATCCGCGGCACCGCGGGCGGTCGTCTGCCGCTGCTGCTCGCGGCGGCCATCCTCGGCGCGTGGGCCGGTGACGCGATCTTCGGTCGCCTCGGCATCGAGTTCGCGACGATCGGCGACTACCAGCTGCTCGGCGCGTCGATCGTGGCGTGGGTCGGCATCGGGCTCGTCTCGGTCGTGGCGGTCCTCGGCCCGTCCACGGAGCGGCGAACGTGACACGCGCACGAGCGGGCGAGGTTCCTGCGCGGCCTGACGATCGGGGCGCTGATCGGCGCGGTGATCGCCGGGTCGCGGATCTGGCGCGTCCTTCGAGGCAGCCCGCCGCGCTAGGTTCAGGCCAGCTGGACCGCGATCTCGAACATGGTCTTGTAGGTGTCGCCGTCCTGGGTCACGTTCAGCAGGGTCGCCCCGCCACTCTGGTTGAAGATGCCGTCGCTCGCGTTCGGCTGGTCCGGCTGGCCCTTCGAGGCGTAGACGCCCGACGCGTAGACCTGCTGGCTGAGCGTGTCGTCGAAGAAGAGCTGCGACGTGAACTCGAAGCCGGCCTCGGCGTCCGGGTCGGTCCGGATCTTGAAGTGGATGTGGACCGCGCGGCCCTGGTACCAGCCCGGGTACACCGTGGTGAACGAGGCGGCTCCGCTGGCGTCGGTGCGCTGGAAGCCGCGGAGGAAGTCGGTGCCGGCGCTGCCCTGGACCCCGGAGTACACGCCGAGCGCGTCGCAGTGCCACACGTCGACGATGGCGCCCTCGAGCGGCAGGCAGCCGTCGCCATCGACCTGCGACACGAGCCATCCGAGCTCGAGCGGGGCGCCTTCCGAGACCGCGCCATCGCCGGTGTTCGGGCGGATATCGGATCGCTCGAGGTTCACGTCGACGTAGTACGGACCCTTCCGTCAGCTCGGGAGCGACGACGCACGACGGCACGCCTCCGGCGACGGTCGCGTCGGGCGAGGCGACCGCGCTCGACGCCGGCGTCGCGCTGGCGGCGGCGGTCCCGCTCGAGGAGGTCGCGCCGGCGGACGCACTGCTCGAACCCGCCGGTGCGCAGGCGGCGATCGTCAACGCCACGCCGCCGGCGCCGAACAGGGCCAGCACCTCGCGCCGGCTGAGGATCCGCCCGATCAGGCGGTCGTCGTCATCGAGGTCGTCGACAGGCAGCGGGGCGGGGGACTGGAGCTGGCTCATCGCGGGGACTCCTGAGGGGATCGGTCACGGGCATGGTCCCGGTCGCTCCTGAGAGTCCCCTGAGACGGCGATGAAAGGGACGTCCGCCCGAACCCGGGCGGACGTGAATCAGCGGGAGGGTGCCGCGGTCTTCGCCGCCTCGGACTCATCGACCAGGTCGAATTCGGTCCAGGCACAGGTCGGGCAGGTCCACTTCTGGAACGCTCCCTGGTCCGCGGCCTCGGCCGCAGATGACCAGTTCTGGCGAGCGTCGACGCTCCCGCATTGTTCGCACTTTCGGACAAAGGCCATGACATCTCCTTGTGCTGCGTGTCGCACGCAGAGACCCTGACGCGATGGCGTCTGCCCAGGGCATCAGCGCCCGCGTAGCGCCAGGTAGCGGATGCGTAACAGAGATGGCCCGGTCCGGTTCGGTACCATTGCGGCCGATGTCGACCCCACCCGTCACCCGCGATCCCCGGATCACGTCGCTGCCGTCCGCGGAGATCCGGCGGCGCTTCATCGAGTTCTTCGCCGAGCGTGGCCACACCGTGGTGCCGAGCGCCAGCCTGGTGCCCGCGGGCGACCAGACGCTCCTGTTCACGAACTCCGGGATGGTCCAGTTCAAGGACGTCCTGACCGGCGCCGAGAAGCGCAGCTACACGCGGGCGGTCGACTACCAGCGAGTCCTGCGCGTGGCCGGCAAGCACAACGACTTCGAGGAGGTCGGCCGCACGCCGCGTCACCACACGCTCTTCGAGATGCTCGGCAACTGGAGCTTCGGTGACTACTTCAAGCGCGAGGCGATCCACTATGCGTGGGACTTCCTGACGCGCGACCTGGGCATCCCGGGCGAACGGCTGGCGGCCACGACCTACACGACGGACGACTTCGCCTTCGATGTCTGGCGCGACGAGATCGGCCTGCCCGAGGAGCGCCTCGCCCGCTGGGGCGACTTCCCCAAGGGCGACGAGAAGAACTGGTGGCGCATGGCCGACGTCGGGCCGTGCGGGCCGTGCAGCGAGATCCACTTCGACCGCGGGGAGCACCTCAGCGAGGGACCGCATTGCGTGCCCGACCACAGCGAGCAGTGCCCGCGCTGGCTCGAGATCTGGAACCTGGTGTTCATGGAGTTCGACCTCCAGCCCGATGGCTCGCTGGTCCCGCTCCCGGCTCCCGGCGTGGACACCGGGATGGGTCTCGAGCGCCTCGCGAGCGTCCTCCAGCAGGTCCCGACCAACTACGACACGGACCTGTTCACGCCGATCCACGCCCGGATGCAGGAGCTGCTCGGGCACGATCCGGGACGCCTTCGAGCAGGAGCGATTCAGCTACCAGGTCATCGCGGACCACTCCCGCGCCGTCACGTTCCTCATCGCTGATGACGTCCTTCCGGGCAATGAGGGGAGGAGCTACGTCCTGCGCCGCATCCTGCGTCGAGCCGTTCGCCACGGCCGGCTGCTGGGACGGCGCGAGCCGTTCATGGCCGAGACGGCGACCGTGGTGATCGACACCATGGCCGAGGCCTATCCGCACCTCGCCGAGAAGCGCGACGTGGTCCTGGCCACGATCCAGCGCGAGGAAGCCCAGTTCGCCCGCACCCTGGACGCCGGCTCGAAGCTGCTCGACGAGGCCATCCGCGAGGCGTTCGGGGGCACGACGCCCGAGCGCGTCATCGGGCGTCGGCCGGAGGACCTGCCGGGCGATGCGCCCGTCCTCGACGGCGACGTCGCGTTCCGGCTGCACGACACCTACGGGTTCCCGGTCGACCTGACCGTCGAGCTCGCGGCGGAATACGGGTTCACCGTCGACCTCGCCGGGTTCCAGGACGCCCTCGCGGAGCAGCGTGAGCGCAGCCGTTCGGGCAAGAAGGCCGACCTCGCCCGGCACGCGGAGCTGACCTCGCTGTACAGCGCCATCCAGGGCCGTCACGGTGACACGGAGTTCCTGGGCTACGAGACGACGACCGCCGAGGGTCGGGTCGTGGCGATCGTGCGCGACGGCGTGGAATTCGACGAGCTGACCGGGAACGGCGCGGCCGAGGTCGTGCTCGACCGCACGCCGTTCTACGCGGAGGGCGGCGGGCAGGTCGGCGACCAGGGCACGATCAGCGAACCGGGTGGCGGCAGCGAGCTGTTCACCGTGACCGACACGCAGAAGCCGGTCGGCGGCCTGATCGTCCATCGCGGCACGCTTCACGGCCGGCTGCGCGTCGGCGAGACGGTCGGGGCCGTCGTCGACGCCGAGCGTCGTGCCCACACGATGCGCAACCACACGGGCACCCACCTGCTCCACCGGGCGTTGCGCAACGTGGTCGGGGAGGGGGCTCGCCAGGCCGGGTCGCTCGTCACCCCCGACAACCTGCGGTTCGACTACCCGTTCGACCGGGCGTTGACGGACGACGAGAAGCGCGCCATCGAGGACGAGGTCCGCGGCATCGTCCGCGACGATCGCCCGGTGACGATCGCGTTCATGCCGATGGCCGAAGCCATCGAGCAGGGCGCCGATGCCTTCTTCGACGAGAAATACGGCGAGACCGTCCGGACCATCCGTGTCGAGGACTACAGCTTCGAGCTGTGCGGCGGGACGCACTGCCGGGCGACCGGCCAGATCGGCGGCTTCAGCATCACCGGCGAGCGGAGCATCGGCTCCGGGATGCGCCGCATCGAGGCCGTCACCGGTGCCGCGGCGGATCGGCTCGCCCGCGAGCGAAGCGAGACGCTGGAGCGCGTCGCCGGGGCGGTCGGCGCGCAGACGATCGACGCCGTCGAGGACCGCATCGCGGCGTTGCAGGACGAGCTCCGGGAGACCAAGCGCCGCCTGAAGGCCGGCGCGGCGTCCGGTGTCCCGCAGCCCACCGAGCTGGCCGCGAAAGCCGAGGAGGTCGCTCCGGGCGTCCGGCTGGTCGCCGCGGCCATCCCGTACGAATCGACCGAGGCGCTCAAGGCCGCCGCGAAGGCGGTCCGCGCGGCGCTCGAATCGGGCGTGATCGCCCTGCTGCTCGATGCGGATGCCCCGCAGATCTTCGTCACCGTCTCGGACGATCTCGTCGAACGCGGGATCTCGGCCGGTGAGCTGGTCAAGGCCGCGGCCGCGCCCATCGGGGCGAAGGGCGGCGGTCGTCCGCAGATGGCGCAGGGGATGGGCACCGACCGCTCGGGCATCAACGATGCACTCGCCTCGCTCCGTGGAGCCATCGTCCGGCAGCTCGAGGCCGGGTGACGATGCCGTCGCTCGCGCAGCTCGCGGGGCTGTCCGCCTGGTCGGCCGCGGCAGTCCCCGACTGGAACGCCTGAACGTGGCCTTCTGGCGCAAGATCTGGCAACGGGACGAGGGCGAGAGCCTCGCCGTCTGCACGGCGCTCGATATCGGCACCGAATTCGCGAAGGCCCTCGTCTTCGAGATCGACGATTCCGGACTGGGCACGGTCAGAGGCGTGGGACGCAAGCGGCAGGGCCTCGCGCACATGCAGTCGGGGACGGTCGCGGACATCGCCGCGGTGGTCGACAACTGCTCGATCGCGCTGCAGGAAGCCGAGGAGATGGCGGGCTTCCGGCCGAGCCAGGTCGTGATCGGCATCGCCGGGGAGCTCGTGAAGGGCTTCACCACGACCCACAGCCAGGAACGCAAGAAGCCGGACCAGCCGATCAGCGAGAACGAGCTCCAGAAGCTCATCGACTCCGTCCAGCGCGAGGCCCTCCGCGAGGCAGAGCGGGCGATCACGTGGGAGACGGGACTGCCGCACGTCGACGTCCGGCTCGTCCACGCCGCGGTGACCGGCGCCGCCATCGACGGCTATGCGCTCACGAACCCGGTCGGGTTCCAGGGCCGTCACGTCAAGATCGGGATCTTCAACGCGTTCGCGCCGCTCGTGCACCTCGGGGCGCTGCAGAGCGTGGCCTCTCAGCTCGATCTCGAGCTGCTCGAGATCGTGGCCGAGCCGTATGCGGTGGCGCGGGTGCTCGGCCTCGAGCAGGTGCGCCAGGGCGGAGCGCTGTTCGTCGATGTCGGTGGCGGGACGACCGACGTCGCGCTCGTGCGCCAGGGCGGCATCGAGGGGACCCGGATGTTCGCGCTCGGTGGCCGGGCGTTCACGAAGTCGCTCGCCGACCGGCTGGACCTGCCGTTTCCCAGGGCCGAGGCGCTCAAGGTCGATTACGCGCGCGGGCTGCCGGTCGAGTCGCGCGACGAGGTGGCCGGCATCATCGGCGACGACGTGCGGGTCTGGGCGGCTGGCGTGGAGCTCGTGATGGAGGAGCTGTCCGGGGGCGACCTGCTGCCGTCGCGGATCTACCTGTGCGGCGGTGGCTCGCGGCTGCCGGAGGTCCAGGCGGCACTCGCGGCCGAGACCTTCTGGAAGCCGATGCCCTTCGCTCGGCCGCCCGAGGTCATCGTGATGGCGCCGAACCTGATCGAGACCGTGATCGACGCGACCGCGCTGCTCGTGGACCAGCAGGACGTCACGCCGCTCGGCCTCGCGTACCAGGCCATCGAGCTGCAGACGTCCGAAGACGCCCTCGACGTCGCCCTGCGGCGCGTCCTGCGCGCGATGCGGGTCTGACGATGGCCGGCGTCATCTACCTCGACATCGACGACGAGATCACCTCGGCGGCGGCACGCATCCGATCCGCGGAGGGGAGCCGGGTGGCGGTCGTGCTGCCGTACGGCTCGCGCGTGGCGACCTCGCGCATCAACTTCCGCCTTCTGGCGCGCGATGCGCTGACCAACGGCAAGCGGCTCTCGATCGTCGCGGGCGACGGCGCCACGCGGGCGCTGGCCGCGTCGGCCGGCCTGCCGATCTTCGCGACCGTCGGCGAGTACGAGTCCTCGTTGGAGGACGATCGCTCCGGGACCGAGGCGGAGGCCGGGGCCTTGGCCGCAGCGGCCGCTTCCGGGGTTGCGACGGGTGACGCCGGTCCGGATGCCGCCGCGCCGGTCGGCGGCGAGGACGATGCCGAGGGGACCCTGGTCAGCGAGACCGTTGCGACGCCGAAGGCGAAGGGCCCTGCGTCGGGCAAGGATCGGCCAGCAACCGCGCCGCACAAGGGCCGGTCCACTGCGGGCGCCGCCGCAGCCGCCGGGGCGTTGGCGGCGTCGGCCGCAGCCGCCGGTGCGGCGACCGCCGGAGCGACCTCCGCCGGTGCGGCGACGGCTGGTGCCGCGGCCACCACATCCGACGCGGGGACCGCACCGACGACCGACCGAGGACCACGCTCGTCCGCGCCGCCCCGGGGAGAAGCGAAGCGGGCCGGTCGGGCCCCCGCCGTGATCCCGGCGGCGCGCGTCGTGGCGGACACCCCGGCCATCGAAGGGGACCGTCCCGGGACGATCCGGCCGGAGCCCGTCGTTCGGTCGTTCCGCCCGTCGATCGGCCGGACGCCGCTCGTCATCGCGCTGGCCGTGGTCGCGCTCGCCGTCGTCGTCGGTGGCGCGGCCGCGTTCCTGTACCTCCCGACGGCGACCGCCGTCATCGCGCCGCGCGAAGGGACCATCGGCCCCGAGTCGCTGCGGATCGTGGCCAGCACCACCGCCACGGCGCCGGATGCGGCGGCCTCGCCCCCGGTCGTGCCCGCGGAGCTGCTCACGATCGACGTCGAGGCCAGCGACACCTTCCCGGCCACCGGCCAGCGGATCGAGGAGGCCAAGGCGACCGGGAGCGTGCGGTTCGACAACCTCGACCCGACCAGCTCGAACAACGTCCCGAGAGGCAGCGTCGTCAGCACCGGGTCCGGGATCCGGTTCCGCACGGACCGGGCCGTGCGGGTGCCACCCGCCGAGCTCGTCGGGCTCACGATCGTCCCGAGCCGCGCTTCGGTGACGGTCACGGCGGTGGACGCCGGCCCGGAGGGGAACGTCGAGCCCCGCGCCATCACGACGGTGCCGCGCGACGAGGAGCCGTTCTTCCTCAAGGTGACCAATCCGGATGCGACAAGCGGTGGCAAGCGGACCGAGTTCCCGCGTGTCCAGCAGGAGGACGTCGACGCGGCGACCGCGGCCCTGACCGACCAGCTCAACGCAGCATTCGACGAGCGCCTGGACGATCCGGCCCTCCCCGGGGATGCCGCCACGGTCTTCCCCGAGACCAAGACACTCGGAGCCCCGGTCTACGGCGTCAACCCGGCCAGCCTCGTCGGCCAGGAGGTCGAGACCTTCGACCTGTCCGCGACCGGGTCCGGGACCGTCGTGGCCGTGGACACCTCGCCCGTCCAGGCCGTGGCCGAGGCCCGCATCGCCTCGAGCGTCGACCCGGGCTACGAGCTCATCAGCGGATCGGGGCAGGTCGTGCCGGCGCCCGCCGAGATCTCCGGTGGGGTCATCACCTTCCCGGTCGTGGTCACGGCGCGCCAGGTCCTGCAGCTCGATCCGGACGCGATCGAGGCCGAGATCATGGGCAAGCCGCTCGAAACAGGCGCGCGAGATCCTCAACGCCTATGGCGAGTCCCAGCTGACCGTCTGGCCCGATTGGGTCGGCACCGTCCCGACGATCGAGTCACGGGTCGACGTCACCACCTCCGGCCCGGTCCCGGACGAGACTCCGAGCGACGAACCCGAGTCGTCGCCGTGACGCGAGCGCTCGGCATCGATCTCGGGGAGCGCCGGATCGGCGTCGCGATCGCCGATGGCCCCGATGTCGGGGCGCGTCCCCTGACGACGCTCCGCCGCGGCCGTCACGTCGACCTGGACTCCGACGCGCTCCTTGCGCTCATCGATCGCCCACGAGATCACCGAGCTCGTGGTCGGGCTGCCCATCGATGCGGCCGGGCACGAGGGTCCCCAGGCGGCGCTGACCAGATCGTGGGTGGAAGACATCCGGGCCCGTTTGGGCGACCATGTCACCATCACCCTGCACGATGAGCGGCTGAGCAGCCATGTCGCCGAGACGCGGCTCGGACCGATGAAGCGCGGTCGCTCCGGCGGTCCACCGTCGCGCCACCAGCGCGATGAGTACCGGGCGCGCGTCGACCGCGAGGCGGCTGCCGTCATCCTGCAAGATGCCCTCGACACCCGACATGCCGGATCCGTTCCCGGTCCCCAGCCTACGACACCGGAGATCACCACATGACGATCCGCTCCGGCGGACGCCCGCGCGACCGGCGCCAGCCCAATGGCCGGAGGTTCGAGTCCGACGCGTATGCCACCGACTACGTGCCCGAGGCCTACGAGCCGTCTCGCAGGAGCGGCAACGGCGACCGCGGCGGTCGGCGCGGCGGCGGTGGCGGTGGGGGCCTCGGCGGCGTGGTCAAGTTCCTCCTGTTCACCCTCGTCGCTCGCCGGCCTCGTGCTGCTCATCGCCCTGACCGCACTGCGGCCTCTGGTCAACAACGCGATCCTGTCGTGGGCCGCGGACAGCCCGGCCGCGCTCAACCTGCCGTTCGTCGCCGATCTCGTGCGCGAGGACCTCGGCGATTCCCTCACGGAGCCCGTGTCCGACGACCCGGAGCAGGTCGAGTTCCTGGTCGAGGAGGGCGACACGGCCACGACCATCGCCACTCGCCTGGGGACCGATGGCTTGATCCAGGACCCGCGCGCCTTCGTGTTCATCGCCAGCGACCGGGAACTGACCGGGGATCTGCAGCAGGGCACGTTCGTCCTTCGACGCAACATGACCCCGGAGCAGCTCGTCGTGGCGCTCCTCGCGCCGCCGGAGGTGCCCTACGTGGAGATCGCGCTGCGACCCGGCCTGCGTCTCGAGCAGATCACGGCATTGCTCCAGACGATGCCGACCCTCGAGATGGACCCGCGCGAGTTCTATGAGCTGGCGAAGGAACCGCCCGCAGCGCTGCTCGCGGACTACCCGTGGCTGGAGAAGGTTCTGCAGGACGCGCCGGAGGGCACGACACCGTCGCTCGAAGGCTTCCTCTGGCCCGGGACCTATCGGGTGCTGCCCGACACCACCCCCGAGGAGCTGATCCGCCGGATGCTCGATGGCTTCATCGGGGCCGTCACGGAGGACAAGCTGACGGTCCCGCAGGAGCGTGGCCTGTCGTTCTACGAGGTCCTGACGCTTGCCTCGATCGTCGAACGCGAAGCCAAGCTCGACGAGGAGAAGCCGCTGATCGCCGGGGTGTACCAGAACCGGTTGGACGGCATCCCCGGGATCAAGAACAAGATCTTCAACGCCGACCCGACGGTCATCTATGGAGTCGACACGGTCAATCTCTCGGAACTCGAATTCGAGAACTGGAAGGACTATCGGTTCTGGACCGTGCCCAAGGACGTCTCGATGAACGACATCGTGCTCCCGGACGAGCTGCTCGGCTTCCAGACGTACACCCAGCCGGGCCTCATCCCCGCCCCGATCGATACGCCGACCCTCGCATCGATCGACGCGGCGCTGCATCCGGACACGTCCGACAAGTACATCTACTTCCTGGCCATCCCGGACAAGAGCGGGAAGCACGTCTTCGCCAAGAACATCGACGAGCACAACGCGAACCGGCGCGAACACGGCTACACCTGATGTCGGCGACGCGGGGCGCCTGGCCCCGCCCCGAGGATTTCGCCGGGCCACCCGCGACGGCGCAGCGGAACGCCTGGTCCGAGTCCGATCGTGTGGCGCGCCCGGCTCGACTCGGCCGCCTACGCGCGAGGTTCGCCGAGGCCGGCATCGACGCCTACTTCGGCGTCCGGCGCGAGCACATGCGCTACCTGACGGGATTCACGCTCGCGGAGGGGGAGGAGAAGTCCGCCGGGAATTCCGGGCAGCTCCTCGTCGCGGGTGAGGAGGTCGTGATCCTGGCCGATTCGCGCTACACGATCCAGGCGCGGCGCGAGGCCCCGGATGCGCGCCTGTTCGAGGCCTACGGAAACCTGCCTGAACGATGGCCCGAGATCGTGGCGTCGGTCGGGGCCCGCCGCGTCGGTGTCGAGGCCGGGTTCGTGTCGCATGCCGCCTGGGAGCGGCTTGCCGCGGCCGCCCCCGACAGTCGAGCTCATGCCGGTCGAGGGCTGGATCGAGGCGGATCGCGCGGTCAAGGAGCCCGCCGAGCTGGAACGGGTCGCCGCCGCGTGTGCCGTCGCCGACCGGGCCCTCGCGTCGCTCCTGCCCGAGATCCGTGCGGGGGTCACCGAGGCGGAGCTGGCGCTCCGGCTGGAGTGGCTGATGCGCACCGGTGGGGCCGAGGCGCTCGCGTTCGACGTCGCCTGCCTGTCCGGGCCGGAGGCGGCCCTGCCGCACGGTGCACCCGGCGACCGCCCGGTGCTGGACCGTTCGGTGCTCCTCTTCGACTTCGGGGCGCAGGTCGAGGGATATCGGAGCGACATGACGCGCACGCTGTTCGTGGGCGAGCCGACCGAACGTGACCTCGCGGTTTACGAGCTCGTTGCCGGCGCCCAGGCGGCGGCGATCAACGCCGTCGAGGAGGCCGTGCGCGGAGGAGGCGAGCCTCCCAGCGGCCGGGCCGTGGACGCGATCGCCCGCGCCGTCATCGACGATGCCGGCCACGGCGACCACTTCGGCCACAGCACCGGGCACGGGATCGGGCTCGCGACGCACGAGGCCCCGTCCCTCGGGAAGGCCGCCGCGGAGACGCCCCTCCCGAGCCCGACGGTCTTCTCCGTCGAGCCCGGGGTCTACCTCGATGGCGAGATGGGCGTCCGCATCGAGGACCTCATCGCGCTTGATGCGCCCGCGGGCCGTGTCGAGCGGCTGACCCGATTCCCGAGCGAGGTCACGGTGGTCGGCGCCGGCTGACGGCACCGACCTCGCCTCTGCTCCTCGCTACGACGCGGACCGTGGGGTGCGACTTGCGGGTCGCGGCTTCGGGCCCGGGCGGTCCGCGTAGAGCGCGACGAGCCGATCCAATCGATCCCGCCAGGCGGCGCGTCGCGTCGCGACGTCCCCGGCATCCGCCAAGCCCTCGTGCGTGACGGTCACGGTCGCACGGTCGTCGCCGCGGGCATCGATCGCGACCGCGATGCGCGTCCCGTCGGGTCCGGCGAACGACGTCGATCGACCGATGGCGCCCGTCGTCCGCCGCCTGCCGATCGCGCCCGCCTCGATCCAGCGCCGACGGCCTCGTGGCTCCAGGAACGCGGCCCAGACATCCGCCGGTGGCGCGGCGACCGTCCTGGAGACGCTCACCTCGAACCCGCGTTTGGTCTGATGCATCGCGCGCAGCCCACGAGCCCGTTCGTAGCCGACGGTCACTGCCTGCGCCCACCAGCCGCTGACGCCCTGTTCCTCGCGGATGAAACGCGCGATGTCCGTGTGCGAGCGATCCACCCCGCCCCAGCCGTCGAGCAGGCGGAACCAGTGGTCCCAGCCCGCTCCGGTGCCGGTCGTGATTGCGGCCTCGGTCATGCCTGGGTCGGCGACGCGGGGCGGGAGGGCCGGTGGAGTGGGCGCGGTCGCCGGCGCCTCGTCCGACGGCGACGTGTCGCCGGGCGGCGGCATAGCGCTCCCCGGTCTTGGCCATCCGGGTTCGAACGGCGCGCTTGCGCGCCTTGTCGGTCGTCATCGTGTGCTCCTCGTTCCGACCAACGACCCGAGGACCCACGCTCCCGAGCCATCGATCGTGGCACACGGTCCGACGACCCCGAGGCGGAGCCCCTTTGCCTCCACGAGCCGGCGGCGTGAGCGCCGGGTCGGAGGTGTGGCGTGAGGAACGCCGAGTCGGATGCTATCAGGGGATGTCGTGGATGGTGACTCCAGCGTGCGATGATGCCGGCGGCTCTTGCGTGGAGTAACGAGGGGGTGAAGGACGTGGATGTCGGGTCCGGGATATTCGACTGGTTCATGCCGCTGACGGCGGATCACGGGTGAATCGCTTCCGGGCGGCCGGTGCGGTCGCTGGGGTCGTTCTGGCGATCCTCGTCGCCGCGTGCGATACCGCAGATACACCGCGGCAGCCGCAGCCAGTGGCGAACCCGCAGGTCGCCTGCCTGGCGGTCCCCGAGGGGGCCTGCAAGGGGGCCTTTGACATCAGCGGGGCCGTCCCTGGGAGCGTCGCCCAGGTCGTCGTGCAATGCACCGCGCCGGTCTGCACGAACGACAACGGCGAGGCGGACGTGACGGTCGTCTTCATCGACGGGCGCCGAGAGTCCAGCGGCTATGCCTGGGCCGGCGCCGAGGCCCCACCGCTCGCGATCGCGCCGGTGTGCCTCGGCGTGCCGCTCGCGCATTGCATCGACGTGGCCGCCACCGGACCCGAAGGGGAGGGCGTCGGTCCGGAGGTCGCGTCCATCACGGTCCGCTGCACGACCGTCTGCACGAATGGCGGCAGCGGCCAGACCACGTACGAATTCAAGGACGGCAGACCGAGTGTGACGATCATGTGGGTCGACGCCGAAGGCGGCTGACCCGCTCGCCGAGCGGGCCGCGCCCGTCGGCTAGAATGTCGGCTCGATCCCGACCACCCCCGGTCCCGTCGGCGCATGCCCGGCGGTCTGACCCCAGGAGTCCACCACCACATGATCAGCACCGGCGAACTCAAGAAGGGCGTCGCCATCGAGCTCGACGGCGAGCTCTGGCAGATCCTCGATTACCACCACATCAAGATGGGCCGAGGGTCGGCGCAGGTCCGCATCACCCTGCGCAACATCAAGCGCGGCCAGACCGTGGAGCGCTCGTTCCAGGCCGGGACGAAGTGGCCGCGCGCCTCCATGGAGAAGCGGCCGGTCCAGTTCCTCTACCGCGACGACCGCGATTACCACTTCATGGACAACGACACGTACGACCAGTTCGTCCTCACGGCCGATCAGCTGGGCGATACCGCGCAGTACCTCAAGGACGGGATGACGCTCGATCGCACGAGCTACCAGGGCGAGACCATCGGGGTCGAGGTGCCGGTGACCGTGGATCTCGCGGTGGTCGAAACGGAGCCCGGCTTCGCCGGCGACACCCAGTCCGGCGCTCGCAAGCCCGCCACGACCGAGACCGGCCTCATCGTCCAGGTCCCGATCTTCGTCGAGCCCGGGGACACCATCCGCGTCGACACCCGGACCGGGGAGTACCAGACCCGGCTCTGATGGCGAGAGACAGCGACCCGCCGGATTGGGCCCTGCCGGGCTGGGACGCCGTCTCGGATGCCGACGACCCCCCGATTCGGGCACGTTCCGGGCCGGCCCGGCGCCGCACGTCGAGTCCGGCCCGATCGCGCCGACCGGCGGCACGGCAGCGCCCGGCACGTTCGGGCTCCGGATCCTCGGTGTCAGCGAGGTCACCCGGGCCGTCCGCGCCGCGATCCGCCAGGATCCTCGGCTGGTCGACCTCTGGGTGGAGGGCGAGATCGGGCGGGTGACGGTGTCTTCCGCCGGCCACGCCTATTTCGCCCTCAAGGACGATCGGAACCAGCTCCAATGCGTGTGGTTTCGCGACGATCGCGGACGGAGCGCGTTCCAGGCCCAGGCCGGGCTGCGCGTCGTGGTCCACGGCCGGATCGACCTGTACGAGCCGACCGGCGCCATGCAGCTGTACGTCGATTCGATCCAGCCGGCAGGGTTCGGGGACCTCGCGCTCAAGTTCGAGGCGCTCAAGGCCAGGCTCGCCGCGGAGGGGCTGTTCGACACCGCCCGGAAGCGGACGCTGCCCGTGCGCCCAGCGACGATCGCCGTGATCACGAGCCCGTCCGGCGCGGTCTGGCGCGACATCAGCCACGTGCTGGCCCGGCGCTGGCCGCTCGTCCGGGTCGTGCTCGTCGCCGCGCGCGTGCAGGGCGAGGGCGCCCCCGCGAGCCTCGTGACCGCGTTCCGTCGCGTGGAGCGCTATGCCGCGACCTGCCGCGAGGAGGGCCGCGAACACGATGCCCCCGCGGTGACCATCCTCGCCCGCGGCGGTGGCTCCCTCGAGGACCTGTGGGCGTTCAACGACGAACGGGTCGTGCGGGCCGTGGTGGCCCACCCGATGCCGGTGGTCTGCGGCGTGGGCCACGAGGTGGACGTCACGCTGGCCGACTTCGCGGCCGACGTCCGCGCGCCCACCCCGTCGGCCGCCGCCGAGATCGTCGTGCCCGACCGGCTCGAGATGGCCGGGGCGCTCCGCCGGGCGGCCGATCGGCTTGGTGCCGCCACGGAACGTCGTCTTGCCACGGCCGCGCGCGACCTCGTCGTGGAGCGGCGGGCCCTGGACCGGGTCAGCCCGGCGGCGCGCCTCGCCGCCGCCCGCGAGCAGGTCGGCCTCTTGTTCGACCGCGCCACGCGGGCCGTCGAGGCCCGCCTCGCCCGGGAGCGCTTCCGGCTGGACGCCGCGGCCATCGCCCTGCCGCGCCATACCGCCGCTCGGCTGCATGCCGCGCGGGCCGCGCTGGATGCTGCCGCGATCTCGCTGCCGCGCCAGTCGGCCACGCGGGTCGCGCTCGCTCGGTCGTCCCTCGACACCGCGGCCGCGGCCCTGGCCGTGCTCGGCCCTTCCGCGACGCTCGAGCGCGGCTACGCCATCGTGCGGCGTGAACCGGACGGCTCGATCGTCCGCGACCCGGGCGAGACGGCACCCGGAACCGGGCTGCGCATCCGCGTCGCGCGCGGGGAGATCGCCGCCACCGTCGACGATGCCGACGCGACGTGATCGGCGAGCTGCTCGTGTTCGCCGGGTTCGTGGCGGTCGTCGCCGTCGTCGGGGTCGTGGTCGGTATGCTGGTCGCCCCGCGCATCGGGCGCATGGGCGAGCGGATCTCCGAACCCAAGGATGAGGATGCCCGTGACGGAACCGACTGAGGCCGCGCCGCCGATCGATGGTCTGACGTTCGACGACGCCCTCGCGGAGCTGCAGCGGACGATCGCCGAGCTCGAGACCGGCGGCCTCCCGCTGGAGCGCACGCTGGCTCTCCACGAGCGAGGGGCGGCCCTGCTCGAACGCTGCGAGACCCTGCTCCGGAGCGCCGAGCTCCGGATGCGCCAGCTGGTGGCCAAGCCCGGTGGCCTCGAGACGATCGACGTGACGGCCGAAGGCGGCGTCGACGAGAGCTGAGCCCTCTCGATGCGCGCCAAATCGCCGCAAACATGTAGCGTATTAGGCACCGGCCACACAGCTCCACAAGGGGAACCCATGACGGATCAGCCGACGACCAACGAGCCCACGACCGACCCGGACGTCATCATCGGACTTGTGACCGACGGGGCGCACACGATGATCGTGGCGCAATTCCCCAGGATGGAGGACGCCGAGGCGGCCTACCAGTCGCTTCAGGAGATCGAGCGGCGGAGCCCGCTCAAGATCGATGGGGTCGTCATCGCCAGTTGCGACGCCGAGGGCAAGATCCACCTGGGCACGGTCACGGAGCACAGCACGAAGACCGGGCTCAAGTGGGGCGTCGTCGGTGGAGCCATCCTCGGCGTCATCTTCCCGCCGTCGATCATCGCGAGCGCCGCTGCGCTCGGGACCGCCGGAGCCGTGCTTGGCAAGACCCGCAACGTGTTCAACCGCAAGGGCCTCGCCGACGATCTCGCCGGCGTGATGAAGCCGAATACGGCGGGCATCGTCGCGCTCGTCGAGGACACCGCTGTCGTCGAGATCCGCGAAGCGCTTGCCAAGGCCGACCGGATCGTCGAGCAGGCGATCAACAAGCAGATCGCCGCGGAGATCGACCGCGAGGCTGCCGCAGCAAAGGCATCTCTCGCCGCAGGGAGCTGATTCGCCGGATGCCCATGCCCCCGCGGGCGGGATGTTGTTGAACTGAAATGTCGTTGGCGGCCCCGCGCTGCGAAACATGCGACCATTGGGGAACAGGTTTACATGCCCGCCGCTATCGACGATGCCCTACCCTTCGACCAGACGCCACGCCGGCGGACGCCCATCCGTCACTAACCAGACCGGCCGCCCCGCCGCCATACCGGAGCCCAAGCCACCGTGACCATCCTTTCCGACCTGCAAGGCCCCGCAGACCTGCGTGGCCTGTCGGAGCGGGAGCTGACCCAGCTTGCCGCCGAGATTCGCGAGACGATCATCCGCACCGTCGCAGAAACCGGCGGCCATCTCGGCTCTTCGCTCGGCGTGGTCGAGCTGACGATCGCCCTCCATCGGCTGCTCGAGTCGCCGCGTGACCGGATCGTCTGGGACACCGGCCACCAGGCCTACCCGCACAAGCTCCTGACCGGCCGCCTGGCCCGCTTCTCGACCCTCCGCTCGCTCGACGGGGTCGGCGGCTTCCCGCGCCGGAGCGAGTCGCCCCACGACGTGTTCGACGGTGGCCACGCCGGAACCGGGCTCTCGATCGCCGAAGGGCTCGCGGAGGCGCGCGACCTGCGCCACGGCATGGAACGGATCGCGGTCGTCGTCGGAGACGCCGCGTTGATGAGTGGCCTGTCGCTCGAGGCGCTCAACGACATCGGCCAGCGCCAGACCCAGATGCTGATCGTCGTCAACGACAACGAGATGTCGATCAGCCCGACCGTCGGCGCCTTCTCGAAGTACCTCTCGCAGATCAAGCTCTCGAGCGCCTGGCGCCAGAGCAAGAGTGCGTACGACCGAACCGTGGAACGCGTGCCCGTCCTCGGTCCGCACATCCTCGAGCTGTCGAAGCGACTGCGGGCGTCGGTCGTGCGCTTCGCCCAGCCCGGCCAGCTGTTCGAGGACCTCGGGTTGACCTATATCGGCGTCGTGCCGGGGCACGACCTCCGGGCATTGATCGAAACGCTCGGCGCCGCGCTCTCGCTGCCCGGTCCCACGATCGTGCACGTGCGCACGCAGAAGGGCCGAGGCTTCCGGCCGGCGATCGAGGACCAGATCAGCTTCCACGGCGCCGCGCTGCCCCCGATGGCCCTCACGCCCAAGACGGACGCCTACGACGGGTCGAAGGCAAAGAGCGGCGCCCAAGGCCTCGGTGGCGGCGCCCCCCTCGATGCCGACCGAGTCGATGGCCGACGACGCGGCCGCCCCGACGCCGGAGCCCGCCGCCCCGAAGAAGCACCCGAACTACACGGCCGTGTTCGCGGCGGAGCTGATCGAGCTCGCTCGGACGGATCGCCGCATCGTCGGGATCACGGCCGGGATGCCGACCGGCACCGGCATGTCGAAGTTCGCCGAGGTGTTCCCGGATCGCGTGTTCGACGTCGGGATCGCCGAGCAGCACGCGGTCACGCTGGCGACCGGGCTCGCGATGGGCGGCATGCGCCCGGTCGTGGCCCTCTATTCCACGTTCCTCCAACGGGCGTTCGACCAGACCGTCCATGACGTCTGCCAGAACGACCAGCCGGTCCTGCTCGCGGTCGACCGCTCCGGTCTCGTGGGCGAGGACGGCACGAGCCATCAGGGCATGTTCGTGTTGCCGGCCCAGCGACAGCTGCCGAACCTCGTGATCGCATCGCCGAAGGACGAGCAGGAGCTGCGCTCGCTCCTGCGCACGGCGCTGGCCCAGGATCGCCCGTTCGCCCTGCACTACCCGCGCGACGCAGGATTCGGGCTCGCGCCGGTGGTGCCAGCCGTGCTCGCGGTCGGGCAGGCCGAGACCCTGCGCGAGGGCCGGGACCTCCTGTTCGTCGGCTTCGGGCCGATCGTGGCACGGGTCGCCGAGGCCGCCACGGCGCTCGAGGCGGAGGGGTGGTCGATCGGTGTCATCAACGCCCGCTTCGCCAAGCCGCTCGACCGGCAACTGATCCTGGACGCCGCGCGCGGCAAGCGACTCGTGGTGACGTTCGAGGAGAGCGTCGTGACCGGAGGCTTCGGGAGCGGCGTGCTCGAGCTATTCGAGGAGGCGCGCCTGGCCGATCCGTCGTACCGCGACGTGCCGGTCCGGGTCGTCGGCATCCCGGGCGACCGGTTCGTCGATCACGGATCCGTGGCGGATCTCCGTCGCCTGCTCCGCCTCGACGCTCCCGGGCTTGCCGACCAGGTCCGCGAGGCGCTGGCCGCGATGCAGGCGACGCCAGGCCGCTCCGGCTCCGAGGTCACAGCCGGCTGACGGTCGCGACCTGCCGTTGAGCCCGGGGAGAGCGGGCTGTGCCACGATACGGACGTGACCCCGGATCCCGTCGCCAGACCCAGAACCCGGAGCGCGCGCGTCCGGCTCGATCAGCTGCTGGTCGAGCGCGGGCTTGTGGAGACGCGCAGCCGCGCGCAGGCGCTCGTGCTCGCGGGCAAGGTCCGGGTCGGGGACGGTGACGGCGCTCGCCTCGACCACAAGCCGGGTGACGCGCTCGACCCCTCGACCGCGATCGAGGTGGCGCAGCCGGAGCCATATGTCAGCCGCGGCGGGCACAAGCTGGCCGCCGCGCTCGACGCGTTCGGGATCGACCCCACCGGGCTGACCGCCCTGGACGTGGGCGCCTCGACCGGTGGCTTCACGGACGTGCTGCTCCAGCGCGGGGCGCGGCACGTCTACTCGCTCGATGTCGGTCGCGGCCAGCTCGCCGAACCGCTTCGTCGCGACGCACGGGTCACCTCGATGGAGCGAACGAACGCACGAACGCTGACCGGTGCGACGTTTCCCGAGCCGATCGACCTCGCGGTCGTGGACGTGTCCTTCATCTCGCTCGACAAGGTGCTGGCGCCCATCGTGAGCACGCTCGCCCCGCGAGCGCCGATCGTGGCCCTCGTCAAGCCGCAGTTCGAGGCAGGCAAGGGCCGGACGGACCACGGCGTCGTGCGCGATCCTGAGATCCACCGCGAGGTCCTCGAGCGGGTCGTCGCCGTGGCGACGGAGCATCGGCTCGGCACGCGCGCGGTCATCGCCTCGCCGATCCTCGGGCCACAGGGCAATCGCGAGTTCCTCGTGCACCTGGCCCCCGGCCCTGGCAGTGCCGAGATCGGCGAGCTGATCGCCGAGGTCACGACCGCATGACCGTCGCCCGCATCGGATTCGCCTACAACCCGACCCAGGAGCCGACCGCGGAACTTGCCGCGCGGGCGGCCGGTTGGTGCCAGATGCGGGGGATCGGGGAGTGGCAATGCCCGGCCGGCGACACGGAACGGCTCCTGCGGGAGCTGCCGACGACCGACGCGCTCATCGTGCTCGGCGGCGACGGCACGTTCCTCCGGGCCGCCCGGGCCGTTGCCGAGGTGGACGTCCCGATCCTCGGCATCAATCTCGGAAAGGTCGGCTTCCTTTCGAAGGCTGAGGCCAGCGATCTCGAGACCGTGCTCGAGCGGATCGCTGCGGGCGAGTTCACCTTCGACGAGCGCATGGTCATCGAGGGCCGGATCCTGCGTGCTGCCGGTGGCGGGGCAGGGGATGCCGACCAGCACATGGCGCTCAACGACATCGTCGTCGCCCGCGGATCGCTGGCCCGGGTGTGCCGGCTCGACGTCTCGATCGACGACACCCACCTCGCGACCTTCATCGCCGACGGCCTCATCGTCGCGAGCCCGACCGGCTCCACCGGGTATTCGTTCTCGGCCGGGGGTCCGATCCTGGATCCGGTCAGCCGGAACCTCATCGTGACTCCGATCGCCGCCTACCTGTCGGCCTTCCGCTCCGTCGTCGTCGGCCCCGAACAGGTCGTCCGCTGCCGCGTGGTCGACGCGCATGAGGCGCTGGTGTCCGTCGACGGCCGCGAGGACATGCAGATCGCCGTCGGGGACGTGGTGGAGGTGCGCGCCCTGGAACGACCGATCCGCCTCCTGCATCCGCGCGGCGCGCTCTCGTTCTGGGACCTCCTGCGCCACAAGGTGGAGCTGCTGCCGTCGTGAGCGACGACACGGCGACCCCCGGGCGGCTCCTGGAGCTGACGGTCTCCGATCTCGCCCTCATCGACCGATTGCGCCTGGCCTTCGATGCCGGTCTCAATGTCATCACGGGCGAGACGGGGGCCGGCAAGAGCCTGCTGATCGACGCACTCGGGCTCGCGATGGGCGCCCGCGCCGACACCGGGTTGGTGCGTCATGGCGCCGAGGCCGCGCGGGTCGAGGCGTTGTTCGACCGCATGCCCGAGCCGTTGATCGCGGTCCGGGAGGTGGCGGCGAGCGGCCGGTCCACGGCGCGGCTTGACGACGCCACCGTGACGGCGGCCCGCCTGGCCGACGAGGTCGGTGCCATGGTCGAGGTCCACGGCCAGAACGACCAGGGCCGCTTGCTCGACGAGCGCTGGCAGCGCGACCTGCTCGACGGGTTCGGTGACCATGGCGAGCTCCGCGCGACGATGGCCGGTGCCGTGGAACGCTGGCGCGAGAACCGGGCCGCGCTCGACGCGGCCGCGCTGGATCCACGGGAGGTGGCGCGCCGCCTGGACCTGCTCGAACACGAGGCGGCCGAGATCGCGGGCGCTCACCTCCGACCGGGCGAGGCGGACGAGATCCGCGGTCGTCTGACGGCGGCCCAGCATGGCGAGGCGATCGCCCGGGGAGCGGCGTCCCTGCGCGAAGCGCTCACCCAGGAGGGAGCCGGCGCCCGCGACACCGCCGCGGTCGCCTTGCAAGAGGCGCGCGGGCTGGCCCGCCTCGATCCACGCTTCGAACCGCTCGCCGAACGCCTGGCGGGCCTGGAGGCGGAGCTGACCGACGTCGCCGAGGAGGCGCGCCGCCTGTCCGAGAGCGTGGACCACGATCCGCGCGCGGTCGCCGAGCTCGACGCACGTCTCGGGGTCATCCATGGGCTCCTTCGGCGCTACGGCGACGACGAGGCGGCGGTCATCGAGCACGGAGAACAGGCTTCGCTCGAGGCGGAACGCCTGCGTGGCCTCGACGAGGAGCGCGCACGACGCCAGCGAGAGGATGCCGAGCGGCTGGCCGAGGTCGCGGTGGCCGCGAAGGCGCTATCGGCGGCGCGTCGGGCCACGGCGACTGGCCTCGGCTCGGCTGTCGGGGAGGTCCTCGAGGAGCTCGGTTTCCCGGCCGACGTCTTCGAAGTGGCGGTCGGTCGCCGTACGGCGGGCGCCGGCGAGGCGGCCGTCGAGGTCGATGGCGATGCGGTCGCCTTCGATGCCGCCGGCGTCGACCAGGTCGTGTATCGACTCGCCCCGAACCCCGGCGAGCCGGCGCGGCCGCTCGCGAAGATCGCGTCCGGCGGCGAGCTGTCCCGGGTCGCCCTCGCCATCAAGCGGATCCTGGCCGAGGCCGACGCGACGCCCACGCTGGTCTTCGACGAGGTGGACAGCGGCATCGGCGGGCGCAGCGCCGACCCGGTCGGCAGGAGCCTGTGGGGCCTCGCGCGGCGACACCAGGTCCTGTGCGTCACGCACCTGCCCCAGATCGCGGCGCATGCCGACGCGCATTACCGCATCGCCAAGCGCGAGCGCGACGGCCGCACCGTCACCGAGGTGGAGCGTCTCGATCGCGAGGGACGGATCGTCGAGCTCGCGGCGATGCTCGGTGGCGGTCCGGGCGATCCGGCGGCCCTCGCGTCGGCGCGAGAGCTGCTCGACCGCGCCGACGCCTGGCGGGGCGGGGGAGCGGCCGTCGGCTCGGCAGGGGCCGACCGACCAGCGTGACGGCCGTCTCGCTCGAGCGGGTCGTCGAGGACTACCTCGCGTACCTCCACGTCGAGCGGGGTCTCGCGCCCGCCACGATCCGCGCCTACCGCGGCGATCTCACGGACTTCGGGCGTTCGTTGAGCGAGGACGGTGCGTGGGCTCGTTCGCCCGATCCGGCCGTGCGTTATCTCGCAGCGCGGACCCAGCGAGGACGCCGGGGTGAGACCGGCCTCGCCCCGACCAGCCTCCGGCGGCGCGCGGCCGCACTCAAGGGCTTCTACCGGTTCGCGTTCGGCGAGGGCCTCATCGACGTCGACGTCGCGACCCACCTGGACCTGCCCCGCCAGAGCCGGCGCCTGCCCGACACGCTCGATGTCGGCGAGGTGGAGCGCCTGCTGGAGGCTGCCTCCGAGCGTGGCGTGCGCGACCGGGCGCTGCTCGAGCTGCTGTACGCGGCCGGCCTGCGGGTGAGCGAGGCCGTCGGCCTCGATCGCGAGGACCTGTCGCTCGACGGGGCGTTCGTGCGCGTCATCGGCAAGGGCGACAAGGAGCGCCTCGTCCCGATCGGCGAGATCGCCCTGGACTGGCTCATCGCCTGGCTCGAGGGACCGCGGCCGGCCCTCCTGGACCGCAGTCACGTGTCGCCGGTCCGCGGCGGACCGCTGTTCCTCGGGGATCGCGGCGCGCGGCTCGCGCGGCAGTCGGCCTGGGCGGCCGTGACCGCGGCGGCGAAGCGGGCGGGGCTGAGTGGCCGGGTGAGCCCGCACACGCTGCGGCACTCGTTCGCGACGCACCTGCTCGAAGGCGGGGCCGACCTGCGGGTCGTCCAGGAGTTGCTCGGTCATGCGAGTATCTCCACGACCCAGCTGTACACGCATCTGACCGGGGAGCGGATCCGGGATGTCTATCGCCGGGCCCATCCGCGGGCCTGATCGCCAGGAGGGACACGGGGCATGAGCTACGCCGACGGACTGCTCTCGACCGGGGAGCGGATCGCCCACCGCGAGAAACAGCACTGGTTCGTGTTCGTGTGGGGCTCGAAGTGGGCGGTCGGCGCCATCCTCCTCGGCCTCGTCCTGCTGGTCCTGAGCCAGAACGTCGGCCCGGACCAGCGTGGGATCGTCGGTATCGGCGTCGCGGCCCTGGTCATCGGCGGACTGGCGGTTCTCGGCTGGCACATCGCTCGGTTCCTCAACCAGGAGTACGTGCTGACGAACCGGCGCGTCCTCCAGGTCGCTGGCGTGCTCAACAAGACCTCCACGGACAGCTCGCTCGAGAAGATCAACGACGCGCGGCTGTCGCAGTCGGTGTTCGGACGGATCTTCGGTTTCGGCGATCTCGACATCCTCACCGCGGCGGAGACCGGCATCGAGCGCTTCCACATGATCCGCAACCCGGTCGGCTTCAAGAAGGCCATGCTCGACGCCAAGCACGAATACGAGCGCGATGTCGCGGGGACCGGGTTCGCCCCGAGCCCGCCGCTGCGCACCGACGCCAGCCCGCCACGGCCGGTCGCTGCGCCCGCTGCGCCGGCGCACGGACGGCGACGAGACCGTGTCCGCCGACACGCCCGGCCGACCGCCCGCCGCGGCCCTGAGCTCGGACGAGCTGACGCGGACGCTCTCGAGCCTGGCCGACCTGCGCGACCGGGGCGCGATCAGCCCCGAGGAGTACGAGCGCAAGAAGGCGGACCTGCTCAGCCGGTTGTAGGTCCGGGTCGGGGCTCGAAGGCCCGCGCCGCTACGATACGCACGACCCGTACCGAAAGGTTTCTGTGCCCGACGACCTCCTACCCATCGCGATCGCGGTCGCGATCATGCTCCTGGTCGGATTCCCGGTCCATGAATTCAGCCACGCATTGGCGGCGTTTCGTCTCGGTGATGGCACCGCGAAGTTGCTCGGCCGCCTGACGCTCAACCCGATCGTCCATTTCGACCCGCTCGGCGGGATCCTGCTGGCGGTCACCTTCCTCGGGTCCGGTGGGAGCTTCGGCTTCGGCTGGGCCAAGCCGACGCCGGTCAACCCATCGAACCTCTCGGGCGGCCGGCGGGGCGAGGCCCTGGTCGCCGCAGCCGGCCCGCTCTCGAACCTGATCCTCGCCGCGGCCGCCGCGTTGCCACTCCGCTACCTGATCGAGAATCCGAGCGCTCTGGGACTCCATCCCGAGCGTCATCTTCGAGGTCGACAGCCAGGGGTTCATCGGCGGCGCCCTGCCGATCTTCGTGTCGATCAACCTGGTCCTGATGATCTTCAACCTGATCCCGATCCCGCCGCTCGACGGCTCGAAGGTGCTGTTCGCCTTCATGCCGCCGCGCATGGCCTGGCAATGGCGACCGGTCCTTGAGCAGTACGGCTTCATCCTGCTGCTGCTGCTGTTCTTCCTCCCGCCCGGCGAATCCATCGGTGGGCGGATCATCGGGCCGATCCTGGATGGGCTCTTTGGCCTCCTGGTGGGGCTCTAGGGCCCGCCAGTTCCGTGCGCACGTGCGGGCCTCCGTGGGGCCGGCGGAACGCGCGGGACTGGAGACCTGGCTCAGCGATCCGCAGCTCGCGCTGTTCGACGGCATGCATGTCGCCGATCGGCGGCACGGGCTGGACGTCGTGGCGACGCTTCGGGCGGACGGCATGACCGACCCCGAGGTGTTGCTCGCCGGCCTGCTGCACGATGCCGGGAAGGGGCACACCGGGGTGTGGCCGCGCGTGGTGTACGCGCTCGGCCAGCGATACGGAAGCTGGATCCCGCGGATCGCAGGCGTGCTGCCGCCCGCGCGCGTCGCCCAGGCGCGGCTGCGCGACCATGCCGAGGTCTCGGCCAGACTGGCGGGCGCGGCCGGCTGCTCGCCACGGACCGTCGAGCTGATCCGGCACCAGGATGCGCCGGTCGATCCCGAGGCCGGCCGTCTCCTCCAGCTCGCGGACGAGGCCAACTGATGTCGGGGGTCAGCGGGCCGGGCGTCCCTGTGATGGCGCCGACCGCGGCGGTCCCGCCCGCCGCCCCCGCCATCAGCTTCGGCGACGGTCGCCGGCCAGAGACCGCCACGCAGGTCCAGATCGCCGAATTCGACGGGCCGCTGGCCCTCCTGCTGTCGCTCATCGAGGCTCGCCAGCTCGATGTCCTGACCGTCCCGCTCGGCGGTCTCGCGGACGCGTACCTGGACGCGCTCGCCGGGCTCGAAACGGACCGGCTCGGGAATGTCAGCTCGTTCGTCGCGGTGGCCTCGCAGCTGATCCTCATCAAGAGCCGCGCCATGCTTCCCCGACAGACGACGGCCGACCCGACCGCGCTCGCCGACGAGGGCCCCGACCCCGAAGCCGAGCTTCGCGCCCGGCTCATCCTCTACCGCGCGTACCGCGATGCCGGGCAGCGCCTCGCCGATGGCGCGCTCCTGCGGATCGGCCTCTTCCGCCGGGAGCCTGGGGCGGCACGCGCCGCCGGTCTCGCCGGAGCACGGCCCGCGGACGCGCCGCCGCTCGATCCGGCCCGGCTCGTGAGCGCCGTGTCGCATCTCGCCGCGATCGTGCCGCCCGTCGCCGCCGCCCACCGAGGTCATGGAGCGCGTGGTCACCCTCACGGAGCGCGCCTCCATCATCCGCGCGGCCCTTCGCGGGGCGCCGACCGTGGTCCTGCAGGAGCTGCTCGCCGGCGTCCGCGACCGCGTGGTGATCGCGGTCACGTTCCTGGCCATGCTCGAGCTGATGAAGCGGCGCGAGATCGTCGTGGAGCAAGCCGAGCCGTGGGGCCCGATCGTGGCCCGCGCAACGACGGCCGAGGAGCGCGCCGCGGCCGGTCTTGCACCGACGCCCGACACCGAGGATGCCCCCCTGGACGAGACCCTGGAGTCCTTCGCGTGACCGACGAGGCGTACGAGCTGGCCGCCACGGATCCCATCGACCCTGCCCTTGTGGACGGCGCCTCGACGGACGACGAGCGCCCGCCGATCGAGCTCACGGAGTCGGCGCTGGAGGCGCTCCTGTTCGTGGCTGAGCGCCCGTTGAGCCGCCGGGAGATCGCCGCGCTCGCCGGCACGGATCGTGCGACCGTGGATGAGCGCCTCGGGGACCTCGAGGTCTCCCTCCGCGACCGCGGCGTGCGGCTCCTCATCGACGGCGACCGCGTCGAGCTGGCGACAGCCGCCGAGGCGGGCGCGCTCGTCGCACGCTACGTGGGCGCGGATGCCGTCCGTCTGTCCCCGGCGTCGCTCGAGACGCTGGCCATCGTGGCGTACCGGCAACCCGTCACGAAGTCCGCCATCGAGCGCATCCGCGGTGTCGATTCGGACTACACGGTGCGGACGCTGCTACATCGCCGCCTGCTGGTGGAGCTCGGACGGTCCGCGGCACCCGGTCGACCGTTCCTGTACGGCACCGGCTTCGAGTTCCTCGAGCGGTTCGGGCTCACGACCCTCGATGAGCTGCCGCCGCTCGATGGCGACGTCGCGGCGCGCCTCGCGGAGGAGGGCGGCGAGCCGATGACCGAACCGCTGTTCGATCGGGCGGCGGCGACCGGCGCGACCGACCCCACGGACCCGGCTGGCAGCGGCGAGGCGGCCGAAGCGCCGGTCGGCAGGGAAGACGACCGAGCCGATCCCTGATGGCCACCGAGCGGCTCCAGAAGGTGCTCGCCGCGGCGGGTGTGGCGTCGCGCCGGGCAGCCGAATCGATGATCGCCGCCGGTCGCGTGACCGTTGACGGGAAGCGGGCGACCGTCGGCTCCCAGGTCGACCCGGATCGCGTCGTCATCGCGGTCGATGGCCACATCATCGGCAGCGCCGCGGCGATGACCCATCTGCTGCTGCACAAGCCGGCCGGCGTCACCTCCACGACCCAGGATCGCCACGCCGCGCAGACCGTGCTCGAGTTCATCCCGACGGCCCTCGTGCCCGACGGCGCGAGGCTCTATCCCGTGGGCCGACTCGACCAGGATTCCGAGGGGATGCTGCTGCTGACCAACGACGGCGAGTGGGCCGACAAGGTGCTCCATCCGCGCCACGGGGTCGAGCGCGAGTACGCCATCGCGCTCGCGGCGCCGCTGGACCGCGAGCAGGCCGACGCGCTCCAGGCCGGGATCCCGCTCAGCGAAGGGCTCGCCACGCTGGGTGCGCTCCGACCGATGACCGCGATCGAGGCCCAGCGGCTGGCGGAGCTCCTCCGACCGGCGCCTTCGCCGGACCTCACCTGGTACCGCGCGACCCTGACCCAGGGCTGGAAGCGACAGCTCCGCCGGATGTTCGGCGCCGTCGAGGCGCCCATCCAGCGCCTGGTGCGGGTCCGCATCGGACCGGTCCGCATCGACGGACTGCGCAGCGGGGTCGTCCGCCAGCTCAAGGCGCCCGAGATCCGCGGGCTGGGCGCGGGCGCCGGCAAGTCCCGCCCTCCCGGTGGCGGACGGTCGGGGGCGACGAACACGGAGCGTTCGGGGTCTCGGGCGCGCGAAGCCCGCTGATGGGCTTCCTCCGGCGGCTCCTCGGCAACGACGGCGCGTCGGTGCCGGATTGGGCCCCGTTCGACACCGCGAAGGAGTACGAGGCGTTCATCGATGCCGTCTCGACCGATCTGCGGCGGCGCGACATGACCGTCGAGGTCGGGGATGGCGTGGTCCTCGCCCGGCAGCCGGGCGCCGACGAGCCACACCAGCTCGGTCTCGCCAACCTGTCACAGCTGTGCCACGCCGCGGACCCCGATGACTGGTCGCGCATCATCGCCTCGCACTTCACGAGCCTGCTCTCGATGCAGGGTCGCGACCTCGACGCGCTCGCGGCCGACTACGACCAGGTGAAGCCGATCCTGCGCGTCCGCCTGATGCCGGACGAATCGATGGGTGGGGTCGAGCTGCCGCAGTCCGTCTCGCGACCGGTCGCGCCCGGGATCCTGGCCGTCCTCGTGTTCGACTTTCCCGATTCGACGGCGACGGTCGATGTCGACCATCTCGCCGGCTGGCCGGTCGATGTCGATGCGGTCTTCGAGGGGGCGCTCGACAACCTGGCGTCCGAGCCGACGCCCCTGCACGAGAGCGTGGATGCCGGTGAGGCCAGCCTGACCGTCTGGTACGGCGACAACTTCTACGTCGCGACGCGGGCCCTCCGCCTGGCCGACGTCCTGCCCGCAGGCACGACCGATGCGTTCATCGCGGTCCCTAATCGGCACACGCTGATCGTCCACCCGATCGTCGATGGCGGCGCCGTTCTCGCCATGCAGGCGATCTACCAGCTTGCGGTCCAGCTGTTCCGCGACGGACCGGGCTCGATCAGCGATCAGCCCTACTGGTGGCACGAAGGCTCGATCGTGCAGGTCCCGCATCGCGAGGATGGCAAGAAGATCGCGGTCTACCCGCCGGACGAGCTCGTCGTGGCCCTGGAGGCCGTCCTGGCCAGGTCAGCGGGCGAGTGACCGGTATCCTGCGACCCATGGGACGCCTGATCGTGGCCCTCGACGGGCCCGGCTCGTCGGGCAAGAGCAGCGTGGGGGCGGCGGCTGCGCGAGAGGTCGGATACCGCTTCTGCGACACCGGTCTCCTCTACCGCGCCGTCACGTGGCTGGCCGAGTCCCGCGGTGTCTCGGTGGACGACCCCGAGGGCCTCGTCGGGTTGGTGGACGATGTCCAGCTCGCGAGCGACGCGGACGGGCGTCTGGCCGGCGTGCTCGTGGACGGGATCGATCACACGGCCGATGTGCGCGCGCCCGCGGTCGATTCGGCGGTCTCTGCCGTCTCCGCGGTCCCGGAGGTGCGGTCGGCACTGCTGCAGCGCCAGCGTGATCTCGCATCGGCGTGGCGGGATCGTGATGGCCGGTCGCGACATCGGCACGGTGGTGCTGCCCGACGCCGACCTCAAGGTCTATCTCGACGCTTCGGTGACCGAGCGAGCCCGGCGCCGCGCCGAGGAACGCGGCCTTGGCCCCGAGAGCCCGGCGGCCGCCGCGATCCTCGAGGCGCTGCGTCGGCGCGATCACCTGGACGCCACGCGCCAGGTCGCGCCGCTCCGGATCGCACCGGACGCCCGGATCATCACGACGGACGGCAACGAGTTCGAGGAGACCGTGACGGCGGTCGTCGGTGCGATCCGGGACGCCGAGGCGCGGCAGGCTCCGGAGGCCGGCACGACGGGCGACGCGCCGTGACCGGCTCGCCCGATCCCAAGCCCGTCGGCCCGACCCCGCTCGACAGCTCCATCACGCCCCTGATCGCAACGCTCACGTTCGGCGGGCGGCTGTTCGGGCGGGCGATGACCCGCCTGTCGGTCGAAGGCGCGCTCGATGAGATCCCCCGCGACGGCCCGGTCATCATCGCCGCGAACCACGCCTCCAACCTCGATGCCGTCGTGCTGGGCTCGTGGCTCATCCCGAAGATCGGTCGGCGCCTCCAGTGGCTCGGCAAGAAGGAGCTCTTCGCGTGGCCGGTCGTGGGGTATCTCGCGCGTCACGGCGGTGTGCACCCGGTCGACCGCTCGAGGGCGGACGTCGAGGCGTACCGGCTGGCCAAGCGGATCCTCGACGAGGGCCACGTGCTGTTCGTGTTCCCCGAAGGCACACGCAGCCCCGACGGAGCGCTGCAGGAGGGCCGGGACGGGGTCGCGTCGCTCGCGCTGCGGACCGGAGCCCCGATCGTCCCGGTCGGGATCGCCGGCTCCGACCGCGTGTGGCCGCGCGGCCAGCGGCTGCCACACCCCGGCGGCCGCGTCACCGTGCGCGTCGGTTCCCCGTTCCGCCTCGCCGACGTGCTCCCGCCCGACGTCGCGAAAGGCGAGGCCAAGGCCCAGGCCACGGACCTCATCATGCGCCGCATCGCCGCGCTCCTTCCCGACCGCCAACGGGGCGTTTACCGGGTCTGAGAGGGCCCCGTGCGATAATCGACACGTGGGAATTGTTCAGGAAGTCCGGATCGCGAAGCGCACCGGGTTCTGTTATGGCGTACGAGAAGCGATCGACAAGGCCAAGGAGGCCTCGGCCGCCGGCAAGGCGACGCATACCCTCGGCCAGGTCGTCCACAACGAGGGCGTCGTCCGCGACCTGCAGGATCTGGGCATCCAGACGGTCGAGACCCTCGACGACGTCGACCACGGCGCGGCGGTCGTCATCCGGGCCCACGGCGTGCGCCCTGACGTCATGGAGCGTGCCGAAACGCGCGGTCTCGAGGTCATCGACGGCACCTGCACCTGGGTCATCCAGGAGCACCGCGAGCTGACCAAGCTCGTCGAGGAGGGCTACACGATCGTGCTCCTCGGGACCCCCAAGCACGCCGAGGTGGTCGGGATGCTCGGCTTCGCGCCGGACGCGATCGTCGTGGACGAGGAAGAGGAATGGGAGGCCGCCATCCCGCGCAAGAAGCGGATGGCGCTCATCAGCCAGTCCACCCAGCCGCCCTGGAAGTTCGAGAAGCTCGCCGCGTTCATGGTCGGGCGCGCCCACGAGCTCAAGATCGTCAACACCGTCTGTCCCGTCACGATCCGCCGGCAGCAGGACACGATGGAGGCGGCCAAGGACGTCGACCTCATGGTGGTCGTCGGCGGTCGCTCCAGCGCCAACACCAAGGAGCTGACCCGGCTGTGCGAGATCGCCGGGACGCCCGCGATCCAGGTCGAAGGGGTCCGTGACCTGACCGACCCCGAGGTCTTCGCGACCGCGCACGTGGTGGGCGTGACCGGCGGGACGTCGACACCGATCGAGGACCTGCGCGACGTCGCCGAGCACATCCTCGAGATGGCGGGCACGCCCGACGTGCAGGCGCGGGCCTCGGAACTTGCCGGTGCCGCCCTGGCCGTGGCCGCGACGCCGGCCGGTCGAACCACCTCCCTCCCGAGCACCGCGCGACCGACCTCCGGCGCAGCCTGAACAGTGGCCGCCAAAATCACGGCCCCCGCCACGACACGGCTCGGCGGGGCGCTCCCGGTCGTGGCCATCGTCGGCCGTCCGAACGTCGGCAAGAGCACGCTCTTCAACCGCGTCCTCGGTTCGCGCACGGCGATCGTCGAGGACCGCGCCCGGACGACGCGCGACCGGCTGTACGGGGACACCGAGTGGAACGGTCGCCGGTTCGTGCTCGTCGACACCGGCGGCCTCGAGCTGGACCCGAACGACCCGATCGAGGCGCGCGTCCAGGAGCAGGCCCGACTCGCCATCGCCGAGGCCGACGTCATCGTCTTCGTCGTCGATGCCGTGACCGGCCTGACCCCCGCCGACAGCGAGGCGGCTGAGCTGCTGCGCCGCGCGCCGGCTCCGGTCCTCGTCGCGGTCAACAAGGCGGACAACGAGAAGCGCGAGCTCGAAGGCATGGAGTTCTACGCGCTCGGCTGGGAGGAGACCTACCCGATCTCGGCTTCGCACGGGCGCGGCACGGGCGACCTGCTCGACGCGATCGTCTGGGCCCTGCCCCCGGAAACGCCGCAGGAGACCGCCCGGAAGGCGCGCGAGGCCGAGGCGGAAGCGTGGTCGGACGAGGTCGCGGCCGGACGGCTCGAACCGTTCGTGGTCGACCAGCCCGAGGAGGGCGACCGCGGCGGATGGCGACGACGGCGCCGAGGGCGAGGAGTCCGAGGCCGCCGAGGCGGCGCGCTGGGACGCGGCGATCGCCGCCGAGGCCGAGACCGGACCCGCCTCGATCGCGTTCGTCGGGCGGCCGAACGTCGGCAAGTCGAGCCTGCTCAACGCCCTGCTCGGCGAGGAGCGCGCGATCGTCTCGGAGACGCCCGGGACCACGCGCGACGCCATCGACACCCGGCTCGCCTGGGGCCGCAGCGAGATCATCCTCATCGATACGGCCGGCATCAAGCGTCGCGGCAAGGTCGCCTCGGGTCCCGCCGCCGAGCGCTACTCCACGCTTCGGGCGCTGAGCGCCCTGTCGCGCGCCGATGTCGCCGTCCTCGTCGTGGATGCCGTCGAGGGGCTGACCGCACAGGACGCCCACGTCGCGGGCTACGCCGTGGAGGAGGGCAAGGGCCTGGTCGTGGCGGTCAACAAGTGGGACCTCGTCGCGGACAAGACCGATCGGACCTTCGACCAGTACATCGAGTGGATCCGCAACGAGGTCCCGTTCCTGGACTTCGCGCCGATCGTCTCGATCAGCGCCAAGACCGGCCAGCGCGTCGGGCGTGTCCTCGAGGCGGCGGTCGACATCTGGGCCGAGCGTCGCCGCCGGATCCCGACCGGCGAGCTGAACCGGGTGCTGATGACCGCGCTCGAACGAACGCCGCCCCCGCCGGTCCGCGGCCGGCGCCCGAAGATCTTCTACGCGACCCAGGCCGCGATCGGCCCGCCGACGTTCGTGTTCTTCGCCTCGGACGCATCGCTCATCCACTTCTCGTATCGGCGCTATCTCGAGAACCGGCTGCGCGAGACGTTCGGGTTCGACGGGACGCCCATCCGCCTCGTGTTCCGCGATCGGGCGTCCGTGAAGCTGCCGCGACGCAAGAAGAGCCGCTCGGCGCAGGTCAAGCCCGTTCGACGGCAGAGCGCCGCCAAGACGCGCCGGTCGCGCTGATGTCCGGCCCGCGCGTCGCGGTCGTGGGAGCGGGTGCGTGGGGCACGACCCTCGCCGCGATCGTGGCGAAGCGCGAGCCGGTACTCCTGCGTGTGCCACCGCCCGGAGCTGGCCGACGAGATCAATCGGACCCAGCGCAACGACCGGCGGCTGCCCGACGTGGAGCTCCCGGAGTCGCTCGTCGCGTCGGCGGACCCGGTGGACCTCGTCACGGCCGTCGACCTCGTGATCTTCGCCACGCCGTCCCCCCACCTGCGCGACGTCGCGGCGAAGATGGGACCCCACATCCGGACGAGCGCGGACGTGCTCTCGGTCGTCAAGGGCCTCGAAAGCGGCACGCTGCTCCGCATGAGCGAGGTCATCGCCGAGGCCGGCGGGATCGCACCGGAGCGCGTGGCCGCCCTGTCCGGACCCAACCTCGCCGCGGAGATCGCCCGCGGCCTGCCCGCGTCCGCGGTCGTCGCCGCCGATGACCTCGATCTCGCGAACCGCATCGCCGACCGGCTGGGCCGCCGCGAGTTCCGGCTGTACGTGAACCGCGACATCGTCGGTGTCGAGCTGTGCGGCGCCCTCAAGAACATCGTGGCGATCGCGGCGGGCGCGGCCGACGGCCTGGGGTTCGGCGACAACGGCAAGGCAGGGCTGATGACCAGGGGTCTGGCCGAGATGATGCGCCTGGGTTCGGCCGCCGGGGCGAATCCACTCACGTTCGCCGGGCTGGCCGGGATCGGCGACGTCATCGCCACGTGCGGCTCGACGCTCTCGCGCAACCACCGTCTCGGCGAGGAGCTGGCGCGCGGCCGTCCCTGGTCGGAGATCGAGGCCACGCTGCCGGGCACGGCCGAAGGCGCCTACACGGTCGAGGCGGCGCTCGCCCTGGCCGAGCGCCTGGGCGTCGAGATGCCGATCGCGCAGGAAGTCCACGCGGCGCTGTTCGAGGGCAAGAGCGTCCAGCGCTGCCTGATCGACCTGCTGGCGCGCGAGTCGAAGGACGAGCTCGGCGGGCTGGGTTAGCCCGGTGCAGTGCTAGACTGCGGGCTCCGTCGGGGCGTGGCGCAGTCTGGTAGCGCACCAGTCTGGGGGACTGGTGGTCGTCGGTTCAAATCCGGCCGCCCCGACCATTCCTCCCACACCAATAGCCGTGACCGGCCGTCCACGAACGATCCCGGCCCGCCGGCGCTGACCGGCGGGTAGTCTGACCCGATGCCCCGTCCGTCGCCCGCCAACCGCCGCGCCTTCGTCCGGCGAACGACGCGCCTCCAGCCGGTGCCGGATCTCCCGGGCGTGCGCCTCCATCTCGCGGACGATGTCGCCGTCGCCTCGCGCCTCGCCGGGGCGGAGCTGGGACAGTCCGACCCGGGCATACCGTTCTGGGCATTCGCCTGGACCGGTGGGCTCGGGATCGCCCGCTACCTCGCCGAGCATCCGGACGAGGTGGCCGGCCGCCGAGTCGTCGACGTCGGCTCCGGATCAGGCCTGTGCGCCATCGTCGCGGCGCAAGCAGGGGCGAGCTCGGTCCGTGCGTTCGACATCGACCCACTCTCCGAGGCCGCCGTCGCACTCAACGCGCGGATCAACCGGGTCCACGTCGGGTTCACGCGCACCGACCCGCTCAGCGCGCCACCGCCGGCATGCGACGTGATCCTGGCGGGCGATGTCTGCTACGAGCAGACGATGGGCACCCGGATGATCGAATGGCTCCGAGCCGCCGCATCGCGTGGCACGCGCGTGCTCATCGGCGACCCGGGACGGAAATACCTGCCTCCCGGGCTCGAGCAAGTGGCGAGCTATCGGGTGCGAACGACCGTCGAGCTCGAGAACGAGGCGGTGAAGGACACGTACGTGTTCGCGATCGAGGCGGCGCCTGCAGTGGCGACAGCGGCGCGCGAGGAGCCCGGCTAAATGGACGTTTCAGTGCGAGCTGGGGAAGTTCGTGTTCGGCTGCGTGATCGGAACGTCCGGGCGCTCCATGTCCGGGATGACGATGCCGCGCTCGGCTCGTTCGCACTCCGCGCAGCGGAGCTGGCCATCCGCTGACCGGACGTGGTCCGAGTACAACGGCGAGCCCGGCGCGATCGACTCGCCACACCGCGCGCAGGTCGCGTCTTCTGACGGCGTAGCCGCCTGATCCGTGCCCATCCATGCCTCCAGTGTCGAATCGGGCCCGTATCATGGCACCTGTGTCGACGCATGGAAGGGGAGCACGATGACGCAGCCACCCGACGACCAGGACCGTCGGCCCGACGCCACGGGTCCCGACGATAAGGTCGCGCCGGAGGACCAGCCGACCGTCGCCTGGACACCGCCTGAGTCACCGGCCGAGGGTGCTCCCGGCGAGGTGCCACTGACCGAGTCGACCCCGACCCAGCCGGCCCCACTCGACGTTCCGGCGCCAGTGCCGACCGATGCGACGGCGCCCCCAGCGAGCCCGATCATCAGCGCCAGCCCGACCGTCCCGCCGGATTCGACCGATCCATCCGTAGCCGCGGCCGCCGCTGCACCGCTCGTCGGCTGGGAGGCACCGCCTCCCGGCGAGCGCGGCCCCGGGTCGCGAGGGGTACGTCATCGCGGGCATGGGTGCCCGGCTGGTGGCCTACTTCATCGACAGCGTCATCGTCTCGATCATCCCGACCGTCCTGACGCTCCTGGTCGTCGACTACACGGGCATGATGCGGCAGGCCATCGAGGCAGCGGAGGTGGGCACGCCCGCGGCCCAGACCTCGTTCGTGATGACGGTCACGCCGGAGCTGATCCTCGTCACGCTCATCTCCGTCGCGATCCAGTTCCTGTACTTCGTCGGGTTCTGGACCAGCGGCGCACGCGCCACGCCCGGCATGCGGGGCCTGCGGATGCAGGTGGTCGATGCAGCGACCGGCAGCGGCATGTCCCTGGTCGCGGCGACCAAGCGGTTCATCGCTCCTTGGGGCTCCGCTCGCGCTCCTGATCCTCGTGCCTGCCCTGCAGTCGGCTGCCGGGATCGCACAGTTCGCGCTCTCGCTGTTCCTGTTCTTCACGGCGATCACCAACGATCGGCGGCAGGGTCTTCATGACAAGTGGGCGAACTCGCTGGTCATCCGCTCCACGACCAGTGGCGACGGAGCCGTCGTCATCGGATGCCTGGTCCTCGTCGTGATCGCGATCGGGCTGGCGATCATCCTGTCCGTCGCGGCGTTTGCCGCGATGGCCCCGGAGATCGAGGAGCTGCTCCGCGAGATGGAGCAGGCCAGCTGAGCGCGGACGATCGCGCGAGAGGCCGCCAGCGCGATCCAGCCGCCGCTTGAGCCCGAGCCCGCAACCGCACGACGTCCGGTTCTTCGCGACACCGGACGAGCTGCGCGACTGGTTCGACGCCAACCACGAGACTGCCGACGAGCTGTGGCTCGGGTACTACCGCAAGGCCAGTGGGCGCCCGAGCGTGGACTGGTCGCAGGCCGTGGACGAGGCCCTGTGCGTGGGCTGGATCGATGGCGTCCGTCGCAGCGTCGACGAGATCTCGTTCGTCCAGCGGTTCACGCCGCGCCGCAAGGGCAGCACCTGGAGCGCGATCAACGTCGCGAAGGTCGCGGCACTGACCAAGGAGGGGCGGATGCGGCCGGCCGGGACCGCCGCGTTCGAGGCGCGTTCCGATGCGAACACCGCCATCTACTCGTACGAGCAGCCCGAGGCGGCATTCAGCGCTGACGAGGAGGCGCGGTTCCGAGCCGACGCCCGGGCGTGGGCCGATTGGGAGGCGCGGCCGCCCTCCTATCGCCGGGCCGTGACGCATTGGGTGACCAGCGCGAAGCAGGCGGCCACGAGGGCGCGGCGGCTCGAGACGCTGATCGCCGATTCGGCTGCAGGCCGCAAGGTCGGGTCGCAAGGTCGGCCCGATGCGCTGGTCGCGCGATACCTGAGCGTGCCCGGACCTCGGCGAGGTCGCCGAGGTCCGGTTGGTGCCGTGTCAGTGGCCGCGGCGGCCGTCGACGCCCTGCGTTGTCGTGAGCGACGGATTGCCGCCGTTCGCCCCGAACGGGAGGTAGACGGCCGTGAGGTTCCACTCGGCGCCCGCGACGTCGCCGGTCGGGAGCCGTCGTCGGGTTGATGGACGCGCCGAGGTGGTACGTGCCGGTGATGCCGGATCGGACCGTGAAGAGGTAGCTGATCGACGCGGTCCCTTCGTACCACTCGGTGAGCTCCGAGTCCGGCGGCGTGGGCACGTCGGTGATCACGTGTGAACGCCCCTGCTGACTCCTCTGCCGGTGTTCTCGTTGACAAGCCAGACCGCTAGTTCGCATGGGCAGATCCCTGCGAGGGTGGTGTATGCCGAGGCGCTGGCCGTCACCAGGACATGACCGGTGCCGCCGGGTGCGCCACCATGCTGGAGGTCGACCGTGGCGAGGACGTTGTCGCTGAAGGTCGCCCAATCGTTCTCCAGGCCCGTCCCGCCGACATCCACCGCGCCGCGACCGAGACCGCGGTTCAAGAAGGCCGCCATCTGGCCGCGCGTGACGTTCGAGCCGGGGCAGAACTTCGTCGACGAACACCCGGTCGTGAGGCGTGCACCGAACAGCCGCGAGATCGGGGTATGGAACGTGTGCGAGGTCGGCACGTCACTGAAGTTGTGGCTCGCGCTGACCATGACGGGCAGCGCCAGCATCAACGCCACGAGCGCCATGCGGGTCAGTCGTTTGGCGAGTCTCGGCCGGGCCGTCGCCCGCGCCAACCATGAAGGGCCGGCAGCCGAGCCCGCAGCGGCCACTTGCGTCCTCAGCTCGTCCAATTCGGCCCGAATGGCCTGGATCTCATCGCGTTCGCCAGGTTGCATCTCGCCCTCCTCGATCCCGATCCGTCTGGGGTCGGCCCACCATACGCTCGCGCCGTCGCGGTGAAGCGACGTCAGGCTGCGCGGCCGCGGGGATCGGTTCGCGCGAGGTGACTTGGTGCCCTGCGTCGTGACCGGGATATCTTCGGCGACAAGCTACGCGCGTGACGGGCCGCGCTCAGCTCCAGGTCATGTCGAGCTGGCGCTCGAACGTGGCGTAGCCGGCCCGCGCGAAGGCGCGGGCCATCGGCACGTTGCCCACATCCGTCGCCGCTCGGATGCGCGGCACGCCCTGTGCGGCGAGGATCCGCGTGCCCTCGGCCAGAACGTCGTCGATGTATCCCTTGCCGCGGAACCCCGGCAGCACCCCGATGTACGCGATGATCGGGTTGTACGCGTTGCGGGCCGGGATGACGAACCCGACCGGCGTGCCGTCGGGCAGCGTCGCGACCCGCCACCACTCGCGCGGCGTGGTGTATCTGGCCAGCTCGTCGTCGTACTGGAAGTTGGCCTGTTCGGCGGGTGTCATCCGGGTCAACTCGGCGCGGCTGTGCGCGTCGAGCGTGCCCTCCAACACCGATGTCATCAGGCCGACCAGCTCCGCGCGGTCGGCCACGGTCCGGAACCGCAGCCGCCCGTTGGGCTCCGGCACCGGACCGCCTGCGTCCCACTGCAGACGCAGGCGTTCGACCAATGGCCGAGCGCCGAGGCGCTCCAGCACGGCCCGCCGGATTTCGACGTCGCGGACGAGCGCCGCGTCCGATGCCCAGTCGGGCGGCAGGAAGCGGATGTAGTCCGGCGGCGTCGATCCAGCCGGCAGCACCGCACGCATCGCGGTCTCAACCAACCGGACGCCATCGTCCACATCGGACACGTCCAGGATGTCCAGGACCAACGGTGGGTCATCGGCGGAACGGGTCCACCAGCCGACGCGGCCGACGAGGTGCTTCGCGCGCTGGGCCACCCACAGCCACTCCAGCCTGCGGCGGCCGGCGTCGAGATCGCCCTCCAGCTCGTTGTTGAGCCCGTAGGGGATCGAACGGAACAGGTCGAGGTCTTCGCGTCCGTCGAGCGGCCGGACGGTGATGTGATCCTGCCTCATCCGTCCTTTCGCCGGTCCCGATCGTCTGCTACCCGATCTCGTTTCCCGGCAGAGGCAGCGCGGCCGAGCGACGTGACGTTTCGCTCCCGCGTGCGGGCAGCGCGATCGCTGGTCTCCGCCTGGCGCTGGTCCCGGGACTCCAAGTACTCGGTCTCTTCGGCCGCGCTGACCGGCTGCTGCTCCGCGTGCTGGCGGTCGGAGCGCGCCTGATCCCGGTCCGATTGGCGCTGGTCCATGGCCGCATGGATGTCGTCCGAGTCCGACGCCGCCTGATCCCGGTCCGAAGCCGCCTGGTCGGCATCGGCCGCGGTCTGATCGGTGTCGGTCGTGGCGTGGTCGGTGTCGGACAGCGCTGGAGGATAGGGCGGCACGTCGACGACTCGATGCTTGCGGTTGGCTTCATCCGCGAGCTCGTGGTACTCGTCACGCAGCCGCTCGATCTCCTTCTCCAGGCGGAGGCGCTCGTCCTTGTACGCGTCAACGGTCGCCAGCTCCCGCTCGGCGGCGCGCCAGTCGTTGAGGATGTCTTCGGCGAGCTTCCCGTACGGCATGACGGATACCGTCCTTTCAGCCCGGGAGTGCCCGCCGGGTCACCAGCATACGACCGAGATGGCGTGTGGTCAGCGCGGGTTTTCATCCCCGCGATGGTCCCGTGAAGGCGGGTTCCCCGGTGCCTCAGGCGGGACGCCCTCGATGTACTCGCGGCGGAGTTGCTCGATCCGCGCGGCAAGCCCGTCGGCGATCTCGGCGTCCGTGGCTTCGTCGCGCTCCATGGCGAGCTCGTGCCATTCGGCGAGGATCTGGGAGGCGTTTCGAGGGGGCATGGCTCGTTCCCGTGCTGCGCCGGTGGCCCCATCCGACGACGGGGCGGCCGACGACGTCCGATTTGGACATCGGATAGTAGCAACGTGGCAGCTGCGAGCGCCACCGCTGCGAACCGATCGCGATTGCACCGACGTGGCGCCAGGGCGGTTCTGTCGGCGATAGGGGAGTCGACCTAGTGTCAAACGATGCGGAGCGTCATTACAGTGCGGGTCCGATCCGCCGGTCCCCCCACTGGCGGATCGCCGGCCACGGGCGCAGAGGCACCCGCGCCTGTCGAGCCGCGACACGCCCGGAGGGCTTCGAAGGGAGTGCTCCGGGCGTCGTCACGCCCGGTCCCCCGCGATGCGCCCTCACGCACCAAGGCGGCCGATGCCGGGCAGGAAGCGGCCGGTCCTCTGCGCGTAGCGTCGGTAGGCGTCGCCGTGGACACGCTCCAGGTATGGCTCCTCGACCAGGCGGACCTGGATCTGCATCGAAACCAGGGACAGCACGATCATGATCACGCCGAGCACGTTGGGGACCATGAGCGCCAGTCCGACGATCGTCGTGGCGGTAGCCGTCAGCACCGGGTTGCGGACCAACCGGAAGGGTCCCGTGGTCACCAGCTCCGTGCGGACGTCGGGGTCGACGTCGGCGCGCCACGAGGCGCCCATGGCGATCTGCGAGGCCACGCTGCCGGCGATGCCGAGCAGGACCAGCGCGACGCCAGCGAGACGCACCGGCTGGCGGTCGAGGACGGAGATCGGCGGCACGCCGGCGAGCTCGGCCAACGGGCTCGCAACCGCGAGCACGAGCCCTGCGCTGCCGAGGGTCCGCGCCCACCACTCGGGTGAACCACGCCGGACTCCGCGGACCAGGGGGACCTGACCCGTGCGCCGAACATGGACGTAGCTCCTGACCCCAGCGACCAGGACCAACCACACGACCGTGAGGACAAGGGCAAGGACGGCCATCTATTCGATCGGAGTCTCGGCCACCGGTTGTCCGAGAGAATCGAGCCCGACGACTTTCGTTCCAGGCGGCCAGGCGCCGGGCCACCAGGCGAGGAACCAGCCATTCGCGAGCGAGGCGGTGACGCGCGGCTGGCCCGGCATCACGATGACCACCTGCACGATCCCGGACCCGGCTCGTCCCGTCGTTGACGCTGGCTTCACCCGAGCCGTAACCACCGAGCGCCTCGAGCCCGAGCGCCGGGAGGACGAGCCACTCCTGGCCGTTGGAGCTCGACCCGCCGCCGCCCCACTCGACACGCCCGGTCGCGTCGATGGTGGCGGTACAGCTCGCATCGGCGCCGTTCGGTGCAGCGTATTGGGCTTCGACGTGTCCGGCCCCGCGCGAGTCGATGACCATCGGCGGGGCATGTTGCGGAAACTCATCGAACCCGCCGCGGCATGCGCGGTCGACCGACTCGATCATCGGTCCGGGTAGGGCGAACGGGACGGGTTGCCACGGCCCGGCGATCGCTTCGGCCAACGCTCCCGCCTGGGATGAGCGGTCTGCCCCACAGGCCGCCGACACCAACAGCAGTGCGATGACGAACACGACTCGACCTGCCACGACATGAGTGTAGAGGTGCCCAATGGCCGCTCGGTCCATGGCCGATAATGGCGCCATGCCGCCGATCACCGAGCTGACGCGCATCGAGCCGGTCCTCCTGGAGAAACTCGAACGCCAGGGCACGTTCACGACGGGCCTGCTGCTCGAGCGCTCCGAGACGGCGACGCGCCGCCAGTACCTCGCCGACCAGCTCGATGCCACGACCAACGACGTCCTCACCTGGCGCGACGAGGCGCTCATGCTCAACCTCGCGAGCTTCGGGCCGGCCGACCACCAACTGCTGATCCAGGCCGGGATCGAGGGGCTGCGTGACATCCTCTCCCTGTCCGGCGACGCCTTTCGCCTCCGCATCCTGCAGGCGGCCATCGAGCTGAACGAAGAACCGCCAAGCGACGCGACGATCGCCGGCTGGTGGGAACAGGCCCGCACGCTCGAGGACGAATAGCGGGTCATCGCCGGGTCTTCTCGCCCGGACGGACTACGATGCCTCCGTGCGTACCAAACGCGGCGGGGCCGCCAACGTGCTGATCGGCCTCGCGACGGCGCTCGCGATCGTGGCGGTGACGCTGCCGCTGTTCCTCAACCCGGCATGGGTCGCCTTCGAGCAGGGCCGTGCGCAGGCAACCGCCTGGACCGGCTTCACCGAGCCCGAGCTGCGAGCGGCGACGGACGCGATCCTTGCCGACCTCGTTGTCGGCCCGCCCGAATTCGACGTCACCGTGGCCGGCACGCCGGTCCTCAACGAGCGCGAACAAGGGCACATGCGGGACGTCCGCGGGGTGTTCATCGGCTTCTTCGCGGTCGCGGCTGTCCTGGCGGCACTCGCGCTCTTCATCGTCATGCGCCGGCGCGGCCCCGAGCGGACCCAGAGCTGGGTTGCTGTGCTCGGCGGGGCGCTGGGCTTGATCGCGATCCTGATCCTGGGCGGGATCGTGTCGTTCGTCGCGTTCGACGCGCTGTTCGAGACCTTCCATCAGATCTTCTTCGCCGGTGGCTCGTACACGTTCGATCCGGCCACGGAGCGGCTGGTCCAGCTGTTCCCGTTCCAGTTCTGGCAGGAGACGGCGATCGTCGTGGGCGCCGTGTGCATCGTGCTGGCGGGGGTCGTGGTCGCGATCGCGACGATCCGGGTGTCCGCGGCGGACGCCCGCGCCGCCGCGCAAGGCCCTGCCGAGGTCGGCGAGGGGAGCGCGACCTCGATGAGTGCCACCGGTCCCTCACGATGAATGCCCTCCCGATCGCGCGCCTGTTCGGCTTCGAGATCCGTGTCCACGTGTCGTGGGCCATCATCCTGGCCGTGATCGGGGTGACGGCCGCGACGCAGGTCGCCGTGATCGCCCCGGGCATCGGCGCAGCCGGTGGGTGGGTCATCGGGGCGGTGGTGGCGGCCGCATTCCTGCTTTCGGCCCTCGCGCACGAGCTCGGGCACGCCCTCGCGGCGCGGCACGTCGGGCTGGCCGGCAGCCCGGTCATCGTGTACTTCTTCGGCGGGGCCGCCACATCCCGTCTCGAGACCGCCCGACCCCGCGACGAGGTCCTCGTGGCTGCTGCCGGGCCACTTGTCAGCCTCTTCGCTGGGGCCGCACTCCTGGTCATCACCCTGCTCGGTGAGCTGGCCGGCAGCGGCCCATTGCACGTGATCGGCCGAGTCAGCCTGGTGATCGGCGTGATGAATCTCCTGCTCGGCGGCGTTAACCTTCTGCCGGCATTCCCGCTCGACGGCGGACGCATCGTCCGCGGTCTCGCCTGGGCCCGAACGGACGATCCGGCCCGCGCCCTGCAGATCGCGGCCTCATCCGGGCGCTACCTCGGGATCCTGTTCGCGACCGGCGGGATCGTCGGCATCCTCATCGTGGATTCGATCGACGGCCTGATGCTCGCGGTGTGCGGCTGGTTCCTCGTCTCGAGCGCCAGCATGGTCGAACGCAGCGCCGCGGTCGACGTGATGCTCGATGGCATCCGCGTCGCCGATGTCATGGATCACGACGTGACCGGCGTCCCACCCGGCTTGACCCTCGATACGTTCGCCGATCAGATCCTCGACAGCTCCGCGCAGTCGTCCGTGCCGGTCGTGCGCGGCGCCGACCTCCTGGGGATGGTCGGGGCGAAGCAGGTCCGGCGCATCAAGCGGGACCGGTGGGCGAATACGCGCGCAGAGGACCTGATGGTGAAAGGCGATGCCCTGCCGAGCGTCGGGCCCGAGACGTCCCTACGCGATGCCCTTGAGCGATTCCATGGGAGCGGCCTGGATGGACTGCCGGTCCTCGAGGCGGGCGCGCTGACCGGGATCGTGACCCGACGGGCGGTCGCCAAGGCCATCGCCGAGGCGGGCGGCCGCGATCGCTTGCGGACCGGAGGCGCCCCAGCCTCGTGAGCACGGACCGGCTGCTCAGCGTCGAGGAGGCCCGACGCGCCGTCTTCGCGGCGATCGCCGGCCCGACGCCGGCCGAGGTCGCCTGGCTCATCGAAGCGCGCGGCCGGGTGGTCGCCGAGACGGTCACGAGCCCCATCGCGCTGCCGCCCTGGGACAACTCCGCGATGGACGGCTACGCCATCCGGGCGGCCGACGTCGCCGAGGCGACCGAGGACGGACCGACGCGTCTCGAGGTGATCGGCGAGGTCCGGGCTGGGCAGGCGCCCGAGGTCACGGTCCGGCGCGGCAGCGCGGTCCGCATCGCGACGGGCGCCCCGGTGCCACCGGGCGCGGACGCCGTGGTCCCGGTCGAGGCGACCACGCCGCTCGACGCCGCAGGTGCGCCCGCCGGACCGCGCGGTCGCGACGCGACGGGTCCGCTGCCGGACGGGGTGCTGGTCCACATCGCGACGCCCGTCGGTGGCTCCATCCGGCGGGCGGGCAGCGATCTCGCGGCCGATACCCCGATCCTCGGCCCCGGCACGGTCCTGACGCCTGCGGCCCTCAGTCTTGCGGCCGGAGTCGGGCTCGACCAGCTCAACGTCCATCGCCGTCCGATCGTCGGGATCCTGGCGACCGGCGACGAGGTGCGGTCGCCCGGGAGGGACCTGGGCCCGGCGGGCATCCCGGACGCCAACGGCCCGGGTCTCGTCGCGCTGGTCGAGGAGGCCGGCGGCGACCCGCGCGTCCTGGGGATCGCCAAGGACCGCCTGGACGACGTCAAGTCGCGCATCTGCGCCGGGCTGATCGAGGGCGCCGACGCGCTGATCGTGTCGGGTGGGGTGTCGGTCGGGCCGTACGACGTCGTGCGCGCCGCGTTCGAGGCCTTCGGAACGGTGGACCTGTGGCGGGTCGCCGTCCAGCCGGGCAAGCCGTTCGCCTTCGGGACCGGACGGGCGCCCGGGGACGACGGGACCGGCGACCGGCCCGCGACCCTCCTGTTCGGCCTGCCGGGCAACCCGGTCTCGACCTTCGTCACCTTCGAGCTGTTCGTCCGGCCGGCCATCCGCCGCCTCGCCGGCCACCGCGACGACGACCTCTTCCGCCCCGTCGATCGCGCCGTCCTGAGCGACCCGGTCACGAAGAGCAGCGGCCGGCGCGCGTTCGTCCGGGTGACGGTGGAGCGCGACGGGGCCGGCACTCCCCAGCGTGACGATCGCGGCCGCGTGCGGGCGAGCCTCGCCGGCGGCGCCGGTGGACAGGGGAGTCACGTGCTGTCGGCGCTGGCCACGGCCGAGGCCCTGGCGGTCATCCCCGAGTCCGACGACAGCCTGCCGGCCGGTGCCGAGGTGGAGCTCTGGTGGCTCGACCGCGCCTGACGCGCTCCCGGGCGATGGTCACGCCCGCTATCCTCGGGTCGTGATGGACCCCAAGGCCGGCCGATCGCTCGCCCCTCGCTCCGAGCGCCGCCGCCTCACCCACGTCGATCGTGGCGGCCGGCCGCGCATGGTCGACGTGTCCGACAAGCCCATCACCGCGCGACGCGCCGTCGCCGAGGCGACGGTGTCGATGTCGGCCGAGACGCTCAGCCTGGTCATCGACGGCGGCGGACCCAAGGGCGACGTCCTCGGCGTGGCGGAGCTCGCCGGCGTCATGGGCGGCAAGAAGACCAGCGACCTGATCCCGCTCTGCCACCCCTTGCCGCTGACCGACCTGCAGGTCTCGATCACCCCGGAGCGGGCCGGCGGGTTGCTGCGGATCCGCGCCGAGGCCGCGACGACCGGCCAGACCGGGGTCGAGATGGAGGCCATGACGGCGGCATCGGTCGCCGCGCTGACCGTGTACGACATGGTCAAGGGCGTCGAACGCGGCGTCACGATCGGTGCCGTCCGGCTCATCGCCAAGAGCGGCGGCAAGAGCGGCGACTGGGTGCGCCACGACCCGCCCGGCCACGATGGAGCCGCCGGGCCGGCTCACCAGCCGGGGGCGCGAGCCGCGGGCCGCATCGCGAAGTCGCCGCGCCGGGGAGGCCGAAGCGGAAGCAGGCGGCCGGGATGAAGCGGGCCATGGTGATCACCGCCAGTGACGGCGTCAGCGCAGGGGTCCGCGAGGACGCCTCCGGCGTCGGGGTGGGGGAGCGGCTCGAGGCCCTCGGATACACGGTCGAGCGCGCGGTCCTGCCGGATGAGCAGGAGATGCTCACCGACGTCCTGCGCTCGACGGCCGAGACGCATGACCTCATCGTCACGACCGGCGGGACCGGCCTGACGCCGCGCGACGTGACGCCGCAGGCCACGAAGGCCGCGATCGACTACGAAGTCCCGGGCATGGCCGAAGCCATGCGCGCGGCCGGCCGCCTCAGCACCCCGTACGCGGACCTGTCGCGCAGCGTGGTCGGCGTCATCGGCCGGACCCTCGTGGTCAACCTGCCCGGCAGCCCGCGGGGAGCCATGGAATCGCTCGTGGCCATCGAAGGCGTGCTCGACCACGCCGTGGAGACGCTGGCCGGACCGCACGATCACGACGAAGGCCAGGACCCGACCGCGTGACGCTCTTCGGCCCCTTCGCCGAGGTCCCGCTCTACCCGCTCGTCTTCCCGCTGTTCTGGGGCGCGGTCGCCTTCTTCTGCCTCGCGATGGCCCGCCACCTGCGGGTGTTCGCGGCGGTCCGCGCCGAAGGGCCGAGTCCCTTCGCCGACGTCCCGCGCCGGTTCGCGGGACTCATCCAGTACGCGTTCATCCAGACGAAGATGTTCAAGGATGCCCGCGCCGGGCTGATGCACGCCGGCATCTTCTGGGGCTTCGTGCTGCTGACGATCGGGACGGCGAACGTCGTCACCGGCGGGATCATCGAGCAGGTCCTGTCGATCCCGTTCGACGGGCTGCTGTGGGCGCTCATCAGCGCGATGCAGAACGTGGTCGCCGTCATCGTCCTGGTGTCGATCGGCTGGGCGTTCTTCCGGCGGCTGGTGACGAAGCCGCGGCGCCTGACGTTCAACCGCGACGCGCTCGTCATCCTGGCCATGATCGGCGGCGTCGTGGCGACCGAATTGTTGGCCGAGGCGTTCGAGTTCGCGGCGCATGGCGACCAACCCGGAGCGTTCGTGTCGGCCGCGCTGGCAGCGCCGCTCCGCGCGTCGATGTCGCCGGAAACGCTCGAGACGCTGTTCGCGATCATGTGGTGGGCGCATATCGGGCTCGTCGCGGCGTTCCTGTGCTACCTGCCCTTCTCGAAGCACCTGCACATCGCCACGAGCTTCCCGAACATCTGGTTCCGCAAGCTCGCGCCGCGCGGTGAGCTGCCGGCCATGGATCTCGAGGACGAGAACGCCACGTTCGGCCTCAAGACGCTCCAGGACCTCGGCTGGAAGGACCTGCTCGATGGCTTCACCTGCACCGAGTGCGGTCGCTGCCAGGAGGCCTGTCCGGCGCACGCGACCGGGAAGCCGCTCAACCCCAAGACCTTCATCATGGGCATCCGCGACATGTCGGTCGACGCGGAGGCCGGGCTGAACCTCATCCCGAACTCCCCGATCGTGCGCGAGACGTACGGGCTCGATGACGCCCGGCCCGCGGCGGTCGCCCTGGCCGAGCCGATCGTGGACACCGCGATCCCGTACGACGCGGTCTGGGACTGCGTCACGTGCGGAGCGTGCGTGGAGGCCTGCCCGGTGCTCATCGAGCACGTCGACAAGATCGTCGGGCTGCGCCGCAACCTGGTCCTGGAAGACTCCCGTTTCCCGCAGGAATTGACGCCCGCGTTCCGGGCCATGGAGGGGCAGGGCAACCCGTGGGGGCAGCCGGCGTCGGCGCGGCTGGACTGGACGCGGCCGCTGCCGTTCGAGGTGCGGACGGTGGCGTCGGTGGCGGCGGCCGACGAGCTCGACAGCCTCGAGGTCCTGTACTGGGTCGGGTGTGCCGCGGCGTTCGATCCGCGCAACCAGCAGGTCGCGAGGGCGGTGGCGACGTGCCTCCATGCCGCGGGCGTCCCGTTCGCGGTGCTGGGGCAGGAGGAATCGTGCACCGGCGACCCGGCCCGCCGCATGGGCAACGAATACGTCTTCCAGATGCTGGCGGGGGCGGCCGTCGACACGCTCAATCGGTATCGGATGGGCGAGCGCACGATCGTGACCGCCTGTCCGCATTGCTTCAACACGATCGGCAACGAATACGGCCAGCTGGGCGGGGAGTTCCGGATCGTCCACCACAGCCAGTTCCTGGCCGAGCTGGTCTCCTCGGGCCGCCTGGCGACCGTGCCGGAGGACGCGACGTCAGAGACCGGCGACCACCGGCCCGGCAGCGTGACCGTCCACGACTCGTGCTATCTCGCCCGCTACAACGGGGTGACGATGGCGCCGCGGGACGTGCTCGGTGCGGCCGGTGCCGAGATCGTCGAGATGGAGAAGTCGTTCGAGAACACGTTCTGCTGTGGCGCGGGCGGCGGGCGGATGTGGATGGAGGAGACGCGCGGCACCCGGATCAACGCCGAACGGACCCGGCAGGTGCTGGAGACCGGGGCGACGACCGTCGCCACGGCCTGCCCGTTCTGCATGGTGATGCTGTCGGACGGGCTGGCCGCGGCTGAGGGTGGTGCCGGGGTCGCGGCGCTCGACGTCAGCGAGGTCCTGGCCGCGCGCCTGGCGAACGTGCCGGAGGACCGGCGCCTGCCGGTCGTCTAGGACCGTCAGAGCGTCGCGAGGTTCGAGACGCCGCCCGCAAATCCCGCGACCACGGCCGCGACCGAGACGATCGCCGCCAGGCCGAGGCTGGCGCGGCGTGTCGGGCGCGTGGCCAACAGCACGACGATCGAGCCGACGAGGACGACGAGCGCGAGCTTCGCGACCACGACGAGCACGAGCCCCCAATCGGCGAAGCCCTGCGCCACGATCGGGTTCGCCTCCGCGGCCACACCGTGACGGTCGACCATCATCGAGAACGTGCCAAGGTCGAAGAACTGGGCGGCGAACAGGGCGGCCAGGCGAAAGCGCACGACCCCGTGATGGACTGGGCGGATCGCGTGGTTGGCGCGCCGGCGCATCGACACTCCCGGAGTGCGACGGGCCGGTTTCGCCAGTAGCTCGACTCGGTCTCAGGCGGCCATATTCGATCGACCGAGCGTCAGATGCTGCCCGCTGTCGCCATCATGCGCCGCGACGCAAGAATGTGCCGTCACACGCGACGGCCTGCCCGCTGCGCGCGCATATCAGCGGGGCCGCGTCGTCGCGTCGACGGCCGTGAGCCCACGGTCAGCCGACGAGCCGCGTCCCGCAGTTCGAACAGTTGTTGTCGGTGACGAGGTTGCCCATCCCGCACGACGGACAACGTTTCATCCCTTCCGTGGCGACGGCAAAGGGGCTCTCGGCTGGAGGTTCCTCGGGCGCGACCCGGTCGCGGCGCAGGATCGTGATCACGGCGACGATCCCCAGGGCGGCGATGAGGACAAGGGCCAGGATCTGGGTGGTCTGGTCCACGGTCGTCTCCCGCCGACTGGAGCCGTGCCCCCGTGCCCGACTCGCCGACGTTCCCCAAGCGTACGCCCACCGGACGCGGCCAGCGCCGGTCCGGCGCGCGGTACGATGCCCCCGGTGACCACCGCGAACCGCGCCCCCGGGCCGTTCCGCCTCACGGAGGAGCACGAGATGCTCCGCGACGCCGTTCGCGTGCTGGCGGACGAGCGCGTGGCCCCCCGCGCGGCCGCCATCGACAAGACCGCCGAATTCCCCGATGACCTGCGGGGCCTCCTCGCCGACCACGACATCCTGGCGCTCCCGTTCCCGGAGGAGTACGGCGGCCTCGGCGGCGAGCTCCTCAGCGTCTGTCTTGCCGTCGAACAGCTCAGCCGGGCCTGCGCCACGACCGGATTGATCCTCGCGGTCCAGGAGCTTGGCTCGCTCCCGATCACGATCGCCGGCACGGACGAGCAGAAGTCCCGCTGGTTCCCGAAGCTGGCCAGCGGCGAACAATTGATCGCGTTCGCCCTGACCGAGGCCGAGGCGGGCTCGGATGTCGCGGCCGCCCGCACCCGGGCCGTGCGCGACGGCGAGGACTACGTCATCGACGGGGCCAAGCGGTTCATCAGCCACGGCTCGGTCGCGGATCTCCTCGTCGTGTTCGCGGTCACGGACCCGGAGGCCGAGCGACATCGGCGCCTGTCCGCGTTCGTCGTGGAGGTCCCGACCGACGGCTTCGCCGTGACGAGGATCGAGCACAAGATGGGGCTGCGTGGCAGTCCGACCGCCGAGCTCGCCTTCGACAAGGTGCGCGTGCCCGCCGCGAACCTCCTCGGCGCCGAGGGCGACGGGTTCGACATCGCGATGCGCACGCTCGACCGCAGCCGTCCGGGGATCGCCGCCCAGGCGGTCGGGATCGCGCAGGGCGCCCTCGAGGTCGCGACCGCGTACGCCAGAGACCGCAAGCAGTTCGGGCAGCGCATCGGGGACTTCCAGATGATCGGCGGCATGCTGGCGGACATGGATGCGGGCACGGAGGCCGCTCGCCAGCTGCTGTACAAGGCCTGCGTCGAGATCGATTCGGGCGCACCCGACGCGAGCCGGTGGTCGGCCCTGTGTAAACTCGTGGCCGGTGACAACGCCATGCGGGTCACGACCGACGCCGTCCAGGTCCTGGGTGGTTATGGCTATATCGATGAGTTCCCGGTCGAGCGGATGATGCGTGATGCGAAGATCACGCAGCTGTACGAGGGGACTCAGCAGATCCAACGGCTGGTCATCGCACGGGCACTGCTCGGCAAGGGCGGCTGACCGGCGGGAGGTCCAAGGCTCGTGCGAATCGTCGTCCTCACCAAGCCCGTCCCCGATCCGGCGTCGGGTGGTGAACGGCTGGGCGCCGACGGGCGCCTGGACCGCACGAACAGCCCCGCGGTCGTCAACGGCAACGACGAGTACGTCCTCGAGAAGGCACTCAAGCTCGTCGAGGCGGCCGGTGAGGGCGAGGTGATCCTCCTCACGATGGCGCCGGCCACCGCGCCCGAGACGATGCGCAAAGCACTGGCTATGGGCGCCACGCGCGGCGTGCTCGTGACCGACCCGCCGATCGGTGGCTCGTGCACGGTCGCCACGACCAGGATCCTCGCCGCCGCGCTCAAGACCCTCGAGTTCGATCTCGTGCTGGCGGGCGTGGACACGTCGGACGGCGGCGCCGGCGTCGTCGCGCCGGGCGTCGCGGCGCTCGCCGGGCTGCCGTACCTGTCCTACGCGGCCTCGATCGAGCCGGACGTCGCCGCCGGCAAGGTCCGGGTCAACCGCATCACGCCGTCGGGATATGACGTGCTCGAGGCGCCGATGCCGGCGCTCATCAGCGGCACCCAGGCCCTGGGTGAGCCACGCTACCCGTCGCTCAAGGGGATCATGGCGGCGCGCAACAAGGAGATCACGACCCTCACGCTGGCGGATCTCGGGATCGACGCGGCGACCGTTGGGACCGCTGGCGCGACCTCGAAGGTCGTCGATTCACGCGCACCCGAGCCGCGTGCCCCGACGCGCGTCGTCCGCGAGGAGCCCGACGAGGCGGCGCGCCAGGTCGTGGCGCTCCTCGCCGAGCGGCGGCTTATCTGATGGCCGGCATCTGGGTCCACGGCGAGCTCGCGGCGGACGGTTCGCTGGCCAAGCTCTCGACGGAAGTCGCGACGCTGGCCCGCGCGCTGGCGGGGGAGAGCGGCGGTGCCGAAGTCACCGGCGTCGTGATCGGCGCGGACCCGGCGGCCGGAGCCGCAGAGCTCGCCCGCTTCGTGCCACGCGTCCTCGCCATCACCGAACCCGCGACCGCCGAGCACGCGGCCGGGACGATCGTGGCCCAGCGGCTCGCGGCGCTCGTCGAGGAGCACGACCCGGACGTCGTCCTCGCGGGCGCGGGTCCGGAGGGACGCGACCTCGCCGGTGCCCTGTCCGCCCTGACCGGCCGCGGCGTGCTGGCCAACGCGATCGCGCTACGGGGATCACCCGACGGTCCCATCGCGACCCACAGCGTGTTCGGCGGCAAGCTCATCACCGAGAGCGCCCTGACCGACGGCCGCGGCATCGTCACCGTCCGCCCGAACACGGTCACCGCCGAGACCGCCGCCAGCCCCGGCACTGTCGAGACCGTGGCCCCGACCGGGGAGCTGACGCAGCCCGCTGTCCCGATCGTTGATCGCATCGAGGCCCAGGGCGCCGCGGCGTCCATCGACGACGCGCGGATCATCGTCGCCGGCGGCCGTGGCGTGGGTGGGCCGGAAGGCTTCGGACTCATCGCAGATCTCGCCGAGGCCCTGGGTGGCGCCGTGGGAGCCACGCGCGCTGCCGTCGATTCGGGCTGGATCCCGTACAGCCAGCAGATCGGCCAGACCGGCAAGATCGTCAAGCCCCAGCTCTACCTCGCGATGGGCATCAGCGGCGCCATCCAGCACAAGGTCGGCATGCAGACCGCCTCCACGATCATCGCGGTCAACCGCGACCCGGATGCGCCGATCGCAGATTTCGCGGACATGGTCGTGGTCGGCGACCTGGTCGAGGTCGGCCAGGCGATCCTCGCGCAGTTGCGCGACCGGTCGGGCTGATCCAGCGGCCTCGGGGACGACACAGGTGACCGAGCTCGCCATCCTGCTGCCGCTGGCGGCGTTCCTCATCCTCGCCATGGGGTTCGCGATCGTGCTGCGGCGGGCCGGCCGGATCGTCGCCCGGACCCGAGAGGTCGAGAACTTCCGCTCATCCGTCCGGGAGCTCGCCGCCCGTATCGACCAGTCGCTCGAAGGCGCTGCCGGGCGGATCGATGCCGTGCGCCGCCAGCAGTCGCCGGCCGGGACGATCGCCGCGACGATCGAGGCTGCGACCGACGCTGTCTCCCGCTACACCGAGGAGGCCCGAGCGCTGCACGGCCCCCCGGCTGCCGAGTCGATCCGCGACGACCTCGTCGCGGAGCTCGAACGCGCCGATCGTGCCCTCGCGATGGTGGACCATGGCGCGACGATCATGGCCCAGACCATCCGACGCGGACGCGAGCTGGAAGCCCAGACCTCGATCAAGCGCGGGTATCTCAACCTCGTCCACGCCCGCGAGGCCATCCACGCGTGCGCGGCTCGGGCCGAGGCGCTGGACGCGACCCTCGCGCCACCACCCCCGGAACCGCCGGCGCCCCTGCGCGAACCGCGATCTGACCACACCATGTAGTGGTATCCTCGTCGCACACCACAAGTGGTAGTGGTGCCGAGCGACAGGAGAGCGATGCGCTGCCCCCAATGCGGCGAGCGGGACACCCGCGTCGTCGACTCGCGCGATCTGGACGATTCCGCGACGATCCGACGCCGGCGCGAATGCAACGCCTGCACGATGCGATTCACGACCTACGAGCGGATCGAGGCTGCCCGGCTTGTGGTGATCAAGCGCGACGGCACCCGCCAGGAGTTCGACCGCGACCGGCTGGTCACCGGCTTGCGCAAGGCGTTGACCCGTCGTCCGGTGCCGGACGGGGCCGCCGAGACGGCTGCCGACGCCATCGAGGCTGAACTGCGCGCCGCCGGCGTCACCGAGGTCCCCTCGTCCCGCGTCGGCGCGCTGTCGATGGAAGCGCTCCGCGGCATCGACCAGATCGCCTACATCCGGTTCGCCAGCGTGTACCAGAGCTTCGAAGACCTCGAGGATCTCAAGCGCGAGGTCGACACGCTCTACAACGAGAAGGGCAACGGGGGCGCTGCGTGAGCGTCCTGTCCGACCGCGACATCCGGGCCGCGCTCGAGGCGGGAACGATCAAGATCGAGCCCTACGACCCGGAGGACATCCAGCCCTCGTCCGTCGACCTGCACCTGGACCGCTCGTTCCGCGTGTTTCGCAACAACCGCTACCCCTATATCGACGTGCGCGCCCCGCAGCCTGATCTGACCGAGATGCTGACGATCGAGGACGACGAGCCGTTCATCCTGCATCCGGGCGAATTCGTCCTCGGTCAGACGCTCGAATTCGTCGAGCTCCCGAACGACATCGTCAGCCGCCTTGAGGGGAAGTCGAGCCTTGGCCGTCTCGGACTCCTGATCCACTCCACGGCGGGCTTCGTCGACCCTGGCTGGAAGGGCAACCTGACGCTCGAACTCTCGAACGTCGCGACGCTGCCCGATCGCGCTGTATCACGGCATGCGGATCGGGCAGATCTCGTTCTTCACGATGTCGTCCGAAGTCGATCGGCCGTACGGGTCGCCCGAGCTGCGCTCGCGCTACCAGGGCCAGAAGGAGCCGACGGCGTCGGCCTTCCACCGGGACTTCGTGAAGGACTGATCCCGTGGCGCTCAATGAATCGGTGGCGTGGCGGACGGAGCTCGGTGGCGGGACCCGCGTAGCGCTCGTCCAGGCCGGGACCTTCCGATCGGATGCGGGCACGCTCTTCGGGCCCGTGCCGCGCGTGCTGTGGGGTGGCCTCGTCACCGACGAGATCGATCACGAGCACCGGCTCCTCCAGGCGCTGAACTGCCTGCTGGTGGAGACGCCGGCCGGGCGCGTGCTGGTCGAGACGGGCATCGGCGAACGGGTCGACGACAAGACGAGGGCGATGCGGGTCTACGAGGGCCCGCCGGTCGTGCCCGCCCTGGAAGCCGCCGGCTTCGCACCTGACACCATCGATGTCGTGGCCTTGAGCCACCTCCATTTCGACCACGCCGGGGGCCTGCTGCGGACGGACGGCTCGCGCGCCTTCCCGCGCGCCACCGTCGTCGCCCAGAAGGCGGAGTGGGAGGTCGCGCTCGGCGACAACCCGCGCGTCGTGGCCTCGTACGTGCAGCCGGAGCTGCGGCTCGTCCACGACTGGGGCTCCGAAGGCTGGGCCGAGGGCGAACGCGAGCTCCTCCCCGGCGTCACGGTCGTGCCGACGGGCGGCCACTCCGCGGGTCACCAGGCCGTGATCGTCCGGGGCACGGGCGATGGCGCTCAGACCGTGGCGTTCTTCGGCGACCTGTTCATGCGGCCGTGGGGCGCCAACCCGCGCTGGGTCACGTCGTTCGACGATTTCCCGCTCGATTCGGTCATGCGCAAGCTCGAGCTGTTCGCGCAGGCCGTCGACGAACGCTGGCTCATCGTGCTGTCGCACGAGTCGAAGCGGCCGGTCGGCCGCCTCGAGCGCGATCGAGACCGCTTCCGGTTCGAGCCGGTCTGACCCTACCGGTCCGGCGCCTCGAGGACGGCGCTGAGCTGCGGGTCGTGTTCCCGCTTGTGGGCGTACATCTGGTACACGAGCAGGTCGTCGAGCGAGTACTCCGCTCCGTACCAGGGGATCGTCCCGACCTCGCGCCAGCGTTCCGGCGTGATCGCCGCGGCGTGCGTCATCACCCGCCCGTTGGCGTCGAGGAACTCCTGGGTGACCTGCTCGATCGTCCAGTCCTTGCGGATCGCCGCCTGGTCGTCGTTGAACGTTCGTGGGTCCGCGCTCATCAGGTCGGAGGCCGGAGGCGCGTCGACGAACGTCGCGAGGATGTCCGCGAACCGGACCTCGAAGGCGCCGAGGTGCCCGAGCAGGTCCTTCGCCGTCCAGACGCCCAGCGCGATCCGGTCCCAGTCGTCGGGCCGGTAGCGGCTCATCGTCGCGAGGATGGTCTTCTGCCCGTACGTCAGGACGTCGATCGCGTTCATCGCCTCACCTCGCCGACAGTATGGCGACCATCGCCGTGCCGCGCCGTCCTCACGAAGGCCCCGGGTCGGACGGGACGGCGCCAAGCATCGATTCGATCAAGGCCGACGCCCCCGCCTCGTCGACCGGGCCGTTGAGCACGAGCTGGATGACGCCGTTCGTGTCGATGAAGAACTGGGTCGGCAGCGCGAACACCCGGTAGGTCCGCAGGATGTGCCCGGAGCCATCGAAGCCGATGGTGTAATCGAGCTCATAGCGCTCGGCGTACTCGTTGACATCGGTCGGGGTCGTCTCCTGGACGCTGACGCCGACGATCGCGAGGCCCCGGTCGCGGTACTTCGCGTCGAGCGCGCGCAGGATCGGCGTCTCCTGCTGGCACGGCGGGCACCACGACGCCCAGAAGTTGAGCCACACGACCTTGCCGCGGAGCGCGTCGAGCCGGATCGGCTGGCCGTCGAGATCGGTCAGCTGGTAGGTGGTGCCGTCGACGAGGGCCGTCGCGAGCTCGGGCGCCGTCTCGCCCGCTCGCAGGCCCTGGGCCGGCGCCTCCCCGATGATGAACGGGGTGGCCTGGGGATTGACGAGGTTCGGGCCGATCGAGGTGTTGCCGAGCGGGGTCGTGATCGCGACGCCGATGATCGCCACGATCGCGATCGCCACGGCTCCGAGCAGCAGCTGGCGGCCGCTGAACGGGCCGATCAGGCCATGGCGCTCGCGCTTGTGACTGAACCCGGGTCGCTCTCTTCGGCCACGGGCGGCTCAGATCGCCGTCAGGAAGGTGAAGTAGCGCGGCATCAGCGACAGCCAGTCGAAGACCATCGCCACGCCGATCAGGGCCACGAGCAGGCCTCCGACGAGGGACACCGTACGGCCGTGGCGCACGAGCGGACGGATGAGCCTTGGCGCGCGGTCGTACACGAGCGCGATCGCGATGAACGGCAGCCCGAGACCCAGGGTGTAGGCGATGAGGAGGACCGCGCCCTGCAGGACCGTGCCGGTCGTGGCGGCCATCGTCAGGATGCCGCCGAGGATGATGCCGATGCACGGGCTCCAGCCGATCGCGAAGATCGCGCCCAGTCCGAACGAGGCAAGCAGACCACCGTTCGTGCCGATGAGCCGGCCGCCGAGACGGTCGCCGATGCTGGCCTCGGTGCCCGGCGGGCGGCCGGGCGTCCCGAGGGCGATCGAGCCCGTCGTCGTGGCCAGGCTGCCGGCCGCGCCGGCGTCGAGCGGTCGCCAGGTGCGCTCGAGCGCGGGGATGCGCAGGATCCCGGCCAGGTTCAGGCCGAGCACGATGAGGATGAGCCCGCCGATCACGCGCAGCGTCGGGATGTACGCGGCGAGGCCGGACGCCAGGTACGTCGCGGTGACGCCAAGGAGCGTGAACACGGCACCAAAGCCGGCGACGTAGGCGAACGCGTGGCGCACGGCCAGCCACCGGTTCGGGGCGGTCGTCTCGCTGGCGCGACCGGCGACGGCGATGGCCGTCAGCTGGCCGAGGTAGGCGGGCACGAGCGGCAGGACGCACGGCGACAGGAAGCTGATGACGCCGGCCGCGAGCGCCAGGAGGATCGTCAGGTCGGTGCCGCCGGTCATGCGGTCCTTGCGGCTTCCGGGCTTGTCGGCGCGGCGACATCGCCGTCGAGGACCTCGGTCAGGAGGCGGCGTAGCTTGGCGAGGCTCGTGACGGTCTCGAGCCGCCGGTCGCCGAGCTCGACGACCGGGATCGCCGCGAAGAAGGCGCGCTCGAGGGCTGGATCGGACTCGATGTCGACCTCGCGGAGCGTCGGCGTCGGGAGCGCACCCTGGCGCCGTTCCTCGAGGAGCGCTCGCAGCAGCTCGCGAGCTTCATCGCAGAGGCTGCAATCGGCGCGGCTGTACAGGATCAGGTCGGGGAGGGGAGTGCCGGACATCGCGCTCGGATTGTACGTGGGGACCGCGTCCGGCCCGGGTAACGGGAAATGACCGCCGTAGGGAGGCACGGCGGTCATGGCGTCGTGACGTCCGGGATCCCGCAGGGGTTCCGCCGGTCGCCGCGATGCCGATCTACCAGTGCGTCGGTGCGCCGACGACGATCGGGTCGAGCGGGCGGCCGTAGCGACATGCGCTGATGTCGAACTCGGGCTCCTGGCCGGCGATGAGCTGGCTGAGGACTCGGGCGGTCACCGGGCCAGCCGTGTTCCCGAACGTGTGGCCGGCGCCGACGAACAGTCCGGGCATCACCTCGTCGATGACGGGCGCATGGTCGGAGGTGAAGGGGAGGAGGCCCGCCCAGGTTCGGGTGATCGGCACGTCCCGCAGCGACGGGAAGTCGGCCGTCAACCCGTCCGCGATCTGCGCCAGCCCGGCGAGCGTCGGGTGCGCATCGAGCTCGCCCGGGTAGTCGGTCGCACAACCGATGCTGAGCTCGCCGGATGCCCGCTGGACCAGGAGTGGCAGCAGGACCAGGCCGTCGCGATCCTGACCGGGGTCGTGAACACGGCCGGGTCCCACGACGGCAGGTCGCGGAACAGCGCGTATTGCCTGGTCGCGTTCGGACCGAACACGAGCGGCTCGATCCAGAACGGCTGTGGCCCGGTCATGGCGACCTGGAGGCGCTCGCCGCCGATCGGGACATCGACACCGACGTCGGCCAGCAGGGCGGTGCTCCAAGCGCCGGTGGCGACGACGATGGCGTCGCCGCTGAATCGGCCGGCGTCGGTCTCGACGGCCTCGACCCGGTCGCCGGAGACGACGAGCCGCTCGACCGTGACGCCTTCGCGGATCGTCGCACCCTCCGCCTTCGCGCCACGGGCGAAGGCGTCGACGACGGTCGACGTCACGATCTGCGCGTCGTCGCTGCAGTAGCTCGCCCCCAGGACGTCCTCGCGGATGGGAGGCACGAGGCGTCGAACCTCCGCTCCGTCGATCAGCGTCATGTCGAGGCCGTCGCTCCTGCGTGCGGCGACGAACTCCTCGAACACGGCGCCCTGTTCGGGGGTCGTGAAGTACATCAGGCCCGCCACTCGGTCGGAACTCGAAGCCGCCGGGCAGCTCCTGGAGGAGCTCGGGATACATGTTCCGGCCGGCGCGGGCGATGTCGAGCGCGAAGCCGGCGGTGCGACAGTGGAGCCACAGGAAACCGACATTGCGGCCGGATGCGCCGTAGCCGACCGTCTCCTTCTCGAGCAGGGTCACCCGCATGCCATCGCGGGCGCAGTAGTACGCCGTGGCGCAGCCGACGATCCCGCCGCCGACGACGATCACCTCAGTGGTCATCGGAGCATCCTACGTGAGCATGATGCGAGCGTTGGGCGCACGGCCCTTCTGACGGGCCCTCCATCGGGGCCCTAGATCGACTTGTCGGGACCCTGATGCTCGTCTGCTTCGTCGACGACCTGGCGCTCGATATGGTCCGACGGCGTCGTCCACGGCGCGATCGAGCGCAGGAGGCGCACGGCCGAGTTGGGCTCCGTCGACAGTCCGGCCGCGACGGGCATCGGCTCCCGCTCGTCTTCGGTCACATCCGCACGACCTGCGTCCAGCGAGGCGTCCTCCACGGCGGCTTCGCTCGCGTCCTCCACTCCCGCATCGACCGGCATCAGTACGTCCGGCGGTCCAGTCGGTCGCGCGGCCTCAGGGTCCATGACGCCGATGAGCGGGGCTCCGACCTCCGGCGATTCGGCGATCTCGGCATCGTCGGTCGGGGGCTGGTGGGTCGCCTCGGTCGATTCGGCTCCTTCCTCGAGCGTGGTTTCGGCCGTCGAAGGGTCGAGGTCGTTACCGGCTGCGCCGTCCGGCGCCGTCTCCCGAGCGAGCCGCCCGACGGCTGCGGCTCGCGCATTGGCACGCACCTCATCGAGGTCCGGCGGTGGTGGCAATGTGCCGGCACGACGAGCGATCTCAGCAGGGTCCGTGGAGGCCTTGAGTTCGGAGAAGAACTGCTCGAGTGTGAGGCGGTATTGCGCCAATGCGCCGTCGACGCCCTGGATCTCTGTGTCGATGATCGCCTCGTGCTGCTCGATGTAGTCGTCAAGGGCGGAACGGCGCTCAGTGGCTCGACGTGCAGCTTCGCTGTGGATCCGCTCGATCTCCGAGGCAGACCACTCGCTGATCGATTCCAGATCCTCGTCGGCAATGCGTCGGAACTCCTCGGCCTCGACGGAGGCACGGGCTCGGGCACGCTCGACGTGGGCAGCGCCCTCGTCCGTGACGACCAACTCCATCCGCTCGCGTTCCTGGTCGGCGGCTGCGTGCATGGCCTTCGCGAGCTCAACGAGGAAACCATCGGTCACGCTTGCGCGTGGCACCCCGAGGTCCCTGCCGTCGGCGTGCGATGCAACGCTGGGGTCCACCCCGTCAGCGGAGGTCGCTTCGTCGTCGGGCGGTGAGCCCGCGTCCGGCGTCGGCGTGCCGTTCGACCATCGATCCGTCGTGTCGTTCTGGTCGGCGTAGTCCATCTGGCTACCTCGGTGGGCGCCGAACGTACTGCCAGGTCATGGACTAGACAACTCCTGCCGAGAGTTTGTGGTGCGTCCAGGAACCGGGAGGTCACGCCTTGATCACATGCGGCAGGATCGCAAGGCAGGGCATGGGAAGATCGACCACCAGAGCGCTCACGGGTACGATGAGACCGCGCCCCCGTAGCTCAGTGGATAGAGCGAGGCCGTCCTAAGGCCTGCGTCGGCGGTTCGAATCCGTCCGGGGGCGCCATCTCCGCCCGATCAACGATGGCCGCAAGGAAGCGCTGGCCGCGCGGGCTACGATGGGCGCATGAAGAACCGGACACCTGAGTACTGGCAAACGCGGTTCCTGCTCGCCGTCGGCTTCATCGCGACGGTCATGGCGCTGCCGTTGTCGCTCGAAGCACTGACGGAGCTGGCGTGGGTGTCATGGCCGGCCGTCCTTGGACTCCCCGCCCCCCTCGTGGTCGTCCTCATCGGCGTTGCCCTGGGGCTCGTCGGCTTTGTTTGGATGCTCCGCATCTTCCGCGGCCCGCGATACGAGCCCCCTGTGTGGCGTTACCGCGACCGCTGAACAGGTCACGACGCGACCCGCGCCTTGAGTCGGACGGTGTGCCCGTATACGCTCTCGCACAAGCCTCGGACGTCCTGCCCGGGTCATCAGGGAGCAGTGCCGTGGTAGACAAGGTCGACCTGTTGGCGCGCATGCCGTTGTTCGCGGGGCTGGAACCCGGCGAGCTGGCACGGATCGCGGACCTGACCGAGGAAGTCGAGGTTGCCGCGGGAACGGTCCTCACGCACGAAGGCCGGTACGAGGGCTGGTTCTATCTCGTGGTCGCAGGGACCGTCGAGATCGCTCGTGCCGGTGCGGCGGTCGATACCGTCGGCGCCGGTGAATTCGTGGGTGAGATCGCGCTGCTCGACGACGGGCCGCGCACCGCAACCGCCACGACGCTCACGCCCTGCGAACTGCTCCGGGTCAACAACAGCCAGTTCGACTCGCTCCTCGAGGCGAGCCCGGCGATCCGCGACGCGCTCCAGGGGGCAATGGAGGCGCGGCTCGGGCGGATGGACGCGGAAGCGCAGTAGCGGCGCCCTCCGAAGAGTGCCGCTGACCCATCGCGCGCTGAACCGGGCCACGCTGGCCCGCCAGCTCCTCCTCCGCCGCCGGCGACTCGGCATCGTTGAGGCCGTCCACCGCGTGGTCGCGCTCCAGGCGCAGGCGCCCCCGTCGCCGTACCTCGCACTCTGGAACCGGCTGCGCCCGTTCGATCCCGCGGAGCTCGACCGCGCGTTCGCCACCCACGCGATCGTCAAGGCGACGCAGATGCGCTCGACACTCCACGCTGTCGACGCCGCGGACTACCCGGCCTTCCACGAGGCGATGCAACCGTCTCTCCGCTCCGCGCGGCTGGACGACACCCGATTCACGGTCGCCGGGCTGTCGGCGGAGGAGGCCGACTCCCTCGTCCCGCCGCTGCTGGCGTACGCGTCGGAGCCGCGCTCCAACGCGGACATCGAGGCCTGGCTGGATGAGCGGCTGGGTGTCATGCCCCGGCGGGGCGTGTGGTGGGCGCTCCGGCGGTACGCACCGTTCGTGCTGGCACCCACCGGCGGCCCGTGGTCGTTCGGGCAGGTACCAGCGTACCTAGCGGCGCGCGACCTGCGCCGGCCGGGCGACGTCGCGGCGTCCCTCCGGCACCTCGTCGTGCGCTATCTCGAGGGGTTCGGGCCGGCCACGGTCGCCGATGTCGCGCAGTTCGCGATGGTCACGCGTGGCCGCGTGCGGGAGGCGGTCCAGGCGCTGGGCGACGCGCTCGTGGAGCTCGAGGGGCCGGACGGCGTCGTGCTGCTGGACGTGCCCGATGGCGAGCTCCCCGGCGAGGGCACGCCCGCGCCGCCGCGGCTCATGGCGATGTGGGACAGCACGCTGCTGGCGTACGCGGACCGCGCCCGGATCATCCCGACCGACCTGCGCCGCCTTGTGATCCGGATCAACGGCGACGTCCTCCCGACCATCCTCGTCGATGGGTACGTGGCCGGCGTATGGCGGCCGGTGGAGGACGGCATCGAGGTCACGGCGCTCCATCCCATCACCGAGGACGCTTGGGCCGGCCTCGACGACGAGGCGCGCGGACTGCGGGTATTCCTGGCGGACCGCGAGCCCGGGGTCTACCGCCGCTACGGCCACTGGTGGGCGCGGCTGCCCGACGGCGAGCGCCGCGTCCTGGGCGGCTGACGTCCCGGGCGTCGCCTCGAAGGCAACGACCCTCGCTAGAGTTCGGATCTAGTCGCAGGACCTTCGGAGGGGTTCCGATGCGGATCGAACAGCGGTTAAGCGAACTCGGTCTCGAGCTGCCGCCGGTGCCCACGCCGGCAGCCAACTACGCGAATGCCGTGCGGACCGGGAACCTCGTGTTCCTGTCGGGCACCGTGCCATCGATGCCGGACGGCACGATCCCGAAGGGCAAGGTCGGCGCGGACGTCACGACGGATGAGGCGGTCGAGCACGCTCGGCGCGTCGGACTGACGCTGCTCGCCGTGCTCAAGCAGGAGATCGGCGACCTCGATCGGGTGCGGCGGGTCGTGAAGCTGCTCGGCATGGTCAACGCCGTGCCCGACTTCCTCGAGCATTCCCGAGTGATCAACGGCTGCTCGGATCTCTTCGTCGAGATCTTCGGCGAGCGACATGCCCGCTCCGCGATCGGAGTCGGTAGTCTGCCATTCGGGATCACGGTCGAGATCGAGGCCGTCTTCGAGGTCGAGTGAGGGAAGGAAGCTCGCATGCCCGGACTGTTTGACCGGCTCCGCGGGAAGAGCGACGACGAACCGGTGGACATGAACGCGATCTCGCCCGAGTCCGGCCTCAAGTACAAGGACATCGCCTTGCTCGGCCAGATGATGCAGCAGGGGGCCGACCTGAGTAAGCCGCGCCACGCGCTCTACTACCTGTACCTCGGCTCCCCCGAGGCAGCCGAGGCCGCGGCGGTCGAGGGCCGCGGAGCGGGCTATTCGTGCGCGGTTCGTGATCCTCTTCCCGCAGTACCCGGGGCAGTGGTCGGTCGTCTGCGAGCGACCCGACGCGGTGCTCGACATCGAGGGCGTGCGCCGGGCCGATGACCTGTTCCAGGGGATCGCCGATCGACTCCTGGGCGAGTTCGACGGCTGGGAGGCGGCGGTCTAGTAGGTCAGCCGTGGCGATCCGACTCAGTGGTGTCCGTGGACGACCGCATGTCCGCGGCCACGCGCGATCAGCCAGCGATTGACGGGGTACGCGGCCACACCGGCCACGGCCAGCGCGATCCCCAGGCTGCCCCAGAACAGGGCGTCGTTGATGCCTGCGTCCATGGCCCCCGGGATCGCCAGCAGGATCGCGTTGTCAACGATCTCCATGACGGTGATGGACAGCGTGTCCGCGGCCAATGCCAGTCCCAGCGCGGCGCGGACAGCGACCCCGGAGCTCAGCAGCGGCACCAGCGTGAACGCGTAGCCGAACACGAACGCAAGGACGATGGCGAGGGCGATCGCCGCCGCGTCGTGCCAGCCCAGCTGCGTCGCGATGACCAGTCCGAGCACTTCCCCGATGGCGCAGCCGGTCAGGCAATGGACCGTGGCGGAGAAGGCGAGGCGGTCGATCGAGGGCATCGCGTGGTCCATCCACGCAACGTATCGAAGTCGTCAAGGAGATCCGGTGGCCGCGGCTACGGCGCTGCAAGGCCGCCCGTCGTAGGATTTCGGGACCAACCTAGCGTGGAGTGACCTCGTGTTCTTCGATCCCCTGTACATCGGCTTGATCGTCGCGACGTTGCTGATCGCCGGTGGAGCACAGCTCTACATTCGATCCACGTACGGGCGATGGAACCGCGTCCCCAACGGCGCGCGCCTGAGCGGTGCCCAGATCGCCGAGTTCCTGCGCGAGCGCGCGACGTTCGGCGACAGGCCGGGCCAGGAAGCCATCACGGCCATCAAGATGGTGCCCGGCAACCTGTCCGACCACTTCGATCCACGCGACCGCTCGCTCGGCCTGTCCCAGGCGGTCGCCGAGCAGCCGACCGTGGCGGCCATGGCGATCGCGGCGCACGAGGTGGGTCATGCCCAGCAGCACGCTGAGGGCAGCGCGCTCATGAAGCTCCGGGGCCTGCTCGTCCCGGCCGCCAGCCTTGGCCCCAACGTGGCGTACATCCTGATCTTCGCGGGCCTGATCTTCCAGCTGACCGGGCTCGTGACCCTCGGCATCCTGTTCTTCGGGATCGCGGTGCTGTTCTCGATCCTGACGTTGCCCGTCGAGATCGGCGCGAGCCGGCGCGCGCTGGCGATGCTCGATTCGACCGGGATCATCACGTCGCCCGATGAGAAGCGGGGGGCGCAATCGATGCTGACGGCGGCAGCACTGACCTACGTCGCGGCGGCGATCACCTCGATCCTGACCCTGCTCTACTACCTCACGCTGGCGCGGCGGAGCAGTTGACCCTGCCGTGACACGGGTCCACATCCCGGAAACCGTGCTCACGGCGGCGCACGATCGAGCGCGCGCCCGCGCGGCCCGCGATTGGGACCTGGCCGATCGCCTCCGTGGGGAGATCGAGGCGGCCGGCTGGACCATCGTGGATCGCGGCACCGACTTCGCGCTGGCGCCCGCCGCGCCTCCCGATGTCGACGAGGGCGCCCGAGTCCGGTATGGCGCGTCGCGCAACGTTCCATCTCGCTTCGAGGAGCCGACGGTCGGCCTCGCGACGGTGGTGCTGGTGGCCACGGACTGGCCGGCGGACCTCGAGCGGGCGGTCGCGGGCTTGCGTGCTCATGCGCCGGCCGGAACCTCGGTGGTGATCGTGGCCGACGGACCGTCCGAGGAGCAGGCGGCGGGGTTGGAGTCGATCGCGTCGACCGGGGAGGACACCGACCTCCCGGTCGAACTCGTGTGGACCTCGGAGCGGCTGGGACATGCCGCGGCGACGAATATCGGGATTCGCCGGGTGGAGGCGCCCCTCGTCATCCTGCTCGACACCAGCCTCGAGCCGACCGGCGACTTCGTGACGCCCCTGGTCCGCGCCCTTGACGACGAGGGCGTGGCAGTCGTCGGCGGCTGGGGAATCACCTCGACGGACCTGCGCACGTTCGAGGACGCGCCGCCCGGCGACGTCGACGCCATCGAGGGCTACGTCCAGGCGTTCCGGCGCTCGGATGCGGCGGCGTTCGGCCCGCTCGACGAGCGGTTCCGGTTCTACCGGAACCTCGACATCTGGTGGAGCCTCGTGCTGCGCGATGGCGCCGACGACGACGAGCAACCACGACGCGCGGTCCGTATCGAGGGGTTGCCGCTCGAGCGGCACGAGCATCGTGGCTGGACGAGCCTCCCCGACGAGGAACGTGATCGGCAGTCGAAGCGCAACTTCTACCGGATCATCGACCGCTTCGGTTCGCGGCGGGACCTCCTGGTGGCGAACCGATCGACCGACGAGGGGACGCGCTGATGAGTGACGATTCGGACGAGATGCCCACCGGGCAAGACTTGATCGAGCGACTGCAGCGAACGCTGGGAATCGCCATCGTCGTCGAGTCGGTGGAGTCCGCAGCCGAGGTGGCGCCGTTGCCAGCCGACTCGGTCCAACCGGATGGCCTTGCGGTCGGATCCGGCGAACCCTTCACGATCCGTGCGTCGTTCATGTACGGGTCAAACTCGACGCAGGTGGTCGTCGGCGGACCCACGGAATCGGATGCCTGGGCCGCGCTCGCAAGGGAAGCCATCGCGTGGCGGAACTCCGATTTCCAGCACGTCCAGATGTGGCCGGGCGGCGGCTGAGGGGTGCGAGCCGCCGGGATAGGAGGCACCGAGGTCCTCCGCGTCCTCGACGCCCTCGAGACCGCCGGTATTCGCGCCGGGATCACCGGCGGGTGGGGGATCGATGCGCTGCTGCGCCGGGAGACTCGCGCGCACGGCGACCTTGACCTGGGTGTCGCAGCGGAAGCCGTCGACCGGGCCGTCGGGGCCGTGAGGCCGCTCGGATATGCCGTGACTCTCGACGAACGGCCGGCCCGAGTCGTCGTCGAGAGCGATGTCGGCCGGATCGACCTACACCCGATCGTCTGGGGGCCGTCCGGGGCAGGCGTCCAGACCGGGTTGGCCGGGGAGGTGTTCCACTACCCGGCGGGCAGCCTCGACGCCGTCGGGGACATCGCCGGACGGACGGTCCGCTGCGCGACGCCCGAGCTGCAGCTCGCGTTCCACACGCACTACGAGCCCCGCGACCACGATCGCCGGGACATGGAGGCGCTCGCCAGGGAGTTCGAGCTCGCGCTCCCCGCGCCCTATCGAACCTGACTGGGTCCGGACTCAGTGGCGACGAAGCGTCGAGCCGCCGGGGCCGTCGACGACGTCCCAGCCGCGTTCCGCGAGCTCGTGGCGGAGGTCGTCGGCTCGGGCGTAGTCGCGGGCGGCTCGAGCCGCGTCTCGGGCCGCGACGAGCGCGGTGATCTCGCGCGGCACGTCCGCCTCCCCGGCTCCCTCTGGCTCGGCCTCCCAGACTCGGTGGAGGTCCAGCCCCAGCACGGCGTCCGCGTCCAGGACCAGCCAGCGGCGCTCGTCGGCCGGCAGATCGGCCCGGAGCATCTCGCGCACGCAGGCCAGGGCGCCCGGTAGATCCAGGTCGTCGTCAAGCGCGGCCACGAATCGATCGTGCAGCTCACGCCCGGCCGGCGACAGGGGAGCCGAAGGCGCATGGGCCCGATCCGTGACGACATACCCGGCAGCGCCCCCGAAACCGGCGACCCCCGACGCCGAACCCACCGGTCGGTCGCCCGCCGCACCGGCCGTCAACACGGGAGGTGCCGCCCATGGGCCGTCCGTCGGCGGCGGGCCGAGCCCGGAGAGGCGCGCCCGCAGCGATGCGAGCCCAGCCGCGGCCGCGTCGAGCGACTCGTCGGAGTAGTTGAGCTTCCGCCCGTAGCGCGACGTGAGGGTCAGGTAGCGGAACGCCAGAGGGTCGAGGCCCCGCTCCGCGAGCTCGGTCACGCGCTGGAAGTTGCCGGCGGACTTGGCCATCTTGCGACCGGCCATCAGCAGATGCTCCCCGTGGACCCAGACCGCGGCGGGCGGGCCGCCGACGAGCGGCGCGGACTGCGCGATCTCGTCCTCGTGGTGCGGGAAGACGTTGTCGATGCCACCGGTATGCAGGTCGAATCGATCGCCCAGGTAGCGCCGCGCCATCGCCGAGCATTCGAGGTGCCAACCGGGATAGCCCTCGCCCCAGCGCGCGGTCGGCCACTTCAGGGCCCGTCCCTCGCCGGCGCGCTTCCACAGGGCGAAGTCCGCCGGGTCGCGCTTGTCCGGTTCCACGTCGCCGCGGTGACCGGCGCGCAGGTCGTCGAGCGAGTTGCCCGACAGCCGCCCATACCCGGGGAACGACGACACCGAGTAGTACACGTTGCCTTCGGGTGACTCGTACGCGTGCCCCGCATCCTCCAGGGCCTCGGCGAGGGCCAGCATCTCGGGGATGTGCTCGGTCGCCCGAGGAAACACATGCGCGGGCAGGATGTTCACGAGGGCCTCGTCGGCGTGGAAGGCCGCCTCGTACGCGTCGGCGATCTCGGCGGTCGACCGGTCTTCGAGCCCGGCCGCCACGAGCATCCGGTCCTCGCCACGATCGAACCGCTCGTCTCGCAGGTGCCCGACGTCGGTGATGTTCTTGACGTGGAACACCTCGAGCCCGTGATACAGCAAGGCCCGCCGGAGGACGTCGGCGAGCAGGTACGAGCGCAGGTTGCCGACGTGGGCGTACCGGTACACGGTCGGGCCGCACGTGTACATCCGGACGCGCCCGGCCTCCAGTGGCACGACCGGCTCCACGGTCCGGGTGAGGGTGTTGCGGAGGCTCAGGGTCACCCCGACATCGTAGCCCCGACCCCAGACCGACCCGCCGACGGTGCGAATCCACGAATCTCGCCGGATCGGCCCTAACGACCGCGAAGCTGAGTCGTTATCGCAGCAGAGGCCTCGCGGGCAAAGCATCGTTCCCCCGGCGGTGTGGGCCTGCGAGGCCTCATCTTGCGCCCGACGCGAGCGAGCCCGGCGAGGCGGTCAGGTCACGCTCCCACGGGTCCAGCGGGCATCACCCGTATACTCCGGCCGATGCTGCGCCGGACCGCCTTGCTCGTGCCCCTGCTCGCCGGCGCACTGCTTGCCGGCGCGTGTTCCCAGGCCCCGGCCGCGGAGAGCGACGGAACCGCCCGGATCGGGCTGGGACTTCCGACCAGTCTCGACCCTGCCGCCACGGGTGACGCCGGCAGCGCGGCGGTGATCGCCCAGTTCTTCGAGACGCTGACGACCTTCGACGAGACGCTCGAGCTGCGGCCAGCCCTCGCGGAATCCTGGCGCATCGAGGACGGCGGGCGCCGCGTCATCTTCCACATCCGGCCGGATCTCACGTTCAGCGACGGTTCGCCGTTACGCGCCGCGGACGTCGTCCGGAGCTGGCTCCGGATCATCGACCCGGCGGCCCCGTCACCGCTGGCGACCCTCATGCTCGACGTCGAGGGAGCGCTCGACTACATCCGGGGCGACGGTGATGCTGACGGCGTCGGGCTGACGGCCGATGAGGCCGCGAACGACGTGGTCGTCGATCTCGTGCGGCCGGCGGCGGAGTTCGTCACCGTGGTCGCCAGCCCCACGTTCGGCATCGTGCCGCCGGGTGTGGGCAGCGACCCCGCAGCGCTGCAGGCGGGCGATTCGTTCGTCGTCAGCGGCGGCTACACCCTCGCCGAGGTGACCGAGGGCACGATGGTCCTTCGCGCCAATGAGGCCTACTGGGCGGGAACGCCAGCGATCGGGGAGATCACGGTCGTCACCGATCTCGGCGGCGGCAGCGGCGTCGATGCCTTCGAGGAGGGCGAGCTCGACTACATCGGCATCTCCGCGTTCGATGCGTCCTGGATCGCGTACGACCCGGTCCTCGGCCCGCAGCTGCGCGAGGTGCCGTCCCTCTCGACCGACTTCTACGGGTTCGATACGAGCCGCCCGCCGTTCGACGACGTTCGCATCCGGCGAGCCTTCGCCGGGGCGGTCGACTGGCGGCGGATCGCGTTCCTGTCGGTGTCCGACACCGAGTCGGTCGCGACGTCGATGGTCCCGCCGGGCATCCCGGGCCGGAGCGATCGTGACGTCCTGCCCGACCACGACCCGGAGTCCGCCCGCGCGCTGCTCGCCGATGCGGGGTTCCCGGGCGGCCAGGGCTTCCCGGAGGTCACCCTCCTGACCGGCGGCTCGCCCTATGACGAGGCCGTCGTGAGCGAGATCGAGCGAGAGCTCGGCGTGACGCTCAACTCCGAGGTCATGGATTTCGGGACGTACTTCGACCGACTCGACAACGACCCGCCGCAGATGTGGCAGCTGTCATGGGTCGCCGACTACCCGGGCCGCAACGACTTCCTGGGCGTCCTGCTGGGTACGGGCTCCACGAACAACTACGGCCGCTGGAGCTCGGACGAGTTCGACGCCGCGATCCTCGAGGCGGGCGCGACCACGGACGAGGCCGCGGCAGCGGCCGCCTACGACCGCGCCGAGGACGTCGTCCAGCGTGATGCGCCGGTCGTCCCGATCACCTACGGGACGGGCTGGGCGCTGGCCCGGGACGGACTGCTCGGTGCCGGCCAGAACGGCCTGGGTTCGCTGCGCTTCGCCGGGCTGGCGTGGGCCAAGCCGTGACCATGCGGACTCACCGTCACGACGCGCGCAGGCGGCGGTGGGCGGTCGCCCCGGCCGTCGCCACGCTCGCTGCGCTTGCCGCGCTGACGGGTACCGTCGACTCCGGTCCTTGCCGCCGACCCCGTGTTCGGGACGCCGACCATCGACGCCACCTTCGGCGAGGGCGTGGAACTCACCCAACCGGTCACGCTCGACGAGACGCCGGCCCGCGTCGAGGTCCTGCTGACGTTCGCCGACGCGTCGCCCCTCGTCGTCGAGCTGCCACCGCCCACCACGATCGGCTCGGTCACGCTTCGGCACGAAGTCAGCGTCGCCGCGGACGGTCACATCCTGCCCAATACCCCCGTGTCGGCCCAGTGGCGGATCACCCCCGAGGATGGTGACCCTGTGGTCGGCCCCGAGGTCGATGCGGTCTATGCCGACGAGCGCTTCGACTGGCAGACGGTCGCTGGCGATCTCGTCACGGTGCACTGGTACGAGGGTGGCGCTGCGTTCGGCCAGCGCTCCCTCCGGGTCGCCGAGGACGCCGTGCGGGAGACGTCGGAACTGCTCGGCGTCACCGAGGACGAACCGATCGACTTCTTCATCTACGCCGAGCTGGATCCGTTCTACGACGCCCTCGGCCCGGGGACACGCGAGAACGTCGGCGGCCAGGCGAACGCCGAGATCCGCACGCTGTTCGCGCTCGTCGGGTCGAATGACGTCGGCTGGGACGAGATCGTCGTGCGGCATGAGCTCGTCCACCTCGTCTTCGACACGGCCGTCGACAACCCGTACCACTTCCCCCCGCGCTGGCTCAACGAGGGCCTGGCCGTCTACCAGAGCCAGGGATACGACGCCGGCGACCGCTCGGCCGTCGAATCGGCGGCCCGCGCCGGCACGCTCATCCCGCTCGACGGGCTCACCGGCCAGTTCCCGACCGGCGACGGGTTCTTCCTCGCCTACGCCGAGAGTGTCAGCGCAGTCGACTTCTTCATCCGGACGCACGACCAGGACGCGCTGGTCGCCCTCATCGGTTCGTACGCGGATGGCCTGACCGACGACGAGGCCTTCCAGGCGGCCATCGGCATGGACACGGCTGCCTTCAACGAAGCGTGGCTGGCCGATCTGGGTGCCGTCGTGCCCCAGCGGCACGGGCCCCAGCCGGCACCGCCGGGTCCCAGGCCGTCGGCGTGGGGCGCTCCCGGCGAGATTCCGGGTGCGACGACCAATCCCGGCGACCCGGCACCGATCCCCAGCGCGGACGGGGGCGGGGGCGACGACGACGGGGCGCCGCTCGGCGGCAACTCCACGCTCGTCCTGGGGATCGTGGCGGTGGCCGTCTTCGGCGCCGCCGGCCTGCTCGTCTGGTCGCGCACCCGCCGCGGGCGACCCGGCGCCGTGCCGTGACCGTCGGGGCCCGCCTGCGCGCCATCCCGAGCTGGCAGGTCACCCTCGGGGTCGCCCTGCTCGGCCTTGGGTTCCTCGTGGCGGCGCAACTCGCCGCCGAAGGACCGCGGGTCCGATACACGACCCAGGAGCGCTCCCCGCTCGTCGAGACGGCGAGCGAGCTGCAGGCCGACCAGGAGGCCCTCAAGACGTCCATCCTCGATCTGCGAGCGAGGATCCAGGCTGCCGAGCAGGCGGGCGAGGGTTCCGCGGCGTTGGTCAGCGACCTCAACGACCAGCTCCAGGCCGCGCGGATCGCGGCGGGCCTGATCCCGCTGACCGGCACCGGCATCGTGCTCCAGCTCGAGGATTCGCTCGAGCCGGCCGACCCGGAGGGCAACACGTCGGACCTGCTGGTCGGGGCACGCGACCTGCGCACGATCGTCGAAGAGCTGTGGGCCGCCGGCGCGGAAGCCATCGCGGTCAACGGCGAGCGGATGACGCCGACCACGGCCGTGATCGATATCGGCCCGTCCATCCTCATCAACTCCGCGTACCTGGCCGGGCCATTCCAGGTGACGGCCATCGGGCCGGACGACCTGTATGCGCGCCTGAGCGCCTCGCCGGGGTTCGTCGACTTCATCCGTGCCCGGGCCGAGGCGTGGGGCCTGCGGGTCTCGATCGCGGAGCCCGAGTCGGTCGACATGCCGGCGTTCGCCGGCACGGTCACCCTGCGGTACGCGCGGCCGCAGCCGTCCCCGGAAGCCGCGCTCTCGCCGGCCGACTGACCGATGCACCAGCCTCGCAACCAGCTGACCATCGCGGCCGTGGCGTTCGTCCTGGGCCTGCTCGTGATCGTCCAGCTTCGAACGCAGGCGAGCGGCGCGGCCTTCGCCGGGCTGTCCTCGCAGGAGCTCACGGTGCTCGTCGCGAACCTCAACGACCGCAACGACGGGCTGCGTGGCGAGATCGGCACCCTGGAGCGTGAGCTCGCGACCCTCGCGGCCAACACGCAGCGCGGCGAGGCATCGGTCGACGAGCTGCGCGCCGACCTGCGCCGGGTACGCCTCTACGCGGGCATCGATCCAGCGACCGGACCGGGAATCGTCATCACGATCCGCGGCCCGGTCGACGGGAGCGGCGTGGAGGATCTCGTCAACGAGCTTCGCAACGCCGGGGCGGAGGCCATCGCGGTCGAGTCCATCCGGCTCGTGCCTGGCGTCGTGACGATGGGCGCCGCCGGGGCCGTCACGGTCGACGGCGTTTCCCTCGGCGACTCGTTCGAGCTCTCGGCGATCGGGGCCCCGGACAAGCTCACGGGGTCGTTGACCCGGTCGGGCGGGATCATCGCGCAGCTCGCCGCGACGCTGCCGGATGTCGTCGTGGAGGTCACGCCACTCGATCGCGTCGACGTGCCCGCGACGGACCGTGAACTCGTCCCGGGGCACGGCCGACCGCGGCTCTGATAGCCTGTCCGCCGTGCCGGTCCGACCCGTCCTGACCCTGCTGCTCGGCGACGTCCTGCGGCTTCGCCGGAGCCACCCGTGCGGGGGCGACTCCTGGCTCGTGGACCGGCTCGGAGCGGATATCGGGTTGCGCTGCCAGACGTGTGGCCGCCACGTGCTGCTGGAGCGAGCGACGCTCGAACGGCGCTTCGTCGAGTTCGTACAGCGCGGTGACGCGGCACTCAACGCCGCGGTCGCGAGGGCGCCGGAGCCGGCCGCGGACGAGGGCCGATGACCGGATCCGGGGAGCCGATCGACGCCGGAGCGGTCGGCGCGACGCCGCCAAAGGACGACGAATCGGAAGGGGCGCTGGCGGTCTTCCGCAACGCCTCGTTCCTGCGCCTCTGGCTGTCGCAGGCGGCGACCCAGATCGGCGGCAACATGGTGCTGTTCGGCCTGACGGTCATCGTGTCGTCGACCCAGCCGAACACCGCGGTCAGCCTGCTGATCCTGTCGTTCCTGGTCCCGGCGGTGCTGTTCTCGGCGGTGGCCGGGGTCTACGTCGACCGGGTGGATCGGCGGCTCGTGCTCATCGCGACGAACATCCTTCGCGGATTCGCGATGATCGGCCTGGTCCTGGTCGGCGACCAGTTCCTGCTGATCCTGTTGCTGAACATCTTCGTGTCGACCGTGACGGTCTTCTTCGCGCCCGCGGAGGCGGCGATGATCCCGGAGGTCGTGCCGCGTCACCAGCTGCTCTCCGCGAACGGCGTCTTCACGATCACCCTGAACGCAGCCTTTGCGATCGGGTTCGCCCTGCTCGGCCCGCTGGTCATCAACGTCGCCGGCCCCCAGGCCGTGATCGTCGTCGTGGCCGCCCTCTACTTCCTCGCGGCCGTCTTCTGTTTCACCCTGCCGTCGTCACCGCCGCCGGCCCGCCCACCGACCGACACCGGTGCCCACCCGGTCGGGGCCACCAGGGAGGCGCTGCGGTCGACCACCGCCCAGCTGCGCGAGGGCCTGAGCTTCATCTGGTCCAATCGATCGATCGGCTGGTCGCTGCTCTACCTCGGGATCACCGCCTCGCTGATCGGCGTGCTCGGCGTGCTCGGTCCGGACTTCGCCGAGACGGCCCTCGGTCTCGAGCCCAAGGACTTCGCGGTGATCGTGCTTCCGCTCGGCGGCGGCATCGTGATGGGCATCCTGCTGCTCAACTCGTACGGCAAGTTCCTGCCCCGTCGGCGGGTCATCGAGGGTGGCCTGATCACGCTCGGGGTCATGCTCGTGCTGCTCTCGATCGCGGGGCCGATCAGCCGGTTGCTCCAGACCGCCGACAACGCCAGCAGCCTGCTCGACCTCTCGGCCGTGACCTCGTTGCTGGCGATCGTCGTGTTCATCGCGTTCGTGGCGGGTGTCGGGTATGGCTGCGTGGCGATCCCGGCGCAGACCCAGCTCCAGGAGGACCTGCCGGAGGAGGTCCGCGGTCGGGTGTTCGGCGTGCTCAACATGCTCGTGTCGGTGTCGAGCTTCCTGCCGATCATCATCGTCGGGCCGATCTCCGACCTGATCGGGACGGTTACGGTGATGCTCATCGTCGGCGTGGGCGTCTTGGTGTCGGGCATCGCGAGCGTGTTCCTGCGCGACCCGAACCTGGGCGTAGCGGGCGCCAGCGCGGATCCGCATTTCGAGGACCCGCTCGCCGCCGCCCTGGGCGCCGACCGGCCCAAGTGGCGCGAGGACCCGAGCGCTCCGCAGAGCAAACTGCCACCGCCGGTCGACCCGGTCGCGATGAGCGCGCCAGACCCGGCCGAGCGCCAGGACGAGACGGTGGAGATCGACCTCCGGTCGTCGGAGTCGGACGAGACACCCGATCGGATCGGACCGTCCGACCCGGCCGACCGCGCCTGACGTCGAGCCGACCATGGCCCGGGTCGCGATGGTGTTCACCGGCGGGACGATCAGCATGGGCTTCGACCCCGTGGCGGGCGGCAACGTGCCCGCGCTCGATGGTGCCGCGATCCTGGCCCGGACGCCCGGTCTCGAGACGATCGCCGACATCGTCACCGTCGACCGTGGGCTGACGCCCGCGAGCCACTTCACGTTCGAGGAGGTGCTCGAGATCGGGCGGGTGGTGCAGGAGTCCCTGGACGAACCCTCGATCGACGGGGTCGTCGTCGTCCAGGGCACGGACACCATCGAGGAGACGAGCTTCGCCTGGGACCTCGTGCTGAGCTCCGCGAAGCCCGTCGTCGTGACCGGCGCGATGCGCGCGCCCCACGAGGCGGACTTCGACGGTCCGGCCAACCTGCGCGACGCCGTCGCCGCGGCCGTTTCGCCCGAGTTGCGCGATGCGGGCGTCGTCGTGACGCTCGCCGGGACGCTGGAACCCGCCGACGACGTCACGAAGCTCCACACGACGGCGTTCACGACATTCGGGTCGCCCAACGGCGGCACGCTCGGGCGCGTGGCGGACGGCCGCGTCGTGTCGGAGCGTGCTCGTGGGCCGCGTCGGCGCCTGGAACCGGTCCCGACTACCGGCGCCCGCGTCCACCTGCTCACGGCGGGGATCGGCTCGGACGGGTCGCTGCTGGATGCGGCCGTCGCGGCCGGGGCCGACGGGATCGTGGTCGCGGCGACCGGAGCCGGGAACACGTCGCCCGGCTGGCTGGCCGCCGCCGAGCGAGCGATGGCCGCGGGCGTCGTGGTCGCGCTGGCGTCGCGTTGCCCGGCCGGGCCGGTCTCGACGGCGTACGCGTTCCCGGGAGGCGGGGCGACGTGGGTCCGCGCCGGCGCGATCCGGGTCGGGACGCTGTGCGCGATCAAGGCCCGCGTGGCGCTGGCCCTGGGGCTCGGCGCTGGTATGTCGCGCGACGCGCTGGCTGGGTTGCTCGCAGACCCGGTCGGGTCGGAATCGCCAGCGCGGCAGTCGCCTGAGCCGCTAGGCTGACCGGCCATGCCCCTCGAGACCCTCATCACCGGCCGCATCGCGACCCTGTCGGGCGACAAGGGGTTCGGCTGGGTCGAGGCGATCGGGATCCGCGACGGTCGCATCGCGTTCGCCGGGTCGGAGATCTTCCTCGAGACCCGCGCGGATCCGTTCACGCAGCGCATCCGCCTGGAACCCGACCAGGTCGCGATCCCCGGGCTGACCGACGCGCACCTGCACCTGGCGCAGGCCGCGATGGCGAAACGCCAGGTCGACCTGACCGACGCGCCGTCATTCGAGGATGGGTTGGCTCGGCTCCGCGCCGCGCATGGGGCCCTCCCGCCCGACGCCTGGCTCGAGGGCCACGGCTGGGACAGCGATCGATGGGGTGGCTGGCCGACCGCGGACCAGCTGGAGACCGTCGCACCCGGCCGTCGGGCCGCGCTGTGGGCGCATGACCACCACGCCTTGTGGGCCAGTCACGCCGCGCTCGCCACCGCCGACTTCGGTGCCGACGACCCGCCGGGCGGCGTGGTCCGTCGCGCGCCCGACGGCACGCCGGAGGGCGTGCTGTACGAGGCGGCAACGCGGCTCGTGACGATCCATGTCCCGCCACTCACCCCGGACGCCCTCGCCGCCGCCATCGTCGAGGTCGGGCAGGAGCTCGTGTCGCTCGGGGTCGTCGCCTGCCACGATCCGGGTGGCGTGGCGCCGGACCCGGACCTCTCGTATTCGTTCCCGGTCTACGCGCGCCTCGCCGAGTCCGGCCGGTTGCCCCTTCGGGTGCATGCCTGTCTACGCGACGACTCCCTGGCGACGGCCATCGAGCGTGGGTACCGAAGCGGGACCGCGCTCGGCGGCGACCCGGCGGGCCGGGCGAAGGTGGGCTGGCAGAAATGCTTCGCCGACGGCTCGCTCGGGTCGCGCACGGCGGCCCTCCTGGCTGACATCGAGCCCGAAGCGGATCGACCGCTCCCGCCCGACCGCCGCCGCGGCGTCTGGATGACCGAGCCCGACGAGCTGGCCGACCTCGTCGCGCAGGGCGTCAGCTGGGGGCATCGCGACTCAGATCCACGCGATCGGGGACGCCGCGGTCCGGGCGGCGCTCGACGTCCTCACGCCGGGCGCGAAGACCGCGCCCGCTGATGCCACGCATCGAGCACGTCCAGATGCTCCATCCGGACGATCGCGGGCGGTTCGCGGCCGCCGGGATCGCGGCCAGCGTCCAGCCCGTCCACCTCGGTTCGGACGCCGCCCAGGCGCGCAAGCTGTGGGGCGACCGCGCCGAAGCGACCGCCTACACGTGGAAGTCGATCGCCGACACGGGCGCCGTCATGCCGTTCGGGACGGATGCGCCCGTCGAGTCGTACGACCCGTGGCCCGGCCTCGCCCTGGCAGTCCGCCGTGAGGACCCGCGCTGGCCGGCGGGCACCCCGGTCTACGCCGACGAGCAGTCCCTGACGCTCGACCGAGCCCTGCGCGCCGCGTGCATCGACCCGGCGGTGTCAGCGCGCGAGAGCGACCGAGGCCGCCTGATCGTCGGCCAGCGCGCCGACGTCGTGGTCATCCCGGCCGCCGCGATCGACGAACCGGTGACGCCCGGCGGGCCGCTGTCGACGACGCGCCCTGCGATGGTCCTGCTCGATGGCGAGGTCGTCTTCGAGGTCTGAACTCGGCCGGCACCACGGACGACGAAAGATTGAGTCGCAGGGGCCTCGACACCGCCCATACCGTGTGAACGTCCGGGCTCACCGGACGGCGAACCGGCGGAAGCGACTGTGGATCCCGATCTGATCGGACGGGCGCAACACGGGGACGAAGAGGCATTCGCGAGCCTCGCCGTCGCCGCGGGCGACCGACTCCACGCGGTGGCGCACAGGATCCTGCGCGACACCGACCTCGCCGAGGATGCGACGCAGCAGGCGCTGCTCGCCATCTGGCGGGACCTTCCGCAGCTCCGCGACCCGGCGCGCTTTGACGCCTGGTCGTACCGGCTCCTCGTGCGCGCCTGCTACGCCGAGGGACGCCGGACGCGTCGCTGGGCGCCGAACGTCCGACTGCTGCCGGCCAACGAGCCGAAGGTGTCGGACGGCCTGAGCTCGGTCGTCGATCGCGACCAGCTCGAGCGCGGCTTCCGGCGACTTTCCATCGACCACCGTGCGGTAGTGGTGCTTCACCACTACCTCGACCTGCCGCTCGACGAGGTCGCCGACGTGCTCGGCGTCCCCGCCGGGACGGTCCGATCCCGACTACATCATGCGATGCGCGGCCTGCGCGCGGCCCTCGAGGCCGACGCCAGGCCGACGCCGCGGGAGGTTGCCCGATGAGCGCCGATCGCGACGTCACCCGCATCGTTCGGTCGTGGTTGGAGGATGGCGCGACCGCGCTCCCGGACCGCGTCCTGGACAACGTGCTCGACCAGCTCCCCGCGACCCCACAGCGCCGTCCCCTGGTGGCCGGCGCGGAGGTTCCGAGAGATGAACACGCCCTTCAAGCTCGCGATCGCGGCCGCGGCCGTGGTCGTCGTGGCGCTCGTCGGGATCAACCTGTTGCCGCGGAACGCGAGGCGTCGGCGGCCCGGCCGTCGACAGTCCCGTCGCCGTCGTCAATCGCCGTCCCTCATCGCCGTCGCCGTCGGCGAGTCCCTCGCCAGCACGGATTGTTCCCGGACGGCCCTCTGGCGGCGGGCGCTATACGTTCCAGCCGTTCGCGGGCCCCGGGGGTCTGTGCATGGGGCAGGCCGGCTGCACCGAAGCGGGCGCGGAGGACGACTCGATCCGTGTCACGGTCACCGTTCCGGACGGCTGGTCAGGGTTCGAAAGTCAGTGTCGCTCCCTCCGTCGAGAGCTACTCGCCACCCGGCGGAGCCAGTTTGCTCTTCGTGCGCGGCGGCTGGTTGTACACCGTCCGGCAGCTCTGTGGGGGTCCGCACCGGACATCCCGACCGGACCGACATCCCGCCGGCACGACCGTCGACGAGTTCGTGACGGCGCTCGTGGATCATCCTGACCTCGACGTGACCAGTCCCGTCGACGTCACGCTGGCCGGGTACTCCGGGAAGTACCTGGAGCTCCAGGCGCCCGCGAACATCACCACCGCGAACCAGGACAGCCCGGCCCCAGCGGAGTGCAACTACTACTTCGTGTGGGAACCCGGGATCTACGCGCAGGGGCCGAACGCCCTGTGGCGCATCTGGGTCCTCGATGTGGACGGGGTCCGGGTGGTGGTCCGGAGCCGACAGCTTCCCCGGCACGACCGACACAGGTCCAAGCCCAACTCCAGGCGATCGTGGACTCCATCCAGATCGAGCCCTGACGCGACGCCGGGTCGGGTGGCGCCAGCCGCTCGGCCCGACTCAGCCCTTGACGACACTCCCGGGACGCTCGAGCTCGCGCAGCGCGTCGGCGTAGAGGCCGTCGAGGATGCGCGAGGTCGACGGGAAGGCGTGGATGGCCGCGGCCAGCGTGTCCATCGGGACGCGTGCCTGGATGGCGATGACGCACTCGTGGATGGCAGCGGATGCATCGGGACACGCGATCGCAGCGCCGACGAGCTGCCGTGAACGCGCGGTCGATCACGATCGTCACGTGGCCCAGCGTCGCCTCGACGCCGTAGCCGCGGCCGCTGGTCGCGAAGTCGGCCACGAGCTCGAAGGCGTCCGTGCCGGCTTCCCGCGCACCCTCGAGCGTCACGCCCACGAACGACGCCTCCGGGTCCGTGTAGGTCGCGCGCGGCAACGCGCGGTAGTCGGGCGCCACGTCCTCACCGAGCGCCATCCGGATGGCCATCCCGCCCTGGTAGTGCGCCTGGTGCGTGTGCAGCTCGGGGCCGGCGGCGTCGCCCACCACGTAGAGCCCGTCCGCGACCCGCAGCCGTCCATCGCGCGGGAACGGCGGCGTCCGGCCCGAGGCGTCTAGGCCGTAGTGCTCCAGGCCCAGGTCGTCGATCGGGAACTGGCGACCGACCGCAGTGAGGATCGCGTGGCCCTCGACGGTGGAGCCGTCGTCGAGCTCGATCACGTGGGCCCCGTCGCGACCGCCGCCGGCCCTCGCCCGCACGGCACGTGCCCCGGTCCGCACGGTCACGCCATCCGCCTCGAGGGTCTTGCGGAGCACGTCGGAGTTTCGCGGATGGTCCGTCGGGGCGAGCCGCGGACCGGACTGCACGATGGTCGTCGGCACCCCGAAGCGCTGGTAGACCTGGGCGAGCTCGCAGCCGGTCGGGCCACCACCGAGGACCACCAGGCTGCGGGGCAGGTCCCGGGCGAGGGTCGCTTCCTCGTTCGTCCACGGCTTCGTTTCGGCCAACCCCGACATGTCGACCCGCTTCGAGACCGAGCCCACGGCGACCACCACGTGCTTGGCCGTCAGCTGGTGCGCCTGGTCGTCGTGGCTGATCGTGACGATGCCGGGGCCGGTGATGCGGCCTTCGCCACGGTAGGCAGTCGCGCCGGCTTTTTCGAGCGCCTTGACGTGGCCGGTGTCGTCGGGCTCGTCCGCGTCGGCCGAGCGATTGACCATGTAGTCGCGTCGGGCGGACGCACGCGGCCACTCGTAGGCCGCCGGGTTCTTGTGGTGCTCGAACGCGCCATGCAGCAGCGACTTGGACGGGATGCAGCCGACGTGCGGACAGCTGCCACCGAACCAGCGCCGGTCCGCGATCGCGACCGTCGCGCCGAGCTCGCGGGCCTTGTTCGCGGCGGCCTCGCCACCGGGCCCCGCACCGATCACGACGAAGTCGAAGGACGTGCTCATCGGGTCAGTCTGCCGTGGTCGGATGACCGGCGCGTTGCCGGCGCGCCTCGTACATGAGGATGGCGGCCGTGACGGAGACGTTGAGGCTGTCGGCGACGCCTAGCATCGGGAGGTGGACCGCCTCGATGTCCGGCCCGAGCCAGGCGTCCGTGAGTCCGTCCGCCTCCGAGCCCAGCGCGATGGCGACGGGGCCCGCGAGATCCATTTCCGTGTAGGCGTCGGTGGCATCGACCCGCGCGGCCACGATGCGGATGCGACGATCGCGCAGCCAGCGCAGGACCTCGTCCGTTGGAGCGGAGGCCATCGGGACCGTGAAGATCGTGCCAGCACTCGCGCGGATGACGTTCGGGTTCGCGAGGTCCGTGAGCGGCGAGGCGGCGATCAGCGCGTCGACGCCGGCGCCGTCTGCGCTACGCAGCACGGCCCCGAGGTTGCCGGGCTTCTCGACGCCTTCGATGACGATGATCAGCGGGTCGGCGGGGAGTGCCAGGTCGGCGAGGGCAAGGGACGGCGCCCGAACGATCGCAACGAGCCCCTCGGCACGGTCACCGAACGCGAGCTTGGCAAAGGCGGCTTCGGTGGTCGTGGTCACGGCCACGTTGCGCGACCGGAGCTCGTCCAGGGCGGCACGGGCGTCCGCGCCGGCGACGAGAGGCTCGCAGATGAACGCCTCCACGACCTCGACGTTCGCCTCGAGCGCGCGCCGCAGCTCCCGGGCCCCATCGACGAGCGTCAGGCCGCTCGCGTCCCGCTCCCGGCGCTCCCGCAGGCGCGCGGCCGCCTTGATGCGGGGATTGGACGGGCTCGCCAGCGCTGCTTCGGACATCGTCGTCATCTTGCGCCGTCCCAGCGCGCGAAGACACCGAGCCCCAGGCTCGCACCCGACGTCGCGTCGAGGCGCAGGTCGCCGGTCTCGATCTCGCCGGCGGCGCGGCGAAGCGCGAGACCGAGGCGGCCGGCGAGCTGGTCCTCGCCCACGTGCTCCGTGTGGGCGGTCAGCAGGAGGAATCCGTCCGGGGCGAGGATCGCCCGGCAATCGGCGAGGAGCGGGTCAAGGTCCGTGTCCAGCCGCCACGGCCGTCCGGACGCGCCGTGCCCGTAGGTCGGCGGATCGAGCACGATCCCGTCGTAGCGGCTGCCCCGCCGGCGCTCACGCGCGACGAAGGCCCGGGCGTCATCGACGAGCCAGCGGATCGGGGCGTCTTCGAGGCCGTTGGCCGCCGCGTTGCGCCGCGCCCACGCCACCGCCGGACGAGCCGCATCCACGTGGGCGACCGCGCCGCCGGCCGCGGCCACGGCGAGCGTCGCGAGGCCCGTGTACGCGAAGAGGTGCAGCACGCGAACCTCGGGAGCAGCGTCCGGAGCCGTCGCGCGCCGGACTTCCACACGCTCCCGGAGCCACGGCAGCATCGCCGCGTGCTCGGGAAAGCAGCCGACCTGCCCGGCATCGGTCGGTCGAAGGCCCATGTCCAGCCCACCGATCGTGGCCGGCCAACCCTCGCTGGCCTCCGCCAGACCCGGCCCCGACCACCCGCCGTCCCGATCGAACCGCAGGTCGGCCTCCTCCCAGCGCTCGGGCGCCCGCCGCTCCCCGTACGCCCCGCCGTGTGGCCGGTCCGTCACGTGTTCGCCGAAGCGTTCCAGCCGGGCGCCACCGCCGGCGTCGATGAGCTCATAGCCGTCCACGGGGCCATCATCACCGAAACCGCGCATCGTCGGCCGTCGTACCGAATCCGAGACGAGCCATAGGGGCGAACCGAGAAGGAGACCGCTTCATGCGTCGATCGCTCATCGCGGGCGTGATCATCATCGTCGGGCTGCTGGCGGCCTGCACCGCGCCGTCCGGAGGCGGCGCCAGTTCACCAGACGCGCCGGTGCCAGACGCGACCGCACCCGCGCCGAGCGTCGTCCCTCCGCCCGCCTACTAGCCAAGGGCGTTGGGTCGGCCAACGCGTTCAGCTCGGTCGCTCGCCGCCGGAGCCGTTGTCGGCTCGCGCCGGCCTCTGGTAGCATTCCCGGGCCGCAGGCTCAGGAACGCCAAAGGTCACGAATCTTGTCGCGGGACGTGGAACACCCCGTGAGCCAACGAGATGCGAGGACGTGACGCCAATGGGCCCGCGACGCGGGCGGCTAGCTCAGCTGGTTAGAGCACTTGCTTGACATGCAAGAGGTCACTGGTTCGAGTCCAGTGTCGCCCACCATCACATCGAATCGATAGAGCGTCGAGCGGGACGCGCCGTCCGAGCCGGACGATCCACAGAGAGCCGGGCCCCAGGGCTGCAAGACCCGGCGATCGATCTCCGGATGGCACCACCCGTGAGCGATCGGTGAACCGATCCGGGCGTCGCCCGTTAGCGCGACACACGAGCGCACCGCCGTCGATCGGCGTCGGTGAAGGCCGGTGGGACCGCGGGAGCAGACCTCTCGTCCAGCCAAGGGACGAGGGGTTTCGTGATTCCAGGGAGGACCTGATGGTCGAAGACGAAGAAGCGATCGAAGTCGAGGAAGCGCTCCCGGACGCGCCCGAGCGGCGCGAGGCGGACGAGCTCATGGACCACGGCGCGGCCGGCGAGCTCGGGCCGATGCGGCACAGCGCCGCGCACGTGCTGGCCGAGGCCGTCCTGGACCTGTTCCCGGGCACGAAGCTCGGCATCGGTCCGGTCATCGACGATGGCTTCTACTACGACTTCCTCCTGCCGCGACCGCTGACCCCGGAGGACCTCCCCGCCATCGAGGCGCGGATGCGCGAGAGCATCGCCGCCGACCACCCGTTCGAGTTCAGCGAGGAGACCCCGGAGGCGGCTCGCGCCGCGCTCGTCGAGCGCGACCAGCCGTTCAAGGTCGAGATCGTCGACGACCTGGCCGCCGCCGCCGAGCGCGACGGCACGCCCATGCCGCCGACGACCTTCTACCGCCAGGGCCCCTTCATCGACCTGTGTCGCGGCCCGCACGTCGCCAGCACCGGCAAGATCGGCCCGTTCAAGCTGCTCGGCACGGCCGGGGCGTACTGGCGTGGCGACGAGAAGCGGCCGATGCTCCAGCGCGTCTACGGCACGGCCTGGGCGACCCAGGACGAGCTCGACCTGTACCTCGAGCGGCGCGCCGAGGCGAAGAAGCGCGATCACCGCCGGCTCGGCGTCGCCCTCGACCTGTACTCGTTCCACGACGTCTCGCCGGGCGCGGCGTTCTGGCACCCCAAGGGCCAGCGCATCTGGCGCACGCTCGAGACCGCGATGCGCGAGTTGCAGGAACGGCGCGGCTACCAGGAGGTCTCGACGCCGATCGTCGTGTCCGAGAAGCTCTGGCGCAAGTCCGGTCACTGGGACCTCTACCGGGACAACATGTTCCTGATCGAGTCCGAGAACCAGACTCTTCAGCCTCAAGCCGATGAACTGCCCGGAGTCGACCTACATCTACCGATCGAAGCTGCGCTCGTACCGCGACCTGCCGCTCCGCTTCAGCGAGTTCGGGCGGCTGCACCGCAACGAGCGATCGGGCACGTTGTCAGGTCTGACCCGCGTCCGCCAGTTCATCCAGGACGACGCACACCTCTACGTCCGACCCGACCAGCTGACCGACGAGATCGAGGCGCTGCTCGGAGAGGTTCAAGAGGCGTACGGCTGGTTCGGCCTGACCCCTCGGTTCGCTTCGCGACGAAGCCCGACAAGGCGATCGGCGATCCGGCGCTCTGGGAGCGCGCCGAGCAGCTCATCCGGGAGGCGCTCGCCGCGGCCGACATCAGCTACGTAGCTGAAGCCCAAGGACGGCACGTTCTACGCGCCCAAGATCGACATCTACATCGACGACGCGCTCGGCCGCGAGTGGCAGATGGCCACGATCCAGATCGACCTGACGATGCTGCCCGAGCGCTTCGACCTGACCTACATCGACGAGGCGGGCCAGCCGCAGCGCCCGATCGCCATCCATCGGGCGATCTACGGGTCGCTCGAGCGGTTCATCGGCATCCTCGTGGAGCACTTCGCGGGGGCGTTCCCGCTGTGGCTCGCGCCCGTCCAGGCGGTCGTCATCCCCATCGCCGATCGACACCTCGAGGCGGCCGAGGAGTTCGCCGGGGTGCTGCGATCGCGTGGCCTGCGCGTGGAGGTCGACGGCTCGTCCAACCGGATGCAGTACAAGATCCGGACCGCGCAGGAGCAGAAGGTGCCGTACATGGTCGTGCTGGGCGACCGCGAGATCGAGGCGCGCACGGCCTCGCCGCGGACCAGGGCAGGGGAGCAGCAGGACCCCCAGCCGTGGGACGAGTTCGCGGACCGACTGGCAGAGGAATCGCGGGCCCGGACCGTCGTCTAGGACGCGACGCAGGACGGCCGCATCGAAGGCGGCTCCGTTGTCGCGTTCAGAACCCGTGTGCTATCCTGCCGGCTCGCCCGGTAGGGGGACGTATGCCCCCATGCCGGTCGAATGGACCAGCAGCAAACAAGGGGTGAACCATCAGTCGAGACCTGCGCGTAAACCAGATGATCCGGATCCCACAGGTTCGGGTGGTCGATGAAGAGGGTGCTCAGCTGGGCGTGATGCCCACGCCGCAAGCCCTCGAGATGGCGCAGGAACGGGGATACGATCTCGTCGAGGTCGCCCCGATGGCGCAGCCCCCGGTGGTCAAGTTCCTCGACTTCGGTCAGTACAAGTACGAGCTGACGAAGCGGGAGAAGGAAGCCAAGCGCAAGCAGCGTTCGGTGACCTTCAAGGAAGTCCGCCTGTCGCCGAAGATCGGCGTCGGCGACTTCGATACGAAGGTCCACCGCGCGATCGAGTTCCTCGAAGATGGTGATCGGATCAAGGTGACCGTCCGCTTCCGCGGTCGGGAGCTGACCCACCCGGAGATCGGGCGGAACCTCATCACCAGGTTCGTGGATCGAGTCAAGGATCACGGAGTGGCGGAACGGACGCCGTTGCTCGAAGGCAAGTCGATGCACATCACGATGGCATCGACCCACAAGCCCAAGAGCCACGACGCCCCGGACCGCAAGCACGCGGTCGACGAGGTCCCCGCCGACGCCCTGGCCATCCCGGCCGAGGCGGAGGAGGGAACCGAGGCGGCCACGGTCGAGGCACCGGCCGCGACCGCAGCACCGGCCAAGGCTCCGGCCGCGACCGCAGCGGCGGTCGTGCCTCCCGCCAAGGCAACGACCACGACGGCCCCGGCTCCGGCCAAGGCCACCAACGCAGCACCGGCCAAGGCCTCGACCGAAGACGGGGCGACCAAGACGAAACCAGCGGCCACGCCGGCCGCCGCGGCGACCGCGGCCCCGGCACCCGCCGCGACCAGAAGCGAATCGAAGCCGGTGGCCGAGCCGGTGCCGACAGGAGAGTGAGCCGACCGTGCCGAAGATGAAGAGCCACAAGGCAGCCCAGAAGCGCATCGGCGCGACCGGCTCCGGCAAGTTCGTCCGGGTCAAGGCATGGCGCGGCCACCACCTCGAGATCAAGTCGTCTCGACGGACGCGCCGCTACGCCGGCAAGGCCCTGATCCCGCACTCCCACGCACGGCAGGTCCGCCGCCTGCTCCCGTACCTCTAGGAGCCCGAACAGCACCATGGCACGAGTCAAACGAGGCGTCACCTCACACAAGCGCCACAAGCGCCTGCTCAAGGCGGCCGAAGGCCGCAAGGGCACGAAGTCGAAGCTGATCAAGCCCGCCCGCGAGGCGTTGCTGCACGCGCTCGCCTACGCGACCCGCGACCGGAAGCAGCGCAAGCGCCAGATGCGCGAGCTGTGGATCGTCCGGATCAACGCGGCCGCCCGCCAGAACGGGCTGACGTACGGGCAGTTCATCGCCGGGCTCAAGAAGGCGAAGATCGAGATCGACCGCAAGATCCTGGCCGACCTCGCGGTCCGCGACAGCGGGACGTTCGGTCGCATCGTCGAGCTGGCAAAGAGCGCATAAGTCCGACCCGGATCCCGACACTGGTGGCGGCCGTCATCCCAGCCCTCGAACGTCAACGACGCTCGGGGGCTCGTGATTCGCGGGCCTGCTCCCCGATACCCTGTACCCCCAACCAAGGGAGACCGTGGACCTCGCCGACCTGACTCGCGATCTCGAGGCGCTCCAGGAGGAGGCGTTGGCCGCGGTCGCGGCCGCCGCGGACGTCGCCGCGCTCGAAGCGCTCGAGCTCGACGTCCTCGGCAAGAAGGGCCGCCTCACCGGGGTGCTGCGCGGGATCGGGGCCCTCCCGCCCGAGGAGCGACCACAGGTCGGCGCGATCGCGAACGCCGTCCGCGGAGCCATCGAGGGAGCCCTGGAGGTCCGCGGCACGGAGCTGCGCGGGTCCGAGCTGAACGCCCGGCTCGTCGCGGAGGCGGTCGACGTCACCACGCCGGGCCGCCCGATCCGGCGCGGCAGCCGTCACCCGATCAACGAGACGATCTCGGAGATCGCGGAGATCTTCGGGCGCTTCGGCTTCGTGGTGTACGAAGGCCCGGAGATCGAGGACGACGTCCGCAACTTCCAGATGCTCAACATCCCGCCCGACCACCCGGCGCGCGACCTGTGGGACACGCTCTACGTCGACGTCGAGGGCCACCTCCTGCGGACGCACACCTCGCCCGGCCAGATCCGGGTCATGCACGAGGAGCGCCCGCCGATCCGTGCCCTCCTCCCGGGCCGCTGCTTCCGCTACGAGGCGATCGACGCGAGCCACGCCTCGGAGTTCTTCCAGGTCGAGGGCCTCATGGTCGACGAGGGCACGACGATGGCCGACCTCAAGGGCCTCCTCGACCAGTTCGCCAAGGCGATGTACGGGGCGGACAAGCGGACCCGTTTCCGCCCCGGCTACTACCCGTTCACCGAGCCGTCCGTGGCGTTCGACGTCGAGTGCGTCGTCTGCGGCGGATCCGGCTGCCCGGCCTGCTCGCGCACCGGCTGGATGACGATCCTTGGCGCCGGCATGGTCCACCCGGTCGTCCTCCAGTACGGCGGGCTCGATCCCGAGCGCTACCAGGGCTTCGCCTTCGGGATGGGCGTCGAACGCATCGCGAATCTGCGCCACAGCGTCGGCGACCTGCGCCTCTACATGGAGAACGACCTGCGCTTCCTGGGCCAGTTCCGGTGAGGGTGCCGCTTTCCTGGCTCCGAGACTATGTCGACATCCAGCTCACGCCAGAGCAGCTCGCCGAACGCCTGACGCTGCTCGGGATGGAGGTCAAGGGCCTCGAGCGTTGGGGTGCCGACTGGGAGAACGTCGTCGTCGGCGAGCTCCTGAGCGTGGAGGCCCATCCACGGGCCGACCGCCTGTCGCTCACGCGGGTGTCCGTGGGGAGTGGCGAGCCGCTCGAGATCGTGTGCGGCGCCACGAACATCGTCGCCGGCCAGCGCGTCCCGGTGGCGCTGCCGGGCGCGGTCCTGCCAGGAGACCGCCGGATCGAGCGCACCGAGAAGATGGGCGTCACGAGCAACGGCATGCTGTGCTCCGGCGATGAGCTGCGGCTGACCGCCGATGGGGACGGCATCCTCATCCTCCCGCCGGAGACCCCGATCGGGCAGGCGCTGGTGGACCTCTACGGCGACGTCGTACTCGACGTCGACGTCAAGCCGAATCGCGGCGACGCACTCTCGATGATCGGGCTTGCCCGAGAGGTCGCGGCGGTGACCGGAGCGGACGTCCGCTTCCCCGAGACCGATCCGCCGGAGGGGGGCGATCCGATCGAGGCTCGGCTGGCCGTCGACGGTCGAGGAACCAGCGCTCTGTCCGCGGTTCGTGGCGCGGGTCGTGAGCGGCGTGACGGTCGGGCCGTCACCGGACCAGGTCCAGATGCGCCTCATGGCGGCGGGTCAGCGACCGGTCAGCAACGTGGTCGACGTCAGCAACTACGTGATGCTGGAGCTCGGCAAGCCGATCCACGTGTTCGAAGCGGCCGCCGTGCACGACGGCCGGATCATCGTCCGCCTCGCCCGCGAGGGCGAGCGCATGGAGACGCTCGATCACGTCGAGCGTGAGCTCGAGCCCGAGACCCTGCTCATCGCCGATCCCGCCGGGCCCCTGGGGATCGCCGGGGTCATGGGCGGGTCGACGTCCGAGGTCTCGGCCGCCACGACCGACGTCATCATCGAATCGGCGATCTTCGATCCGGTCAGCATCCGCCGCACCGCATTCCGCTACGCGCTCCGGTCCGAGGCGAGCCTCCGATTCGAAAAGGGCCAGGAGCATCGACTCGCGCGCCTCGGGGCGGATCGGACGGCCCGGCTCGTCGAGGAATGGGCCGGCGGCACCGTCGCGAAGGGCGTGATCGACACCAACCCGACGGAGCCGCCGCCGGCTCGTGTGCCGTTCCGACCGGCGCGGGTCAGCCGGCTGCTGGGTGTGGACGTATCCGCCGAGGAGCAGCGTGCCGTGTTGTCGCGTGTCGGTGTCGCGACCGAGCCGGCACCCGCCGGCACGCGCGTGGTCGTTGCCGGCGGCCCGGAACCGCTCGAGGTGGACGCCTCCGAGACGGACGTCCTCGTGGCGACCGTCCCGTCCTGGCGCCGCGACCTCGCCATCGAGGCGGACGTCACCGAGGAGGTCGCCCGGATCCGCGGCTACGAGCTCATCCCGGACATCCTGCCGGACACGCCGATGCCGCCGTACCGGCCGTCGCCGCTGCGCCTCCGGGACACGGTGCGGGAGGTCCTCGCCGGGGCGGGACTGTCGGAAGCGGTGTCGTTCGCGCTCGTGTCACCGGCCATGGTCGAGCGCTTTCCGGCCGTCGACGATCCCGTCGTCGCCGGGGAGGGCGCCGCCGGCGGTCGCCCGGTCACGGTGACGAACCCGCTGTCGAGCCAGCACTCCGTGATGCGCCAGCGGCTGTTGGGCAGCCTCCTGGAGGTGGCCGCCACGAATCTCCGCCAGGGCCGGCCGGACGTCGCGATCTTCGAGATCGGCAAGGGGTATGGGGCACAGGACGACGGGGAAGGGACCCACGAGTGGTGGCGGCTCGGCTTCGTCCTGACCGGTCCGGCCGAGATCCCCGCCTGGAACCGACCGGCACGGCCGTACGACCTCGACGACGGCAAGGGTCTCATCGACCTCGTGGCCCGCTCGCTGGGCATGCCCCAGCCGGCGTACACGCCCCTCACCGACGATCCGTTGCTCCATCCCGGTCGGGCAGCGAGCGCGGTCGCGACGGACGCGATCGCGGGACGCGTCGGCGAGCTCCATCCGGCGCTCATCGACGAGCTCGGGTTGCGAGCGGATCGGGTCGTCGTGGCGGAGCTCGCCGTGGCCGGCCTGTCAGGTGGCCAGCCGGCGGTACCGCTCGGACGGACGCCGTCGCGTCACCCGGTCGTGGAGCGCGACCTGGCCGTGGTCGTCGCCGACGCCCGACCGGCGAGCGAGGTCGAGGCCGCCATCCACCGGCATGCGGGCCCGTTGCTCGCGTCGGTCGAGCTGTTCGACATCTACCGCGGCCGGCCACTCCCAGACGAGCGACGCAGTCTCGCGTTCCGGCTGGTGTTCGCCGCCGCCGACCGCACGCTCACCGAGGAGGAGGTCGATCGGGCCGTCGCGGACGTCGCCGAGGGCCTCGCCAGCGACGTGGACGGCCACCTCCGCACGTAACCCGCCCGGGCAGCACGTCCGGACCTCACCAGACCGCACCAGACCACACCAGACGGCCCCCATCGCCCACGACCTTCGTCCCGGTTGCGACGCGTCGCGAGCCACTGCTACCCTTGCGCCGCCCCGGACCGGACGGTTCGGGCGGATTCTTATGTTCCAAGGAGGGACGGTGGACTTCGGGGAGTTCCTCGGCGGCATGTCGACGGTCGACCTGCTGCTCGTCCTCTTTTTCATCGGGTTCTTCGTGCTCGGGTTCGCCCAGGGCGCCATCCGCCGGGTGATCGGCATCGGCGCGATCATGTTCTCGTTCCTGCTCGCGGCCAACCTGTACGAGCCGCTCGGCGCGTTCCTGGCCAACAACTGGTCGCAGTTCTCGCGGCAGTACTCCTACATGATCGGGTTCGGCACGGTGTTCGTGGCCGCGGTCATCGCGTTCGCGCTCGTCGCACAAGGCTGGTACAAGCCACAGCCGCTGTTCGCGAAGGCGCGCTGGGCGGATGAGATCCTCGGCGGCGTGCTCGGGGTGATCGAGGCCGGGATCATCCTGGGCGCGACCATCATCATCCTGGGCTCGTTCTTCCTCATCCCGGGCATCCCGCAGGACCCCAATGAGCTGCTCGGGCTGCGCGAATTGTGGAACGCGCTCGAGACCTCGCAGATCGTCGACTACTTCCAGTCGACCTTGATCCCGGGCTTCTTCTCGGTCTTCGGGCTGTTCATCCCCGACTCGATCGAGGTCTACTACACGAGCCCGCCGGCCTGACCGTCGTCGATCGAGGGAAGCTGGCCGGACCGCCCGAGGAGGTCGCCCCAGGGCTGCTCGGCGCGCGGCTGGTCCGCGACGACGCGACCGGGCGGCGCGAAGCGCGGATCGTCGAAGTCGAGGCGTACGGTGGTCCGGAGGACCTCGCGTCGCACGCCCGCTTCGCGTCGACGGCCAGGAACCGGGTCATGGCGGGGCCGCCTGGGATTCGCCTACGTGTACCTTGTCTACGGGATGTACGACTGCCTGAACGTGGTCACCGAGCCGTCCGGCCGGCCGTCCGCGGTGCTGATTCGCGCCGTCGAACCGCTGCTCGGCATCGAGCGCATGCGGGCCGATCGCCTCGCCTGGGATCGTCGCCGGCGCGCCGGTCGGACCGAGGCCGGCGTCGTCGCGGCACGGCGGCGCCTGGACCGCATCCCCGACCATCGCCTGGCGAGCGGCCCGGGGCTCGTGGGGGCCGCGTTCGGCATCGACACGGCGTGGACCGGGATCGACCTGTGCGATCCGTCCAGCCCGCTCCGCCTTGAGTCGGACGCGGAAGCACCGGACGACCCTGCCGCCATCGTCACGCCGGACCGCGTCGCCGTGGGCACGCGCGTCGGGGTCGCCTATGCCGGCGAGGCCTGGGCGGCCCGGCCGTGGCGGTTCGCCATCGCGGGTCACCGCTCGGTCTCCGGGCCGGCCTCGGCGTGGCGTGAGGCGGGTCGCGCACCCGTCGCTCCCCCGACCGACTGATGGACGCCCGCTCGCAGGCCCTGCTCGAGTTCCCGCTCGTTCGCGAGCGGCTCGCGGCGGCAACGTCGTTCCCGCCGTCGCGCCGCCTGGCGGAAGCCCTCGAACCGGCGTCCGACCCGGTCATCGTGGCCCGCCAGCTCGACGAGACGGACCAGGCACGATCGCTGCTCGAGGAGCGACCGGGGATCGGGGTCGGGGCGGCCCACGACATCGGCCCTTCGATCGAGCGAGCCGCCCGCGGCGGTCGCCTCGATGCCGCCCAGTTCCTCGAGCTCGCCGAGACGCTCGATGCGACCGCGCGGCTTGCGACGTCCCTGGCCGACGAGCGGCGACCGCTGCTGCGCGACCTCGGTCGCGAGCTGCATGCCCTGCCGGCGATCCGGAGCACGCTCGCGCGCAGCTTCGACCCGGTCGGCGAGATGCTCGATACGGCCTCGCCGAGGCTCGGGGGCTTGCGCGCCGCGGTCAGGGTGGCGTACGACCGGCTGCGGCGGCGCCTGGATGCCCTCGTCGGCGCCGAGCTCGGGAACGCCCTCCAGGAACCGATCGTGACGCTGCGCAACGGCCGCTACGTCGTGCCGGTCAAGGCCGAGGCCCGCTCCAGGGTCAAGGGCATCGTCCACGACGCCTCGGGGAGCGGCCAGACGCTGTTCATCGAGCCGCTCGTCGCGGTCGAGCTCGGGAACACATGGCGTGAAGCCCAGCTCGCCGAGGGGGAAGAGATCGCCCGGATCCTCGACGAGCTGTCGGCGCTCGTCGGGGCCAACGCCGCGGCCCTGCGCGAGACCCTCGACGCGCTGGCGCGGTTCGACCTGTGGGCGGCCAAGGCGAGTCTCGCTGCCGACATGGATGGCACGCGCGCGGAGACCGCCGATCGACCCGAGGTCATCCTGCTTTCCGCTCGCCACCCGGGCCTCACCGGCACCGTGATCCCGATCGACATCCGGATCGGCGACGGCTACACGGCACTCGTCGTGACCGGTCCCAACACCGGCGGCAAGACCGTGACCCTGCGCACGCTCGGGCTGCTCAGCCTGATGCACCAGTCCGGGCTGCACATCCCGGCGGCCGCCGGGAGCCGCCTGCCGGTCTGGCGCGACGTCTTCGCCGACATCGGCGACGAGCAGTCCGTGGCGCAGTCGCTGTCGACGTTCTCGGGCCACCTTCGCCGCATCACGAGCATCGTCGCCGAGGCCGGTCGGGGCACGCTCGTCCTGCTCGACGAGCTCGGTGCGGGGACGGATCCGACCGAGGGCTCGGCCCTGGCCCAGGCGCTGCTCGACCACTTCATCCGGGCCGGGGCCGTCGTCGCGGCCACGACCCACTACGCCGAGCTCAAGGCCTACGCCCACACGACGCCCGGCGCGAGCAACGCCGCCGTCGAATTCGATATCGAGACGCTGTCGCCGACCTATCGCCTCACGATCGGCCTGCCCGGTGGCAGCCAGGCGTTCGCGATCGCCGAGCGGCTGGGACTTCCCGAAGCCATCGTCGACGACGCCCGATCGCGCCTGACCGAGGCGCAGCGCTCGTTCGAGGCGACGCTCGCCGCGATCAAGGCCACGGAGGGTGAGACCAGCGAGGCGCTCGACCGCGCGCTCGCAGCGGAGGCCCGGGCCGCCGACGCGCTGCGAACCGCGGCAGAGGAGCGCCGCAAGGCCCGGAGCGAACGGGACGAGCACGTTCGGGCGGCCCGCCTGGAGGCCGATCGCGTCGTGGAAGACCTGCGGGCGGAGCTCGCCGAGACGCGTCGGGCGCTCGAGCGGGAGACCGTGACGGCCGGCACGCTGGACGCGGCGGTCAACCGGGCGGAGGCCATCGCCGCCCGGCTCCCGGCCGTGGAGGACGGGGCGGAACCGGCCCCGACGCCCTCAGAACCGCGCCTGTGGCAGGTCGGCGATCGGGCGCGCAGCCGCTCGGGCGGCTGGGAGGGTCGCATCGCCGCGATGGACAAGGGCGGCCTGCGAGCGACGCTCGAGGCCGGCGGGATGCGCGTCCTGGTGGACCTCGACGACCTGGAGCCCGCGCTCGGCCGGCCATCGCCCGTGCTCGAGACTGCCGGTGGCGCCGGCAGCACGAACGCGACGGCCCTGCGGCTCGATCGGGCGCGCAGCGTGGCGTCGTCGCTGGACCTGCGCGGGGCCCGCGTCGAGGAGGCGCTCGAGGCGCTCGGTCGTTACCTGGACGACGCCAGCCTGGCCGGCCTCGGCTCGGTCACGATCGTCCACGGGATGGGCACCGGGGCACTGCGCGACGCGGTCCGCGAGGCCGTGGCGACGCACCCGTTGGTTCGGTCCGCGCGGCCCGGCGAGCGCGGCGAGGGTGGAGACGGGGCGACGATCGTCAGCCTCTGACGAGCGCCCGTCGGCGTCAGCCTCCGGGCGGCTTCGGGGTCTTCTTCGGCGGCTTGTCGCCGCCACCGCCGCCACCGCCCGGGGTCATCGGTCGGCGGCCGGGATGCACGGGACGCTGGGCGGAGCGCTCACCAGCGGATCGCAGATGACATCCGGTGGTGGGGCGAGCGGGCACTTCGTGCGCGGGGCGAACGGCGCCCCCCACGAGCTGCCGAACGGACGGAATCCGCTGTTGTAGAAGTAGGAGGTCCTGGTGCCCTCGGGGCCCCCGCGGCGCCCAGGCCCCCGCGCTGCACGAGCGGCCCAGTTGCGGTTGGCCTTCTGCCAGGCCGGGTAGTTGCTCTCCACCTCGCGTAGGTCGAAGAAGCCACGCTGCGACCTTCGGCCCGACGCAGCCGTCGCGCCACAGCAGGCCCGAGGCATCGTCGACGGTGAGTGAGACGCGGATCGTCTCGCGCTCGGTCGGGACGGTGCCCTTCAGGAAGAGCTCCTTGACGGTCTTCTTCGTGAACGGACCGGGCTTGAGGCCCGTGAAGGCGTCAACGGTCGCGGTCTGCAGACCGCCCGGCGCCTTGAACCTGGAGATGCCGTATTTCGCGCTCACCTCCTCGAGGAGGGCGGACCACAGCGGCGCCGACGAATCGAGCGAGAGGCTGCCCTTGTTCGGGTCGTTGTTGCTGTTGCCCATCCAGACGCCGGCCGCGAGCGCCGGCCGGTCCGGGTCCTTCGGTGGTGCCAGGTACCCGTACGCGTGCACGTCGCGGTTATCGCTCGTGGTGCCGGTCTTGTACGCGGCGGGGCGGCGGACGCCCTTGCGGTAGATCGCGAACTCGCCCCAGTACGGGTTGGTCTTCATCTCGGTGTTGCCGGCCAGGATGTCCGTGATGATGTAGGCGGCCTGCGGGCTGATGACCTCGACGCCCTCCGGCTTCTCGTCGTCGAGCGGCCAGATCTGCTTCCCGTCCTCGTCGACCACCTTCATGATCATCTGGCGCGGCATCCGGACGCCGCCGTTGGCGATCGTGCCGTAGCCGCTGAGCATGTCGATCGGGTGGGTCTCGAGCGTGCCGATGCCCATGGAGAGGACCGGCGTCGCCGTGTCCGGGTAGGCCAGCCCGAAGTCCTGGGTGCGCTCGAAGGTGTGATCGAGGCCCTGCATGATCGTGGCCTTGATGGCGGGGATGTTGAGGGAGAACTGCAGGGCGCTGCGGAGGCGGACGGGCCCGCGCTCGAGATCGTCGGCCTGGGTCGGGGTGAACTTCCCGCCGAAGTCGGTCACGACGTCCATGAACATCGTGCTGGCGGTGAGGACCTCGTCCTCGATGCCGATGGCGTAGTCGATCGGCTTGATGGACGATCCGGGCTGTCGCCAGCCGTCGCTCAGCACGTCGAACTGTGGCTGGAACTTCTTGGTGCCCTTGGCGTGTAGCTCGCGCTGCCGGCGTACGACAGGACCTCACCGGTGCGGTAGTCGATGACGGCGGCCGCCGCGTTGTGGAGGTTGCGGCCCTTGAGGTTCAGGATCCAGCCCCATTCCCGCTGCGGGATCTTCTTCTGCTTGAGGATCTTGCGGGTGTTCTTGGATTGCGGCGCCCGGGCCGCGACGTAGACCCACTTCTCCGTGATCTTCTGCATGTCCCAGTCGAGGCTCGTCGTGACGCGGTACCCGCCCGTGTCGACCTTGGTGCAATCGGTGGGGTTGTCCGGGCACACGATGGCGGAGAGGGCTTCGCGAACCTGCCACACGAAATGGGGCGCACGCCAGGTGGCGGAGATCTGCTTCGCGATCACGACCGGCTCGAGCTTGGCGGCCTCGTACTCGGCCGGCCGGTGCTTCGTGCCGGTCAACGGGCTGCGCGTGCGCATGAGATCCAGGACGTAGTTGCGACGCTGCACGATCTCGCTCGTGTCGGGCACGACGAGCTGGACCTCCTTGCAGTCGACGGTCTCGGCGTCCGCGGCGGCCTCGGCACCCTCCTCGACCTCGTCGAGACAGACCTCCTCGGCGTTGCGCACGAGGTCGAACCTCGTCGGCGACTGCGGGATGGCGGCCAGGATGGCGTACTCGGCGAGGGTCAGGTCTTCGAGCTTCTTGCCGAAGTAGCCCTTCGCCGCGGCCTTCACCCCGTACGTCGAGTTGCCGTAGAAGTTGTTGTTGAGGTACGCGGTGATGATCTCCTGCTTGCCCTTGTCGCCCGGATACGCTTCGGTCAGGCGGATCGACTGGATGATCTCGCGGACCTTGCGCTCGTACGTGGAGTCCTCGAAGGCCTCGGCGGGCAGGAGCCGGTTGCGGACGAGCTGCTGGGTGATCGTGGAGGCACCGCGTGGACGACCGGAGATCGTGTCGAGCCCGGCGCTGATGATGCCGAGCGGGTCGAAGCCGGCGTTGATCCAGAAGTCCTTGTCCTCGATCGCGGTGGTCGCGTCGAGCATCTCGCCCGGGATCTCCTCGAACTCGACGAGCTCGCGGCGCAGGGTCCCCAGGCGTGCGAGCTCGACCTTGCCCGTTCGGTCGGAGACGATCGTCTGCTGCTCGAAATCGAGGTCGGTCAGCTGCGACTTCGGGGTCCGGCAGGCCGGCCGCGTAGTAGTTGTACGCGGCCACGGTGAACAGCGCACCCGCCCCGGCCAGCAGCACGCCGACGAGGAGGATGATGATCGGGATGGCGATGAGGATGCGACGGAGGGTGGACCCGCGCTTGACGGGCCGGCGGCCCTGGGCGCGTCTGTGACGCTGCCGCCGCGCACGAGTGGTCTGCATCTAAGTCCGCACGATAGCATAGGGTCCGTGAACGGACGTTCGTACTTGGCTCACCGCTCAGGGACGCCCTCGGAGGTCGCGCTGTGACGGCCGAGGGCGCCTCAGGCGCGGGTTTGGGCCTGCTCGAGGAGCTCGAGTGGCGTGGAATCCTGCACGCCACGACGCCGGGCCTGCCGGCGCGCCTCGCGTCGGGCGAGCCGATCAGCGGGTACATCGGCTTCGATCCGACCTTCGATTCGCTCCACGTCGGGCACCTCGTGCCGATCTTCGGGCTGCTGCGTCTGCAGCGCCACGGCGGACGGCCGGTGGCGGTCGTCGGGGGCGGGACCGGGATGATCGGCGATCCGTCGGGGCGGTCCTCGGAACGCAATCTGCTCGACCGCTGAGACGCTCGGAGCCAACCTCGCCGCCATCCGCGCGCAGCTGGAGCGGTTCCTGGACTTCTCGCCCGGAGCCGGCGCGGCCCGGATGGTCAACAACCTCGATTGGCTTGGCTCGCTGTCGCTGATCGACTTCCTGCGCGACACGGGCAAGCACTTCACGATCCCGTACATGCTCGCGAAGGACTCGGTCCAGGTGCGCCTGGAACGTGGGCTGTCGTTCACCGAGTTCAGCTACATGCTGCTGCAGGCCTACGACTTCGCCCACCTGTACCGGGAGCTGGGCGTCGAGCTGCAGATGGGCGGCGCCGACCAATGGGGCAACATCACGGCCGGTCTCGAGCTGATCCGCCGGACCAGCGGGGCAGGGGAGGAGTCCCATCCGGCGCACGGGCTGGCGTACAACCTCCTGCTGACGCAATCCGGGTCGAAGTTCGGCAAGAGCGAGGCCGGGGATTCGGTGTGGCTCGATCCGAAGCGGACCACGCCGTACGCCTTCTACCAGTACTGGCTCAACACCGATGACCGCGACGTCGGCACGTACCTGCGCTGGTTCACCGAGCTCGGACGCGAGGAGATCGAGGCGCTCGAGGCCGAATCCGCGGCTCGACCGGATGCCCGCGCGGCGCAACGGGCGCTCGCCCGTGACATCACTGCGCGTACGCACGGCGAGGCCGCCGCGGCCGAGGCGATCCGCGATTCGGAGGCGATGTTCTCGTCAGGCCCGATCGAGGAGCCCGAGGTCCTCCGGTCGCTGTTCGAGTCGACCGGCGGCTTTCGGTTCGATCCCGCGACGCTGGCGATGGGGGCCGCGGCGTTCCTGGCGGAGGCTGGCGTCTTCCCGTCGCGGGGCGAGGCGCGCCGCACGATCGCCGGCGGGCGGTGTGACGATCAACGGGACGCGGGTGTCGGACCCGGCGTTCGTCCCGGAACCCATCGCCGGGGAGTGGCTGGAGGTCCGGATCGGCAAGCGCCGCCGCGAGATCGGTCGTCGGGCAGGCTGAGCTCGGCGGCCGGTGCCGCTAGCGCGCCGTGGCGCGCGCGGAGCGTGTCGATGACGTCGGCCGGCGGCAGGTCTCGCTCCGCCAGCAGGACCAGGGCGTGGTAGAGGAGGTCGGCGGCCTCGCCGGTGAGGGCGGTGCGGGTCTCATCAGTGGACGCGGTCGCGTCGTCCTTGGCGGCGAGCAGCAATTCGGTGGCCTCCTCGGTGACCTTGCGACCGACCGCGTCGACGCCGCCCTCGAGCAGGCTGGTCGTGTAGGAGCCCGATGGGCGCTCCTCGGCGCGTGACGCGATCGTGGACCACAGCGTTTCGAGCCACCCGAACCCCTGCGTCGTGCGCTCGGCGGGCGCGTCGGCGGGATCGAAGCACGAACGCGTGCCGCGGTGGCACGTGGGGCCGACCGGGTCGGCGGTCACGAGCAGCGCGTCGCCGTCGCAGTCGACGGCCAGGTCGATGAGCCGCAGGACGTTGCCGCTCGTCTCGCCCTTGCGCCAGAGTCGGTCGCGCGAGCGTGAGTGAAAATGGACATCGCCGGTCTCGACGGTGGCGGCCAGCGCCTCGGCATCCATCCACGCGAGCATGAGCACGCGGCCGTCGGCGACATCCTGGACGACGGCGGGGACGAGGCCGTCGGGGCCGAAGCGCACCTCGGGCGCCCGGGCGCTCTCCGGCGCGACGGACGCGCCCGCCGCGGCCGCGGCAGCCACCTCGCTCATGCCGCCAGTTCCGGCACGAGGCGAACCGGCAGCCCGGCATCTCGCCATGGCCGCCTTGACCGCAGCGATCGAGTGGATCCGGCGGTGGAAGATCGAGGCAGCGAGGACGGCATCCGCCCCGCCGTCGCGAACCGCCGCCACGAAATCGGCGGGTCCCGCGGCACCGCCCGAGGCGATGACCGGCACCGAGACGCGCGTGGTGATGGCGCGTAGCAGGTCGGTGTCGAAACCCGCGCCCGTCCCGTCGCGATCGATCGAGGTGACCAGGAGCTCCCCGGCACCGAGTTCGACGACCCGCTCGGCCCAGGCCACCGCTTCGAGTTCGGTGGCTTCGCGGCCGCCCTTGACGACGACCTCCCATGAGGTGTCCGTCCCCGAGGCGCCCGCGCGCCGGCGCGCATCGATGGCCACGACGACGGCCTGGCTCCCGAAGCGGGCCGCACACCGGCCGATCAGCGTCGGGTCGGCGACGGCCGCGGTGTTCGAGCGAGACCTTGTCGGCGCCGGCCCGCAGCACGTCGCGCATCTCCTCGACCGTGCGGACCCCGCCACCGACCGTGAGCGGGATGAACGCCCGGCGCGCCGTCCGTTCCACGATGTCGAGGAGCGTGCCGCGTCGTTCCGGAGCCGCCGAGATGTCGAGGAAGACGAGCTCGTCCGCCCCTTCGCGCGCGTAGCGTTCGGCGAGCTCCGGCGGGTCGCCTTCGTCCACGAGATCGACGAAGCGGGTGCCCTTGACGACCCGGCCGTCGGCGACGTCCAGACACGGGATGACGCGGCGGCGCAGCATCAGGCGGCCGCTCCTGCCGGTGCGGCAGTCCCGGCGCGCACGAGCCCCACGAAGTTCGCCAGGAGCCGCAGCCCGTCGGTGCCGCTTCGTTCCGGGTGGAACTGGACGCCGAGCAGCCGCCCGCGGGCAACGGCGGACACGAACGGGCGTCCGTGATCGGTTCGGGCGAGGATCGTGTCATCGGCGTCGGCCGCGGGCACGCCCGCATACGAGTGGACGAAGTACAGGTCCGCGCCGTCCGCGATCCCATCGAACAGCGGGTGCTCCCGCGTCCTGACCACCTGGTTCCAGCCGATGTGCGGGAGCGTCGGGGCGTCGACCAGCCGCGCCGTTCGACCGGGCAGCACGCCGAGGGTCGTGGCGCCGTCCTCGTCGCTCCCGTCGAACAGCAGCTGCAGGCCGAGGCAGATCCCGAGGAACGGCCGATCGGCCGCGATCCACGTCCGGATGGGGTCCACGAGGCCGCGACGTTCCAGACGCGCCATCGCCGGTCCGGCCGCGCCGACCCCGGGCACGACGACGGCGTCGACGTCGCGAAACGCCTCGCCGTCACGCGCCACCGTTACGGAAGCCCCGACGCTCGTCAGCGCCTGCTCGATGCTCACGAGGTTGCCGGCGCCGTAGTCGACGACGGCGATCCGTGGCGGCCGCGGTTCCTCGCTCATCCGAGCGAGCCCTTCGTCGAGGCGACGCCATCCCGCCGTGGATCCGGCTCGCACGCGGCGCGGAGGGCGCGCGCGAGCGACTTGAACGCCGCCTCGGCCAGGTGATGGTCGTTCCGGCCGCTGCCGCGCAGGTGCAGGGTCGTCCCGGACCGTCCCGGCGAACGATTCGAGCGCGTGCTCGATCAGCTGGAGTGGCAGCGCCCCGACGCGTTCGCCACGGAACGGGAGGTCGATGACCGCGTACGGACGGCCACCGACATCGACGACGGCCGTCGCGAGCGCCTCGTCCATCGGCACGCTCGCCTCCCCGAATCGATGGATGCCGGTGCGGTCGCCCAGCGCCTCGGCGAACGCGACACCGAGCACGAGCGCCACGTCCTCGACGGTGTGGTGCTCGTCGACCTGGAGGTCGCCATCGGCCGTGATGGCCAGGTCGAACAGGCCGTGATGGCCGAACGACCCCAGGAGGTGGTCGTAGAAGCCGATCCCCGTCGCGATCGAGGTGTGGCCGGCACCGTCGAGGCCGAGCGTCACGGTCACGTCGGTCTCGCGAGTGGTCCGCGCGACCGACACGCGCCGGCCTTCCCGGGCTCCGATCGTGTACTCGCCGGCCGGGGTCGTCATGCGGGTGCCTCCTCGGCCAGGCCACGGGCGGCCTCGATCAGCCGGTCGTTCTCCTCGGGAGCCCGCACGGTGAGCCGGAGGTGATCCGCGAGCGGATGGCCGGCGGGAAAGGTGCGTGGCACGAGCCCGTTGCGTAGCAGGCCCTCGGCGACGGTCGCGGCACGATCGGTCGACCCGAGGTCCGCGAGCACGAAGTTCGTGACGGATGGGCCCACGGACCAGCCTATCGCGGTCAGTTCGGTGCGAAGCCGCTCGCGTTCGGCGACGACGCGCGCGATGTTGGCCGCCGCGGCCGTCGGGTCAAGGAGCGCCTCCGTCACCACCGTCACCGAGACCGTCGACACGGAGCCCGGCGGCCGGAACGGATTCAGCCGGGCGATGACCTCGGGCCGGGCGATCCCGAAGCCGACGCGCAACCCAGCGAGGCCGTAGGCCTTGCTCGCGGTGCGCGCGACGATCAGGTTCGGGTAACGCTCACGCAGGCCGACGAGCGATCGATCGACGAACTCGGCGTAGGCCTCGTCGAGCACGACGATCGGCCGGGTCGCGGCCGTCACTGGCGGCATCCTCCGCGAGACTGGCGAGGAGGGCATCGATCGCGCCGTCTGGTTCCGGCAGCGCGGTCGGGTTGTTCGGGCTGCACAGCCACACGACGGCGGCCGAGCGGACCGCCGCGCGGACCGCCGGCACGTCCATGGCGTAGCCGTCGGTGGCGCTGAGCCGTGGCACCGCGACGACCGTTGCTCCGCGTTGCTCGGTGATCACGCGGTACATCGCGTAGCTCGGCGTCGGCACGACCGCCGTACTGCCCGGGGGCAGGTAGACCTTGCCCACGATGTCGAGGATCTCGTCGGCCCCCGCGCCGACGATGATCTCGTCGGTCCCGACGCCATAGCGATCGGCGGCGGCCGCGATCAGCCGTCGATAGTCGGACGGGGCGTACTCGGACAACGGCGTCTCGAACCGGCCCTCCGCCAGCACGCGGGCAGCCAGGTCCGGCGGCGCGGGGGACGTGTTCAGGTCGAAGCGGACGACGCGCTCGATCGGCACGCCGTAGCGCGCCGAGACCTCCTCGTCGGTCGCCTCCCAGCTGTACGAGGCGGGCGCGGTCGGTGAGGTGAACGTGACGGGCGTCGGGCTCATCGGTCGGCCGCCTTGGGATCGTCGGCGGACTTGGACGGCTCGAAGCGGCGGGTGACGGCATCGCGGTGGACGAGCAGGCCCTCCGCCTCGGCCAGGGTCGCGATGGTCTCGGCGATGCCCGCCAGGCCGTCGCGACTGATCCGCTGCACCTGGACGAACTTGCCAAAGCTCTCGACGGAGAGCGCGCCCGACGAGCGAGCCAGGCCGCCGGTCGGCAGCACGTGGTTCGCGCCTGTCGCGTAGTCGCCCGCCGACTCGGGCGCCCACGGGCCGACGAACAGCGAGCCGGCGTTGCGAAGGCGAGCGACGGTCGCCTCGAGCGGCTCGACATCGACGGACAGGTGCTCGGGCGCGTAGTCGTTGACGAACTCGATCGCGGTATCGAGGTCGGGAGCGAGGACGATTCGGCCGTGCTCGGCGAGCGAGCGGGCGAGGATGTCGCGGCGTGACGCCGTGTCGAGCAGCACGCCGACCTCGCGTTCGACCGCGTCCGCGAACTCCGCATCGGTCGTGACGAGGATCGCGGGGGAGTCGGGGCCGTGCTCGGCCTGGGTCAGCAGGTCCAGGGCCACCCGGCGAACCTCGGCCGGTGGCGCGGCGAGGACGAGGCCCTCGGACGGACCCGCCGGCAGGTCGATGCCGACCTCGCCGCACACCTCGATCTTCGCGGCGGTCACCCACGCGTTGCCGGGTCCGACGATCCGGTCGACCGGCGCGAGGCCGGCATCCGGCAGGCCGTAGGCGAGGGCGCCGATCGCCTGGGCGCCACCGGCGACGACGAAGGCATCGACTTCGAGCAGGCCGGCGACGCCGAGCAGGACCGGGTTCGTGACGCCATCGCGGTCGGCGGGGCTGGCGACGACGACGCGCTCGACCCCGGCCACGCGCGCCGGGACGACGGTCATGATCAGCGAGCTCGGGTACGGCGCCGAGCCGCCCGGGACGTAGGCGCCGACACTGGCCAGCGGGTCCCAGCGGCGTTCGATCTCGATCCCGGGAGCGATCTCGGTGCGGGTCGACGTCGGTCGCTGGGTCTCGGCGAAGCGGGTGACGTGGTCGATGGCCTGGTCGAGGGCGCGGCGAGTCCGCTTGTCGAGGCCGTCGCGCGCGGCGCGAAGCTCGGCCGGGTCGGCGACGAGGCGCCCATCGGGGCGGCCACCACCGACACGGGCGTTCGCGTCGCGGACCGCGGCGTCCCCACGGTCGCGGACGTCGGCGAGGGTCTGGCGGGCCGACTCGCGGATCGTCGGGGTCGGGCACGGCGCCGCGCCGGACGAGGGCGCGACGATGGGCGACCGCCGCCGGCACGCCGGCGGCCACCTCCCGGAGGTCCAGGCGCTGGAGGCGGAGGGGCGATGCCGTGATGGCCACCTGGGTCTCCGCCGGGGCTGGCGTGGTCACGGGACGATCTTCTCGATGGGGAGGACGAGGATGCCGGATGCGCCCGAGGCCTTGAGCCTGGGGAGCAGCCCCCAGACGTCGTCCGCGCCGACGACCGAGTGGATCGCGATCATGCCGTCGTGCGCGAGCGGGATGACGGTCGGGGACTCGAGGGCCGGCAGGAGCGCCTCGAGCTCTGGCAGGCACGCCGCTGGAGCGTTCATCATCACGTACTTTCGGCCGCGGGCGGCGATCACCGCGCTGATCATCGTGTCGATCGCGTCCAGGTCGGCGCGGCGATCACGGTCGGCCGTCGGGTTGGCGACGAGGACCGCCTCCGACTCGAGGACGTCGCCGATCTGGCGCAGGCCGTTCATGACGAGGGTGGAGCCGGTGGAGACGAGATCGACGATGCCCTCCGCCAGGCCGAGGCGTGGCGCGACCTCGACGGCGCCCGAGATCGGGATGATGTCGACCGCGATTCCCTCGCTCTCGAAGAACCGACGGGCGGTGTTCGGGTGGGCGGTCGCCACGCGCAGGCCGCGCAGGTCCTCGACGGTTCGATAGGGCGTGTCGTTGGGGACGGCAGCGGCCAGGCGGCAGCGGCCATACCCGAGCTCGCGGATCCGCGGCAGCTCGGCGCCGGTCTCCGAGAGGAGGTCGATGCCGGTGATCCCGAGGTCGGCGACGCCGTCACCCACGAACTCGATGACGTCGTTGGTCCGGACGAACAGGATGTCGAGGTCATGGTTCTGGACGCGGGCCACGAGGCTGCGGTCGTGCTCGTCGAACACGAGCCCGGCATCGTGGAGGAGCCGCAGGGTCGGTTCGACCATCCGTCCCTTGTTCGGGACGGCGAGGCGGAGGCGCTCCCTCATGCCTTCGCCTTGTCCAGCATCGCGCGGTAGCCGCCCTCGCCGTGGTTGAGCCAGGACGCGATCCGCGTGATGGTGGCCGTGCTCGCGCCGGTCGTCCGCGAGATCTCGGCGTAGTGCATGCCCTGGTCGAGGAGCCGCGCGACCGCCCAGCGCTGGGCCATGTCGTGCAGCTCCTTCAGGGTGAGGAGGTCGCGAAAGTAGCGCTCGGCCTCCTCGGGAGTCTCGAGCTTGAGGATCGCGTCGAAGAGCGCTTCCGTGTCGGGAGTTCGCCAGTCCTGGGCCATCGCTCGTTGTGCCTCGCTGTCGTGCTAACGTAGTAGCGTGCTAAAACGCTAACACGGTGACGCGACGGTGACAAGTGGCTTCGACATCCTGCCGGCGATCGACCTTCGCGCTGGTCGCGTCGTTCGACTGGTGGAGGGCGATTTCGAGCGAGAGACCGCGTTCTCCGACGATCCGGTCGCGGTGGCGCGCTCGTTTGCTGACCAAGGGGCGCGGTGGCTGCACGTCGTCGACCTCGACGGCGCCCGGACCGGGGAGCCGGCACACACCGCGGTGATCCGCGAGATCGTCGAGGCCATCGGCGACCGAGTCGCCGTCGAGGTGGCCGGTGGTCTCCGGACGGAAGCCTTGGTCGTCGCCGCGCTTGCCGCAGGAGCCGCGCGAGCAGTGGTCGGGACCGCCGCGTTGCGCGATCCAGCCTTCGCCGGCCGCCTCGTCGCGGCCCATGGACCCGAGAAGATCGCCGTGGCCATCGATGTTCGCGACGGACTCGCGCTCGGGGAGGGCTGGCGTGCCGGAGCCGCCGGCGTTCGAGCGGAGGACGCCCTGACGACGCTCGCGGACCAGGGCGTTACGACCTTCGAAGCGACCGCCATCGATCGGGACGGCCGGCTGGCGGGACCGGACCTCGACCTGCTCCGGCCGCCTTGTCGGGCTTCGTCGAGGCCAGGTCATCGCGTCGGGCGGTGTGGCCTCGGTCGCGGACATCCGCGCCGTTCGCGAGCTCGGCTGCGCGGGCGCGATCCTGGGCCGCGCGCTCTACGAGGGTCGGATCGACCTCGCTTCAGCTATCGAGGTCTAACGCGCGAGGTGCCGTCGCGTGACGCGTCAGCGTGCGCCGTGCCCGCCGCTTGAACCGTCGCCGGACTTGCGGTGCTCCTCGATGACCTTCTCCGCGACGTGACCCGGCACGTCCTCGTAGTGGTCCAGCACCGCCGTGAACGAGCCACGCCCATGGGCCAGCGACCGCAGCTCCGTCGCATACGAGAAGAGCTCGGCCTGGGGGACGTGCGCCGTGATGATCTGATCGCTGCCGTCGGTGTCCATGCCAAGGACCCGGCCGCGCTTCCCGTTCAGGTCGCGGTTGACCTCGCCCATGTACTGCTCGGGAATCCGGATCTCGACCGCCATGATCGGCTCGAGCAGCGCCGGGTGGGCCTGCTGGACGCCGTCCTTCAGCGCCATGGATGCCGCGATCTTGAACGACAGCTCGTTCGAGTCGACCGGGTGGAACGACCCGTCGTAGAGCGTGGCCTTGAAATCCGACAGGGGGTAGCCGGCCAGCACGCCCTCGGCCGCCGCCTCGCGGACCCCCTTCTCCACGCCTGCGAAGAAGCCCTTGGGCACCGACCCGCCGACCACCTTCTCCGCGAACTCGATGCCGGCGCCGGGATTCGGCTCCAGCTCCAGCCACACGTCGCCGAACATCCCGTGGCCACCGGTCTGCTTCTTGTAGCGGCCGTGGACCTTGGTCGTGCCGCGGATCGTCTCCCGGTACGGCACCTTGGGGGTGTGGGTCGCGATCGCGGCCCCGAACTTGCGCTTGAGCCGCTCGATGATGACCGCGGTGTGGGCCTCGCCCATCGTCCGGAGCACCTGCTCGCCCGTGTCCGAGCGCTCGAGACGAGCGGTCGGCTCCTCCTCGAGCATCCGGGCAAGGGCCGGCCCCATCTTGTCGAGGTCCTGCTTGGACACGGGCTCGATCGCCACCAGCAGCGACGGCGCCGGGAACTCGAGCGCCGGCAGCCGCAGCGGCCGCTCCTTCGTCGCGAGCGTGTCGCCGGTCTCGGTCACGGCCAGCTTCGCGACCGCGCCGATCTCGCCGGCCTTGAGCTCGCCGATCGGTTCCTGGTCCTTGCCGTGCAGCAGCAGGAGCTGCCCGATCCGCTCGTCCTGGTCGCGGGTCGTGTTCCAGACGTGCGCCTGGGAGCGCAGCGTGCCCGACAAGACCCGCAGGTACGTGAGCCGGCCGACGAACGGGTCCGCGGTCGTCTTGAAGACCCGGACCAGCAGGGGACCGTTCTCGTCGGCGGGGATCTCGACCTCCGCGCCGCCCTTGTCGAGGGCGTTGGCCGGCGCCTCGTCGGCCGGGGAGGGGAGGTAGCGGACGATCGCGTCGAGCAGCGCCTTGCAGCCCGATGCCCTTCGCCGCCGAACCCACGAGGACCGGCGCCAGGATGCTTTCCTTCACGCCCTTGCGCAGGCAGGCCTCGAGCTCCGGGTCGGACACCTCCTCGCCGTCGAGGTACTTGACCAGGACGTCGTCGTCGGCCTCGGCGGCGGCCGCGAGGAGCTGGTCGCGGCGCATCGCGACCTCGTCGGCGAGCTCCTCGGGCATCGGGATCTCGACCTCGTCCGTGCCATTCCACTTGTAGGCCTTGCGATGGACGAGGTCGATGTGGCCATCGAACGACTCGGCCGCCCCGATCGCGATCTGGAGCGGGGCGATCTTGTCGCCGAACGTCGCCCGCAGGGCATCGAGCGCCGCGGTCGGGTCGGCGTTCTCGCGGTCCGACTTGTTGATGAAGAAGCATGCCGCCGTCCCGCTCTTGCGACCCAGGGCGACGGCCTGCTCGAGCCCGGCGCCGACGCCCGCGGAGGCGTCCATGACGAACAGGGCGCCGTCGGCAGCCGCGAACCCCTCGACCATGTCGGCGACGAAGTCCGGGTAGCCGGGCGTGTCGACGAGCGAGATCCGGGTGCCGTCGTGCTCGAACGTCCCGACCGCCAGGCTGAGCGACTCGCGGCGCTTCTGCTCCTCGGGCTCGAAGTCCAGGTGGGCGCTGCCGTCGTCCACGCGACCGAGCCGCGGGATCGCTCCGGCGTTGAACAGCAACTGCTCCGCGAGCGTCGTCTTGCCACCGCCGGCGTGGCCGGCCAGGACGACGCTTCGAAGGTGGGGCAGGTCGACGCTCTTCATCGTCATCGGGCCAGACGTTCCTCCTGTGGAAGGGTGCGACCGGGGGCCGGTAGGGAGCGGGGTCCGGCCATGATAGTCGGCTATACTCCGGCCCGCGATGTCAGGTCATAGCAAATGGTCCACGATCAAGCGCCAGAAAGGCGTGACCGACGCCAAGCGCGGCGCGCTCTTCACGAAGGTGGCGCGCGAGATCAGTGTGGCCGCTCGGCAGGGCGGCGGTGACCCTGACGCGAACTACCGGCTTCGCCTCGCGATCGAGAAGGCGCGCTCGGTGAACATGCCGTCCGACAACATCAAGCGGACGATCGACAAGGCGACCGGCGGCGGCGAGGCCGAGCAGTACGAGGAGATCGTCTACGAGGGCTACGGCCCCGGGCGGCGTGGCGGTCCTCGTCGAGGCCCAGACCGACAATCGCAACCGGACCGCGGCTGAAGTCCGCTCGATGTTCGCGAAGTCCGGTGGCCAGCTCGCGGGATCGGGCGCGGTCGCGTGGCAGTTCGAGCCGCGTGGCCTGATCACGGTTCCGCGCGCCGGGCTGGATGCCGACGAGGTCGCGCTCTCCGCGATCGACGCGGGCGCCGAGGACGTCGACACCGACGACGACGAGGCGATCGAGGTCTACACGACGCCCGCCGATCTCGAGGCCGTCCGGGCGGCGCTCGAAGGCGCCGGCGTGCCGGTCGAATCGGCCGAGGCCACGATGGTCGCGAAACAGACCGTCGAGCTGGACGTGACGAAGGCGCGCCAGGCCCTCCGGCTCGTGGAGTCGCTCGAGGACCTCGAGGACGTGTCGCGCGTGACCGCCAACTTCGACATCCCCGAAGAAGTCTTCGCCGAGGTCGCCGGGTGATCGTCCTGGGCATCGACCCGGGGACCGCGGCGCTGGGCTACGGGATCGTCGAGGCGACGCGCGGCCGCGTGCGCGAGGTGGACCACGGATGCCTCGTGACGTCGCCCGATTCGTCGCTGCCCGAGCGGTTGCACGCGATCCATACCTGCGTCGACGAGCTGATCGCGCTCCATCAGCCGCACGTGGTCGCGGTCGAGCGCCTGTTCTTCTCGAAGAACGTGCAGACGGCCTTCGCGGTCGGCCAGGCGCGGGGGGTCGTGCTGCTGGCGGCGGCCCAGCATGCCGTGCCCGTTCGTGAAGCCACCCCGAACGAGGTCAAGTCGGCGATCGCGGGCTACGGGGCCGCCGACAAGGAGCAGGTCCAGCGGATGGTCCAGGTCGTCCTCGCGATGGCCGAGCGCCCCCGGCCGGACGACGCGGCGGACGCCCTCGCCATCGCGGTCTGGGCGGCCAACACGGAGAGCTCCGGGGTCGGTGCGGCCACGGCGGCCGTGATGGACCGCTCGGCCGTCGCGCCCATCACGCGCGGTGGCTCGGGTTACGAGCGCGCCGTGCGCGAGGCGATCGCCCGCGAGAAGGCCGAGGCCCTCGCCGCCAAGCGCACCGCGTCGTAGTCACGAGGTGATCGCGTCGGTCGAGGGGGTCGTCGGGGCGATCACGGCCGATTCGCTCGTCATCGAGGTCGGCGGGATCGGGTACCGGGTGTTCGCGGCGCCCGCGATCATCGCCGCGGCCGTGGCGGGTGGCCGGCTGAAGCTGCACACGTACCACCTGGTGCGTGAGGATCAGCAGGCGCTCTACGGGTTCCGCACGGCGGAGGAGCTCGGGTTCTTCAACCTGCTGCTGACCGTGAACAGCGTCGGGCCCAAGGTGGCGCTGGCGATCGTCGGGTCGCGGCCGATCGCGGATCTCCAGCTCGCGATCATGACCGCGCGACCAGGCGGTGCTCGTGTCGATCCCGGGGATCGGCAAGAAGCTGGCCGAGCGGATCATCTTCGAGCTCAAGGAGAAGGTCGCGGCGGCCGGGGTCGCGGCGCTCGGCCCGTCCGGTCCTGGCGGCGCTGCCGGGGAGGGCGAGATCGTGGCCGCGCTCCAGGCCCTGGGCTACTCGCTGGCCGAGGCGCGCGAGGCGTCGCGGACGGCCCTCGCGGAGGTCGGCGTCGGGAGCAGCCTCGAGGAGCGGGTCAAGGCGGCGCTTGCGGAGCCTGCTCCGGGACTAGCGCCGGTCAGCCGATCCGCCGCTGCTTGATCCGCGACGCATCCGCGGCGAAGGGCCCTGCACCCACGCCATGGGTCGACACGATCGGCAACATGGCTTCCGGGAACTCGCCGATCGACGATCGATAGTCCAGGTTGAGGACCGCGATCCCATCCCGCAGGCGTTCGGCTGCCGCCGCTCGCCAGGCGTCGTCGACGTCGGCCAGCTCGGACAGCTCGAGCGCGATCGACGGCCGCGGGGTCCCGGTGTCGTCGTCGACGACCGAGAGCATGAACGAGTGCAACCGTGGCCCGATCAGCGGGTCGCGATAGAGGACGGTCTCGACGTCCTCCGGATAGATGTTCGATCCCATGACGCTGACCGTCGCATCCCGCCGTCCATGGATCCACAGGAATGGCAGCGGGATCGGGCGAGCCCACGGCAGCGGGCCGCGCGGTCCGTGGGCTTCCGGCGCCTCGCCGAGCGCATCCAGGTCGTAGCCGTACCCACGCAGCACCCGGCGGACCTCGGCGTACGGAACGATCCCGCCCGAGTCGTGGACGTTGTACCGGATCCTTGGCGCCAGCAGGTCGAGCCTCGACACCGTGCAGATGACCTCGCCGCGGTCGTTGACCTCCATGTAGTGGATCAGCGGGTTGTACTGGAACACCATCGGCAGGCGCGAATCCGTGCCGAACAGCGTCCGGCCGATGTCGGGACGGGCGCGCGCCAGACGACGCACGGCGATGCTGACCGGCGACTCGCCCGCCATGCCGATCTCGATGTCGGTCGCGCCGTAGCCCGAGAACACGGACACGAACCGGAGCAGGAGCAGGTCACGGAGCTCCTCGGTCATCCCCTCGCCGCCGACCAGCCCGTGGATCTCGTAATCGGCCCAGGGGAAGCCCCGGCGGTCGCCCTCGTCGAGGAGATGCTTGAGGAACGGCGGATAACCGGAGATCAGGAAGCGGTACGTCGGGCCGAGGACCGTCAGGGTCGAGAGGATCTTGTCGAGGTCGGGCCCGATCGACTTGACGATGCCGTGGCGCATCATCCCGAGACTCATGTTGAACCCGGCCGCCCACGCCCCCATCGAGAAGGCGTTGATCGTGACGAGAGGCGCCGTGCCGAAGGCGTACCTCGCGAAGAACGCGATGTTGCGATGGGCGAGCTCGCGCTCCCGACGCCCTCGGATCCAGTTGTAGGGCATCCCGGTGGAGCCGCTCGACTCGTCGATCGTCGTGCCGGCGAAGGGGACGCCTCCGCGGTTGCAGCGGTCCATCAGGGAGTAGCGGTCGACATAGGACTTCTTGTCGGTCTCCGGGAGGCGGCCGAGGATCCCCAGCGGGAAGAGCCCCGGGGCATCGACACCGGCATCCGCGAGAAACGCCGCATAGGCCGGCACACGGCGGGTCGCGCGCCATGCCGCTCGTTCGGCACGGAGTCGGCTGACGATCCTGAGCAGCGAGGCGGGCGACACCGTGAACAGGGTCAGGAGCCAGCCGTAGCGCAACCCGACGGTCCGGAACATGGCATCGAGCGGAAACAGCCAGATCCCGCGTCCCACGCCGACGAAGGACGCCATCGCGTCGTGTGCGATCCGAGTCAACCTGGCCGCCACGGCGCTCCCTTCACGTGACTGATCTCTCGAGTCGATGATGAATGACGCCCGTCATGCGCCTTCCGTTGCCGGTGGGAACGCTCCTGGCTGGCGCCAAGTCGTGCTTCGGGCACGACGACCTGGCCGCGGTCGGCGCTACGGCCGGCGGCCGGCCAGGGCGTCCGCGTGCAGGCCGCGCGGGTCGATCGAGGCGCGGCCCTCGCGGGCGGCGAGCTCGGCCAGGGTCTCCTTGTCGAGGATCTCGAGCATCACGTCGCGGACGTCGATCATCACGTCGCGCAGCGGGCAGGTCGCCTCGTCCGGGCACGAGCAGCGGCCGTAGTACCGCAGCGAGACGCAGGGGAGTGGCGCCAGCGCCCCGTCCAGCAGCCGGATGACCCGCCCGATCGACACGGCCGAGGCGTCCGCCGCCATCTCGTAGCCGCCATGGGACCCGAGCGTCGTGCGGACGATCCCGCCGTGCTTGAGCGTCGCCATGATCTGCTCGAGGAACTTCGTCGGCAGGTTGTTGCGCTGCGCCAGGGCGCCCAGGGCGACCGGTCCCGCGCCGTCGTGTCGGACGAGGTCGACCAGCGCGCGGAGGCCGTATTCGGAGCGGCGCGACAGTCGCATGGGCGGCATCGTAGACCCCAATGCCTAGTCGCGTGGTGGCCATTCCGACGGTTCGAACATCCGTGCGAAATGGACGCGCATTGTGCTACCATCACGCGCGATGGTCGACGACGTCTCACGCATCCTGTCCGGCGACATCGAGGACGAGGCGGACCTCGTCGTCGAGGGTTCGCTTCGGCCGCGGTCGCTCGCCGAATACATCGGTCAGCAGGAGGTCAAGGCCAACCTGTCCGTCCTGCTGCAGGCCGCGAAGAACAGGGGAGAGGCCGCCGACCACATCCTGCTGTACGGCCCGCCGGGACTCGGCAAGACGACCCTCGCGACGATCGTCGCGCGCGAGCTCGGGGTCAACGTCCGCTACACCTCGGGCCCGGCCATCGAGCGCGCCGGCGACCTCGCCGCGATCCTGACCTCGCTCGACGAGCGCGACGTCCTGTTCATCGACGAGGTCCACCGCCTGAATCGCGCGGTGGAGGAGATCCTCTACCCGGCGATGGAGGACTACGCCCTCGACGTCATGATCGGCAAGGGTCCCTCCGCACGGAGCCTGCGGCTCAGCCTGAAGCCGTTCACGATCGTCGGCGCCACGACCCGGGCGGGCCGCATCAGCTCCCCGTTGCGTGACCGGTTCGGGGCGACCTACCGGCTCGACTTCTACGCGGACGACGAGCTGGCATCGATCGTCCGGCGGTCGGCGGAGATCCTGGGCGTCACCATCGATGCGGCCGCGGTGGAGGCGATCGCCCGGCGCGGTCGAGGCACGCCACGGATCGTCAACCGGCTGCTGAAGCGGGTCCGCGACAACGCCGAGGTCCACGGCGACGGCCGCGTGGACGAGGCGACCGCCCGATCGGCCATGCGCATGATGGAGATCGACGACGAAGGGCTCGACTCGGCCGACCGCAAGCTGCTGGCCGCGATCGTCCAGAAGTTCGCCTCGGGACCGGTCGGTGTCGCCGCCCTGGCCGCGGTCCTCTCGGAGGAGACCGACACGATCGAGGACGTCCACGAGCCGTTCCTGCTGCGCCTCGGGTTCATCGATCGGACACCGCAGGGGCGCATCGCGACCGACCTCGGCCGCGCCCACCTGTCCGGGCTCGGCTACGAGATCCCGCCGCCGCGCCGGCCGGACGCGGGGATGCCGTCGTTATGGGACGAGCCGGTGGAGCCATCGGCGCCGGTGGACCCTGACCGATCTCCGGCCACGGAGGCATGAGCGCGGCGTACGTCTCGAAGTCGGCGCGCTACGAGGTCGAGGTCCCGCCGCCGGCGGACGGCTCGACCCGGGCGAGGGCGGGCCGCCTGACGCTGCCGCACGGCCAGGTCGAGACGCCGCAGTTCATGCCGGTCGGAACGAACGCGACGGTCAAGGCCCTGACGCCGGACGACCTCCGCGACGCCGGCGCGTCGATCATCCTGAGCAACACCTACCACCTCTACCTGCGGCCCGGCCACGAGCGGATCGCGCGGCTCGGTGGCCTCCACAAGTTCATGGACTGGGACCGGCCGATCCTGACCGACTCGGGCGGGTTCCAGGTGGTGTCGCTCGGCGACCTGCGGGTCGTCGACGAGGATGGCGTGACCTTCCGCTCGCATCTCGATGGGTCGATCCACCGCTTCACGCCCGAGCACGCGACGGCGGTCCAGGAGGCGCTCGGCGCCGACATCGCGGTCGCGTTCGACCAGCCGGTCTACCCGAGCTCGCCGCGGGCGGTGGTGGCCGAGGCGACGTCGCGGACGCACCGCTGGGCGGAGCGGTCGCTCGCCGCGCACACGCGCGAGGACCAGGCGATGTTCGGCATCGTCCAGGGCGGGCTGGATCCCGAGTTGCGCGCGGCGTCGACGCGGTTCATCGCGGCCCTGCCGTTCGATGGGATCTGCATCGGCGGGCTGGCCGGCGACGAGACCCCGGAGGAGCGCGACGCGGCGCTCGACGTCGCCATCCCGCTGCTGGCGGACGACCCGCGGCCGCGCTACCTGATGGGCCTGGGCTCGCCGGCCGACCTGCTCGAGGCGGTGCACCGCGGGGTCGACCTGTTCGACAGCGTGCTCCCGGCGCGGGTGGCTCGGAACGGCCAGCTGTGGGTGCCGGGCGGTCGGTTGAACCTGCGCAATCGCGCCCACCTGGACGATCCGGCACCGGTCCAGGAGGACTGTCCGTGCCTGTTGTGCCGGCGATTCTCGCGCGCGTATCTGGCCCATCTGTTCCGCGCCAAGGAGCTCCTGGCATACCGGCTCGCGACTTGTCACAACCTGACCTTCACCCTAGACTTCATGGCCAGGATCCGAGCCTCGATCCGGGCCGGAACGTTCCCCGCCGATATGACCGATCTGCGAACGCGCGCGGGCCGGGTAAGTGGTGGTGAAGTCGCGGAGCAGTCCGCGTGAAGGATCGGCCGGTACGCTGCATGACAACCCGGAGGCGAAGCGATGGGCTCGCGAGATCGACCCGGCAAAGAGACCAAGAAGAAGAAAAAGGCCAAGTTGGCCGAACCGGGCGGCCTCGCGCCGATGTCGGAATCACCGCAGAACGTCGAGGTGATCCGGAAGCCGCGCAAGGAGAAGCCAGTCGTCGTCGAGGACGACACGGAAGAAGGCTGATCGACGGGACGGACGCCATCGTGGCCCGCTCCGCTGACCGATCGAGCCGATCGATGAGGAGCGTGACGAACGGATGGCGATGACGGACGAGCGGACGGCGGAGCGAGCGCTCGCGGAGCGGGGCAAGGCAGTGGATGCCGCCCTCTCGGCGATCGAGAAGCAGTTCGGGCGCGGCGCGATCATGAAGCTCGGCTCGGCCGAGCGGCAGGCGGTCGATTCGATCCCGACGGGGTCGATCGCGCTCGACCTGGCCCTGGGCGTCGGTGGCATCCCGCGCGGCAGGATCACGGAGATCTTCGGCCCGGAGTCGTCGGGCAAGACCACGGTCTGCCAGCACGTGCTCGCGGAGGCCCAGGCGCGCGGCGGTGTCGTCGCCTTCATCGATGTCGAGCACGCCCTGGATCCCGACCTACGCGCGCGCCTGCGGCGTCAACGTGGACGAGCTGCTCGTCTCGCAGCCGGACACGGGTGAGCAGGCGCTCGAGATCACCGAGACCCTGATCCGCTCCGGCGGCATCGATTGCGTCGTCGTCGACTCGGTCGCGGCGCTCGTGCCACGCGCCGAGATCGAGGGCGAGATGGGCGACTCGTTCGTCGGCATCCAGGCCCGCCTCATGAGCCAGGCCCTGCGCAAGCTGACCGGCGCGGTCTCGCGTTCGAACACGGCGCTCGTCTTCACGAACCAGCTGCGCGAGAAGATCGGCGTCATGTTCGGTAACCCCGAGGTCACGCCCGGCGGCCGCGCATTGAAGTTCTACGCCTCGGTCCGGCTGGATATCCGCCGCGTGGAGACCATCAAGACCGGCACCGAATCGGTCGGCAACCGGGCGCGGGTCAAGGTCGTCAAGAACAAGGTCGCGGCCCCGTTCCGCGTCGCCGAGTTCGACATCATGTACGGCGAGGGCATCTCCAAGGAGGGTGGCCTGCTGGACGTCGGCGTGGCGATGGACGTGGTGTCCAAGACCGGCGCCTGGTTCAACTTCGGTGAGACGCGGCTCGGCCAGGGCCGCGAGGCGTCCAAGGACTTCCTCAAGACGAGCCCCGAGATCGCGGCGGACATCGACCGCCAGATCCGCGGCAAGATCAACGAGGTCGTGATCCCGGTCGAGGGCATCCAAGAGGCCGAGTAGGCCGGCGTGCCCGGGCGTCCAGCCCGACGGGAGTCGTTCGCCGAGCGACGGGAGCGGCGGGCGGCCGTCGACGATCCCGCCGTCGTGCTCGAGGCGGCAGCGCGCTTCCTGGAAGTTCGGTCGCGTTCGGTGCACGAGGTGCGCCGGCGCCTCGGTGGCGCCGGGTATCGGCCGGACCTGGTCGATGGCGCGATCGCGCGGATGACCGAGCTCGGGATGCTCGACGACGAGGCGTTCGCGCGGACCTGGGTGGAGTCACGCGACCGGGCCCGGCCGCGCGGCGAACGGGCCATCCGCGAGGAGCTGCGCACGAAGGGGATCGATCGCGAGACCATCGACCTCGTGCTCGGGGAGCGCCGCGATCGCGCGCTCGCCTCGAGCGAGGCCACCGACGGGGATGGCGACGACGTCCAGCCCGGTCAGCGCCGACCGGACCGCGGCCGAACGCCTGCTCGCGAAGAATGCCCGCGCCCTGGCCCGTGTCGCGGACCCGCGCCAGCGCCGCCAGCGCGCCTACGGCCTGCTCGCGCGCCACGGATTCGATCCCGAGACCTGCCGCGAGGTGGCCGCCTCGGTCCTCGCAGTCCCCGAGGACTAACGTCCAGCCGCGGATCCATCCGGTCCGGCGGCGTCCCGGGTTGCCCGACGGCACCACACCGGAATGCGGCCCACGGCCTCGCACCACCCCGCACCGAGCGATCTGTGCCCGACCGTCCGGGGCGCGTTGTGGACCAAGGTCGGGGGACCTCGGGCGGCACCCCCGGTCGATACTCGGTGCGGGTGACGTGCCCTCCGGCGTATGCCGGCGCAATCATTTCAGCCGGGGCGAGAGGTAGTGCATCGAATGACGAAACGACGATCGACGTGGCTCGGCACGATCGGAGCCCTGTTCCTCGTCCTGTCCCTGAGCGGCGTCGCCGCCGGCGCGACGCCGCCGGACGCGGTGCCTGACGAGGTCGTTGATACGACCGCGACCTTCGAGGACATCGACGGCAACGGGATCGACGACGATTGCCAGGACGTCGACGCGGTCGCCGATGCGGATGCCGCCGAGGCGGCCGATCTGGCGCGTGGACGCGAACGCCGACGGCGTCATCTCGACGTCCGAGGCCGCGCACAGCGATCGCATCGGTGGCAAGAACTGCAACCACGGCGGCTACGTGAGCTGGATCGCCCACCAGGACGTCGCCTGCGAGGTCACGCCGACCGAACCCACGACAGAGCCGGCGGTCGAGCTGATCGTCGCCGAGCCCGAGGACGGCGACGACGAGGCCACCGAGCCCGAAGTCGAGGCGTGCAGCGACGCGGACGCGTCCGGCTTCGAGGCCGCAAGGCACGAGAAGGCTGTGGCTGCCGAGCTCCGCGCGGCGCTCAAGGCCGAGCGAACGCTGGCCCGTGAGACCGCCAAGGCCGAGCGAACGGCGGCTCGTGATGCCGCCAAGGCCGAGCGCACCGCTGCCCGCAGCGCCGGCCAAGGCCGAGCGCGCCGCGGCGAAGGCGGCAAGGCAGGCCGAGCGGCTCGCCGCGAAGGCGGCCAGGACCAAGAAGGGCCACTGACCCCCAGAGTCAGGCGGCCCTTGACGGAGCGGCGTCGCGAAAGCGGCGCCGCTTCTTCATGTCCACGGGGTCCCGTGGAACGAGGATGTTGCGGTAGCGCAACCGTCCGATAACCGTCGGTTGACCCTCCGAAGCGTCGGCCGTAGGCTACGTGGATCGTTCCCGGGGCCGCCAGTCTTGGCGTTTCCGGACGGAAAACCGGCCGATCACGTCCTACCGGAAGGGGCCCCGGACCGTCGAGTCGACGGCGCGAGGCCAGGCTCGACCCCATTCATGGGTCCGGTCACCTCCCCAGACGAGATCGTGCCATCGCACAAGTGACGCGTCCGGCCGCACGATTCGGTCCGGATGGGAGGACAACCGATGGACACACCGGTCCTCGTGGCGGTGGCCGTACGTGGCCGCCGTCGGCGGAGCCGTACTCGGCGCATTGGCCCGCAGCATGTGGGCATCCCAGGGCATGAAGGCGGCGCAATCGGAGGCCCGCCGCATCGAAGCGGAGGCGCGCGCCCGCCAGAAGGAGCTCATCCTCGAGGCGAAGGACGAGAAGCTGCGGCTCGGCCGCGAGGCCGAAGAGGAGGCCCGCGCCCGACGCGGCGAGCTCTCGGCGCAGGAACGTCGCCTGGTCCAGCGCGACGAGCAGCTCGATCAGCGTGCGGAGATGCTCGAAGGACGCGACCGCAAGCTCCTGGATCGTGAGCGCGAACTGGAGAAGTCCAAGGAGGAGCTCGGTCGCGCGATCAATGACCAGGTCGCAGCGCTCGAGCGGGTTTCGGGGCTGGCCGCCGAGGACGCCAAGGCCATGCTCCTCGAAGCGGTGCGTGCCGAAGCCGAGCACGACGCCGTCAAGCTCGGCCGCGCCATCGAGCGCGCCGCCCGCGAGGAGGCCCAGGACAAGGCTCGCGACATCGTGCTGACCGCCATGCAGCGGGTCGCCGCGGACCACACGGCGGAGCACACGGTGTCCGTCGTCCACCTTCCGTCCGACGAGATGAAGGGCCGCATCATCGGCCGCGAAGGCCGCAACATCCGTGCGCTCGAGCAGGCGACCGGCGTCGACCTGATCATCGACGACACGCCCGAGACCGTGATCCTGTCGGGCTTCGACCCGGTCCGTCGCGAGGTCGCCCGGATCGCCCTCACCAAGCTCATCGCCGACGGCCGCATCCACCCGGGCCGCATCGAGGAAGTCGTCGCCAAGGCCCGTGCCGAGGTCGAGATCATCATGCGCCAGGCCGGTGAGGCCGCCGCCTACGAGGCGGGCGTCCCGGGGTTGCCAGCCGAGATCATCAAGCTGCTCGGCCGGCTCAAGTACCGCACGAGCTACGGCCAGAACGTGCTCCGCCACTCGGTCGAGACGAGCAATCTCGCCTCGGTCATCGCGGCCGAGATCGGGGCCGATGTGCAGATCGCCAAGATGGGCGGCCTGCTGCACGACATCGGCAAGGCCGTCGACCACGAGGTCGAAGGGCCGCATGCGGCCATCGGTGCGCAGATCGCCCAGCGCCACAACCTGCCGTTCAAGGTCATCAACGGGATCGCGGCGCACCACCAGGAGGTCGAATACGCCTGCCTGGAGGCCCCGATCGTCCAGGTAGCCGACGCGATCAGCGCGTCCCGCCCGGGTGCCCGCGGCGAGACCATGGACACCTACGTCAAGCGCCTCGAGGACCTCCAGGCGATCGCCGAGAGCTTCGGTGGCGTCGAGCGCTCGTTCGCCGTCCAGGCCGGTCGCGAGGTCCGCATCCTCGTCCGACCCGAGGAGATCGACGACCTCACGGCCACGCGCCTGGCCCGGGACATCGTGAAGAAGATCGAAGAGCAGCTGACCTACCCGGGTCAGATCAAGGTCACGGTCATCCGCGAGACGCGGGCCGTGGAGTACGCCAAGTAGGGGCGCGTGGCCGGTGTCGAACCGCACCACCGAATCCCTAACCGCCCCTATCCGACACGCCCTCGGGGCGCGCAGAATGCCGCCGCACGACTAAGCAGAAGTTGATCCTGGAGGAGGCCCGCCGCATGCGCGTGATGCGTCGACTGATCGCTCTCGTACTCGTCTACACGCTCGGTGCCACGCTCGCCGCGATGCCGGTGGCCGCATCGAGCACATCCGAAGGTGGCGCCTCGGCCGTGTTCTGCGATCCGGGGGTTTCCGGGGCGCAGGCGCAGGTCCAGGGGCGTGGCGGCAAGATCCGCGAGCCAGACCTCGGACAGGTCCACGCGGATATGCCCGCATCGGCGAAGGGCAAGGCGAAGCTGAACTTCTCCTCGGCCTCCGTACCGGTGTACTTCCACGTCATCACCGACGGTGCGCTCGGGAATCTGACGAACCGGCAGCTCCAGGATCAGGTCACGGTGCTAAACAACACGTTCGGTGGTGGCGAGGGCGGGTTCGACACGGACTTCTCCTTCTCCCTGGCCGGGATCACCCGGACGAACAACGCGGCATGGTTCGCCGCTGGGCCGGGCGGGACGAACGAGAAATCGATGAAGAAGGCCCTGCGCCAGGGCGGCAACGATGCCCTCAACGTTTACACCTCGACGGCCGGGGTCTACCTCGGCTGGGCCTACCTGCCGGACATCCTCACGAAGCCAGGCAACGCGCATCTCGACGGCATCGTGATCAACTGGGAGACCGTCCCGGGAGCCTCGTCGACGTGGGCGGGGAAGTACGACCTTGGCGAGACGCTGACCCACGAGGCCGGCCACTGGCTCAACCTCGAGCACACGTTCTTCGGCGGCTGCAACGCGAAGGGCGACTTCGTGGACGACACGCCGGCGCAGAAGGTGCCGACGTCCGGCTGCCCGGCGGGCAAGGACACTTGCACGAAGGCGCCGGGCCTCGACCCGATCCACAACTACATGGACTACTCGTACGACTCCTGCTACACGGAGTTCACTGCCGGTCAGGCGCAGCGGATGCAGGATGCCTGGCTGCTCTACCGGGCGCTCGTAGGTGAGGACTTCCTCGTGATCGGCGGCGCGACGTAGACGGTCCGCCGCCGACGACGCCCCCGCAGATCGGCCTCACGCGTCTGGGCAACCCGCCCAACGGCGATGCGCCGCGCCCGCCCGGGGCGTGCCGCGTCCTGATGATCGGCGACCTGATCGGCAAGCCCGGTCGCCACGCCATCGAGCAGGTGCTGCCGGGGCTGCGAGCCGCGCGCGGCATCGACTTCGTCACGGCCAACGGCGAGAACGTCGCGGGCGGGATGGGCCTCACGCCATCGTTGGCCGACGCGATCCTCGAAGCCGGTGTCGACGTGATCACGAGCGGCAACCACATCTGGGACAAGCGCGAGATCTACCCGTACCTGGATTCGACGGACCGCGTGCTGCGGCCGCACAACTACGGCTCGCACGAGGTGCCGGGGCGGGGCCTGGGCGTGTATGACGCGCTGGATGGGTCCCAGGTCGCGGTCATCAACCTGCAGGGCCGGACCTTCATGCAGCCGATCGAGAACCCGTTCACCGATGCGGACGCGCTGCTCGACGAGATCGTCCTCGCCGGAGCCGCTGCCGCCGATCCGCCTGGTCGACTTCCATTGCGAGCTGACGTCCGAGAAGAATGCGTTCGGGCTGTATCTCGACGGGCGGGTCAGCGTGGTCGTGGGGACTCACACGCACATCGTCACGGGCGATGAGCGGATCCTGCCGGGCGGGACGGCGTATCAGACGGATCTCGGCATGACGGGGCCGGTGTGGAGCGTCATCGGCTTCGATCCGGCGACAGTGCTGCCGCGGTTCATCAACGCCCTGCCGACCCGGTTCGAGGTGGGGAGCGGGCCGGTCGTGTTCAACGCGACCCAGGTCGACATCGATCCGGCGACGGGTCGAGCGCTGGCGATCGAGCGGATCCAGCAGCTGGTCGACGTCTAGGCGGGCGGTGCGCAAGGGGTCCTGTCACCGGGCGAATGCCGTGCCCTCCGCCCTCCGCGGCTCCGCCGCTACGGCTCGCGCCCGGATTCCGCCCGGTGCCACCCCTCCACGGCCGCTCAGCGAATTCGTATGGGACGGCTCAGGGCGTCCTGCTGTCCGGCGAGGTACTCCTCGATTGTCTGCCGCAACTCGAATGCGCGTGTCGAGCTCGAAACCAAGAGGCTCCCGTCGTCGATCAACTCGAGGACGCGCTTCGGGTCGTGGTACTGGTCGATGAGGTCCAGGCCCTCGGACAGGATGACTGCGGTCAGGTCGCGCAAGTTCTCCTCGAGGTTGGAGCCGTCGTCGCGCATGTACCAGATGTCGGCGCGGTCGTGAACAATGGGGTTGACGAGTCGCTTGAGGGCATCGCGGTGGAGGCGGAAGGAGGACGACATCCGGTTGTCCCGGGGCTCGCTGAACGGACGGAACCACGGTTGGACGAGCGCCTTCTCCATCGACCGACGGAACGGATCGCAGTGCCAGTAGTGCGGTCGGAGGCGGCCGTTGCGGAGCGGGATCTGATCGTTCCGCTCGAGGAACCGCGGAAACCCGGCGACGTGTGCCGAAAGGGAGAGCGGAGGGCAGCCGACAGCCTCCGCGTTCTGGCCGACAGCCTGCAACTCCACCACATCGATGTCGTCGCCGGCGTATCGCCATGCCACCCGCTCGGTTCGATCCGTGAAGCCGTGCGCCTTGAGCGCCCGCCAGAGCGTCGCCCGCAGCGCCCGATTCAGGTCCTTGGCGTCGATGGTCACGCGCCGAGGGTACTGCCGCCCGTGGCTTGGTAGGCTCGGTGGCGATGACCGACCGACCACCGACGCGGCCTCGGCGCCGACACGATCCACGGCCGATGGAGGGGGCCCTCGTCCCGCCCGGGCCTTCGACGGTCGACCTGCACGCGCATTCGACGCGGTCGGATGGGGTGCTCGCGCCCGCGGCGCTCGTCGAGGCCGTGGCGGCCGCCGGCGTGCGGACGTTCTCGCTCACCGACCACGACACGTTGGCGGGCTACCGGGAGCTGGCTGCAGGTGAACTGCCCGCCGGGCTCCAGCTCATCCCCGGGGTCGAGATCAACGCGCTCGTCACTCGGGACCTGGGGTTGTGGGAGGGGGAGCTGCACATCCTGGGGTTCGGGATGGATCCTGGGGACGAGGCCTTCGAGGCGGCGCTCGTCACGCAGCGGGAGGCTCGGCGGACGCGGTTCGATCGGACGGTGGCGCTGTTGCGGGAGCTCGGGCTGCCGATCGATGCGCAGGTGGCCGCCCTCGAGGTCGGTGACGACGACGCCCTGGGCCGGCCGACGATCGCGCGGGCGCTCATCGCGGCCGGGTTCGCGACGACGGTCGAGGACGCGTTCAGCCGGATCATCGGGCACGGGGCGCCCGGGTACGTTCGGCGGGAGGGCCTGGGGCCGGAGGAGGCGATCGCCACGATCGCGGCTGCCGGCGGGATCCCGGTGCTGGCGCATTTCCGTGAGGCGCCCACGCGGCTCGACGTGATGCGCGAACTCGTCGAAGCCGGCCTACGCGGGCTGGAGGTGTACTACCGGACCTTCGACGCGGCCACCGTCGAAGCCGTCGGGGCGGTCGCCCGCGACCTCGGACTCATCGCGACCGGCGGCAGCGACTACCACGGCGACCTTGGCACCTACGCCGAAGCGCACGCATCGCTGTGGGTGCCACCGGAGGTCGGTGGGCAGCTCGTGGCGGCGATCTCCGGCTAGCTCAGCTCGCCGCCGGGCCGGCCTCGTCGTTGACGTGATAGGTCGGGCGCAGCTCGACCGGCTTCTTGCTCCGCCGGCGCAGGTTCAGCGCCTCGACGAAGACGCTGAACGCCATCGCCGCGTAGATGTACGCCTTGTCGATGTGCAGGCCGAACCCGTCGGCGATGAGCGTGACGCCGATCAGCAACAGGAACGACAGCGCCAGGATCTTGACCGACGGGTGGTCGTGGACGAACTTCGAGAGTGGCCCGGACGCGAACAGCATGACCCCGACGGCGAAGACGACCGCGACGATCATGATGATGACCTCGTCGACCATGCCGACCGCCGTCAGCACCGAGTCGAGCGAGAAGACGATGTCGAGCAGGACGATCTGGACGAGCACGCCCCGCAGGGAAGCGGTGCCCCCGGTCGGGGACGTCGTGCGCCTCCTCGCCTTCGAGCGCCTCGTGGATCTCGCTCGTGGCCTTCCACAGCAGGAACAGGCCACCGCCGATGAGGATCACGTCGCGCCACGAGAACTCATTCCCGGCGATCGTGAAGAGCGGTTCCGTCAGGCCGATGATCCACGAGATCGTCAGCAGCAACAGGATCCGCATCCCCATCGCCAGCCCCAGGCCGACGTACCGGGCCTGATCGCGCTGGTGCGCGGGGAGGCGCTGGACGAGGATCGAGATGAAGATGACGTTGTCGATGCCGAGCACGATCTCGAGCACGGTCAGCGTCAGCAGGGCGACCCAGGTCTCGGGGGATGTGAAGAGGGTGACGAGGTCCATGCCTTTCGAGGATAGCGGGCGATCCGCGAGCTCCGGGCGTACCATGGCGCGGCCGTGAGTGACACCCGCCTATCGACGCGTTCGCTGCCCGTCCTCGAGGTGCTGCCGCCGAGCGCACCGGCCTCGACCGCGGGCGCCGCGCCTCCCCGACGCTCCTGCCGACGAGCGCCTCGGCGAGTACGTACCGGATCTCGCGTCGCTGCCCCGCTTCCACGTCTGGACGCTCGGCTGCCAGATGAACCGCAGCGACTCCGAGGAGATGGCCGGTCGACTGCTCGCCGCAGGCTGCGCCGAAGCGTCCTCGATGGAAACGGCCGACCTCGTCGTCATCAACACCTGCGCCATCCGCGAAGGGGCGGAGCAGAAGGTCATCGGTCGGCAGGGCCATCTCGCCCGGCTGAAGGCCGCGAACCCCGGGCTGCGCGTAGTGCTGACCGGCTGTTCCGTGCGGGAGCCGGATCGGGGCGGGCTGCGCCGTCGTTATCCGGCCGTCGACCTGTTCCTGCGACCGGACGAGGAGCCGGAGCTCGTGGATCGGCTGGGACTGGCTTCGGCCCAGGGCGCGATCGGCTCGCTGGGCTCGCCCGGAGCGGTCGGTGCCACGACGACGGTCGGGCGTGCGGTCGTCGGCGTTGCCGACGGGCTTTCGGCGACCCGTGCCCGCGCCATCGGGGAGGGGACCGTCGCCCGCGGTTCGGCGATCAGCGCCTGGCTCCCGATCATCTACGGCTGCGACAAGACCTGCACCTACTGCATCGTGCCGTTCAGCCGCGGGCCGGAACGCAGCCGCCCGTTCGACGACATCGTCGACGAGGCGCGCGCCCTGGCCGCGGCGGGGTATCGCGAGGTCACGCTGCTCGGCCAGAACGTGAACTCGTACGGGCACGACCTGGAGCCCGATCCGCCGCTTTGCCCACGTGGACGCGGAGCGCTGGGCGGGCCGGCGCCTGGACCTCCACGGCCGGCCGGACCTCGCCGAGCTCATCCGCGCCATCGACGGCCTGCGCACCTCCGACGGGCGGCCGGCGATCCCGCGTCTGCGCTTCGTGACGTCCCACCCGTGGGACCTGTCCGACCGGCTCATCGCCGCCCTGGCCGACTGCCCGAGCGTCTGCGAGCACCTCCACCTGCCGGTCCAGTCCGGCGACGACGAGGTGCTGCGCCGCATGGGCCGCCAGTACACGATCGAGCACTACAGCGAGCGACTGGCCCGGATCCGCGACGCCGTGCCCGGCATCACGATCTCGACCGACATCATCGTCGGCTTCTGTGGCGAGACCGAGGAGCAGTTCGGACGAACGCTCGAGCTGCTGGAGACCGTGCGCTACGACCAGGTCTTCGCGGCGGCCTACTCGCCGCGGCCGGGCACGCCCGCGACCCGCCTCGCCGACGACGTCCCGCCCGAGACCAAGCGCCGCCGGCTCAACGAGCTGCTCGCGGTCCAGGAGGCGCATCGGCCTGGAGCGGAACGAGGCGTGGATCGGCAGGGACGTCGAGGTCCTCGTGGACTCGGTGGCACCGCGCACGCGCACGCACGACGCATCGACGACGAGTCCGGCCGAGACGGCCACGCGTCTGCCGGCCGGACGCCGCGGCAACAAGCTCGTTCACCTCGCCGGGCGACCCGACCTGGTCGGTCGCGAGGTCACGCGTGCGCATCGAGCACGCCGGGCCGTACGCCCTTCGTGGACGTCACGTTCCCACAGCGGATGCGCCGATGCGTTGACAGCCGGAAGAGGCGCCAAGTACCGTGGCCACCTCCGGCGAGGTGATCGCGCTGACCGAGCCGCCGGATGAGGGTGCATTGCACGCCGACGGATCTGTCGCGTGGTCGAGGAGGAGAAACACCACCATGGACTACACCCGTTACGACCGGGTCCGCCGGTCGACCACACCGCCACAGCTGGACGTCGTCGAAGCGTTCGCCCGCGGGCGCCTGTCGCGGCGCGAGTTCATCAAGCGAGGCACGATCGTCGGTCTCAGCATGGCCTCCATCTCGGCGATCCTCATCGCCTGCGACACCCCCCCGGCCGCTTCGGTGGCACCCCCCGCGGGCAGTCCCGGGGCTTCGCCAAGCGGCGGAGCCGCGGCCTCGCCGGGCCAGACAGGCGGCACGATCCGGGTCGCCGTCCAGCGCCCGGCCGCGACGCTCGACCCGATCGCGATGCAGGACCTGTCGGCGTATGGCCTCCTCGCCCAGTCGTTCGAGTTCCTGGTCGCCCTCGATCCCGCCACCAGTGACATCGGGCCTGGTCTCGCGACCGAGTGGACGCCCAATGACGACAACACGCGTCTGGACGTTCAAGCTCCGCACCGGCGTCAAGTGGCAGAAGGGCGGCGACTTCACGGCCGACGACGTCGTCGCGACCATGGATCGCCTGGCCGAAGCCGGCAACGCTGGCCTGGGTGGCGTGATCGAGAAGGGCTCGACCAAGGCGGTCGACCCCACCACGGTCGAGTTCACGCTGCTCGGCGCCAACGGCAACTTCCCGTACCTCGTGTCGGTATTCAACGCGCAGTCACTCATCACACCCGCCGCGTACGCGACGAGCACCACCCTTGACGGCCTGCCCGACGGCACCGGCCCCTGGAAGCTCGACAGCTACGACCAGTCGACCGGAGCCAAGTTCTCCCGCAGTGACACCTGGTGGGGCGGCAGCACGCCGCTCGACACCGTCGAGTTCACGTTCTTCGACGAGCCGGGGCCGATGGTCACGGCCTACCAGGGCGACCAGATCGACGCGATCAACCAGTTCGACGTCAACTCAGGCGCGATCCTCTTCGACGACCCGAACTTCAACGCCCTCAGGGCGCAGACGACCAACCACCGCCAGATCTGGATGCGCTGCGATACCGGCCAGTTCACGGACAAGCGCGTCCGCCAGGCGCTGGCGCTCTCCCTCGACCGCGAAGCGATGGTGCAACAGCTCTTCAAGGGCCAGGGCCAGGTGGCCAACGACCATGTGATCTTCTCGCTGTACCCGTACTTCGATCCGTCCGTCCCGCAGCGGACGCGCGACGTCGAGAAGGCCAAGCAGCTGCTGGCCGACGCCGGAGCCACCGGCCTGAAGGCGACGCTCCACGCGGCCGTCCTCCAGGAGGTCCCGGACCTCGCGGTGCTCATCCAGAGCAACGCCAAGGAGGCGGGCATCGAGCTTGACCCCGGCGGTCGAGGAGCTGGGCACGTTCTACAGTGCCCAGTGGTGCCCGGCCGAGCCGGCGGACCCGCCCTGCTCCGGAGCAGCCGAACTCGGCATCGTCGACTACGGCCACCGCGGTTCGCCGGACGTCTTCCTCAACTCGGCGCTTCCGGACGAAGGGCGCCTGGAACTCGTCGCAGTACTCGTCCCCGGAATTCGATGCCGCGTTCGTCGACTTCCAGACGGCCGTCGGCGTCGATGCGCAGAAGGCCGCCGCAAACAAGATCGAGACGATCATGCTCGAGGACACCCCCGCCGGGATCGCGTACACGTACGACTTCCTGTCCGGGTTCTCGAAGAAGTTCCAGGGCGTCTACTCGAGCGCGCTCGGGCAGATGTTCTTCCAGACGGCGTCCAGGGTCTGACCGAGGGCCACAAGCGGGGACGGCTCGCCGCCGCCCCCGCGCCCCCATCCGCTCGCTAGTTGAGGGGCGACGTCGTCGATGGCCCGGTTCTTCGTCCGCCGTCTCGCCCTTTCGCTCGTCACGCTGTGGCTCCTTGCCACGATCGTGTTCGTCATCGCCAACGTCCTGCCGACCGACATCGGGAGGACGATCCTGGGCCCGTTCGCGTCCCAGGAGACGGTCGACGCCCTCAACGAGCGCCTCGGCACCAACGACCCGATCCTCGTGCAGTACGCGCGGTCGATGCGCAGCCTGGTCACTCTGGACTTCGGTGATTCCTTCCAGTCCGGTGCCGCCGGTCATGCCCACGCTCCTTGCGGCGATGGGCCGCTCCGCCCAGTTGGCGGCGCTGGCCCTGATCCTGACGATCCCGATCAGCATCGTCGCCGGCGTCTATGCCGCGCGCCACCGGGACCGCCCGAGCGACCGGGGCATCGTCCTGTTCGGCGTGACCTCCTCGTCGATCCCCGAGTTCGTCACGGCGACGTTCCTCGTGGTCGTCGTGGGCGTCGGCCTTGGCTGGCTGCCGGTCCTCGCCAACCCGCCTCCGGGTGCCGGCCTCATCACGACCGTGAAGTACCTGCTGATGCCCGCCCTGGCGATGGCGATCGTGTACTTCGGGTACATCGCGCGCATGGCACGGGCCGGCACGATCGAGGTCCTCCAGTCCGACTACGTCCGGACCGCGACGATGAAGGGGCTCTCGACCAATCAGGTCGTCCGGCGTCACGTCCTGCGCAACGCGCTGGTCCCGACGGTCGCCGTCATCGGCGTCCAGATCGGCTACCTGTTCGGCGGCATCATCGGGGTCGAGAAGATCTTCAACTACAACGGCATGGGACAGCTGATGCTGTTCGCCGCCCAACGCAAGGACATCCCCATGCTCACGGCCGGGGCCGTGGTGATCGGGATCGTCTACATGGTGGCGACGCTCATCGCCGATCTCATCATCGCGTGGATGAACCCGCGCGTGCGCCTGGATGAGGGACGCTGATGGCGGTATCGGTGACCAACCCTCCCGGACCGGCACCCGCAGCGGCGGCGCCCGCGTCGGAACGCGCCCAGGCACGGCGTGAAACGCTCAGCCTCCTGCTCCGCCGGCCCGGATTCGTGGTCGGCATCGTGATCCTCACCTTCTGGCTGATCTGTGCCGTGCTCGCGATCTTCGAGGTTCCGTACACCCCCTGGGATCCGTTCGATGGCTACGACCTCACGATCGACAATCCGGCCCCGCCGTCGGCGGCGCACCTGATGGGGACGGACCGACTGGGACGCGATGTCCTCTCGCGGGTCCTCTACGGCGCTCGGGACGTCTTCACCGTCGCCCCGCCTGCGGCGCTCATCGGCGTGATCCTCGGGACCCTCCTCGGTCTCATCATGGGCTTCTACCGGGGCCTCACCGACGACGTCCTCAGCCGGATCGTGGAGGCGTTCCTGGCCTTGCCGGTCATCATGGTCGCGCTGCTCACGCTCGTCGTCCTCGGGTCGTCGTCGATCGTCGTCATCGGCGTCGTCGGCATCCTGTTCACCCCGATCGTCGCGCGAACGGTCCGGTCCGCGGTGCTGGCCGAGCGCCAGCTGGATTACGTGACCGCGGCCGAGCTGCGGGGTGAGTCCGGCCTGTTCATCATGGTCCGCGAGATCCTGCCCAACATCGCGGGCCCGATCGTCGTCGAGCTGACGGTTCGATTCGGGTACGCGATCTTCACGGTCGCGACCCTCTCGTTCCTCGGCGTCGGTCTGCAGCCGCCGTCGCCGGACTGGGGTCTGACGGTCAGTCAGGAGTATTCGAACATGATCAGCGGCGTCTGGTGGCCCACCGTGTTCCCCGCGCTGGCCATCGCCACGACCGTCGTGGCGGTCAACCTGATCGCCGACGGCCTGCAATCGGTGCTGTCCGAATGACCGCCACGATACCGGCCCCCCCGGTCCCCGAACCCGGCACGACCGCCGCCCTGAAGGTCGAGGACCTGTCGCTCGCCTACATGGTCCGCGGCATCCCGCGGCCGGTCTTGCGTGGCGTCTCGTTCGAGATCGCCCCGGGCGAGGCGTACGGCCTCGTCGGCGAGTCCGGCTGCGGCAAGTCGACGACCGCCTACGCGGCCGTCCGCTATCTGCCCGCGCAACGGCCGGATCACCGGCGGGCGGATCCTCATCGACGGCGCCGACATCACCAAGATGGGCAGCGACGAGGTCCGCCAGTTCCGGGCGAAGCACGCTTCGATGGTCTACCAGGATCCGGGCGGGGCCCTGAACCCCAGCACGCGCATCGGGACCCAGGTGATCGAGGCGTTCACGGTCCTCGGCCAGGGTCAGGACGAGGCCCAGAAGAACGCGCTGGCCGCCCTCGACCGCGTCAATATCGCCGATCCGGTCCGCGTCTTCAATCGCTACCCGCATCAGCTCTCGGGCGGGATGCAGCAGCGCGTCGTGATCGCGATGGCGCTGGCCTCCGATCCCCAGCTGCTCGTGCTCGATGAGCCCACGACCGGTCTCGATGCCACGGTCGAGGCGAGCGTCCTCGACCTGGTCCGGACGCTGCGCAACGAGACGAATGCCGCGGTCCTGCTCATCGCCCACAACCTCGGGGTGATCCGCTCCCTGTGCGACCGCGTCGGCGTGATGTACGCGGGCAAGATCGTGGAGGAGGGCAACGCCGTCGAGGTGTTCGAGCGCCCGCAGTTCCCCTACACGGTGGGCCTCCTGCGCTCCCTGCCGCGCCACGGGGTGCGCAAGAGCCAGCGCGCGCTCGCCACGATCCCGGGCACGCTGCCCCAGATCGGGACGGACCTGCCGACCTGCGTCTACGTCGATCGCTGCCCGCTCGCCGACGAGCTCTGCCGGACGGTGGTGCCGCCCGTCGTCGACGTGGGCGTCGGCCACTGGACGCGCTGCCACCACTACGACCGCATCGGCGACATCCCGGAGCCCGACTCGGGCGTCGGGCAGGTCGCGACCGAGGGGGCCGAGGTGCTTGCGCTCTCGAACGTGTCGAAGACCTTCCACCAGAGCGGCCACAGCGTCCCGGCGCTCGTCAAGGTCGACCTCACGCTCAATGACGGCGAGACGCTGGGCCTCGTCGGCGAGTCCGGGTCGGGCAAGTCGACGCTGGCCAAGACCATCCTCGGCATCGAGGGGCCCGACACCGGGAGCTCGATCCAGCTCGACCACGACGAGCTCGACGCGACCGCCTCCGGCCGGCCGGTCAAGGCCAAGCGCTCGATCCAGATCGTCTTCCAGAACCCCGATTCGGCGCTCAACCGAGGCTGGAGCGTGCGCCAGATCCTGGGCCGATCCGTGCGCAAGCTGACCGGGCTCAAGGGCAAGGCCGCCGACGACCGCGTCGACAAGCTGGCCACCGACCTGCGTCTCACCCAGCGCCATCTGGACCTCAAGCCGGGCCAGCTGTCGGGCGGCCTCAAGCAGCGCGTGGCGATCGCCCGCGCCTTCGCCGGCGACCCCCGCATCGTCGTCGCCGACGAGCCCACGAGCGCGCTCGACGTGTCCGTCCAGGCCGCGATCCTGAACGTCCTGTCCGAGCTGCAGGCCGAAAGCAAGACCGGCTACCTGCTGATCTCGCACGACCTGGGCGTGGTGCGCTACCTCGCCGACCGGATCGCGGTGATGTACCTCGGGCGGATCATGGAGGTCGGCGATTCGGAGACGGTCTTCCGCGGGCCCAACCACCCGTACACGGAGGCGCTCCTGTCGGCCGTCCCGAGCGTGGACGGTGAACCCGCGGCCCGCATCCGGCTCGAGGGCGAGATCCCGAGTCCGGCCAACCCGCCCAGCGGGTGCGTCTTCCATACGCGCTGCCACCGGTTCATGCAGGGCATCTGCGACGTGACCGAGCCGCCGCTCATCGAGGTCGAGCCCGGGCACCAGATGAAGTGCCACATCCCGCTCGAGGAGCTGCGCGTGCTGCAGACGAAGGCGAGGGTCGAGGACATCGTCCTGACGACGCCGCCCGAGGCGATCGAGGCCGCCGTGGCGCTCGAGGGGGAAGGCCCGCCGGCAGGTCCCGCCTAGACGTCCGAGTCGGGGAAGCTCGCCTTGCGCTGATCCATCCAGGCCACGAGCTCCTCGTGGACCGCCTCGTCGAGGAGGGGCTCCTCGTACTCGGCGAGGCGGCGCTTCCAGGCGGCGTTGGCACGCTGCGCGGCGTCGTGGCCGCCGTTCAGCTCCCACTGCTCGAAGCTGTTGTTGTCCGAGAGCTCCGAGCGCCAGAACGCGGTCTCGAAGTTGGCGAGGGTGTGCGGCGAGCCCAGGAAGTGCTGGCCCGGGCCGCCGTCGAGCATCGCCTGCAGCGCGAGACCGTTCTCGGACAGGTCGACGCCGGCGAGATACGCCCCCGCCATCGACGCCTGGTCCTCGTCGAGCATGAACTTCTCGTAGCCGATCGCGAGGCCGCCCTCGAGCCAGCCGGCGGTGTGGAGGTTGAAGTTCACCCCGGCCTGCATCGTGGCCATGAAGCTGATCGCGCTCTCGTAGGCCGCCTGGTAGTCGGGCAGCTTGGAGGCCGTGAAGTTGCCACCGCTGCGGAACGGCACGCCGAGCCGGCGGGCCAGGGCGGCCAGGACGAAGAGCACGAGCTGGGGCTCCGGGGTCCCGAAGGTCGGCGCGCCCGTCTGCATCGACATCGACGAGGCGAACGAGCCGAAGATGACCGGCGCCCCGGGTCGCACGATCTGGCAGAACGCCATGCCGGCGAGCGCCTCGGCGAGCGTCTGGGTCGCGGACGCGGCGACGGTGACCGGGGCCATCGCGCCGCCCAGGATGAACGGCGTGATCAGCATGATCTGGTTGTTCTCGGCGTAGACCTTGGCCGAGCCGAGCATGTTGAAGTCCCACGACATCGGGGAGTTCGCGTTCGCGAGGCCCATGATCACGTGCTCGGTCTCGAGGGTCTCGGGGCCGAAGGCGATCTTGGCCATGTCGACGGAGTCCTGGGCGCGGCTCGGATGGGTGACCGAGCCCATGAACGCCTTGTCCGTGTAGCGGATGTGGCTGTAGACCATCTCGAAATGGCGCTTGTTGACCGGCAGGTCCGTGGGCTCGCACAGGGTGCCGCCGCCGTGGTGGAGCGTCGTGCTCGTGTAGGCCAGCTTCACGAAGTTGCGGAAGTCCTCGATCGTCGCGTAGCGCCGGCCGTCGTCGAGGTTGTGGATGAACGGCGAGCCGTAGGTCGGCACGAGGACTACGTGCGGGTCGCCGATCACGACGCTGCGATCGGGGTTGCGGGCACGCTGCGTGAAGCTCCTGGGCGCCGTGGCCTGGACCAGCGAGCGGCACATCCCGCGCTCGAAGCGGACGCGCGAGCCCTGGACGTCGGCGCCGGCCGCGCGGAAGATCTCGACCGCCTCGGGGTAGTTGACGACCTCGATGCCGACTTCCTGCAGGAGGGTGTCGGCGTTGTGCTCGATCGCCTCGAGGCCCTCGGCGGAGACCACCTCGACCGGTGGCAGCTTGCGGGTCAGGTAGGGCAGGTGCTCCATCGACCGCGCGAGGCGCTCGGCTTGTCGAGCCGTCCGGCCCCGGCGGCCGGTGCGCGGTTCGGGCGCCTCCGTGGTGGTCATCGGCGTCACCTTACATCGCGTTCCGCCGCTGGTCGCGCCTCACAGCCTCCGGGCGAGCTCGCGGCCCTCGAAGAACGCGAGGCTCGCTCGGCGGGGTGCCACGCAGTCGCCGATCTCGTGGAACGGGACGCCCGCCGCGGTCAGCTCGCTCGCCAGCGAGGTCTCCGCGACCGGGGTCTCGGCGATGACCAGGGTGTCCGCCGCGAGGCGTTCGGTCGCACCGGTGAGCGTCGAGCGGACCGTGGCGCCGTCGTCGTCCCAGGCGAGGACCACCGTCTGGGGCCGCATCGTGCCACCAGCCGCCGAGAAGCGGCCCCGGAGCGGGACGTCTGCAGCGCTGTGGAAGAGACCGCCACCGACGACCGCGGCCGACGTGACGATCGTGACGTCGTGCCCGGCCTCGGCGAGGTGCAGCGCCGTCCCGAGCCCGCGCCAGTCCCCGAGGTCGTCGAGGACGAGGACACGGGCGCCCAGCTTCGCCCTGCCATCGAGCACGTCGTGGATCGATACCGCGTCGGGGCGTTCCGCGCCGGGCAGGCGATCGACGGTCGGGAGCGCCCGCTGGAACCCGGTCTGCGGCGGCCGCGCCCCGGTGGCGAGCACGATCTCGTCCGCGCCCAGCAGTGGTGACATCGGCGACGGTCGCCGCGGTCCCGAGAGCCACCTCCACGCCCAGCGCCTCGAGCCGCCGCCCGTACCACGCCAGCAGGTCCGTGATCTGGCCGCGCGACGGTTGCCGGCCGGCGAGCCGGAACTGGCCGCCGAGCTCCGGCCCGGCCTCCAGGAGCGTGACGCGGTGGCCGCGCTCCGCCGCGACCCGCGCCGCCTCGAGACCCGCCGGCCCGCCCCCGACCACGAGCACGTGCCGGGCCGTCGCGGCCGGCGTGAATCGATCGCCGCCCCACTCGAATTCGCGGCCCGCGGATGGATTCACCAGGCACGAGATCCAGTAGTCGCGCGAGCGCCGCCCCCAGCACATCTGGTTGCACGAGATGCACGGCCGGACGTCCTCGGCGCGGTCGGCGCGGGCCTTGGCGACCAGGTGCGGATCGGCGATCTGGCCGCGCACGATGCTGACCAGGTCGGCCTGACCGCTGGCGAGCACGGATTCCGCGGCCTCGGGGGTGCGGATGTGGCTCTCGGCCTGCACCAGGGCGTGCGTGACGACGCGCTTGAGCTCGGCGGCGAACGGGACGCCCAGCTGCTGCTCGTACAGCGAGACCGGGATGATCGGGTAGAAGTCGAAATACGAGCCCGTGCCGCAGGTCACGTAGTCCATCGCCTGTCGCTGGTCGTGCCAGGCGACGATCTCGGCCAGCTCGGCCATCGAGAGGGCAGGGGCCGATCCCTCGTCCATGCTCACGGCCAGGCCGATGATGAAGTCGTCGCCGCAGGCGGCGCGGATCCGGTCGAGGATCGTCGCCGAGAAGCGCATGCGCCCCTCGAACGAGCCACCCCAGTCGTCCGTTCGGCGGTTCGACCACGGCGTCCAGAACTGGTCGACCAGGGCGTGGTAGGCGGCGAAGATCTCGACGCCGTCGAAGCCGGCGTCCTGGGCGCGTCGCGCGCTCGCGACGAACCCGTCGATGACCTCGTGGATCTCGGCCTCGGTCATCGCGTGGCTGCCGTCGGCGTCGTGGTAGGACGGCAGCCCGGACGGCGACCAGTTCGGCGCGAAGGAGTTGTCCGCATCGCCGTGCTGGCCGACGTGGTACAGCTGCTGGATCATCACGACGTCCGGGTTCGCGTCGCGGCAGGCGTCGGTCAGGCGGCGGAAGTGGGGCACGATGGCGTCGTCGCCGTGGCGGAAGTTGCCCCGCGTCAGGACCGCGGTCCGGTGGACCGGGACGGGCTCGACGACGATCATCCCGGCGCCGCCGAGCGCCCGCTCCCGGTAGTAGCCGATGTGCCGATCGCCGGGCAGCCCGCCCTCGGCCATGTTCGCCGTGTGCGCCCCGAACGTGATCCGGCTGGTCAGGGTCTTGTGGCGCAGCGCGACGGGCTCGAACACGTGCGGGAAGGGCATCGCTCGTGCAGTATGGCCAGATGGCCGACGCCCCACCGCTCGTCGTGGTCGCGGGTGCGACGGCGACCGGCAAGACCGAGCTCGGGATCCGGCTGGCGGAGGCGTTCATCGCCGAAGGCCGGCCCGCCACGGTCATCTCGGCCGATTCCCGGCAGGTCTATCGCGGCCTCGACATCGGCACGGCCAAGGTGGGTGCCACGGATCGGGCGCGCGTTCCGCACGAGGGCCTGGATCTCGTCGATCCGCCGGATCGGTTCGCCCTGGCCGACTTCGTCGCGCACGCTCGTGGGGTGCTGGCCGGGGTGGCCGCGAGCGACGGCGTCGCGCTGCTCGTCGGCGGCACGGGGCTGTACCTGCGGGCCGTGGCGCGCGGCCTGGACCTCGAGGCGCTGCCGGACGACCCGGAACTGCGACGGCGGCTCGAGGCGGAGCTCACCGCCGACGGGCTGCCGGCCCTCGTGGACCGGCTGACGGCCCTCGCACCCACGCTGGCTGCCCAGACCGACACGGCCAATCCGCGCCGGGTCCTCCGGGCGCTGGAGATCGCCGAGCTCCGCGGCGACGGGCCGAGACCGGCCCCGCTCGGCTACGACGGCCCGGTCACCTGGATCGGGCTGACCCTGGATCGCGCGGAGCACGAGCGCCGGATCGCGGCACGCGCCCGGGCACAGTTCGACGACGGCCTCATCGAGGAGGCCGTCGCCCTGCGCGAGCGCTACGACCCGGACCTGCCGGCCTTCTCCGCGATCGGCTACCACGAGGCCTGGGACGTCGCCGACGGCCGCAGCACCCTCGACGAAGCCGTGGCCACCGACGCGCAGCGCAACGTCGCGTTCGCGAAGCGCCAGCGAACGTGGTTCCGCAGCGAGCCCGACATCGCGTGGCTGGATGCCACGTCGACGGACCCGTTCGAAGGCGCGTTGACGCTTGCCCGGGCGGCCACCGGATGATCCGGCGATGCGCCGCGATCCTCGCCACGACGGCGCTGGCGCTCGTGTGTATCGGCTGCTCGGTGCTCCCCGTCGACAGACCGGCGGACGCCGCCCGTCGCGCCCTCGAGCGTGTTGTCGCCCACGACCTCGTCGGAGCCAGCCAGCTCGTCTGCGCCGACCGCCGGAACCCGCGGGACCTTCCGTTTACCATCGGTGGCATCCTGCAGCCCGTCGGGGCGCTGCCAGACTTCGACATCGCCCGGACCCTCGGCGTCATGACCCTCGACGGCAGCCGGTTGACGGTGACGGAGACGGCCGTCGGCGACGACGTGGCGGAGCTGCACGTCGGCGGCACGCTCGTGACGACCTTCGATCCGCCCGCGGTCGAGGCGCTGTTCCGGGCGATGGCGGCCGAGCAGCGTCAGCCCGTCGACGACGTGCTACTCGCGCAGACCATGGCGAACGTCAGCGCCGGCCCGGTCCAGTTGACGGTCGATGAGGACGTCCCCGCGGTTCGCGAGCTGGGGACCTGGAAGGTGTGCCCGCTCGCGCCGACCCCGTAGGCACGGTCGCCCTCGCTGGGGGTCATCACGCGAGCGCGCTATCCTGCACGCGCATGACCTCCCGCCTCATCGATCTCGAAGTGCCGGTCGAAAAGGCCTTCCTCGTGGCCGTCGACACCGGTTCCGAAGACGGCTGGACGGCCCAGGAATCCCTGTCGGAGCTCGCGAACCTCGCGACCACCGCCGGGGCCGAGGTCGTGGGCGCGGAATGGCAGAACCGCCGCCACGTCGATCCGAACTGGTACATCGGCAAGGGCAAGGCCGAGGAGCTCGCAGCCGCGAAGCGCGAGACCGGGTTCGATCTGCTCATCACGGACGACGAGCTGTCGCCGGCCCAGCAGCGCGCGCTCGAGGACCTCCTCCGGGTGAAGGTCATCGATCGAAGCCGATTGATCCTCGACATCTTCGCCCTGCACGCGCAGACCCACGAGGGCCGGTTGCAGGTCGAGCTTGCCCAGCTCGAATACCAGCTCCCGCGGCTGACGAAGCTCTGGACCCACCTCTCGCGCACCCAGGGCGGGATCGGCTCCCGCGGGCCCGGCGAGAGCCAGCTCGAGACGGACCGGCGGATCATCCGGACCCGGATCTCGAAGATGAAGGAACGCGTCGAGCAGGTCCGCCAGCAGCGCTCGACCGCCGCGCGCGGCCGCGACCGACGCCTGTGGCCGACCGTCGGGATCGTCGGCTACACGAACGCCGGCAAATCGACGCTGCTCAACACGCTCGTGGGCTCGGAAGTCGCCAGGGCCGAGGACAAGCTCTTCGCAACGCTCGACCCGACGAGCCGCCAGGTGAAGCTCGGCGAGGGCCAGACGGCGATCATCACCGACACCGTCGGGTTCATCCACAAGCTGCCGCACCAGCTGGTCGACGCGTTCCGCGCGACGCTCGAGGAGGTCAACCGGGCGGACGTCCTCGTCGAGGTCGTCGACGCGTCCGACCCGCACGTCCAGGAGCACCGGGCGACGGTCCAGACCGTGCTCGACGAGCTCGGGGCAGGGGAGAAGCCGCGGCTCCTGGCCTTCAACAAGGCGGACCTCGTGGAACGGGCCGCGCTGGACGGTGGCGCGGTGGCGCCGGCGGTCGCGGGTTCGGTGCTGGTCTCGGCGCTCACCGGCTTCGGGATGGACACGCTCCGAGCCGAGATCGCGGCGCTCCTCGGCACGCTGTGGGTCGATATCGACGCCGCCGTGCCCTACACCGCCGGGGAACTGCTCGCCCGCGTTCGTGAGCGCGGGACCGTGGAGGTCGAGTACGGCGAGCGCGACGTGCGGATCGTCGGTCGCGTGGCACCGGCCCTGGCCAGCGAACTGGAAGCGGCCTCGGAGCGCTGGGCGCAGGCCGCGACCGAGGCGACGAACGGGACGGGACCGACCGCCGCCACAGGCTAGGCCAGGACGCGCCCGGACTCGCCGGCACCGCGCCACACGAATATCGCCCGGTACCATCCGAGGTCATGTCCATCCCAAGCTCGGAACGGCGGCTGTCGCTGGCGTTCATCGCGGCATCGGCCATCGTCTTCGGCGTCGTCCTCGTGCTCGCACCCCCGTTCGCGGTGTCGTTCGACGAGGCCCGGTACGTGGGCGTCGGGTACAGCATGGTCGAGGGGCAGGGGCCGCAGACCGTGTTCGGCGGCTACTTCCTGCCGCACGCGCCGGTGTGGTCGACCCTCGTCGTGGCGCCCGCGCTCGCACTCGGGATCGACCCGCTGGTCGTGGGGCGGTTCCTCAATGCGCTGAGCGGGGTGGGCCTGCTGCTCCTGAGCGCCGCCCTGGGATGGCGGATCCGGCCCGCCGCCGGTGCCCTTGCCGCGATCGCGCTCCTGGCGACGACCTACATCCATGAGCTGACCCGGACCTCGCGCCTGGACATCCCGTCGACGACCCTCGCCATCGCCTACCTCGCGCTGGGACTCGTCGCCGTCCGGCGGGGCTCGACCCGATATTCCATCGCGGCGGGCCTGCTCTTCGGCGTGGCGTTCCTCGTCAAGGAGATCGCGCTGCCGCTCGCCCCCGTGCCGATCCTCGCCGCGGTGCTCCATCGGCAGCCGTGGCGACCGATCCTCCGGACCGCGGGCTGGTTGATCCTGGGCGCGACGGCCGTGGTGGCACCGTGGTTCATCTACGTGGCGCAGGTAACCGATCGCGTCTACCGCCTGGGGACGCCGGGATGGACCCTCGCGCCGATCGGCCTCGCGTTGCTGGCCATCGGCGTCGCCGGCGTGCTCGTGGGTGGGCGCGAGCCGCAGACGGCGGGGGAGGGCCCCGAGGGCCGGCTGGAGGGCCGTGGCCGCACCTGGCTGGTGGTCGGCCTCACGACCGCCTGGGTCATCGGCCTGACGCTCGTCTTCACGGGCACGCTGACGACGCGCGGCACCGGGTTGATCGACTTCACCCAGATCGCCCGTTACCTCCGCGAGTGGTACCCGATCCTGGTCACCAGCGGGATCGGCGCGGTCGGCCTCGTGCTGTCGATCGTGGCGCGCCGGGATCCCGCACTCGGCCGCCGCGAGGCGCTCGAGGACCTGTGGCTGGCCACGATCTGCGGCCTGCCGCTCGTGATCCTCGTCATCGGCGTGGGCGAGGCGCCCCGCAACTACGTGGCCCAGCTCGCGATCGGGGCCGGCATCGCCGCGGCTGGCTGGCTCTGGCTGTTCGAGGCGGCCATGCGCCGGTGGCCGTCGCTGACGATCCTGGCAGTCGGTGCCGTCTTCGGCCCGATCCTTGGGGCCGTCGTCGCCGACGTCTTCGGTGTGAGGATCCGGGTCGGCCTGATCGGCGGGCTGGCCGTTGGTCTGATCGCCGCGGGAGCGGTCGCCGCTGCGCTTCGCGCCGGTCGCCTCGGTGCGCGCTCGGACCCGCCCATGCGCGAACGCGCGGTCGCCGCGCTGTTGACCGTCAGCCTGGTGAGCGCCAGCGCCGTTCTCATGACCTCGATCGACTTCCGCCGGACCGTCGCGACCAGAGAGGAGGCCGTCGACACGGTCGTCGCGTGGGTGCGGGACAACGCAGAACCTGGGTCCACGATCGCGTTCGGGTCGTACCTCGGCTTCGAGATGGGCCTGCCCGCTACGCGATGAGTTCACGCTGCGCCAGGTCCGCCATGTACTGGCAGTGGCGGACCTCGATGCTCCCGACGGCGTCACGATGTTCGGCCGGACCGAGACCGACGACTGGGTGTCGATCGACATCGCCCCGAAGAACGTGAACGAGTTCCAGGCGTTCTCGGCGAACATGTTCATCGAGCAGCTCCGGGGGAGCGGCGCCGACTACTGGGTCTACACCACGGGCACGTCGACCGCGGCCCCGACGATCATCCCCGCGATCGAGGGCGCGCCGGGCTTCGAGGAAGTCGCGCACTGGACGTTCGAGCGGCCCCGAGGCGCCCCGATCGAGTCATATGTCTTCCGACTCGACCCCGACGAGCTCGCCCTCGACGACGCGCGGATCCACGTCGCGCCCGAAGCGCTCGAGCGCATCGTGAATCTCGTCGAACGCGAAGGCGCCGCCGAGCTCGCCGGCCGCCTCGTGCCTCAGATCCAGCCCGAACCCACGACCGCGGCGACCGATGCCCTCATGGATCGCCTGCGCTCGATCGCGGCGGAGGCAGGCGATCCGTGATCTCCGTCATGTCGTACGGCCGGAACTTGCCGGCCGACGTGTACGAGCGATCGGGGAGCAGCGGCAGGTCGGCATCGAAATAGCGGTCGAAGATCAGCCGGAACGTGTTGACCGAGCTGAGGGTCGTCGACGGCGATGGCGAGCCATCACCTGGCAGGTACATCGCGTTCAGGATCCCGAACTTGATCTCCAGCTCGTCCGTCGAGGCGGTCGCCCAGTCGTACCCGATCGTGTTGCGGGCGTACTCGCGTGGATAGGGGCCCTCGTCCGCCTGCAGGATGATGATCGGGCGCTCCGCTTCCGGTCGGGCCAGCAGCTCGTCCACCAGGGCCTCGATCCGCGTCTGCAGGTAGGTCAACTGCTCGCCGTACGCCACGGCCTGCCGCCGACCCACGTCCTGCTCGTCGGTCACGAACGACCCGTCGCTCGCGAACGTGTACGGCGGGTGCGGGATCATCACGTGCGCGAAGACGAACGCCGGACCGGGGTCGTTTGCGACGTCGTCGAGCGTATCGAGCTGGAACCGCCCGACCTCGTAATGACGTTGCCGCGCCGGTGCCGCCAGGCTGATTCCCAGGCGATGCGCCGCGGCCGGGAGCGCCGAGGTGTCGTACAGCGAGGCGACGAAATCGGACGGTCCGCCGGGCGGCAGGTTGCGGTCGGCGATGACGCTCGTCTTGGTCGGGCCCGTAGAACGACCCGACGTGGACGTACTGGTAGCCCCGTTCGCGCAGGAATCGACCGACCGCGTGATCCGACAGCCGTTCGAAGACGGGACCGTGGTCGTCGGACGCCGGGTCCTGCGCGGCGACGAGGTCATCGAGGTAATCCAGGTTCAGCGTCGCCGCCAGCGACAGCGACGTCTTGACGTAGTTCGCGTGACTGTCGGTCACGATCTGGAAGCCCCGCTCGCGAAGCCGATCGAGGAAGGGCCGATCGTCGATCTCGTACTGCAGATCGAGGGAGCTCGCCGAGCCGTACCGATCGAACACCAGGTACCAGATGTCGCGGCCGGGGCCGGCGCTCCCGCCGATCGCTGCCTGCGCGGTCGTGCCCCGCCCGAAGCGGGCGACCTCGCCCGGGACGATCGTGACGAGGGCGAACACGACCAGCAGGGCCGTCACGATGTTGAGCGCGCGCGTCATGCCCGCCAGATGCGCATCGCGCAGGCGGACCGCGGCGATCGCGATGACGACCAGGAAGACGGCCCAGCCGATCTGCTGGAAGCCCGCCTTGACGCCGAGCGGACCCAGCACGCCGGCCAGGTGGCCGTACAGCAGCAGCGCGGCCGCCAGGGCGGAGACGCCGAGGGCCGCCCGACGGGCGTCTCCCAGGATGGGTGCTGCGATCAGCAGCAGCGCGAGCGCCGCCCCGACGATGACGACGAGTGGCACGACCAGGTCCGACGGCTCGAGCTCGCCGAGGTTCTGCCCGTACAGGAACAGGACCGGGTACGCCGCCAGCAGCATCGGATGCAGTGGCAGCGGCCGGCCGCTCCACGCGGAGCGAAGCCGCCGGGGGAGCCGCGCGGTCGCGCCGTCGGCGGTGCCCGGGTGGGCCAATGAGTCGGTGGTCACCAGCGGATTATCGGGCCGTTACCCATGACGCGCGGTCCGCCCGCGAACCAGGCGCCATCTCCACCGGTCAGGGCCCGGCCGTCGGCAGGCGATCCGTGATCTCGGTGAGGTCGTAGGGCCGGTATTTGCCCGCGGACGTGAACGACCGGTCGGGGAGCAGCGGCAGGTCGGCGCCGAAGTACGCGTCGAAGAGCAATCTGAAGGTATTCACGGAGCTCAGGGTCGTGGGCACGTCGGGTGCCTCGCTCCCGGGCAGGTACATGGCGTTGAAGATCCCGAACTTGACCTCGAGGTCCTCGGACGTCGCCGTGGCCCAGTCGTAGCCGACCGTGTTTCGGGCGTAGTCGGTCGGGTACGGCCCCTCATCCGCCTGGAGGACGATGATCGGCCGCTCCGCCTCCGGCAGTGCGAGGAGGCGGTCGACCAGGGCTTCGAGTCGTGCCTGTAGGTAGGCCAGCTGCTGTGCGTAGCCCTCGGCGTTGGTCAGCGCCGCGTCCTCCTCGTCGGTCAGGAACCTGCCGTCGCTCGCGAAGGTGTACGGGGGATGCGGCAGCAGGACGTGCGCGAAGACGAACTTCGGGCCGGGTTCGGCCACGAGGTCGTCGAGCGTATCGAGCTGGAAGCGGCCGACCTGGTAGTGACGCTCTCGTGCGGGCGTGTTCGTGCGGATCCGCAGCCGACGCGCGATGGCCGGCAGCGCCGATACGTCGAACAGGGCATCGACGAAGTCGGATGGGCCATCGATCCGTGGGTTGAGATCGGCCAGCGGGCTCGTCTCGGTCGGGTCGTAGGTCGAGCCGACATGGACGTAGCGATAGCCTCGATCGCGCAGGAAGTGGCCGACCGCGTGGTCCGCAAGGTGCCGATAGATCGCCCCGTGATCCTCCGAGGCCGGGTCCTGCGCGGCGACGATGTCGTCGAGGTACTCGAGGTTCAGCGTGGCCGCCAGCGACAGGGCGGTCTTGACATAGTTCGCATGGCTGTCGGTGACGATGTCGAAGCCGCGGGCGCGCAGCCGATCCAGGAAGGGTCCGTCGTCGATCCCATAGAGCAGGTCGAGCGATCGGGCGGACCCGTAGCGGTCGAAGACCAGGTACCAGATGTCGCGGCCGGTCCCCGCCGTGCCCCCGATGGGCGTCGCCGACGCCGCGCTCCGGCTCCCTCGCGCGAATTCCGCGGGCACGATCGACACCAGCGTGACGATCACGAGGAGCGCCGTCACGAGGTTCAGGCCGCGGGTCACCAACGCCAGTCGAGCCGAGCCGGCCCTGATCGCGAACACCCCCGTCAGGCCGACGAGGCCGATCCAGCCGACCTGGAGGACGACGGCCCGGACGCCCAGGGGACCGAGGAGCCCCGCGACGTGGCCGTACAGGAGGAGCGCAGCCGCCAGGGCGGACACGACGAGGGCCGCCCGTCGGCCGTCACGGACGAGGTAGGCGCCGATGATCAGCGCGACCAGCGCGGCGAGGACGATCGCGACGAGCGGCCCGACGAGGTCACTCGGTTCCAGTTCGCCCAGGTTCTGCCCGTACAGGAACAGGACCGGGTACGCCGCCAGCAGCAGGGGATGCACGGGGAGCGGCCGGCCGCGCCAGGGCGTACGAAGCCGACCTCCCCTCGGAGCCGTGGCTCCGGAGGCCGTGCTATCGTTGGTCATCAGCGGATTATCGGGCGGTTAACCAAGATCGGAGCGACCCTCGAACATGCTTGAACTCGCGTACATCGATCCGGGCACCGGCAGCCTCATCATCCAGACCGCGATCGCGGCGGCGATCGCCGTGCCGCTCTTCTTCCGGCACCAGATCGGTCGGTTCCTGAGCGTGGTGCGCCGTCGCGGCGACGAGGACAAGCCTTCCGCGCCTGTGCATGACAGCACCCGGGGTCGCTGACCCGGCCACCCCGGCCTCAGGCACGGATCCGGCCGCCGCGGCCGGCGACGCCGAGCGGGACGCCGGTTCGTTCCGCGATCCCAGCGGCTTCATCTTCTGGCAGGACGGCCAGCCCTACCGCCAGATCCAGAGCAGTTTCGCGGCGGAGTGGGACGCGTTCGAGGCGAGTCCGCTCAAGCAGCGCCTCATCGATGGTGATCGGCTCATCCCGTATGAGTCCGTTCCGATCGAGCAGCGCCCAGGCCCCCGACGCCCACGCGGTCATCCGGCCCGAGAAGATCGAGTTCATCAGCTATCCGTACGAGTGGACCTTCGGCGAGCTGCGCGATGCCGCGCTCCTGACGCTCGACGCCCAGCTCGACGCCATGGCCGAAGGCTGGCAGCTCAAGGATGCGTCGGCGTACAACGTCCAATTCCGCGATGCCAAGCCCATCCTGATCGATTCGCTCTCGTTCGAGCCGCTCGACGAGGGTGCGCCGTGGGTCGCGTATCGCCAGTTCTGCGAGCACTTCCTGGCTCCGCTGGCGCTTGATCGCCCGACGCGATGTCCGGCTCGCGAGCCTGCTCCGTGCCGACCCCGACGGGGTGCCGCTGGACCTCGCCAGCGGCCTGCTGCCGTGGCGGACCCGGCTGAACTTCGGCCTGCTGTCGCATGTCCACCTCCACGCTCGAGCCCAACGGCGCTATGCCGGCAACGAGGACGAAGGCGACGTCGACGCGGCGCGGGGCGCGCGGATCAGCCGGCAGCGGCTCGAGGGCCTCATCCGGAACCTGCGTGGCACGGTCGAGCGGCTGCGCTGGGAGCCGGCCGGCACCGAGTGGTCCGACTACGCCGACCACACGAGCTACGGCGACGCCGCGACCGCGGACAAGGCGCGACTCGTGGAGGCGTTCGTCGGCGAGGCCAAGGGATCGCGGCTATGGGACCTCGGCGCCAACACCGGCCGGTACAGCCGGATCGCGGCCGACGCCGGCAAGCGCGTCCTCGCCTTCGACATCGACCCGGCGGCTGCGGAGCGGAACTACCGCCAGCTCCGCACCGAGGGCAGGACGGACATCCTGCCGCTCATCCTCGATGTCGCGAACCCGAGCCCCGGCATCGGCTGGGCGGGTCGCGAGCGCCGCTCGCTGCTCGACCGCGCGGATCCCGACATCACGCTGGCCCTGGCGCTCGTCCACCACCTCGCGATCTCGCGCAACGTGCCGCTGCCGATGGTGCTCGGGCTGTTCGCGGACCTCGCGCCGTGGGCGATCGTCGAGTTCGTGCCCAAGGAGGACCGCATGGTCCGGCGGCTGCTGGCCACGCGGCGTGACGTCTTCCCCGAGTACACCCTGGACGGGTTCCGGGCGGCCGCGACGGAACGTTTCGAGGTCGTCCAGGAGGCGCCGATCGAGGACAGCCTCCGGGTCCTGTTCCTGCTGCGCCGCCGCTGAGGCGGCCGCCGGGCTGTGGACAGCCTGTGGACAGCGCCTCGAAATGCAAGGCTCCGGCAACGAAACTCGTGGATAACACGATTGTCGCTGGGTGCGTCGCCGGGTAAGGTAGGTCTTGCCTGAAGGGGCACGAACATCTAGTGATTTGATCTGGGTTTACTTGGATCGGAGCATCTAGTGATCGAGTTCCTTCGGGCGTTTCTCTTGTCCGCCCGAGGACGCCGGGGTCAGCCGGGCGCTTGGCACGAGTGCCGTCGGCGACGAGGTGCGTCTCTGTGGATGGGCTGTGGACGATGCGCGACCGCACGGCACCAAATTCGCAAACTCGTGGATAAACCCCCTTCCCAGGCCCCGGCCCAGCCGGATACAGTTCGTCTTGCTCGAAGGGGCGCCAGACCGCAAGTGGCGGTACCGGTGTTTACATCGGTATTGACAACTACGGACCGGCCGTTCCTTCGGGCGTTTTCATGTCCCGGGCAGCTCGCGCCGTGATCGCGCACCCGGACCTGGATCCGGCGGCCATCCGCACCGCCCACGGTCGGATCGATCCGGTCTTCACCGGCACTCCCCAGTACGTCCACGAGGGCCTGTCCGCGCGCCTGGGCGTCCCGGTCGTGGTCAAGGTCGAGACCGTCAACCCGATCCGCTCGTTCAAGGGCCGCGGCACGTGGGTCGCGATGGCGGCGCTCGCGGGGGAGGGGAGCGTGGGACCGGACCGAGCCGTCGTGTGCGTGTCCGCGGGCAATTTCGGCCAGGGCGTCGCGTACGCCGCGCGTGCCCTGGGCGTGCCGGCTGTCGTGTTCTGCTCCACCCGGGCGAACCGCGCGAAGGTCGCCCGCATGCGGTCGCTGGGCGCCACGGTGATCGAGGCCGGCGACGATTTCGACGACGCCCGCGCGGTCTCGGAGACCTATGCCGCCGAGCACGCTGCCACGCTCCTGGTCGACGGCGACGATGTCCGCATCTCGACGGGTGCCGGCGACGCTCGCGCTCGAGGTGACCGATGCCGCCGATGCCGGGTTCCTGCCCATGCCGGCCGTCGCGGCCGTGCCGGTCGGCAATGGGGCGCTGATCAACGGGGTCGGGTCGTGGCTGCGCCACGCCGCGCCCGGCTGCCGGGTGCTGGGCGTCCAGGCCGAGGCCGCCGCAGCGATGACGCTGTCGTGGCGTGCCGGCCGACCGATCGACACCGACAGCGCGGACACGTACGCCGACGGCATCGCCTCGCGCGTCGCGATCCCGCGCGCGGTCGAGCTCATGCGCGGCCGGGTCGACGACATGGTCACGGTCTCCGAAGACGCCCTCCGGGCCGCCCAGGCCGAGTTGACCGAGGAGCTCGGGATCACCGTGGAAGGCGCTGCCGCCGCCTCGTGGGCCGGCCTGCTGGCGGGTGAGCGACCGGGCGGGCCGGCGCTCGTCATCGTCACCGGCAGCAACGCCTGAGCGTGCGGGTGGGGGAGGGGTAGTCGTGGGAGCCGCGCGCCGCTATCTCCCGAGCGACCCCGTGGACTTCGCACGCTCCGCCGTGCCACTCGGGCTGCTCGTGCTGGCGGCGGCGGTGCCCGTGCTACGCGCGGTCGTCCTGGCGGCGCTTGCCGCCGGCGCGGCGATCGCGATCTGGCGTGACGCGCCCGTTCGCTGGGCGTGGGCAGGCGCGGTGCCGGTCGCCCTCAACCTGCTCTGGGGCGGGCTGATCGCCGAGAGCACGAACCTGACCGCCCTCGTCGAGTCGGATTGTTCCAACCCCGCCTCGCCGATTGCCATGGCTCGGGCGTTCGAAGCGGTGCTGGTCCTCGGGGCCCTCGCTGGGCTGGCGTTCATCCTGCGGGCGACCCTGGCGTCGCTGTCGCTGCGCTGGCCCGCCCGCCGCTGGGTGCGCTGGGCCGTCATCGGGTTCCTCGTGTCGGGCCCGGTCGCGCTGCTGGTCGGTCCGTATCTCGCTCGGCCGTTCTTCGGCGACGTCGGCTACGAGCTGGTGGCGGCAGCGCTCGTGCCGGCGCTCGTGTTCGCGGTCGCGAACGGGGTCATGGAGGAGGTCATCTACCGCGGCGCGCTGCTGGGCTGGTCGGCCAAGGTCATGGGGCTCGGCCCGGCCGTCGTCGGCCAGGCCATCGTGTTCGGCGTGGCGCACTCGGGCGCGGACGTCATCGGCTTGCAGTTGCCCCTGATGCTGGCCCTGGGCGTGGGCGGGCTGCTGGCCGGGGTCATCGCGGTGCGGACCCGATCGCTGCTGATCCCGATGGCCGTCCACATCGGGCTCGACATCCCGATCTACTTCGCGTTCGCCTGCGGGACATGAACCGCGGGCCGCCCGATGGGTCGGCAAGAGAAGACCCGACGACCACTGAGTCGCCGGGTCTTCAGACGGGTCGCTCGGGTCAGCGTGCCTTGACGTCGACGAACGGCATCCCGCGGTGGTCGTGCAGTCGTTCCGCAAGGCTGCGGACGGCTGCCGGAGCGTTGTTGATCGAGAGCCGGGTCGCCGCCGACTGCCGAAGCGCCGTACCGACGTCGGGCTTTCCGGACGTCAGCCACGCATCGAACAGGGGATCGAGCTCCTCCCCCGAAATTCGTTCCGCAAGCCGGATGAACTGCGCCGTCGTCACGTTGCCCCCGGCTCGTGTGGTGGCCCATTGGCGAAGGATCCGGAAAAAGTCCGGGTCACCGACCTCGAGGCGCAAGGCGTGCAAGGTCATCGCGCCACGTCCATAGACGGGGAAGTCGAACAGCCGATCGGGTCCTGGATCACCGATGGCCAGTTCCCAGAAGGGGTCATCCGCGGGAATCTCCGCCAGCGAGTCGAAGTTCTCCTGGGCCGTGCCAAAGCCTTCTCGCTCGCTCCACAGCCACTCGGCATAGGTCGCGAATCCCTCGTTGAGCCAGATGTGTTGCCAGGCGTCGACAGCCAGGCTGTCGCCGTACCACTGGTGCGCAAGCTCGTGGACGACAACGAAGTCGTTACCCTCCGGTCCACCGAAGAAGAACGGTGAGTAGATCGGACGGGTCTGGTTCTCGAGGGCAAAGAAGATCTCGACATCGTCGACGATGCCGCCCGCGGCAGAGAACGGGTATCGGCCGAAGATGCTGGCCTCCCAGGCGATGATCTCCGGCTGCCGGTCGAACGAAACGAGCGCCGACTCCCCGAGCCCCGGTGAGTGAGGCACGAACGTGCTCACGTCCCAGGTGTTCGGATTGTCTGCGCTGCCCTCCGGACCCGGGATCGGGGCGGCCCATCCATCAAACGGGTCCGCGTCAGCCTCGAACGAGGTCGAACCCTCTCCGGTCGACACGACGATGTCATCGATCGCGACGCCACGGAACTGCACGAACTGATCGCTGGCGTAGGTGATGGACACCTCGACTTCCCGATCGACGGTGCCCGTATTGCAAGCGTGACCGACCAGGGCTCCCAACCATCGCCCAGGCCACTCGCAGCGTGCCACACCCCGGAGCTGCCGGCAGGTTCGCACGGGAAGAAGATGTCGTCGTCGGGGTTGTCGGGGTCGCCCGGGTCCGGCGGCACATCCGTCAGGTAATGGGTCAGGAATGGGTTTGCCTCAAGGAAACCCGGGCAGGCGCCAGGGTCCTGGCTGGTATGGCCGTTCGTGTCCGGCAGGGTCGTCCAGTCGGTACCGCCCGCCGTACGCGATTCGACGAACAGGAAGTCCCAGCCGGGCTCGGTGTCGCGATTGGCCTGGAACGACACCTCGGCGCCGCCGGGCGGGACCGTGATCGTGCGCGTCAGCCGCTTGTAGGCCGGCTCGCCGATATCCGAGTAGAGGAATTGGGCGCCGTCGGCTGCGGTGATCGCGGGAGCGCGGTCGGCCATCAACGGGGTCGCGATCGCGTCCCAGTACCGAATGCCCCGCTCACGATAGGCACGGATATCGAATTGGCCGATCGCCATGCCGGCGAGGTAGGTGGCCATGGGCTCCTTGGCGTCCCACGTCCAGGTCGTCCATCCGCCGGTGGTGCGCTTGCCCTTGAGGACGCCGTTGGCGACGCCTTCGAGACCTGCCGGGACTTTGACCCGGAAGGTGAACGCGGCCTTATCCCTCGGATGGTCGTTGGCGGGGAACCATGTCGCTGCGACGTGCGGTTCGCCGACGACGAGCGCCCCATCGTCGGTGTGGATGAACCCGGAGAACCCGAACAAATCCTCGAGCGTCTCGGGTACGCCGTCGTAGCGGACGACCACCGTGAATCGCGAGCCCTTGCGGAGCCCCGACCGCGGCGTGATCGTCAGCTCGCCACCATCGCGGCTCCATCTGGCCGCCTTGCCGTTGACCTTGATCGAACGGACGGTCAGCCCGACGAAGTCGAGGTTGAATTGCGAGAGATTCTGGGTCGCTCGCGCCTTGATTGTGGCAAGGCCGGTCAGGCGGTCGGTCGAGGGTTGGTATTTGACCCCGAGGTCGTAGTGGCGGACGTCATAACCGCCGTTTCCGTCGAGCGGGAAGTACGGGTCGCCGATCCCCGGGGCGCCTGGCGTAAAGGGCCTTGGGCCAGCCCCGAGCGCCACGCCCGGCAGGGCACCCAAGCACATGGCTACCACCATCAGAACGGAAAGCCTGCGAACCATGGTCGGTCCCTCCCAGGCCCGACGCGCGGCGTGCCGCCGCCTGCGCGGGGCCACTCCCTCTCCTGGCGCGCCGATCTGGGGGTCCACACGCGCGCCTCCCGGGCAGTCTAGGGCCGCCGCGTCACGATGCAATACCGTTGTTGCGGGAGACGGTTCGGACGGAGCGGAGGCGGTCGGCGACGCCTCGTGACATCATCGCGACCATGACCCAGCAGTTCGCGCGCATCCCCTCGGACGCGGGGGCCGTCGTTCGCGAGGTCCGCGGCTTCGGCGGCGTGCCGTGGGGCCGGCTGTTCGGCTACCTCCGACCGCACTGGCGCCCGTTCGCCATCGCCCTGGTCGGCCTCGTGGTCTCGTCGGCGGTCGGCCTCGCGTTCCCGCTGATCATCGCCGGGCATCACGACCGAGGTGGTCGCGGGCGGCGACGCCGGCGGGCTCGACCAGCTGATCGTGATGCTCATCGGGCTGTTCTGCGTCCAGGCGGTCGGTGGGTTCGTGCAGACGTACCTGCTGGGCGTGGTGGGGGAGCGGGTCGTCGCCCAGCTGCGCGGCGAGCTCTTCGGGCGGCTGATCACCCTGTCGCTCGATTTCCATGCCAGCCGGCGCGTCGGCGAGCTCATCTCGCGCCTGTCGAACGACGTGACGCTCGTGCGCACGATGCTGACCCAGACCGTCACGAGCCTGTTGTCGTCGATCATCGGGCTGGTCGGCTCGGTCGTGATCCTGTTCACGCTGAGCCCGACGCTGCTGCTCGTCGTCCTGCTGCTGGCGCCGGCGTTGATCGCGGTGGCGATCGTCTTCGGTCGACCGCTCCAGCGGGTCAGCACCCAGGTCCAGGACACGATCGCCCGCAGCACGACGACCGCGGAGGAGGCGCTCTCGGGGATCCGCGTCGTGAAGAGCTACGTGCGCGAGGAATGGGAGCTCGACCGGTACGACGCGGACCTGCGCACCGTGGTGGCCACCGGCTCGCGGCTGGCGCTCTGGCGGGCAGGGTTCGGGGCGCTGATGGGCCTCCTCGGGTTCGGCGCCATCGCCGCGCTGCTCTGGTACACCGGGCACCAGGTGATCGACGGCACGCTCGGCATCGGGACGCTGACCGGTTTCCTGCTGTACGGCGTCGCCATCGGGGCGAGCCTCGGCTCGATCGCGAGCCTGTACGGGCAGTTCCGCGAGGGGACCGGGGCCATCGAGCGCGTGTTCGAGATCATCGACACCCGGCCGACGATCCTCGATGCGCCCGACGCGCGGCCGATCGGTCGCGTCGCCGGCCGGATCGAGCTCGACGCCGTGTCATTCGAGTACCTGCCGGGTCGACCGGTCGTGCGCGACGTGTCGCTGACCGTCCCGGCAGGGGAGACCCTCGCCGTCGTCGGGCCGTCCGGTTCGGGCAAGACGACGCTGGTCGGGCTTGATCCCGCGCCTGTGGGAGGTCACGGCGGGCACGATCCGGGTGGACGGCATCGACATCCGCGACGTGACCGTGGCCAGCCTGCGCGGGCAGATCGGGCTCGTGGCGCAGGAGGCGACGCTGTTCGGCGGGACGGTCCGCGAGAACATCCTGTACGGCCGCCTGGACGCCAGCGACGAGGAGATGGTCGCTGCCGCCGTGGCGGCCAACGCGCACGACTTCATCAGCGGTCTTGCCCGACGGCTACGACACGGTCGTGGGCGACCGCGGGATGCGCCTGTCGGGCGGGCAGCGCCAGCGGGTGGCGATCGCCCGGGCGATCCTCAAGGACCCGCCGATCCTGCTGCTCGACGAGGCGACGAGCTCGCTCGACAACGAGTCCGAGCGGCTGGTCCAGGAGGCGCTCGACCGCCTGAAGGTGGGGCGCACGACGATCATCGTGGCCCACCGGCTGTCGACGATCCGCGCGGCGGACCGGATCGCGGTGCTCGACGACGGCTGGCTCGTGGAGCTCGGGACACAGGACGAGCTGCTGGCGCGCGACGGGCTGTACGCGCGGCTGCACCGGACGCAGTTCTCGGAGCCGCGCGAGGAGGTCCCGGTCGAGCCTGTCGAGGTATGAGGCGCCCCTAGGGCTCGATGGCGTCGCGCAGCGTTCGGAAGACCTCGGCGAGGGCCGGCAGCTGGTAGTGGGCGTTGAGGCCGCTCGGGTTGGGCAGGATCCACAGGCTGCTCGGTCCGAGATGCTCGGGCTGGGGTCCCATGGCGGCCTTCGGTCGATCGAAGGCGATCCGGTAGGCCGAGATGCCGAGGATGGCCACGCAGGCCGGTCGGTAGCGCTCCGCGGTCTCGAGCAGGCGGGCGGCGCCCTCGCGGAGCTCCGCGGCGTCCAGCTCCGCCGCCGTCGCGGTGGTCCGGTTGACGAGATTCGTGATGCCGAACCCGGCTTGGAGCAGTTCCTCGCCGTCCCAGGGCGTCAGCAGCCGGTCGGTGAAGCCCGCGGCTTGGAGGGTGGGCCAGAATCGGTTGCCCGGACGGGCGAAATGGCGGCCGGTGGCGCCCGAGTAGCGGCCGGGGTTGATGCCGCAGAACAGGACCTTGAGCCCGGGCGCGATGACGTCGGGGATGGCCCGGCCGTCGGCCGCCTCGAGCTCGGCGCGCGTCGGGCGCCAGGGCTGCGCCGGGGGAGGGGACTCCATTCGGGCATGGTGGCATGCCTCCCCTGCGCCATGGCGAGCGTCGCACAATGGGGCGATGTCATTCGATCTGGAGCGCTTCGTCGAGGCCCAAACGGGCGTGTACGAGGGCGTCCTGCGCGAGCTGCGTGCGGGACGCAAGACCGGGCATTGGATCTGGTTCATCTTCCCGCAGCTCGCCGGCCTGGGACGCAGCGAGACGTCCCGGTTCTACGGCATCGCGTCGCTGGACGAGGCCCACGCCTACCTGGACCATCCGGTGCTGGGCCCTCGGCTGCGCGAATGCGTCGATGCCGTCCTGGCCACATCTGGAGCGACGGCCGACCAGATCTTCGGATCGCTCGACGCGATGAAGGTGCGCTCGTCGATGACGCTATTCCATCGAGCCGCACCCGAAGAACCGCTGTTCGTCGAGGTCCTGGAGCGGTTCTACGGCGGCGTGGCGGATGCGGCGACCGACTCGATGCTGCGCTAGGCTCCGACGGTGACCGCCGTTTCGTTCTCGATCGAGGGTCAAGTCGTGCTCGTGACGGGCGCGACCGGCGGTATCGGCGCCGACCTGGCCATGGCGTTCGCCGAGGCCGGCGCCCGGGTGGGGGTTGCCGGGAGGGCAGGGGAGCGCGTCGATTCTGTCGTCAGCGCCATCCGCGCCGCGGGTGGGGAAGCCTCCCCTGTCGAGCTCGATCTGACCGACCGGGTGTCGATCGAACGCGCGGTCGCGCAGGTCGTCGACGCGTTCGGCAGGCTCGACATCCTCGTCAACAACGCCGGGCTCGGGACGAACCACGACGCGATCGATGCGACCGAGGCCGAGTGGGACGAGCTGTTTGCCGTCAACGTCCGCGGGCTCTTCTTCGCCTCGCAGTCCGCCGCCCGGGTGATGCTGCCGCAGGTCTCGGGACGGATCATCAACATGGCGTCACAGGCCGGTCTGGTCGGAATCCCGCGCCACGCGGCCTATTCGGCGAGCAAGGCCGCGGTGATCGGCCTGACGCGCGTGCTGGCGCTCGAATGGTCGCCCCAGGGCGTGACGGTCAACGCCGTCGCTCCGACGTGGGTCTACACGCCCGGTACGGCGGAGCGCCTGGACGATCCGGTGTTCCTCGCGTCCGTCCTGGAGCGGATCCCGGCTGGCCGTGTCGCGTCAACGGCCGATGTCGCCGCCGCGGTGCTCTATCTGGCCTCGCCGGCGGCAGGGATGGTCACAGGAACCGTCCTGACGGTCGACGGCGGCTGGACGGCGCGGTAGGTGGCCATGACGGGCGTCGCGGGGGCGTGGCATCCTCCTGCCCACGATGACCCGATACCTCGTCCTCGAAGTGTGGCCGGGCGCCGGCGTGATCTACTCGCAGCGGCTCAGCGCACAACGGACGAAGAGCCGCCTCGGCAAGATCGTGGGGACGCCCGCCTACAAGTCGATGACGATCCGCAGCTGGGCGACGACGATGGCACTGCTCGAACGCATGGAGGTGCCCGAAGCCGACGCCTGACCGCGGCGCCGACCTGATCGCGGGCTTCGCTCGCATCGACCGGCCGCCGAATTCGGCGTGAGGGCAGGCGCCTATCCCACGATGAGTCAGACGCCCATTCCGAAGCGGAAGGAGTCTGTCGACTGCCTTCCTCGCCCGCGGGCTCGTTCCCGACGGCCCGCGCCTCCCATGTCCGATTCTCATCCCTGCCGCAGAAGGTCACCGATGGCCGCGATCCCGCGTCTGATCGTGTCCTCGTCGACGTCTCCGAAGCCGAACACAATTCCCGATAGCGCCTTGCTGTCCGGTGATTGGTACCGGCCAAGCCCCTGCAACCCAACTGAGCGCTGGGCTGCCGCGTCGACGATCTCGGCCTCATTGGCTCCCTTGGGCAGGTAGGCAACCGCGTGAAAACCAGCGGCGAGGCCCGTCAGCTGGAGGTCGGGAGCGGCCTCGCCGATCGCCTCGACCAGTGCTCTGCGCCGCGCGGCATAGACGCTGCGCATGCGGCGCAGGTGGCGATCGAACCTACCCGACTCCATCAGGTGAGCGAGTGCAAGCTGGTCGAGCGTTGGCGAGCCCCGGTCGCTCCGGCGCTTCTCCTCGGCGATCCGGTCCCTCAGGTGCGATGGCGCCAGCACCCACCCCAGCCTGACCGCGGGAGCGAGCGATTTGCTGACCGATCCGATACTCACGACGCGATCCGCCGCGAGGCCCTGAAGCGATCCCACGGGCTGCTTGTCGTATCGAAACTCCGAGTCGTAGTCGTCTTCGATCACCACGCCGTTCACATTCTGGGCCCACTGCAGCAGGGCCAGCCGACGCTCAGGGGTGAGGACCACGCCGGTCGGCGTCTGATGGGCGGGCGTGACGATGGCAGCGGTCGCCTCCGTCCTGGCGAGCTCGTTGACGACCAGGCCGCGGTCGTCGACGGGGACGAAGACGGGCTGCATGCCCGCCCGGCGGACGAGGATCGGCATGTCCAGGTGCCCAGGGTCCTCGACGGCGACCGAGGTCACGCCGGCAGCTCGCAGTGCCGCTAGGGTGAGGGCGGTGCCTTGGGTGAACCCGCTGCAGATCACCAGGTCGTCCGCGCTCGCGAATGCTCCGCGAACCCGTTGCAGGTACGACGCCACGACCTCTCTCAGCCTGATCGATCCCTGGGGATCGCCGTACCCCATGTCACGGGCGGTGGCCGTGCGGGCCGCCTCCCCGCAGGCCCACAACCAGTCGCGCGCCGGGAACGTGTGCAGGTCGGGGCGCCCCGGGGCGAAGTCGATGTCCATCGTGGCTGGCGGCGCGGGCTTCCGCTGAGCTCATGGCGGTCGCCTGCGGGCTGAAGGCGACCCGTGTCGCCGAGCCACTCATGGCGAGGAGATAGCCCTCGGCCTCCAACTGCTCGTAGCTCGCCTGCACCAGTCCCCGGGACACACCAAGTTCCCTCGCAAGTTTTCGCGACGAGGGTAGCCGCTCACCGGCCCGCAGACGTCCCGCCCGGACCGCCGTTCGCAGCGCGTTCTGCAGTTGGGAGCCCAGCGTCTCGGGGCTCTGGCGATCGAGTTGGATGAGGATGTCCGGGGTTAAACCGGACCACTGAACTGCCATTCGATTGGACCTTACACCGAGCCACATGCCAGGGTAGCGTCGCACCCAACGAACTATCAGGGGACTTGGAGCGCGCCATGCCGGCCACTACTCGCGCTACTGCGACCGGTCGCGAAATGACCTCGTCGCTGGAACGCATGTACGCCGCGATCCGCGAGGCCACCCGGTTGCCGGCCGACTGGCAGACCGTGGTCGATGCCGTGGTCGGGCGACCTAAGCGGGGTACTCCCCCAAGCCGACGAGGTCCTGCGGGAGGTCCCGGCCGGGGCACGCCGAGGGAGCGATCGGAGCCAGGTTTTGCACATCGAGTCCGACGGCAGCTTCTCCGTCGTCGCCCTGATATCCCGGCCCGGGCAGGCGACCAGCGTCCACGACCACACGACCTGGTGCGCTGTCGCAGTCGTCGCCGGCACCGAGTTCGAGGAGCGGTTCAGCCTCGACGCCAGCGGCCAGGCCCTGTTGTTGACGAGGACCCGCACGGACCATGCGGGGACGGTTAGCGGCTTCGCTCCTCCCGGCGACATCCACCGGGTGACCAACGCGGGCCCGACGGTCGGCGTGTCCCTTCATGTGTACGGCACCGATCTCGGCCGGATAGGAAACAGCGTCCGCCGCACGTACGACCTGCCGATCATCGAACCGAGCGAGATCGCGAAACCCACCGGAAGGCCGGACTGAGGAGTGACCATGGCAGACACGGAACGACAGACCGCCGGAGGCAAGGTGCTCTGGCACTTCACGATGTCGCTGGACGGATTCGTGGCGGGGCCGAACAACGACATGGACTGGATGTTGGGGGTCTCGCACCGACCGGGCCTGATCGACGAGTACGTCGAGAGCACGGGGGCCGTGCTGGGGGGCCGCAAGGGTTGGGACGCCTACCCAGATCCCAGCGCCATCTACGGCGGTGCCTGGGAAGGGCCGCTCTTCGTGCTCACCCACCACCCCGAGGACGCGACGCCGGCCAACGGAGTGACCTTCTTGACCTGTGACCCGGCCGAGGCCGTCCGAATCGGGCTTGAGGCCGCGGGCGGCAAGAACCTCGAGGTCTTCTCGCCCACGATCGGCCGACAGCTCCTCGAGCGCGGTCTGATCGACGAGATCGACCTACACATCGCGCCGGTGCTGCTCGGCGACGGAATCCGGCTGTTCGACAATCCTGGCGGCGGCCCTGTCCGACTCGAGCTGCTCAACAGCGATGACCCCTCAGCGGCGGTGAATGTTCGGTACCACCCGGTCACAGCTGAAAGCCAAGAAGCGGTTCGCTGATGCGCGGCGGCGGTCGACCCAGACCCTGACCGGACCGGCGAAGCAGACCATCATACCTTCCACGTGCTCGTCGCGAACACGCCAATATCCGCATGGAGGGTCATCATGACGCACATGACCACCACCGCGGCGAGTCGGTACACGATGAACGCCCCCGCCTCGATCACCATCACGCCAGTCCTCGTTGCCGACCTGCACGTCGAGGGCGAGCGGATGCCGGTCTACGTGCACGTCATCGACCATCCCGATGCGCGCGTGCTGGTCGACACCGGCATGACGGAGCTGCACCCGTTGCTGGCCGACATGGATCCCCGCCTCTGGCCGCTGAGCGAGCAGGACTTCGATCTCGCCGGCATCGACATCGTCGTCAACACGCACCTGCATGGCGATCACTGCGGCGGCAACCACCTCTTCGCCGGCAAGCCGATCTACGTCCAGCGCCGGGAGCTCGACGACGCGCGCAGCCAGGACGACTACACCATCCGCGAGTGGCTCGAGGCGCCCGGCGTGCGGTACGTGCCGGTCGACGGCGAGCTCGAGCTGCTTCCCGGGGTCCGACTCGTCCCGGCGCCGGGCCACACACCCGGCACGCAGGTGGTCGTCGTCGAGACTGGCGGGCGTCCGGTCGTCATCGGCGGCGACATGGCGGTCTGGTTCGGCGAGCTCGACGAGCCGCACACCGAAGGCCAGCTGCTGGTGCGCGCGCTCGACCCCGAGCTGGTCTGGCTCGCGCACGAGCACGAGCCGTGGCGACCCCGCACCGTCTAAGGCACCTGCGGTCGAATCAACTTCCGATAAGGTGAGTTATGTCTGTTAGCACGTTGCCCGCCTGTGGACGTGGGACCCAGACGCAGTCGTCCGCTGGCTCTACAGGTGTTCTGCTAGCTCGCTCTCGACCATCGACTCGCCGGGCGGAAGGATCTCGACGGTCTGGCGGTCCCGGTCGTGCTCGATCATTCGAGCGGAGAGGAGCAGCGCGACCTTCCGCCGGTAGTCTTTGATCGACGGCGCCTCGACCGAGCCCACCAGGTCGGCAACGGACGTGGGGCCGGTCGCGCCGTAGATGAGCAGCAGGGTCTCCTGCTTCCGCGTCAGCCCGCGCGGCAAGACGCGACGGACGGCTCCATTGGTCCAGATACCCGGCACGATCCGCTCAACCAGCGAGTCGACCACCTCGTGGCGAGTGGCGGTCAACGTGGTGGAGCCGGACAAGTTCGGCTACGAGCCATTTGGCCCCGGCCAGGACCATCGACGCGTCCATGCGGTTCGGGTCGACGTCACCGCCGGTATGACCGACGCCGCGGTCGTTCCTGATCTCGTACAGCGCGACGATCATCCTGGGCATCGTGAGTCGCACATTTCCGCGGGAGCGTCGTCGGCGCCTTGGCCAGATCCTGGCAGGCCTTCTCCATGCTCTTGGGCTTCTTGGGCTTCGCCGCGTAGGGCGGCGTCGCCATGCCGGCGAGGATCGTGTAGACGATCTCGCACAGCTTGCCGACCTTGAGCTCCGACGGCTCCCATTTCCCGAGTCGGTAGTTGGTGGTGATCCCGTTGAGCTCCGCGAGCAAGGGATCGCGTAAACCGGCGGGGATCTTCGCGGATTCACGGGCGTGACAGCCGGGCCGGCAGCCGAGGCCGCGACCGATCGCGGCACCGCTCCCCGCCTACGGCTGCTTCGGCGGGAGCTGGCGCTCAACGAAGTTGATCCCCTGCGGAGTGACCTTGATGTCCTCCGAAGACTTGGTGTCCAGCCAGTCTTGATCGAGGCCGTGCGCTGGAGGCTGTTGCGGAGGTCGCCGGGCAGGTTCCAGTTCGCGGCCCGGTAGCAGGTGAAGACCTGATCGACGGTCACCTTCGCGACACCGGCCTCGTGGCTTAGCCAGTAGGCCGCGACGAACGTTGTGGTCGTGCTGGTTGTCAGGCGGTGACTTCTTCGCGATGAAGTCAGCGAACGAGGCCTTGCCCTTCGGGTCGAGGTCGAGCGTCTTGTCCTGCGTCGGCCCCGCAGGCTTCGGCCGCGGCGCCTTGGACGTGGCCGCCAGGCGCGGGTCGATTGGTGCGCGACTGCGACGGGTCTTGCTTCGCGCTGCCAGCGCGACCGACGTGCTGGTGCCAGCTCCGCCGCCCCCTCCACTCCCCCGCCGTCATGCTCGCCCTCGACCGCGGACTCGCCAATGAGCAATCGCACCATCACGCGGAAGGCCTGCTTCTGGACCTCCTCGTTCTTGAACTCGTTCACCGCCTTGGCGATGTCGCCAATCTCGGCCTTGAGCCTCTCGTACTGATCCATCGTGATCCCTCGTTGACGCCTGCAAGCGCAAGGAACAGTGGAATGATACAGGTCTTGCCAAGGGCTTCGGCAAGACCTGGACGGAGGCTCTCTACCCGGACCGGCTGGGTTCAGTTCGGGGTCCAGCGCTCATCGGAAAGATGTTCCGAAACTCGCCAACCCCGGAGCATCGCAGCCCAATAGCCCCAAGCTAGGTGTGATCCGCCGCCACTCCGGACCGTAGAGGGGACGAACCCTTGGGCTGGCCCTAAGCCCCTCGCTCAAGAGGACGAAACTCAGGCAGCGCCAGGAGGACCTCGTCCCTGGAACCATCTCTAAATGGGGTGTCAGTAACGACTCGTGCAACCTTCACCGCCCTGGCGAGCGCTATCGCTGCCTTGGTCAGGCTCTTGGACGGGTCCGCTTCGCGCGATCGCTCGTCAAGTCGGGCCTCATCAAGAGGTCTGAAATTGCTTCAGCGGGCAGGATCACTCCGACACCCGAATGGCTAAACTCTGACTCGCCTTCGAAATGTGCCACGAACATCCCCAGCAGGGCGGTCGTAATCGCCAAGCGGCCGCGACTCTCGCCTTCAACGACCTGCGTGTGGTCGAACTGAACAAAGCACGGCGAGCCGCTGAACCCTTGGTATGAGCGGCAGTCCACAAGATGAACCCGTTTCGGGACATACGGTGTGCCGTCTGGTCGTCTTAGGGTGACGTTGACTTGGTCGGTGCGCCGAGCGTGCCCGACCTAACCATCGGTGTCGCCTCGTGCGCCATCGCGGGCAACTCTGCAAGGAAACCGCAAAAATAGACACGGTAGCCCAACTGGGTGAGGCCCACGTCTTGCTTCCGCGCACTGAAGGGCCCCGGTGCCGCATCGACAAATTCGTCTCCGCGGACGTAGCCACGCGCAATCACTGAATTCGGAATGATTGCTACCGAGACGTCTTCTTGTCGTGGTGGAACCACGTTTCGATCACAAGGTCCTTTGGCGGACCTTCCGTTGGTATGCGTATCGCCGGTTTCCAAGCCCCTCAACGCAGTGCTTGGCGGTCACCACGTAGTCAACATGGGTCAGCGTGTCTCCAAGCAATTCTTCGAAACGCACGACGAAACCAGTCCCGATCACATCTGTGTGCATGTCGTTCAGGATGAACACCACCGCTTGGACGTGGTGAAGCATCAATGGCACGGACAATGCCCCGCGCCGCAGCGCGTCCGTCGCGATCCGTCCCGGAACTCCGGAGCGTGCCGTGCGTCGATCCAGGCGTGCCACCACGACTCGCAGGGCCGCCGCGTGCCAGGCCGGTGGAGCGCGGACGGTGACAGCAGGCTGGGTCGGCCCGTGGTCGGATGCAACCTCTCCCCTTCCCATTGAGTGCACCGGCCGCCGAGCTGCGGTTGACTATGAAGTGACCAGCTGGTGACATCGGAACATTCTGGGAGCCGGGGTCAACCTTGGAGTCATCCTCGAAGCCTTGGCACGTCAAGTACGACGGGGTCTGTGCCCGCTGCGGAGCAGCGCTGCTTCTAGGCGATGTAGCTGTCTGGGATCGGTCGTCGCGGTCAATGCGCTGTGTTGTGTGCCCGGACACCGGCGCAAAGGTCGACGCTGCACCGATCGATGCCGGAGTTGCTGGCGGGTCGGCCCATCGTGAGCACCAGCGCCGAATGGCGAAACGCGATGCGGCCGCCCGGACGAAATGGGGGCAGAAGCTCGGCGGTGTCGTCCTCGGCATGACCGTCGAGCCGGCCTCGACGCGCGCGTGGGCGATCGGCGCGGCCGGCGAGGAGAAACTCGCTGCCTCCCTGGCCGAGGTTGAGGGCCTTCAGATCCTCAATGACCGACGCGTTCCGGGCACTCGCGGCAACATCGATCACATCGTCGTGGCGCCTGCCGGCGTGTTCGTGGTCGATGCCAAGAACCACAGCGGGCGGGTCGAGATCAAGGACCGTGGGTGGGTGCTTCGCCCCGATCTTCGGCTGTACGTGGGCACCCGCGACTGCTCGAAGCTTGCCGACGGCCTGGGTTGGCAGGTTGAGGCGGTGCGATCCGCCCTCTCGGAGTTGGATCTCGAAGCGATGCCCCCGGTCACGCCGGTGCTGTGCTTCGTCTCGGCAACGTGGCCGGTCTTGTTCGCGCCCGACAGTTATCGGGGAGTTCGGCTGGAGAGTGTCGGGTCACTCCGGAAGATGCTTGTATCCCGTAGCGAACTGCAGCCGGCGTTGATCGAACGCATTACCCGCGGTCTGGCCGAGTTACTGCCCTCCAAGACCTGATCGCCGATCTTGGCTCGCGACGTCGCGACGCGAGTTACCGTTCTGCACGACCGATGGCGACCTACCCGCTGATTCCCAAGACGACGGCGCACCTCCGGCCCGGGCAGTTCTGGTCGATCCCGATGGCCGACGGCCGGTTCGGGTGCGGACGCGTGCTTCGGGTCGACACCGGCGGGTCGACTGGCGGCCGGACACGGTTCATCGCCGCGATCCTCGACTGGGTCGGCGACTCCCCTCCTTCATCGGAGGCGATCGCCGGGAGCCCGGTGCTCAGCGTCGGGAACGCGCACGTCCTGCTCGTGTCGTTCGGCGGAGGCGCCATCCTGGGCGAGCGGCCGCTGGCCGCGGACAGCATCGAGCCGCCCGCGACGGTCGACACCTACTGGGGCGATGGCTACGCGGTCGCGCGAGCCGAGCTGCGCTTCATCGCCGGCGATCCGCAGCCGACCTCGGACTTCCGCCAGGTCTCGAGCCCGCTCACCGACGAGATGCTCCGGCCGGCGCCCACCGGTCGAGGCGTCGTCCAGTTCGACCGCCGGCTGACCGACGACGACTTCCGGAAGCTCGGCGAGTGGTTCCGCGCGTATCCAGAGATGGACCTCCGAGCGTACGGTTCCTACGACCACTCGATCACCGATCTCGAATTCCTGCGCTTCTTCCCCACGCTGCGGCGGTTCGCCGCCGACGCGCTGTGGGACTCGCTGACCTCGCTCGATGGGCTGCGCCATCTTCCGACCGACCTGGAGGAGCTCGGGATCGGCGCGACGAAGGTCAAGCTCGACCTCGCCGTCCTCTCTCGCTTTCCGGAGCTGCGATGGCTCTTCCTCGAGGGTCAGACGAAGCACCTTGAGGTGATCTCGGGACTGACGCAGCTGGACGACCTGACGCTGCGATCGATCACGATGCCCGACCTGTCGCTGCTTCTCCCGTTGACGCGGCTTCGATCGTTGGACCTCAAGCTCGGCGGCACGCGCGACCTCCGACTGCTGCCGCGCGTCGGCGAGCTGTGGTACCTGGAGCTCTGGATGATCCGCGGACTGACGGACGTGACGGCCGTCGGCGCGATCCCGTCGCTCCGGGTGCTCTTCCTGCAGGCGCTGCGTCAGGTCGAGGCGCTTCCGGACCTGAGGGCGGCGACTTCGCTGCGCCGCGTCCGGCTCGAGACGATGAAGGGCATCCGCGACCTGCGACCGCTTGCCACGGCGCCGGCGCTCGAGGCCATCGAGCTCATCGACATGCGCCACCTGCGGCCGGAGGATCTCGCGCCGCTGGTCGGCCTGCCGAATCTCAAGGCCGTGACGCCGGGTCTCGGGAGCCGCCGGAAGAACGAAGCCGCGACGGCGCTGCTCGGCCTTCCCCTCGTGCGCGCGCCCGACGACTGGAGGGCGCCGTGATCGCTCGACCTCGGTCGTCAATCGGTCGCGGCGCCCGATCGCACGACCCTTGCCAGATCGATCGTACCGACGCCCTGCAGCGTCGCGGTGCCCACCGGCATGACGACAAATCGACCGGACAGCGCCGGTCCGGTCGAGGCCGGGATGTACAGCTCGCCGCTGGGCGCCACGTCCGAGATGCGCGCAGCGAGATTGACGGTCCGGCCGAAGATGTCGCCGTCGCGACTGACGATCGGGCCCTGCGTGATGCCGACGTGGCCAGGTGGCATGTCGGAGTCGGCGAGCCGGTCCATCAGCTCGAACGCGGCCTCGACGGCCTCCACGACGTCCGAGAAGTGCATCAACACGCCATCGCCGAGAAGCTTGACGACACGGCCACGGTGTGGCGCCACCGCCTGTGAGGCGAGATCGGCGAGTCGCAGCGCCATCTCGGCCGCGATCGAGTCCCCCCGCTCCTGCGTCAGGCTGGTGAAGCCGGTGAGGTCGAGGAAGGCGACGGCGGGCTCCACCATCGGGCGCTCCTGGACGTAGCCGGAATCCGCAAGCACCTGCTCGGTGGAACGGATGCTGTAGTCGTCGATCTCGCGACTCATGTGATGGCGCGCCAACCAGTCGGCGAGAGCGGGCAGGCGTCTCGCGGCCTTCGCCCACGGCACGAACACCTGGTCGTGGATCTCCTGCGAGGGCACGCCGGCGAACTCGGGACCCAACTGCTCGACGACTTGAGCGTACGCCTCCAGGGCGGCCACGGACGATCGACGGCTGGATTCGCCGAACTGCCGCAGGATTCCGAGGGTGATGTCGGGGTGACCGGTCGCGTCGATGAGGGTCGCCCAGTCCTCGACGACAGCTTCGTCTTCCGCCGACAGGTGTGATGCCGGATCGGGCTCGGCGATGCCGAACGCCGCGAACATCGCTGGGAACAGCTGGCCGGCCGGGCCCACATCGTCCTTGAACGCCTGATAGGTGCGCTTGGAGGGCCGCCCCGGGGCGGCATGGAGCTGGTCGTAGTGTTCAACGCTGATGATTCCCGCGGCCTGCGCCCGAACGAGCACGTCCAGCGGGACGCCGGCGGCCTCGAACCCATCGATCACCCGAACCCGATGGGCTTCGCCTGACGAATAGAGCCCCGCATCGTCGGGCTGAAGCACGCCCAGTGCCGTCAACTGCTGGACGCGGTCGAGCGGGTCGCCGACCAGGTTGGCCAGCTCTTCCGCGGTCAGGCCCGCGGATGACGTCGTCGTCGGTTCAGGGTCGTGGAACATCCGTCGTGTCCTTGAGCAGCGGCCACACACGCGCCGCGAACACCGATCGGAATACGTCGACCAGGAGCGTCGCCCGGTCCTCGTCGGACACGGACGGGTCCAGGAGGGGGTCGAGCAACTCGTCGATGCGTTGGCGACGCTCATCTGCGGCCAGGTCCGAGCGGCTGGTCACGGAGAGGTCCCAGAGCTCTTCGTAGAGGAACCAAGCGAACTCGTCGTAGATCAGCCGCGCCTCGATCTCCCAGGCTTCCGCGGACTTCACGGCGGCGCCGACCTCCAGGGCCGCGGGAAGCAGGCCGCGCCCGAGCAACCCGACGAGACCTCGCTCCTGGCCATCACGCAGCTCCGATAGGCTGACGGTGCCGACGGCCGCCGTCCCCAGGACGGCGCTCCAGCGACTCGCCGTCCGCGACGCAGACTTACTCGCCAGCATCCGCATGCACGCATGGAAGGCGCGCGCGACCGCGCGTACCCGTGCGGCGTCGGCGCCGCCGATCGTCAGCAGGATCTTCTGGAGCGCCCAGAGGTCTTCGGGTGTCGGGATTCGCGACGATGCGTTCGAACGACGTCCGCAGATCGTCGATGGGGGCTTGACTCGAGTCCATCCTCGGCATGTCGGCAGGGTATCGCTTGGGGATCACGGGCGAGCCGCATCGTCTAGCCGCTCGAACCAAAGAGTCGTCGTTACCGGGCAGCCGGTGCGGACACCAGGAGGGCATCGGCCGCCAAGGCTTCGGGAAGGCCCGACGTCGGCGGCAGTGCGCCGCGCGCGGCCATGAGGAGGTCTCGAGCACCCTCGACATCGCCCGTCAGCTGGACGAGCCGGACCGCTGACCGAAGCGCAAAGAGGTTCGCCCCTTGCCGGGTCGCGACGTCAACCGCCTTACGCAGCGCAAGCGAGACCGCCGACGTGTCCCCGCCCGTGGCAAGCAGTGCTTCGGCGTAGTGGCGGTGGAGCTCCGCCTCGAAGAAGCGCTCGCCGGTGCGCTTGACCGCGGCAAAGCCGTCGAGCGTCGCCTGGAGGGCCTGGTCGGGCTGACCGGTGGCGAGATGCGCTTCCGCCCGCGACGCCAGGAGGTAGGACAGGAACTGATCCGATCCCGTTGACCGTGTGGTCGCGATCGCCTCGTCGATCCACTCCCCTCCCCGGTCCGCATCACCCCCGTGCACGGCGGCGCGGCCGGAGATCACCTGGCACCACCCGAGCATCAGACGGAACCCCTGCTCACGCGCGATGGCCGTCGCTTCATCGGCGTTGTGCGCGACCGCATCGTGATCGCCGACGGCCTGGGCGGCAGCCGCACGGAAGGTCAAGGCAAGTCCGAGCGAAAACGGATGGTCGAGTGAGCGCGCCAGCGTGACCGCCTCGTCACCCAGGCGCGCCGACTCATCCGGGAGTCCCATGATCGCGGTCGCGCGACCGGCGAACATGCCGCCGCAGACCGCTGGATCGTGGCCACCGTATGTCGCTGCCATCCCGGCATGTCGATCGCGGTCGTACAGCTTCATCGCCGTGTGGGCGTGGCGACGCGTCTCGTCGAAGGCGCCGCGCGAGAAGGCCGTCGACCACGACGCGTGGGCCGCCTGGATCCGCAGTTCCGGGTCGCGTCCGGCGCGTCGGCGCAGGTCACGCGCCAGACTCTCGGCCGTTCGCATCTCACCGCGACCCCAGTAGAAGAGCCACAGCCCGAAGAGCGCGGGAAAGCGCCCCGGCGTGTCGCCGATCTCCTGGCTGAGTTCCCGTGCTCGGGAATAGGCCGCTTCGACTGGCGGAGCCCCGAACCCCGCTGTGGCCATCGTCGCGGCACCGAGCCCGATCTGGAGCCCGAGCTCGCGCGCGTCGCGGGCCGCATCGTCGGGCTGACGCATCAGCAGTTCCAGCGCGCGCTCGTAATGCCGACGCGCCTCACGGAACGCACTCCGTCGCCGCGCGGAATCGCCGGCTCGCTGCAGGTAGTGGACCGCCTGGCTGTCGTCGCCGCCAAGCTCGAAGTGGAGGGCAAGCTCCGCGGCGATCTCGCCGGCTCGGGGTCCCCAGGCGAGCTCCTGAGCGGCAGCGATCCGGCGATGGAGGGCGGCCCGCCGACCCCTCGGGATCCCACCGTAGAGTGCGTCGCGGAACAGCGCGTGCACGAACTCGAGGTGCAGAGAGCCCCTGTCGTCGGACGGTGTCGCGGCCGATGTCCGCACGAACCGACGGCTGGCAGGGTGCTGCAACGTCGTTTCCGCATCGTCTTCATCCAGCTCGGCCGCTTGCGCGACCACCGCGAGGGCGAACGCGTCGCCCACTGCGCTGGCAGCTTCGAGGACAACGCGCTCGCTCGGCGAGAGCCGGGCGATCTGCCGCTCGATAACGGGCCGGATGCTGTCGGGGATCCCGAGGTCCGCGTGCTCGACCTCGTCGCTCGTGTCCCACCCATCGGCACCTGGCGTCACCACTTGCCGCTCGACGAGCTGATGCAGCACGGTGCCCATGAACAGCGGATTGCCCCCGGTGTGGCGATGGATGCGTTCTGCCAACCGCTCGAAGGCCGGCTGTCGGCCGGGAGCCGGTGGATGTGTCTGCAGGACATACGTCGCGACCGCTTCCCTGGCCAATCCGGTGAGTGCGATCTCGCGGGCGAGGCCCCGGGCGCGAAGCGACTCACGAAGCTGTGCCTGCGGGCCGTCGACATCGTCCCCGCCGGTCGGTCGCATGGTGGCGATGACGAGGAGCTTCGCGGGATCCATCCGGGACGCCACGTTCGAGATCCAGTCAAGGGTCGATGGGTCGCTCCAGTGGAGATCTTCGATCGCCAGAACGAGCGTGTCTTGAGCAGCGAGTGCATCGACCGCGGTCGTCAGCTCCCGCAACATCCGATCACGGACCGTCCCCACGAGCCGCAGCTGCAGCGCGGCCGCCTCACGCGGTGCGAGGATTCCCGGCAGCTGGGCCAGCCACATCGGTGCGAACCGCTCGAGTGTCGCGATCGTCCGCTCGCGCTCGGGGCCCCGGCACAATCGCATTAGGGCATCCAGCAGCGGCTGGTACGGCTCGCCGATGCCGTACTGCTCGACGCAATTGGCCCACGTCACGGCGGCGCGGTCCCGCTCGCGCAGCCGGGCGAGAGCTTCGCCCAGGACGGCACTCTTGCCGACGCCGGGTTCGCCGCTGATGAGGCAGACCTGGCGAGACCCGTGTCGAGCTCGATCGAAGGCGTCGGTCAGCACGGCGACCTCGTCTCCTCGACCGACGAGCGGCGTGGAGGACGGGAGCGGCACTCCCTCCGTCGGTCCGGTTGGTGCATCGTCCGTCGTGCGGGCCACAAACCGGTAGCCACGACGATGCATCGTCTCGATGAAGCGCGGGTCGCGAGCTGTGTCCCCGAGTGCTCGGCGGATCTCCTGGATACAGGTGGCGAGCGCCGCATCCGTGACAGCGGTTTCCTGCCACACGGTCGTGAAAAGCTCGTCCTTGGTGACGACGCGACCGGGCTGGCTGGCAAGCAGCGCGAGGACGGCAAGGGACCTGGGTGTCAGCCGGACCTCCCGCTGGCCGCGCTTGAGGCCCTGCACGGGGTCCAGTTGGTACGGCCCGAAGCGAATCATCGAGCGGCCGCCCCGGATCCGTCCTGAAGAAACCCCATGACTTTCCTGAGACTTCGCCCGCGGCCTCGGACCATCCTCGTGCCCCGGTGGTCGTTGACGACCGGAACAAGTGGGATCAGCGAAGGAGAAGCGGTGAAGAACAAACGAGCCTTCCTGGGGGTGATGGCCGCCTTGATGGTGATGATGACCGTCGGTGTCAACGTCCTGCCTGCACTCGCGGTGGAGCCGCCGCTGCCGATCGTCGGCGAGCCGCTCTCAGGTCGGGCGACCTTCTCCGACGACATCCATCTGAAGATCAAGATCAGCCATCACGATTCGGAAACCGTCGTCGTCAACACCGGCGACCCGTCGCAGACGGTCGTCGTCCGATACACGGTGCAGCCGGGTGCGCAGTTCCCGTGGCACACCCATGCCGGTCCGGTCGTCGTGAACGTCGTCTCCGGTGCGCTCGTCTACATCGATAGCGAGGGCTGCGCGGAGCACACGTACGCGGCCGGACAGGCGTTCATCGACGCCGGTCATGGTCACGTCCACTCCGCGGTCAACCGCACGGACGCCCCGACCGTCCTGATGGCCACGTTCTTCGCGGCCCCGGCGAGCGGTCCGCTCCTCATCCCGGTGGATCCAGTCGCCTGCTGACGCACGAGCCCAGCGACACCAGGGAGAGCCGGCGCCTCGTGGCGCCGGCTCTCTTTGCGACCTGATGAGGTTCTAGCTCGCCCGCGTGGGATCGAGGCGATGGATTTGGTGGCTGCCGTCAGCTCGCTTGCCACTGCAAATCGAAGACCCTAAGGAGCCGCACCAAGTCGCCGGCCACGAGCGGCTCGTCGGATTCGATCCGCCGCGAACACAAGCGCGTATCGTGTCCATGATGGCGACTTCCGCGTTGAGGGTTCGAGGGTCGATCGCCGCGGCGCTGGTCGCGGTCGTCGTGGTGGCCGCCGCCTGCGCCCCGGCTCCGGCCCCGTCGGCCGCGACGACCGAACCGACCCTCTCCTCACTGGCCCCCTCCCCCGCTGCGAGCTCGCCGGTCGAAAGCGCTGCGCCGACCGCCGCCACGACGCCGGCGCCGGTCGGCCGCCTCGCCTCCAAAGGCACGGTCGCCCTCCTGGCCCGCGACGGCTCCACGATCTCGCTCGTCGATGCGGCCGGGGACACGGTGCTCGTTTCCGAGGCCGGGATCGGCGGCTACGGCTTTCCAGCCTGGTCGCCGGACGGGAAGCACCTCGCGACGACCCGCGTCGATGACACCGGCCGCGCGATCGTGATCATCGACCCGACGTCCCAGGCCGCGCAGCCCGCGGCAGATGTGGTCATCTTCGAGAGCACGACAGCCCAGCCGTTCTACCTTTCCTGGCGGCCAGACTCGGAGATGGTGTCATTCCTTGCGCAGGAAACGGACGGCCTCTCGCTGCGCATCGCGCCCGTGGACGCGAGTGCGCCGCTCGACGGGTCCGGCCCTGACGCCATCATCCGCACCGGCAACCCGTTCTACTTCGACTGGATCGGCTCGGACCGGTTGCTGGCGCACATCGGATTGGGGCCGGAGGCATTCCTCGGCGAGTTCGGGCTCGACGGCGAAGGGCCGGGTGGCGAGCTCGGCGCGCCGGGCGACTTCCGCTCGCCGGTCATCAGCCGCGACGGCGAGCTCGTGGGCGTCGTTCGGGCAGGCGCGGCCGGCGCAGGCGGCGCGATCGGCCCCGCATCGATCGTCCTCGCGAACCGCGACGGCGACGACGCCGCATCGATGCCGGTGATCGGTCCTGCCGCGATGGCCTTCGACCCGTCCGGATCCCGGCTCGCCGCGATCGGTGCTGTCGAGCCCTTCGAGGGCGCGCGCGCGATCCCGATCGGACCCCTTCGGGCACTCGAAGCCGGCGCCAAGGCGCCGCGGACGCTGCTCGATGGGTCGGTCGTTGGCTTCTGGTGGTCACCGGATGGCGCGACGCTCGCCGCGCTCCGTGTCGCGAACGTCGACGGCGCGCCGGAGATCCGGCTCGTGTTCGTCGACGCCGCCAGCGGCGACATCCGTGCCGAGCCGCCCGTCCGGCCGTCGTCGGTCTTCATCGAGCAGGTGCTGGCCTACTTCGACCAGTACGCCCTAAGCCATCGACTGTGGGCGCCCGACAGCTCGTCGTTCCTCCTCCCGGTCCTCGACGCCGACGGCACCTCGCGCGTCCTCGCGGTGACGCCCGACGGCGAGGTCCTCGCTCGCCTGGATGGCGCGATGGCCTTCTGGAGCCCGTGACGTGCCCGAGACCGTCGACAACCTGATCCTCGACCTCCTCGAGTGGATCGGCCCGGGCGAACGCCCGTACCAGGAAACGATGGAGGCGTGGCGCACCTCGTGCCCGCGCCTGCCGGTCTGGGAGGACGCGACGGACCTGGGCTTTATCGTGCGCCGCCATGAGCCGGGTCGCGGCGCCCTCGTCGCCGTGTCAGCCACTGGAGCAGAGCACCTGAGAACGCACCGGCCGCTCGTCCGATGAGGGGAGTCGCGCTCCTGGCGGTGTCGGCGATCCTCGTCGTTGCGTGCTCGGGCGCGCCGGCGCTCGGCTCCGCGAGTCCCGTCGCCACGAGCAGTCCCGTCGCCACGAGCGTTTCGACACCGTCGCAGTCCCCTGCCCCGTCGGAGGTCGACATCACCGTTGGCGGCGACAGGCCGGTCACGGTGCGCGTGCCGCCTTCGTACGCTGACGACCATCCTGCTCCCCTGTTGATCGTGCTCCATGGGTACGGCTCGACGGGACGCGAGCACGACGACTACTTTGGTCTCCGCGACCTGGCGGCGGACAGCGGATACCTGTACGCGTCGCCGGACGGCACGCTCAGCGATGACGGCAACCGCTTCTGGAATGCGACGGACGCCTGTTGTGACTTCGATCGAACTGGTGTCGACGACGTGGGCTACCTCATCGGCGTCATCGACGAGATCGAAGAAAAGCTCAACGTCGATCCGAAACGGATCGCGCTCGTCGGGCATTCGAACGGCGGGTTCATGAGCTACGCCGTCGCCTGCGCGCACGCAGATCGCATCGCGGCCCTGGTCAGCCTCGCCGGCGCGACGTTTGCTAAGGCTGCCGACTGCGCTCCGAGCGAGCCCCTCGCCGTCGTCCAACTGCACGGCACGGCGGACGACGTCGTCGAGTTCGATGGCGGGGCGGTCGAGGGAGTCGGGTCGAGTCCGATGGGGCCGTATCCCGGCGCCGAAGCCACGGCCGCGGCTTGGGCGAAGTACGACGGTTGTGAGCCGGAAGCCGCCACACTCGACCAACGGATCGACGTGGACGCGGACGTGACGGTCGACGCTGCGGAGGCGGAGACGACGGTCGATCGCTGGTCGGGATGCGGTTCGGGGGGTGCTGTCGAGCTCTGGACCATCCCGGGCGGCGGGCACGTCCCGGACCTCACCGACGCGTTCGCATCCGCTGTCCTCGACTTCTTCGAGGCTCACCCCAAGCCCTGACGCTGGGGCTGCCGAGCCCTACCGCGGCAACGTCCAGGTCGACCAGGGCGACGTCTGGACGCCCATCAGCATCTTCACGAACTGGTGGCGGACCCACGGGATCCGGCCGATCGGCCCGAGGAGGGCGTCTCGACCCCAGCCGATCGGCACCAGGTCGGACTGGAAGACGGGCGTCATGAAGCGCGAGCACCACGTGTAGTAGCGAACATGCGCCGCGCGGCCGGCGGCATGCTCCCGGAGCGCTCGAGGCAGGTCGCGGGGATGCGCGCGCAGGCAGGCGGCCAGGGACCACGCGTCGGCGAGGGCCAGGCTCGCGCCCAGACCCAGTTGCGGACTCATGGCGTGCGCCGCATCGCCGATCAGCACCAGTCCGGATGCGCCTCGAACAAGCGCCGGCGAGCGGACCACGACATCGCGATACGACGCCTCCAGGATCCCCTCCGTCGCCGCCCGTTCGACGAGCGGTCGCAGGCGACCGGCGTATGGGCGCGCTCGCTCGACCCACGCGGCTGGCCCTTCGGCGACGACGGCCGCCAGCCGCTTGGTCGGGGTCGACCAGAAGAGCGACGCTTGGTCGACCCCGGTCGGGAGCACTCCCAGCGTGATGCGGGTTCCGTCATAGCGCTGGTGGAGGACGTCGCCGGCCAGATGGTCGGGGTCCGGCACCACGGTCCAGATCGCGCCATACGGGTACCCGACATCCTTGCTGGCCAGACCGCTCACGCGCCGGATGCGGGATCGCGCACCATCCGCGCCGACGACGAGATCGAACGGGCCCAGTTCCCCGCGTGCGGTTGCGAGTCGCCACCCGTCGCGAGATGGCTTCAGGCCATCGACCTGCAGGCCGGTCGTGGTCGGGATCGCGGCGGTCTGGACCGCGCCGTAGAGGAGATCGAACAGCGTGCCTCGGTGGACACCCCAGCCGTAGGACCCGGGCACGAGGTCGTCGTATCCGAAGTCGAGCACCCGACGGCCGGCCTTCGTTCGAGCGTCGATCCGCCGGACCGGCGTCGAGCGAGACTCGAGCGCGTCGGCGAGGCCCAGTTCGTCGAGCACTCGTTGGCCAAGACCCTGGAGCAGGATCCCCGCCCCTACCCCGCTCGGCGCGGCGACGCGCTCGAAGATCTCGACGTCGTGGCCATCGCGGGCGAGCAGGAGCGCCGCGGCCGACCCTGCCGTGCCGATGCCGACCACCGCGATCTTCATCCGGCACCGACCAGAAACATGCTATCCACAGGTACCACGATATGGCGGGTCGCCGGATGAAGCAAGTCGCGCCACCCTGCCGGTCGCCCATCTTGCGATCCGCGGTCGTTTCAGCGGCTGCGGCTCCCGGCGAGCGGCCGGACCTCGATCGGTTCGCCGATCGCATCGCTCACGCGCGATGCCCAATCCATGGCGACCTCGATCGTGGGTGCCTCGATCAGGTAGAAGCCGCCGATCACTTCCTTGGTCTCGGCGAATGGGCCGTCGGTCTGCTTCGGCCGGCCCGGGCCGCGTCGGACGACCTTTGCCGTCACTCGGCTCGCTGAGTCGGGCCGAGAACACGAATGCCCCGGCGGCTTCCATGTCGGCCTCGATTGCGGCGATCCGGGCGAAGCCCTCCCGCTGCTGCTCGTCGGTCATCGGTTCGCGAGGCTCGCCCATCGCGGTGTGTACGGACAGCATGTACTGAGGCATCGTCGTCTCCTGGTAGTGCAGGATCTTCCTGCTCGCTGATTTCGACGAAGGCGCCCGACCAGCTTCGACATTTGCTTGATCGTCGGTCCTGAGGCGTAGGAGTGCGCGCACGGTTCGCCCTGTCATCGTGGCATACGCTCGAACAACGGGGCAGCGCAAGCCGCCGATCTGTGGGATGGTTGCTTACGCAACCGAGTCGCGCGTTGAACCCGAGGATCTCCATGACCGACTACGCAGACTGGACGAAGAACCTGATCGCCGACATCCGCGCCAACGGCCGTCCCACGAGCGGCTACTTCGAGGGGCGCCCCGTGATGGTGCTCACGACGACCGGGGCGAAGACCGGCGAGCCGAGAGAGGCCGTCGTGACCTTCTCGCGCGATGGGGACGACTACATCGTGGTCGGGTCGAAGAGCGGCGAGCCCGAGGACCCGGCATGGTTCGGCAACCTCGCCGCGAACCCGGTCGTGACGGTCGAAGCCGACGGCCGGAAGTTCCAGGCCAACGCGACGGTCGCGGAAGGGGCCGAGCGCGACGCCCTCTGGGACCGGCACGTAGCGGAACACCCGCAGTTCGCCGAATACCTGACAAAGACCGACCGAGTCATCCCGATCGCCCGGCTCACGCCGCTCGGCTGACTGCGGCATGACCCTCGGATTCGGACTCCTCAGCGCCCAGCTCCGACCTGGCGAGACGGACTGGACGCGTGCCTACGACGACACGGTGCGCCTGGCGGTCGAGGCCGAACGGCTCGGCTTCACCTCGGTCTGGACGACGGAGCACCACTTCGTCGACGACGGCTACATGCCATCGCTCCTCGTCGTCAGCGCGGCCCTCGCCCAGGCGACGTCACGGATCGAGATCGGCACCGGCGTCATCCTCGCGCCGATGCATCACCCGCTGCGCCTGGCGGAGGACGCGGCGACGGTCCAGCTGCTGAGCCACGGTCGGCTCGCGCTCGGGCTGGGGCTCGGATGGTCGGAGGTCGAGTACGCCGGGCTGGGCGCCGACATGCGCCGTCGCGGCGCGGCGATGGAGGAGATCCTTCGGATCCTGCCGCAGGCCTGGAGTGGCGAGCCGTTCACCCATGAAGGCTCGGTCTACCAACTCCCGACCCTCGGCGTGCGTCCGACGCCGTCGACCCGGATCCCGATCCTCATCGGCGGCGGTGCCGAGCCGGCGATCCGCCGCGCCGCCCGCCTCGCCGACGGCATCTTCTCGAACGCGCCGGCGGAGCAATTCGGCGAGCAGGTCGGGTGGGTGCTCGACGAGCTCGACCAGGCCGGACGCGACCCGGCCGAGCTTCCGGTTCATCCACTACTCGATCCTGCTGCCCGGCGCGTCCCGGGCCGACGCGCTCGCCCGCTACCGCGACGCCGTCTGGGGGCTGCAACTGGAAGTACTCGGACATGGAGGCCTCGGCGACCCGACCGCTCCCGGCCGCGTCCCCTCCCCCGTTCGAAGGCGATGACGAGCGGCTCCTTTCGCGCCGGACCGCGCACGCCGGCACGCCCGACGAGCTCGTCGAGGCGCTACTCGAGATCCGGCGCCAGGTGCCCGTGCCGGTCGAGTTCGTAGCGCGCAGCCACCTGCCGCTGCTCGAGTACGACGCACAGGTCGAGGTCATGCAGCAGCTCGCCGAGGGCGTCGCGCCGCACGTCTGACGTCCACTCGTATCCGTGGCTCCCCGGGATACCGCGGACGAGGAGCCTAGGAAGCGTTCTCGAAGGCCAGCGCGAAGTCCTCGGAGGGTCCCGTGTGACCGGCCGACTCCTCAGCAGTGTGGGTCCGCGCGAACGCGAGATGCGCCGCCTCGTGGCGCACGACCGTCCGCAGCTCGTCCAGACCGGTCCAGTTCGCGAAGATCCAGATGACTTCGAGCCGGTCCGTCGTGTACGTGCCCTTGAAGCCGTAGCGAAGCCCAAATCGTGGCGGTGGGACGACCGTGTCGACGAAGGCGATGTCGGCGTGCGGGACGCCAAGCTCCCGGCAGGCGTCGGCCAGCGCCGTCAGCGCGACTTCGACGTAGCCTGGAGGCGGCGTCGCGATCCGGGCCCGGTCCGACTGGATGTGGACGCCGAGCCGAGCGTACCGGTCGAAGTCCGGAAAGTCATCCCGGCCGATCGGAAACGTTCCGTCGGCCGTATTGACCTCGATGTGCGCGATGCCGACGCGTGGCTCCATCGCGGGTCAGTGTCCTCGACTCGATCCTGAAGGTCGACCGGTTCCTCACTCATCACGTGCGGCACCGATGAGTATTGAACCGATCTCCAGTCAATGATGTCGACGACACAAAGAAGAGGAGGTCCTGATGACATCGCCTGACGACGGTGCAGGGCAAACGGTCGACACCGGCCAGCCCGCCAAAGACTCAGTCGAGTCGTTAACCCCCGTGACGCCGAAGGCACGCAAACCCACCAAGGGATCGGCCGCGCAAGCCGACGTTCTCACCACGCTGCCGGCCGCCATGACCGGCAGGGCAAGCCCCGCGAAGGCCGCCGAGGGCGACAAGCCGGTCTTCGCCTACATCGCCAGCTTGCCGGAACCGCAACGCTCGATCGCTGAACGCGTCGATGCCCTGGCGGCCAAGACGCTGCCGGGCCTGCAGCGCTCCGTGAAGTGGGGCATGACGTGGTATGGCGTCGGCGACGGCTGGTGCTTCTCGTGCGGCGGCTTCGCGGGCCACGTCAAGCTCACCTTCGGGCGCGGCACATCAATCACGCCAGTACCGCCAGCTGCGCCGATCGGGATGGGCAAGGACTCGCGCGGCGTCGACCTCGAATCGGTGGACGACATCGACGAAGGCCAACTCGCGTCGTGGATGAAACAGGCGGCGGCCCTCCCCGGCTTCGGGGGCAAGAAGCGACAGGGATGACCCGATACCTCGTCCTCCTGCGCGGGATCAACGTCGGCGGCCGGAACAAGGTGCCGATGGCGGCCCTGCGCGACCTCCTCGAATCGCACGGCCACACGGAGGTCTCCACGTACATCGCCAGCGGCAACGTGATCCTGAGCTCCGACCGATCCGCCGCCGCGATCAAGCGTGAGCTCGAGGAAGCGCTCCCCAAGACCTTCAAGCTCGACAGCGAGCTGATCGCGGCCCTCGTCCTGACGCGAGCGCAGCTCCGAGCCGTCGTCCGGAAGCGGCCGAAGGGCTTCGGCGACCATCCGGAGAAGTTCCACAGCGACGCGGTCTTCCTCATGGGGATCGACGCTCGGACGGCGATGAAGGTCTTCGACCCGCGACCAGGCGTCGACGAGGTGTGGCCGGGCAAGGGCGTGATCTATTCGCAGCGGCTGAGCGCGCAACGGACGAAGAGCCGCCTCAGCAAGATCGTTGGCACTCCGGCCTACAAGTCGATGACGATCCGCAGCTGGACGACGACGATGGCGTTGCTCGAGCGCATGGAGGCACCCGAGCCGCTCGGCTGACCGCGTTGGCGCGTCGACGTCGGCGACCCGCTAGCATCTTGAGTCTGCCGCCCAGTCCTGGCGGTCCTGATCGTCACGGGGAATTCGATGCAGAACCGTTCGCAGGCGACGAATGTCGCGCTCATCGTCATCGGCGTGATCGTCGCCGGGTTGCTGCTCTTCTCGTTTCTGAATCGAGGCACGGACACCGGTTCATTGACCGGCCGGACGTGGCAACTCGCATCGATCACCGGGCAGACGCCCGCCTTCCAGGGCGTCATCCCGGCCGCCGAGCAACCGCTCTACACGATCGCGTTCGGTACCGATGGCACCTTCGCGGCGCGCGCCGACTGCAATTCGCTCGCCGGCACCTACACGCTCGACCGCAGCGATGGCATGACGATCACCCCTGGCCCGAGCACGCTCGTGGCCTGCCCGGATGGGTCGTACGGAAGCCTCTTCGCACATGCCCTCGCGACCGTGACGACGTGGGCGATCGCGGGCGCCGACCTGACGCTGACCACGACGGATGGCGGGACCGGCTCCTTCGTGGACGCTGCGGACGCACCCGTCGTCCCGACGGCCACGGCCTCCTCGCCGCCGAGTTCGTCGCCATCCGCATCTCCGTCCGCCGAGCCGTCTGACGAGCCGTCGCCGAGCCCGACACCAAGCCAGACGGCGAGTCCAACGCCGACGCCCACGGCGGAGCCGACCGCCACGCCGACCGCATCCCCCACCCCGCCAGCAAGCGCGGCACCGACCGCCACGCCGACGGCTACACCGACCGCCACGCCGACGGCTACCCCGACCGCCACGCCAACCCCGTCCGCGGCGCCTACCGAGGCGCCGACCCCGGCACCGACGCCCACCCCCACCCCTGCCCCGACCCCGACCGCGACGCCGTCGCCCGGCGCCGACCTCGTCGGCACGAGCTGGCAGCTCGCGTCGTTCACGACGCGCGATCCCGTGGCCGGGGCCGACGTCCCCCCCGACCAACGTGCGAAGTACACCGTCTCGTTCGCGGCGGGCGGGACCTTCAGTGCGACGGCCGACTGCAACGTGTTGACCGGCACATGGACGGCCACTGCAGCCGGTGGTCTGTCGATCGTGCCCGGGCCGTCCAACATCGTCCCCTGCGAGGACGGCTCCTACGGGGACCTGTACGTCCTCGCCCTATCGAACAGCGCCAGCTACGCCATCGCGAACGCTGGCCTGACCATCACCCTCGAGGAAGGCGGGACGCTCGTCTACGAACCCGGCTGACCGCGACCGGGGTCACTCGTCGGCGTTGGCGAATGTTGCCCGCCCGGCTGGTCGATAGGTCTGGAGCATCACGCCGGACGGCGTCGATCGCGACTCGACCAATTCCAGGTCGTGCGACTGGCCGCGCTCCGGGAAGAGCCGCCGCCCGTCGCCCACCACGACGGGGCTGATCCGCAGGTTGAGCTCGTCGACGAGGTCGCGCTCGAGCAGCCAACGGAGCAGCTCGCCGCTGCCGTGGAGCTGGAGCTCGCGCCCGGGCTTGGCCTTGAGCTCGCGAATGGCCGCCTCGACGTCGCCATCGATCACGTGGGTGTTCCAGCCCGGATCCTTGAGCGTGGTCGATGGGACGTACTTGGGCAGGACGTTGATGCCGTGCGAGACCGGATCGCTCTCGCCCCCGTCGTGGTGCGGCCAGTAACGCTCGAAGATCTCCCAGGTCCGGCGGCCCAGCAGCAGCGCGTCCGCACGCTCGAACCACGAGGTCAGGAAGCGACCGGTTTCCTCGTCGGCGTGCGAGGCCGTCCATCCGCCGCGGTCGAACCCCCCGCGCCGGTCCTCGTCGGGGCCTCCGGGACCCTGGTACACGCCGTCCACGGTCAGCATCATCGAGGCGGTCAGCTTCATGGTCATCGCTCCCTACGGGTCATCGTCGAAGGTTAGACCCGCGTCCGGACAGAAACTCATCGGCACGGAGCGGAAGGCTTGGCCGCTCTACGGATCCGAGTGCGGCAGGTTCACCAGCTCGATCTGCTCCCCGGTCACGACGTTCAGCAGCCGCGGGATCGCTCGACCAACGTTGCGGTTCCCCGGCGTGTCCGCGAGTGGCCCGCCGAGCAGGACCCAGCCCTCCGGGAGACGCAGGTTCGCCGGCATCGGCGCGACCCAGCCGGGATGGTCGATCCGAGCTAGCTCCCGCGCCTCGGTCCCGTCGAGGTCGATGACGCGATAGATCGTCTGGTCGGTGCGGTCTTCCGCGACGACGACGACCGGTCCGCTTGGCGCCATGGCCAGCACTGCGACGCCGGGCGGGACGGGCAACGCGCGCCGCTCACCGCCGTCGAGGGCCTGGACCGTGATCGAGGGCCCCTGCGGGCTGTCACACGTCGGGCCGCTTGTCGCAACGAGCTGCCCGTCGCTCACCCCAACGAGTTGGCAGGTCCGATCACCGTCGAGTCCCACCTCGCGCGTCGTACCCGCGAGCGTGTCGTGCACATGACGTACGCACGGACCGAGCGTTGGACACCACTCGACGGTGAATACCGTGTCGTCGACCGCCAGTCCGGACGAGATGCTCGTTGGAAGGACGATGCTGGGCATCTGCACGATCAGGGCCTCGCCCGAGCCGTCCAGCCCCACTCGACGCCACTCGGCCGACAGGTCGTCCTTGGTCACGCCGTAGAACACCTGCTGATGCGTCGCGTCGACCCAGGTCTGGTAGATGCGCCCATCGGTCTGGGCGAGCACACGGACGGACGTCCCGTCCTGGACCGACCACGCTTCCAGACGCATCCCCGCGCCGTCGTCCGCCGGCACCGCCACGCCGACCATCTCGCCACCGGCCAGTGCAAGGGGCGCGCCCGAGACGGGGGCGACGGTCTGGGCAGCGGTTCCAAGGCTGCCGAACGCCGCGTATTGCCCGTCACCCTCGGCGAAGCCGACCGCGGCGAGTTCCGGTGGGAGTGGCGGTGCCGATGGGCGCGCGGTCGTGATCTCGCCATCGGCTTCGGGCGTCATGCGGACCCAGGCGATCCCGTCGCTTCCGGCATAGACGCCGAACCCCAAACCTTCGGCCGGGAACGTGACGCGCTGCTGCGCGGCTGGATCGCTGCAGTCCACGGTCGTGGCGTCCACGCCCGGATCGAGCGACAGGGTGATCGGATCGCCTGAGCACTGGACGAGGATGCCGATCTCGCTGGCGCCCTCGGGCACCTGGACGCCGATACCGGGTCCCGGGTGACCCAGGACGAGCATCGAGGTCGCCTCCATCAGCGAGTACCACCCCTCGGTCACGACCGGAGCCGGGAACGTGGGTTCCTTGGCGGTCTCGTCGGGATACTCGCCGACCGCGATCTGCCAGGTCGTGCCTTGGGCGACATCGAGCACGAGGTCCAGGTCCGTGGGAGGCACGACCGATCCGACGTTCAAGTGTTGGGCCCCTTGGCCGCACGCGACCTCGAGGGACTGCGTGGGCTCCGGCTCGATCGGGGCGCCGTTCTCAGGCTCGCCGTAGCTGATCGATGGGTCGTATACGGCGACGGTCATATGGTCACCGCCTTCGCACGACCCGGCGATGACAAAGACGTCCCCACCGGGGAGGCTCCCGAGCGCCACTCGCTCGTCCGCCGTCGCCGGACCCCCGGATCGTTCCAGGTACGTGCGGGCGTCGGGGAAGTCGTACAGGAGGTGATCCGTGGGTCGGGGGCCTGCGATGTCCGGGAGGACGGAACGCAGGACGAACACGGAGCCGCCAGCGACGACGAGGGCGATGACGGCGGCCGTCGCGAGGAGGCTCGCACGCGAAGCGCGAAGTCGATGCGGCAGTCGAGCGACCATGTTGGGCTGCTGCGGCACGTCCGCGATCGCATCCATCATCAGGCCGATGGCGTCGTCGGGCAGCCTTGTCGGGCCGGCCTCGAGCCACATCTGCGCACGGCGCTCGAAGGAGAGTTCGTTCATGCCAGTCGCTCCTTCGGTGTGCCGGTCGCCGGTTCCTGTGCCAGCGCTTCGCGCAGGGCCTGACTCGCGTAGTGCAGGCGCGAGCGGGCAGTGCCAGCCGGAATCCCGAGTCGATCGGCGATCTCGACCAATGACAGCCCGACGTAGTGGTGCATCACGAACACGGCGCGATGGTCGACCGACAGCTTCGCGAACCCGCGTTCGAGCTCATCACGATCGAGGATCGTGGGTTCTCGGTCGAACGAGGGATCCTCGTCGACGCCGATGACGCGGATGTTCGACGTCCACCGCGTCCGTTTCCGCAATTCCGCATAGCAGGCGTGCACGAGGATGCGATGGATCCAGGCCTCGAATCGCTCCGGCTCGCGCAGGTTGGGCAGTTGCCGCCAGGCCGAGATCGCCGTCTCCTGGAACGCGTCCTGGGCGAGGTGAGGATCGCGGAGGATCCGGTAGGCGAGCGCGTAGAGGCCGTCCCCCACAGACCGCATGAGATCGGCGAACGAGTCGCGATCCCCGCGTTGCGCAGCTTCGACGAGCCCTGAATCCACCGGACCCTCCTGGACCGACGACGCGGCGGTCGTCTACCAAGTATGAGAACCCGTGGAGGGCGAACGTTCACTGACCCCACCCTCGGGGCCGCCGACCTAGCGATCCGGTCGACCGGTGCCCTCGAGGGCGTAGATGGTTCGTGCGCCGGTGAGGCCCCTGAGCTCGTGCTCGCCTCGGCTGGCGAACACGAGGCCGGATCCGTCGAGCAGGTCGCGGGTCGTCGAGCTGACCAGGACCTCGCCCGGGCCGGCGAGGGCCGAGACTCGCGCCGCGGCGTGCACCGCCAGCCCGCGCGCTTGTCCACCGGCGATGACGACTTCGCCAGTGTGCAGCCCCGCCCGGATCTTGAGATCCAGGCCGCTGACCGCGGTCATCATCGCGCGTGCGCACTGGACGGCCCGGACTGCTCCATCGAACAGGGCGAGGAAACCGTCGCCGGTCGTCCCCACCTCTCGTCCGCGGTATCGATCGAGTTGCGCCCGCATCACCTGGTTGTGCTGGAGCAGCAGGCCCCTCCAGCGGACGTCGCCCATCTGGCTCAGCCTCGCTGTGGAGTCGACGATGTCCGTGAACAGGACCGTGGCCAGCACGCTCTCGTTCTCGTCGGGTTTGGCCCCGTAGATGGCCGCGCTCGCGAACTCGACGGTGTCCCACGGCTCGTCGCCGACGACCCAGGCGTCATGTCCCGGCGGGATCTCGAAGGCATCGCCGGGGCGGATGTCGAGTTCCGTGCCATCGCTCATGACGACGTGCAGATGCCCCGATATGACGTAGCCGACGTGACGGTTCTCGCATGAGTCGGTCTGGACGACCGGCTTCACGTCCTTCGACCAGCGCCAGCCGGGCTCCCAGGTCAAGCGCGCAACGTACGTCTCGTCGAGGTTGACGACATCGACGCGTCCCAACGGGAACGTTCGGACAAGATCGGGCGTGGCGAGGGCTTTGCGCTGCAGCCGAGGCATGTGCGCATCATCGCACCGGGTCGGGCGGCGGCGATGGTCGGGCCAACAGGTACTGCAAACGACGTTTGACGCCATCCGCCATGCCCGCGAGCATATCCCGATGCACCGAGCACTCGCGGGGCTTCTCGCCATGTCCGTCGCCGTCCTCTTCCTGGCTTCGCCTTCCGTGGCAGACGCCAAGGACGAGGAGCGACCGACGCGACCGCCAACCAACCCGGTCTACGTCGAGGGTATCGACGTGAGCTACCACCAGGGATCGATCGACTGGCGGCAGGTCGCGACCGCCGGCAAGCGCTTCGCATTCGTTCGTGCGACCGCAGGCACGCTGACCGCGGACACGGCCTATTGGGCGAATCGCTCGGGGGCTCGGGCTGCCGGCCTCGCGGTCGGGTCGTACCACTTCGCCAACCCGGATATGGCGTTCAACGACGCGGGCAACGAGGCGGCCTGGTTCCTGCGGAACGCGGCGATCCAGACCGGCGACCTTGTCCCGGTTCTCGACCTCGAGACCGCCAACGGCCTCGACCCGATATCGCTGTCGTCGTGGGCGCAGACGTGGCTGTCGCAGGTCACAGCGGCGACCGGTGTGCGGCCGATCATCTACACGAACCCCAAGTTCTGGTCCGCGTCGATGGCGAACACCGAATGGTTCGCGAGGAACGGCTACTCGGTCCTCTGGATCGCGCATTGGACGAAGGCGAGTCAGCCCGCCGTTCCGGCCAGCGGTTGGGCCGGCAACGGATGGACGTTCTGGCAATACTCGAGTGTGGGCACGGTCCCCGGGATCAGCGGGCCCGTGGATCTCGATCGCTTCAACGGGTCGTCGCTGCCGGCGTCGTTGTTCGTGCCCTGACCGCACGACCTCGACGAGCACGCCTGAGCGGCCGCGCGCTCCTTCTGGCCGGCGTCGCAGCGGCCTTCATCGTCGTCGGGGTCATCCTTGCGGGCAACGTCTTCTCGAAGCTCACGATGCCGGGGGGCGGACCGCTGGTCCTGGCCGGGCGTCAGCTCTGGGGGTCGTGTGCCGCCGGCTTCTACGCCCGCCTGAAAAGCTCGATCGTCCTTACCTCCTCGGCCCATTGCGCAGCGGAGGGCATGACGGCTCTGGACCCCGTCGGTCGCACGGTGCGAGGCGTGTTCGGGCCAGCCGCCGTGCTCGAGTCGTGCCCGCACGAAGGGCACACGTGCCGGCCGTCCGATATGAACTATCTCGTCGTGGCACGCGATCAGATCCCGTGGGGCCACCTCAACCTCGTCGATATGGGCGAGGGCGGAAAGCGGGTCATCGAGTCGGATACGGCGCCGCTGTCATGTCCGGACATCGAGATCGGCGACGACGTCGAGATCAACGGCCGCGATATCCACCGAGTTGGGACGGTGGCGGAGATCGGTGAGTACCTCCACGACCCCGCCGCCGACGGCGATTACTTCCCGTGCATCGTCGCCGCAGCGGACATCCAGGTGGGCGTGGGTGACTCGGGCGGTGCCGTGCTTGTGCGCGGACTGCCGGCCGGCGCGACGAGTCGGAGCTTCGGTGGGATGCTCGGCTTCACGCCCTTGGCCGAGGGCCTGGATGCGCTCGGTCTGGAGCTGTGCACGACGCCCGACTGCGGGCTGACGCCACAATGACCGGGCTCGTTCTCGGACTCCTGGCCCTCGCGCCTGTGACCAGTCGACGGCCGAGTTCACTTAGAAGTCGATCCGCATCACGACGCGGCGCACGCTGGGCTGGATCACCTCGCGCATTCCAGCGGCTTCGAACATGCTCAGCGTGCCCACGTGGATCTCGTCCCAGGCGATCACCTGGCCAGGCTTGGTGACCATCGGATAGGCCTCGAGCGCATGCGCGCCGCGTCGCCGCGCGAGGTCGACCGCCGCCTGCGCAAGGGCATATGTGATCCCGCGGCGTCTGTAGCCGGCTCGGACGTAGACACAGGTCACGGCCCAGATGGAGTCGTCGTTCCTGTTCTCGTTGCGGCCCTCCCAGGGAACGCGAAACACGCGTAGGAGCCCGATGTACGCCGTGCGTGGCTCCACCGCGCACCAGCCGACCGGCACGCCGTCGAGGTAGGCGACGAGCCCTGACGTCGTCTCGGAACCCGGGTTGCCGCAGTGGGTCTGGTCGCGCAGTCGGCGCGCACGCTCCTCGACCGGGAATTTCGAGAACGCCTCCTTCGGCTGGAGCTTGTATCGCTGGCATTGGCAGTACGCCCCAGCCCCGCGCTGGCCGAAGACCGCCTGCAGGTCCTCGCAGCTCGCCTCGTTGGCGGGCAGGATCACGAGCTTGTCGGTCATCGGGCAGCGCTAGGCGCCGTCGAACTCCCAGCGTGTCGGCTTGGGAAGGTCGTCTCGATCGTACTTCTCCATCCCGAGCATCCCGGGTAGACCGAACGCCTTCGAGGGCACCAGCCGGTAGATCGAGTACGGCGGCGGACCGGCCGTCGGGGCGTTGGGACCGTAGACCTTGTCGCCGCGCGCCTCGAGCGGCCAGTTGTTGCCATTGAGCATCTCGGCAACCCGGCGGACCGCAGCCTCGTCGTCGAGCGGCTTGGCGTGCCCCTCCACGATGAGGTCCAGCGACGGGAGCGTCATGCTGCCGGTCGCGATCACACAGCGTCCGTCCGCGGCGAGGTTGCGCCCCTTGCGGGTTCCCTCGCTGACGACGAAGTGGAAGGCGTCGTCGATCCAGAAGGCGATGATCGGCATCAGGTGCGGGCTGCCATCGGGCCGCACGGTGGCGAGCCAGCTCGTCTGGCCCGGCGCGGGGTTCGCGAGGCGTTCTCGCGCCAGGGCCCACGGGGTCGTGCTCGGCTGGTCGTCGATCAGCGGTTCTTCGTGAACGGGTGCGCGTTCGGTCGTCATAGGAGTCCTCCCGGCCCGGCGAGGGCCTGATTCTCGGGTGCCTACCCTACCCGCGCTTCGCGAGGGACGCGAGCCAGGCGTCGCGGTCGAGCGGGCTCGGGCGCGAGCGCGGTCGCGTCGGCGGATGCTCGCCGATCGGCTGGTAGCCGCCGAAGCGCGTCTCGAGGATCCCCTCCCCCATCGACAGGCCGGGCAGCTGGTGCTGCAGCACGCGGACGCGCGCGACCGGCAGCACGGCGGACACGCGCGACAGGCCGTTCGCGGAGAACTGGCCGGTCACGCGCCCGCCGAGGCGGCCGAGGACGGCCAGCACGCCCTGCGCGGTCGAGCTCGGCATCTCGAGGGAGAGGTCGGCAGCGGCTCGCAGACCCACGTCCCGGCCCGCTCCAGCGCCGTCGCCACGACGAGCTGGGTGAGCCGCCGGTAGTCGGCGGCGCTCGTCTCCGGCGATCGATAGCCGCAGTCGGTGATCGTGACCCGGCAGTCGGTCACCTGCCAGCCGGCCAGGCCCTCGGTGAGCGCCTCGCGGACGTACGCCTCCAGCTGCTGCTGGAACGTCTCGACCGTGTGGAACAGGTAGAGCGGGACGAGCTTGATCTCGACGTCCGTTCGGACCTCGATCCCGGATCCGGCCGGCGCCGGCTCGATGCGCAGCGCGAGCGTGGCCATGAACGGGTTCGTGCTCAGCGGTGAGCTGCGGCCGGTGATGTTCGTCTTCGTCTTGGCGTGGATGATCTCCTCGGCCTCGCCGACGCGGGCCGGGCGCTCGATGCACACCGTCGTCGTCTCGCGGAAGTCGGCGGCGATGCCGTAGTCGCGCTCGAGCGTGGCCTGGATGACCTCCTTCTGGACCTCGCCGTAGAGCGAGACCGAGATCTCGTGCCGATGGTCGTCCTGGCGGACGTCGATGAGCGGGTCCTGCTCGGCGAGCTGGTTGAGGGCGGCGCGGAGCGAGCCCTGCTCCTCGGGCCGGACGGCGAAGACGACGGCCTCGAGCGCCGGGCGCGGGAAGCGTGCGGCTCGCCTCGGCGCCCGGTGGCGGCTCGCCGATCGCGTCGCCGACCCGGACGGCGCCGAGGCCGCGGATCGTCGCCATCTCCCCGGCCGTCAGGACGTCGCGGCGCGGCGCTCCGGTCGGGGCGAACACCCGGATCGACGTCGGCTTCGCCTCCTCCCCTCCCCCGACCCGCACGCGCTGGCGGGCGCGGAGCGTGCCGGCGAACAGGCGCACGTAGGCGACGCGCTCGCCGGACGCGCGTCCGCTCGATCTTGAAGACGCGGCCCGAGACCGGAGCGTCCGGGTCGCCGGTCGAGTCCAGAAAGCAGCTCGTCGACGCCGGCGAGCAGCGCGTCGACCCCGATGCCTCGGGCCGCCGACCCGAAGAAGACCGGATGGACGACGCCGCGCCGCGTCTGGACCGCGAGCTGCTCGCGAAGGCGCTCGAATGGGAGCGCCGCCTCGTCGCCGACGTAGGCGCCGAGGATCGCCTCGTCGTGCTCGGCGAGGACCTCGGTCAGGGCCGTCCGGTGGGCGCGATCGGCCGGGCGTGAACGGCACGAACGTCGCGTCCCGGCTGCCCGCATCACGGACCGTGCCCATCGGCACCACGCCAGGCGACAGTCGCCGCCCCAGCTCGCCGACGACCCGCTCCGGATCGGCGCCGGCCCGGTCGATCTTGTTGACGAAGATCAGCGTCGGGACGTGGAGCCGCTGGAGCGCGCGGAACAGGAGCGGCGTCTGGGGCTGGACGCCTTCGACCGCCGAGACGACGAGGACCGCGCCGTCGAGGACGCCGAGGACGCGCTCGACCTCGGCGATGAAGTCGGGGTGGCCGGGCGTGTCGACCAGGTTGACCGCGAGGTCGCCGACGAGGAACGAGGCGACCGCGGACCGGATCGTGATGCCGCGTTCGCGCTCGAGCTCGAGCGAGTCGGTCTGGGTGGTGCCGGCGTCGACGCTGCCGACGTGGTCGATCGCGCCGGCGGTGTAGAGGAGTCGCTCGGTGAGGGTGGTCTTACCGGCGTCGACGTGGGCGAGGATTCCGAGATTGAGCGTGCGCATGGGACCTCATGTCGTGCAAGGAGGTAGTGACCTTCTGGCTGGACACGGGTGCTCCCATCTCGCTCCTTTCTCGTCTCGGCTTCGCGTGACAGCGCTCATTCAGAATCGCACGCGTCGTCAAGTGCGGCACGGCTAATCTCCTCGTCTGCATGCCAGGCGATCGAGTGGTGTTGCAGAACGGAGGCAACCGTGGCCCGATACACCCTATCGACGCATGTGGCGGCTCCGCCTGAGCAGGTGTTCGCGCTTTGGACGAACGTCGAGCGCATGGGTGAATGGGTCGGCGGCGTCACGGGTGTCACCGATGTGTCGGGACCCATCGATCAGGTCGGCACCACATACGTCGTCCACTTCGGTCCTGTGAAGAGCCCCACCGAGGTCCTCGAGGTCGAGCCCCCACGACGCTTCTCCACCCGGTTCGGCAGCGTTGTGCTCCGCGGCCGGTCAAGCGCGACGTTCGAGCCCGAGGGCGACGGGACGCGGGTGACCCAGGAGTTCGAGACGGTCGGCTGGATCGCCGCCATATCGTCATGGGTCTTCTCGCGCGGCTCCTATCAGGGCAGCTTCCGCGGTGAGCTCGAGAAATTTGCCCGGCTCGTGGAGCGCGACGCGCGCTCCGACTGACGACCTGGCGAGCGGCCTACCCGCCCGGCGCGTACCAATCGAGCACGCGCATCGCGCGGAGCGTGTTCCAGCGGCTCGGCTGGCCCTCGCCGTCGTCCATCTCGAAGTGGGCCTCGCCCTCGTGGACGTTCTGGAGCGGCCACCGGCCGTCGGCGTCCCGATTGCCCTCGACGACCGCGATCGCCTCGGCGATGCGCTCGTCGGGCTGCGACCTCGGCGTCGCGCAGGTAGTCGAGCCCGCGCAGGACGTCGTAGTGCCACCAGGTCGGGAACGAGAACTCGAGCCAGCTCGGGGTCGATCACCTCGCCGGTCGACTTCCGACGGAACAGCCGGCGCTCGAGCATGTACTCCTCGCCGCGGCGGCGTGCCGCGGCCACCTCCGGCCGAGCCGCCGATCGCCCGCTCGTGCTCGAGCAGGCCCTCGAGGACGTTGATCGTCGTCCCGAACGACGACACCGTCGCGCCGTTCTCGACCTCGCAGTTCCAGCCGCCGTCGGGGAGCTGCTCGCCGAGGAGCCGGTCGACGAGCGGCGTCATGTCCACGCCGAAGTACGAGCCGGTCGCGACGACGTTGCCGTTGATGCACGGCTCGACCTCGCCCTCGAAGAAGCGGTTGTCGGCCCATGGGGTCTCGAACTCGGGAACCCGCCAGGTGACGTGCTCGCGGACGAGGCCGACCGCCCGCCGGGCCTGCTCGCTCTCGGGATCGAGCCCGAACCGCCGCAGGAGCTCCAGGACGTGGAACGTGTCCGTCCAGTCCTGCGACCAGGGCCGGCCGGCCCACAGGCCGTCCGGCGCCTGGAGCGCGAGCAGCTGGGCGCCCCAGCCCTCGGTCGCGACCCGCGACCGCTCGGCGGCGATGACGTCGGCCGGCTCGTGCGTCAGGTCGCGCATGACCTGCCAGCGGATGGAGGGATCGGAGTCGAGCAACCAATCGATGACGGACATGCCCAGATGTTCGGTCATCCGGCGACACAAAGCCTCAAGAGCCGTGCCCGCGGGGGGCTTGACATGCATCCCGTACGGTTGAGACATGACCGATCCGACCCTGCCGACCGGCCCCGATCCGGAGGCGATCATCAACTACCTGACGACCACCTACCCCGAGACCGACGTCGTGACGATCCCGGCGGCGTGGTTCTTCTCGCTCGATCCCGAGAAGCACTGGCCGAACTACGCGACGATCGTCACGAACGACGAGCACGACCAGGCGTCCGACCTCGAGCGAGCCGGGCGTCTTCCGACTGAACCTCGGCGTGGACAAGGCGACGTTCGAACGCATCGCCGACACCGACCCCGAGCCCGACTACACGGCTCTGGACCGAGTCCTCCCTCACCCCGTGTACGCCGCTCAGCGTTGGATCTCGATCCTCAACCCGTCGTGGTCGACCTGGACGGAGACGGTCGTGCCCGCTCATCGCCGTCGCGCATGACCGCCTCGCCGCCCAGCGCGCCCGCCACGGGCTGGGCTGACGACGACGAACGTCGTCGGCGCAGAGCGTCAGGCGACCTCCGGCTGACGCGCGGCGCCGGTCGCCCCGAGGAACGCGCAGGCATCCTCCGGGAACCGCGGCACCGCGGCCGTGACCGGCCTCGGGGTAGTCGATGTGCCGCACGTCCGGGATGCCCGCCACGAGCTCGCGAGTGAGGTCGGGCGGATAGGCCAGGTCCCGCCCGCCGGAGACGACGAGCGTGGGGCAGCGGATCCCGCCCAGCGCCTCGGTGGCATCGTGCGCGTCGTCTGACTCAGCGTCGAGCCGGAGCACGCGCAGGTCCGACGGCCGGCCGGCGACGTACGGACCCAGCAGCCAGGCGACCGCGCTCGCGATCCGCGCGTGCTCCGGCACGACCCACGGTGCCATCGCGGCGAAGCCGGATCGCCAGCGGCCCGCCAGGAAGTGGTCGACCGCCCGGCGCTGGACCGCCGCCACTTCGGGAGGCATGCGATGGCCGGTGTAGGCGAGCACGAGACGGTCGACGAGCTCGGGATGCCGGCTCGCCAGCCACTGCGCGTAGCCGCCACCGGTGGAGATGCCCATGACCCCGACCGCGCTCCCCCACTGCTCGCGAATGACCGCGGCGTAGTCGTCGGCGATGTCGACCGACGTGCTGCCGGGCGGGAGGTCGGCCCGTCGACCGACGTCGACGAACGTCAGGTCGTGCCGCTCGATCGGCTCCAGCCAGCGCTTCCACGATCGGCGGATCGAGGCGGGCTTGGCCACATCAGCGGTGAACGACAGCCCCGGGATCGACAGCACGACCCGCGAGCCCGTGCCGACCCGCGCGTACGGGTGGCCGGAAGGCAGCCTGCCGGTCTCGATCAGCGCGTCGCTCGATGACATGCGCGGACGGTACGACATCGATCAGGTGCTCCGACGCGATGCGCTACTTCTTCGCGCGCTTGGCTTTCTGCTGCTTGGGCTTCGGCGGCTTGGCGGCGGCCTCGGTGAGCTGGCGGAACGATTTGGCCAGCCCGGGGCGCAGCAACGCCCGCCGCTCCGCGTCCATGTCGCGATCGCGACGTCGAGCTCGGGCGGCCTCGCTCGCGGGCAGATCCTCGTCGGTCATGGCGTCAGAGGATAGCGAAACCGGGACCTGGGTAAACCTGGTCGGGTAGTCTGCGGGCCGTGACGATGCCGGACTCGCCCCCGACCGCCCTGACGCCGGAGCTGCGAAGCGACATCGAGCGTTGGTTCGCACGGCGCGGTGTGCCGCAGCTCATCGAGGGCTACAGCTCCGAGCGTGCCATGGACTCGCGCGCTGCTCCGTTGATCTCGCTGTGGCTGATCGTAGGCACCATCAGGGACTGGGGCACTCGTCCGGACTGGCCCGTGGCCTGGAATGTCGTCGGTATTGCGGCGACGATCGCCTGGATGGCCGTCGTCTGGGCGATCGTCAGCCGTCTGCGTCATCGACCCGCCGCTCTGCGGCCATCGACCTTCGACATGCTCGACATCGCGACGATCGGGTTCCTGCCCGCCCTGCCGGCGGCGCTGATCGATCAGAACGCGACGGAAGCGATCACGGCGACGCTGGGTGCACTGACGGGCATCGGGGTCATCTACATCGTCATCGGCTTCGGCCTCATCGAGATCGGGATCTGGGCGTTCGAGCGCCTCTGGCTCCAGCTCGTTCACCTGGTCGAGCTCGTTGCGCGCACCCTGCCATTGCTCGTGATCCTCGTCGTGTTCCTGCTGTTCGGCGCCGAGATCTGGCAGGTCGCCCACGCCATGAGCGCAATCGAGCTCGCGCTCGTTCTGATCTTCCTGCTCCTCATGTCGTTGCTGTTCGTCGTCACGGCGTTCCGACGAGAGTTCAACCGGCTCGGCGAAGAGCTCCACCGAGAGGCGATCCTGGAGAGCGCGGCGGCGACTCCCGTCGCACCGCTCGTGGCCGTCGCCAGCCCCGCGCTGGATGGTCTGCCACGGCTGTCGTGGCTGCACCGCAGCAACCTGACCTTGCTCGTCGTGGTGCCACAACTCCTCCAGGTGGCTACGGTCGCGCTGATCGTGATGGCGTTCCTGGTGGTGTTTGCGGTGCTGGCCATCCCGGGAGACGTCCAGGCCGGCTGGATCGGGGCTCTGCCGCGAGTGGTCGTCGAGTTCCCGTTGGCCGGCGAACCGCGCACCATCTCGGCCGAGCTGCTCGTCGTCAGCGCGGTCCTGGGAGGGATCGTTGGCCTGTACTTCAGCGGGCTGGCGATCTCGGACCCGACGTACCGATCAGAGCAGTTCGACCGTGACGTCGACGGCGTCCGGGAACTGCTCGCAGCCCGCGCGGTCTACCTCGACGCCATCCGGCACAAGCCGAGCTGAGCGGGACGTCGCTAAGCACGTGGGTTCGAGGGCCGTCGGTAGACTTTGTCGGCGGCTCCTGACCGGGGGCCATCCTGGATGAGGGCGACCATGGAACTCGGGGCATTTTCGGTCAGTCTCGCCGTCAAGGATCTCGAGGCATCGAGACGGTTCTACGAGCAGCTCGGCTTCGTTCCGTTCTTCGGCGAGGCAAGCCAGAACTGGCTGATCCTCCGGAACGGCGACAAAGTGATCGGGCTGTTCCAGGGCATGTTCGAGAAGAACACGCTGACCTTCAATCCCGGCTGGGACGGCGAAGCCCAGCCGCTCGAGTCGTTCACCGACATCCGTGACCTCCAGCGACAGCTGAAGGCGGGGGGCATGGAATTCGTCGCCGAAGTCGACGAGGCCGGCTCCGGGCCCGGGAGCTTCATCGTCGTCGACCCGGACGGCAACCCGATCTTCGTCGACCAGCACGTCTGACCGCGCACTGGCGCGACGCCCGGCGATGGACAGGGCGTAGAGTCGATCCAATGAGGTACGAAGCGTCAGGTGTGAGCCGTCTTGGTGCCCGGCTGGCTGCCATGACGACGATCGCGCTGATCGCGGCCGGATGCGGTTCGACAAGCCCGATACCATCGGCGACCTCTGGCGCGTCAGCAGGCTCATCGGACGGCCCGAGCGCGGCGTCGTCGACAACTGATCCACGCAAGCCAGACATCGCCGGCTTGTTCGACGTCGGCGGGTACTCGCTGTACCTCGAGTGTCGAGGAACGCAGGGTCCTGTCGTGCTGTTCGAGGCGGGATCGGGGAGCACGGGCGCGACGTGGAATCGCAGCCGCAAGGACTTCATCGGCCTCGTCGACAACACATATCGGCGGTGCATCTACGACCGAGCCAACCTCGGCGAGAGCGAGCACGTGGCGGGGGCGAGGACCAGCGCGACAGCGGCGGAAGACTTGCACGAGCTGTTGAGCGCAGCGGGTCTGGCGCCGCCGTACGTCCTCGTCGGGCGCTCCTTCGGCGGCTACAACGTCCGGCTCTTCGCCTCTGCCTATCCGTCCGAGGTTCAGGGGCTCGTCCTCGTCGAGACGCTGACGCCGGAGTTCCACCGGGGGATGCTGTCGCTCCTCACGCCAGAGCAGCGTGCTGAAGAAATCGCGTCCTTCCAGACCATCGAGCCACCGATGGACGAAATGGCCAGTGAGCCCCTCGTGGCAGCGGCCGGGATCCCTGACGTGCCCACCCTCGTCGTTGCCGGGACGAAATGGCACAGCGGGAACGCTCCGTGGCCGCGCGACTGGCCGGGGCCTGCGTTGGACGCGCTATGGGATCAGACCCAGGTGGACCTTGCGTCGGCGGTACCGCGCGGCAGGCTCGTGGTGTTCGAGGGCGGCGATCACGCTCTCCACTTCTCGGCCCCGGAGCGACTCTCCAAGGAGATCAACGACTTCCTCGCCAACCTCTGAACGAGGCATAGATGTCCGGCGCCCTGGTAACAGCTCGTGCGGTCCTTCGGCTGCCGGCGCTGCGGCGGCTGATCCCGGCGTTCCTCGCCTTCAGCGTCGCGGAATGGGCCTCATGGATCGCTCTCGTCGTGTACGCCTACTCGCGCGGCGGGCCGGTCGAGGCTGGGATCGTCGCCGGCGTCGTATTTCTGCCCTCAGTCCTGGTGGCCCCCGCGGCGTCCATGTTCGGCGATCGACGCCCACGAGCCCAGGTCCTGGCCGGCGCCTACGCGATCCTGTCGCTTGCCATGGCCGGCGCCGCCGTCGCCTTGGCGGTCGCCCCATCACCCATCGCGTACGTGATGGCGATGCTCGCGGCGACGAGCATCACGCTGGTCCGGCCGGCCCACGCAGCGCTCCTGCCGGAGGTGGCCGAGACGCCCGAGTCGCTGGCCGTGGCGAACGCCGCGTCCGGCACGGTCGAGGGCCTCGGGCGCGCTGCTCGGCCCGCTCCTCGCGGGGCTGCTCGTCGGGCTCGGCGGTGCCGCCGCGGTGTACGCGGCCCTGGCGCTCCTGACCCTGGCGTCGCTCCTGGCCGTCCTGCCACTGGCCCGAGCGGCTCGCCCGCTGGCGGTGCCGGTCGCGATCCATCGCCGTGAGCGGCTGCTCCACGAGCTTGGCGCCGGCCTTCGCACGATCCTCCGGGATCGGCGCCTCCTCGCCGTCATGGCGATCCTGAGCGGCGCGATCGCGCTCCTGGGCGCGTTCAACGTCCTCTTGACCGTGATCGCCATCGACCTTCTCGGCGGCGATGAGAGCTCGATCGGGTACCTGGCCGCCGTGGCAGGGCTCGGCTCGGTCTTTGGCGCCAGCGTGACGGGCTTCCTCATGGGCCGGGAACGCCTTGCCTCGATCTACGTGGGTGCGGGCGCCCTCTTCGCGGTGTCCGTCGCGGCGATCGGCCTGGGGCCGCCTCCGATCGTGGTCCTGGGGCTGGTCGTGGCATCCGGAGTCGGCTGGGCGTTCGTGTACGTCGAGGCGTTGACGCTGGCCCAGCGGCTGGCCGGGGACGACGTGATGAGCCGGGTCTTCGGCGTCATGGAGTCGACCATGATGGCCTCGCAATCGCTTGGAGCGCTGGCCGTCCCGCTGCTCATCGTGGCGCTCGGACCCATGGCGGCCATCGTCGCGTGCGGGGTGGTGTTCGGCGTGGTGGTGGCGATCGCCGCCCCGACGCTGATCCGGGCGGACCGCCTCGTCCCGAGCCGCGCTCGCCAGTTGCGCGCGATGCGACGCGTGCCGATGTTCGGACCGCTGTCGGCGACGGTCCTGGAACGGCTCACGACGAGCTCGACGACCGTCGAGGTCGAGGCGGGCCGCACGATCGTGGCTGCCGGCGAGATCGGCGATCGCTTCTACGTGATCCTGGCTGGCGAAGTCGATGTGTCGACGCCGGGCGGTGTGCGGCGCCAGCTCGCCGCCGGCGACTCGTTCGGGGAGATCGCCCTCCTGCGCGACATCCCGCGGACCGCGACGGTGACCGCCCTGACGCCGACCGAGCTGATCGCGATCGACCGCGGCGCCTTCCTCGAGGCGCTGACCGGGCAGCCGCGGAGTCGAGCCCTCGCCGAGGCGGAGTCGACGCGCCGGCTCGATGCCGACCTTGCTACCGAGGCCGGCGGGCAGCGGTAAGGTTCAAGCCAAGCAACGGAGGCACTCGGTATGACCACGAGACGCGTGGCGTGGCGGCGATCCGATGAGGTCGCAACCGACGAGCACTGCACGCTCACGCTCCGCGACGGCGCACTCTCGCTGATCGGCACGGTCCTTGGCTCTGAGGACGGTCTGCCCGTCCGGGTCGAGTACCGCGTGCTCACCGACCGCGCCGGGATGACGACCGCCGTGCACGTTCGCGACCTCCGCGGGTTCGAGACGCGGACGATCGGCCTCGAGCGCAACGCCAAGGGCAGCTGGACGGTCGACGGGGTGGCGGCGAAGGCGCTCCGGGGCTGCACCGACGTCGATCTCGGCTGCAGCCCGTCCACGAACACGCTGCCGATCCGGCGCCTGGGCCTGGCGATCGGGAAGTCGCAGACGATCCAGGCCGCGTGGATCCGGTTCCCGGAGCTCGCCGTGGTCAAGGCCGCCCAGACCTACACCCGGATCGACGAGTTCACGTACCGGTACGCGAGCGGGACGTTCGAGGCCGACCTGACGGTCGACGACGACGGCCTCGTGGGCGACTACGCGGATTGGCGGCGAACCGGCTTCGCGTTCGGTCCCGACGACACCGCGCCGCTCGACGCCCAGTCCGGGGCGTAGCGGCGGACACAACGAAGCCCCGCCGTCGGGCGGGGCCTGTTGTTGCCGTGGAAGTCGGGTCAGCCGGCGAAGGCCGCTGCCCACTTGGCCGCCTCATCGGCGGAGTAGTCGAGCGTGTAGCCGCACGCGTTGATGTTCGAGCCGGCCGCGCTCACGAGATATCGGCCGCCGACCGCGAAGTCGGGCATCTCGCCCAGGAGCGCGACGTCCGTGTCGGGCGCGGTGAGGGTGATGCTGCCGCCGGCGCCCTTCCAGTCCTCGTTCACGTCGAACGTGACCTGGTCGCCGTCGACGGCGGTGACGGTGCCGTCGAAGACGATGTCGAAGGTCGGGAGGTTGGCCGGGTCGTAGACGAGGCACGATGCCAGCCCGCCGCCTCCGGCCGCGGGATTCTCGGATGGACTCGGGTTCGCGGCGATCGGCGCGCCGCCGGGCGCCGGGGCGCCGAGGTTGGACCCGAAGGCGATGGCGAGGGCGAACGCGCCAGCGAGGGCCAGGCCGCCCAACAGGGCGAACGGGCGGCGCCGTGGCGCGATGGTGGAAGTGTTCTGGATGTCGGTCACGATGTGCTCCTGGATCCTCGCCGACACGCGGGCGAGACTCGCGTCGGGCACCTCGTCCGCACGGGTCGGGTTGGCAGCGCCGAGCCGGTCGATCGGATCGGGTCCGTTCGCCATGCTCACTTCGCTGCTCCTTTCCATGCGGCACTCTTCGTGCCCTTCACATCAGCCGATGTCCGGCTCGGATCCAGATATTTCAGGTCATCGTCACGCGATTCTCGGGCGAGGGCTTCGGCGAAGCGCGCACGAGCTCGATGGAGGCGGATGGCGACCGCGTTCGGCGTGATCTCGAGGACCGCCGCGATCTGCTGGTTTCCCAGCTCCTCCCACGCGACGAGTCGCAGGAGCTCCTGGTCGGCGGGCGACAGCGATGCCAGCGCGAGGAAGGCGGGTCCATCGAGGTCTTCGCCGGCGCGCATCGGCGTCGCGACGTCCTCGACCCGCAGCAGCGCGGCCAGTCGTTCGCGGCGGCCGTTGCCCCGGTGGTGGTTGGCGAGGACCCGCCGCGCGACGGCGTAGAGCCACGGGAGCGGCTCCTCGGCGGGGACGGCCTCGATCTTGCGCCACGCGATCGTGAAGGTCTCGGCGGCGACGTCCTCGGCATCCGCGTAGCGTCTGGGTGCGGCGCATCGCGTAGGCGAGCACGGGCCGTTGGTGCTCCATGAAGAGCGCGTCGAAGCGGGCGAGCGGGGAGCTCGCAGTCGAATTGGTCACGGCCCCCGGACGACCGGAGGCACGTCGAGGTTCCCGGCAGGGCGGTCTGCCAAGATGCGTCGGTGGATATCCAGGCCATCGCGGCCATCGTGTTCGCCGTCGTGGCGGGTGGGGTCGTGGTGTTCCAGTTCGCGCTGGCACTGGGCGCGCCGTGGGGCGCCTATGCGATGGGCGGATCGTTCCCGGGCAGGTTCCCTCCCCCGTTGCGGGTCGCGGCCGTCGTCCAGGGGCTCGTCATCGCGCTGTTTGCGGTCGTCGTGCTGTCGGATGCGGGCGTTGTCCTGCCGGAGATCGCGGCCGCGTTCCCGTGGCTGATCTGGGTCCCTGTTGCGGTGTCGGCCCTCGCCGTCGTGCTGAACGCGATCAGTCGAAGCGCGGGTGAACGCCGCATCTCGGTGCCAGTCGCGGTCGTGCTCCTCACGTCCAGCCTTCGTGGCGCTGACCTAGGCGCTCACTCCCGAACGGCGCATCTGGGTGCCGGTTGCGGTGGTGCTCCTCGTGTCCAGCCTGATCGTGGCGCTGAACTAGGCGGGCGTCAGCGGTCGCACGGGATGTTGCAGTACGGTCACGGAACGCACCGACGCGTCGAATGGGTCGAGGAAGGCGATCGCCCAGTGGCGCGGTACGCCCACTTCGCGGAAGAGGTCGATGTCCCATGACGGGCCGGCCGGGACGATGCCCTCGCCCGCTGGCGAGCTCGTCAGGAACAGGTTGGCGTTGCTCCAGGTCTCCTTGGCTCCTGCGCAAGCCATCTGGAGAACTTCCGGTCGGCCAGCAGCGAATCGATCGACCTCGCCGGGCCCCGCGAGGTCCGGCTCGTCACCGACGACGTCGAGATTCGCCGGTGACGGAGAGCCTGCTTGTACATGCGGACCCAGGATCCGGGCGGGCCGGTGTCACCGGGTCCCGCGACGGCGGGCCGTTCTGGAGGTCGTAGCCGGCCGACACGGTGAACGGCACGCTGCCCGAGAGGGCATCGACGCCCGGGACGATCTCTGCTTTCCACGGCATCTTGGTCGTGACCGATTCGCCGGGACCGAGCACCTCCTCGAACTGACCCTCCTCGCACGGCTGGGCGATCACGTCGAGCGAGACCGGTTCCAGCGCGGGGACGCCGCCTGGGCCGTAGCCTCGGTCAGCACGTAGTCCTTGAACACCTGGGCGATCCGTCCATACTCTCTGCCGACCGGCTCGAGTGGAAGCGCGACGGCAATCGTCCCTCGGCGGCCCGCCGCACCACGGACGTAGTAGGTCCATGGGCTCGTCGCTTCGTTCTGGAACGTCACCGTGGATCTCGATCCGCCTCTCCGTGGGCGCGAGCGTGGTGCGATCGAGTGTGACGGTCAGTCGACATCCCGTCGGCCTGGGATATGAGGGCCTCGAGATCTGGCCGTCGACTGTCGGGGACGGCGTGGTCGCTCGTCACCGGCGGCGAGGGTGTCGGGGCGCTGGCTATTTTTGGTGAAGCGACGCGCCTGCGTTGCGCGGTCCCGCCGTGGAGCCGGCGAGAACTTGTCGGCCGATGGCCATCGCCACGGCGGCTCGACCGCATGTCCCACGTTCATCGCACGAATTCTATGCAGCGGTTGCGCGGAAACCGTCCCACCGATGGTCCACAGGACGCTCACAGTCCGGGCGTATCGTTTGGACATGGCGAGCGACGTCCGATCGACTGGTGCCCTGGCGCGGATCCCATGGGTCACGGCGCTGACGTTGATGCTGCCGCTTGTCGGCCTGGGCCTGCTCCTCGCGCGGCCCGAGCTCGATATCGAGTGGCACCACGAGCCAAGCCATTTCTGGCTGGTCCTGGTGGCGGCAGCCGTGAACGCCGCCCTGGCATACGTCACGAACTCGCCGCGGGACGGTATCGCGACGCTCGGCTCGTGCTGATCTCGCTGGCCTTCCTGGCCAGCGCGGGGTTCCTTGGCCTGCACGCGCTCGCGACGCCGGGCGTGCTGCTGCCGGAACCGAACGTCGGGTTCGCCATCGGCGACGCCGGTCGGGCTCGATCATCGCGTCGGCGTTCGCGGCGGCCTCCACGAGCCCGTTGGCCGGCCCGCGGGCCGCAGACGGTCCTCCGCTTGCGACCGCGTGCTGCTGGGCGGCCTCCTGGCGCTCATGGCCGCCTGGGCGGTCGTGTCGATCGCGCGAGCTGCCGCCGCTCGACGGCCCGCCCCCGCCGCTCGAGGGGACGGTCCGCTCAGCGTCCTGTCGCTCGTCGCGGTCGCGCTGTACGCCTACTCGGCGTGGCGCTCGTTCCAGTTCTACCGCCAGCGCGGCGGCGCCGTGACCCTGAGCATGGCGCGTCGCCTGCGTGCTGCTGGCCGAGGCGATGATCGCGGTCGTCGCTGAGCCGGAACTGGCACGCTGAGCTGGTGGGAGTGGCACGTGCTGCTGCTCGCGGCGTTCGCCACCATCGCGCTCGGCGCGCGCGAGGAGTACCGGCGCGGCGGTTCGCTGTCGGCGGCGTTCGGCGGGCTGTACCTGGAGGCCACGCTCGCCCGCGTCGATCGCTGGTACGCGGCGGCGGTCGCTTCGGTCGCGTCCGCCGAGGCCCGCGGCGAGTCCGACCGAACGCGTGCTCGACGGACCTGCGGCGCGAGGGCGCGTCGGACGACGAGCTCGCCCTGCTCTCGGAGACGGCCCGCGAGGTCCGCCGGCTCGACGCGGCGTTCCGGCCGTACCTGCCGTCGGTCGTGACCCAGGGCATCCGGGCGTGACGCCCGACGTGGCCGCGGCTCGGCGGCGAGGAGCGCGAGGTGAGCGTCGTGTTCGCCGACCTCGCCGGGTTCACGACGTTCAGCGAGACCCGGTCGCCGACCGAGGTGCGTCGGCGATGCTCAACGAGTACTGGGCGGCGGTCGTCCCGGCCATCGACGCCGGGGGCGGGGTCATCGAGCACTTCGCCGGCGACGGCGTCATGGCCATCTTCAACGCGGGCGGCGACCAGCCCGATCACGCCGAGCGCGCCGCCCGGACGGGCCTCGCGATCGTGGCGGCCGGACGAGCCGTCGCCACGGCCCATCCCGGACTGGCCGGTCTTCCGCGTCGGGGTCAACACCGGGCCCGGCGGTCGTCGGCGTCGTCGGCTCGGACGCTCGGCGGAGCTTCGCCGCGATCGGCGACACGATCAATACCGCGGCGCGCCTGATGGCCGCGGGCGAGCCGGGACAGGTCGTGGTCGGCAGGGCGACCTGGGAGGCGCTCGGGGACGACCGGGCGGGCGAGCCGCTGGGCGCGGTCCGCGTCAAGGGCAAGAGCGACCTCGTCGAGGCGTGGCGCCTGGTGGATCTGTCGCCCAACTGACGTGGCGACGACCGAACCCCAAGCTCAGGCGCTCGGCGACGACCTGGTTCGCGCGATGCGGGCGAGCCACGCGTGGGGGCGCTGGAGCTCCCAGTCCGGCCGGACCTCGACGAACGCGTCATCGATCCTTTCGACCTCCCAGCCATCCGCGAACGCCTCACAGATCTCGCCCTGGGAAACGCGCCGTGGGCCGGCAGTCCCGGGAGCCTGGTCCGAGAACGCCAGGAGATGGACGATGCCTGCGGGCTGCACGACGTTCGCCAGCGAGACGACGTAGCGGGCTCGATCGGGGTCGTCGAAGACGTGGAACACCGCGGAATTGATCACGGTCGCGAAGGTCCGAGCCAGGTCTTGGAGACGAAGGACGTCGCCCACCGCAAACTCCGCGGCAACGCCACGGCGCTCGGCCTTCTGACGGGCGCGCCCGATGGCGATGGGTGAAAGGTCGACGCCGAGGACCTCGACGCCGCGCTCGGCCAGCAGGAGCGTGTGCTCACCCGTGCCGCAGCCACTGTCGAGGACCGGCCCCTGGATCGCCTCCGTTTCGACGAGGTTGACCCAGGCGGGCTGTGGGCGGCCGGTGTCCCACGGCGCGACGTCGTCCGCGTACCACTGATTCCACCCATCCTCGGGCGCGTCTTCAGTCATCCGAGCATGGTAACCACGTGTTTGACGCGACTCGCGCCCGGTTGATCGGCCGGGCCGAAGCTGCTCGTCGAGCCTCAGCCGGGTTCGCCCCAGAGCGTGGGGGACCCGGGTACATCCTGGTTGAACCGCCACGCGAAGGCGTCCAGGGCGCGCGTGTCACCCGAACGACCGAGCATGCCGATGTACACATGCACTCCCGGCAAGGTCGCTCGGTAGTTGGCAAAACCCTCGTCGTTGATGAAGCAGCCATTCCGGCTCGCGATCTCGCCTTCCCCGGGGGTGTAGGCGCCTTCGCCCTCGCCCTCGTTGCACGTGCCCGAGTCGCGTGTCACGCCTTCGGCGTTCATCCGGAAGTAGTAGGCATCGAGCATGTCGGCGTCGTTCTCGAAGAGATAGAAGCCGATGCGCGCCACCGCTGGATCGTCGGAATCGCACACGATGCCCGCGATCGCGTCCCGGGGCAGGTCGTCGCTGCCGCCCGCGGGCTCGCAGTCGGTGGCACCGCGCACGACGCCGTCGAGGAGATACCGCTCGGCGGCTGTGAAGTCCTGCGGGACTTCTGCCGCGGATGGCTCGGGAGTGGCGTCAGGGGGCGTGGGACTCGGCGTGACACTGGGCGGCGCGACGCTGGGTGGCGCCGGGGCGCATCGGGACTCGCTGAAGGAACCGGTGATGGTGCGATGGGCGCGGCACCGCACGCCGCCAGGACGAGCGTGGCGAGCAACGAGACCGCGAGGACGGATCTGGACATCGTGGACTCCGCATGTGTCGACGGTGAGGTCCGTCGTCGAGGAGTAGACGCCCGGAACGCGGCCCGACGCTCGGCCGAATGTCCATATTCGCGTCGGCAGAACGTACGAATCCGCCGGCTACCGCCAGTCGACGCTGCGGACCTCGACCGGCTCCTCGACGCCCTTGAGGGTGAGCGGGCGCGGGTCGGACAGCCCGAAGCGGATCGAGCCCATCGTCGCCCAGCGCCGCGCTCGAGACGAGGATCTCCTCGCCTCGCCGCGGCCGCGCCGACGCGCGCGGCGACGTGCACGCCGCGGCCCTGGTAGTTGCCGCCCTCGCGCGTCGCCTCGGCCGTGTGGAGCCCGATCCGGACCCACGGCGCGAACCCGTGCTCGCGGCGGTGGCGCGCCAGCCGGCGCTGGATGTCGACCGCGCACTCGATCCCGTCGGCGGCCCGCTCGAAGGCGACGAAGAAGCCGTCGCCGGTGTGCTCGACCTCCTCGCCGCGGTGCTTGCGCGAACGCGGATCGCAGCTCCCGGTCGTGCCAGCGCAGCAGCTCGCCCCAGGCCTCGTCGCCGATCAGCCCGACGAGGTCGGTCGAGGTGACGATGTCGGTGAACATGAACGTCCTCGTCACCCGCCGGGTCGGCACGGGCCGACGATGCCGCGCCCCCTCCCCGAGGAGCGCGTCGACCCGCTGCAGGTCGAGCGTCGCGCCGAGCCGCTCGAACGCGGTGCGGGCGGCCCGCAGGTCGCGCCGAGCGGCCGCCGGGTCGCCCTCGGCCGCCAGCGCCTCGGCGTAGCGCAGGCGCGCCCGGGCGCTCTCGTACGGCAGGTCCGTCGTCTGCCACAGCCGCCACGACTGGCCCAGGACCGGCGACGCCTCGGACGGCCGTCCTCGCCGAGGAGCAGCTCGCCGCGCGCGGTCAGCGCGCCGGCCTGGAACAGCGGCCGCTCGAAGTCGGTGGCGATCGACTCGAGCTCGTCGACCGCCGGGCCGGCCGCCTCCAGGTCGCCGGCCGCGAGCGCGATGTCGACCTGGGCCGGCAGCAGGCGCGCCCGGGTCGCCCGGTCGGCGGCGCCATCGCCGCCCGTCGTCGCGGCGAGCGCGCGCCCGATCGAGCGCGCCGGCCTCGTCGACCTCGCCGCGGGCGAGCTGCAGGAGCGCGAGGCCGGGCTGCGCGTCGTGCCCGTACTCGTAGGCCCGGTCGAACGCCTCGGCCGGCCGCGTCGAGGTCGCCCATCCGCAGCCGGACCTCGCCGACCTGGTACTGGGCGTAGCCGACCGCATCGAGGAGCCGGAAGCGCTCGAGCTCCTCGCAGGCCTGGCGCGCCTCCTGCTCCGCCTCGGACCAGTGGCCGCGGAGCATCTTGAGCTCCGCCCGATGGACCCGGCAGATGCCCGGGTAGCCGCCCACCGACTGGCGGCGCATCCAGCGCTCGCCCTCGTCGGCCCACTGCGCCGCCCGCTTGAGGTCGCCGACGTTGCGGCAGGCGGCGATCGTGTTGCAGTAGATGTCGCTCGCGACCCGGAGGTCGAGCTGGCCCGACGACGCGGCCGCGGCCGCCTCGTCGATGAGCGCGAGGCCGGCCTGCCAGTCGCCCGCGAAGACCTGGCGCCATGCCCTTGAAGCTCATCGCCATGTACAGCTGGCGTTGGGGTCGTGGTGCTTCGGGCGAGCTCCATCGCCCGATCGGCGAGCTCGATGCCCTCCGTCGATGCTGGCCCGCCATCAGCGCCCCGAGCGCATGGAAGACGGCGAGTCGGGCGTGCGACGGCGACTCGGGCTCGCGATTCGAGCAGCCGCTCGGCCCGGGCCAGCCAGCCGCCGCCGACCGAGCCGGCCTGGCGGCGGAAACGCCTGGTACGCGAGGGCCATGGCGACCCGCGCGGCGTCGCTCGACTGGCCGGCGTCGGTGTAGCCGGCGAACGCCCGCTCGAGCGCCTCGGTGGCCTCGTCGGGCTGCCCCGCCCACCACGGCGGCCGTGCCCAGCAGCTCGAGGTCGTCCGGCGGCGAGCCCGCCGTCGCGGTCGGCCGCGACGAACACCTCCATCGCCTCCGCCCAGGCGTGGCGGTCCATCGCGTCGCTACCGAGCTCGACTGTCTCGACCATCGTGCGGTACCCGCTGGCTCCCAGCCACGCAGACGTGCTGCGCGCGCATACCGTAAACCCACGGTGTCGTCGGTCGCTAGGCGCTCAGTCAGGAACGGCGGCGGGATCGTCGCGACGCAGGAGGATCCCGAGGTACGCCTTCCAAGGGCCGACATCGGCATCGCCGGACCCGGCCAGGCCGGCGAACACCTGCGCGACGTGATCGAGATCGTGAACGGCCCACGTCGCCAGCAGCTCGCGCACCGTCACCTCGCCGAGGGAAGGATGCAGGCCGCGCCGGTCGAGGTCGGTGTCAGAGACCAGCGCGTCGAGTCGCGAGAGGTTCTCAGAGCGCAGGGTCGCGAACCGCTCGACGAGCTCGGCGAGCGTCGCGTCGGCATCGCGGTCGACGTGGGCGAAGCGGTCGAACGGATCGAATGCCCGTGATGTGCCGTGCTCGATGATGCGCTTCGTGCGAGGGATCCAGTCCTCGAGCTCGGCGCTGATGAGGTGGCCGACGACGTCCCGTGGGCGCCAGCCGCCTTCGACATCGGGCGTGTCCGTCCAACGGTCCGGCAGGCCGACCAGCAGGGCACGAAGCACCTCCGGCGTCCGGCCCAGCAGGTCGCGATAGTCGGCGAGAAAGCCGTTCATGGTCACGATCCCGGCGTGATGATGACCTTGCCCGCCGCGTGGCCGTCGTCGACCCAGCGGAGCGCCTCGACGACCTCGGCTCAGCGGGAAGCGCCGATCGATGACCGGCTTGACCTTGCCGGCCGCGATGAGCTCCTTGAGCGTCGCCACGTCGTCCGGGTGGAACGGCTTCCACCAGAGCATCAGGCCCGTCCACTTGTCGCTGGCCAGCGAGATCAGCGGCCCGATCGATCAGCGCCCGCGAGGATCGGCGAGCGCGGTCCCGCCGAGGGTGACGTAGACGCCGTTCGGGCGCAGCGCGCGGCGGACGCTGCGAAGATCGAGTGGTGCGAGTCGGTGTCGACGATCCAGTCGTAGCGCTCGCCGGTCTTCGTGTAGTCGACCTTCGTGTAGTCGATCACGTGGTCGGCGCCGAGCGAGCGCACGAAGTCCACCTTGTGCGGTGCTGCAGACGCCGGTCACCTCGGCGCCCATGCGACTTCGCGATCTGGACGGCGAACGGGCCGACGTTGCCCGATGCACCGACGATCAGCGACCTTGTCGCCCGGCCTGGATCGTCCGGCCGTTGCGCAGCCGGAGCCCCTGGAGCGCCAGGATCGCCGAGTGCGGGAGCGTGGCCGCGTCCTCGAACGACATGCCCGCCGGCATCGGCTGGAACGCCTTCTCCGGCGGCGCACGCGTACTCGGCGAAGGCGCCCCCGCCGTACGGGAACAGGTCGGCGAAGACCTCGTCGCCGGGCTGGAACCGGGTCGCGCTCGGCGCCGACCGACTCGACGACGCCGGCGACATCGATGCCCATGCGATGGTTCCTCGGCGCGCGCATGCCGAGGAACAGCCGCACGAAGCCCGGCCGCGGCCCGAGGCCGTCGAGGTCGGCGCGGTTGACGGACGCGGCCCGGACGCGGACCAGCACCTCGTCATCCTCGGGAACCGGGCGTTCGACGTCCGTGACGCGGACGACCTCGGGCGGCCCGTAGCGCTCCTGGAGCGCGGCTTGCATCGTTCCCTCCTGTCGGGAGAACAGGATAGGGGGTGGGTGCGCGGTAGGGGTTGACATGCGCGGGGTCTACTCGGCGCCCCTCGAGTTCCCGGAGCCCTAGCCGGCACTGGCAGCACGGGATAGCGCGGACGCCGGGTAGTGTTGGCACCCGGGCTCTACCCTCTGGGAATGACGACGTCACCTCCCAGAGCACCTGACGCCACCCGTGAGCTTGGCATGCCCGGTGAGGGGGCATGAACCGGCTCGCTACCCGCCTTCGAGCGGTCCGTCGCGCCCGGCCCTGGCCATTCCATCCGATGCTGTTCGCCGCCTATTTCGTCCTGTTCCTGTACTCGGTGAACCTTGATGAAGTGGAGCTTGGCGACGTGCTGCCGGTGCTCGCCCTGGTCGGCGGAAGCATGGCCATCCTGCTCATCGTCGCCAGCCTGCTCGTCGGCGATGCGCGCCGTGCGGCGCTCGTCCTGACCCCGGTCGTCGTGGCGGTCCTGGCCTACGGTCATGCGGCGCGGCTCCTGCGGCCGACGGGGATCGGGCCGACCATCCACCAGGCGGGCTGGCTGGCGATCATCGTGCTCGCCGTGCTCGTGGCCTGGCGCGGCCGGCGGTACGTGGGCGTCGTCACTCGGGTCCTGAACGTCGCCTCGCTCGCCCTCGTGATCGTATCGCTCGTCTCGATCGTGCCGTACGACCTGGGTCGCGTGTCGATCGGCGAGGCATCGGCTCCGCCACCGGTCGTCGCCCCTGTAGGCAGCGGGCCCGACATCTACTGGCTCATCTTCGACCGCTACCCCTCGGAGCGTTCGGGCCGGATGGCCTATGGCATCGAGAACCCGATCTTCGACGAGCTCAAGGCGCGCGGGTTCTATATCGCGGAGAACAGCCACGCGAATTACCAGCGCACGACCTTCTCGCTCATGGGGACGTTCAGCGCCGAGTTCCTCGACGGGAGGGGCCACGCCGAGATCTTCGGGCCGACCGATCGTGAGTGGCACCTACACCCGCATCACGAACAGCAACGTCGCGCGCTTCCTCAAGGCCCAGGGCTACTACCACGTGCATGTCAGCTCCGACTTCAGCCCGACCCGGCTGAATGTCGTCGCGGATGTCAATCACGTCTTCGACAAGCAGTCGGACTTCGGCGTCGCCTTCGTCGACTCGACCGCCATGCCGGCGATCGCTCGCCGCCTCGGGGTGACGGTCTCGCCCTGGGCTCGCCGGTATCGCTGGACGACGTGGGAGGTCGACCTGCTGGCGAACCTGCCCCCCGCCCCCAGCCCGAAGTTCGTATTCGGACACGTCCTGCTGCCGCACACCCCGTACATGTTCGATGCCGACGGCGCCTTTGTGGATGTGGAGGAAAGTCGGGGCCGGCCCGCGCTCGAGCGGTTTTCCGAACAGCTGACGTTCACGAACGCCCGCATGTTGACCATCCTCGATGACCTCCTGGCCGTACCCGCCGCCGAGCGGCCGGTGATCATCGTCCAGGCCGACGAGGGGCCCTACCCGAGCTACCTCGAGGACGAGACCGGCCACGACTGGACGACCGCGACGCCCGAGGAGCGCGAGATCAAGTTCGGGATCCTCAACGCCTGGTATGTGCCGGATGGCCGCGACATCGGCCTCTACCCTGACATCAGCCCGGTGAACACCTTCCGGCTGCTGTTCAACGCCTATTTCGACACGGACCTGCCGCTCCTGCCCGACGAAAGCTTCACCCACGGCCACGCCGAACCCCTCGAGTTCCCCGAGTTCCCCGAGCCCTAGCCAGCGCGGACTACGCCGGCGCCTCGCGAACGACGGCCTTGGGGTCCTTGCCGAGGTCGAAGCCCTTGTAGGCCGCCTGGCGGACCAGGCCGTCGCCGGTCCAGCCGGCGAATTCGGCGCGGATGACGATCTCCGGGCGCAGCCAGATGGCGTTGCGAGCCGCGGCCGCGGGGCGGTGGCGTCGCGAACGGCGACTCGTCGGCGGCCAGCGGCTCGATCGCGGCCAGCAGCTCCGCGCGGATGTCGGCCGTGAACCCGGCGCCGACCTTGCCGGCGTAGCGGAGCGCGCCATCCTCGTAGACGCCGACGAGGAGCGCCCCGAGATCGACCGCCGTGCCCGTCCCGCGCGTCCAGCCGCCGACGACGAGCTCCTGCTCCGGCCGGATCTTGACCTTCTGCCAGGCCATCGACCGCTTGCCGGGCAGGTAGGTCGAGCGGCGGTCCTTGGCCATGATCCCCTCGAGGCCGCGCACCTTCGCCGCCTCGAAGAACGCGATCCCGTCCCCCGCGATGTCCTCGCTCAGGCGGACCCGCGGATCCGGCGCGCAGGACCTCGCCCAGCAGGCGCCGGCGCTCCTCGAGGGGCTCGTCGAGCAGCGATCGGCCGTCGAGGAACAGCAGGTCGAACACCTCGTAGACGAACGGCGTCGGCCGCGCCGCCCCGCCCCGGCCCTTGATCCGCGCCTGGAGCAGCGCGAAGTCGGGCTCGCCGCGGTCGTCGAGCGCGATGACCTCGCCATCGACGATCGCCTGGCGCGGCGGCGATCCAGGTCGGCGGCTCCAGGAACGGCCCGAAGTACGCGCGCCGCGTCCTGCTGGCCGCGGGTCCACAGCCGGACGCGTGCCGCCATCGACGACGGCCTCGACCCGGAAGCCGTCCCACTTGATCTCGAACTGCCAGTCCGGATCGTCGAACGGCGCGGCCACGAGCGTCGCGAGCATCGGCGGGATGAAGGTCGGCAGTGGCGTCTTCGGCGTCTTCGCGATCTTGCGGTTCGTCGTCACGTCCGAAGAGTAGCCCGCCAGGTCAGGGGCAAAACGTGCCGGCCACGAGCAGCGCGCTGCAGGGAGCCGCCCCTTTCCTCACGGAACCACCTCGAGGACCGCCATCGATCTGGCATCGTCACCGGGCTCGCCCTCGATGCTGCCGGTCGAGAACGCGTACTTGCCCGGGGTCAGAACGATCTTGAAGACGTTCCCGCAGGGACCCATCTGGCCGCGGTCCTCGGCCCGTTGTTCCGGCGAGCATCCGAGGTCGTCGAACCCTTCGATGGCCGTTCCCTGCGTGTCGCCGCGCGCGAGGCGGTCCAGATCCTCGTCAGTCAGCGGTCCGGGGGTTGCCTCCGCCGAACGTTGCTGCTGGGCGAAACCGATGCTGGAACCCGGCGTGTCGAGCACCACGTAGATATCTCCCGCGGAAGCCGTGGCCGGGTCCAGGCGGACCTCTGACCCGGCGACCGAAACGTGAACCAGTTGCGCGCCGGCTGGAACGGGCGTCTGACCCCGCCCGCAGGCCGCCACCACGCATACCAGTCCAACCAGCGCGGCCAGCCGGGCATGGTTGACGAACCCAAGACGACGCATTGCTCGTGCCCTCGTTCGTCCGGCAAGTCTTGCACGCGGATGGTCACCGGCGGTCCACTCACCGCGGTCACGTCCCGCGTCAGAGTGAGACCATGGAGCCGATGCAAGCGCGGACGCAGATTGACGCGATCACCCCCATTGCCGTTACATGACGCCGCCATCCGAGCCGGTCGAGGAGACCGTGCGCTTTTCCAACGGCGGCCTGAAGTACACAGGTTTCTACCTGGACGGCGAGATGCATGGGGCCTGGTCGTGGTATCGCACGGACGGCTCGCTGATGCGAACCGGGTCCTTCGAGCGTGGCAAACAGGTCGGGATGTGGCGGACCTACGATCGTGACGGGATCGTCGTCAAGGAGACGTCGTTCGGCTAGGCCGGCCCCCAGCGTCGTCGACGAAGCCCACGATCAACGGGAAGTACCGATCGGGCACGTCCTTCCACGGGAAGTGGCCGGCTCCCTCGATCACCTCGAGCCGCCCGATGCCTTCGGGCAGCGCGTCGACGATCTCGTGCGCGGCGTCCACGGGCGTGACCGGATCGAGCTCGCCGACGCAGACCAGCGTCGGGCAGTCGATGCGGACCAGCTGGTCGACGACGTCGAACCCGCGGAGCAGCTCCATCCCGGGTTCGCCCGATGTCGGGGTTCCCGACCCTGCGACCCAGCTGCTCGCGGTCCGGCACCCGCGGACCGAACGGCGGCGAATACGCGCGCCCACTCCTCGTCGGTCACCGGCTCGCCACCGAAGTCGCGCCTCGGCGAGCTCGGCCACCTCGTCGCCGCCCGACACGGCGGAAGCCCTCGACGAGCCGGCGCCAGGTCGAACCGGGCCATCGTCGACTGGAGGACCAGCGCTCCGGCGTGGCCGGGATGGCGGGCGCCGTACAGCATCGCGACGAAGCCGCCCAGCGAGTGGCCGTAGACGATCGGCCTGGCGATGCCCAGGGCGTCGCAGAACGCGCGGACGTCGTCGGCGCAGACCTCGAAGGTCCAGTCGGCCGGGTCGTGCCGCGCGGATCGGCCGTGATCACGCAGGTCCAGGTAGACGACCTGGGCCACGCGCGTCAGCCGGGCGAAGTCGGGCTTGAAATAGGAGTGGTCGTAGCCGCCCGGTCCACCGTGCAGGAGCACGACCGTGGGCCGCTCGCGCATCGCCGCGCCGTCCGGGACGAGCGCGGGACCGTCGACGTCGAACCAGAGGCGTGTCCCGTTCACCTCGACCTGCATCGATGCTCCTCGTCAAGCGCTGGATCAGGCCCTCAGGCGGTCGCTCAGGCGGCCGCCGGCT
>CAWKLT010000017.1:0-92326 GCA_963850555.1 uncultured Chloroflexia bacterium | reverse complement strand
ATCGCCTTGTCGAGATAGGCGAGCCCGAAGCGCGGGCCGAAGGCGACCCAGCCGGCGATCGTCGCGGCCGTGAAGCCGATCAGCGCAAGGCGGATCAGCCATCGCCACTTCCCGACGGGACCGGGGATGACCATCGCGATGGCGAGGATCGTGTAGCCCGCTGCGTTGGCCATGAACAGCATGCCGCCGAGCGACGCGTGGATCGCTGCAGTGGCGAGGGTGAGACCGACGACGCTCGCCCTGAGGGCGATGGTGATGGGGTGGACCTGGGTGTTGCCGCGAGTGATGGCAGCCATCTCGGTGCTCCTTCGTACCGGAGCGAAATATGTGCTACCGCTCCGTAGCACATATCCTGTACCGAGAACAGGCTACTGTCAAGTAGCACGATTCAACGCGCGAGATTGACCCGTCGACCTGGCACTCTGGAAGTGGCCGCCAGGCGCACGATGGCCGGGCCGATCGCCGCTGCCGAAAAGGCGCCGGACAAACGACGAAGCGGCTCCCGAAGGAGCCGCTTCGATGCTGTCCCGGTGAAGGAGTCCGCCGAAGCGGACGCTTCTGCCACGCGCCAAAGGCATCTATCACGTCGGCTGCACCGACTACCCTGACCCTACCTACCCATGACCTTGACGCTGGGGCAGCGCTGCCTTAACAGCCTCCATATCCTACCTTGGAAGGGGCCGTTTTCCAAGGCTTTTTGGCAAGGAGAACTGTGTAAATTCCTTAATCTTTCGTTACGTCGTTCCGGCTACTGGGCCGCCGCGTCCTCGTGGACGGTCACCTTCGTCATCGCGACGGGGTCGTTCGGGAGGTCCTTGCCGTCGCGCGGCGCCGAGACGATCTTGTCCACGATGTCCAGCCCGCGGGTGACCTGCCCGAAGAGCGTGTAGTTCTTCGGCAGCTTCCCGGCCAGGTCGGCCGTGCAGATGAAGAACTGGCTGCCGTTCGTGTTGGGACCGGCGTTGGCCATCGCGAGCGACCCGCGCTGGTACTCCCCGGTGACCGGCTCGTCCTCGAACTTGTAGCCGGGGCCGCCGGTGCCTACCCGGCCGCGCTCGAGCGCCGATTTCTTGCCGTACTGGCCGTCGCCGCCCTGGATGACGAAGCCCGGGATGACGCGGTGGAAGATGACGTCGTCGTAGAAGCCCTTCTTCGCGAGGTCGATGAAGTTCTTCGCGGCCTTGGGGGCGCTCTCGTCGTAGAGCTCGATCTCGATGTCGCCGATCTCGGTGGCGATCGTGGCGCGGGTCATGGGCGTGCTCCTTCGGTACGGCTGGTGGATCAGGGGTTCGCTGACGGTGACGTCGGTCATGGCGACCGGCTCGGTCGGCGGCATGTTCGGCGTCGCCGCGTTGGGCATCGCGGCGATCGCATCGACGACCTCCATCCCGCTCGGTCACCTCGCCGATGATCTGGTACGTGTTGGCGGACGTCAGGAGCTCGCCGTGCCGCGTCGTCGAGGACGATGAAGAACTGCGACCCGACCGAGTCCGGCGCGGGCGTCCGCGCCATCGCGACCGTCCCGCGGCCGTATGTCGCCGTGACGGGCTCGTCCGTGATGGTGTAGCCCGGGCCGCCCGTCCCCGTGCCGGTCGGGGTCGCCGCCCTGGATCACGAAGCCCGGCACGCAGCCGGTGGAAGACGACGCCGTCGTAGAAGCCGCACTCGGCCAGCGCGACGAAGTTGCCGGCCGCGATCGGCGAGAGGTCCGCCTCGACGTCGATCGACGATGGCGCCCTGGGCGGTCTCGATCGTGACCGTCGCGGGTCTCGCCCGCGGGCAGCGGCGCCGGCTGCGCCGTCGGGCAGTCGCGGCCGCGGCGGCGCTGGCGCCCGACGGCGGCCGACGGCGCGCTGCGGCGACGGCGGACGGACGCCGGCGGCGGGGCCGCAGGCCACGACGACGGCCAGACGCGGCGAGCGTGGCCAGGCGGCGGATGGAGCGAGGGATCATGCGGCGGCCTCCAGGGCTGCGGGAAGGTCGATGGCCCCGGAGAGGATCGCCTCTCCGAGGATGACGCCGGCGGCACCGGTGTCGCGCAGTCGGCGGATGGCGTCGAGGTCGCGCACCCCACCGGCTACCAGGATCTCGGCATCGTACGACCGAACGAGCGAACCCACCCGCTCGAGGTCCGGCGCCGTCCCGCCGTGAGCGAGCACCAGGCGCCCGACGCCGGCGCCGATGAGCTCCTCGACGAGCTCCGCGATCGTCGGTGCGGGCGACCGCCGCCACGGGAAGGCGGCCAGCCGCTCCGGCCGCGGATCGAGGCCGACCGCGAGCCAGTCCACCGGCGACCGCGAGGCAGGCCCGGAGCTCGTCGGGCCGGTCGGCGATGGCCGTGGTCAGCACGACCCGGGTCGCGCCGGCCGCGAACGCGAGCTGGATCGCCTCGGCGGAATCGAGGCCGCCCGCGAGTTGCAGGGGCACGGCGCTCCGCGACGCGACGGCGCCGACCGCTTCCAGGCTGACCGGCTTGCCGGCCCGCGCGCCCTCGAAATCGATCAGGTGGATGAGCCGCGCACCCTCGGCGACGAGCCGCTCGACGATCCGTTCCGGCCGATCCGTCGGCGCGCCGGTCCCCTCGGAAGCGCCCGGCCAATAGACGACGCGCGAGCGGCCGTTCTCGAGGTCGATCGAGGGGATGACGAGCACGCGGCTAGACGCCTTCGCCGGCCAGCAGGCGTCGATGGAAGCTGATCGGCAGCGAGCCGTTCCGCAGCAGCGTGTCGTGGAAGCCCTTGAGCGAGAACGCGTCGCCGAGCCGCGCCTGCTCGTCGGCACGGAGCTTGAGCAGCAGCGTGCGACCGAGCAGGTACGACAGCGGATACGTCGGGCGGTAGGTGTACCAGCGGGCCTCGGCGGCCGCGTTCGCTCGCTCGAAGCTCGTGTGCTCGACGATGAAGTCGACCGCTTCATCGAGCGTGACCTCGCCGCGGTGCATCCGCACGTCCAGGATGATCCGGCACGCCCGCCAGATCGCGTCGGTATGCATGACGACCCGGAAGCGCGGGTCGTCGTCGAAGCCGTGCTCGCGCATCATCAGCTCCGAGTACATCCCCCAGCCCTCGGTGAATTCGGGCGCGTCGGCCAGCAGGCGAGTGAGCGATGGATGACGCCGAGCCGTGTCCAGCTGCAGGTGGTGGCCGGGATACGCCTCGTGGATGCTGGTGTTGCTGATCGAGGCGAAGTTGTGCTCCCGCATCGCGTTCGGGTCGCCGCCCACCGACGGCGTGACGATGTAGATGCCCTTGGGGTCGCGGTCGAACGTCGCGGGCTCGAAGTAGGCGGCGAACGGGATGACGTTGCGCAGGTACTCCGGCGTCTCGATGACGTCGATGCGCTCGTCGGCCGGAACGGTGACGAGGTCGCGCTCGATCAGGTGGGCGCGCGCTCGATGCATCGCGGTCGCGTACGCGGTCAGGGCGGCCGTGAAGTCGGCGGGCTGGTCCGACTTGACGCGATCGACGACCTCCGCCTCCGAGGCGTCCGGGTCGACCTCCCGGGCGGCGGCGATTCGGGCGGCCTTCCCCTCCGCCAGCTTCTGCCAGCCGAGCTCCAGGATCTCGTCCGCGTCGAGGCCGTCGAAGGCCCGGTGGGCCACGAGCGCGTCGTGCCGCTCGCGTCCGATCGGCCAGTCGTCGGTCCCGTCCGCGAGCGTTCCCTCGAGCCAGGTCGCGTAGAGCTCGACGGCGACCTTGGCGGCGTCCGCGGCCCGGCCGAGGCGCCGTCGCTCCGGCCCGTCGACGGCTCCGTCCGCGGCCGCGACGATCTCATCGAGGAAGGTGGGGATCTCGGCGGCGGTCTCGATCTCGACCCGCTGCCACATCCGGACCTGCGGCTCGACCGCGCGGGAACGCGACTGGTCGAGGTACTCGGGGATGGCCTCGAGTCGCCCGGCGATCGCCGCCAGCCGCTCGGCGAGGGGGGCATGGTCGCGGGCGAACAGGAGGAACAGCCCGTCGCCGATCGTGTCCAGGGCGAGCGACCGGCGCTCCCAGATGCGCAGCACGTCCGCGTCGAAGATGGCTCGGCGGACGTTGTGCAGCTCCAGGTCGCGCTCGAAGCGGGCGGTCGCCGACAGGTCGGCTGGATCGAGGGCCTCGACCTGCGCCAGGTGGCGCCGATCGGCCTCGAGCTCGGCGAGCACCGCCTCACGTCCGCCGTCGCCGAGCTCGTCGTCGAGTGCGTGCAGCCCCAGGGCGGTCCCCAGGATCGGGTTGTCGCGGACCAGCCGGCGCAGGCGCGCCTCGACGAGGTCGTAGAACGTGTCGTCGCGCGGCCCGCGGTCGCGGGCGTGGGCAGGGCGCGGCAGGTCGGGCGCGAGTGTCGAGTCGGTCAATGAAGGCTCCTGGGAGGTGCGGCGTTCGCGGCCGGCGGGACGGGCCGGCCCGCGGATCAGGCCGTGGCGACGGTCGGTCGGTGACGCGACGCCGTCGTCGGCTCGGTCTCGGTCAGGGCCTCGCGGGTGGCTCGGATGGCCGTCTCGATGTCGTCCGTCGAGATGTCGTGATGGGTGACCGCCCGGACCTGACCGTGGGCATATTCCACCATCAGCACGTTCCGCGCACGGAGCGCGTCGAGGAAGGCCGCGCGGTCGCGGTCGACCTTGAACAGGACGAAGTTCGTCGCCACGCGACCGGGATCGAGACGACCGGACGCCGGCTGGGCCGTGCCGCCCGGACTCGCGATGCCGTCCATGTCCGACAGGGCCTCGGCCAGTCGCCGGGCGTTGGCGTGGTCGTCCGCCAGCCGGTCGATCATGCCGGCCGGACCATCGGCCAGCGCGACGAGGCCGGCCGCCGCAAGCACGCCGACCTGGCGCATCCCGCCGCCGACGAGCTTGCGCGCGCGGCGCGCGCGACCGATGACCTCGGTCGTGCCGACGAGGACGGACCCGACCGGGCAGCCGAGCCCCTTCGACAGGCAGAAGGTCACCGTGTCCGCGGGATCGGCGAGGTCCCGTGCCGTGACGCCGGCCGGGCGCTGGGCCACGACCGAGTTCCAGAAGCGGGCGCCATCGATGTGCAGCGGAACGCCGTGGCGGCGCGCGATCGCGGCGACCTCGCGGGTGTAGGCCGGCGTCAGCGGCTGGGCCATCGAGTGGGCGTGGGTGTTCTCGAGCGTGATGAGGCCGGACAGGGGCTCGTGGGGGTCGGTCGGGTCGCGGAACGCGGCGTCGATGGCGGCCGGATCGAGGGTGCCATCGGGCCGGTCCTCGAGGCTCCGGGCGCTCGCGCCGACGATGACCGCGTGCCCGGCGGCCTCGTCGATGACGAGGTGATGCTGCGCCCCGGCGATCACCTCCTGGCCGCGCCCGAGGTGGGCCATCATCGCCGTGAGATTGCCCATCGTGCCGCTCGCGACGAACAGCCCGGCCTCCTTGCCGAGGAGCTCCGCGGCGCGTTCCTCGAGGGCGATGACGGTCGGGTCGTCGCCGAACACGTCGTCGCCGACCTCGGCCTCGGCCATCGCCTTGCGCATGGCGTCGGTGGGTCGCGAGACCGTGTCACTTCGGAGGTCGATGGGTCGTTCCGGCATCGTCGGGGAGTATAGGCGGGAGGTCGGACAAGGCCGGTCGCCTCTGCTATAGTCCGGCCTCGCCGCAACTGGACCCGTGGTGTAGCGGCCCAACATGCCAGCCTGTCACGCTGGAGATCGCCGGTTCGAATCCGGTCGGGTCCGCCATCTCCCGCATTTCCCTACGCCCCGTCCGCCCGCCCGGACGGGGCGTTCTTCTGCCCGCCGCGGCCGGTCGTGCCTCCCGCCACGGCCCGTCCCGGGCGGCGCCGAGCAGGCCCCCGGCCGTCCTCTGTCACAATCCGCCGCGATGAAACGGCTTCCCCTGCTCGTGGTCCTGGGCCTGCATCGCGCTGGCGATCGCCCTGCCGATGAGCGGCGGGATGCTGGGGTTCGGCGAGGCGAGTCCGGCACCGTCCGGGATCGCCGCCGGACCGAGCCCGTCAGCGGGCGCGAGCGGCACGCCTCGCGGCGAGCTCGGAGGCGCCGCGCGTCCGCGGATCCGGGCGCGACACCCGAACCCACGCCCGGCCGCGACGCCGGCCCCGACGACGGCCCCGCTGGCCGAGGTCGCGGTCGTGCCGGTCACGCAATTCCGGGCCATCGCGACCAACACCACACGCGCCGAAGTGGCCGACGTCCTCGCCGGCACGAGCACGCGCTACGAGGCGCTCGTCCTCGTCGAAGGGGAAGCGGACGCGATCCTCACGGCCGTCGATGCGAGCCGCCCGGCCGACGCCGATCGCCTGGTCCTCGTCCCCGACGCGGCCGCGCTCGCCAAGGACCTCGCGAAGCACCGCAAGCGCCTGGCCTTCCTGCGCGCCGACGCGGTGACGCCGGCCGTCCGGGCGCTGGCCTGGGGTGGCCGGACGCTGTTCGGCGTGGACCGCGTCACCACCGCGGAGGAGTGGCGGCTGCATGCCCAGCTCCCGGCGGCTGCCGCCGACGCGGCCTTCGATCCGGCGCGAGACGTGGACGATGTTCGCCGGCGGCGACATCCTCCTGGACCGCGGCGTGTACCAGACGGTCCGGATCAAGGGCAAGGGCGTCGACTTCCCGTTCGACGGCGGGACGGCCGAGATCACCGGCCACACCTGTTGCTCGGGGTTCGGTTGGGAACAGCCCGTCACCAGGCGGACCGGCAACGGCGGGGCGATGCGGGAGCTGATCAAGGGCGCGGACATCGCCATCGCCAACTTCGAGAACCCGGCCCCGAACCGCGTCCGCTGGCACACGAGCGGGACGGTCTTCTCGGCCGACCCCGGGATCATCGACGGCCTGGTGAACGCCGGCATCGACTACGTCTCGCTCGCCAACAATCACATCGGCGACGCCGGCGACGCCGGGATCCTGCAGACGATCGACAACCTCGAGGAGCGCGGCCTGGCCTACTCGGGCGCGGGCAAGGACTCCGCGGCAGCGCGCAAGCCGGCGATCCTGGAGGCGGGCGGTGTGAAGGTCGCCGTGCTCGGGTACGACGCGATCGCCTCGTACTACTCGGCCGGCGAGAGCGACGCCGGCAGTTCGAGGCTCACGCTGAGCCGGGCGCGGAACGACATCAAGCGAGCGCGCAAGGGCGGCGCCGACATCGTCATCGTCTTCCCGCACTGGGGCACGGAGTACCGCCGCACGCCGTTCTCGGCGCAGCAGAAGCTCGCCCGCGACATCATCGACGCCGGTGCCGACATGATCATCGGCAACCACGCGCATTACGCCGCGGCCATGGAGGTCTACGAGGGCAAGCCCATCTGGTATGCCCTCGGCAACTTCATCTTCGACCAGACGTGGTCGGAGCCGACCATGGAGGGCATCACGCTCGAGCTCACCTTCCATGGCAAGGACCTCATGCAGGCCCGGATGCGGCCGCACATCATCCTGGACAAGGCCCAGCCCAACTTCCTCGACCCGGCCGGTGACGGCCGCGTCGTGATGGGCCAGATCTACGACGCGTCGAAGGGGATCCTGCCCTGGTAGGTTGACGCGCCGCGTGTCCGGCCGATCGCCCGCCGGGGACCCTCAGGCGAGGCCGGCGAACAGGTCGCTCTCGGGCCGGTCGGTCTCGACGCTCGACTCCCGCAGGATGTAGGCCTCCTTGGCCCAGGCCTCGCGCCAGCCGTCGAGTCCGAAGAGCATGAACGACGAATCGGCCGCGATCTGGGTCACGTGCTCCTGGATCGCCGCCCACTTGCGCTCGAGCGGATCGCCCGAGATGTCGATCCACGTCGTGATCGATGCATCGGGCACGAGCATCTTCTGCATGTAGGCCTCGAACTCGGCGAGCTGCTCCGGGGTCGCGTCCTCGGGCGGTGACCAGAAGCTGGGCTTGCCGAGCTCCTCGAGCCGCTCGCGCATCGCGGTGCGTGTCGATTCCGGGATCGCCTGCTCGTACAGCTTCGCTGGCGTCCACGGAGCGAGGCCACCCTCCTCCGCGGCCGGGCCCGTGCCGCCGTGCTCGGGAGCGAGCTGTTCCGGGTACCACGCCGCGTCACCGGCTCGGGGAAGGCGCGGACCGCAACGTCGTGGGTCCGGATGTGGTCGGGGTGACCGTAGCCGCCGAAGTCGTTGTAGGTCGTGACGACGTCGGGCTGGTAGCGACGGATGAACCAGACGAGACGACGGGCGGCCTCGTCGAGATCGGCCTGCCAGAACGACCGCGGATCGTGGTTCCCGGGTCGCCCCATCATGTCGGAGTCGTGGTAGCCGAGGTTCTGCCACTCGGTGACGCCGAGGTGGCCCATCGCGCGTTCCAGCTCGACGGCGCGGAGCTCCCCCAGACGGCGATGGTTGTCCGGCGTGTCGAGGTCGGGGACGACGATCTCGCCCATCTCGCCGCGGGTGCACGTCACCAGGACCACGCGCTTGCCTTCCGCCACGGCCTTGGCCATCGTCCCGCCGGTCCCGATCGTCTCGTCGTCGGGATGGGCATGGACGGTCATCAGGGTCGGAACGTGGGGTGCGGCGGCGGCTCGGTCGGTCATGGAGCGATGCTAGCGCGACTCCGGCGGAAGCGGTCGTGTCGACAGGATGCACACCCATTCGGGCTATGCCCGGGCAGGACTTGCGCGCGCGCAACGGTGCGACGTCACAACGCCAGCCGGCGAGCGGGACCTCCGGGTGACTCGCTCCGCAGCTCGACGGACCCACCATGGGCAACATGATCCACGACGCCGGCCGACGACTGCTCTTCGCCTTCCAGCGACCTGGATCGGATCCAGCCGATCCCGTCGTTTCGCTGGACTCCGCTCGTTTGCGCCACCCGATGGTCGACTTCGTTGCCTACGCCGAGGATTGCGTGCTGTCGGGTCGCGTTCGACTGTCCGCCGATCGCATGACCGACCTGCTCAACCAGCACGACGAGGTCCAGCTCGTGGACGTGATGGTCCAGCGGCTTCGAGACGCCGGTGCCCTCGAGGCGAAGGAGGTCCAGGTCAACCGCGACGAGATCCTGTTCGTCCACGCGGCGGGTCCACGTGGCGAAGCCGGCCGTCGCCGCCGGACGCTGCAGCATCCGCTGGCGATGCAGCTGGGCCCGTATCAGGTCCGCGGCTACCTCCACGCGCTGCCCGGATCGCCGCCCCTGGTCTCCATCCGCAGCCGCGAGCCGATGGTGCCCCTGACCGACGCCTGGATCGAGTACGACGACGGCTCCACCCATCACCGTCACCACGTCGGCGCGATCGTCGTCAACCGCGACCACATCGACTGGATCACGCCGGCCCGGGATGGCGTGATCGAGGTCCGCGATCCGTTCGGCCGGAGCTGCGAGGGGCCCCTCGCCGAGGGCCAGGCCGGCTAGCCCTTCCTCGAAGGCTCCGGGCATCCATCTGACCGTCCGACCCGGCGCTACCATCGGCGCCATGCCCCAGGCGTCGCCACCCCCGACCGGCCCGCTCGCCGGGCTCCGCGTCATCGATCTCTCGACGGTGCTCGCCGGGCCGTACGCGACGATGCTCCTGGCCGACCTCGGGGCGGACGTGGTCAAGGTCGAGCCGCCCGAGGGCGACGCGACCCGCGGCTGGGGACCGCCGTGGGTCGGGGACGAAGCGGCCGGAACGCGGACCGCCGCCTACTACCTCGCCGTCAACCGAAACAAGCGGTCGGTGCGGCTGGATATCCGGCAGGGGGCCGGCGCCGACATCCTGCGCCGCCTGCTCGCTGACGCGGACGTCCTCGTCGAGAACCTCCGGCCGGGATCGCTGGCAAGACTCGGATTCGACGAGGAGACGCTGCGCGACCTCAACCCCGACCTCGTCCACCTCGCCATCAGCGGATACGGACCCGACGGCCCCGCCGCGGAACGCCCCGGATACGACTTCGTGATCCAGGCGGTCGGCGGGCTGATGTCCATCACCGGGGACGCCGACGCCGACGGCGGCCACCCGACCAAGGTCGGGGTCGCGATCAGCGACATCGTCGCCGGGCTCTTCGCCACCGTCGGGATCCTGGCCGGGCTCCTGGCTCGCCGCTCCGACGGTCCGGTGCGCGGCCAGCGCGATCGACGTCTCCCTGCTGGCGTCCACGCTGGCCGTGCTGGTCAACCAGGCGCAGAACGCCTTCGTCACCGGGTCCGTCGCCGGGTCGCCGGGGCAACGCCCATCCGAACATCGTCCCGTACGAGACCTTCGCCACGAGCGACGGAGAGATCGTCGTCGCGGTCGGGTCCGAGCGGCAGTGGCCGCGCTTCTGCGCCGCGATCGGGGCGCCGGAGCTCGCCGACGACCCGCGGTTCGCCACGAATGGCGACCGCGTCACCGCCCGCGCCGATCTTGCGGCCGCTGATCGCGGAACGTCTCGTGGCTCGGTCCTCCGAGGCGTGGCTCGCGGCCCTGACCGCTGCCGACATCCCCTGCGCCCCGATCACCGACGTCCTCACGGCGTTCCAGTCGCCCGAGGCGACGGCCCGATCCATGCTCGTCGAGGTCGAGCACCCCGCCTTCGGCGTGCTGCGCCAGGCCGGCATCCCTATCGAGTTCGCCGCGACCCCGGGGACCGTCCGGACGGCCCCGCCGCTCCTCGGCGAGCACACGGACGAGGTCCTCGCGGAGCTCGGCATCGATGGCGACGAGGTCCGGCGCCTGCGCGCGCAGGGGGTCGTCTAGGGCGGTCGTAGGCGCGGTCGCCCGCGCGTGGAGAGCGGGTCGCCCGCACGTGCAGGACTGCACGCGAACGCAGGCAGTCGGCCGGTCGCCCGCTGCTAGACTCGGCCCGCTCGACGGTGCGAACCGCTGACCGCACCCACGCAGGAGGGCTCACCCGACCATGACCGACGATCGTGAACGCTGGGCGCTGATCCTTGGCGCCTCATCCGGCATGGGCGAGGCGACATCGATCACGCTCGCGAAGGCCGGCTACAAGATCGCCGGGATCCACCTCGACTTCCGCGCGGCGCTGGCCCACGTCGAGGAGGTCAAGGGCGCCATCGAGGCGGCCGGCTCGGAGGCGCTCTTCATCAACATGAACGCCGCCGATGACGAGAAGCGCGCCGCGGCCCTGGCGACCCTGCGCGAGCGGTTCGATCGGTCCCGGGCGGATGGCCGCGAGCCGTACGTGCGGGTCGTCATGCACTCCCTGGCCTTCGGCTCGCTCGTGCCGTTCCTCACCGAGGACCCCAAGGGCGGCGTTGACCGCAAGAAGATGGAGATGACCCAGGACGTGATGGCCAACAGCCTCGTCTACTGGGTCCAGGACCTGTGGCGGGGCGGCTTCCTCGGGCAGGGTTCCAAGATCTACGCCATGACCTCGGAGGGCTCGACCCGGGTCGTGCCCTCCTACGGCGTCGTTTCGTCGGCCAAAGCGGCGCTCGAGTCGCACATCCGCCAGCTGGCCATGGAGCTGGCTCGCAACAACACCGGCGCGACGGCGAACTGCATCCGCGCCGGCGTGACGGTGACCCCGGCGCTCCTCAAGATCCCCGAGTCGCAGACGATGATCGACATCACCATGAAGCGGAATCCGACCGGCCGGATGACGACGCCACAGGACGTCGCGAACGCGATCCTGGCGCTGTCCGGCGACGGCACCGAGTTCATCAACGGCGACATCATCAGCGTGGACGGCGGCGAGTACATCACGGGCTCGTAGCGATGACCGGGAGGGTGATCGTCGTCGGCTCGGTCAACGTGGACCTCGTCGCGACGGTCGACCACCTGCCGGCACCCGGGGAGACGGTGACCGGCGGTCGGTTCGCCCAGCATCACGGCGGCAAGGGCGGGAACCAGGCCGTGGCGGCGGCGCGGCTCGGTGCCGCGACGTGGTTCGTCGGGGCGGTCGGGGCTGACGACCATGGGACGGCGGCACGGGCGGCCCTCGAAGCCGAGGGCGTGGACGTGACCGAGCTACGGACGCTCCCCGATCAAGCCACCGGCGTCGCGCTGATCCTCGTCGATTCCCGGGGCGAGAACTGCATCGCGGTCGCGGGCGGCGCCAACACCGCCCTCGAGCCCGGGCACGTCCGCGAGTCGCTCGAGCGACTCGCGTCCGAGGGCCGGCGACGTCGTGCTCGTGGGGCACGAGATCCCGACGGCCACAGCGACCGAGGCCCTCCGAATCGCCAGGGCGGCCGGTGCGATCACGGTCTTCAACCCCGCGCCGGCCACGGGCGTGGGCTCCGAGACGCTGGCGCTCAGCGACGTCCTTACGCCCAACCAGGGGGAGGCCGCCCAGCTCGCGGGACCCCAGGACGATCCCGACACGCTCGGTCGCGAGCTCCTCGCCCGGATCGCGGGTGGCGGCCACGTCCTGATCACCCTCGGAAGTCGCGGGGCGGTGCTCGTCGGTCAGGAGGGGTCGACGGTCGATCCCGGCCGCGGAGGTCGCCGTCGTCGACACGGTCGGCGCCGGGGACACGCTCAATGGCTCGATCGCGGCCGGGCTGGCGGCCGGCCTGCCCGTGACGGAGGCGGCGCGTCGGGCGGTCGTCGCGGCGTCCCTTGCGGTCACGCGCCCGGGCGCGCGCGAGGGGATGCCGACCGCTCGTGAGCTCGAGGCGGCGCTCGCCGGCTGAGCGAGCGGTCAGTGGACCTCGACGCCGATGGCCCCGACCCAGACCGAGAACAGGTAGATCGCCAGCGCCCCGCCAAGGGTCGCGGCGACCACGACGCGGGAGCTGTCCCGCCGGTGCGCCTCGGGCAGGAGCTCCGCCGCGCCGACGTACAGGAAGAAGCCGGCGAAGAACCCGAGGATCGCGCCGAGCATCTCTTCGGGGATCGTCACGAGGCTCCCGAGGAGCACGCCCAGGACCGGGGCCGTGGCCACGAGCAGCACCCAGCGATACGCCGTGCTCGAGGGCATCCGGCTCGCCAGGATGAAGCTGACCACGCCGATGCCGTCACTGAACCGGTGGACGATCACGACCACGGCGATGATCGTCCCGAGCCCGCCCCCGACAGTAAGCGCCGCCGCGAGGACGACACCGTCCAGGAAGCTGTGGATCGCCATCCCGCTCGCCCCCAGGATGCCGATGTGCTGGTGGCTGGTCGCCTCGTGGTCGAGCTCCGATGCGGTCTCGTGCCCGACGTGCAGCGAGGTGACCTTGTCGAGGGCGTAGAAGGCCAGGAACCCGACGGTGGTCACGAGCATCGCCAGGTCGATGGACCCGAGGTGCTCGATGGCCTCGGGGATCAGGTCGAAGAAGGCCGCGCCGATCCGGATCCCGGCACCGACCGCGATGATCACCCCGACGTAGCGGACGGCCCGAATCGCCAGCCAGCCGCCGAGGAGGGCGGACGCGAAGGCGCCGAAGGACACGACCAGGGCGAGGGGCATCAGGCGGATCCTCGGGCGAGGCAATCCGGGCACTGGCCGAACAGCTCGAGCCGGTGCTCGTCGATCCGATAGCCGGTCTGGCGTTCGATGTCGCGCACGACGGCGCGCAAGCCGGCATCGTCGGCGTCGCTGCTGCGACCGCAACGCGAACAGACCACGTGGTGGTGGTGCGCCGGCTCGCACGCCACGTAGGCGTGATCACCGGTCGGCAGGTCGAGTCGCTCGACCGCCCGCAGCTCGGTGAGGACGTCGAGCGTCCGGAAGATCGTGGCTCGCCCGATTCGCAGGCCGCGGCGCTGCGCGTCGTCGACCAGGTCGGCCGCGGTGAAGTGGCCGTCGCGACGGGTGATCAGGTCGACGACGGCCCGTCGGGCCGCGGTCGCTCGATAGCCGGCCTGGCCGAGGGCCGCGTCGATCGGGGAGCCGGTGGTGTCCACGCCGTGATGATACTCAGTATCAATACGGCGTGTCCAGTCGGGGCGGCCGGCCGGACGCGGTACCCCTCGGCCACCGGACCTTCGTCCGGCTGTGTGATCGGCCGCGACCGGCCCAGACTCACCGCCACGGGACCGGCCCGCTGCCAGGTCACGGGGGAGACCCATGACGCTCGAGATCGGAAGCCAGAAAGTCGGACGGTTCGGCCGTCGCGGACGCGGCACGCCCACGGCGTCGTCCCTGCCGATCGGCGAGCTGGACGCGAACATCTTCGCGTGCCCGGCCTGTTCGAGGCCGCTCGGTACGGGGACCCGCCGCTGCCCTGGATGTGCGACGCGGCTCATCGCGGGCGTGAAGGCCTCGCGTGCCGTGGTCTTCGTCGGCGTCGGCGGTTTCGCCGGCTTCGCTCTCGGCGCGGGACTTGTCGCGCTCATGACCATGCTCAATGCGCAGCCGGCCCAGGCCGCCATCCAGCCTGCCCCGCCGGTCGTCACGCCGAGCCAGGCGCCGATCGCCGTCGCGCCTCCGCCGCCCGTGGTCGACCCGGGCATCCCCAGCAGCGCCCTGTCGGCCCTGCGCCAGACGACCGCTCATCAACCAGCGCGTCGTCACCGACGCGGCGCGTCTCTCCACGGCGCTCGCGGCCGCGAAGCCTTCGAGCTCCGAGATCGCGCCCATCCTCCGTGCCATGGCCTCGACCGCGACGGTCGGCCAGCGGCTCGCCCCGACCGTCGGCGGATGGGATCAGGCCGAGTCCGTGTCGGCGGACTTCGTCGCGTTCTACGCCGCCATCGCCAGGACGGCCGATGAGGGCCTCTCCTCGTCGCTGTCGAGCAGCCGCGCCTACGTGGCCGCTGCCGAGGAGATGCTCCGGGTGGTCCGCGGTCTCGACGCCATCGACGCCGCCTCGCGCACCCTGGCGGCCTCCGCCGACCTCACGCTGCCACCCCTGACCGCGCCGTAACCCTGGCGCGGCGGGCCGCTACGGCGCCTCGGACCGGCTCGGCGCGTAGCCGGTCAGCTCCACATACGCTTCGCCGCCGATCGGCGTCCCCGCGCGCGTGCCGCGGACGACCTGTGAGCCCTCCCAATACACCACGCCCGTGGTCCGGCGCGTGTCGAGCTCCTGCGCCGCGACCGTCGGGCGGAGGTCGATGCGCAGGTCGTCGGCGCTCGGGATCGAGATCGTCCAGCCGGCCGGGTAGTCGGCGCCGGTCTCCGGGCTCGTCCATCGATCGGTGACCTCGACGCTGAAGTCGTCGCGCCCAAGGTGACGGGTGCGGCCGTCCGGATCGACGATCGTCCCGTAGATCAGGGGATAGGACCCGTCCGCGTCGCGAACGAGCGACATCGTCAGGTCCGTGCCGTCGTCGAGGTTGACCGCGAACCAGTCCCAGCCACCACCGCCCACGCTGATGAAGTCGCCCCACTGGTGGTCGAACCAGGCCTCGCCGGTGACCGCCAGCTCCTCCCCGTCGAGCGTGACCGAGCCGCGGGCGTCCATCGCGGTCCGGGAGTAGTAGTACGAGCTGCCGGCCGGACCGAAGTCGATCCAGCCGTCGCGGTCGTGCAGCGCCGCCGGCTTGGTCGCCTCGAGATCCAGGTTGAGCGCCAGACCGTCCGGGCTCCCGGCCGCGGCCGCTTCAAGGGGCGCGAGGGTCGCGCTGAGCCGGTCGGTGCCGTCGGAGCCGTTCATCGTCCACGCGGGCCGATCGAAGGTCGCCGGATCGGTGGGATCGACGCCGGACACGGACAGGTCGAAGCCGGTCGGCGTTCCGTCGGCCGCCAGGGGCGATCGATCGACCTGCGCACCGACCTCGAGGCGCTGCCCGTACAGGAACCGGTCGCCGGTCTCGTCGGTGATGGCCAGGTGCGAGGCCCAGGCCGTCGGGAAGCCGCCGCGCTCGGCCCGGAAGATGACGTATTCGAAGCCGAGCTTGCGCTTCGCGCCATCGTCGGCCGTGCCGTCGAGGTGGCCCGTGTAGTACCACCACTCGGACAGGCGGTCGTGCGGGCCGTCGTCGCGCGGGAGGACCACCGGGATCGGATCGGGGGCGCGGACAGGCGGGTCCGTCGGCGGCGCCAGCGAGGGGAGGGGCGCCGTCGCGTTGGCCAGGATCGGTCGTCCGGCGGTACATCCGGCGGTGACGGCGCCGACCACCAGAAGGGCTGCCAGGGCGGGACCGGCGCCCCGCCGCAACGAGTGCCTCATCGGACGGCCGCGGCTTCGGCGTCGGCCTCCGTCGTGGGCAGCCGCCCGCCCACGAGCCGATCCAGCCACGCCGGCATCCACCAGTTCCATTTCCCGAGCAGCCGCATCGTCGCGGGCACCAGCAGCGCGCGCACGACGGTCGCGTCCAGGGCCACGGCGATCGCGACGCCCAGGCCCAGTGCCTTGATCAGCACGATGTCGGCGAACACGAACGACGCCGCCACGACCACGACGATGAGCGCCGCCGAGGTGACGATCCGCCCGCTGCGCTCCAGGCCGCGGGCGACCGCCTCCGTGTTGTCGCCGGTCGCGTCCCAGACCTCCTTCATGCGCGTGAGCAGGAAGACCTCGTAATCCATCGAGAGCCCGAACAGGACGCAGAACAGGATCACCGGCTGGGTCGTCTCCACGAACCCGAGCGGCGCGAAGCCGAGGAGCGCCGACAGGTTCCCGTCCTGGAAGATCCAGACGAGGGCACCGAAGCTCGCGATGATCGACAGCGTGTTCATGACCAGCGCCTTGGCCGGCAGCACGACCGAGCGCAGCAGGGCGAAGAGCACGAGGTACGTCGTCACGATGATGAACAGGGCGGTCCGCGGGAAATCGGCGGCGACGCCATCGACGACGTCCGCGACATCCGCGGCGCCGCCGCCGACGAGGATCGTGAAGCCCGGCGGCGGCGCGATCGCGCTGTTCGGGTCGCGCAGGTCGGCGACGAGCGCGCGCCCCTCGGCGCGGTTGGGGCCGTACGGCGTGGTGAGCGTGAACGCGGTCAGGTCGCCCCGGGTCGACGCCGCCAGGACCGTGGCGATGAACCGATCGCGCGGGCCGTTCGGGTCGTTGTAGAGGAGCTGGTACTGCTCGAGGGTCAGCCGTGGCTCGACATCGACGAGGCTGTCGATCCGGCGCACGCGTGGGTCCGCCGCGATCCGGCGCGAGTACTCGTACAGCCGGGCGACGTTGTCGGGGCGCGTCGCGTCGCCGTCGGTCCGGATGGCCACGGTGATCGGCGCGAACGCGCCCTCCCCGAACTCCGCCTGGAGGCGATCGAACGCGGCCCGTGACGGGACGCCCGGCGGCAGGATGCTCGCGTCCGGGGCGTTGAACCGGACGTGCAGGAACGGGGCGCCCAGCAGGAGCAGCAGGGCGAGCGTCGGGATGAGGACCGCGATCGGCCGGCGCATGACCGAGCGCGCCAGGCGATCCCACGAGCCGTCACCTTCGGACGACGTCGAGACGCGACGCACCGCGAACCGGTCGAGACGCGGGCCGATCACCGTGAGCACGGCCGGCAGCAGGGTGAGCGCCGCGACGACCGCCAGCCCGACGACGAGCGCCCCGGCGATCCCGACGCTGCGCAGGATCATGAAATCGAAGAGCACGAGGCCCGAGCAGCCCCAGCAGGACGGTCAGCCCGCTGAAGAACACGGCCCGGCCGGCGGTCGCGACGGTCATCCGGACGGCGTCGGCGACGTCCGCTTCGGTCGCCGAGGGACGCTTGGCCAGCTCCTCGCGGTAGCGGCTGGTCATGAGCAGGGAGTAGTCCACGCCGAGGCCCAGGCCCAGGAGCGTGGCGAGGTTGAGCACGAAGATGCTCATCGGCATCACCGACGCGATCAGGAAGACGCCCGCCAGCGCGACGAGGACGCTCGCCCCGCCGACCACGAGCGGGACGCCCGCCGCCACCAGCGACCCGAAGACCAGCAGGAGCGCGAGCGCGGCCAGGGGCAGCGAGATGAGCTCGCTGCGCTGGAGGTCGTGCTCGCTGACCGTCTGGACGTCGCCGTAGAAGGCCGGACCGCCGGCCAGCTCGACGGTCAGGTTCGGCGCCGTCGCGGAGGGTCGATCGCAGGATCGGCAGCGCCTTCGGGGAGTCGTCCGGTGGAAGGTCGAGCAGGACGATGTCGTAGGCGGTGTGGCGATCGGCCGACACCTGGCGCGGCTGGAGCAGGTGCGAGACGACGCCCGCCACGTGCTGCGCCTTGGGGATGTCGCGCATCGCCGCCGCGGCGGCCAGCTCGAAGGGCGGCGTGCCCGCCTCGAGCTCCGGGCTCGAGAAGACGACGACGAGCGCCGACGGCGGCGTCCCGAGCTCGGCCTCGAGGATGGCCTTCGCTCGAGCGGACTCGAGATCGTCGCTGATGAAGCCACCGGCGCTGAGCGCGCCCGGCGCCTGCGGCGCGAGCGGCAGCGCCACGGCGATCAGCACGGCCCACGCCCCGATGACGAGGCGAGCGCGGCGCACGACGAAACGGCCGAGGCGATCGAAGGGGGTCACGTCGCCATCGTAGTCGTGACGGGCCGGGGAGGCCGTCGTGGGCGGCCGGTCATCTGCTAGCATCCCGGCACGATGCAGCTGTTCCTCGTCGCCTTCCAGCAGCCCATCCCGTTCGGCATCAGCACCGCTCGTCGTCACCCTGATGATCGGGATCATCCTCAAGGCCGCGCTCTCGTCCGAGGGCGGCGCCGGATGGGTTCGCAAGGTCACGAACCCGAACGCGAAGTTCCTCTTCACGTTCCTGTTCATCGTCTGGGCCGTGGGCTTCGGGATCGCGCTGCAGCTCGTGCCGCACAGCGGCGCCAGCACCCCGTACGGCGCGCTGGGGCTGATCGCCCTCTTCACCGGGTTCTTCATCATGATGGGCCTGCTCTGGGCGGTGATCGGGGAGTAGCTCGCTAGCTCACCGGCGAGCGGTCCGGTACCTGCGCGAAGGAGGAGTCCCGTGCCCCGACGACTCATCGCCGCCGCCGTCAGCCTTGCGCTGCTCGTTTCCGTCTCGGCGCCGATCGCACCGGTTGGCGCGGTCGAGGCCTGCGATCCCTTCCTGACCACCCCGGTGTACGACTCGAGCGTCCGCACGGCGACCCAGGTCCTCGGCGCCGACTTCGCCTTCGGCGTCCGGGAGATGGCGATCAGCGAGAAGGGCGTTGTCCCCGAGGTCAACGAGTTCAATGAGTACCTCGCGACGCTCGACGCCGACACCGACAGGGTCGTGACGGCCGAAGCGGCGACCTCGGTCGACGGCAAGTCCATCCGCTACGCCATCGTCGGCCGCGAGGACCGCATGGACGCCGGACAGCCTGGCGGCCATCCGGGCGAACCTCCAGGTCCTGCGCAACCCGTCGTCGAACGGGCCTGCCCTCCAGGCCGCGCTCGATGACACGCCGGCCGTCCTGTGGGTCGCCGGCAACGTGCACGGCGGCGAGGAGAGCGGTGCCGATGCCGCGCTGCATGCGCTGTACGAGCTGGCCGCCGCGGACCGACTGCGTCGTCGAGGGCATCCTCGACAACGCCATCGTCGTCATCCTGCCGACGCAGAACCCCGACGGTCGCGCGATCGGCCAGCGCCGGAACCTGTACGGCTTCGACATGAACCGCGACTGGTTCGCCCGGACCCAGCCCGAGACGGACGGCAAGCTCGAGGTCGTCCGGCTGTACCCGCCGATGCTGTTCCTCGACGCGCACGAGTTCGGCCTGGCCGACTACTTCTTCCCGCCGAATGCCGACCCCGATCTACCACGAGATCCCGGAGCACGGCGCACGATTGGATCAACGGCCTGTACAGCCCGGCGATCGTCGACCAGTTCCAGGCGGAAGGCATCAAGTTCTTCCACGGCGCGCCGTACGACTTCTTCGCCGATCGTCTTCGGCGACACCGTCCCGGCGACCGGTCATCACGCCGCCGGGATGACCTTCGAGAAGGAGAGCGGCGACCCGATCGCCGATCGCGAGCACGAGCAGTTCACCGCGATCTGGGCGTCGATCGCGGCGGGGGCCGCGGCGCGTGACGCGGTCGTGCCCGCCTGGCGCGCCTCGTTCGTCGAGGCGTACGCGCAGGGCCTCGCCGGCAAGCTCGAGGCGAATGGCGTCTTCGAGCCGAAGCACAAGCTCCTCCAGCCGGTTCCGGACGTCACGGTCCGCGGCTACTTCCTCGAGAACGACCCCGACAAGGCCTACGAGCTCGCACCTGCTCGTCCGTCGCCTCCAGCGGATGGACGTCAACGTCTACCAGCTGACGGCTGGCCTCCACCTGGACGCCTTCCATCGGTACGGCGATCCGCCGGCCGCGACGGACCTGCCGGCCGGGACGTACTGGATCCCGCTGGCGCAGGGCCAGAAGCACTGGATCCAGGCGATGCTGAACGAGGAAACGTGGATCCCGTTCGAGGTCACCTTCGACGTGACGGCGTGGAGCAACCCGCTGCTCATGGACCTGGAGGGCGGCTGGTCCGGCGAGAGCGTCGAACCCGCGGCTTCGGTCGTTCCCCCGGTCGACCAGCCGGCCTGGGATGGCGTCGGTGGCACGCCGTCCGTCGGGCTGTTCGAGATCCCGATCAGCACGCGCGGCTTCGAGGCCGCGGCCCAGACGAAGTACCTCTTCACCGAGGTCTGGGACCTGCCGTTCGCGGACGTCACGGCCGACGAGATCGTCGCGGGCCGCCTCAGCGACCCCGGGAACCCGATCGACGTCCTCGTCATGCCCGACGGCTTCGCGAACTACGGCCTGCAAGCGCTCGGCGCCAAGGGCAAGCGAGCCCTCCGCGACTGGGTCAACGCCGGCGGCACGATCGTCGCCTGGCAGGGCGGCGCGGTGGTCGCCGCGAAGGCGGGTGCATCCAGCGCGAAGTTCGGTGCGATCCCACACGAACGCGCCCGGGACGCTCATCCGGGTTGCCGTCGACGACGTCGAGCCCGCTCGCCGCGAACGTCGGCGACCAGGCGTGGGTCATGTACCAGGACGACATGACGATGCAGCCCGGCCTCGGCGCGGCGGTCGCGACGTTCCCCGCCTCGGGCGACCCGGACTACGCGACGTCCGGCCTCGACATCAAGGTCGACACGCTCGCCGGCACGACCGCGGTCGTCGACGAGGCGGTCGGCGCCGGACGGGTCGTCTCGTTCTCGGTCGACCCGAACTTCCGGGCCTGGTCACAGGGCACACAGCGGATCCTGTGGAACGCGATCGTCGGGCCGGAACCCGCCGGCTTCGGGCACGCGGCGCCGGCCGGCTCCAAGGCCCGGGCGGCTGCCGAGAAGGCGGCCGTGGCCGCCGCCGATCGCCTGCCGCAGCTGGGATCGGCCATCCGGATCCGGGTCGCCGGCGCGGATGCGGCCGCGACGGCGAAGATCCTCGCTCGCCACGGCGCCGAGGTCATCCGGATCGATGTCGACGGGGATGCGCTCTTCCTCGTCGCCAACCGCGACGACCTGTCGTTCGAGGAGCATCCGTTCTTCGGGCTCGTCGTCCGCGACCTCCACAAGGCGGGGATCACGCCGCGGGCGGCCAGCCTGCCGTAGGCGAACAGGGGCTCGCCGGACGGCGCGAACACGGGGCTCGCCGGACGGGACCTTCGGGCGCTGGACCGCGCAAACGGTCCTCGGCTATCATCCGTCGACTTGCAGGCTGCATACTTTCTATGCATCCAGACCGTCGTAGCCGAGATCGAACCCGGAGGCCGCCCGCGTGGACGCCCAGGAGATCAAGACCGCCGTCGCGCACCAGGCAACGGCCCGTGCCGCCGCCGAGGCGCCGTTCGTGAACCTGTCCGACCCGGCGCAGGTGCTGGGTCCGGACGGCCGCCCCGCCGTCAGCCGGCGCGCCCCGATCTACGAGGACGTGCCCGACGCGCAGTGGAACGACTGGCGCTGGCAGCTCTCGAACCGGGTCAACGACCTCGAGGAGGTCGGGCAGATCCTCAACCTGACCGAGGAAGAGCGCGAGGGCCTGTCGGCGCCGGACAAGTTCCGGGTCGACATCACGCCGTACTTCATCTCGCTCATCGACCCCGACGACCCGGACGACCCCATCCGTCGCCAGGTCATCCCGATCGGCTCGGAGCACGAGGCGTTCACGGCGATGATGGAGGACTCGCTCGCCGAGGACCGCCACTCGCCGGTGCCCGGGCTCGTCCACCGCTACCCGGACCGGGTCCTGATGCTCGTCACGACGCAGTGCGCCTCGTACTGCCGGTACTGCACGCGGTCGCGGATCGTGGGCGACCCCACCCAGAACTTCAACAGCCGCGATCACGAGGCGCAGCTCGAGTACCTGCGCCGGACCCCGCAGGTCCGCGACGTCCTGATCTCCGGCGGCGATGGCCTGACCCTCGCGCCCAAGCTGTTCGAGAAGATCCTGCGCGGCCTGCGCGAGATCCCGCACATCGAGATCATCCGGATCGGCTCGCGGGTGCCGGTGTTCCTGCCGCAGCGCATCGACGACGAGCTGTGCGAGATGCTCGAGAAGTACCACCCGCTCTGGATCAACCTGCACTTCAACCACCCCAACGAGATCACGCCCGGAGGTCTCGCGCGCGGTCGACAAGCTGACCAAGGCCGGGCTGCCCGTCGGCAACCAGAGCGTGCTGCTGGCCGGCGTCAACGACTGCGTCCACATCCAGCGCTCGCTCGTCCACAAGCTCGTCGCCAACCGGATCCGGCCGTACTACCTGTACCAGTGCGACCTCGTCGAAGGCTCCGGGCACTTCCGGACGCCGGTCGGCAAGGGCCTCGAGATCATGGAGGGCCTGCGCGGCCACACGTCGGGCTACGCGGTGCCGACCTACGTGATCGATGCGCCCGGCGGCGGCGGCAAGATCCCGGTCATGCCCAACTACCTGATCTCGTACTCGGACCACAAGGTCGTGCTGCGCAACTACGAGGGCTACATCACGACCTACGAGGAGCCCGAGAACTACCGGAAGCACGACTCGGCGGCCTGCGCGTACTGCCAGCACGAGCGCCCGGAGCCCGGCCAGTCCGGCGTGCTGGGGCTGCTCGAGGGCGAGCGGATGTGGATCGAGCCGAAGGGCTTCGAGGAGGTCCACCAGCGCGGCAACACCGAGGCGCACCGCCTCCAGGACCCGTCCAAGTGGGTGCCGTTCGGCGTCGGCGCGCTCGAGGGCCAGGCCGGGGCGCCGCTCCGCGTGCTCGAAGCCGGCGAGGTTGCCGATCCGGAGGCCGAGGCGGCCGCCGCGCCGGCGCCGGAGTACGGCCCCGGCGAGGAGCCCCGCCCACGCGAGGGCGAGCCGACCGCGTCAGCCCACGGGGAGCTGCTCTAACCGATCACCGTGCGGGGTTGACCGGTAGCATCCGCTGATGCGACGGGCGTTCTTCTACGGCTGGGTCGTGGTCGCCGTCACGGCCGTGGTCGTGCTCGTCACGGCCGGCGTGCGCTCGGCGCCCGGGGCGTTCCTCCTGACGATGACCGAGGAACCCGGCTGGTCCACGGCGTCGGTGTCGTTCGCCGCGGCGGCCGGTCTCGTCGTCTTCGGGCTGTCAGGCCCGTTGAGCGGCTGGCTCATGGCCCGGATCGGGGTCCGCTCGGTCGTGCTGCTCAGCCTGATCGTGACCGGCGTCGCGCTCATCGCGACCAGCCTGGTCCGCGAGATCTGGCAGCTGACGCTGTTATTCGGCCTCGTGTCGGGCCTCGGCACCGGGCTGGTGGCGAGCGTCCTTGGCCCGACCGTCGCCACACGCTGGTTCGTCAAGCACCGTGGCCTCGTCACGGGGATCCTGGGCGCCAGCACGAGCACCGGGCAGCTGATCTTCTTCCCGTTGCTGACCGCCCTGGCGGTGACCGTCGGCTGGCGATTCGGGGCGGTCGTCCTGGGCGTCCTCTCCCTCGCGCTGGTCCTGCCGGTGCTGCTCTGGGTCCGCGAGGATCCCGCGGACGTCGGGGAGCGACCGCTGGGCGTGACCGAGGGTGCGATCGTCCCGACACGCCGTGGCGATCCCGGCGTCATGCGCGGCGCGGTCCGGACGTCCGACTTCTGGTTCCTCGCCGGCACGTTCTTCATCTGCGGCGCCACGTCCAACGGCCTGGTCGGCCAGCACTTCATCCCGCACGCGGTGGACCACGGGTTCACGGCCGTGGCCGCCTCGGGCGCGCTCGCGGTGATGGGCCTCTTCAACTTCCTCGGCACGATCGCGAGCGGCTGGCTGACCGACCGGATCGATCCGCGCCGCTTGCTGCTCGTCTACTACGGCTTCCGCGGCGTGAGCCTCCTGTTCCTGCCGTTCATCCACGACACGGTGTCGATCGCGGCGTTCGCCGTGCTCTTCGGTCTCGACTACATCGCGACCGTGCCGCCGACCGTCGCCCTCGTGGCCGATCGATTCGGCCGGCACAACGTCGGGATCGTGTACGGCTGGGTGTTCGCCGCGCACATGCTCGGTGCGGCGATCGCGGCCTGGGTCGCGGGCATCGTCCGCGAGAACGTCGGGGACTACGCGCCGGCGTTCGTGGCGGCGGGCTGGATCGCGATCCTCGCCGGGTTCGCGGCGCTGGCCATCCGTCGTCCGTCGTCCGGCGTGCCGGTGCCGGGCACGATCGCCGAGGGTGCATCCGTCGAGCCGGGTGCGGCGTGACGGGCAAGCGCAAGAAGCGACGGCCGGTCGGCGAGACGATCGGCGGGATCATCGTCGGGTTCGACCAGCAGATCTTCCGGACCATGCCGCCGGTCCAGGAGCTGATCGCCAAGGCGAAACCGGTCCGGACGGTCAGCGGCCAGGACGGCGGCGAATTCGAAGTCGTCTTTCCCGGCGACGGTGAGAGACGTCACCGGTCGCTGCGCCCGACGACGGTGAAGAACTACCGCCCGATCCGCCCGACGACGGCGAGCCGCCCTCGAGGGCCTAGAGGACTACGGCGCGTCGCTCGCGACCGACTCGGTCGTCACGGCCTCGAGCGCCTTGGCCAGCTGGGCGTCCTGGGTCCCGTCGACCTCGGCGGGGGTGAGGTCCCGCACGTCGTCCGGGGTGAGCGGCACGACGCCGTCAGGCAGCGCGATCGGCACGTCCGGCGCGATGCCCTCGTGCCAGATCCGGCGGCCATCCGGGGTCAGCCACTCCACGGTCCCGATCCGCAGCGCCGAGCCATCCGAGAGCGTGTACTCGCCGAGGACGGTGCCGGTCCCGAACGTCGTCTCACCCGACGATCTTCGCGCGCCCGGCGTCCTGCAGCGCACCTGACACGATCTCCGAGGAGCTCGCGGTCGTGCCATCGACGACGACCACGACCGGCAGGTCCGTCGCGACGCCGTCGGGGGAGACCTTGTGCTCCGTCGCGATCCCCGTCGGCGTTGCGCTCGATGTAGACGATGCCGCTCGAGAGGAACTGGCTGGCGACGCCGACCGCCTCGTTGACGTAGCCACCGGGATTACCGCGGAGGTCCAGGACGATCCGGTCCGCACCGGCTGCCCGCGCGTCCTTGAGCGCCTGCACCATGTCGTCGGCGGCGCCGGTGGAGAACTGCTCGAGGCGGATGAGCGCGGTCTTGGAGCCCGGGACGAGCGCCCACGTCACCGGCTCGATGGGCACGTCGGCCCGGACGATCGACAGCGGTCTGCTCCGTCCCGTCGGCCCGCCGGATCGTCACCTCGACGGTCGTGCCGGCTTCGCCGCGGACCCATCCGGCGACCTCGTCGATCGAGTGCTCGACGGTCGTCTTGCCGTCGACGGCGACGATCACGTCGTCCGGCCTTGAGCCCGGCGGCCTCGGCCGGGCTGCCGGGGAAGACCGAGGTGACCTGCGGCAGGCCCTCGTCGGTCTCGTTGATCCGGACACCGATCCCGACGTACGAGCCCGACAGCGCGTCGTTGCGCTCCTCGCGCTCCTCGGCGGTCATGAAGTCCGTGTGCCCGGTGTCCCCGACCGCCTCGGTCATGCCCTCGATGGCGCCGTAGATGAGCTCCTTGTCGTCCAGCTCGTCCCTGGCGACGTACTGCTGATGGATCGTGTCCCACGCCTCCTTGATCAGGCCGAACTCGGTCGGCGCTGACGGGGCGGGTCCGGACGCAGGGTTCGAGGTCGTGCCCGTGGCGGCGCCCAGAGGCGTCACCAACCGACCGACCCCGATCCCGGCGCTGAACGTCACGACCAACGCGAGCCCGACGATCGCGCCGATGAGCACCGCCCGGCCTCCCTGGCCGGCCGCCCTTGACGTCGGAGCCTGGGAGGGACCGGGCGTGAGGGAGGTCACGTTCGGCGGCTCGTGGTCGGTGGTCGGTTCGGTCGGGGTCTGGTCGTTGTCCATCGGTGGCATCTTGCTCGTGCGGTAGTGACGGTCGACCGCGCGCAGCCGCGCGGCGGCACCGAACGACTGTCCGGCATCGGGAAGGATGCCGCAGAACGGTTGCGGGCAGGGTGGGCGGTAGGTGAAGGTTCGTTCGCTGGTCGCCGCGCCAGCCCATCGGCGCGACCGTGGACCGGTCACGCCGGCTGCGCTAGACTCGGCAACCCCTACTGGTTGACTCGGAGTTCCATCGCCCGTGACCGACGCGCCTTCCGTCACCATCGGCCTGGGTCCGCTGCGCCCGGCGCCAGCCGGCCTGCCCGATCCGGCCATCGATCCGCCGAACGTCGGCGAGACCGGCGATCCGTTCACGGCCATCCGGGTCATCGACCTCCTGGCGCGCGTCGAACGCGGACGACCGCTCCGTCTGGCCGATCTGGCCGACCGGCTGAATGCCAGCTATCTCGACTGGCTGTTCCCCGTTCCGGTCGATCGCCGCGGTCGCGCTCCAGCTCCAGGCGAACTGGATGGCCGATTACCGCAACAGCTCCGGCATCGTCGTCGAGGACGGACCGAGCGGGCCGGTCCTGACCATCGAGGACTCGAGCCGCGTCGATCCGTGGATCGTCCGCCAGGCGCAGCGGGTCGCGGCCGACTGTACCGAGCGGCTTGCCGAGTTCAGTCGACGCGACCGACCGTCGGGCGACTGACCGGAGGGCCGCGACCCAGCCCCTCCCGCGACCACTCCACATGCACAGGAAGGATCCCAGGATGACCACCGACTACGCCACCGAGAACGCCCTCGTCGACGCCGACTGGGCGCAGGCGCATGCGAACGATCCGAACGTCCGCTTCGTCGAGGTCGACGTCGATACGACGGCCTACGAGCAGAGCCACATCCCGGGCGCCATCGCCTGGAACTGGACCAGCCAGCTCGCCGACGGCATCCGCCGCGACATCGCGTCGCGCGAGGACTTCAGCAAGCTGCTGTCCGAGTCCGGGATCGGCCCCGACACCACGATCGTGCTGTACGGCGACAACAACAACTGGTTCGCCGCCTGGGCGTACTGGCAGCTCAAGCTGTACGGCCACGACGACGTCCGGATCCTCAACGGCGGGCGCAAGTACTGGCTGGACAACGGCCTGCCGCTGTCCACGGACGTCCCGTCCTACGACGCGACGGGCTACGAGCTGCCCGAGCGCCGACTTCGCGCTGCGCGCCTATCGCGACGACATCCTGCCGCGTCTCGGCGACGCCGAGCTCGCTCTGGTCGACGTCCGCTCGCCGGCCGAGTACAACGGCGAGATCATCGCGCCACCCGGCATGAGCGAGACGGCCCAGCGCCCCGGGCGCATCCCGGGCGCCGCCTCGATCCCGTGGGCGCAGACCGTCAAGGAGGACGGCACGTTCAAGGACGCCGACGACCTGCGAACGCTCTACGAGAGCAAGGGCATCACGCCGGACAAGGACGTCATCGCCTACTGCCGCATCGGCGAGCGGTCGTCGCACAGCTGGTTCGTGCTGCACGAGCTGCTCGGCTACGAGCGGGTCCGCAACTACGACGGCTCGTGGACCGAGTACGGCAGCCTCATCGGCGTGCCGATCGAGAAGCCGGTGGCGGTCGCAGCGGAGTAGCCACGCCGCGACGACGAGCGGAACGCGGCGGCCACGGGGAGACCCGGGCCGCCGTTCCCGTGTCCGGGGCTAAAGAAATCCCGGATTCGGCAGGATCCGTTCCGGGTCGAGAAGGCCGGGGTTCGTGGCACAGAACGTGTCCCGGGCCCTGATCAGGGCGCCCCGCTCCAGTAGCGCCGGGGTGACCGGATGCGGCCCGGGGATCGGCGCGCTCAGCCGGCCGCCCGCAGCCGCGGCGCGCAGGATCGCCAGCGCCGCTCGGACCGGATCGGCATCCGGGGCGAACGACGCGTGATCGAGCCACCGACCGTCCGACGCCAGGCGTTCGCGCCGTGCCCACCCGACGGCGGCAACGGCGCCACCGTCGCGGACGACGAAGCCGGCCGCCTCGGGAGCGACGCCGTAGTGGGCGAAATCGGTCGAGCGGTCCACGCCGGTCCACGCCAGCGACCGATCGGCGGTTTCGGCCACGTCCGATCGGCACGATCTCGATGCCGGCGTCATCGCCGCCGAGCTGGCTCGCCTCCACCTCCAGGTACAGGAGCGGCCACCACGGCCGCATCCCGGCGCGGATGTACAGGGCAAGCGCGCGCTGGATCGCCCGACGAGAACGTCATCCGCTCGTCGGAACCGGCCAGCACCTCGCTGAGCAGGGCATCGCCCCACGCCGCGGCTCTGGCGGTCGGGGTACACGATACAGGTCGGTCAGGAACCGGACGGACTCCGTGCCGATGCCCACGGAAGCCGCCGAAGCCCGGCGACTCGACCATCGGCCTCCGCGACGAAGGCCCGGGCGCGCTCGACCAGGTGATCGAGGTACGGCCAACCCAGCTCCGGCAGGTCCGGCCAATCCATCGCCTCGTCGTTCGCGGCGAGGATCGCGGCCATCGCCGGCACGTCGCCCGGCAGCGCGGGCCGGACGGTCATCGGCCGTTCGCCGTCATGACCTCGCGCAATCGATCGTGCGGGAGCGCGTGGGCCGTGTTCCCGTCGCGCCCCACGACCGTCGTGGCGGCGACCAGCGCGTTCACGATCGCCTCCTCCGTCGCCTCGATCGTCGCGTCGAACAGCCGATCGATCACGATGTCGCCGACGGCCCGGACGTCGTACGTGCCGAGGCCGGACGGGTGCTCATCGTGGACGTTCGCCGGCAACCGGTTGCCGGTGGCGAAGGCGATGAACAGGTCGCCGCTCGTGTGCCCGCCGGTGCCGCCGACGCGGGCGATGCCGAGACCCGCCCGCTGTGCCAGCCGCTCGCATTGGTGGGGGAGGAGCGGGGCGTCCGTCGCGACGACCACGATGATCGAGCCAGAGCCCGGCGGCGGCGCGGAGCGCGGTCGCCCGACCTGGTCGTACGGGCTCGGCACCTCCGCGGTCGGGATCGCCTCGCCGACGCGCACGCCATCGATCCTGAGCCAGTCCCGCTTGCCGTAGTTCGCCTGGACGAGGACCCCGACCGTGAAGCCGCCGGCGGCTTCGTCGATCACGCGCGACGCCGTCCCGATGCCGCCCTTGAACTCGTGGCAGACCATCCCGGTGCCGCCACCGACCGTGCCTTCGTCGACCGGGCCGCCGGCGGCGGCTGCGAGTGCCGCGTGCAGGTGCTCCGCACGAACGTGGAAGCCGTTGATGTCGTTGAGCAGGCCATCGAACGTCTCGCCGACCACCGGGAGCGACCACGAGGCGTCGTCACCGTCGATCGATGCCGCGACGAGCGCGTCCCGCACCACGCCGACGCTGTGCGTGTTGGTGATCGCGATCGGCGTCGTCAGCATCCCCGATTCGCGGACCCACTCGAGGCCCGTCAGCTCGCCGTTGCCGTTCAGCCGGTGAGCGCCCGCGAACACCGGCTCGGCCCGGGCCGTGCCGCGCGGGCAGACGACGGTGACGCCGGTCCGCACCGGCCCTTCGCCGACGACGAGCGGCCCATCGCCGCGGATCAGCGTCGTGTGGCCGACGGCCACCCCCGCGACGTCGGTGATGGCGTTGAGCGGGCCAGGCGTTCCCAGCCCGATCCGGATCCCCAGGTCGCGTGCTCGCATCGCCCGACTGTAACGAACCTGCGTCCTCCTGATGTCGACGTTCCGGCCGTTGACGGGCGCGACCCGCCGTATCATCGGCGGGTGATCCCCGTCGGTCCCAACCTCCCCGGTTCGCCCACGGCCCCGCTCCGATTGCGTCGCCTTCCCGAGCGGATCGCCAGCATGCGATCCATCGACGCCGCCGAGGCCTTCCGCGACCTGCCGGGCCTGGTCCTGCTCGAGAGCGCCCGGCCCGGCCGGAACGCTCGCTGGACCTACATGACCGCAGATCCGGTGGCCGTGCTCGAGGCGCCCGCGGCCGGGCCGGACCCGTTCGCCGTGGCCCGGCGCCTCCTGGCGCGGTTGGACCCGACGCCCGTCGTTCCGGCCGATGCCCCCCGGTTCCTGGGCGGGCTCGTGGGATTCCTGGGATACGACCTGGGCCACGTGCTGGAGCGCCTGCCCTCGGTCGCGGAGGACGACCAGGGCCTGCCGCCGCTCCGCCTGGCGCTGCACGACTGGGTCGTCGCCTGGGATCGACGGACCGGCCACGCGTGGCTGGGCGGCCGTGCCCTGGACGGCGACGGTCGCCGGCTCGCGCGGCGCCTGGATGACGTCCACGCGCGGCTGACCAGTCCGGCCGCCCCGAGGTCCGCGGCGTCGCCCGCCCGACCGCGACTGCGACCGCGACCGCCGGCGCCGGCGCTGACCCGGACTCGCCCACCGGCGAAGGCCTTCGCTTCCGCTCGTCCCTGTCGCGCGCCGAGTACGAGGCCGGGGTCGAGCGCATCCGGGAGCACATCGCGCTCGGCGACCTCTACCAGGCGAACCTGACGCGCCGGCTGGAGACGCCGTATTCGGGCGACCCCTGGGGCGAATACCGCCGGCTGCGCACGGGCGACCCGTCGCTGTTCTCTGCGTACCTCGATCTTGGGCCGTCGCAGGAGACCGGCCGGCCGCGCGCCCTCCTGTCCGCCTCGCCGGAGCCGTTCCTCTCGGTCGACTCGAGCGGCGTGGTCGCCTCGGACCCCATCAAGGGCACGCGCCCCCGGGGTCGCGACCGCGCCGAGGACCGCCGGCTCGCGTGCGAGCTGCTGGCCAGCGCCAAGGACCGTGCCGAGAACGTGATGATCGTCGACGTGCTGCGCAACGACCTGGGCCGCGTGTGCGATCCCGGCACGGTCAGGGTCCCGCGGTTGTGCCGCCTGGAACGCACCGCCGCCGTGCAGCACCTCGTGTCGACGGTCACCGGACGGCTGGCCCCGGGCCGAGACGCGTTCGACCTGCTGGCGGCGAGCTTCCCGGGTGGCTCGATCACGGGCGCCCCGAAGATCCGCGCCATGGAGATCCTCGAGGGCCTGGAGCCGGTCCGGCGCGGGCCGTACACCGGTGCGCTCGGCTGGATCGGGCCGGACGGGGCGATGCAGACGAGCATCCTCATCCGAACGTTCGTCGCGGATGGCCGGCGGCTCACGCTCCATGTCGGTGGCGGCATCACCTGGGGCAGCGATCCGGCCGCCGAGTGGGACGAGACCGTGGACAAGGCGCGCGGGCCCCTGGGCGCCATCGGCGGCGAGGAGGTCGATTGAGCGACGCTCGAGATCGAGCGCACGTATGGGTCGACGGCGAGCTCCTGCCGGCGACGGCGCGTCACCTGTCGGCGTTCGATCGCGGTTTCCAGCTGGGCGACGGGATCTTCGAGACCCTTCGAGCGACCGGCGGGCGTTCGACCGAGCTGCCCGAGCATCTCGCCCGCCTCCATCGATCCGCGGAAGGCCTCGATATCGACCTTCCCGCCGACCTCGATGCTGCCGTCGCGGACGGCATCGCGACGCTGCTCGCCGCCGATGGCCTGGACGGGCCGGACGGGGACGCGTCGATCCGGATCACGGTCTCGCGGGGCGCCTACCGTACGCGGGGCGTGCTCCCACCCGACGAGATCGTTCCGGCGACCATCGTGATCCAGGCCTGGCCCGTCGCCCGGGTGCCCGACGCCCACCTGGAGCGCGGCCTGCACCTCGTCGCGTCCGCGGTCCGGCGGGACCCGCAGAACCCGCTCGCGACCCTGAAGACGACCTCCCGCGCCGAGTACGTCTACGCGCGGCTCGAGGCGCGGCGCGCCGGTGCGGACGATGCGCTCTTCCTGACCGTCGACGACCGCCTGTCCGAGGGAACGTCGGCCAACATCTTCCTCGTGCGCGCGGCCGGTGGCGACGCCCTCGAGCTCGCGACGCCCTCGCTGGATTGCGCGATCCTGCCTGGCACCACCCGATCGTGGCTGCTCGACTGGGGTGCGAGGGTCGGGTTGCGGCCGTTCGAGGGCGCGCTGACGCGAGCCGATCTCGCGGCGGCCCGCGAGGCCTTCCTGTCGTCGAGCGTGGCCGGGATCCTGCCGGTGACATCGTTCGAGGGGGCGCCGATCGGGGATGGCCTGCCCGGGGCGTGGACGCTGCGCGCCCGTGCCGCCCGCGAGGCGATGATCCACGGCGACGACCCGGCGTGACCGCGTGACCCCGTGACCCGCGACGAGCTCATCGACCGGACCCGCCAGCTGATCGCGGAAGGCGACCGGCTCGTCGCCGCGCCCTCGATGGGCGCGCTCCAGACCTGGCTCCAGCTGTCGGACGACCTGCTGTCGCGAGCGTGGGGCAGCATGGACCGTTACCACCTGGCGTGGCTGATGGTGGGCAAGCCGAAGGGCATCGTGCGCGGTCGGCCCATGGACGCCGACGAGGAGGCAGCCTATGTCCGCGAGGTCGCGACGCAGAAGACGGCCGCCCTGCGGATGAGCCTGGACGCCGTCGATCGCCAGCACATGCCGTTCGTGGGCGAGACCGGAGGCGGGCTGGGCCAGGGGGAGGCCGCGTCGGCCCCAGGCCGGCCGACGAGTCGACGCCCGACCGAGCGCCGGATCGCGCTCCCGATCGCAGCGGCCTCCCGGCCGACCCGACCCTCGCCGACCGCCTCGCCGAGGCTCGTGCCCGCGCCGAGACGCATCGGGACCACGGGGAGCGGCGTGCTCCGCGGCCGGACCGGATGGAGCGGTGACCGCCCCGCGGGACCTCGTCGCGGCCGTGGGTGGCACCCGGCAGGTACCGGCGCCGGACCCGATCGCGGAGGCCTACCTGCTGCTCGGGCTGCGGCTGGGCCAGCGCATCCCGGGGCTCGTCGATGGCTACTACGGGCCGGCCGAGCTCAAGGCCCGAGTCGAGACGGAGCAGTTCCCAGCCGCGGCGCGGCTCCGCGAGGACGCGGCGGCGCTGACGGCGCGAGTCGGGACGGAGGTCGCGGAGCCCGAGCGGCGCGATTGGCTCATCGCCCAGGTCCGGGCGCTCGCGGCGCACGCCGCAGGCGTTCGATGGCGAGCCACTGACGTACACCGACCACGTCGCGCTGTGTCTCGGCTTCGAGCCGCCGCGCCACGACGACGCCGGCTTTCGCGAGGCGCTCGCCGCGGTGGATGCGCTGCTCCCGGGCGAGGGGCCGCGGCACCGAACGCCTGGCCGCCTGGGACCGTCGTCTCGAGATCCCGGTCGATCGGCTGCCCGACGTCATCGACTGGCTGGTGGCGCGGTTCCGCGACCGCGCTCGCCGCGACTTCGGCCTGCCAGACGGCGAGGACCTTCGTGTCTTGCTCGTCACCGGCCAGCCGTGGTCCGGCTACAACTGGTACGACGGCGGGCGGCGCTCGCGGGTCGACGTCAACACCGACTTGCCGGTCCGCGCCCCCGACTTCATCGCCATGATCGCCCACGAGACCTACCCGGGCCACCATTTCGAGCATGCCTGGAAGGAGGCGGACCTCGTCGATGGGCAGGGCCGGCTCGAGAGCTCCTTGCTGCTGATCAACACGCCCGAATGCCCGATCAGCGAGGGCCTGGCCGATCTCGGGCCCTCATTCGCCGCTCCGCTCGACGAGCGAGCCGGCCTCCTGCTCGAGCTGTTCGAGCGGGCCGGGCTGGCGGTCTCGGCCGATCCGGTCGAAGCGCGCGAGACCGCGGAGCGAGCCGTGGCCCTGGAAGGACCGCGACACCGACTGGCGGCGAGCCGTGGCAACGCCGCCCTGATGCGACACGCCGACGGCGCGTCCCACGACGAGGTCCTGGCCTATCTGCAGGACGCCGGCGGGTACGCGCCGAAGGTGGCCGCCAAGCTGCTCGAGTTCATCGAGCACCCCCTCTGGCGGACGTATGTCTTCGTCTACAACGAGGGCGAAGCGCTCCTCCGTCGATGGGTGGAGGCGGCTCCGGCGCCCGAGCGGGTCGCGCGGTTCGGCCGCCTCCTCCACGAACAGATCACGCCGGGTCGGCTCCTCGCGGAGCTGGGCTGACCGCGACCTTCGGGCTCGGCCGGCCGGCCAGCCACGACATCGCGAACCCGGCCGTCGCGCCGGCGAGGATGGCAAGCGTCAGGACCGCGATGAGCGGCAGCCCACCGGCTCCCTCGGCCGTGGCCAGGCGCGTCGCGAGCTCGTCGCGCTCGGCGATGATCTTGTCGGTCTGGGCGAGCAGGCGGTCGGTCCGGGCATCCTGGGCGACGAGCAGGCTGTCCAGCCGCTGGATCTCGCCCTGGAACTGCGTGCTCAGCTCCGCACTCACGTCCTTCTTCGCCTGGGCGATCGCCGTGGCGGTCGTGGCGGGGTCGTAGGTCGGGAGCTCGCCTCCGGCCGTGTACACGGCGAAGGTCACCGGCATGTGTTCGCTCACGAGGTCCTGGAGCGTGACCTGCCAGCTCCAGTAGCCCGCCTCGGGCAGCGTGGCTGTCGCCGTGAAATGGCCATCGGCGCGGTCATTGGTCGCGACGACGTCCATGGACTTGCCGGTCGAGGTGTTCGTGAAATGGACCGTCGCGGTCTCCCACGGCGCGGGGGTCTCGCCGTGCTGGAGGACGCGGAAGCCGACCACGAGCGGCTTGCCCTCGACGGGCGGTTCGACGGTCTGCGCGTCGGCCACGACGTCCGCCCAGCCGCCGGCGAGGGCCGGAGCGGCCAGGGCGAGCAGCAGCGCGATCGCGGCAAGGGTGGCGGCGAGTCGGCGGATCATCGTCGGTTCCTCCAGGCAGGGGGACGAGGCAGCAGCTCGTCCGGATCGAACCAACTACACCGCGTGGTCGGGATCGGTTCCCGGGCGTCGGTCGCCTGGTTCCGCAGGCCGCCCCGCCTCAGAGGTCGCGGGTGAACACCACGCGATCCTCATCGGGGCCGTCGTGGTCGACGTGCGCGGGCGTGCCGTACAGCCGTTGCGTGCCGGGACCGTCGTCCACCCGAAAGCCGAGCGCCCGGTGGAACGCGATCGACGTGCGATTGCCCGGCCACGTCACGGCCTCCACGCGGCGGGCGCCGCGTGCGGCGAGGTCCGCGAAGGCCCGTTCGTACAGGGCGCGGCCCAGCCCGCGGCGCCGGCGGTTCGGTTCCGCGGCGATCATGTGGACATACCCCGTGTCGGGATGGTCCTGGCTCACGAACGCGACGACGAACCCGGCGAGCCGGCCATCCTCGCGCTCGACGATCCAGGACGTGCCGCTGAAGTGCTCGAGCCACAGCCGCGGCAGCAGGTGCCGCATCCGCCGCTCCCCCCACCAGTGGTCGATGACGTCGACGACGCGGGGATGGTCCGCCTCGGTCGGACGCCGGAAGGTCAGGTCGCCGAGGTCCGCGGCGTCCTCGCCCGACGTCATCGGGCGCGCCACCAGGCGACGGCCGCGGCCAGGAGCACCTCCACCGGCACCAGCGGACCGAATGTCTGGCCCAGGTAGTCGATCGGGGCCAGGACACCGCCTTCGGCCCGGGCGAAGAGCCACAGCCCGATCTGGCCGAGCACGACGCCGAGGGCCGCCAGGGCGGCGGCGGTCCACGCGCGCGTGCCCGTCGACAGCGTGTCACCGGCTCCGATCACCGTGGCCAGCCCGACCGCGTAGCCGACCCCGGACGCGACGACCAGTAACCCGGCGGAGACCGCGAGCGCCCCGCCGAAGACGACGATGAGCGCGGCACCGACGAGCGCCGCGATGGCACCGAAGGCGACTCCCCGGGCCGGCGCGTGGCCGGGCGTGATGTCAGGCGTCGCGACGGCCGGCGGGCCGTCGGCGGCCGGCCCGGTGCCGGCGGCGTGCGGCGCCCCGTAGCGTTCGGAGGGCGCGCGCGGCAGCCGTCGCTCGCCCGCGACCTTGGGCGGCGTGTCGGGTTCGGGGGTTCGCGGCGGGTCGGTCACGAAACGCATCCTAGCCTCACGGACCGTCGCGCCGATGCCCGAGCCCATGGCGCCGCCTCCGGCCGGGCGCTAGACTCCCGATCGTGAGCCACCCAAGCCTCGGCCTTCCGCCGCGCAACGCGAATGCCGCGTGGGCGGACGTCGCTCGACGGATCCGCGAGGGCGCCCCGCAGCTGGCCGCCCGCGCCCTGGCCGTTGCGATCGAGCGCGATCCCACGTTCCGCGAGCGCTACGACGAGGTCGGGCTCCGACAACGGCTCCGGGATGCCGAGCTCCTCGCCGAGCGAATCGCCGCGTCGGTCGCGGCGGACGACCCGTCGGTCGTCCGCGAATACGCCGACTGGACATCGCCGATGTACCGCCGGAAGCGCGTCCCGCTCGACGACCTGATCAACCTGTGCGAGGGCCTTCGCGCGGCCATCGGTGGCGCCGTGGCCCCCGGCATGGCCGCCGCCGCGGACGTGCCGATCGACGAAGCGATCGCGCAGTTCAAGTGGCATCGGCGCCTGGCGGGCGACGCGCGCAAGCGCAACGCGTTCCTGCAGTTCATCTACAAGGGCGGCTGAGCGCGTGACCATCAAGTGGGTCCAGCAGGACCCGCTCGTGATGAACGGCGAGCCCTTCTGCTACGGCTCGCGTCTCACCGTCCGTCAACTCCTCGAGCTGCGCTCGAACGGCTACGACCTGACCCGCATCCTGACCGATCACCCCGAGCTCCGGACCGTGGGTGTTGCCGCGGCCTTCACCTTCGCCGCGAACAACCGCGAGCGGTACGCCGACTTCTTCGAGGCCGACGGGTCCCTCGCCGGACCCGGCTACACCGAGCAGGAGGCCGCGATCCTGCCGGCCCAGTACCGCCTGCCCGGGATCGTGATCAAGGCCGCGCCGGAGCCCGAGACCGCGACGAGCTGACCGAGCGGCATCGCACGGCCGTCGCTCCGATCGTCTCCTTCCCGTGCTGCGCCATCGTCCGCTCCTGGGCATCCTCCTCGTCGCCGCGGTCGTGTTCGCCTGCGGCGAGGGGGCGCCACCGCCATCCCCCGAGGCGGCCCAGCCGACAGCCCCGGCCGACCCGTCGATGGAGGGCCCTGTCGTCCTGAGCCCGGCGGAGGTCGCCCAGGCGATCGCCGTCCGCCGGGAATTCGGCCTGCGCGAGGACGAGGCCTGGGTCCGCGCCGTCGCGGCCAACCCGACAGCCGTGATGGATTTCGGCGTGCCCATGATGCCCTTCGAGCGTGACGAGATCATGCGTCGGCCGAACGGCGAGGAGGGGATCACCACCGCCGTGCAGGATTACCTCGGGAAGCACGCCGACGTCTCGGGTGGCCTCTACATCGACCAGGCGCGCGGCGGCATCGTGACGATCCTCGTCACGGACGACCCAGCGCCACACCAGGCTGCCCTCGCCGAGCTCATCGGCGCCGACGCAGCGGTCGCGGTTCGGCAGGTGCGCTGGACCGAGGCGGAGCTGCGCGACCTCCAGGATCGCCTCGTCGACGACATGGCATTCATCGAATCGCTTCCCGCCCGCTTCAAGGCGGCCGGGGTCAATGTCTTCGACAACGTCGCAGAACTATCGATCTCGAGCGCCGTACCCGACGCAGGCCAGCGGATCGTTGCCCATTTCGGGGCCAACGGCATGCTCCGCGTGGACTCCGACGGGACGGGGATCCTCCTGCAGCCGACGGGCCGGATCCTCGGCCGGATCATCGCCCCGCCCGGGACGGACATGAACAAGCTCTCGCCACAGTACGAGGCCGACGTGGACATCGGCGGGCGTGACGCGATCGGGATCGGGGTCATGCCGGACGGCACGTTCGTCATCGACGACCTGCCGCCGGCGACCTACACCGTGACGATCCTCGAGCTGGGCGATGTCGAGAACGTCGAAGTCGGTCGGGGCACCGTCGTCGTGCCGCCCGGGGCCGCGGTCGGCCTGGAGATCCCGCTGCAGCGGCCCTGACCGGGTTGCGCGTCGCTACGGCCGCCGTGCGCCCGTACGAACGGATGCGCGGGCCCTGAACGGGCTCGGTGGTACGCTCTTGTCACGCACAACCCGGAGAATCGCCACCCATGACCGACACGACCACCTCTGACATCACGGACGCTCCCGCCACCGCGGCCGCGGCCAGTGACGCCCCCGCTACCGAAGCCCCGGCCTTCGATCCCGAACGGCGCGCCACCGAGCTCGCCATCCTCGACGCGCTGCGCGCGGTCGTCGACCCGGAGATCGGGATGAACGTGGTCGAGCTCGCGCTCATCAAGCAGATCCTGCTGGGCCCCGATTCGACCGAGATCAAGATGATCCTCACGACGCCGTTCTGCCCGTACGCGGGCTCCATGATCGCCCAGGTCAAGGAGCAGGCCGAGTCGGTCGTGGAACACGATGTCAAGGTCACGTTGCTGGCCGAGCGCTGGGACCCGCGCGACGCCGGCCTGATGTGGTGAGCCGTTCCTGACAGCTTCGAGGAGCACCCAGACCCATGAGTGACCAGCGCGTCTCCAACCCGTACGCCACTCCGGACAGCATCTCCGGGACGGCGGCCTCTCCCTCCGCCCTCGGCGTCAAGCCGGATGCCCGACTCGCCCAGGCGTTCCTGACGCAGGCCTTCGTGTGGATGTTCGTCGGGCTGATCGTGAGTGCCGGCGTGGCGTTCATCGTCCAGTCGAATGAGCAGGCTGGTCGGGTTCGCCGCCGAGAACTTCTTCCTGCTGATGATCGCGCAGCTCGCGCTCGTGATGGCGATCAGCTGGGGGATCAACCGGATCAGCGCGACCGTCGCGCTCGGCCTGTTCTTCGTCTACGCCGCGAGCCTCGGCCTGACCATCGGCCTCATCGTGGCGGGCTACACCCTTGGCTCGGTGGTGACGGCGTTCCTGTCGGCATCCGCGATGTTCGGTGCGGCGGCGATCTACGGCCACGTGACCCAGCGCTCACTGGCTGCGCTTCGCGGCATCCTGTTCATGGGGCTGATCGGCATCCTTGCCGCGTCGATCCTGAACATCTTCCTGGCGAGTGACGGCATCAGCTGGGTCATCTCGATCGTCGGGGTCGTGCTCTTCACGGCGCTGACCGCCTACGACGTCCAGCGCATCCAGAACGGCGAGCTCGCGATCCAGACCGGGTCGATGGAGAAGGCAGCCGTCATCGGCGCGCTCCACCTGTACCTGGACTTCGTGAACCTGTTCCTGTTCATGCTGCGGCTGTTCGGCGGCCGCGACTAAGGGTCCCGAGCGACCGGTGGCGAGCGCGGTTCAGACCGCGCGGCGAAGCGCGGTCGTCCGGATCGTCGGAGCGCGCAGCAGGCGCGCGGTCTTCGCGGCGGGTACGGGGCGGCTGAACAGGTAGCCCTGGCCCAGGTCGCAACCCAGCGCGAGCAGGCGCTCGGCCTGGCGTTCGGTCTCGATGCCCTCCGCGACGACGCCGATCCCGAGCCCGTGGGCGAGCGCCACGACCGCCTGGACGATCGAGCGGTCCGCCTTCTCCTCGATTCCGGCGACGAAGGAGCGGTCGATCTTGATCGTGTCGAGCGGCAGGTGCTTGAGGTACGACAGCGAGGAGTACCCGGTCCCGAAGTCGTCGAGCACCAGCCGGACGCCCAGCGCACGCAGCCGGCGGAGCGTGCGGATCCCGGTCTCGGACTGGTCCATCAGGACGCTCTCGGTGATCTCGATGTCGAGCGAGCCGGCGTCCAGGCCGGTCTCCGCGAGCACGTCGGCGACGTCACCGACGAGGTCGGCCTGCATGAACTGGCGCGCCGAGAGGTTGACCGACACGAACAGCGGCTTGTCATCCGGATGCTGAGCGCGTCGCCCGCCACTTGGCGGCCTGGCGGCACGCGGTCTCGAGGACCCATCGCCCGAGCGGGATGATCAGGCCCGTCTCTTCCGCGAGCGGGATGAACGCCAGCGGAGGCACGAGGCCACGCGTCGGATGCTGCCAGCGGACGAGTGCTTCGAAGCCGACGATCTCGGTGCTCTCGAGGGTCACGATCGGCTGGTAGTGGACGCGCAGCTCGCCCCGTTCGAGCGCCGAGCGGAGGTCGCTCTCGAGCTCGACCCGCTCCAGGGTCTGGGCGCTCATGGACGGCTCGAAGAACGCGTGCCGCTGGGTGGTATTGCCCTTCGCGCGGACCATGGCGATCTCGGCTTCGCGCAGCAGCTCGTCGGGCGTCGCTCGCCCCGGCTGCGCCAGCGCGATGCCCATCGATGCGCTGACGAACCACTCGCGGTCGTTGAGCGGGAACGGGACCCGCAGCTCGGCGACGATCCGGTCGGCGATGCTCCGTGCCTCTTCGGCATCCGCGACCGGGTCGAAGATGATCCCGAATTCGTCGCCGCCGACGCGCGCGACGGTGTCGCCGGGGCGCACGCCGCGCACGAGTCGCTGGCCGACGGCGACCAGGAGCCGGTCGCCCATGAGGTGGCCGAGGCTCTCGTTGATGACCTTGAACCGGTCGAGGCCCAGCAGCACCACCGCGATGGACCCGGTGTCCTCGGCCTGGTGGCCGGCGAGGGCGTGCGCGATGCGGTCGGTCAGGAGCTCGCGGTTGGGCAGCCCCGTCGTCGGGTCGTAGAGCGCCCCGCGCTGGGCGACATCGATGAGCCGGGCGTTGTCGAGCGCGATGGACGCGAGCTTGCCGAAGCTCGTCAGCGCGCCGATGTCCCGGCTGCCCCAGCGCCGCTCGCTGCTGCCCGATCCGAGACCGAGCACGCCGACGACCCGGCCGCCCGACGTGAGCGGCACGCCGACGACCGAACCGAAGATGCCCGACGGCAACGTCGGCGAGCGGCCCTCCCACGTGTCGTAATCGTCGATCGAGAGCGGGCGTCCGGTCGTCACGACACGGCCGGCCAGTCCCTCGTTGATCCCCATGCGGCGGCCGATATAGCCATCGAACAGGCCAGTCCCCACCCGGACCTCGACCTCGTCCCCATCCGGTTCGCGCAGGTACAGGAACCCGTGCGGCGTCCCGAGCAGGGCGATCGCGCGACCCACGATCACGTCCAGCAAGCGGTCCGGATCGTGGTGATCGAGCAGCGCGAGCGCGGTCTCGTCGAGGGCGCGCAGGTAGGGGTCCGCGAGGGCCCCGTCCGTGACCCGCCCGTCGATGGGCTTCACCTGGTACAGCGCTCGGTCCGCGACCGCGACGAGCTCGTCCTTGGTCCTGCCGTCGTCCGGGAAGCAGGCGAGACCGGCGCTGATCGTCACGACCGGACGTGAATCCGCGTCGAGCCCGGCGGTCGCCTCGGCGCGCGAGCGGACGACGCCGTCGGATCCGTTCGGCGACCTCGTGCGCGACGATCCGGTCGGCGCCGGGGAGGATGGTCGCGAATTCGTCGCCGCCGTATCGATAGAGGCGGTCGCCGTCGCGCGTGGCGGTGGCCATGGACCGCGCGATGTCCACGAGCAGGGCGTCTCCCGCGGGGTGGCCCAGCGCGTCGTTGAAGCTCTTGAAATCGTCGAGATCGAGCATCAGGACCGCGAACGGCGCGCCCTTCTCGACCGCCTCTCCGAGCTCGCGCTGGAACGATCCATGGTTGCGTAGCCCGGTCAGGGCATCCTGCTCCGCGCGGACGCGGACTGCCCCGTGTGCCTCGGCGTTCTGCATCGCGATCGAGGCCTGGCCGGCGAAGAGTTTCGTGAGCTCGTACTCGTTCAGGTTGAAGTGGGCATCCTCCTCGCCCATCCGCCCGATGTTCAGGGTGCCGATGGTCTCGCCGCTGACCATCAGCGGGACGATGATCATGGCCTCCGGCTCGTTGGGGGTCCCGGGGATCTGGATGGAGCGTGGATCCGCCATCGCGTCGTTGGCCAGGACCGCCTCGCCATGGTCGATGACCCAACCGGTGATGCCCGGGCCCAACGGGCTTTCGTAGGCGAGGATCTCGTCCGCGAAGCGGTCGCGGGTGATGACCGCGCGCCGGACCCCGGCCGCCCGATCGACGCGGTAGACCGTGAGCGTGTCGTACGGGACGATCGCCTTGAGCGAATCGGCGATGAGGTCCAGGACACCAGCCGGATCGAGCGTCGAGAGCAGCCGCTCGTTGACATCGAGCAGTCGGCGCTGGCCGTCCAGCTGGTGTTCCAGCTCGACCTGCTGGCGATGCAGCCGATCCACGTTCCCGGCGTTCACGAGCGCCTGCACGGCTGATGCGGCGAAGATCGCCAGCGTCACCTCGTCGTCGAGCTCGAAGCGGTCGCGGCCGATGGCCGTCACGACGATCAAGCCCTGGACGACGTCCTGCTGGAGCATCGGCACGATCAGGATCGATTCAGGCTCGTCGGTGATCCCGACGACCCATCCGCGCGGATCCCGCGCGGCGTCGCCGAGCCGGACGGGGCGACCGTGCTCCGCGACCCAGCCCGTGAGGCCCTTGCCGATCGGGACGCGCAGGCTCTCGAGCGCCGGGTTCGTGGCCCCGAGGAACGTCCCCTCGAACGCGAGTGGCTCGCACATCCCGGTCTCGTGATCGACGCGATAGACGCGGATCGTGTCGTGGTCCGAGAGTCGCTTGGCCTCCGCGACGATCGCCCACGCGATCGCCTCCTGGTCGCGGAGCTGGCTGAGCCTGCCGGTGAGCTCGGCGATCGACGTGAGCCGATCGGCGAGGGTCCGGCGCGAATCGGCCAGCCGGGCGCCGCCGATCGCCGTGGCCATCTGGTCGCCGAAGGCCCGGGCCAGCGCGCGTTCGTCGGGCGTCCAGGCGTAGGCCTCGCGGTGGTAGAGCACGAGGAGGCCGAGGGCCTCGTCGCCGAACACGAGCGGCACGAAGCACACGCTCCGGACGCCGATGGAGCGGTAGACCGCCCGGAGCTCGGGGGTCGTGGTGCGCATGGCGCGGTCGAGCACGCGGACGCGGCGGCGGCGGATCGCGTCCATGCCAGTCGTCGGGGCGTCCGGTGGCAGCGCGCTGATCGCTTCGATGATCTCCGGCGACAGGCCCCGGTGGGCGCCGAGCGAGAGCGGCGTCGCGGCGGACTGGTCGTACAGCCAGAGGCCGGCCCGGTCGACGCCGAAGAGCCCGAACGCCTCGTCGATGACGTCCTCGAACAGCCCGTTGACGTCGCGTCGTCCGCTGACCTTGGCCGCGATCCGGCTGAGCGCGTCGGCCGTGGTCAGGCCGCCGGGATCGGTCCGTCGGGCGCGCGGGACGTCGCGTCGGGACCCGTGGGGGCGGGTCTTCGAGACGCGTCGTTCCTGAGCGAGGACCATGGGCGGCGAGGAGCCTCCATCTGGGATCCGGGCACGGCCCGGCCTTCCCGCGGGTGCGGGAGGTCATGGGAACGGTACGGTCTGGTGCCCTTACGAACGATGGCCCATCGGTACCACCGGGGTTCGGCGGCGGTTCGCGCGCGGGGCCGTCAACGCCCCGTCGTGTGCAGCTCGCCCACCGACGCGATCACGACATCCGCCGCCGCCAGGTCGGTCGCCGTGCCGACCCCGGTCAGGACGCCCACGACGAGACCCGCGCCGGCCGCGCGAGCCATCGCGAGGTCGGCCGGGGAGTCGCCGACGACAGCGACGCGAGGCGGCTCGGTCTGCAGCGCCTGGCACAGGGCGAAGACCGGATCGGGCTCGGGTTTCATCGGGAACCCGTCGTCCCCGCAGACCATGGCTCCGACCGCCTCCCGCACGCCCAGGGCTCGGAGTGTCGCGTCGGTCGGGGCACGATCGTCGGTGGTCACGACCGCGATCCGCCGGCCAGCGTCACGCAACGCTCCGAACAGGGCGGGGAGGTCGGCCAGTGGCTTGGCCAGGGCGACCGGGTCCGGAACGAACCACGCCGTTTCCGTCGCCCGCCGCGCGGCGGCCACGCTTGGGCACCAGCGCCGCAGCACCGTGGCCACGACCCCCTCGATCTGGGCCATCGTCGCGGCTGCCAGCGGCCCGCCCGCGGCCACGCGACCGGTCGAGGGATCGAAGCCGATGGCCGCGAACACGTCCGGCGCGACCGGCCGCCGGGCGGCGGCCTCCAGGCGTGTCCCGAGCTCGCGCGCCCAGCCACCCCACATCGCGTGGAAGTCGATGAGCGTGCCGTCCTTGTCGAAGATCACGAGATCGATCCCGGCGAGGTCCACCGGGGAGCCGCCCGTGACTACAGCATCGCCTCCGCAGCCGCCAGGGCGTCGGTCCGGTCCGGGACGACGTCACGCCCGAGGACCAGGCAGGCCTCCGGTGGGAACCCGAGCACGATCGGCGAACCGGCTGCAGGCACGGCGAGGTTCGGGTTGTTGAACGTGTCGACGAAGACGGGGATCGCGTCCGGCCCGACGGTCGTGCGCACGCGCACGACCGAGCCCAGGAACGCGATGTCGGCGACGGTCCCCGGCAGGCGGTTGGTGCCGCTCATGCCCTCCATCGGGCTGACGGCCACGACATTCGAACCATCCGGGCTGGTGAGCGCGATCATCTCGGGCCGCAGCGCGATCGTGACGGTCGCCCCGGCGGAGCCGGTCAGCTTGGACGTCGTGCGGATCTCATGGCCGGCCAGCGAGAGGCGGCCCGCGGACGCATCCACGATCGTCGCGTCCATCGCGTTGAGCGTGCCCACGAAGGACGCGACGAACGAGGTGGCCGGGAAGTTGTAGATCTCGAACGGCGTGCCGATCTGCTCGATGCGCCCTTCGCTCATGACCACGATCCGATCGGACAGCTCCAGCGCCTCCTCCTGGTCGTGGGTCACGTAGACCGTCGTGATTCCGAGCTGGCGCTGGATCCCCCGGATCTCGTGGCGGAGCGCGACGCGGATCTTGGCATCGAGCGCAGAGAGCGGCTCGTCGAGCAGCAGGACGGTCGGCTCGATGGCCAGGGCACGGGCCAGCGCCACGCGCTGCTGCTGTCCACCCGACAGCTGCCACGGGAACCGGTCGCCGCGACCTTCGAGGTGGATGAGGCCGAGCAGCTCGGCGACGCGACGGTCGATGTCGGCCTTTGGCCGCTTTCGGATCTTGAGTCCGAACCCGATGTTGCTCGCGACGTTCATGTTCGGGAACAGCGCATAGGACTGGAAGACCATGCCGACGTTGCGCTGGTTCGGGGCCTGGTGCGTGACGTCCTTTCCGTCGATGGCGATGCTGCCCGCGGTCGGGCGTTCGAAGCCCGCGATCATGCGCAGCGTCGTCGTCTTGCCGCAGCCCGATGGGCCAAGGAACGAGACGAACTCACCACGTTCCGCGGCCAGCTCGAAGTCCTGCACGGCCGCCACGTCACCGAACCGCTTCTGGATGCCCTTGAGTTCCAGGAAGGCCATGGGTTCGTCGTCTCCCTACCGAGCGCCGGTGATCGTGACCCGGCTGCGCGAACCGCGCCCGAGCAACGCGATGAAGCCCATGGCGATCCAGGTCAGCCCGAAGCTGACGAGGGCGACCGCGGACTGCTGGTACGGGGCGATATCTCCCAGTTGCGACAGGTAGACCGAGAAGACTTTGCGGGCGAGGAAGGTCGCGATCGTGAACTCGCCTACGACGATGGCGAGGGTCAGGAACGCTCCGCTCAGCAGCGCGACCCGCAGGTTCGGCAGGATGACCTGGATCAGGATCCTGAGCCAGCCGGAACCGAGGCTCTGGGCGGCCTCGGTCAGGCTCTGGATGTCCATCGCCCGCAGGCCCGTGTCGATCGCCCGGTACATGTACGGGAACGACAGCACGACGTAGCCGAAGACGAGGAGCGCCGTGCTCCCGATGTCGGTGTGGGTGAACGGCAGCGGTGGGCGGCTGAACGTGCTGATGAGGCCGAACACGAGGACGATGGGTGGGATGACGAATGGCAGGAGGGTGACGAACTCGACGTAGGGCCGAGCGCGGGGCATGCGGAGGCGGACCCAGAACGCGGTCGGGACCAGCAGGCCGATGCTGATGATGATGGTGATGAACCCGACGACGAACGAGTAGCCCAGGCTCGAGAAGAACTTCGGGTCCGCGAGGATCGCCGTGTACGCCGACGAGGGCGGCACCGCTCGGAGCGAGAAGGCGAACGTTCCGATGAGGGGCAGGAAGAAGTAGGTGACGCCGATGATGAAGATGGCCCACCAGGCGAACCGCAACGGGGACTTGCGCTCCCGCTCCACGGGGGGGTCGAGCGACTCGCCCTGCATCGCCTCGATGCCCTGACCGAGCCGATTGGTCCCGCTGCCCGTCATCGGAGCCAGCGCTCCGAACGGCGCTGCAGGAACTGGTAGGCGAGGAGGGTCATGCCGAGGATGGCGACCATCCCCATCGCCAGCGCGTACCCGGCGCCCTTGTTGTGCAGGACATCACCGGTCAGCTGGTTGCCGATGAGGATCGTCACGAGGTTGATGAAGCCACCGGTCAGCTGGTAGGCCGTCGCCTGGGCGCCGAACGCGTTGCCGAACAGCAGGATCATCGAGCCGAGCAGCGAAGGCATGAGGATCGGCAACGCGACATAGCGCCAGAACTGGAAGGTCGTCGCCCCCATGTTCTCCGACGCTTCGCGCCACTCGCGCTTCAGGCCGTCGATGGCCGGGGCGATGATCAGGATCATCAGCGGCAGCTGGAAGTACAGGTAGACGATCTCGAGGCCGATCTTCGAATAGATCGTGAACCCGCCGTCGTATGGGTTGATGCCGAGGCCGGCGAGGAAGGACGTGACGAGCCCGGTCCGCCCGATCGTGAAGACGAATGCCAGCGCGAGCGGGATGCCGGCGAAGTTCGATGCGACACCCGAGAACGTCATGAGCGGACCACGCAGCCGCCGCGGGCCACCGGAGATGACCGCGTACGCCATGAGGAACCCGAAGATGCCGCCGGCCAAGGCCGTGATGAGACTGATCTCGATGCTGGTGAGGTAGGCGTTGAGCTGGAGACCCTCGGTCAGTCGGGCGTAGTTCTGGAGCGTGACTTCGCCGGTCATTTGAATCCACGAAGCTCCCGACGATGAGGTACGCCGTCGGGATCAACAGGAAGAGGGTGGAGAAGATGAGGAACGGGACCAGGCCGAGCCAGGTCAAGGAGAAGCGGCGCCCAGGGCGCGCCGGTGGCGCGCCCTGGGCATTCCGCGCGAACGCGGTTTCAGTCACCGCTCGAGGCGGATCTGATGCGGTCCGTCGAGGACGGGCCTACTGGACCGTGACGCCGACCGTGGTCGGCCACCCGGCGGTGATGGCGGTGGTCGCCGCTTCGATCTGGGCGAGGGTCGGCAGGACGGCACCGGTGGAGTCGGGCAGCTTCGCCGCCAGATCGGCCGGAACCGCATCCCGCGCGACGAGATCGTCGTAGCGGATCGGGTTGCAATAGCCCTTCAGCCAGATGAGCTGGCCCTCATCGGAGTAGAGGTGCTCCATCCACAGCTTCGCGGCGTTCGGATGGGGGGCGTACTTGCTGATGGCCTGGACGTACATGCCACCGAATCGACCGGATGTCGGCACCGCGACCTCGACCGGCGGATTGCCGGCCAGGGTGTCCTTGTCGGCGAGGCCGTTGTAGGTCCACGTGATGCGGACCGGGGTCTCACCGGACGCGACGGTGGCGGCCCCGGCGATGACCGGGACGAAGTTGCCGGCGTCGTTCAGCTGCTTGAAGAAGTCGAGGCCCGGCTGGACGTCGTCGATGGACCCGCCGCTCGCGAGGGAGGCGGCCCAGACGCCGGAGATGGCCTGGTTGCTCTGGGTCGGGTCGCCGGACAGGGCGACCTGTCCCTTGTATTCGGGCTTGAGCAGATCGGCCCAGTCCTTCGGGACGTTCTTGACGACCGCGGTGTTCGTCTCGAACGCGAGGACGCCGTAGTAGTCGCCGTACCAGTTGCCGTCAGGATCCTTCGCGGCCTCCGGGATGGTGTCCCAGGTCGAGACCTTGTAGGGCTGCAGCAGCCCGTCCGTCACGGCCTGCGGCGCGAGGCCGAGCCCGATGTCGATCACGTCCGGGGCCTGCGGACCCGGGTTGTCCTTGTTCGCGACGATGGCTTCGATCTCTTCGGCCGAGCTGCCATCCGGGTTGAGCTCGTTGATCGGGATGTTGTACTTCGCGGTGAAGCTGCTCAGCATCTCGCCGTAGTTGCACCAGGTGTGCGGCAGGGCGATGGTCGTGAGACCGCCTTCGGCCTGGGCAGCCGCGATGAGCTCAGGGGATCGCGCCGGTGCCGGCGGACGCTGCGGCCGAGCCGGCGGCCGATGGCGCGGCGGAGCCGGGGGGTGCCGCCGACGCGGCCGACGGAGCGGTCGAGGCGGCAGGGGTGGAGCAGGCGGCGAACAGGATCGCCGACGCTGCGAGCAGACCCGCCCAGCGGGTCAGAGCGTGTTTCTTGGACAAGGGACTCTCCTCCAGTTGCGCGCTGTGGACTCAGGTGCGTTGCCGGCCGGGGCCCTCCTCGACCCCACCAACCCCCGATGGACGGCCGGGCTGGCCTGTGTATCGGTGTCCGGTGCATTCCACTCCGCGGACCCGCTGCCGTCAAGACGATGTGATGAGTTCGTTAACGGCGCGTGTCCGGGACGATATCCGCTTGTGCGCCACGCGGAACGTCAGCCGCGCAGCCGGGTCATCTCCGGGTCGAACAGCGGATCGGCCGCGACGGTGGCCGGGATCGCCTCCCCGAAGTAGCGGATCGTGACGGCCTGCCCGGGGCGGGCGGCTTCGGACGGAAGCCATGCGTACGCGATGGGCGCGTCGATCGAGTACCCGTATGCGGCGCTGGTGACATAGCCGGCGGGCCGGCCGTCCACCTCGACCGGTTCCTTGCCCATCACGACCGCCGCTCGGTCCGCGATGGTCAGGGGCACGAGTCGCCTGGCCGCGCTGGCCTCGCTCCGCCCTTCCAGCGCGCCTCTCCCCACGAAATCGCCCTTGTCCATGCGGACCGCGAACCCGAGCCCGGCCTCGTAGGGATCGTGCTCGGTCGTCATGTCCGCGCCCCACGAGCGATAGCCCTTCTCCAGGCGCAGGCTGCCGAAGGCGCTCCGGCCGGCGGCGACCAGGCCGTGCTGCTGGCCGGCGGCCCACAGCGTGTCCCACAGCTTCGTCCCCATGTCCGCCGTCGTGTACAGCTCCCAGCCGAGCTCGCCGACATACGACAGGCGGAGCGCCGTGACCGGCACGTTCCCGACCCACAGCTCGCGGCCCTGGAAGTAGCGGAACGCCTCGTTGGTCACGTCGCTGTCGGTCAGCGAGGCGAGGATGTCGCGGGCCCGCGGTCCCCACAGGCCGATGCAGCAGGTGCCCGACGTGATGTCGCGAACCGAGACGCTCCCGTCCTGCGGTGCGAGACGCCGGAGCAGGTCGAAGTCGAGATTCCCGTTCGCCCCGATCTGGAAGCGGTCCGCTCCGAGCCGCGCGATCGTGAGGTCGCTGCGGATGCCACCCCGCTCGTCGAGCATCAGCGAGTACACGACCGTGCCGACCGCCCGGTCCAGGCGGTTGGTCGTGAGCCCGTCGAGGAAAGCCAGCGCGCCCGGCCCGGTGACCTCCAGGCGCTTGAGCGAGGTCATGTCGTAGAGACCGGCCGTCTCGCGCGTGGCGAGCGCCTCCGCGCCGGCGATGGGATGCCAGTAGCGTTCCGCCCAGGCATTGCGGCGCGGGATCTCGTAACGACCCAGCAGCCCCTCGTTGACGCCGTACCAGTGCGGCCGCTCCCAGCCGTTGCCCTCGAGGAAGAACGCACCGAGCTCCTGCTCGCGCTCGTAGAACGGCGACGTCCGGAGCGGTCGCGGGTCCTCCATCGGCTGGAGCGGATGGATGATGTCGTAGACCTCGATGTAGTTCTGGACACCCCGGGCGTGGATGTACGACGGCGCCAGCTGGTGGGCCTCGAATCGGTTGACGTCGCACTCGTGGAGGTCCGTTGGCGAGCCGCCATCCACCAGCCATTCGGCCATCGCCTTGCCGACGCCGCAGGCGTGGGTGACCCAGACGGCCTCGGCCAGCCAGAAGCCCTTGACGTCGGCCGACTCGCCCATGAGCGGCGCGCCGTCCGTGGTGAACGAGAAGATCCCGTTGATGCCCGATTCGATCTCGACGCCCGGCCGGCGCAAGGCCGGCACGATCCCCTGCGCCCACGACCACGACTCCGCGAAGGTGTCGGGCGTGAAGTCCAGGACGGACGGCATCACCGGCGCCTCGCTCGGAGGCAGGATCGTGGCGGCATCGATCGGCATCGCGACGTGGGCGTACGACCCGACGCCGAGCCGGTCCACGTGCTCGCGGAAATAGAGGTCGCGGTCCTGGGCGCGCACGATCGGATGGACGTTCTCGCGGTCGGGCGGGATCGCAAACGGCGCCATCTCGGGCAGGGCGTTCGTCTTCGTGTACTGGTGGGCGAGCGGCTGCAGCGGCACCGTCATGCCGACCATGGCCCCGATGAGCGGCCCCCAGATCCCGGCCGCGCACACGACGATGTCCGCCTCGATCTCGCCTTGATCGGTCACGACCGCGCGGACCCGGCCGTCGTCGGTGCGGATCCCGGTCACGGTGTGGCCGCCGAGGAAGCGGGCGCCGCCCTCGGTGGCGCGACGGGCCTGCGCTTCGGACACGCGGACGGCCTTGGCGAGCCCGTCGGTCGGGACGTGGTAGGCGCCGAGGATGGCGTCGCGGTCCACGAGCGGCCACAGGCGGGCAGTCTCGTCCGGGTCGATCACCCGGCTCTCGATGCCCCACGACTCGGCGAACCCCTGCCGGCGATGGAGCTCGCGGAGCCGGTCCTCGGTCAGCGCGAGCTCGAGGCTGCCGACCTGGTTGAAGCACCACTCGCCGTCGAGCTCGAGCGAGCACGACTTCTCGACCGTGTACCGCGCGAACTCGGCCATGGTCTTGGACCCGTTGGTCTGGAACACGAGCCCGGGGGCATGCGACGTCGAGCCGCCCGGCCGCGAAGAGCGGCCCTTGCTCGATGACGACGACGTTCGACCAGCCGCGCAGCACCAGCTCGTCGGCCAGGGAACAGCCGACGATCCCGGCACCGATGATCGCGACGCGCGGGGTCGACGCCAAGTCGTGGGTCTCCTCGAGGGACAGGAACCGGGCCGGCGACCGGGCGATCGCCGACCCCTTGGGCTCTAGATTCGGGTGCGGTTCCCGATCACGGCATCCAGGCGGACCACTTGGCCTCGTTGTCGGCGACCCACTTGTCGCCGGCCTCGTCCGCGCTCATCCCCTGGTTGGTGATGTAGTCGGCGACGAGGTTCTGGTCCTCGTTGGTCCAGCTGAAGTTCTTGACCAGCGTGGCGGCGTCGCCGCCGTTATCCGCGAAGGTCGTGGCGACGATCTTGTTGAGCTTGTAGAGCGGGTAGTCGCAGGCCACGGTGTTCGGGTCCGTGTCGCAGCCCTCGGTCCAGGCCGGCAGGTTGACCTTGACCAGCTTGATCTTGCTGTGGAGCCACTGCGGGTCGTAGAAGTAGCCGAGCAGCGGCGTCTTCTGGTCGGTGGCCTGCTGGAATGCCGTGATCGTCGCGGCCTCGCTGCCGGAGTACACGACCTTGAAGTTCAGGTCGAGGTTCTTGATCAGCGCCTCGTCGTTCGTCACGAACGTCGGGTCGCTGCCGAGGAACTGGCCCTGCTCGCCCGACTCGGACGTCTTGAACAGCTCCGCGTACTTGTTGAGGTTCTCCGAATCGACGATGTCCGGGTACTGCGTGGCCATCCATTCGGGGACGTACCAGCCGATGATCCCGTCGACGCCGTTGAGGCCGGCGTCCTGCGCGACGCCCTTGTCGGTGATGTACTTCTTCTCGAGGTCGGGATGGCCCCAGTTCTCGAGGATGACGTCGATCTCACCGGTCTCGAAGCCGGGCCAGGCCACTTCCTCGGCCAGCGGCGTCGCCGTGACGGTGTAGCCGAGCTTGTCCTCGAGCAGGCTCTTGACGACGGCCACGTTGGCCTCGGCGCCGACCCACGGATTGATGGCGATCTTGACGGTGCCCTTCGCGCCCCCGGCTGCGGAGCCGCTCGGGGCCGCGCCCGAGGCCGCAGGCGCGCTCGGGGCGCCGCTGCCGCCCGTCGGGCCGCACGCGCCGAGGACGAGGGCCAGGACGGCGACCGACGTGGTCAGCCGGGCCAGAAGACTTCGCTGCATTCGTGTTCCTCCTCTACGCCACTACCGCGGCGGTGCCGAATGCTATCCCGCGCGGGCCGCACCCGTCGATGGGCGCCCTCCAGCGCCCTGGGTGATCCGATCGAGCATGATCCCCAGCAGCACGATCACGACGCCGGCGGCCAGGCCCTTGCCGAAGTCTTCGCGCTGGGTGAACCCGGAGATGACGTCGAACCCGAGCGCGCCGGCACCCACGAGGGCGCCGACGACGACCATCGCGAGGACCATGACGATGCCCTGGTTCGCCGCAAGGAGCAGCGCCCGCCGGGAGAGGGGCAGCTGGACCTTCCACAGCAGCTGGCGCTCCGTCGACCCGGCCGACCGCGGCGGCCTCGAGGACCGTCGGTGAGACCGCGCGGATGCCCGCATCGACGAGCCGGATGACCGGCGGGACGGCATAGATCACGGCCGCGACGATGGCCGTGAAGCGTCCGACCGAGAACAGGGCCACGGCCGGGATGAGGTAGACGAAGGCGGGCAGCGTCTGGGCCGCGTCAAGGAGCGGCCGGATCGTCGAGCGGAACGGGTCGTTGCGGGCGGACAGGATCCCGATGCCGATGCCCAGGATCAGTGTGATCAGCGTGGCGACGATGACGCTCGCCAGCGTCTCCATGCCGTGCTCCCACAGGCCCAGGGCGGCGGTCAGGAGCAGGCACACGCCGGCGACGATGGCCGCTCGGAGTCGCGAGACGTACCAGGCGCTGACGAACACGACGGCCAGGATCAGCAACCACGGCGCCTGCGTGAGGATCTCCTGGAGCGGGTTCAGGATGCCGTACGAGAAGGCATCCTTGATGGCGGTCGTGAAGCCGACCAGGTTGGTCTTGATCCACGCGACGATGTCGTTGACCGGGTCGCGGAAGTCGATGAAGACGGTCTCGGGAAACGCGGTCGGGTCCGCCAGGGTCCGCGCGAACAGGACCGCAAGGACGACGACGCCGGCGGCGATCGCGGCCACGATCCTGCGCTGGCGCTTCGTCTCGCCGGCGCGGCGGAAGCGCGGGTCCATCCACTCGCCGGCGCGTTCGGTGAGGCGGTCCAGGACGATGGCCAGGATCACGATGGCGAGTCCGGCCTGGAACGCGGCCCCCACGTTCACCGATTGCAGCGCCCGCAGGACGTCGACGCCCAGGCCGGGCGCCCCGATGAGGGCGGTGATCACGACCATCGAGAGGGCCATCATGATCGTCTGGTTGACCCCGATGCCGATGGTCCGGCGGGCGAGCGGCAGCTGGACCTTGGACAGCGTCTGCCAGCGCGTCGAGCCCAGGGATTCCGCGGCCTCCATCGTGGCGCCCGGGACGCCCCGGATGCCGAGCGCCGTGATGCGGATGGCGGGCGGGATGGCGTAGATCAGGGTCGCGATCGTCCCGGGCGCCACGCCGATGCCGAACAGCAGCGTCATCGGGCCCGAGGTAGGCCAGCGTCGGCATGATCTGCATCACGTCGAGGAGCGGCCCGATCGCCGCGGCGAACCGCTGGCTGCGACCGGCGATGATGCCCAGCGGGATGCCGATCAGCAACGAGATGAGCACCGCCGCGAGCATCTGGGCCAGCGTCGCCATGCCCGACTCCCACAGGCCGAGCGCCCCGATCGCGGCGAAGCCGAGGGCGCCGAGCAGCGCCAGCCGCCAGCCGCCGAAGATCAGCCCGAGCCCGCCGGACAGGGCGATCACGCCCGGCCAGCCGAGGCCGGCGAGCAGCCCCTCGAACGCGGCGACCAGGCCGCCGATCCCGACCCGGATCAGCTCGATGAGGAAGAACGAATCGCGGTTCACCTCGATCCATTCGCGGAACGCGTTGAGCGTGTCGAAGAGCGGGTAGGCCTCGTCGTGCGGCAGCGTCCCCTGGCCCTGGAACACGACGTACAGCAGGACGGCGACGACGGCGAAGATCAGCAGCAGCAGGCGCCGCGCGGTCTTCGACTCGAGCCGCGTCGCGAAGGGCGCCGTGATCGCGGTCATCCCGCCGCCGGACCTCCGGCGATCGCGCCCAGGATGTCGGCCCGGTCGACGACGCCGAGCAGTCGGTCGCCGTCGGTGACGCGGATCGGCTTGTCGGTCGCGGTGGCGGCGTGGAGGCAGTCGCGGATGATGGCGGTCGTCGGGAACTCGGGGCCGTCGGTCGGGTCGTCGGCGGTCGGAGCGCGCATGATCCAGCGCAGGGTCAGGACGTGCGACTTGGGCACATCGCTCACGAAGTCGGCCACGTAGTCGTCGGCCGGGGCGCCCACGACCTCTTCGGGCCGCCCGGTCTGGATGACCTTGCCGTCGCGCATGATCACGATGTGGTCGCCGAGCTTGAGGGCCTCGGCGAGATCGTGGGTGATGAAGACCATCGTCTTGCCGACCTCGCGATGGAGCCGGATGACCTCGTTCTGCATGTCGCGGCGGATCAGCGGGTCGAGCGCGCTGAACGGCTCGTCGAAGAACATGACCTCGGGATCGACCGCCAGGGCACGGGCCAGCCCGACCCGCTGCTGCATGCCACCCGAGAGCTGGTCGGGGTAGCTGTTGGCATGGCCCTCGAGCCCGACCAGGTCGATCATCTCGCGGGCCTTCGTGTGGCGTGCCTCGCGTGACTCGCCGCGGACCTCGAGGCCGTACGCGACGTTGTCGATGACCTGGCGATGCGGCAGCAGGCCGAAATGCTGGAAGACCATGCTGAACCGGCGTCGGCGCAGCTCGCGCAGCTTCTCCTGGTTGGCCTTGCGGATGTCCTCGCCATCGAGGAGGACCTCGCCGGCGGTCGGTTCGATCAGGCGCGTGATGCAGCGCACGAGGGTCGACTTGCCGCTGCCCGACAGCCCCATGACCACGAAGACCTCGCCCGGCCAGACGTCGAACGAGACGTCGCGCAAGGCGATCATCGAACCCGTCTTCTTGCGCAGCTCGTCGCGCGGCAGGTCGGCGTCCGGGGTCCCGATGGTCTTGTGCTCGGCCGGCCCGAAGACCTTCCACAGGCCGCGCACCGCGAGGGTCGGCGTGCCCGTTCCGCCATCACGGGTGGGTCGCTCCATGGTCGCGGTCACGCTCACCTCACCCCTCTGGTCGCCCTGCCCCGGGGCAGGTCACCCTCCGAACCACCCCGTCGGTGCGGGTGCCGTGTTCTGCCAGATGTGTTTCGCCTCACGGTACTCGTCCAGACCGCTCGGGCCAAGTTCCCGGCCGATGCCCGATTGCTTGAAACCGCCCCATTCCGCCTCGGGGATGTACGTGTTGTAGTCGTTGATCCAGACGGTCCCGTGTCGAAGGCGTCGCGGCGACTCGTTCGGCGCGCGCCTCGTCGGCCGTCCAGACGGCGCCGGCCAGGCCGTAGGTCGTGTCGTTCCCGAGCTCGATGGCCTCGTCCTCGGTCGAGAATCGCTCGACGGTCAGGACCGGGCCGAAGACCTCCTCGCGGATGATGCGCATGTCGCGACGGACGTCGGCGAAGACCGTGGGGCGATAGTAGAAGCCGCCCTGGAGGTGGGCATCGTCGGGGCGGCGGCCGCCGGCGACCAGCCTCGCGCCTTCGTCGATGGCGCCGCGGACGTAGCGCTCGACCTTGTCGCGGTGCTCCGCCGAGATGAGCGCGCCCGCTTCCGTCGCGTCGTCGCTGCCGTGCCCGAGGCGGATCAGGTCGGCGCGCCTGCCGATCTCCTCGACGAACCGGTCGTAGATGTCGTCCTGGACGATCGCCCGGCAGCCGGCGCTGCACACCTGGCCGGAGTGGACGAAGGCGGCGGTCAGGGCGTTATCGACCGCGGTCTCGAAATCGGCGTCGGCGAACACGATGTTCGGGCTCTTGCCGCCGAGCTCCAGGGCGACGCGCTTGATGTTGACGGCCGCGCCCTTGAGGAGCTGGCGGCCCGCCTCGATGCCGCCCGTCAGCGAGATCAGGTCCACGTCGGGGGAGTCGGCGAGGGCCTGCCCGACGCGATCTCCTGGACCCAGCACGAGGTTGACGACCCCCGGCGGCGTGCCGGCCTCCTCGAGGAGCCGCGTGAGGTGGATCGCGCTGAGCGGCGTGACCTGGGCGGGCTTCATGACGGCGGTGTTGCCCGCGACGAGGGCCGGCGCGATCTTCCAGCTGAGCTGGAGGAGCGGGTAGTTCCACGGCGCGATGAGGGCGCACACGCCGATCGGCTCGTGGACGATGCGGCTGATGGCGTCCGGGTTCCCGGTGTCGACCGATCGGTCGTCGGCCTCCTCGCCGGCGAGCTTGGCGTAGTAGCGGAAGACCTTCGCGACGTCGGCCATGTCCCAGCGGCTCTCGCGCATGGCCTTGCCGGTGTTCTGTGTCTCCTCGACGGCGAGCGCCTCGAGGTCGCGGTCGATGAGGTCGGCGACACGGTCCAGCAGCGCGGCGCGTTCGGCGATCGGGGTGCGCGGCCAGTCGGTCGTGTCGAAGGCGCGGCGGGCCGCGGCGATGGCTTGTTGCACTTGTGCGTCCGTGGCGACGTCGACTTCGGTGACGACCGTTCCGTCGGACGGGTTGATGACGGGGCTGCAGGTGCCGTCGCCGGACGCGACCCACTGACCGTCGATGAACAGGCTCGGCACGGGATCCCTCAAGCTCGCGGCCACCCCTCGGAGCCACCGAGGATGAAGCCGGGTCGCGGCTGGGTCAAGGCACGTTGCATCACGCGGGGAGTGTCGTAGTCTCAGACCGTGAGCCCCGTCAGCCCGCATCCTCCCGAGCACCCCGACCGGCTGTGGCGTCACCCCGAGCCGAAGGCGTCGTACGACGTCGTCATCATCGGCGGTGGCGGGCACGGCCTCGCGGCCGCCTACTACCTCGCGAAGAACCACGGGATCACGAACGTGGCGGTCGTGGAGCGAGGCTGGCTGGCCGGCGGGAACATGGCCCGCAACACCGCGATCATCCGCAGCAACTACCTGTGGGACGAGAGCGCCGCGATCTACGAGCACGCCCTCAAGCTCTGGGAGACGCTCCCCGAGGAGCTCGACTACGACCTGCTGTTCAGCCAGCGCGGGGTCATGAACCTGGCCCACAACCTGGGCGACGTCCGCGAGGGCATGCGCCGCGTCTACGCCAATCGACTCAACGGCATCGACGCCGAATGGCTCACGCCCGAGGACGTGAAGCGCCTCTGCCCGATCGTCAACGTGTCACCCGACGTCCGCTACCCGGTCCTGGGCGCCACGTACCAGGCGCGCGGCGGGATCGCCAAGCACGACCACGTCGCATGGGGCTACGCGCGGGCCGCCGACAGCCTCGGCGTCGACATGATCGAAGGCGCCGAGGTGACCGCGATCGACATCGAGGGCGGCCGCGTGACCGGTGTGCAGACGTCGCGCGGGGCGATCCGCGCCGGCAAGGTCGCCATCGTGGCGGCCGGCCACGCGAGCATCGTCGCGGCGATGGCCGGCATCCGACTCCCGCTCCAGAGCCATCCGTTGCAGGCCCTCGTCTCGGAGCTGCTCGAGCCGATCCACCCGACCGTCGTCATGTCGAACGCGGTCCACGTCTACGTCAGCCAGGCGCACAAGGGCGAGCTGGTCCTGGGCGCCGGCATCGACAGCTACAACGGCTACGGCCAGCGGGGCGCGTTCCACATCATCGAGCACCAGATGGCCGCCGCCCTCGAGCTCTTCCCGATCTTCTCGCGGGCCCACGTGCTGCGGACCTGGGGCGGCATCGTCGACGTGTCGCCCGATGCCTCGCCGATCGTCTCGAAGACCCCCGTCGATGGCCTGTACCTGGACTGCGGCTGGGGCACGGGCGGCTTCAAGGCCACCCCGGCCAGCGGCTGGGTGCTGGCCCACACGGTCGCCAACGACGAACCGCACGAGCTCAATCGCCCGTTCGCCCTCGAGCGGTTCGAGACGGGCGCCCTGATCGACGAGCATGGCGCCGCCGCGGTGGCGCACTGATGGGCGGAACCGACCGGCGCGCAGCGGTGTAGAAGTCGGATGACGCCAACCGGCCCGCGGATCACCCGGCGCAGGTTCCTGCAGGCAGTCGGTGCCGCCGGGGGCGCGGCCGCGGTCCTCGGTTCGATGGAGGCGCTCCGGCTCGTCGCCCCGGCCGGCGAGCACCGGGGGCCGTTCCAGCCGCCCCGCAAGTCCGACTTCGCCCTCCAGGGCCGCGCCAACGGGACGCGCGTGCTGATCCTGGGCGCCGGCATCGCCGGGCTGACGACGGCCTACGAGCTGGAGAAGGCGGGCTACGCCTGCGAGATCCTCGAAGCGCGCGAACGACCCGGCGGCCGCAACTGGACCGTCCGCGGCGGGACGACGGAGACCGAGATCGACGGGCCGGTCCAGACGGCGTCATTCGCCGAGGGCCAGTACTTCAACGCCGGGCCAGCCCGGATCCCACAGCACCACACGACGCTCGACTACTGCCGCGAGCTCGGCGTCCCCATCGAGATCTTCGCCAATCAGAACGCCGATGGCTGGTACTACAACGAGGCGGCCAACGGCGCCATCGGGCCGCTGACCGGACAGCGGATCCGCCACCGCACCGCCCAGGCCGACTATCTCGGCTACGTCAGCGAGCTCCTGGCGAAGGCCATCAGCCAGGGGGCGCTTGACGCCGAGTTGAGCGCCGACGACGCGGTCCGCATGGTCGAGTTCCTGCGCGGCCTCGGCGCGCTCGGCCCCGAGGACAAGTACGTCGGTGGCGCGAGTCGCGGGTACGTCGTTCCGCCCGGGGCCGGGCTGCAGGCCGGTGCCGTCGAAGCGCCGCCGGCATTGTCCGACCTGCTCGCCAGCCAGCTCGGGTTCTACTTCCCATTCGAGCACGAATGGGACCAGGCGATGCTGATGTTCCAGCCGGTCGGCGGCATGGACCGGATCCCGCGTGCCCTCGCCGACGCGATCACGGGCCGCATCCGCTACGGCGTCGAGGTCGCCGGCATCGCCAATACGCCGGACGGCGTAGCGATCACCTTCGCTGAGGGTGATGCGGTGCGTGAGGTGACCGCCGACTACTGCGTCTGCACCATCCCGCCGATGATCCTGTCCAGGATCCCGAACGACTTCACGACCGAGGTCCAGACGGATCTCGCATCGCTGCGCCCCGTGTCGACCGGCAAGATCGGCCTCGAGTTCCGGCGCCGGTTCTGGGAGGAGGACGACCGGATCTTCGGTGGCATCACGAACACGAACATGGACATCGGCACGATCTGGTACCCGTCGCACGGGTACCTCGGCGAGCGAGGCGTCATCGTCGGCTACTACAACTACGTTGGCGAAGCCGATGCGTACGCGGCGATGACGCCGAAGGCCCGCGAGACGCGCGCGCTCGAGCAGGGACGAAAGGTGCACGGCGCTGCCTACGTCGACGAGTTCGTCTCGTCGTTCTCGGCCTCGTGGCGAAGGATCCGCCACAGCGAGGCCGGCTGGGTCGCCTGGGAGGAACGGACGGGCTCGGTCGGCGAGGCCTACATCCGCCTCCTCGAGCCGCAGGGCCGGGTGTACTTCGCCGGTGACCACCTCAGCCACGTGACGGCGTGGCAGCACGGGGCCTTCGAGACGGCGCGAAGCGTGGTCACCCAGCTGCACCAGCGGGTGCTCCAGGGGTGAGACGCGCCGACGTCGTCGCCCTCGCCCAGGGCGCGCTGGTCGGTGCGCTGGTCGCGGGCGCAGCGGTGCTCATCTGGACAGCAGCATCGCGGCCGGCCGGGTTCCCGATCACCAGCGTGTCGCTCCCGTCGGACTTCATCGTCCCGAGCGCGAACCCGAACCCGAACCCGACCTCGGCCCAGGCCGCCAGTCCAGAGCTCCCGATCACGCTCGAGGCTGATGGGCTGGGGATCTCGTTCTTTGGCGACGAGGGGGAGAACGTGATCCGTGGGCTGGAGACGCTGCTCGGGCCGCCGAACGCCGACGAGCACTGGACCTGCCTGGACCCGGCCGGAGAGGTCCGCTTCGTGCAATGGGCGGATCTCGGGGTCTTCGTGATCGATGGGGTCTTCGTCGGCTGGGTCGACGCGATCCATTTCCCGCCGGAGTTCGGTCCGCTGCTCGAGGTGAAGATGAGGGAGGATCTCCACATCGGGGTCGAGCTGGAGCACTTCGAGGCCCACCTGGGTGATCGCTTCGCGCTCCGCGAGCCTGCCCCGGACGCCGCCGAAGGCGCCGCGCGCGAATTCGAGATCGACGGGGCGGACGGCATCCATGGATTGGTCGAGGACGGCGCGGACGGCTCGCGCGTCGTCGTCCCTCTGGGCGGGCACGACCTGCTTCGACAACGGTCCCTGACGCCCCGTTCCGCCGCTCGATCGCGACGCGGCATACTTCGCGCTCATGCTGCTGATCCCGTGCCCCCACTGCGGGCCCCGTGACGAGACCGAGTTCAAGTACGGCGGCCAGGCCGGCATCGCCTACCCGAAGGACCCGGACGCGCTGACCGACGCGGAATGGGTCGAGTACCTGTTCCTGCGCGACAACCCGAAGGGCGCGTGGCGCGAGCGCTGGGTCCACAGCGCCGGCTGCCGCCGCTGGTTCGACATCACCCGGGACACGCTGACCAACCAGTTCGAGGGCCGCCGATGACGGCCTCGCGTCTCCCGACGGGCGGTACCCACATCGACCGCTCGACCAGCATCGCCTTCGAGTTCGACGGACGCACCCTGACGGGCTTCGCGGGCGACACGATCGCGTCGGCCCTGCTCGCGAACGGCGTCGACGTCGTCGGACGGAGCATCTACCACGACCGGCCTCGGGGGATCGTGTCGGCGGGACCGGAGGAGCCGAACGCGCTCGTCCAGGTCCGATGGCCCGACGGCGCGTCCGAGCCGATGCTCCCGGCGACGACCGTGATGCTGCAGGAGGGCATGGCGGTCTCGAGCCTGGCCGGGCGCGGGCGCCTGGAGCCGGTCGGGGACGGCGGCGATCCCGGCCGGTTCGACAGCCGGCATGCGCACTGCGAGGTGCTGGTCATCGGCGCGGGCGAGTCCGGCCGCAGGGCCGCGGCGGTCGCCCAGGTGTCCAACCCCGAGGACCGCGTCCTGCTCATCGACGCCGATCCGGTCGGCGACGGGCGACGGCGTCCGATCCGGGATGACCGCGCTCGGCATCTACGACCACGGCTACGTGACGGCCGTGGAGCGCCGGCCGACGCCGACGACCGAGGGGCGGCTGTGGCACATCCGGGCCCGGCGCATCGTCATCGCGACCGGCGCCACGGAACGGCCGATCGTCTTCGCCGACGACGACCGTCCCGGGATCATGCTCGCCGGCGCAGCGGCGACCTACGTGGAGCGGTACGGCGTCCGTCCCGGCGACCGGGCGGTCATCTTCACGAACAACGGCACCACCGATGCCGTGGCCGCCGCCATCGGGGAAGCCGGCGTCGAGCTCGTGGCGACCGTCGACGCGCGCGCGGGCGACCTCGTCGTCGGCACGAACGGCGACGACGCCGGGCGCCTGACCTCGGTGACGATCGCGCGCGCCGGCGGCGATCACGAGACCGTGGAGGCCGACCTGCTGCTCGTGTCCGGCGGCTGGAACCCGAACGTGGCGCTGTGGAGCCACGCCCGGGGCACGCTCCGGTTCGACGAGCGGATCGCGGCGTTCGTCCCGGACAAGCCCGGTCCCCAAGGGCGGATCGAGGCCGTCGGTGCCGCCGCCGGCGAGATCGAGGACCTCGGCGAGATCGCCCCGACCTGGGTCGTGCCACCACCCGGGCCCGCGACCGTCGATGCGTGGGCGACCCACTACGTCGATGTCGGGTCGCGACGCGACCGTGCGCGACCTGCAGCGGGCGCTCGGCGCCGGCCTCGAGTCGATCGAGCACGTCAAGCGCTACACGACGATCGGCACCGGCATCGAGCAGGGGCGCAGTCGGCGGGGTCGTCGCGAGCGCGATCGCCGCATCGATCCTGGGCCAGGAGGTCGGGGCCGTCGGCGTGCCGACGTTCCGCCCGCCGACCGTGCCGGTCAGCTTCGCGCAGCTCGCCGGCCCGCGACCGTGGCGCCACGCTCGCCGACCCCGTCCGGACGACCCCGATCCAGGCGTGGCACGTCGCGAACGGCGCGGTCTTCGAGGACGTCGGCCAGTGGAAGCGGCCGCGCTACTTCCCGCGCGACGGCGAGTCGATGGACGAGGCCGTCCTGCGCGAGTGCGCCGCCGCCCGGACCGGCGTGGCCGTGATGGACGCGACGACGCTCGGCAAGATCGACATCCAGGGTCCGGACGCCGGGACCTTCCTGGACCGGGTCTACACGAACATGTTCTCGACGCTCAAGGTGGGGTCGTGCCGGTACGGGCTCATGTGCCGCCCGGACGGGATGGTCTTCGACGACGGCGTGACGTCGCGGCTGTCCGAGGACCGGTTCCACATGACGACGACGACCGGCAACGCGGCGCCCGTCCTCGACCACCTGGAGGAATGGCTCCAGACCGAATGGCCCGAGCTGCGCGTCCACGCCACGAGCGTCACCGAGCAATGGACGACGGTCGCGGTCGTGGGGCCGCGCGCCCGCGAGGTCGTGGCCGCGCTCGCCCCGGACCTCGATGTCTCGAACGAGGCGTTCCCGTTCATGACCTGGCGCGAGGCGGTCATCGCGGGCACGCCCGGTCGCGTGTTCCGCATCTCGTTCTCCGGGCGAGCTGGCGTTCGAGCTCAACGTCCCGACCTGGCACGGCCTGGCCCTGTGGGAAGCGGTGATGGCCGCCGGCGAGCCACTCGGGATCACGCCGTACGGGACCGAGACGATGCACGTCCTGCGCGCGGAGAAGGGCTATCCGATCATCGGCCAGGAGACCGACGGCACGGTCACCCCGCAGGACCTCGGCATGGCGTGGGCGGTGTCCACGAAGAAGGACTTCATCGGCCGGCGGTCGCACCGGCGCCCCGACACCAGCCGGCCGGACCGGAAGCAGCTGGTCGGCCTGCTGCCGCTCGACCCCGACGCGCTGCTGCCCGAAGGCGCCCAGCTGGTCGCACCCGACGCCGACCTCGGCGCCACCCCGGTCCCGATGCTCGGCCACGTGACGTCCTCGTATCGGAGTGCCGCGCTCGGCCGGACGTTCGCGCTCGCGCTCGTGAAGGGCGGCCGCGACCGGATCGGGCAGCGGGTGCTGGCGCCGCTCGTCGAGGGCTCGATCGAGGCGGAGATCGTCGACTCGGTCGTGTTCGACCCGGAGAACACGCGGCGGGACGGCGAGCCCGCCACGACCGGGGGATCCGCGACATGACGGCGGCCGGCCTGCGCCGCGCATTCGCCGCTCGAGGGCGTCGAGCTGCCGGCACGTGTCCGCGAGCTGCCCTTCCTGGCGGAGGTCGACCTGCGGGCGGATCCATCGGACGCGGCGCTGATGGCGCGCCTGACCGAGGTCATCGGCGCGCGCCCGCCGACCGAGCCCAACACCGCGGTCGTTTCGGACGACGGCACGCGCCACGTGCTGTGGCTGGGCCCCGACGAGTGGCTGGTCCTGGGCGAGCCGGGCACGGCGCCGGCGCTCGAGCGCGCCCTCCGCGACGCGATCGGCGAAGGACGCGGCTCCGTCGTCGATGTCTCGGCCAACCGGACGACGCTGTCCGTCAGCGGACCGCGCGCTCGCGACCTGCTGGCGTTCGGGTGCTCGATCGATCTCGACGAACGGCGGTTCAAGCCGGGGATGTGCGTTCAGACCCTGCTGGCGCGGGCGAACGTGATCATCGTGCCGGTCGGGCCGGCCGTGGAGCCCGCCTTCCGGCTGCTGGTCCGGCCGTCGTTCGCCGCCTACCTCGCCGCGTGGCTGACGGACGCGGCGGTCGGTCTGGACTGACCGGCTGGGATTGGGCACCGCGTCGTCAAGACCCGAATCCGTTGAGCGGTACACTCGCTGGTGCGTGAAGGCACGGCGCGGACGATCTGCGACAGCCGCCCACGAAAAGGAGACGCATCGATGGGGTTCTTGAGTGGCGTGGTCACCGGCCTGGCGCTGGCGGCCGGTGCGGCAGTCTGGTACATGTCCCGCTCCGGCGAGCGCTTCCGTGACCAGTATCAGGTCGACCGAAAGCTCGGCGAGCTCGGTGACGAGCTCGAGGTGCGAACACGGGAGATCCAGTCGACGGTGAACGCCCAGATCGCCGAGATGCGGGCCAAGGCCGACGCCAGGCGACGGCCGGCGCGGCACGAGGCGCTCGACTCGACGCGGCCGCGCATCCGCGGCCGAGGCTGCCGCCGAGCTCGCGGCCGACGTCGAGGACACGGCCGGCAAGGCCAAGAAGTCCGGCCAAGGACGCCGCTTCCGAATAGCCGTCGCGGGCGCCGACGCCGGCGAGGGCCGTCGCCGCGCCGAGGACCTTCGGCCAGGGGCCACTCTTGCGCGGATGTGCGATGGTTCGCTCGGTTCGACCTCGACCTACGAGGCCGGCCTTGCAGGAGAGCCAATGCGAAAACGGAAAGTCACGTACCCGCCGGCCAAGACCTCCAACCGACCCGCACCCGCCACCGGGTTGCCGACTGATCCTCCCTATGTGCGCCCCACCGTCGCCACGATCGATCTGACCGCCGGCAAGGGCCGAGCCGGTCTCGCCGTCGGCGGACAAGGTGCGCATCGCCGGCAGCGGCCTGTACGCCGGCGAGATCGCCGTCATCGAGAAGCTCGGCACGGGGGGCGTCATCCCCTCCGCGATCGTCCGCACCGAGGCCGGCAAGACCCGCCAGGTCCGGACCATCGACCTCGAGCCGGTCGGAGCGGCCCAGAACACCGGGACCTGACCCCGGCGCCTCGTCAGCGCCGCCCTCAGGTCTCGCGCAGCCCCGCGGCGATCCGCGCCGCCCCGGCGAGCACCTGCTGCGCGAGCTCCGCCTTCGAGCCCTCCGCCGGGAATCGGTATGACGGTCCGTGCACGTGGACGGCCCCGATCACCTCGCCCGACGCATCGGCGATCGGCGCCGCGATGGACGAGATCCCGGCCTCGAATTCATCCATCGCCCAGATGTAGCCCTGCCGGCGGACCTCGCGCAGGCGCTCGCGAACCGCATCGGCGTCGGTCAGCGTCCGGTCGGTGAAGCGCTCCATCGGCCGCTCGAGGTAGCGCTCGATCGCGGCCGGCGTCCGGAACGCCAGCAGCACCTGGCCGGACGACACGGCGTGGAGCGGGATCCGTGCCCCGGTCCAGTCGCGCACGAGGACCGGCTGCACGGTATCCACCTGATCGATGTAGTGGACCAGGTCGCCGTCGGGCATCGCGAGGCCGGCGGCCTCGCCTGACGACTCGGCCAGGTCGATCAGGGTCGGGCGCGCGATGGCCGCGAGCGACCGCGTCAGGCTGAAGCCCGCGGCCAGCGTGATGAGCCGCGGTCCGAGCCGATACGACGTGTCGCCCGGGACCTGCTCGACCGCTCCTTCGCCAACGAGCGTCGCGAGCACGCGCGCCGCCGTGGACTTGGGCAGGCCGGCCCGATCGGCGACCTCGGTGACGCCCAGGGGCCCGTCGCCGAGGCTGCCGAGCACGTCGAACGCTCGCTTGACCGATTGGATGCTGGACATGGGACCCTTCGTCGGCTAGATTCGCGATGGCGGCGGTTCCATCATACGGCACGGTTCCACGATGTGGAACCCTTCGATATTCCCACCGACGCCAGAAATCCGACCTTGATCGCCCCACCCGGAGCACGACGATGACCGACGACCTCCAGGACATCGACCTCAACGCCCTCTCCGACGACGAGCTCGTCGAGCAGATGCACAACGACCTGTACGACGGCATGAAGGAAGAGATCGTCGAGGGGACGAACATCCTCCTCGGGCGCGGCTTCACGGCCACCAAGGTCCTCGACGACGCGCTCGTCGCCGGCATGAAGATCGTCGGCATCGACTTCCGTGACGGCATCCTGTTCGTGCCGGAGGTCCTCCTCGCGGCGAATGCGATGAAGGCCGGCATGGAGATCCTTCGCCCGCTGCTCGCCGAGACCGGTGCGGAGCCCGTCGGCAAGGTCGTGATCGGGACGGTCAAGGGCGACATCCACGACATCGGCAAGAACCTGGTCGGGATGATGCTCGAAGGCGCCGGGTTCGAGGTCGTCGACCTCGGGATCAACACCGACGCCGACAAGTTCATCAACGCCCTGACCGAGCACAAGCCGGACATCCTCGGGATGTCCGCGCTGCTCACGACGACGATGCCCTACATGAAGGTCGTCATCCAGACGCTCAAGGATCGCGGCCTCCGCGACGACTACATCGTGCTCGTGGGCGGCGCGCCGCTCAACGAGGAGTTCGGGATGGCCGTCGGGGCGGACGCCTACTGTCGCGATGCCGGCGTCGCCGCCGAGACGGCACGCCGCCTGATCGACGAGCGACGTGCCCGCGTCCCGGCCTAGCACCGGACGCTCGCCACGACCATCGCGGCCGGCCGTCGGGCCAACCGCCCCGCCCGTCATCCCGTTGCTGTCCGGAGGGCACTGAAGCGTGTCGATGATGACGACGATCTGGTGGCGGGACATCCCGGCCCAGGTGACCGCCCGCGAGGGCCGCAAGCAGAGCAAGATCGTGCTCCACCCGCGTTTCCAGGTGGCGATCGACAAGGCCGCCAGCCGCTCCGGCAAGCGCGCCTACAACGACTACATCGGGGAGTGGCGCCGGACGCAGAAGTCCTGCGGCGCGGACATCGACGCCGAGGTCGCCGCCGAGGTCGAGCGCATCGAGGCCGAGTACGACAAGCACCGTCTCGCCCAGCTCATCCAGTCCGGCGGGGTCGAGGGCGGCCCGATCTTCCCGCCAGCCGGGGATGAGACCCAGGGAAAGGCCGCCGACGCGTGACGCGGACCGTGGTCAGCTCGGCGACCCGCGAGGTCGTCATCGGTGACGACCAGCCGTTCGTGATCATCGGCGAACGCATCAACCCGACCGGGCGCAAGCTCCTCGCCGAGGAGATGAAGGCCGGCGACTTCTCCCGGGTCGAGCGCGACACGCTCGCCCAGGTCGAGGCGGGCGCCCACATGCTCGATGTCAACGCGGGCATCCCGCTGGCCGACGAGCCGGCGATCCTGGCGAAGACCATCCAGCTGGTGCAGTCGCTCACGGACGTCCCGCTGTCGATCGATTCGTCGATCGTCGAGGCTCTCGAGGCCGGGCTTGCCGTCTACCAGGGCAAGGCCCTGCTCAACAGCGTCACCGGCGAGGAAGAGCGCCTCGAGCGCGTCCTGCCGCTGGTCAAGAAGTACGGCTGCGCGGTCGTCGCCATCAGCAACGACGAGACCGGCATCTCGATGGACCCGGACGTCCGGTTCGCGGTCGCCAAGCGCATCGTCGAGCGCGCCGCGGACCACGGCATCCCGCGCGAGGACATCGTCGTCGACCCGCTGCTCATGCCGATCGGCGCACTGAGCGGCGCCGGCCGCCAGGTCTTCCACATCCTCGGCCGGCTGCGCGACGAGCTGAAGGTCAACTCGAGCTGCGGCGCCTCCAACGTGAGCTTCGGGCTGCCCAACCGCGAAGGCATCAACGGCGCGTTCCTGAGCATGGCGATCGCGTCCGGCCTGACGTCGGCTATCACGAACCCGATCGCGGAGGGCGTCAAGCACGCGGTCATGGCCAGCGACGTGCTGATGGGCAACGACCAGGACGCTGCCCGCTGGATCCGCCAGTTCCGCACGGGTCCGGCGGACGGCGAGGCCGGGGGGCGCCGGACGAACCGCCGTCGCGGCGGAGTCGGAGCCACGGCGACGCCGGCCGGGATCCCGGGCGTGACGGTCTTCTCGGCCGACGTCCCGGGCGTCGACGTGCCCGGCCTGGACGTGCCCGCGGTGGATGCTCCAGCCGGCGCGCCACCGGCCGACGTCGCCGCGCGCGACTGACGATCCACCCGTGAGCGACGGCGCGGCCACCGCCGACCCGCAGATCATCTTCACGCCTTCCGGGCGGCGCGGTCGGGCGCCTGCCGGCACGACGGTGCTCGACGCGGCCCGTTCGCTCGGCGTCGACATCGATTCGGTCTGCGGTGGCCGCGGGATCTGCGGCCGCTGCGCGGTCGTGCCGGCCTTCGGGTCGTTCCCGAAGCACGGCATCACGTCCTCGCCGGAGCACCTGAGCGTCGCCGGTGAGGTCGAGGCGGCGTACCGGGACGAGCACGGACTGGCGGCGGACCGCCGGCTTTCCTGCACGGCGACGCTGCTCGGTGACGCCGTCGTCGACGTCCCGCCCGAGAGCCAGGTCCACAAGCAGGTCGTGCGCAAGGACCTCGCGGCGCGAGCCTTCGAGATGGACCCCGTCGTTCGGCTGCACACCGTGGACGTCACGGAACCGGATCTCGCCACCCCGACCGGGGACCTGGGGCGCCTCTTCGACGCGCTCCGCGCCGAATGGAACCTGGACGGCCTCGCGGCCGACCTGTCGGTCATCCGCGGGCTCCAGGCCGCCCTGACCGCCGGCTCGTACCGGGTCACGGTGGCCGTCCACGGTGGCCGCGACGTGATCGCGGTCTGGCCGGGCTTCCACGACCGCGCATTCGGCGTCGCCATCGACGTCGGCTCCACGACGATCGCCGGGCACCTCGTCAACCTGACCGACGGCTCCGTCCTCGCCAGCGCCGGCGTGATGAACCCGCAGATCCGCTTCGGCGAGGACCTCATGAGCCGGGTGAGCTACGTGATGATGCATCCGGGCGGCGAGGTCGAGCTCACGGAAGCGGTCCGCAAGGCCCTCGACGGCTTGCTGGCGACGCTCGGGAACAAAGCCGGGATCAAGCGAGCCGAGATCCTCGAGCTCGCGATCGTCGGCAACCCGATCATGCACCACCTGCTGCTCGGCATCGATCCGACGCCACTCGGGTCCGCGCCGTTCGCCCTGGCTACCGACGCCGCGGTCGAGCTGACCGCCGCGGACCTGGGCGTGCGAGCGCATCCCGGCGCCCGGGTCTACGTGCTGCCCTGCATCGCCGGGCACGTCGGGGCGGACACGGCCGGCGTGATCCTGGCGGAGGAGCCGCACAAGGCCGACGCCATGACCCTCGTCGTGGACGTCGGCACGAACGCGGAGATCGTGCTCGGCGACAAGCGCCGGCTGCTCGCCGCGAGCTCGCCCACGGGCCCCGCGTTCGAGGGCGCCCAGATCAGCTCGGGGCAGCGCGCCGCGCCGGGCGCCATCGAGCGCGTCCGCATCGACCGCGAGACGCTGGAGCCGAGGTTCCGCGTCATCGGCGTCGATGCCTGGTCGAACGACGAGGGCTTCACGGACGCCGTCGCTGCCGCCGGCACCGGCGTGACCGGCATCTGCGGCTCCGGCATCATCGAGGTGGTCGCCGAGCTGTACCTCGCCGGGGTCATCACCGCCGACGGCGTGATCGACGGCGCCGTCGCGGCGCGCACGGAGCGCGTCGTGTCGGACGGCCGGACGTACAGCTACGTCCTGCATGCGCCCGCCGACGACGGCCCACGGATCCTGGTGACCCAGAACGACGTTCGCGCGATCCAGCTCGCCAAGGCCGCGCTCTACGCCGGGGTCCGGCTGCTCATGGATCACCTCGAGATCGAGACCGTCGACGAGGTCCGGCTGGCCGGCGCATTCGGCAGCCAGATCGACCCGCTCCACGCGATGGTCCTGGGGCTCGTCCCCGACTGCGATCTCGACCACGTGAAGGCCGCCGGCAACGCCGCCGGCACCGGCGCGTTGATCGCCCTGTTGTCCGGCGCCGCGCGGCGCGAGATCGAGGGCGTCGTTCGCCGCGTCGAGAAGATCGAAACGGCGGTCGAGCCGCGGTTCCAGGAGCACTTCGTGGAGGCGATGGCGATCCCGCACCGGACGGCCGCGAGCCCCAACCTCGAGCGGGTCGTCACCCTGCCGGCCCGGCCCGTCACCGCGGATCGCGGTGGCGATGCCCGGGCCGAACGCCGCCGCCGACGCACCGCCGCGGCCGCCGCCGACGACGCCGCACCCGCGACCCCTGCCGTGACCGGAACCGGAGACGACCGATGAGCGAGACGATGGGCAACCGCCGCACCGGTGGCCGCGAGGGCCGCCGAGCCGTGCGACTCAGCCACCAGGTCGAGCGGCTGCCGTTCCTGACCCGCACGCTCGCCCCCTTCGAGGTCCTCGGCGAAGAGGGTCTCTCGATCATCGAGCACAACGCCGACACGATCCTCGAAGAGGTCGGGATCGAGTTCCGCGGCGACGAGGACGCGCTCCGGCTGCTGCGCGACGCCGGGGCCGACGTCGATGGTGAGCGCGTCCGGTTCCCGCGCGGGATGTGCCGCCAGATCGTCCAGGCCAGCGCACCGCGCCAGTTCACCCAGTACGCGCGCAACGAGGCGAACAACGTCGAGATCGGCGGCATGCACACGGTCTTCGCCCCGAACTACGGCTCGCCGTTCGTGCGCGACCTGGACCGTGGCCGGCGCTACGGCACGATCGAGGACTTCCGCAACTTCGTGAAGCTCGCCTACATGAGCCCGCACCTGCACCACAGCGGCGGGACGGTCTGCGAGCCGGTCGATGTCCCGGTCAACAAGCGCCACCTCGACATGGTCTATTCGCACATCCGCTACAGCGACAAGCCGTTCATGGGATCGGTGACGGCGCCCGAGCGTGCCCGCGACACGGTCGAGATGGCGCGGCTGACGTTCGGCGCCGACTACCTCGAGGACCATTGCGTGATCCTCAGCCTGATCAACGCGAACTCGCCGCTCGTGTGGGACTCGACGATGCTCGGGGCGGCGCGGGCGTACGCCGAGGCGAACCAGGCGACGCTCATGACGCCGTTCATCCTTGCGGGTGCGATGGCCCCGGTGACCGCCGCAGGCGTGGCCGCCCAGACCCTCGCGGAATCGCTCGCCGGGCATGACCTTCGTGCAGCTCGTCCGGCCCGGGGCGCCGGTCGTGCTCGGCTCGTTCGCGAGCTCGATGTCCATGCAGTCGGGCGCGCCGACGTTCGGGACGCCGGAGCCCGCGCTCGTGCTCTACGTGATGGCCTCGCTCGCGCGGCGGCTCGGGGTCCCGTTCCGCTCCGGCGGCTCGCTGTGCGCCTCGAAGATCGCCGACGCGCAGGCGGCCTACGAGAGTGCCGCGACGCTGCAGCCCACCGTGCTCGGTGGCGTCAACTTCGTCCTCCATGCCGCCGGCTGGCTCGAGGGCGGCCTCGCCGTCGGCTACGAGAAATTCATCATGGACGCCGACCAGCTGGGGATGATGGCGGTCTTCGTGAAGGGCGTGGACCTGTCCGAGAATGGCCAGGCGCTCGACGCCATCCGCTCGAACGGGCCGGGCCAGCATTTCCTGGGCACCGCCCACACGCTGGCGAACTTCGAGAACGCGTTCTACCGCAGCGAGATCGCCGACAACAACAGCTTCGAGCAGTGGTCGGAGGACGGCGGTCTGGACGCGCCGCAGCGCGCCAACGCGATCTGGAAGCGGATGCTCGCCGAGTACGAGGCCCCGCCGATCGACCCCGGCGTCGACGAGGCGCTGCTCGAGTTCATGATCCGGCGCAAGGCATCGATGCCGGACTCGGAGGTCTGACGACGTGCTGTTCCGCCGCCGGTCTTCGCTGACGCCGTCCCAATCCGCCGCGCTCGCCTCGGTCATGCGCTCGCCGACGTTCGAGCTCGTGCCGCTCAAGAACGCGCTGGAGCAGGCGTCGTTCCTGCCCGCCGGCGCCACGGTGTCGGTGACGGCATCGCCGGCGAAGGGCATCGAGGCCACGGTCGAGCTGTGCGAGCAGCTCCAGGCGCTCGGGTTCCGCGCCGTGCCGCATCTCTCGGCGCGCATGATCCGCGACCGCGCCCACCTCGCCGACCTGATCGCCTGGCTCGAGAACGCCGGCGTCGACCGGGCGTTCATCGTGGGCGGGGATGCCAAGGAGCCCGGCGACTTCCCGGACGGCCTGTCGTTGCTCCGGGAGATGGCCGAGATCGGCCACCCGCTGTCCGAGATCGGGATCCCGTGCTATCCGCAGGGCCACGCGTTCATCGCGGATGCGCCGCTGCTCGAAGCGCTCCGGGCGAAGGCGGACTTCGCGAGCTACATGACGACCCAGCTGTGCTTCGATCCGGCCGCGATCCGGTCGTGGCTGGCGGATCGTCGTGAGGAAGGCCTCGCCCTGCCCGTCCATATCGGGCTTCCGGGCGTCGCCGAGCCGCAGCGGCTGCTCGCGATCAGCGCCCGCATCGGGGTGGCCGACACGCACCGGTTCCTGGTCAAGAACACGCAGTTCATCGCCCGGCTCATCCGTTCCGGCGGGTTCTACCGGCCGGACGGGCTGCTGGAGGGCCTTGCCCCGGTCATCGCCGATCCGGCGAACGGCATCGTCGACATGCACCTGTACACGTTCAACGCGGTCGACATCACCGAGCGCTGGCGGCTGGGGTACCTCGACAAGCTCGCGGTCCCCGCCGCCTGATGGAGGCTCCGGGCGCGCTGCCGGCGGACCGAGCCGCGCTCGTCGAGCGGTTCGCAACGTTCCCGGCCCGGCTGGCCGACGCCGCCCGCGCCGCCGAAGGACGACCGGTCCCCGACGGGGAGTGGACGCCGGCCCAGGTCGTGCGCCACCTTATGGCGGTCGAGGGCGAGGTCTGGTTGTCGCGCCTGGCCACGCTGGTCGCCGGCGGCGAGCCGCACTGGTCGTGGACCGAGCCCGGCCCGCTGCCCGGATTCGACGACGCGACGCTGGATCACGTCCTCGGGCTGTTCGGCCGACTGCGGGCGAGCACGGTCGACTTCCTGGGGATGTTCAACGACGCGGCATGGGCGAGGACCGGCGTCCACGCGACGTACGGTCGCCTCGACGTCGCCGGCTTGCTACGCCTCGCGATCGATCACGACGAGGAGCACGTCGCGGGACTGCTCGCGCCCGACTCGAAGCCCTAGCCTCGGCGTCAGTCCTCGCCCCGCCGCGCTCGGCGGATCTGGTCGGCGTGCTCGTGCGAGTGCTCGGAATAGATCCCGAGCCAGTCGTCCACGGAGTACTCGCCGGATTCGCTGTGCGTGCCGCTGCGCTCCCATTCGTCGGGCGTCAGGGTCATGAGGAGCTGCTGGCTTGCGCCGCGAACGGCTTGGAGGACTTCGAGTGATGTCTCGATCGGGCGCTCGTAGTGGAGCCGGCGTGCCCACTCCGGTTCGTCGTAGCCGGCGATGACCGGCTCGTCCTCGGCGATCAGGCGGCGAAGGCGGACGTAGGCCATCGACTCGCTGTCCGCGAGGTGGTGCGCGATCTCGCGCGCCGACCATTCGCCCGACGGGCCGCGGCGGTCGAGGCTCTCGTCATCGGCGCCGTCCAGGGCATCGGCGACGGCGGCGAACCCGGTCGAGAATCGCTCGAGTCGGGCTGGTCGTTGGCTCGCTGTCTCGTCAGTCATGTGCCGAGAGTACGTCTTCGGGCCATCACGCCGCCGAGCCCACGATCGATTCGATCCTGTCGAGGGCGACGTCCGGTCCCGGCATGGCCGCGACCTCGTCGGCCACCTCACGCGCGCGGCGTCCGTAGTGGGGGCCGGAAACGATGGCTTCGACGGCGTCCTTCACGGCGCCTAGGTCCAGGCCCTTGGGTGTCAGCACGCGCGCAACGCCCGCGGCGAGGCATCGGTCGGCGTTGTCCGGCTGGTCGGCCGCGAACGGCACGATGAGCATCGGGGTGCCCGCCGCCAGCGCGGCGAGCATCGTCCCGGAGCCACCGTGGAACGCGACGAGGTCCGCAGCGGGGAGCAGCTCGGACATCGGCACATACGCGTGGACCGAAACGCCCCTCGGGACGGTGCCAAGTGACGCAGGGTCCGCGCCGAGTGCGACGACGACGTGTGCCCCGGCGGCGACCGCGCCATCGATGAGCGCCCGCAGGACGGCCACCTGGTCGTAGTTCACGGTGCCGAGCGTGATCGCCACGCGGGGCCGCCCATCCCGGAGCGGAAACGGGTCCTGGACCGGCGCCGTGGTCGTAGGGAGTCGGTCGTCCGCGATCGGCCGGAGCTCTGCGGTCATTTCGGGCAGCGGCGCATCACCGTCGCGGAGCGATCGGGGCCGCGTGGTCAGAAAGAGCCGTCCGTAGAGACCCGCGAGCCCCTGGTCGCGCTCCAGGCCGTAGCGCTCCCGGAGGGCGTTGAGCGGTTCGTTGCCGATGTCCGTCATGCGCGGGCGCCAGGCGGTGGCCTGCACGGTCACGTGCGGGATGCCCAACCGTTCCGCGGCGACCCACGAGCCCAGTTCCCGATCCTCGTGGACGATGACGTCCGGTCGCCAACGCGCGGCGAGTTCGGATACGCCGTCGGCCATCGCCGGAGCGATCGTCTCGCAGAAGGCGCGTCGAAGGGTGACGACCGCACGCCGCCGCCCGGTCAGTCCTGCCAGCTCTGGGATGTCGTCGACGACCGCGCCGATGGTGTCCGGACCCATCGTTTCGTGCGGGAATCCCGCGGCGGCCGCGACCTGCGCGAGTGAGCTGCCACTGGCGATCACGACCTCGTGGCCACGCGCTCGCGCGGCCCGCGCCAGCGGCAGCATCGGCAAGAGGTGACCGAGACCGGGCGTGCTGGAAACGAGGATCCGCATCGGCCCATCGTGGCGCATGACCGTGCCTCGCGCGGAGGACCCCGGACCCTCGTACGGTTGCCGGACCGGACTCGGATGGTTCATCATCGCCCCACAACCGAAGAGGGCTTTTATCAAGAGTGGCGGAGGGACCGGCCCGTTGAAGCCACGACAACCTACCGACGCGACGTCGGCAAGGTGCCAAGTCCGGGCAGGTGCCTCCTGCGAGATAAGGGACACTCCTTCGGGAGACCCTCGTTCCGATCAGGTCGTCCGAGTCCGCACCCTGGCACCGCCGCGTCGAGGCCTCGGTATCGGAGACCGAACATGACCGATCGGACCCCAACGCTGCGATGAGTGCCACGAGCGCTCCGGACCGCGTCGCGCCTCCGTTCACGCGCGCCACGCGCCGCGCGCGCCTGCTCGAGATCCTCGCCGAGCGGATCCTGGTCCTCGACGGGGCGATGGGCACGATGCTCCAGGCGCATTCCTTCGACGAGGCCGCGTTCCGTGGCGAGCGATTCCGCGACCACCCGAGCGACCTGCGTGGCGACAGCGACCTGCTGTGCCTGACCCAGCCCGCGGCGGTCAGCGCGGTCCACGCGGCCTACCTCGATGCGGGTGCCGACGTCCTCTCGACCAACTCGTTCACGGCGACGAGCATCGCCCAGGCCGACTACGGCTTCGATGCCGCCACGGTCCGTGAGATCAACGTCGCGGCCGCCCGACTGGCCCGTGACGCGGCCGACGCCGCCGAGCTGGCAGAACCCGACCGCCCTCGCTTCGTGGCCGGCTCGCTCGGGCCGACGAACCGGACGGCGTCGATGAGCTCCGACGTGGCCGACCCGGCGGCCCGCAGCGTCACCTGGGACGAGCTCGCGACCGCCTACCGCGAATCCGCCGCCGGCCTCGTCGAGGGTGGCGCCGACATCCTCCTCATCGAGACGATCTTCGACACGCTGAACGCGAAGGCCGCGATCTTCGCCGTCGAATCGCTGTTCGACGAGCTGGGCGAGCGGCTGCCGCTGATCATCTCGGGGACCATCGTCGACGCGTCCGGCCGGACGCTGTCGGGCCAGACGGTCGAGGCGTTCTGGCACAGCGTCCGTCATGCCGACCCGCTGATCGTGGGGCTTAACTGCGCGCTCGGCCCCAAGCAGCTGCGCGAGCACCTCGACGTCCTCTCGCGTGTCGCCGATCGGCCGGTCTCGGCCTACCCGAACGCCGGCCTGCCGAACGACCTGGGCGGCTACGACGAGACGCCCGAGGAGATGGCCGAGGCGCTCGGGGAATGGGCGCAGCACGGCCTGCTCAACGTCGCCGGCAGCTGCTGCGGATCCACGCCGGACCACGTCGCCGCGATCGCCGCCGCGGTGGCCGGTCTGCCGCCCCGCCGGATCCCCGAACCGCGCGGCGTCACCCGCCTGTCCGGCCTGGAGCCGCTCGTGATCCCGCCACCGGGCAACGCCTTCGTCAACGTCGGCGAACGCACGAACGTCACCGGCTCGCGCAAGTTCGCGAGGCTCATCGCCGAGGATCGCGAGGACGAAGCCGTCGACATCGCCCGTGAGCAGGTCTCGAATGGCGCCCAGCTCATCGACGTCAACATGGACGAGGCGATGCTCGACGGCGTCGCGGCGATGACCCGATTCCTGCGTCGCATCGCCGCCGAGCCCGACATCGCGACCGTGCCGGTCATGGTCGACAGCTCGAAGTTCTCGGTGATCGAGGCCGGGCTCCAGCAGCTCCAGGGCAAGGGCGTCGTCAACTCGATCTCGCTCAAGGAGGGCGACGCCGAGTTCCTGCGCCAGGCTCGCCTGTGCCGGCGGTACGGCGCGGCGGTCGTCGTCATGGCCTTCGACGAGCAGGGCCAGGCGGAGTCACCGGAACGGCGCGTCGCGGTCCTGCGGCGGGCCTACGACCTGCTCACGAACGTGGTCGGGTTCGCGCCGGAGGACATCATCCTCGACGCCAACATCTTCGCCATCGCGACGGGGATGGAGGAGCACAACGACTACGCGGTGTCCTTCATCGAAGCCGTCCGGCGGCTGAAGCGGGAGTTCCCGGGAACGCGGACGTCTGGCGGCGTGTCGAACGTGTCCTTCGCGTTCCGCGGCAACGACCGCGTGCGGGAGGCGATCCACTCGGTCTTCCTGTATCACGCGATCGCCGCCGGACTCGACATGGCCATCGTGAATGCGGGCGTCCTGCCGATCTACGACGAGATCGAGCCGGAGCTGCGCGAGCTCGTCGAGGACGTGGTCCTGAACCGCCGGCCGGATTCGACCGAGCGACTGCTGGAGTTCGCCGGGCGCTTCGCCGGCGACAGCGGGATGGAGCGCGCGGCCGAGGACCTCGCCTGGCGGGAGAAGCCCGTGGACGAGCGGCTCACCCACGCCCTGGTCGCCGGCATCGATGCGTACATCGTCGAGGACACCGAGGAGGCGCGGCTGGTCGCGGCGCGGCCGCTCGACGTCATCGAGGGCCCGTTGATGGCCGGGATGAACGTCGTCGGCGACCTGTTCGGCGCCGGCCGGATGTTCCTGCCCCAGGTCGTCAAGAGCGCCCGCGTCATGAAGAAGGCCGTCGCCGTCCTGATCCCGTACCTCGAGGCGGAGCGCGCGGGAACGGGCAAGCGCTCCGGGACGATCGTCACGGCCACGGTCAAGGGCGACGTCCACGACATCGGCAAGAACATCGTCGGCGTCGTCCTGGGCTGCAACGACTACGAGGTCGTCGACCTGGGCGTCATGGTCCCGGCCGCGCGGATCCTGGAGAAGGCGATCGAGATCGACGCAGACCTGATCGGCCTGTCCGGGCTGATCACCCCCTCGCTCGACGAGATGACCCACGTCGCCGAGGAGATGGAGCGCCAGGGGTTCACCATCCCGCTGCTCATCGGCGGGGCGACGACGTCTCGCACCCATACGGCGATGAAGATCGCGCCCGCCTACTCCGGGCCGGTGGTGCACGTGCTGGACGCATCGCGGGCGGTCGGCGTGGCGGGCTCGCTCGTGCAGGTCGACCGGCGTGACGCGTTCGTGGCCGGGATCCGCGACGAATACGAGACCGTCCGCCGAGACCGGGCGGGCCAGCGAGCCAAGGAGAAGCGCCTGACCGTGGCCGAGGCGCGCGCGAACCATGTCCCCGTGGACTGGTCTGGGGTGAGCCCGCCGCGCCCGACGTTCCTCGGGACGAGGACGTTTGCTGACTACCCGCTCGCCGAGCTCGTCGAGTTCATCGACTGGACGCCGTTCTTCGCGACCTGGGAGATGCGTGGCGCCTACCCGGCGATCCTCGACGACCCGCGGCTCGGCGCGGCGGCGCGGGACCTGCATCGCGACGCGGTCGCGCTGCTGGAACGCATCGTCGGCGATGGACGGCTCAAGGCGAGCGCCGTCGTCGGCTTCTGGCCGGCGAACACGGTGGATTCCGACGACATCGCCGTCTGGCGGGACGAGGAACGCCGCGACCGGCTGGCGACGTTCCGGACGCTGCGCCAGCAGATGGCCAAGCCCGACGGTCGCCCGAACGTCGCCCTCGCCGACTTCGTCGCCCCCATCGAGACCGGCCTGACCGACTACGTCGGCGCCTTCGCGGTCACGGCCGGCCACGGGCTGGACGAGATCGTCGCCGAGTTCGAAGCGGCCAACGACGACTACTCATCGATCCTCGCCAAGGCCCTCGCCGACCGGCTGGCCGAGGCATTCGCCGAGCGGCTTCACCAGCGGGTCCGTCGCGAGCTGTGGGGCTACGCCCCCGACGAGGCCCTCACGAACACCGACCTCATCGCCGAGCGCTACCAGGGCATCCGGCCCGCACCGGGCTATCCGGCCTGCCCGGACCACACGGAAAAGGGAACGCTGTTCGAGGTGCTCGAGGCCGAGGAGCGCGCCGGCATCCGGCTCACGGAGTCGTACGCGATGTGGCCGGGGGCGTCGGTCTCGGGCTACTACTTCTGGAACCCGGCCAGCGCGTACTTCGGGTTGGGGCGCATCGGGCATGACCAGCTCGAGGATTACGCGCGACGCAAGGGCATGCCCGTCGCCGATGCGGAACGATGGCTCGCGCCGAACCTCGCGGACGAGTCCTAGCCGGTGGGTAACCGCGACCGATTCCGTGAGCGCCTGGCTGCCGGCCCGCTGCTGGCCGACGGAGCGATGGGCACGCTGCTGTTCAGCCGCGGCATCCCGCAGCGCGCCGTGCTGGACGAGCTGGTCGCGACCCGGCCGGAGCTGATCGGGGCGATCCACCGCGAGTACCTGGCGGCCGGCGCGGACATCATCGAGACGTCCACGTTCGGCGCGAACCGCATCCGGCTCGCGCCCTACGGCCTGGGCGACCAGGCGGGCCGGTTCGCGCGGCGTGGCGCCCAGATCGCGCGCGAGGCGCGTGACGTCACGGGCCGGGACGTGCTCGTGGCCGGGTCCATCGGGCCGCTCGGCGCGCCTTCGCGCGAGATCCTGCACCTCGACGAGCGGGCCATCCGGAGCTGCTTCCGCGAGACCGTCGACGGGCTCCTCGAAGGCGGCGCCGACCTGTTCTGGTTCGAGACCTTCGCGCTCATCGACCATTTGGCGATCGCGGTCGAGGAGGCGCGGGCCGCTGCCGCCGACCTGCCGATCGTCGCGCTGCTGACGTTCGGCGAGGACCTCGCGCTGGCGGACGGGACGGCGCCGGGTGCCGCGGCGGCGTCGTTGGCCGGCGTCGCCGATGTCGATGTCATCGGGGTCAACTGCGGTGCCGGGCCGGTCGGTTGTCTGGATGCGCTCGGGGCCATGGGCGCCGCCGGGCGGGCCATCCTGCCGAACGCCGGTCTGCCCCAGCGAGTCGAGGGCCAGTTCGTCTACGCGGCCGGCCCCGACTACTTCGGGCGGATGGTCGGCGACATGCTCGATGCGGGGGCCGCCATCGTCGGCGGGTGCTGCGGGACGACGCCCGAGCACATCGCGGCGATGCGGAGCGCCATCGATGCGCGCACCGCGGACGTGGCGGTGGCCGCGCCCGCGCCCGCCGCGCCCGACGGCGATCACGTCGATCCGTGCCGAGGTCGCCGCGACGATGGACGGGCCGCCGCCGCCCGACCGGTCTCGCCCGCGCCCTCGCGGAGGGTCGCTACGTCATCTCCGTCGAGATCGACCCGCCGCGCTCGGTCCGCATCGAGCGCACGATCGAGGCCGCCCGGCTCCTCCAGTCGGCCGGTGTCGACGTCGTCAACATCAGCGACTCGGCGATGGCCAGGGTCCGGATGGGCGCGCTGGCCGTGGCGTTCGGGATCCAGCACGACCTCGACCTCGAATGCGTCGTCCACGTCACGACGCGCGACCGCAACCTCATGGCGCTCGAGTCCGAGCTGCTCGGTGCGCATGCCCTGGGCGTCCGCGACATCCTGGCCCTGACCGGGGACCCGCCGCGGATCGGCGACCTGCCGGGCGCGACCGGCGTCTGGGACGTCGACTCGATCGGCCTGGTCGAGATCCTCACGCGCCTCAACCGCGGCGAGGACGCGGCCGGCTCGCCGATCGGGCAGCAGGCCGGGTTCACGATCGCCTGCGCCCTCGACCCGACGGCCGCCGACGCGGCCACGGAATGGGATCGACTGGAGCGCAAGATCGCGGCCGGCGCCCACCTGATCATGACCCAGCCGCTGTACTCGATCGAGCAGGTCGAGGCGATGTTCGACGAGTCGCGCCGGCGCTTCGGCGCCGACGGGCTTCCCGATCCCGCTGCTGCTCGGCGTGCTGCCCCTCCAATCGACCCGCCACGCCGAGTTCCTCCACAACGAGGTCCCGGGCATCACGATCCCCGACGCCACGCGGACCGTGCTCCGCGAGGCGGGCGAGCACGGCGCGGAGATCGGCCTGCGCATCACGGAGGAACTGCTCGACGCCGTCGGCGACCGCGTCGCGGGCACCTACGTCATGCCCTCATTCGGGCGCTACGAGCAAGCCGCCGAGCTGGCCCGCCGCCTGCGGGCTCGTCACCCGGTCGGAACCCCGGCCTGAACCCGGGCTGCGCCCACGGCCCGCGTTGACGCTCTCCGCCCGCCGCCCTAGACTCAATCCCGACGAAATCACTCGGATATCGAGGACCCCGACCTGAACCCGATCAGCACCACCGTCCTGCGCCCCGCGTACCACGGCTCCGGCGCCGTCTCGTTCTCGACCAAGGGCGAGTACGGCGTGCGCCTGATGGTCCAGCTCGCGCGCCACTACGGGACGGGCCCGGCCAGTCTCGCCGGGATCGCCGCGGAGGAGGACCTGCCGCGCGCCTACCTCGAGCAGCTGGTCGTCAGCCTGCGCGAGGCCGGCCTCGTCGTCAGCACCCGCGGCGCCCACGGCGGCTACGAGCTCGCGCGTCCCCCGGAGGCGATCACGATGAGCGAGGTGCTGCGCGCCCTCGAGGGCCCGATCGCCCCGATGTTCTGCGCCACGGACGACCCCGAGCATGCGCTCGTGTGCGATCGATCCTCCCGCTGCACGGTCAACCTGCTGTGGGTCCGGGTCCGCGACGCCATCACCTCGACGCTCGAATCGATGACCCTCGCCGATCTCGCGCCGGAGCTCGTGACCGCCGCTCCCGACGCCCCTACCGAAACCCAAGGAGCCCTGACGCCATCGTGACCGCCCAGACCAAGCCGACCGACAACGACCTCGTCATCCGCGACCTGCGGGTCGCGCCCGCCGCCAAGCCCGAGCAGGACATCCTCCAGGGCATCGACCTGACCGTGAAGAAGGGCGAGGTCCACGCGATCATGGGCCCCAACGGCTCGGGCAAGACGACCCTCGCGTACGCGTTGATGGGCCACCCGGCGTACCTCGTGAAGAGCGGCGAGGTCCTGTGGAAGGGCCGCGACCTCCTCAAGCTCTCGCCGGACAAGCGGTCGCGTCTCGGCCTGTTCCTCGCCTTCCAGTACCCCACGGCCATCCCCGGCCTGAGCGTCGCGTCGTTCATCCGGAGCGCGCTCAACGCGAAGCTGCAGGGCATCGACAAGGACCCCGACATCGACCCGACCGACACGGTCAAGGGCGGCGTCTCGATGCGCGACTTCCGCAACAAGATGCGCGAGAAGATGGCGCTGCTGCGGATGGACGAGGGCTTCGCGACCCGCTACGTCAACGAGGGCTTCTCGGGCGGCGAGAAGAAGCGCCTCGAGATGCTCCAGATGGCCGTGCTCGAGCCCGAGATGGCGATCCTCGACGAGACCGACTCGGGCCTCGACATCGACGCGCTGCGGATCGTCGCCGAGGGCGTCAACTCGATGCTCAACCCGGAGCTCGGCGTGCTGCTGATCACGCACTACCAGCGCCTGCTCAACTACATCAAGCCGGACTACGTCCACGTCCTGGCCGAGGGTCGCATCGTCAAGAGCGGCCGCAAGGACCTCGCCCTGCGCCTCGAGGAAGAGGGCTACGGCCCGATCCTGCGCGAGGCCGGACTCGCGATCGACGTCCCCGACCACGCCCTGCTCGTGCCGAAGGGCCCCGAGCTCGATCCCGAAGCCGAGTCCGAGCGCCAGCCCGTGGAGGCCGCCCGCTGAGGCGGGCCGCCACCCATGGCCGTCGAGACGACGCCGACCGAGCTCCCCGCCGCCACGTCATCGCGCCTGGACCCCGTCGCCCTCCGCCGCGACTTCCCGATCCTCGAGCAGGTGATCCACGGCAATCCGCTGGTCTACCTGGACTCCGCATCGACGAGCCAGAAGCCGCGCGTCGTGATCGACGCGGTCGCCGACTACTACCGCGAGTACAACGCCAACGTCCACCGCGGGATCTACACGATCGGCGAGAAGGCGACGGCGGCGTACGAGGCGGCGCGCGTCCAGACGGCCCGATTCATCAACGCGCCCGACAGCCACGAGATCGTGTTCACGCGCAACGCCACGGAGGCGATCAACCTCGTCGCGTACTCGTGGGGCCGCCGCAATATCGCGCGCGGCGACCAGATCATCCTGACCGAGATGGAGCACCACGCGAACCTCGTCCCGTGGCAGTTGCTCGTCCAGGAGCAGGACGGTGACCTCGAGTTCATCCCGATCACCGACGACGGCATCCTCCGTCTCGACGTGTTCGAGGTGCTGCTCCGCCTCAAGCCGAAGCTCGTCGCGTTCACCCATGTCAGCAACACGCTCGGCACGATCAACCCGGTCCGCGAGCTGACCGAGATGGCGCACGCGGCAGGGGCGCTGGTCCTGGTGGACGGGGCGCAGGCCGTGCCGCACGTCCCGGTCGACGTCCAGGAGATCGGCTGCGACTTCTACGCGTTCTCCGGCCACAAGATGCTCGGGCCGATGGGTTCGGGTGCGCTGTGGGCGCGACGTGAGCTGCTCGAGTCGATGCCGCCGTTCCTCGCCGGCGGCGAGATGATCCGCGAGGTCCACCTGCGGCGCAGCGAGTTCAACGAGATCCCCTGGAAGTTCGAGGCCGGGACCCCGGCCGTCGGCGACGCGATCGGGCTGGGCGTGGCCGCCGAGTACCTGATGGACCTCGGCATGGACAACGTCCGGGCCCACGAGCGCGAGCTCGTCGCCTACGCGCTCGACGTCCTCCCGCGCGAGATCCCCGACATCGAGCTGTACGGCCCGCTGGACCCGGACCTCCGAGGCGGCGTCGTGCCGTTCAACCTGCCCGGCATCCACCCGCACGACGTGGCCCAGGTGCTGGACCGCTCCGGCGTCGCGGTCCGTGCCGGCCACCACTGCACGATGCCGCTCCACGAGCGGCTCGACCTGGCGGCCACGGCCCGCGCGTCATTCAGCGTCTACACGACGACGGCCGACATCGACGCCCTGGTCGACAGGCCTCAAGGAAGTCCAGCGCGTCTTCAACGGATAGCGAGGCCGATCAGCCCGGCGCCAGGGATCTCCACATGTCCAGGGCCCACTGCCAGTCGTTCGGGTCGTCGAAGACGATGCGGATCGCGGCGCCCGAGCCGTTGATCGCCGAGTAGCCGTCGAGCACGCCCACCGCCACGCCGGACGACTCGTCGCTGTTGATCCGCGCCCGGCCCACGACCGGCCCGCCTGGTGCGTGAGCGCCTCCGCCGCCGAGATCGCCCGCGACCTGGGCCAGGAACGCCTGCGCGGCCATCGACCCCGTTTCGGTCGCGGCCAGGGTGACGCTCCGTCCGGCGCCGCCGCCCCACCATTCCTCCTCGGTCCGGCGCTCGGCGAACTCGCCCGGGATCTCCAGCGCCCAGCCCTCGTGGCTGATCGACACGGGATCCCGCCGGTAGCCGATCGGCGCCTCCGGCGGTTCGAGCTTCGAACGCGAATGGACCTGCCGGGTCATCCCGTCCTCGAACCCCCCGAACGAGATGAGCTCCGCCCACGCGTGCCACGGGTAGGGCAGGCTGGGCTCGAGCGGGAAGGACTTCGACAACAGCCGATGGACATCCTCGAGGCGCTCGGCCTCGCCCTCGACGGCCGGCTTGCGCCAGCGCACCTCGAGCCACATCAGCGCCAGCGCCCGATTCAGCAGGTATCGCCCGTCGGTCGCGTCCAGCCACCACGGCGTGATCTCGATCGCGACGCGCGGATCGGCCACGGCGGACTCCAGCCAGGCGTCGTCGCGCGGGCCCAGGGGCGTGGCGATCGCGCCCTCGAACGTGTAGCGCGTACCGGGTGGCGTCCCCACCTGGACGCCCGCGCTGCTCCGCTGGCGCGCGTTGCGCACCGCCGCCAGGGTCGGGCCGAGCCAGCCGAGGTAGGCGCGTTCGACGTCCGGACGCTCCGCGAATGTGATGCCCGCGGTCGCCTCGTCCCACGCGATGGCGAGCTCCTGGCCAAGACGTTCCAGGACGCGACCGACGAAGCGGTGGTACCCAGGTCCGCCCGAGACGGTCTCCGCGATGGCACGGACGTTGCCGGAATCGCCCGCCGAGAGATACAGCGCCGGCGTCGCCGGGTGGAGGCCCACATGCAGCTCCGCCTCGCCTGAGGGGTTGGTCCGCTGGCGGGTCGACCGAACCTGGTCGGGGTACTCCGCGCGCAGCCATGCCGCGGCGTCCGCGAGCAGGCGCTCACCGTCGGGCATCCGCGGGATGAGCCCACGCTTGGATGCCTGACCTTCGAGCCGGATCTCGAGTGTCGAGAGAAGGATGCTGGCCACCGACCTCCGACGATACCCGCAGGTGGCCGGTGCAGGCGCCAGCGGTTGGTACCGCGTGAGCACGACAGGAGTACCGAACGAGCGTCGATCAATCCTGACCTCACTGGTCGGGATTGCCGTCTCGCGCTACACTCGAACGAGCATGGACGACCTCTACCGCGACTACATCCTCGAGCACTACCGGCGGCCCCACAACTTCGGGATCGTCGAGGACGCCGACGCCTCGTACGAAGGCGCCAACCCGCTGTGTGGCGACCGGATCACGCTGATGCTCGGCGTGAAGGACGGGATCGTGGATCGCGTCGGCTTCACCGGCCGCGGGTGCGCGATCAGCCAGGCCAGCGCCAGCCTCCTGACCGACGAGATCAAGGGCAAGCCCCTCACAGAGGTCGCGTCGCATCCGCGCGGACGACCTGCTCGACCTCCTGGGCATCGACATCAGCCCCGCCCGTCTCAAGTGCGCGATGTTGAGCCACGAGAGCCTGCAGCACGTCCTGGGCGATCTCGGCGCCGCGGATCCCGCGAACACGAGCGACCCGGCGAGCGCGCCCGCGCCCGAGCGAGCGCAGGCATGACCCGGATCGAGCGCCGTTGCAGGTGTAGCGAGCCGGCCTGACCGCCGGCGGCCGCGCGCGGCCAACCTCCCCGTCCGACTCTCCCAGACCGCCCAACCCGCCCTGGCCGTCACGAACGAGCCAGCCCGTCGACCCATCGGAGTCCCGATCACCCATGCCGAAGTCCTACGCCGACCTCCTCAAGGAGGCCCGCGCCCAGATCGCTGAAGTCACACCCCAGGAGGTGGCCGACCTCCCGGAAGGCGCGGCCACGCTCGTCGACGTCCGCGAGGCGTCCGAGTGGGAGCAGGGGTACATCCCCGGCGCCCAGCACATCTCCAAGTCCTACATCGAGCAGCAGATCGAGGCCGCGGCGCCGGATCGCGACGCCCCGGTCGTCCTGTACTGCGCCGGCGGCGTGCGGTCGCTCTTCGCGGCCCAGACCCTGGCCGACATGGGCTACACCGACGTGAAGTCGATGAAGACCGGCTTCCAGGGCTGGAAGAGCGCGGGCCTCGAGTTCGAGACCCCGGTCGTCCTGTCCGCGGAGCAGAAGCAGCGCTACAGCCGCCACCTGCTGATCCCGGAGGTCGGCTCGGCCGGCCAGGCGAAGCTGCTCGCGTCCAAGGCGCTGCTCATCGGCGCGGGAGGCCTGGGCAGCCCAGCCGCCCTGTACCTCGCCGCGGCGGGCGTCGGGACGATCGGCCTCGTCGACTTCGACGTCGTCGACCTCTCGAACCTGCAGCGCCAGATCGTGCACACGACCGAGCGGATCGGCGACCGCAAGGTCGAGTCCGCGCGGATCGCGATCAACGCCCTGAACCCGGACGTCAAGGTCATCGAGCACGAGGAGATGCTCGTCGCCTCGAACGTCGAGCGGATCATCGCCGGCTACGACGTCATCCTCGACGGCACCGACACGTTCGAGACCCGCTACATCCTCAACGACGCGGCGGTCGCGGCCGGCATCCCGGTCATCCACGCGAGCGTCTTCCGGTTCGAGGGGCAGCTCACGACCTTCGTCCCGTTCGAGGGGCCGTGCTACCGCTGCCTGTACCCGACCCCGCCGCCGCCCGAGCTCGCGCCCGGCTGCTCCGTGGCCGGCGTGCTCGGCGTCGTTCCGGGCATCTTCGGCCTGCTCCAGACGAACGAGGCCCTCAAGGTCCTTCTCGGGATCGGTACGACGCTGGCCGGCCGGCTCGTCCTGTTCGATGCGCTCGAGACCGAGTTCACCGAGCTCCAGCTCCGGCGCGACCCGAATTGCCCGGTCTGCTCCGACGCGGCGGTCGAGGCTCGCAAGGCCGGTCGGCCGCTGGCCACGGCCGGCGTCGGCGAGGACGCACCGTTCCTGATGACGACGACCGGTCTCGCCGGCACGATCTCCCGCGAGGCGCGCGGGTGAGCACGGTCTTCATCCCGTCCGTGCTGCGAGCGAACGTCGGCGGCGTCAAGTCGCTCGAGATCGGGGGCGACTCGATCCGCGGCGTCGTCGACGCGCTCGTCGAGCAGCATCCAGCGCTCAAAACGCAGCTGCTGACCGACGATGGCGACCTGAACCGGTTCGTCAACGTCTACGTCAACGGCCAGGACGTGCGCTATCTCGCGGGCCTCGACACGCCGGTCGCCGCGACCGACGAGGTGCGCCTGTTGCCGGCGATGGCTGGCGGTTGACCGTGGCCATCCCGTGGCGGCTCGACGCCGATCACGACCACACGCATGCGCACGAGGGGCTCGCCCGCCACGGCGGGCGGTACGCGGACATCCTCGACGCCATCGGGCACACGCCGCTCGTCGAGATCCCGCGCATGAGCCCGAACCCGGACGTCCGCATCTTCGCGAAGCTCGAGATGCTCAACCCGACGGGCTCGGTCAAGGATCGCGTCGCGAAGTACCTGATCGAGGACCTCGAACGGCGCGGCCTGCTCCGCGAGGATTCGATCATCCTGGAGCCGACATCGGGCAATACCGGCATCGCGCTCGCGATGATCGGCCGGCGCAAGGGCTATCGGGTTGCGCTCGTGATGCCCGACAACGTCACGAACGAGCGGCGCCAGATGGCGGCGCTCTTCGGGGCCGAAGTGATCGATTCGCCCGGCGCGCAGGGCTCCAACGGGGCGATCGCGCTGGCCAAGCACCTCGTCGGCAAGGACGAGCGGTTCGTGATGCCGTACCAGTACGGCAACGAGGCGAACCCGCTCGCCCACTACGAGACGACGGGCCCCGAGGTCCTGGCCGACTGCCCGGAGATCGATGTCTTCGTGGCGGGACTCGGGACCGGCGGGACGCTGATGGGCGTGTCGCGCTACCTGCCGAGCACAAGCCGGGCGTGCGGATCGTCGCCGCCGAGCCGCTGCCGGGCGAGAAGGTGCAGGGGCTGCGCTCGCTCGATGAAGGCTTCATCCCCGAGATCCTCGATCCCGACCTGATCGACGCCAAGTACCTCGTCTCGAACCGCGATGCGATCGCGGCGCTGCGTGAGCTCGTGTTCCGGGAGGGCATCTTCGCGGGGCCGTCGTGCGGTGCCGTGTTGGTCGCGGCCGCCCGCGAGGCGGAATTGATGGAGGGTGGGACGATCGTCGCGGTCCTCCCGGACGGCGGTTGGAAGTACCTGTCGGCAGGCACGTTCACGACGGACTTCGATGACATGGAGGATGCGCTCGAAGGCGGTGTCAACTGGTGGTGAACGCTCACCATCCGGGGCCGGCCGCGGCGTCGCTGCCGGCGGACCTGCTCCAGGCGATGATCGACGACGCCCGCAGCTCGTATCCGAATGAGTCGTGCGGGCTGATCCTTGGGGATGCGCCGGCGGCGGACGGCGGGCGGGCCCTGCGCTTCGAGGCGACGCGCAACGCGGCCGAGTCGCCGTATCGCTACGAGATCCATCCCGATGACCTGTACCGGCTATCCGTCGCGGCCGACGACGCCGACGAGGTGTTCTGGGGCATCGTCCACTCCCACACGCATACCCAGGCCGTCCCGTCCCCCACGGACATCGGGCTCGCCCTCTACCCGGACGCGCTCTACCTGCTGGTGTCGCTCAGCGCCGACGAGGCCCACCCGATGACGGGCACGCCGAGCGTTCGCGCGTGGCGGATCGTCGACGACGTCACGCACGAGGTCGCGCTCGAGATCGTCGCGGGATGAGCGGGGTGGCCGCGGACCGCCCGCGGCTTGGTGCGGTCGTGGCGCTCGCGCTGGGCGCGCTCGCGGTCGTCGGCGCCACGGTCGTGGGCTGGAACGAGGGCCTGCTCGATGCCCTGGTCACGCCCCCGCCGCTGTTGCGAGCCGCGCTCGTTGGCGGGTCGGTGGCGCTCGGGTTCGTCCTGCTGGCGCGTTCCATGGCGCGACTCGCGCAAGGCTCCGAACGAGACGTTCCGCGGCTGATCCGGGCGGTCCGCCTCGCGTTCCTGGCCGTGGCCGCCTTCACGGCCGCGGCAGGCTGGGCCCTCGGACACCCGCTGCCCCTTGTCATCGCGGCGGTCATCGCCGGGATCGACGTGATCGAGACCTCGTTCCTGCTCCTCGTCGTCGGGCGCAACTGAGGCACCGGTCCGAAACAGCGAACCATCAACGCGACTTGAGGAGATGGCTGCAGCCGGGACGGGCCCCTGCGGGCCCTGATTCAACCGGGAGCCGTCACCGACCCACGGGCGACCAGCGCGTCCAGGAGACCTTCGACCGCGAACGGCGGCGGATCGATGCCCAGTGCGTCGGCGATGCGCGCCGTCGCTGGCGGCGTCAATCCGGTCGAAGCGAGCAGGTCGGCGTTCGCCGCCGTCAGGACGTCCGCCGGTGCGCCGTCGGCGATGATCTCGCCGCGGCGCATGATGACGACCCGCTCGAAGGTCGTGGCCGCGAACTCCATATCGTGGGTGATCGCGATCGCCGTACGGCCGGCGGATCGCCACGCTGTTACGACCGCCGCGACGCGGGCGATCCCCTCGGGGTCCTGGCCGGTTGTCGGCTCATCGAGGACGAGGACCGCCGGATCCATCGCCAGCACCGACGCGAGCGCGACCAGCTTTCGGCGCGACAGGTCCAGGTCGAAGGGGTTCGTCGCGCGGTCCTCGGTCAGCCCGACCGCGGCGATGCTGCGCGCAACGAGTGTCGCGACTCGCTCGGCCGGCATGCCCAAGTTCCGTGGGCCAAAGGCGACCTCGCGCTCCACCGTGCGCTCGAACAGTTGGTCGTCAGGGTTCTGGAAGGCGAAGCCGACCGTCGCGGCGAGCTGATCAACCCGATTCCCGACAATCGACCGGCCGTCGATCCGAACGTCGCCAGAAGCCGGCCGGAGGAGGCCGTTGAGGTGCTTGACGAGCGTCGTCTTACCGGACCCGTTCTGGCCCAGGATCGCGACCGCCTGACCGGGAGGGATCGTGAGCGACACGCCGCGGACAGCCTCGACCCCGCCGGGATAACGATGGACGAGCCGGTCGACCTCGATCGTCGTCGGCTCCCGGCCGGCGTCAGGCCGCCAGATGGTGGCATCGGGGAGCGGGTCGGCGACCGGCACCGGCGCACCGCCAGACGCGAGGTCGTCAGGACCCGGCTGGACGCTTGCCGTTCGCAGCCCGTCGACGATGGCCGACTCGTCGAATGCGAACGCCGGGTCGACGCCGGCCGCCTCCGCGAGGCGGACGAGTGACGGCGCCGGGAGGCCGACTGTCCCAGCGACCGCGCGGCCGAGCGCGACGCCCGGTCGGTCGATGCCGACGACGCGGCCCCGGTCCAGGACCAGCACCCGGTCCATGGCGCCGAGGATCGTCGCATCGTGCTCGACACAGAGGATCGCCGTCCCACCGGCGGCCAGCTCACCGAGCAGGGCTCCGACGTCGGCTGTTCCCGCCGGATCGAGCTGCGCGGTCGGCTCGTCGAGGACGAGGACGTTGGTTCCCATCGCGACGATGCTCGCGATGGCGACCCGTTGCTGCTCGCCACCGGACAGAGCGAACGGCTCGCGATCGGCCAGGTGCCCGATGCCGAGGCGGGTGAGGACGCCGTCGATCCGGCCGTCCATCTCTTCGCGCGGCACGCCGAGGTTCTCGAGGCCGAAGGCGAGCTCCTCGCGGACGGTCGGCTTGGAAGCGGACAGCTGATTGGCCGGCGTCGAGAACACGATCCCCACCCGACCGATGAGCTGCGCGCCGGCGTCGGGCAGGGTCGCATCGATGCCGTCGATGGTGACCTCGCCAGTCAGTTTCGCCCGGACGACGCGCGGGATGAACCCGCCAGCGGTGAGCGCCAGCGTCGACTTACCCGCCCCCGTGCGGCCGGTCACGCCGACCCGTTCGCCCGGCGCAACGCGGAGGCCAAGGTCGACGAGCGCCGGCTCCCGACGGCCCGGATAGCGGATCCCAACCCCGGCCAGGTGGAGACCGGCCGGCTCGGTCGCCTCCTCGGTCATCGGATCACGCCGGTGACGGCCACGATCACCACGCCGAGGCACGCCGCAATGAGCAACCAGCGCATCGCCCGGTCGCCCGGCGGGTCGGCGACCATCCGATAGGCCGTCCGCCCGGGTCGTGCTCCGAAGCCGCGGGCCTCCAGCGCGAACGTCCGCTCGCGGACATCGATGAGCGAACCCAGCAAGACCGGGCCGATAAGCGGCACGAGGGCGCGGATCCGGCGGACGAAGGAGCCCGAGATCGCGAGCCCGCGCGCCTGCTGGGCCTCGAGGATCGCCCCGGCTCGGGCCTGCATCCGTGGCACGAGTTGTACTGCGGACAGGATCACGAACGACAGGCGATGGCTGACGCCGCGCGAGATGAGGGCCTCGAGCAGGTCGTCGGCGAGGGTCGTGAACAGGAACAGGACCGACGCGAGGAACGCGACGAGGACCCGGCCGGCCGAGATCAGGCCGAACGTCAGCCCTTCACGGCTGATCGCCAACGGCCCCAACTCGACGAGCCGGTCGGTGGCGCCGGGGAAGAAGAGCGAGTTGACGACGAGGATCGACGTCAGCAGGACGGCCGGGATGCGCATCGCCCCGACGAGCGGCCCGAGCAGCCCGGTTGCCCAGCCCAGAAGAAGCAATGCGACGGCCAGGACCGGCAGGACGAACGGCGGCAGGAGGAACGCGCTCAGGAGGACGAGCGCGAGCCCCAGCAGCTTCGTCAGCGGGTGTCGGCGATGGAGCCAGCTGGAGCCCGCGAGGAAATACCCGGTGGTCGCCGACATCCTCCGCTCGTCAGGCCCGGATCGGCGTCATTCGGCGACGGTGGCCTCGCCGCGGCTGTACATCGTCCGCATCGTGATCGGCAGCGCACCGAGGATGACGTAGACGATGGTGTAGCTGATCGTCTTGTCGAGTGGGTCGCTCGTCAGGCCCTGGGCGAACGCCGATTGGAAGACGTTCAGCCCGAGCGTTCGGAACAGGGCGACAAGGGCGTCCGTGCCGCCGCCGGTGACACCACCGAAAACGCCGGCCGCGATCGGCGCGGAGATGGCCGCCGCGACGATGCCGGTGGTGAGACCGCCGACCCATACGGGGAACAGGCGAGCGTTGTCGCCGGACGACGCCCAGCGGTACACGAGCAGGGCGATGAAGACCGCGATCGCGATGCCGATGATGAAGCCGAGTGGATCGGCGAGGGCAAGACTCGTCAGGTTCGGGAAGCCATCCGGACTGCCGTCGTCGTTGAGGCCATCCATCGCCGAGAAGTAGCCGGTCGGACCGAAGACGAGGCGGAAGATGGCGAACAGGAGGGCGCCGGCCGCCAGCGCGGCCGCGATCGTCAGATAGCGCCGGGCGTCCTCGGGCCGGCCCTCCAGGCGGAAGATCGACCGACCGGTCACCCAAGCCACGACGGCGCCGAACCCGACGAGGCCGAGCGAGATGAGGACGAAACGCATCTGTGAATCGGTGTCCTCAAAGCTGAAGCTCAGCCCGATCGTGTTCTGGACGATGAGCATCGCGATGAGTGCGCCGGCGATCCCAGTTGCCAGCGCGAGGAAGCCGCCGACGCGGGCGTCCTCGGGGCGCAGCCGGAAGACGCCGCGGCTGCCCCAGAAGCCGGCCATGAGTCCGATGACCGCGGCGACGGGCGCGAAGAACGCGGCGTTGGGTCCAGCGCCGCCGGGGATCGGCAGGATCGACCAGATGAGGTTCGACAGGAGGCCGGTCAGGGCGCCGGCCCACGGGCCGGCAAGCACGCCCACAAGCACGGTCCCGATCGAGTCGAGGTAGATCGGCAGCCGGAGCGCGAACGTGATCGAGCCGACTGCGATGTTGATCGCGATCGCGACCGCCATCAGGCTGAGCGTCGCCGTCGTGAAATCGCGAGCCCGTCGGCCAGCGACAAACAGCAGGATGGCCCCCACGATGAGAGCGACGAGGTATGCCGCCTGGACCGGCTGGATGCAACTCTCCGTTTGATCCGCCGCACAGATCGCCAACCAGTCGAACATGGT
>CAWKLT010000016.1:0-146180 GCA_963850555.1 uncultured Chloroflexia bacterium | reverse complement strand
GGACAGCAGGAAGATGACCGTGTCCGCCACCTCGTCCGCGCGACCGAAGCGGCCCAGCGGCATGTCGCGCAGCCGCTGCCGGCCCGCCTCGCTGTCGACGAGGTCGGTCGTCATCTCGGTGATCGTCACGCCGGGCGCCACGGCGTTGACGCGGATGCCGCGCGGGCCGAATTCGCGGGCCAGGGCACGGGTGAGCCCGATCAGGCCGGCCTTCGCGGCGCTGTAGGCCGCGGTCTCGGGGACGCCCATCTGGCCCGAGCCGCGAGGCGATGTTGACGATGGTGCCACTCCCCCGCTCGACCATCGACGGCAGCGACCGCCTGGCAGGTGTGAAACGCGGCGGTCAGGTCGGTCGGATGACCTCGTCCCATTGCTCCGGCTCGATCTCCAGGAACGGACCCACCTGCGTCAGGCCGGCGTTGTTGACCAGGCCGTCCACCCGCCCGAAGTGGGCGATCACCCGCTCGACCAGCTGGCCGGCCTGCCGCCCGTCGGCGACGTCGGCGTCGAAGGTCTCGCCGTCGGCGCCGGCGTCGCGGACCTGCGCCAGCGTGGCCTTCGCGCCGTCCGCCGACGCGGTGGTAGTGGACGGCGACGACGGCCCCCTCGGCGGCGGCCTTGACGGCCACCTCGGCGCCGATGCCGCGGCTGCTGCCGGTGACCAGGACGACCCGACCCGCCAGCGCTCCGGCCATCAGCCGACCGCCGACGGCCGCGGCGCGCCGGTCGCGCGCTCGACCGGGCCGGCCGGCGGCGGGCGCGGTCGACCCGCGCATGACGAGCTCGGTCGGGAGCACCTCGCCCGCGGGCTCTCCGCCGGCGAGCAGGCCGCTCCGCGAAGCCGAAGCCGCGACGACCGATCTCGTGCAGCGGCAGGCGGACCGTCGACAGGCTCGGGCGCGGCCATCGCCGCGGTCTGGATGTCGTCGAAGCCCGGCGACGGAGACCTCCCCCGGGACCGTCGATGCCGAGCTCGGCCAGCCGCTGGAGGGCGCCGAGCGCGAGCAGGTCGTTGGCCGCAGCAGACGGCCGTGAACGGCGCTTCGCCGGCGAGCAGCGCGTCGACGCCGAGCGCGCCGCCGTCCTGGTTGAACCCGGTGCGCACGACGAGCCGCTCGTCGTACGCGATGCCCGGCCTCGGCGAGGCCGCGCCGGTAGCCGGCCAGCCGCTCGCGCGCGACGTACAGCGAGGCCGGGCCGGCGAGGAACGCGATCCGCCGATGGCCCAGCCCGACCAGCGCCGCGACCATCGCCGCGATCCCGGCCGCGTTGTCGACGCCGATCTCCGGCGTCGCCGAGGCGTGCGGCGAGAGGTGGACGACGGCCGCGCCATACGCGCGCATCGCGGCGAGGTGCTTGGCCACCTCCGTCGTTGAGCGCCGGATCGTCGAGGCCGCTGCCGGCGAAGATGACCGTCGCCGCCCGCATCGAGCGCAGCAGCCGCACGTACGAGCTCTCGCGCTCGGCGATCGCGATCCGAGCTGCAGGTGATGACCAGGTAGCCGCCGACGCGCGCCGCGTCCTCGACGCCGCGCACGACCTCGGCGAAGTACGGGTCGGTGATGTCGTGGACGATGACGCCGACGACCGGGATGTGGCTCTTGAGCAGCCCGCGGGCGAGCGCGTTCGGGACGTAGTCGAGCGCCCGCGCCGCGTCGAGCACCCGCGCGCGGGTGGCCGGGCTGACCGCGTATCGGCGCGGCCGAGACGACCCGCGACGACGGTGGCCGTCGAGACGCCGGCCAGCCGGGCGACGTCGGTGATGGATGCCACGTCGATCGCCGCTCAGAACGGGAAGGTCGGCGGCTCGTCGCGCACCGTGACCCACTGCCACTCGGTGAACGTGTCGAGGTTGGCCTCGCCGCCGTAGCGGCCGCCGTTGCCCGACATGCCCATGCCGCCGAACGGGATCGTCGCCTCGTCGTTGAGCGTGCCGTCGTTGACGTGGACCATGCCGGTCTTGCATCCGGTTGGCGATGCGCCAGGCCGCGCGAGAGCGAGCGCGAGTAGATCGACGCCGACGAGGCCGTAGTCGCTGGCGTTGGCCAGCGCGATCGCCTCCTCGTCGGTGTCGAACGTCGACGACCGGCGCGACCGGGCCGAAGATCTCGTCGGTCCAGGCCGGCAGGTCGGTGCGTGACGTCGGTGAGCACGGTCGGCCGGTAGAACAGGCCCTCGTGCGTGCCGCCCTCGACGACGCCGCGCCCCGCCGTCGACCGAGCGCTGGACGATGCCGTCGACGCGGGCGACCTGCTTCTCGTTGACGATCGGACCGAGCTGCGACGTCCTCGCGGAACGGGTCGCCCAGTGCGCAGGCGCTGCGCCTTCTCGGTCAGGGCGTCGATGTAGTCGTCGGCGACGCTGCGATGGACGAGGTGCCGCCCGGCGGCGAAGCAGACCTGGCCCTGGAACTGGAACGACGAGAACGCGCCGGCGGCCGCGGCGGCGTCGAGGTCCGCGTCGTCGAGGACGATGAACGCGTTGTTGCCACCGAGCTCGAGCGAGACCTTCTTGAGCATGCCGCCGGCCAGCTGCGCCGACCCGCCGCCCGACCGCCGTCGAGCCGGTGAACGAGACGACCGGGATGTTCGGGTCGGTGACCAGCGCCTCGCCGACGTCCGCGCCGCCGACGACGACCTGGAGCAGGCCCTCGGGCAGCCCGGCCTCGCGGAAGACCGCCTCGAACATCGCGCCGCCGATGACCGGCGTCTGCGGGTCCGGCTTGAGGACGACGGCGTTGCCGAGCGCGAGCGCCGGCGCGACGACGCGCATGCCCGAGCACGCTCGGCGAGTTCCACGGCGTGATCGCGCCGATGACGCCCGACCGGGACGCGCCGGACCATCGACAGCCGGCCCTTGCACGGCCGACGGCACGAGCGAGCCGTAGGGCTGCGACGGCAGCGTCGCCGCGTCGAGGATCTCGCTGGTACGCGAAGTTCGACTCGTGGTGCATCTTGCTGTGCGAGGCGCCGGTCTCGCGCTGGGTCCAGGTCCCGAACTCGTCGCGGTTGCGCGTCGTAGATCTCGGCCGCCCGGCGCAGGATCGCGGGCGCGCTCCTGGTAGCTCGTCGCGGCCCAGGCCGGCTGGGCGGCCTTCGCGGCGGCCGCGGCGGCGCGCGCGACGTCGTCCGGCGTCGACGCCGGCGATGGTCGCGAGAGCCGGCCGGTCGCCGGCTCGCGGTCCTCGATCGGCGCGCCGGTGCCGGGCTCCCACGTCTCGAGGAAGGACCCGAGCCAGCCCGGTGCCGCGGACTCCGTGGCGTCAGGGGCGATCGCGGCCATCGGTGTCCTCCTTCGGACGACGTCGCGTCCGCTTCGCATCGCCAGCGTTCCGCGTAGGTCCGCGGCGCGCCCGTGGCGACGGCCCGCTGCCCGGTCGCCGGGTCACGCCACACCGGCCCGCGCGCGAGCACGGCGTCGATGAGCCCTTCCTCGAGATAGACGGGGTACTCCCACGACCGGATCTCGAGCGCCATCTGCCCCGGATAGCCGATCAGCTCGCGAACGCGCTTGTCCGTGTAGTAGCCGGCGACGATGGTCAGCTGCAGCGCGCCGACAGGTTGGTCGGCTCGTCGCGCGAGCCTGGCCAGGCGATCTGCGACGTCCGAGCCGAGCTCGGCGCGGAGCGCCGCCTTGAGCGGCTCGCCGAGGTCCGGCCGCGAGCGAAGCACGAACCGGAGCCGTTCGTCGGTCACGACCTCGGCCGCCGACGGCATGCCGTGCGCGGCCGGGATGAGGTGGTCGGCGATCGCCGTGAACGTGGCGCGCTCCTCGTCGCTGAGGGTCGTCCGGTCGCCCGCGCCGTCTGTCGCGGGCATGCCGCCGGTCAGGTCGGTCGGCGCTCCGGTCTGTTCGGCTCCGGCGGTCATACCGGCACCTGCTGCTCGAAGCGGGTCTCGATCATGTGGTCGGCCGCCCGCAGGGCGATCGCGACGATCGTGGACGTCGGGTTCACGCCCGTCGACGTGACGAAGCACGAGCCGTCGACGACGTACAGGTTCGCGACGTCGTGGGCCCGGTTCCAGCGGTCGAGCACGGACGTCTTCGGGTCGTCGCCCATCCGCGCGGTGCCCAGGAGATGCCAGCCGGAGTAGCGCATCAGCCGGTCGACCTCGATCTTGTAGGCGCCGGCGGCGTCCATCGACTCCTTCGCCCGCTCGATGTGGAAGTCGAGCATCCGGCGCGAGTTGTCGGACATCCGGTAGTGGACCTCGGGCGCCGGGATCCCCGACGAGTCGGTGACCGTCGTCCGAGATCGTGATGTGGTTCGCCTCGTCGGGCAGGTCCTCGGCGAACAGGCCCCAGTTCGCGCCGTGGCCGAGGTGGCTCTTGACGTGGGTGTGGTGGTCCGGGCCCCACGCCTGCTCGCCGGCCCGGCTGGGAAGCGCCGTGTTGATCGGCCCGCCGGTCGGCGCGAGGCCCCAGCGGGCGCCGCGGACGAAGCCCCGCTTCTCGTCGGTCTCGTAGAACTCGAGCGATTCGATGAGGTCGCCGAACTGGCCCTGCCAGCTCATCAGCGGCTCCTCGAAGAGGCCTGCGACGTTGGCGAAGGGATGCATCATCAACCGCTTCCCGACGAGGCCGGACGAGTTCGCCAACCCGTCCGGGTTGCGCGGGCCGGCGGAGTTCAGCAGCAGCCGGGGCGTGCCGATCGCGTTGGCCGCGACGACGACCACCCTGGCCGGCTCGAAGTGCTCGCCACCATCCACGTCGAGCCAGGTCGCGCCGGTGGCCAGGCCCGATGCGTCGGTCTCGATGCGGCGGACGCGAGCGCCCGTGACGAGCCGGGCGCCCAGGGCGATGGCCTTGGGCCAGTGGGTCAGGTCGGTCGACGCCTTCGCGCCCTCGTTGCAGCCCGACTGGCAGGTGCTCCGCTGGACGCACGCTCGCCGGCCGTCATAGGGCGCCGAGTTGATCGAGTTGAACTCCGGCCACCAGTGCCAGCCCAGCTTCGTCTGCGCGCGGGCGACGCGGAGGCCGGCCGCGCCGATGGGGAGCGGCGGCATCGGCGCGTCCTCGGTGTCCGGCGGGTAGGCCGGGTCGCCCGGCAGGCCGGAGACGCCGAACTGCGCGGTCGGTCCGGTAGAAGTACGGCAGCAGCTCGAAGTAGTCGATCGGCCAGTCGTCGGCGACGCCGTCGAGCGAACGGACACGGAAGTCGGACGGGAGCGCGCGCGGCCAGGCGCCCGCGAAGATGATCGTGGAACCGCCGACCGCGTTGTACATGAGCGGCGAGACCGGCGTGTCGTCCTCGACGATCGGGTAGTCCGCCGCGAGGCCGCGGATGTTCGGGCTGGTCGCCCAATCCTTGCGAGCCTTCAGCTCCCAGTCGAGCTTGTTGCCCGGGTAGTCCGCGCGGTCGAGCCAGCCACCCTGCTCGAGGCACACGACGGAGAAGCCGGCTTCGGCCAGGCGCAGGGCCACGACGCCGCCCGAGGCGCCGGCGCCGACGATCAGGACGTCGGCCGGTTCGGCGGTCATCGGGCCAGGACCGGCGCCGCCGGGGCGTCCTCCCGCAGGCCGACCTCGGCCAGGACATTCGCGAGGAACGCGCGCTCGTCGTCGCTGATGGGCAGCAGCGGCCGTCGGACGTGGGCGGAGTCCAGCACGCCGAGGATCCGCAGGCATTCCTTGAGCCGGACCCGGTAGTCGCCGACCGGCGCGGCGAACACCACGTCGGCCAGCCGCTGGACCCGGCGCCCGAGCGCCATCGCGGTCTCGGTGTCGCCGGCCTGCCACGCGGCGATCATGTCGACCTGCTCGCGGGTCATCACCGCGCCGAAGCCGATGAGCGCGCCCGTCGCGCCGAGCAGGAACGACTCCAGGATGAAGTTGTCGTTGCCGGTCAGCAGGGTGATCTTGCGCGGGAGCTGCTCCAGGAGCCGGGCCGTGTCGACGAAGCGCCGGGCGTCGAATGACGCTTCCTTGATCGCGACGACACCGTCCACGGCCGCCATGGCCTGCAGCGTGTCCGTCTCGAAGTTCACCCCGGCCAGGGCCGGCTGCAGCTGGAAGAGGATGAGCGGCAGGCCGACGTCGGCGATGGCCTCGTGATAGGCGACCGGGACGCGGGGGTCGAGCGGCTGGCTCAGGTAGGCCGGGATCGGGAATACGAGCAGCGCGTCCGCGCCGGCGGCCCGGAAGTCGCGAGCCTGGCGCACGGCCGCGTCGGTGGAGGGACCCGCCAGACCGGCGACGATCGGGATGTCCGTCACGTCGCGGACGATCTTGAGGATGCGGACCTTCTCGTCGTGGGTCAGGTGCGGCCCCTCGCCGGTGTCCACGTTGATCGCGAGGGCGACCGGACCCTGGGCCACGACCCAGCCGATGTAGGACCGCAGGGCCGGCTCATCGATGCCACCGTCGGCGTCCATGGGCAGCACGGTGGCGGGGATCAGGCCGTCGAGGTTCAGCGTCATGGCGCGCTCCGTGGGGTCCTGGGGGCGGGACCAGTAACCGTTTACTATCCTAGCGTCGGCGAGCCGAGGATGTCGCGGTTGAGTGGGAACGTGAAGTGGGCGAGGAGATCGGTCTCGGCATCGCCCAGCGGTCGGGCGACGGCCGGGGAAGCGAGACTGCTTGATGACCGCCATCGGGTGCGTTGAGGAACGGCGCCGCTGTCTGGCGCCCCAGATGTCACCTTTTGCGAAGAAATCGCCCCTTTGTCATTGATGGACAGTGCAATGGCCGTCATCGAGCCACACGAGGGCGTCGAAGCCGTGTATCGGGCCGACGCCGAACGGCTCTGGCGCGCCATCTACGCGTTCTCCGGCGACGCAGAGATCGCCAACGACGCGGTGGCCGAAGCGTTCGCCCAGGTCCTCCACCGAGGCGCGGCCGTCCGTGACCCGGCGGCCTGGACATGGCGCACCGCGTTTCGGATCTCGGCCGGAGCGCTGAAGGCCCGTGGTGCAGAAGGTCCCGCAGCCGCCGCTTCCGCCGAACACCTCGACCGCTACGGTGATCCAGACCTCCTCGCGGCGCTTCGCCTGCTGCCCGACGCCCAGCGCGCGGCGGTGATCCTCTTCTATTACGCCGACCTCCCCATCAGAGATATCGCAGCTCGCCTCGGGTCGAACAGCCTGGCGGTCCGCGCCAACCTGAGTCGGGGCAGGGGTCGTCTCCGTCAGCTGCTTGGTGACAACGATGGATGACCTTCGCCAGCGTTTTGCGACGCTCGACCGCGTGCCTGCACCCGATATCTGGAACGAGATCGAACGGCGCCTCGAAGAGTTCGGCAGCACGACACCAGCCGGGCGCCCCGTTGCCGTCCAACCCAAATGGCGAGGCGCACGCGCCGAGCGATCGCGTCGCTCGGTGACGCCGATCCGCAGTCGGCGACAGATGGCGCTGTTGGTGGCGGCCGCTTTGATTGCCACCCTGCTGGTTGGTGGCGCATTCGCCGTGGGGTCGGGGCTTGTGCGGCTGACCTCGGTCGTCCCACCTTCCCCGGAGGCGACGCCCACGACCTCGCCGGGACCGTCGCAGGCCGTGGGATCTCCAAGCCCCGGCATTACCGCCAGTGCGACGCCGCTGAACGCACTTCCTGCTCGTCCCGGCACGTTCGCTGAACTTCGAGACTCCCTGCTGGCCTCCGACACCGTTGGCTGGGTGGCGACGAGCTCAGCGATCTATCGCACGACGGACACCGGCTCTACGTGGACGAACGTTCGACCGCAGGGCGTCACGGCGACGTCTGCGACCGCGCTGCTCGATGCCGACACGACGTACGTTGCTTCGGGTGGTTCGCCAGCAACGATCGCGGCCACCCACGACGGTGGCGCCTCGTGGGTCGAGGCCAGCCTCGACGTGGGAGCCATCAGCGGCGGCCCGATCTTCTCGTTCCAGACCTCACTGAACGGGTTCGCGACGTTCTATGACCCGAATGAAACGGAGCCGCTGCGCGTCTACGAGACCACGGATGGTGGCGTGACCTGGAACGGCCCAAAGGACGGGCAGGTGCCGCACGTGGCGGCCAGTTTTGACAAGCTCAATCCGCCCATCGGCGGTTTCCTGTGGCAGAGCGCGGGAAAGTTCGACAACTCGCCGTTCGACAATCGCTTCTTCCTGTCGGCGGACGGAGCAGCAACCTGGACGCAATACACATTCCCCATCGGAGAGGTCGCGCCGAAGAACGCGCTCAAGAGCATCGTTGGCGTCGTCCGGGACGACAGCGGCCGGATCACCCTGGCGATCACGGCCGACGGCGGTGCCCCATCGATCTACGAGAGCACGAATGACCCGACGGCGTGGCGGCTTGTCGGAACGATGGCCGCCGGCTTCGACGTGCAGCTCCTTTCTCCGACCGAGTGGGTCGGCGTCGCCGGATCCCCATCCGAGATCCGCTCGACCATCGACGCTGGTGAGCAGTGGCGCACGACGACCACTCCGACACGCTTCCGGGAAATCCCGCAGTTCGCGACGCTGGACGACGGCTGGCTGATCGCCCACTGCTCTTCGAACTCGACTCGGCCACGGGACCCGTTCTGCGACGCCACGACGCAGGGGACGATGCTCGCGGTGACGACCGACGGGGGGGCGACCTGGACCCGGATCGATCCCCTGAGACCGAAACCGTCAATGCCCTGTTCCACGGAGGTTCCTATGCGACCCATCGCGAGGCTTCTCCCAATGCTCGCCGTCACACTCCTCGTCATCACCGCCTGCACCGGCGGCCCGGGGTCTTCCGGGCCGACGCCGTCCGCCAGCACCTTCGCCAGCGCTCCGGCGATCGCCACCGCCACCGCCGCTTCACCATCAGCGGATCCCGCGGCAAGCCCCTCGATCGACGCGAAGTTCGCCGTGGGTGACGATGCGAGGCGATTGGCGCTCGTTTGCTGGGGCCAGGGGAGCCCCACCGTGATCCTGGAAACGGGCGGCGACAACATCGAAGAGTGGAGTGGCTCGGGCGTGGTTCGGGGGCTCGCCAGTGGGGCCCGGGTGTGCACGTACGACCGCGCCGGGACGGGCGCGAGTGACCCGGCACCCAACGAGCGGAGGGACGCGGACGATGTGGTCGACGACCTCAAGGCCTTGCTCGTCGCTGCCAACGTGGATGGGCCCTACGTGCTCCTTGGCCGCTCGTTCGGCGGGATGATCGTCACCCACTACGCGGAAACCCTGCCCGAGGACGTCGTCGGCGTCGTCGTCCTCGATACGCCTGCTCCTTCCGCGACGTTCACAGAGGAGAACGAGCCCGAGCTCGTCTGGGATTACCCAGGGAATACAGAGCGCCTGGATGTCGTCGGTGGCTTCGAAAATAGGTTCGCGAAGGATCCGCCGACGTTCGGCGTGCCGGTCCTCGTCATCAGTCCGGTCCCGGGCGAATCGAGCGCCGAGGATCAGAGCTTTTGGCTGCAGGTGAGCCCCGAGTCGAAGCAAGTCGAGCTTACCTGCGGCGATTCGGCGGGGGGCGCATGTGCCGACGCGGTGGTTGAATTTGTCAACGGCCTGAGATGAGCCGAGTGACCATCCCACGCCCTTGCGCGGTGATGCGCGCACCGGATAGGAGTCAACACGCGGCCGAACACGCTGAGCTTGCTGGCGGCTGGCAAGGGGCGTCATCAGTGACGGCGGGTCCGAACACGAACCTCGTGGTTCGTTCGATAATCGATCAAAACCCTGAAGGAGCACGATGGCCGGACTCGACGACTTCAGCCTCGACGGCCTCGTTGCCCTGGTCCCGGGCGGTGGCGGCGGCATCGGATCGGCGTTGGCGGTGGCCCTGGCAGGAGCCGGAGCGAACGTCGTCGTCGGGGGCCGGACGCAGGAGTCGCTCGACACCACCGTCGGCGCAGGTCGAGGCAGCCGGCGGCGAAGGTCTGGCCGTGGTGGCGGATGCGACGGACGAGGCGGACGCCGAGCGGCTGGTCAGGGAGGCGGTCGAGCGCTTCGGCCGCCTCGACATCCTGATCAATGCGGTCGGCGGCGGCGCCGGCAAGGTCCTGCACAACGCCGAGATCTATCCCCGCTCGGACTGGGACTGGATCATGGACCTGAACGTGCGCAGCACGGTCGTCGCCGACGCAGGCCGCGGCGCGCCAGATGATCGCCCAGGGCAGCGGCGGCCGGATCCTGAACATCTCGTCGGTCCGCGGCAACCTCGGGATCAAGGCCGGCTATTCGGCCTACGTGGCGGCCAAGGGGGCGATCAATTCGCTCACCCGCCAGTGGGCGACGGAGTGGGCGCCGCACGGCATCCGCGTCAACGCGATCATGCCGACCTTCGTGGACACGCCCCAGGTCGCGTCGCTGCTCGCTGACCCGGAGTTCAAGGCCGGCATCGTCAACCGGATCCCGCTCGGGCGGGTCGGGGAGACGCGGGACATCGTCGGCCCCGCGATCTTCCTCTGCTCCGACGCCGCCTCGTTCGTGACCGGCCAGATCCTGGGGATCGACGGCGGCCTGACGGCGACCCAGTAGCGATGGCGACGGCCGCCATCGAGCTCGAGCGCGTCACGCCCAACGTCTACACGACGACCAAGCTGCGCGGCTGCAACCCGAGCTTCGTCACGACGTCCGACGGGGTCGTCGCGCATCGACACGCCGCAGCTCCCCACACGCGCGATCGCGATGCGCGCCGAGGCCGAGACGCACGGACCGATCCGCTACCTGATCAACACGGAGCATCACGTCGACCACATCTTCGGCAACTACTGGTTCAAGGGCGTACCGGTGGTCAACCACCAGGGCCTGTACGACAACTTCATGGACCCGAATGCGGCCCTGGACCCGTTCGCCTACGCGCTCGAGGCCATCCCGACCGATGACCCCGAGGCGGCGCCGCTGATCCCCGACCGTGACGTCTACTACGAGGACCCGAACAAGGGCACTGTCGTCTTCACCGGCGACCTGACGCTACGGGTCGGCGACCACACGTTCCACCTGCTCCATACCCCCGGCCACACGCCGGGCCAGCTCGCCGTTCACGTGCCGGAGGAGCGCGTCGTGTTCACCGGCGACACGATCTTCAGCGAGGTCCAGACCTGGCTGATGACGTCGAACGTCGACCAGTGGATCGAGGCGCTGGAGCGCATCCGACAGCTGGACGTCGATCGCGTCGTGCCGGGGCATGGACCGGTCCAGCCGCTCAGCTACGTGGACACCCAGCGGGCCGTGCTACTCGCCTGGAAGGCCGCCGTCGCCGACGCCGTCGCCAAGGGCTGGACCCGCGAGGAGACCGTCGCAGCGGATCCGGTTCGACGATGCCTTCGGCCCGGTCGACGTCGGGCAGGGCTACATGATGGATCACATCCAGAACAACAACGCCGGGTCGCTCTGGGACAAGCTCACGGCGACGGGGTACTCGAAGGGCCGCTGACGTCGGCGGCCTCTGGGTGTCGCATCAGGTAGGCCTGGACGTACGGACAGGTCGCGATGACCCGCAGTTCACGCCGACGGGCGTCATCGAGCGCGAAGCGGACGAGCGCAGACCCCACGCCGCGGCCCTCATGGACGGGCAGCACTTCGGTGTGGATGAGCGCGATCCGCCCGCGCTTGACCTTGTATTCGAGGACGCCCGCGAGCTCACCGTCGAGATGCGCCTCGTAGCGCTCGCGCGCGATCGCATCCGTGATGACGGGTCGGGCGGGCGGGGGCGTCATGGTCACCACATTCCCTTCGTTCACGCGCGGCCGGCGGCCGATTCCTCTTCGCGCGTGCGACCGGCGAGGCGGATGAGGTCCTCGTGGAGCTCGAACCAGATGCCGTGGTAGCTGTCCACGCGCGGTGACGCCACGAACCGGTTATCGCCACCGACCGCCCCCTCCACGGCGCGACCGAGCCGGACGCCGTAGTCGGCCAGTCGGCTGAGGCCCTCGGCCTGGGGCGTCAGCCAGGTCATCGGCATCCGCGTGGAGGGCGGCGAGGCGCTCGAGCACGTCGCGGTCGTAGTCCGCGTCCGAATGGTCGTTCACGACCCCGCTGTCCGGATCGCCGCGGAGCTGCCAGGCCGTGACGATGACCTTCACGCGGTGGTCGAGGTCCAGGAACGCATCGAGCGCGGCAGCGGCGGGTTCCGTGCCCCACGTCTCCCGTTCTGCGGTCAGCACGTCGGCCGCTCGGCTCGTGCCTGACTCGGTCAGCTTGTAGGCGCCGGCGACCGTCGCGACCAGTCCATCGGCGACGAGCTGGTCGAGGATCGTTCGGACCTCGTCCGGCGTGGAGAGGACGAAGTCGGCGACCGCCTCGACCTGGGCGAGGCCCTTGATCGCGAGCGCGCGGACGCAATCGTCGGCCGTGACGTCCTGCGCAACCGAGGAAGCGCCCGATGGCTCGCTCGCGGCGTCTGCCGTGGGCTCCGACGACGGCGGCCGCGTCGCCGTCCGATGGCGATCCCGAGCTCCTCCGCCCACGCGAGCAGCGTCCGCGCCTCCGGCATCGGCTCCGTCGCCCCGGCGACGGTACCCTCGAAGACCTCGCCGGTGCTGCCGTCGATCGTGACGACCTCGCCGGCCTTCAGGGTCCTGTCGCCCACGACCACCTCGCTCTCGCGGACCTCGATCCCCGAAGCACCGACGACGGCTGGGATCCCCCAGCCTCGGGCGACGACCGCTGCGTGGCTCGCGAGGCCACCTCGCGAGGTCAGGATCCCGGCCGCCCGGGCCATGCCATGGACGTCGTCGGGTGAGGTCTCGGCGCGGACGAGGATCGCGGCACGTCCTTCGTCGGCGGCGGCCATGGCCGCTTCGGGGTTCGTGACGATCGGGCCACTCGCCACTCCCGGCGAGGCCGGCAGCCCCACGGTCAAGGCGGTGACCACGCCGCTGCGGCCCGTGGCGACCTCGGGCGGATCGGCGAGCAGCGACGAGACCCGCTCGACCGCCTCAGCCCGCGAGAGCGGGAACGACGCGTCCTCGGCCATGTCGACGGCCATGCGCAGCGCCGCCTGCGGGCTGCGCTTGCCGACCCGCACCTGGAGCATCCAGAGCCGACCGTCCTCGATCGTGAACTCGATGTCGCACAGATCGGCGTAGTGCCGCTCCAGCCGCGCGGCGTGATCTCGTAGGTCGGCGGCGACAGCCGGCATGCGCTCGTCGAGGACGGCGATCGGCTCGGTCTGATGCGTGCCGGCCACGACGTCGTCACCCTGGGCGTCGAACATGACGTCGCCGTACAGCGCGGACTCCCCGGTCGCCGGGTTGCGCGTGAACAGGACGCCGGTCGCGGAATCCGGTCCGCGGTTGCCGAAGACCATCGCCTGGACCGTCACGGCCGTCCCGAGGTCGTCCGGGATGCCCTCCTTTCGGCGGTACGTCCTGGCACGTTCGCTGTTCCAGGAACGGAAGACGGCTTCGATCGCCGAGCGCAACTGGAGCCAGGGATCCTCCGGGACGTCGGCCACGCCGACGATCGAACGGAAGCTCGCGACGAAGCGCTCCCGACAGGCACGGGCGAAGGCGTCGTTGCCACGGCCCGCGCCAGACCCTCGGTCGTCGCGTCGTTGAGGCCCAGGTTCAGGATCGTGTCCATCATCCCGGGCATCGAGACGGGCGCGCCCGAACGGACGCTCACGAGGAGCGGATCGCCGGCGTCGCCGAAGCGCCGCCCGACCGCGGTCTCGACCTCGGCCATCCGGGCGCGGATCTCATCGTCGAGACCGGCTGGCCAGCCGGTGGCCAGGAACTCGCGGCAGGCCGCTGTGGTGATCACGAAGCCCGGCGGCACCGGGAGGCCGAGGTCACGGGCCATGACGCCGAGGTTCGCGGCCTTGCCGCCGACGAGCGCCTTCGCGTCGTCGAGCGTGCCGGGATGCGACGCGTCCAGGGAGAAGGCGTAGGTCATCGCGCTTCCACGTCCGCCTCCTGGAGCGCCCGCCAGACCCGCTCCGGGGTGAGCGGCAGGTCGCGGATCACGACACCGGTCGCGTCACGGACCGCGGCCGCCACGGCCGGCGCGACCGGGAGCAGCGCGCCCTCGCTCATGCCCTTGGCGCCATACGGCCCAGGGCCGTCCTCGTTCTCGACGATGTCGCTTTCCATCTGGAGCGGCAGGTCCATGCTCGTCGGGATCCGGTAGTCGATGGCACCGAGGTTCCGGAGCCGCCCCATGTCGTCGTAGATGTACTGCTCCATCAACGTGTGACCGAGGCCCATGATCGCCGCGCCCTCGTCCTGACCGCGGACCTGCGTCGGGTTCAGCGCCTTGCCGACGTCCGAGACCGTGACGTACCGGGCGACGACGATATCGCCGGTGTCTCGGTCAACCTCGACCTCGACCGCCGTGCAATTGAATTCGTAGAACGCGGCAGTCCCCCCGAGCGGATGCTCCGGCTCCGCCTCCTTGCGCGCCTCGCCGATGCCGATGATCTCCCCGCCGAGTCGACCCAGTCCCCGGATCAGGACGTCGCGGATCGGGACGGTGCGGTCGCCGATCCGGACCTCGCCGCGCGACACCTCCACGGCGCGCTCTTCGACCGACTCGAGTCGGGCCGCCATGGTCCGGATCTTGGCCTGGACGTCCTGGCACGCGAGGAGGACGGAGTTGCCCATCAGGACGGACGACCGACTCGCCGACGTCTGTTGGTCGTACGGGACGACGGCGGTGTCGCCCATGACGACCCGGACCCATTCCAGCGGCGCGCCGAGCTCCCCGGCCGCGATCTGGGCGAAGATCGTCCGGGCACCCTGGCCCATGTCGGACGTGCCCGCGTTGACGACGACGCTCCCGTCAGCGAGCAATCGGACGGTCGAGTACGAGAGACCGGTCGTCGGACCGGACTTGAGACCCACCGCCAATCCGCGGCCGCGTCCCGGCGGCACCGGCGTCCCCCAACCGATCAGCTCGGCGGCGCGGTTCACGGTCTGGGCCCAGTCGCCGTCGGCCGGGCGGTCGTCGGGGAGGAAGACCTCACCGGGCCCGGCGAGGTTCTTGAGACGGAGCGCCAGGGGGTCGATCCCGAGCTGCACGGCCGCCTCGTCCATGCTCGATTCGACTGCCCAGATCTGCTGCGGATTGCCGAAACCACGGAACGCCGTCGACGGGACGGTGTGCGACAGCACGCTCCGGGCGACGATCCGGGTGGCGGGGCATCGATACGGCCCGCCGGACGTGTAGCTGCCCTTGGCGACCGTGCGGTCGGCGATGTCGGCGTAAGCGCCGATCAGGTAGTCCGCATCGATCTCCCGGAAGACGAGCGTCCCGTCGCTGCGGAAACCGGACCGGACGCGCACCTGCGCGGCGCCGCGACGGACCGCCTGGAACGTCTCCTCGAGGGTCAGGACGAGCCGAACCGGCCGGCCCGTCTTGAGCGCCATGAACGCGAGCAGCGGCTCGTACTTGGCGTGCTGCTTGCCACCGAACGCCCCGCCGGGGTCAGGCGCGAATACCCGAACCTTGGCGAGTGGCAGGCCGACCAGGTCCGCGATGACGCGCTGCAGCCAATACGGGTGCTGGATCGCGCTCCAGATCGCGATGCCGTCGCCATCGGGCGCGGCCATGAACGCATGAGGCTCGATCGCGAACTGCGTCACCATCGGGAAGGTGTACGTGCCCTCGGTGACGAGGTCCGCCTCGCGCGTAGCGGCCTCGAGGTCGCCCCAGCCGTAGCGGTGCTCGCTGAGGACGTTCGTCCCGGCGTGGGGATCGTCCGGCCTGAGGTTCGGGTCCTGGACGAGCGGGGTCCCATCCGCCAGCGACGTGGCGAGGGTGTGGTTCGCCGGCAGCTCCTCGCAGGCGACGCGAACGAGCCGTGCCGCCTCCTCGGCCGCATCGGACGTCTCGGCTGCGACCGCCGCCACGGGCTCACCGTGGTACTTCGTCTCCCCGACCGCCAGGACCGGACGGTCGCGCCGCTGCGGCCCGAAGCGCGGCATCGGTTGCGGCAGGTCGGCGGCGGTCATCACGAGCCGAACCCCGGGTACGTCGAGGGCCGCGCGAGCGTCGATCTCCCCGATCCGGGCGCGGGCCGCATCGACCGTGACGAGCTTCACGTGCAGGACGTCATCGAGGTCGAGGTCCGCGACGTACTCCTGCTGGCCCGTCACGCGCCCGATGCCGCCGACCCTGGCCGGCGACGTCCCGACACTCCCCGTCATTGCGGTGCGACGTCGGCGTTCGGGGTCGATGCCCGATCCCCCATCGCCGGCGCCTGGGCTCGCGTGGCAGTGATCGCCTGGCCGCCGGTCTCCCCGACCGCGGCCGCCGCGAACACCGCCTCGATGATCTGCTCGTACCCGGCGCAGCGGCACAGGTTGCCGGCGAGTCCTTCCTCGATCTCGGCGCGCGACGGATGCGGGCTGTGGGCGAGGAGCGCCTGCGCGGCGATCAGCTGGCCCGGGATGCAGAAGCCGCACTGCACGGCGCCCGTGTCCAGGAAGGCCTGCTGGAGCGGATGGAGCGTGCCGTCGGTGGCGAGGCCCTCGACGGTCGTGACGCTCGCGCCGTCCACCTCGGCCGCGAGGACCAGGCACGAATCGACGCTGACGTCGTCGACCAGGACCGTGCAGGCGCCGCACTCGCCGACCAGGCAGCACTCCTTGGTCCCGGTGAGCCCGAGGTCGTCGCGGAGCACCTCGAGGAGCGTGTGGTGCGGCGCGATCGTCGATCGAGCGCGCGCGGCCGTTGACCGTCACCTCGATCCGTCGCGGCGTCGTCATGCCCGGCCATTCCCGTCGGCCAGGCGCGCGATCGCCGTGCCGACCGCCCGAAGGCCGAGCACGCGCAGCATCGCCAGCCGGTACTCCGGGCTCGCCCGCATCGAACGCGCGGACGGGCTGGCATCGACGAACAGCTCCTCGAGCCGCCGCATCTTTGCCTCGTCCGGCGCGGCAGGATCGGCGAGGACACCGGTCTCGTCGACGACCAGGACCGGTCGTGGCCCGAGACTGCCGTAGGCCAGCCGAGTCGTCCCGTCGGCAAGGACCGCGCAGGCCAGCGTGACCGACGCGAGGTCGTGGCCACGGCGTCGGGTCCGCCGGACATGGACGGCCCCTTGCCGGATCGGCGAGCGTGGCAGCTCGATCGACGTGACGAGCTCGCCGGCGGCCAGCGTCGTGACCCCGGAGCTCACGAAGAAGTCGTCGATCGGGATGCGCCGCGTGCCCGCCGGTCCCGCCACGGTGACGACCGCGCCGTACACGAGGAGTGCCGGCGCCGTGTCGGCCGCCGGCGAGGCGTTGCAGATGTTGCCGGCCAGCGTCGCCCGGTTCCGGATCTGGGCCGACCCGACCACGGCCGCGCCCTCGGCGAGTGCCTCGAAGTCGCGCTGGATGCGCTCGTCACGGACGATGTCCGTCATCACGGTCCGAGCCCCGATCCTCAGTGACGTGCCGTCTTCTCGGATGTCGCCGTCGAACTCGGCGATCCCCTTGATGTCGACGACGGTTCGCGGTCGGATCGTGCCGTCGCGGAGTCGGATGATCAGGTCCGTGCCGCCGGCCAGGGGGCGCGCCTCGGAATCCCCCGAGGCGAGCAGGGCGATGGCGTCATCGAGGCGGGTCGGCCGCTCGTACTCGAAGGGACGCAGGGCTATGACCCGATCGCGGACGCCGCGGCGGCCGTGGGTCGGGCCGCCTCGGCGCGGAGGATCTCAACGCTGCCGGCCGTTCCATCGATCCTGATGCGGTCGCCCGTGGCGATGCGCTGGGTCGCCACCGATGTGCCGATGACGGCCGGGATCCCGAATTCGCGCGAGAGCACGGCTGGATGCGAGGTCGTGCCGCCGGTGTCGGTGACGAGTCCGGCGATCTTGGTGAACAGGACGACCCAGGCCGGGTTCGTCATCTGGCACACCAGGATGTCGCCGTCGCGGACCTCGTCGAATTCGTCGACGGTTCGCACGACCCGGGCGACACCCTCGATCACGCCGGGCGAGCCGCCGATGCCCGTGATCAACCGCTCGTCGTCCGACTGCGTCTGGTAGAAGCGGTCCGGATAGCCCCAGTTGACGAGGTACGGGAAGGCGAGCTGCGACGGGGTCACCGTGCCGACCCAGTCGCGCGGGTGCAGGCGAGCAGCCGCCTCGCGCTCCGAGCGGCGAGCCGCGACCACAGACCGGGCATCGAGCGCCGCCGCGCTGCCGATCAGGCTGCGGAGCTCGTAGTAGCGCAGGAACATCACGTCGTCCGGCCGGTCGAGGCGGCCGGCGTCGACGAGCTTCCGCCCGACCTCGATGAGGACGAGGCGAACGTGGGCGTTCGCCCCCTGGTCGATGTAGAAGTGGTGGTCGGGCGTGAGCGGCGCCATCCGGAGGTTGACGGCGTTCGCCGCGCGCATCTCCTCGAGGGCGTCCCCGCTGAGGCCTTCCAGGATCTCGCGCGATGCCGCTTCGATGTCCGCGCGCATCGCCTCGATCGCCGTCGGGAAGTCGTAGTCCGTCGTGAGATAGCCGCGGACGAGCTCGATGGCCGGCTCCATGTGCTCGCGCACCGTGGGAAAGATGAATTCGTGGCTCCAGACGGCGTGCCAGCCGAACTCCCGCTGATACGGCTCGACGCGCTCGGCGATGAAGCGCTGGCCGCGTTCCGACCCCTGGAGGTTCCGCACGATCTCGGGGACCTCGTCGGCGGCGAACGCGGTCCGCAGCTCGGCGTCGTCACGGACCTCGTTCTTCATCCGCCAGAGCGCCTCGATCGAGTCCCAGTTGCGGTCGGAAGCGGAATTCTGGAGACGCCCGAGCAACTGCTCGTCGACCTCCCCGCGGTGCTTCTCCATCACCGCGCGCAGGTTCAGCGTCGCCGACAGCTGGGCGAAGTTGAGCATCCAGTGGATCTTCCAGTGGCGATCGTGCATGTCGATCGCGTCTTCGAGCAGCACCGCCACCTCGGCGAGCGACATCCCCGGGGCGGCGTCGAGGCGCTCCTCGAGCGACGCGAAGTTGCGCTGCATCTCGGGCACGAGCCGGTCGTGCCACCAGTCGGCGAAATGCTCGCCATATACGGGCAGGACGGTGTCGAGGTAGGCGCCCATGTCCCCCGCGTATGACGCGTCGCGCGGCACGCGGGCCCCGTAGCGCGAGCTGTACTCGGTGCCCTCGATCCGCATGTCCGGATCGGCCGGGATGGCCGTCGTGTAGACGTAGCCGTTGACGTTCTTGGCCAGCCAGTCGACCGCGAATGGCGTGCCGAACCGCCGAAACATGTGGTCGCAGCTCAGCCACCAACCACCGATGTCGAAGAACATCGGGCTGACCGGGTGGGGGCAGTGCAGGTCGTCGTAGACCCAGAAGAAGTCCTTCTCGACGTCGGACTCCCAGGTCACCGGGAACGCCTCGTCACCGAGGAACTGCCCGAGTACCTCCTCTGTCGCTGCCACGGGCGCGTCCTCCGAGCGGTCCTGATGCGAGCTCACCGCTGACCTCGATCGATCATCGATGATGGCACGGCCGGACGCTCGGTACCGACCCGCCGGCGCGAGTTACTCGCCGGGCTTGGCCGCCGTGGCCGCGACTTCCTTCTTCTCGCCGCCGTCCCGTGCCGCGAGCGCCTCGCGAGCCTTCTCCCAGTCGGAGCGGAACTGGGTGATGCCCGCGTCGGTGAGCGGGTGGTGGACCATCTGCTTGAGGATCTTGAACGGGAGCGTCGCGACGTGGGCACCCGCCAGGGCCGCCTGGGTCATGTGCACCGGGTTGCGGATCGAGGCCGCGAGGACCTCGGTATCGAGCTCGTGGATGGCGACGATCTCCGCCAATTCGCGGACCACGATCATCCCGTCCTGGTTGATGTCGTCGAGCCGCCCGACGAACGGCGACAGCAGGCTGGCGCCCGCCTTCGCGGCCAGGAGTCCCTGGTTGGCGGTGAAGATCAGCGTGCAGTTGGTCTTGATGCCCTCGTCGGCGAAGCGGCTCATCGCCTCGAGGCCCTCTTCGCTCATCGGGACCTTGACGACGATGTTCGGGGCGAGCTTCGCGAAGGCGCGACCCTCCGTGAGCATGCCATCGACGTCCTCGGCCACCACCTCGGCCGACACCGGGCCGCTCGTGATCGAGCAGATCTCCTTGAGGACTTCCTCGTAGCTCATCCCGCTGGTCTTCGCGAACAGCGTGGGGTTCGTGGTCACCCCGTCGAGGATGCCCCAGCGGGCGACGGTGCGGATCTCTTCGATGTCGGCGGTGTCGAGGAAGATCTTCATGGCGGGCGGGCTCCGATCAACGGTCAGCGGTCAGCGTGGGGAGGGATTCTACCCCCGTGCGGGCACGCACCTTCGAGGCGCGTGTCGCCATCGACGCGACAGGAGCGTTTCGAAGCCGCCCTCAGGCCGGGGTTACGGCCTCGGTCTCGGCGGCCTGGGGGCTTCGGCGGTCTCAGGGTCGGCGGGCGCGGCGGCCGCGACCCCGACCTTTGCGGGCGCGGCTACGTCGGGGCGCGCCCGGAACTCGGGCTCGCGACCGGCGGCGACGGCGATCGACGCTGCGACGAATCCGTCGAACAGCGGGTGCGGCCGTTCGGGCCGGCTCTTGAACTCCGGGTGGAACTGGCTCGCCACGAACCACGGGTGGTCCTTGAGCTCGACGATCTCCACGAGCCGGCCGTCCGGCGACTGGCCGGACAGGAGCATGCCGGCGGCCTCCAGCGTCTGGCGGTAGCGGTTGTTCACCTCGAAGCGGTGCCGGTGCCGCTCGTAGATGACCTCTTCGCCGTAGACCGCGGCGGCCTTGGAGCCCGGGGTCAGGCGTGCGGGGTACAGGCCCAGCCGCATCGTCCCGCCCTTGTCCTCCATGTCGCGCTGGTCGGCCATGAAGTCGATGACGGGGTGCTCGGTGAACATGTCGAACTCGGTCGAGTTGGCGTCGTGCGATCCGACGACTTCGCGCGCGAACTCGATCACGGCGCACTGGAGGCCCAGGCACAGCCCGAGATACGGCACGCCCCGGTCACGGGCGTAGTGGGCGGCCAGGACCTTGCCCTCGATGCCGCGGTGACCGAAGCCGCCGGGGACGAGCACGCCGGCCGCGCCCTCGAGGGCCGCCGCGACGTTGTCCGCCGTCAGCTTCTCCGAGTCGACCCAGCGGACCTTCGCGTCGACCTCGTGCGCCCAGGCCGCGTGCCGGAGCGCCTCGGTGACGGACAGGTAGGCGTCGGGCAGCTCGATGTACTTGCCGACGAGCGCGATCTCGAGGATGGGCTTGGGCGCCTTGATCCGCGCGACGAGCGCGCGCCACGATTCGAGGTCGGGCTCGACGTCCGCGTCGACGAGACCCAGGTCGCGGACGATGAGCCGGCCCAGGCCGGCCTCCTCGAACATCAGTGGCACTTCGTAGATGGTGTCCGCGGTCTCGGCCGGGATGACCGCCTCGCTCGCGACGTCGGTGAACAGCGCGATCTTGTCGCGGATCTCGTCGCTGACCGGGTGATCGGAGCGCAGCACGATCACGTCGGGCTGGATACCGATGCCACGCAGCTCCTTGACCGAGTGCTGGGTCGGCTTGGTCTTGAGCTCACCGGTCGCCGCGAGCGCGGGCAACAGCGTGACGTGGACGTACAGCACGTTGGCCCGGCCAACGTCCTTGCGCATCTGGCGGATGGCTTCGAGGAACGGGAGCGATTCGATGTCGCCGACGGTCCCGCCGACCTCCACGATCACGACGTCCGGGTCGCCGTCGCGCGCGACCCGCGCGATGCGTTCCTTGATCTCGTTGGTGATGTGGGGGATGACCTGGACCGTCCCGCCGAGGTAGTCGCCGCGACGCTCCTTGGCGATGACCGCCTGGTAGATGCGCCCGGTCGTGACGTTGCTGAGCTGGGACAGGTTCGCGTCGATGAAGCGTTCGTAGTGACCCAGGTCCAGGTCGGTCTCGGCGCCGTCGTCGGTGACGAAGACCTCGCCGTGCTGGTATGGGGACATCGTCCCGGGGTCCACGTTGATGTAGGGGTCCAGCTTGAGGATGGAAACCCGCAGGCCCCGTGCCTTGAGGATCCTCCCGACGCTGGCGGCAGTGATGCCTTTGCCAAGACTGCTCGTGACGCCGCCGGTCACGAAGACATACTTCGCCATAGGTCGAGGTTCCTCCGGGGTTTTTCTGATGCTACAGGACCGTGCCTCCGGACGCGAATCCTCCCGACGAAAAGGCGACCAGCGGTGCCACCGCGCACCGGAGTCGTAGTACGAACGTGCTCTCAGGGTTGCACTCCGGCGAACCAAGGTGTTGACTCGGGACACCCCCAGCGCCCCATCGCATGACAGAACGTCGGGAGGGACGAGCATGTCAGGCATCCTGGACAAGCGGCTGAGCCGACGGCACTTCCTGGGAGCGACCGGCGCGACGGGCGCCGCGTTGATGCTCGGAGGTTCGGGCTCGCTGGCGCTGGCGGCGCCCAAGCCATCGACCGACGACGACGCGCCGTGGTTCGAGGCGACGATCCCGGAGCTGCAGTCCCTGATGGCGTCGCGCCAGCTGACCAGCCTGGCGCTCACGAAGGCGTATCTGCGCCGGATCGGCCGGATCGACCCGTTGCTCGGCGCCGTCATCGAGACGAACCCCCAGGCCCTGGGCATCGCCGCCCAACGAGACGCCGAGCGAAAGCGCGGGCGGCTCCGCGGCCCCCTTCACGGGATCCCGGTCATCGTCAAGGACAACATCGCGACGGCCGACCGCATGGAGACGACGGCCGGTTCCCTGGCCCTCGTCGGGAGCAAGGTGCCCGCGGACGCCGCGGTGGTCGCGTCGCTGCGGCGCGCCGGGGCGGTCATCCTCGGCAAGGCGAACCTGTCGGAGTGGGCCAACTTCCGCGGCTTCATCCCGCCGGGCTTCCCCAACGGCTGGACCGCCCGAGGGAGCTTCACGCGGAACCCGTACGTCCTCGACTGGGATCCGTGCGGGTCCAGCTCCGGGTCGGCGGTGGCGGCGGCGGCGAACCTGTGCGCGGCCACGGTCGGCAGCGAGACGGACGGCTCGATCCTGTGCCCGGCCGGCAACAACGGGGTCGTCGGGCTCAAGCCGACCCTTGGTCTCGTGCCGCAGGACGGGATCATCCCGATCGCCCACTCGCAGGACACGGCAGGCCCGATGACCCGGACCGTGACCGATGCCGCGATCATGCTCAACGCGATGCGCGCGCCGTTCGGGCCGGTGCTGGGTCACGCCCTGCCCGCCGATTACACGGCGTTCCTGCACCGTGGCGCCCTCGCTGGAACGAGGATCGGTGTGGACCGGCGCGAGTTCCAGGAGGAGTACTTCGCGGTCCCCGAGCTGAACCTCGTGACTGAGCAGGCGCTCGATGTCATGGACAGCCTCGGCGCGACCATCGTCGACATCCCGATCGCCGAGTGCCCGGACCCGAACGCCTGGTTCGACCCGGAGTTCACGGTGCTGCTCAACGAGTTCAAGCACGACGTGGCGGCGTACATGTCGAGCCTTCGCAACACCGAGATGCGGACCCTCGCCGATCTCATCCAGTTCAACATCGATCACTGCCCGGAGGAGATGCAGTACTTCGGCCAGGAGCTGTTCGAGCTCGCCGAGACGTTCAGCGGCAGCCTTACGGACCCCGACTATCTCGCGGCGCGCGCCCTGAGCGTGGAGCTCGCGGGACCGCAAGGGCTCGACAAGGTGCTGGACGACAACGACCTGGACGTGCTCGTCTCGCCGGCCTATTCCGTGGGCTACTCCGCGGCCGCGGTGGCCGGGTACGCGAGCATCTCCGTACCCGCGGGCGTGGCCGAGGACGGTCGCCCGGGGTGTGTCTGGATGTCCGGCCGGTTCCTGGACGAGCCGAAGCTGCTCGCCCTTGCCTACGACCTCGAGCAGGAGCTCGGACCGCGCGAGGTGCCCAAGTTCCTGGGCGCCGTCCCGGGTCCGTTCGCGGATGCCGGCCTCTGCGCGGTGCCGACCGCAGCGCGGACCGGGACGAAATCGCGCCGCGAGCGCTCGAAGATGGTGAAGGGGGCGCTCCCCAAGGCGCGGAAGGCTCGCCCCGGTCGCTGATCCTCAATCGGTCTTCGAGATGAGCTTCCTGATCTCGTCGACGACCATATCGGGTCGACTCTTGTAGATCTCGTGGCCGGCCTCGACCGAAACGAATCGACCGCTTTCGGTCCGCCCGGCGAGCTCATGTGCCCACGCCTCGTAGACGGGGTAGATCCGCCCGCAGATGTCGTTCGCATGGGCACACTGCGCGATGGTCGACATCATCACGACATACGGCATATCGTCGGGCGGCGACGCGGCCTGTTTGACAGAACCGAGACCTGCCTCGGAGAAGGCGCGTTCCTCGGCGATTTCTCTATCCGACCAGACGTCGTGAAGGGTGTCCCAGTCAAGCTCGAAGAAGCCAGCGTTCATGATCACGAAGCCGGCAACACCGGCGGGATGACGATCAGCGAACAGCCATGCCTGGTCGCCGCCCAACGAATGTCCGACGAGCACGTACGGAGGCGCAATCTCGGCGGCCGCTAGGACAGCGGCGAGATCGTCGACGACATCGAGATCGTTCTGCCGCTCTGGGGCGGCGGGGCTCTGGCCCTCCCCAGCCCGGTCGTAGTCGCACACACGGACGCTGTCGTTGGCGAGTTCGTTCTCGATGGCGCGCATGGAAGTGCGATCCATCCGTGTGCCGGCGAGGAAGACCACGGTCGGGCTGCCCGTTCCGCGGCAGTGCATGAAGAGCGATCGTCCGCCGATGTCGACGAGTCCCGGACTCACCTCGACCTCGGCGACAGTCGGCACTGGCGCCGGCGGGGCGGAACCGAATCGGATGCTCTGGACCGCCTGCTCGATCACCGCTCGGGCCGCCTCCGATCCACCGTCGAACATGGTTCCGTCGATGAGCAGTGGCGCGTCATCGACATCGATGACCCACACGTTTTCCGATGAGCCCCCGATCGTCTCCGCGTGTCCACCGCCGGAGATCGTCCACATCGGAAGCATCAGGCCTCTCCGGCAATCGGCCAGCTGCGTGTCGATCGCGTTCCTCAGCTCGACCGACTTCCCAGCGTGTCCATCGATCACCACCTCTGAGATTGGCCCCGGCGTGAATCCGACCATCTGGGTGAGGGCTGTCATCAGCCCGTCCACCGTCGATGGGACTGGCGGGGTGATCGCTCCGCCATGGCATGGGTCGTCGAACACCGTATCGATCCGATCGATGGTGATCCAGGCCCCGCCGTCGACCGCCTCCGTGTTCTGGAACGAGACGTCGCCCTCCGAAAATGTCTTCAGCGTCCACTCGTTCGGAAAGCCGATCGAGAACGCCACGTCGAAGGGGGCCTCGATCCGGTAGGAGCCGGGTTGCAAGGGTCGGTCGATGTCAGAGGCGCCTAGGAGGACCGAAGTCGCCGCCTGTCCCGCGGTAGCCGCGGCGGGCGGCGCCGACGGGAGCGGCGAGGCGACCGTCAATTCCGATGGGCCAGCGCCGCCGCAACCAGCGAGGACGATGACAAGCGCGAAAGCGATCAGGTGGAGGGCCCCGCGTGGTCGCTCCAGATGTCGGCGGTCCACCTGGATGCGAGCCCGGTCGCGGAATGTCATGGCTGGTCTCCCCTCGCGAAGCGGATGGATGACACGAGTTCGTCGCCGACGGGCAACCAAGCATCCAGGCCGCTGGCCGTGCGCGCCCAGATCAGGACAAAGATGGTCGCGCCATCGACGTCGGCAACTGTCAGACGGGCCGGCCAACCCATACCTACGAACTGGCTGCTCAGGCCCCCGATGTTCCCGTTCACGTGGATGTCGGTGCCACCCTTCCCGGATAGCAGAACCGTCAACGCCGGCCGGCCGTCGAGCGTCGTTTCGACGAACTCCCCCATTTCGACGCCTCCGGTGTCGCGGAGATCCGCAAGGAACTCGGCCGGTGCGGTGCGAAGCATGAATCGCCCGGGTCCACCGTGGCTCCATGCGGTCTCGGCGGATCCAACCACGATGCCGGCCGCCCCTGAACCTCCGATGGGATCGGTCGTGTTCGGGGCGCTCGGGATATCCGGACCCAAGATCCACACGACCACCTCGCGCCTGCCCGCTGTCAAGCGGATCGTCGGGTCGTCGGGAGTCGCGTACACGAATGGACGGATGAAGCTCGTGGTGGGTCCAGTCGGCACCGGCTCATCGCTGACCGCCCCAAATGCCACGATACCGGCGACGCCGAGTGCGACTGCGAGAATCGCCAGGATCACGACACGTGCGAGCCCAGGAGGGAACATGGCTGGGAGGGAGAGGCGCCAGCCGCGTGCCTGAGGCTGGGCCGCGGTGACGGACAGGATGTCTCCGCGCAGCCCGGCGTCGTCGGCTCGGTCGGCGCGCTCATCGAACATGGCTCTGATCGCCGCATCCAGGATGGTTATCGTCGGTTCGCGCGTCATCGCGGTCGGTCCTCTGTGGTTAGTTCTCGTTCCAGCGCGCGACGCGCCGTGAACATTCGGGACTTGACGGTCTTTGGTCGACACCTGGAGCCGCTGGCCGATCTCCTCGAGCGACAGTCCCTCGTAGTGGTGGAGCCACAGGCACGTTCGCTCGCCGTCGGAAAGCCGCTCGAACGCCCGCTCCAGCCGGTCGTTCGACGCCGTCCGGTCTTCATGAGCCGCCGTTCCGGCCTGGAGGGATTCGCCTTCGTCGGGCAGACCCGCGAACGAGATCTCCCGAACGCGTTGTCGTCCACGGTGTCGCAGCGACGTGCGAGCGGTGTTCACGACGATGCGACCGAACCATGCCGCGAACAGCTCGGGATCCCGAAGGCTCGGAAGATGCCGCCACGCCTGAACGAAGATCGTCTGCGTAGTGTCCCGCGCATCGGACTCGTTGCCGAGGATGGCGAGGACCGTCCGGAATGTCGCCGGCAGCCGGCTATCGACCAGCGCCGCGAATGCATCGTGGTCCCCGCGGCGGGCGCGCTCGACCAGCGTCCGTTCCGACAATCCCGCCCAAGGGTCCATGGCGGCGGCCTGCAATCTGGCGATCGGCTGGGTCGTGCTCACGATAGACAAGACGACGGCGACGGACCCGTGGTTGATTTTCGGTTAACTGGGCCTCGTCGGTGGCCACGACCCCGGCGGCGGGTCGACCAGGCCATCGCCCCACGCCTCGGGGCCGCAGAAATAGCCGTTCGGTGGTGGCGCGCCCGGCGCCACGGGCTGGAGCGTGCCGGGATCGGCGCGCCATGCCGCGAGCAGGTCGGCCAGCCACGTCTCGATCTCGCTGAACGCTGTCCAGCGGTGGTACGGCCAGCCGGCCTCCAGGCAGATCCGCTCGAGCGACCGCTTGGCGAAGACGATGTCGCTGTAGCCGGCCGCGTAACGGTCGCTTTCTCCGTCGCCGATGAACAGGACGCGTCGACCGGCCGCTCGATAGGCGAGCACGCGTTCGCGCTTGCACGTCCCGCACACGAAGCACGACGGATGGCCGTTCGGGAACGCGATCGATGGACGACGCCCCGTGAACGTGGTCCGGGCGGTCACCACGGGCAGCTCCGGAACGCCGAGCGCGGCGAGCGCCGGCTCGATGAAGAAGCCGAAGCCGTCCGACACGATCTCGATCGGGATGCCGGCCGCCTGGGCGCTCCTGACGAACGGGACGAACCCGGGATCGTGCGGCTGGCGAGCGGCCGTGGCAAGGAGCCGCCGCGGGATCCGCCTCGACCAGCGACATCTCCCAGGCCATGAGCCGGCGCGAGCCCATGCCCCCGGCGTCGTACAGCGCGGCGGCCTCCTCCCAGACGCCCGGAACATGCTCGGCCATGACCATGTCGGTCACGTCGGTGAGCGAGATCGTCCCGTCGTAGTCGATCAGGATGGCGAGCGGCGGCTCGTCGTCCGCCGCTGGCCGCACTGGCGGCGGGGGCGGATCGCCGGGCGAGCGCCCGGGGCCGATCTCGTGGATCACTGGGGCGCGGCCGCCGGTCCGCGCGACGCCCATCGCGTGAGACCCACGCCGAGGATGATCACCGCGCCACCCACGATCTGGACCGGCCGGATCGGCTCGTTCAGGAAGATGAACGCGAGGACCACGGCCATGGCCGGCACGAGCGACTGGAGGGTCATCACCCGGGTCGGGCCGAGCAACCCGACGCCCTGGAACACCACGACGTTCGCGAGCGCCGCGGCCAGCAATCCGGAGAAGGCGACCGCGAAGATGATGCTGGGCAGTTCGGCGGCCTGCTCCGGCCCGAGCGCTCCCGGCGCGAGGAGCTGACCCAGACCAACGGGCGCGAGGACGAGCACGCCGCCGATCGTGGCCCACGTCGTCAGCACGAGCGGAGAGTGCCGCCGCAGCACCTTCGCGCCGAACGCCGTGTACGTCGCCCAGCACAGGGCGGCGCCCATGGTCAGGGCGAATCCGATGGGTGAGCCGGTCAGCTCGATCCCCACGCCGGCCGCGATGACCAGCACGACCCCGACGAACGACAGGACCACGCCGACCGCCTTGCGGGCGTTGAGGGTGTCGGTCCCGATGGCCGCGGCGATGACCGCCGTGAGGACCGGGCTGGCCGCGATCAGCAGGGCGGAATCACCAGCCGGGATCGTCTGCAGGCCGACCGTCCAGAGCATCTGGTAGAGGCCGAACCCCAGGCCGCCAAGCAACAGGATCTTGCCAGCACCGGGCGGCAACCGGATCTCTCCCTCCGACGAGCGCAGGATCACGAGGAGTGCGATGGCCGCCAGGAGGTAGCGGAGGAACGTGAACCCGACCGGTGGCAGGACGTCGAGGATGCCCTTGACGACGATGAAGTTCGCCGCCCACAGCACCATGACGGCGATGACGGCGATCTCCGTCTGGCGGCGGTCGCGGAACAGTCGAACGCCCGCCGGTCTGCCGGCGGGCGTCGGTTGCGTCGGTCGCGTCGCGCGCGAGTCGCGGGTGCCCGCCACCGGGGCGGGCTGGGCGTCGCTCAGGCGCCGTCGCGGTCGAGCTCGAGGAGCTCTTCGTCCGCCTCCTCGGTCAGCTTCAGCCAGACGAACAGCCCAGCGAGCACGGCGAGCGGGATGACGATCAGCGCGGCGAGCGTGATGCCGAGGGCGACGGCGACGGTCTTGAGAGCCTTCATGAGTGGGCCTCCTGTGGTCTGCGGATGGTGGACGTTCGAATTTGAGTTCGGGTGGTCAGGCGCTGGTGGTGCTGCCTGATCCGGGGCTGGTCACCGGGTGGCGGAGGTTGGGTCCGCGGGCGACCATGTTGGTGATGTCTTCCCGCGTGAACTCGGCGAGCTCGTGGCGGTTGCCGGCCTGCGTGCCCAGCAGCAGGCGGAGGACGAACGCGCCGTCCTGCTCGAAGAAGAACACGTCGCGTGGCTTCTGCTCGTCGACGTATCGGCCGAGCACTCGAAACGCCGTCTCATAGTAGCCCGCCTGATGGGCGGGTGGCGGTGGGGCGGCTTCGGCCATCCCGCGCCGGGCGGCGGCCTCTTCCATGAACCGCGCGATGTCGTCGTCGAGGAAGGTCAGGGTCTCCTTGACCTGGGTCCCGAGCGATTCGGACCACGTTCCACCGGCCGCGCCCGACGTCACGAGTCCCTGCACGATGAAGCCGTCGGGCGCCTCGACGAGCAGGACGTCCTTCATGCCACGCTGATCGAGGAACGCGCCGATCGAGCGAAAGACCTCCTCGAAGTCCTGGCGCGGGCTGCCCTCGTAGATCCGCATGCGCAGCCGTCCTCCTCAGGAAACCGATGGGTCTCGTCGAGCTTCGGAGAGTTCCGCGACCCGGCACCCGGACAGGCGGATGACCCCCGTCGCGGGAGTGTAGCGAGCGACCCGTTTGCCAGCAAGGCTCCGATGGTCGGGCGGGGTGGCCTGCGACGCGCGCTAGTCGGAGGCGACGAGGTGCGCGGCCAGCTCCCCGGCCGCCCGGGCGTCGTTGACGATGAGGGCCGTGTTGGCTCGGACGGACGCGCCGCCAGTCAGCTCGGCGATCCGTGCCAGGAGCCAGGGAGTGAGCGCGGGTCCCCGCACGCCGGCCGTCTCGGCGTCGGCGGTCGCTCGCTCGACCGCATCGCGGGCGACGTCCTCGGGGAGTGCCACTTCCCGGGGTACCGGCACGCACACGAGCACGCCGCTCCCCAGCCCGAGACCCAGGTGCACGCCGACGACCGCCGCTGCCCCCGCCATGTCCACCACGGTGTACGGCGCCGAGATCCCCGCGGAACGGGCGAAGAACCCGGGCAGTTCCGCCTGCCCGACCGTTAGGACCGGTACGCCTCGTGTCTCCAGGTACTCGAGCGTGGCGGGCACATCGAGGATGGCCTTCGGCCCGGCGCAGACGACCGCCATGGGGGTCCGGCCCAGCTCCTCGAGGTCCGACGAGATGTCCAGCGATGCCGGCACGCCTCCGCGACCACCCAGCGCGCCCCGGTGCACGCCACCGATCCCGCCGGTCGCGAACACCCGGATCCCCGCCGCGTGCGCCGCGATCATCGTGGCCGAGACCGTCGTGGCCGCCCAGCCACCCTCGCTGAGCGCGACCGCCAGCGTCGGCCGCGCCGCCTTACGCACCGAGCCAGCCGGCGCGGTCGCCAGCGCCTCGAGCGCCTCCGCATCCAGCCCCACGAGCAGCCGCCCGTCCCGGATCGCGACCGTCGCCGGCACGGCGCCGTCGGTCTCGCGGACCGCCGCCTCCGACGCAAGCGCGACCTCGAGATTCTGCGGGTACGGCAACCCGTGGCTGATGAGCGTCGACTCCAGCGCGACCACGGGCCGGCCGTCGGCGAGGGCCGATGCGACCTCGGCGGCAACGACGATCCGTTCAGAGACGGCAGGCGAGATGGGCATGCCGCAAGCCTAGCGTCGCCGCTACCCTGCCCACATGCCGGCGCGCCGACCGATGACGCCCGAGGACATCCGCCGCATCGTCGTGGTCGAGGAGCTCGATCTCTCGACCGACGGTCGGCTGGCGGTCGTCGTCCGCCGCTCGATCAAGGGCGACCGCTACCACGGCCACCTGTTCGCGATCGACCTCGATCGCCGCGACGTCCCGCGGCCCCGGCAGCTCACCCGGGGCGCGGTGCGGGACACCGGGCCGCGACTCTGCTCCGACGGGCGGACCGTCGCCTTCGTCCGCACGATCCCGACCGACGAGGACACACCGGCCAGGATCGCGTTGCTCGATCTGGAGCGGCCCGGTCACCCCGTCCGCTTCGTCAAGACCGGCGATCACGGGGCCGTCGTCGAGCTCGCGTGGTCGCCCGACGGCCGCCGCCTCGCGTTCACCGCAGAGGTGGACCCGCCGCGGTTCATCGTCGGACCGACTACGCCCGTCAGCCGCCGGCGCCGACCCCAACGCGAAGACCGCCGAGACACCCTCGCCACGGGCCCGGCGCATCACCCGGGCCGACTGGCGCTGGGACGGAGAGGGTCATCGCGATCGATGGACACACCTGTTCGTCGTCGATTGGGGCGACGGACGACCGCGTCAGGTGACGAGCGGCGACTGGGGCGTCTCGGACATCGCCTGGCATCCCGACGGCAGGTCGATCGCATTCACCTCCGATCGCGACCCTGATGCCGACCTCCGTTATCGGACCACGATCTGGGCCGTGGACGTCGACGGTGCCCCGAAGCGTGGCGCCCGCGCCGCCAAGGCAGCCACCGAGCCACGCGAGATCCTCGCCCCCGCTGGCTGGGCGAACCACGCGGCGTGGTCACCCGACGGTCGCTGGATCGCCGCGATCGGCATCCTCGAACCAGAGCCGCTGGACGACGTCATGCCCGACATCCTCGTGGGCCCGGCGGACGGCTCGGGCCAGCCGCACGCCCTGGACCCGGAGCTCGATCGCCCGATCGGCAACTGGACGGACACGGACCTCAACGGCTGGATGGTCGACGGCCGCCACGGGCCGGCGTGGGTCGATGACCGGCGTCTCGTCGCCACCGTCTCGGACCGCGGACGCGCGCACCCGCACGTCTACACGATCGACTCCAAGACCGGCCATCTCGTAGAGCGGACCGTGGCGGCGACCGGCGACCTGACGACGCACACGATCGCCGTCGCGGCCGGAACGGCGGAACCGCCGCGCATCGCGTTCCTCGCCACGAACGGCACGAGCGCCATGGACCTCTACACGACCGACGGCCCCGACCCCGCGAACCCGCGCCGTCGATCGACCTTCGGCTCGGCCTGGCAGGACCGCCACCCGATGCCGGAGATGCGCCGCATCGAGGTCCCAGGCCCGGCCGGCCCGATCGACACCCTGGTCGCCTCCCCGCCCGGCGCAGGCGACAAGGCCCTCCCCACGGTCGTCGACGTCCACGGCGGGCCGCTCGGCGCCTGGGCACCGGCTCCGCACATCGAGGTCATCCTGCTCGTCGCCGCTGGCTACCGCGTGATCCTGCCGAACATCCGCGGCTCGGCCACGTACGGCCGTGACTGGATCCGGCCGCATCTCGGAGACTGGGGCGGCGTCGATGCCGCCGACGTCCACGCCGCCGTCGATCATGTCGTGGAGCTCGGCCTCGCCGATCCCGATCGGCTCGGCGTTTTCGGACTGAGCTACGGCGGCTTCATGGTGAACTGGCTGGTCGGGACGACGGACCGGTTCAAGGCTGCCGTATCCGAGAACGGCGTCGACGAACCAGATCTCGGGCTTCGGCAACTCCGACAGCGGGCCCGAGTTCTTCCGCGCGTCCCTCATGGGCGACGTGTACGGCCCGGAAGGCATCGAATTGATGTGGCGGACGTCGCCACTGCGCAACGCCGCGGCGGTCCACACGCCGCTGTTGATCCTGCAGGCCGAGTCCGACCTCCGCTGCCCGCCCGCGGACAACGAGCAGCTGTTCGTCGCGCTGCGGCATCTACGCCGCGAAGTGGAGTACGTCCTCTACCCGGAGGAGTCGCACGTGTATGCGTCGGCGGGCCGGCCGGACCGCCGGATCGATCGGATGACCCGGATGATCGACTGGTTCGACCGCCACCTGCGCTGAGGGCGCATGGGACGTTCGCCGGGGTGCCGCTGGCCCCAACTCGCCGGTGTCCCGATGCACCTCGCGGGCGCAAGATGCGCGACATGCCGACCTTCCCCCGCCTGACCTCGTCGCGCGCCGTCGCGACAGCTCTAGCCCTGGCCGCGCTCCTGATCGTGCCCTCGACGGCGCTCGGCGCCGAGGAATTCCCGGCCGGTTTCTCGGGATATCACACCTATGCCGAGGTGGCGGCCGCCGCGAAGGCGGTCGAAACCGCCCACCCGGACATCGCCAAGCGCTTCAGCATCGGCAAGAGCTACCAGGGCCGCGAGATCTGGGCGATGAAGATCTCGGACCACGTCGGCATCGGACGAGGCCGAGCCCGAAGTCCTGTACGAGGGCGGCCACCACGCCGACGAGCACATGGGCGTCGAGCTGGCGCTCAAGGTCATGCGCTGGCTGACCGACGGCTACGGCACGACCACGCGCATCACGAACATCGTGAACTCCCGCGAGATCTGGATCATCTTCCTCGCGAACCCGGACGGCGCCGAGCACGACATCTCGGGCGGCAAGTTCCACCACTGGCGCAAGAACCGCCAGCCCACGCCGGGGACGCCGTACACCGGCACCGATCTCAACCGGAACTACGGGTATCGCTGGGGCGGTGGCGGTCGCACGAGCACGAACCCGCAGGCCATCACCTACCGCGGCACGAAGGCCTTCTCGACGCCGGAGGCTCGGGCCATCCGCGACTTCCTGGCCAGCCGCGTCATCGGCGGTCGGCAGCAGATCCGGGTCGCCGTCTCCTTCCACGAGTCGGGCAGGCTGGTCATGTGGCCGTACGGCTACACCTACACCGATATCCCGAGTGACATGACCAAGGCCGACCACGACGCGCTCGTGGCCATCGGCAAGAAGATGGCGGCGAGCAACGGCTACCGGCCGATCCAGGCGAGCAGCCTGTACATCACCTCCGGCACGACGCGCGACTTCATGTACGGGATGTATCGAACGTATTCGTACACCTTCGAGCTGTCCGTGACGGACTACCCGGACGACTCGAAGATCTCGAGCGAGACGGGCCGCAACAAGGAAGCCGTCCTGTACCTCGCCGAGCGCGCCTGGTGCCCGCTCAGCGTCCTGGGCGAGCAGGTCCGGCTGGCGCGCTGCGGCGCGTTCGACGACGACCTCGAGGTGTTCCGCGGCTGGACGTACGACCCGGACGGCACCGACACGGCGACGACCGGCAAGTTCTCCCGGGCGAACCCGTACGCGACGTCATCGAGCGGACCGAAGCAGCTGACCGACGTTCCGTCGGGTTCGCGGGCGTTCGTGACGGGTGGCGGCGCCGGGTCATCGGCGAACGCGAACGACCTCGACGGGCGGACCTCGGTGCGGAGTCCGGCGATCCGGCTGTCAACGGCCCCGGGCCAGCGGCTGTTCTTCCGGTACGTGCTCGCGCACGGCGCGAACTCGACGTCCGCCGATCGACTGGTGGCCAGCATCGAGACCTCGGACGGCGCACCGCCACCCGGTCATCACGCTGACCGGCAAGCCGGCCGACGTCGATGGCGTGTGGCGCTCCGTCGCCGCCTCCGTCGATGCGTGGGCCGGCCAGACGGTCCGCATCCACTTCGCGGCGGTCGATGGCGGAAGCAACAGCCTGGTCGAGGTCGAGATCGACGACGTCCGGATCACGCGGGGGTCGTGAGCCCGGCGGGTCCTGTCCCCGGGCGGTCGCCCGGCCTCCGCTCGCTGCGGCGCATGCGCCGGCGCTCGCTCCGCCGGACGCCGCCCGGTGCCACCCGCCGACCCCGGTCGAAGGCTCACCTCAGGCCAAGAAGTTCCTCATCGCCGTAAGCGTCATCACGAGGACTACGGCAACGATGACCACGATGGCCACCACGATGCCCCGATCGGCGGCAGCTCATAGCCGGGGAGCTGTGTCGTCACCTCGACCGTCACCCGGTCATCGTACGCGCCCCATCGCCTGCCCCAGAGTCGCCAGCGGGCGGTTGAAGACTCGGTGGATCCAGCGCCCGTCGAGATTGCGCGTGCGACGGTCGTCGATGCGCCACGCGCCGTCGACGAGCTTGAGGACGTACTCGTAGCCCTCAGGTGGTATCGCGTAGTGGTCGATCTCTTTCGTCTTCACGATGGCACCGCCCGGGGCCCGCTCGGCGCCGAGGAACTCGGTCGAATTCGAGGTTCGCCCTCGGTGGGCTCTTCCATGAAGGTACGATCTCCTGCGCGATGATCCGTGGGGTCGCGAAATCTCTGCAGCAGCGCTTGATAAGACGGCACGGATCGCGTCCATTCCGTCTTCGAACGGTTCCTCATCGCCCACCTGGTCGCGCCGTTCCTCCTCGGCCTCGTCCGCCTCGTCAATGACGGTCGGCCTCCAGCTCCCACGCGCGGAAGGCGGTCAGAAATCGGCGCACGAAGACTTCGGGCGACTCGCCATTTGAGTCGAGCAGATCGGCAGCCGGCTGGGTCATGTCACCTAGGCCAGCGGCAATTCGGGTCGCGGGGTCGATAGCTGGCGGGCTGCGGCTCGGTGGCCCGTGACGGCGGCTCGTTGGAGGGCGGCTGGGAGGGATCGGCCGGCGGAGCGGGCGGCGAACCAGCCGACCAGGAAGCCCGCGTCGAAGGCGTCGCCGGCGCCGGTCGTGTCGGTGGCGATGCGGTGTTCGGTCGCGACTTCGAAGCGGAGGTTCGCTGCGCCGTCTCGGGCGAGGACGGTGGCGCCCTGCGGGCCGCGCTTCACGACGACGACCGGCGCGTGGTCGAGCAGGCTGTCGCCCACGGCGGCGCCCAGCAGGGCCTGCGCCTCGGCCGCGGTCGCGAAGATCAGGTCCGGGGCGACCTCCTTGATGAGGGCCACCGCCGCGGGACGTCCAAGTTCCAGCAGCGGCCCGATCGATGCCAGGTCGATGCTCACGAACGCGCCCGCGTCGCGGGCCAGCGACACGGCCCGTCGGGCGGCCTCGCCCAGCGGTTCGCCCAGGAACGAGTACATCGGCAGGTGCAGCCCGTCGGCCCGGGTGAACCACTGGGGTCGCAGATCCTCCGGTCGGAGCTGGAGGGCGGCCCCGCGATCGGCCACGAAGGACCGCTCGCCGTCGGGCGAGACGATGACGCCGATGCGACCGGTCCGCGCGCCCGCCACGCGGACGACCCGCACCTGGACGCCGTCACCGCGTATGGCGTCGACGAGGGAGCGGCCCACCGCGTCCCGGCCGACCGCCGCGACGAGCGTCGTCCGCGCACCCAGGCGCGCGAGCCATCGGGCGGCGTTCGCGGCCGACCCGCCCTGGACGAGCGAGACCCGACCGGGTACGTCGGTCGCGCGCTCGAGCGGCCCGAGCCGGCGCGACCACGACATCGAGCACGAGGTCGCCCAGCACCACGATGCGCGCCGGTCCGGGGGTGGCGCGACGGGACGGGCGGCCGGGTCGGCGAGGGCGCGGGGCGCGCAGCTTCGGCATGGGTTCCGAGGATAGGCGCGCACGCGCCGGTTCGCTCAGCCCGCGTCGCCTGCCGACCTACAATGGCGCTCCACCTGCCCGCCCGAGCCGGAGTCCCGCCCGATGACCGCTGCCGTGACGCCCGACCTCGACCGCCTCGCGATCGACACGATCCGGACCCTCTCGATGGACGCCGTCCAGCAGGCGAACTCCGGGCACCCGGGCGCCCCGATGGGCGCGGCGCCGATGGCCTACGCGCTGTGGACCCGGTTCCTGCGCCACGCCCCGACGAACCCGGAGTGGCCGGACCGCGACCGCTTCGTGCTCTCCGCCGGCCACGCCAGCATGCTGCTCTACTCGCTCCTCCACCTGACCGGCTACGACCTCTCGCTCGACGACCTCAAGGCGTTCCGCCAGTGGGGGTCGCGCACGCCGGGGCACCCGGAGCACGGCCTGACGCCCGGGGTGGAAGCGACGACCGGGCCGCTCGGTCAGGGCCTCGCGAATGCCGTCGGCATGGCCATCGCCGAGCGCCGGCTGGCGTCCGAGTTCAACCGCGACGAGCACGTGATCGTCGACCACTGGACCTACGTCATCGCGTCCGACGGCGATCTCCAGGAGGGCATCGCGTCCGAGGCCTCGAGCCTCGCCGGCCACCTTCACCTGGGCAAGCTGATCGTCCTGTACGACGACAACCACATCCAGCTCGATGGGCCGACGTCGATGGCCTGGTCGGAGGACGTGCCCAAGCGCTTCGATGCCTACGGCTGGCACACCCAGCGGGTCGCGGACGGAAACGACCTCGGCGCGATCGAAGCCGCCATCGAGGTGGCGCGCCATGACGACCGGCCGAGCCTGATCGCGGTCCGGACGCACATCGGCTTCGGCAGCCCGAACAAGCAGGACTCGCAGAAGGCGCACGGCGCGCCGCTCGGCCCGGACGAGGTCCGCCTCACGAAGGAGGCCTACGGCTGGGACCCGGACAAGAGCTTCTACATCCCGGAGGACGCGCTGCGCGTGTTCCGCAAGGCCGTCGACGCCGGCAAGGACCTGGTCAAGGAATGGGACGGTCGGCTGGATGCGTACGAGGCGGCCCATCCGCGACTCGCCGCGACGTTCCGGCGCCGCCTCGCCGGGGAGCTCGCCGACGGCTGGGACGCCGACCTCAAGACGTACGAGACCGGCACCGAAGTCGCGACCCGCAATGCGTCGCAGGACGCGATCCAGGCACTGGCCGGCCCGGTCCCCGAGCTGTTCGGCGGCGCGGCCGACCTCTCGGAATCCAACCTGACCGACGTCAAGGGCGAGCCCAACTTCAGCGCCGACGAGCCCGGCCGGAACCTGCGCTTCGGCGTTCGCGAGCACGGCATGGGCGGCATCGCCAACGGCATCGCCTACCACGGCGGGTTCATCCCGTACGACGCGACGTTCCTGACGTTCAGCGACTACATGCGCGGCGCGGTCCGGCTCGGTGCGCTGGCCGGGCTCCACGTCATCCACGTCTGGACGCACGACTCGGTGGGCCTGGGTGAAGACGGACCGACCCACGAGCCGGTCGAGCACTACGCCGCGCTGCGCGCGATCCCGAACCTGTGGTTCGTGCGACCGGGCGACGCGAACGAGACGGCCGCGGCCTGGGCGCTCGCCGTGGAGCGGCGCGACGGTCCGGTGGCGCTGGCCCTGACCCGGCAGAAGCTGCCGGTGCTCGCGGGCACGGCCAAGAAGGCGCGCGAGGGCCTGCAACGCGGCGCCTACGTCCTGCGCGACGCCGCCGGGTGACGGCGACCCGGAGCTGATCTTCATCGCCACCGGCTCGGAGCTGCAGCTCGCGTTCGCGGCGGCGGAGGCGCTCGAGGCGGACGGCATCCGCGCCCGCGTCGTGTCGATGCCCTGCTGGGAGACGTTCGACCTCCAGGACCAGGCATATCGCGACTCGGTCCTGCCGCCGGCCGTCCGCAAGCGCGTCAGCATCGAGGTCGGCGTGTCGCTCGGCTGGGAGCGCTGGGTCGGCGACGAGGGCGCGATCATCGGCCTCGACCATTTCGGCGCGTCGGCGCCGGCCGGCACGATCTTCGAGAAGTTCGGGTTCACCGCGGAGCGCGTGACCGACATCGGCCGGCGCGTCGTGCGCGAGGGCCTGCGCGGCCGCATCCCGACCGTCGACGGCGGCCACTTCGGGCACATGGGTGGCCACCCGACGCTGGACGCGGGCGAGGCCGGCGTCGGCCGCACCGAAAGCTCGGATCCCGGCCACAGCTGAACCGATCGCGCCCATGACCGCCATCAGTCGCGCAGGCGCTCCCCGCGTGGGTCGTAGAACGGCTCGAGGCTGACCCGGCACGGGACCAGCGCGTCGCCGATCTCCACGTGCCACGAGCCGTCCAGCGGCCCGCGGATCCAGCCCAGGCCCGCCGAGCCGCCCAGCGTCGGCGCGATCGCGGCGCTCGTGATGTAGCCCGCTCGCTCGCCGTCGCGCAGCAGCGATTCCCCGTGCCACAGCACGGCGTCGGGGGCGTGGATGCTGACGAGACGCTGCTCTGGCTCGGCGGCGCGCAACCGCTCGAGCGCTGCGCGGCCGACGAAATCGGCGGCCTTCCGGCGCGAGACCGCGAACCCGAGCCCTGACGCGAACGGATCGTACTGGGGCCCGATGTCGTGGCCCCACGAGCGGAAGCCGCGCTCCAGGCGCGCGGCGTCGAACGCGAAGGCGCCGGCGTGGCGCAACCCGAGGTCCGCGCCGGCGTGAACGATCCGGGCGTAGAGGTCGGCGACGAACTCGGTGGGCACCGACAGCTCCCAGCCCAGCTCCCCGGTGAACGAGACCCGGAACGCCCACGCCCGCGCCCGACCGACATCGATCTCGCGAGCCCGGAGGAACGGCCATGCGTCGCCCGAGACAGTCGGCGTCGGTCAGTCGAGCGAGCAGTTCCCGGGAGCGCGGTCCGGCCAGGTGAAGCGTCGCCCAGGCCGACGTCACATCGGTGATCACCGCCCCCGCCGGCGACCCGCGCCGCAGCAATCCTTCGGTCCGCCGCTGGGTCAGTGTCGGGGCGAGCACGAGGAACCGGTCCTCCCCGAGCCGCGTGATCGTCGGGTCCATCTCGATGCCGCCCTGCTCGTTGCAGAGCAGCGTGTAGACGATCCGGCCCGGCTCCACGTCCAGGTCGGACGTCGCGAGCCATTGCAGCCCGCTCGAGCGCCTCGGGGCCCTGGACCACGAACTTGGCGTAGGTCGAGAGGTCGTACAGCGCGACGGCCTCCCGGGTGGCCGCCACCTCCTCGCGGACCGACGGGAACCACGACGGCGCCGCGAAGTCGTAGCGGACCTCCGGATCCACGAGCCCGGGCTCGAACCAGTTCGCGCGCTCCCAGCCCGCCGCCTGCCCGAACGCTGCCCCGGCCGCACGATACGGCTCGTACAGCGGCACGCGCCGCACGTCGCGCCCGGTCCGCGGCTGCTTGCCCGGCCAATGCAGCTCGTACAGACCGCCGAGCGACTCCGTCGGTCCGCTCGTGCAGCCACGCTCGGCTGGTTCATCCAGCGCTCCATGCGCGCGACATCGACCTCGGCGAGATCCATCGTCGGTTGGCCCTTCGACGATCCACTCCGCCGCCGCCCGGCCGACGCCCGGGGCGAAGATGATCCCCTGCGAGTTGAGACCGGCGGCGACGAACAGTCCGTCGAACTCGGGCACGAACCCGAGCTGGAAGTTCGAGTCGGGCGTGAAGCTCTCCGGCGCGCGGAGGAAGTGGGCAAAACCGATCGACTCGAGCTCGGGCACCCGCTGCCGGGCCGCGGCCAGCGCCGGCGCGAAGTGGTCCCAGTCCGGTCCGAACTCGGCGAAGCCGGTCGAGGGCACGGCGGACGGTGCGATCGGCTTGCCGTTCGGCTCGAACGCCCCGATGACGTACCGACCGCGGTACTGCCGGATGTAGATCGATCCGTCGAGGTCGCGCAGGAACGGCGCGTCCTGGGCCGCGCCCGCAGCCTCCTCGGTCATGACCCAGACGTGCTCGGCCGGGTAGAGCGCCACGCTGGCACCGGCCAGGCGGGCCAGCTCGCTCGTCCAGAGTCCCGCGGCCAGCACCACCGTTTCCGCCTCGATCGGACCGCGCGACGTGTCGAGACCCACCACCCGGTGACGGTCGCCGGGCGAGAACCGGAACCCGGTCACCTCGGTGTCCGGCACGTAGCACACGCCAGCCGCAACGGCGCCCTTCGCGAACGCCAGCGCCGCGTCGCCCGGGTTGACCGTCGCGTCCGACGGAAACAGCACGCCCCCGACGAGGTCGTCGACGACCGCCGATGGCCACAGCTCGCGGATCCGCGCGCGCTCGGTCACCTCGACCGGGATGTCGAAGTCGCGCGCCATCCCGACCCCAGCCAGGATCTCGTGCATCCGCGCCTCGGTCCGGGCGATCGTCAACGCCCCGACATGCCGGAGGCCGATGTCCACGCCCGTCTCCGCGGCGACGCGCTCGTACGTCGCGACGTTGTCCCGGGTCAGCTCGGTCAGCGCGTGCGTGCCGCGGACCCGCGACACCAGCCCGGCGGCATGCCAGGTCGTGCCGTTCGTCAGCCGGCCACGCTCCAGCAGGACCACGTCCTGCTCGCCGCGACGGGTCAAGTGGTACGCGATCGACGCCCCGATGATCCCGCCACCGACGATCACGATCCGGGCCCGCTCAGGCAGGGGCGAGGCGGGCAGCACGCTCGCCACGTCCAGGTCGCGGTTGGCCAGGCGCTCCACGACGGTCATGATGAGAGAGCGTACGGAACGCCCCGCGCAGCGTCTCGCCGGTTCCGGTTCCGCGCGCCGCTATCCTTGCCCCATGCGCGTCGCCTTCTCTGCCGACCATGCCGGGGCCGAGCTCAAGGACGCGCTGTTGCGCCGGCTCGGTGATGCCGGCCTCGGTCACGAACTCATCGACCTGGGTGGCGACGGCTCCGACCCGAACGACGACTACCCGGACTTCGCGCAGCGCCTCGGTAAGGCGATCCAGCGCGGCGAGGCGGACCGCGGGATCCTCATCTGTGGCTCGGGCGTCGGTGCCAGCGTGGCCGCGAACAAGATGCGCGGCATCCGCTCGGCGGTCTGCCACGACACGTATTCCGCGCACCAGGGCGTGGAGCACGACGACATGAACGTGCTGACGCTGGGCGCCCGCGTCATCGGCCCCGAGCCCGCCTACGAATGCGCGATCGCGTTCCTCGGCGCCAGTTTCAGCGGCGAGCCGCGCCACCGGCGACGGCTCGACAAGGTCCTCGCGATCGAGGCGTCCGGCGACTGACTCCGCGCCACGCGGCGCGTCGTACCATGGACGACCCCAGCTGACCACCCTCGCTCGGAGGCCACGATGACCGAACCCACGTCGACCTCCGTCCGTGCCCCGGGCTTCGCGCTCGGTGATGCCACCGGCGCCTACGACGCGGTCGTGGAGCAAGCACGGGCCGACGAATGGGCGACTCGGCTGTTCGATCGCGACGTCACGCTGTGGTCGGACGATCCGGCGGTCCAGAAGTCGATCGGGGAGCGGCTCGGCTGGCTGGAAGCGCCGGTGGACTTCGCCGACAACGTCGCCGGGCTCGAAGGGTTCGGTGACGGCATCGTGCAGGCAGGCTTCACGACCGCGGTCGTGGCCGGGATGGGCGGCAGCAGCCTCGCACCGGACGTCCTGCATCGCACGTTCGGATCCCAGGAGGGATACCTCGACCTGCGCATCCTCGATTCGACGGATCCCGCGGCGGTGGCGGCGGTCTTCGAAGGCCTGGACCCGCTCAAGACGCTGGTCATCATCGCCAGCAAGTCCGGCACGACGACCGAGCCCAACGCCTTTCTCGCGTACTTCTGGGACCTCGCCCACAAGGAGCTCGACAAGGTCAAGCATCACGTCTACGAGAAGCCGGGTGGCCTGATGGCCGTGATCACGGACCCGGGCAAGAGCTTCGAGGCGATCCCCCACCACGACGAGTTCCGGGACGTATTCCTCAACCCGCCGGACATCGGCGGCCGCTACAGCGCGCTGACCTATGTCGGGCTGGTGCCGGCATCGCTCATCGGCCTGGACCTCGACGCCCTGCTGGCGTCCGCGCAGGCCATGCTTGGCGCCTGCCACGAGCCCGACCCGGCGATCAATCCCGGCGTTTCGCTCGGCATCGCGATGGGCACGCTGGCCAAGGCGGGCCGCGACAAGCTGACCTTCCTCCCCGACGACGAGATCGCCTCGTTCGGGGCGTGGGCCGAGCAGCTGATCGCAGAAAGCACCGGGAAGCACGGGGTCGGGATCGTCCCGGTCGACCTGGAGCCGCTCGGCGCACCGGACGCCTACGGCCCGGATCGCGTGTTCGTCCGGCTCTCCGTCGTCGAGGGCACGGACGGCGGCCGTGACGCCCTGGCCGGACAGCTGGAGGCCGCGGGCCATCCGGTCATCCGCATCGAGCTCGCCGACCCGATCGATCTCGGCGGGGAGTTCGTCCGCTGGGAGGTCGCGACGGCCATCGCCGGCGTCGTCCTGGGCATCGACCCGTTCGACCAGCCCAACGTGGAGGAAGCCAAGGAGCTCACCCGCGAGCGCGCTCGCGAAGGCGGGTCGCGGTCGTGCCGCGGATCCGGCGGCCAGGGGCCTCGCGGTCGACGGACCCGACGCTGACGTCGATGCTCGCCGTCCCACCTCGGCCGGCCGGCGCCAACGCCTACATCGCCCTGCAGGCGTTCATCGCGCCGACACCCGCGCGCGACGAGGCGTTCGCCCGCATCCGCGCCATGCTGCGCGACGCCACGCATGTCGCCACGACCGCCGGCTACGGCCCGCGCTTCCTCCATTCGACCGGGCAACTGCACAAGGGCGGCCCGCCCACCGGCACCTTCCTCCAGCTGACGGCCGACCACCCCGACGACCGCGACATCCCGGGCTGGCCGTACACCTTCGGCCAGCTCATCGACGCCCAGGCCGACGGCGACTTCGCCGCGCTCGAGAGCCACCAGCTGTCGATCCTGCGGGTCCACCTCGGCGCCGATCCCGACGCCGGCCTCGCCGCCCTGGAGCGCGCGCTCGAAGCGGCGCTTCGCACGACCTCGGAGGGTTGATCCCCATGCGCATCGGGTTCATCGGTCTGGGCCGGATGGGGGCCAACATGGTCCGCCGGCTCGATTCGCGACGGCCACGAGATCGTCGTCTACAACCGGACGCCGGAGAAGACCACCGAGATCGCCGGCGAGGGCGCCACGCCGTCCTACTCGATCGAGGAGCTGGTCGCCAAGCTCGAGAAGCCGCGCGCGGTCTGGGTGATGGTCCCGGCCGGCGACGCTACCGAAGCCCAGATCGAGGAGCTGCTCGAGCACCTCGAGCCGGGCGACACGATCATCGACGGCGGCAACACGAACTTCCACGACGACGTGCGGCGGCACGAGGCGCTCAAGGCCAAGGGCATCGCGTACGTCGACGCGGGGACGTCGGGTGGCATCTGGGGCCTGGAGCTCGGCTACTGCCTGATGGTCGGTGGCGACAAGGAGCCGGTCACGGCGCTCGAGCCGATCTTCCTCGCGCTCGCCCCGGACGGCGGCTACCTGCACGTCGGCGGTCCGGGCGCCGGGCCACTACGTGAAGATGGTCCACAACGGCATCGAGTACGGCCTCATGCAGGCCTACGCCGAGGGCTTCGAGATCATGCACGCGAGCGACTACGAGCTCGATCTCGCCGGCATCTCGGAGCTGTGGATGCAGGGCTCGGTCGTGCGCTCGTGGTTGCTCGAGCTGCTGGGCCGGGCATTCGAGGCCAACGGCCGCGACCTCGAGCATCTCAAGGGCTGGGTCGCGGACTCCGGCGAGGGCCGCTGGACGGTCCAGGAGGCGATCGACAAGGACGTGCCGGCGCCCGTGATCACGCTGTCGCTGCTGACCCGCTTCCGATCCCGCCAGGACGATTCCTACACGGGCAAGGTGCTGGCCGCGCTGCGCAACGAGTTCGGTGGTCACGCAGTGAAGACCGAATAGCGCGATGGCGACGCGGGTGAAGGGCAAGGTCGACGTTCCGGTCAAGGACCCTGCGCCCGTCGACGCGCCGCCGGACCAGCCGATCCCGGCCCAACCGGCGCCCCGTCCCAAGGACGCGCCCAAGACCATGCGCCAGCTGCGCGAGGTCCGCGAGGGCAAGCGGGCATCGACGCGCCAAGCCCGCCGAGAACGTCCTCCGCCAGGGGCTCCACCTGGAGCGGGTGCCCGATCCATCGGTCCTCGTGCTGTTCGGGGCGACCGGCGACCTCGCCTACCGCAAGGTCATCCCGGCGATGTACCACCTGTGGCGGACCAATCTCCTGCCGCACGAGTTCCTGCTGATCGCCGTCGGCCGGCGGCCGTACGACGACGACGACTACCGGGCCGAGGTTCGCAAGGGGCTCGACGAGTTCAGCCGCGTGCTGCCGCATCGACGAGGCGGCCTGGGCCTCGTTCAGCGAGCGGATCATGTACGACCGGTGCGACTTCACCGACCCAGCCGGCTTCGACCGCCTGGCCAGCCGCCTCGACGAGATCGATACGGAGCACGCGACCCGCGGCAATCGGCTGTTCTACCTCGCCACGCAGCCGTCGCAGTTCGCGGACCTCGTCGCGCAGCTGGGCCGCGTGGGCCTCGATCACGAGCGCCATGACGGCGGCTGGCGCCGCATCGTCATCGAGAAGCCGTTCGGCCATGACCTCGACTCCGCGAAGAAGCTGAACCGCGAGGTCGGCAAGGTCTTCCGCGAGTCGCAGGTCTATCGCATCGACCACTACCTGGGCAAGGAGACCGTCCGCAACCTGCTGGTCTTCCGGTTCGGGAACGGCATCTTCGAGCCGCTCTGGAACCGGCGCTACGTGGACCACGTGCAGATCACCGTGGCCGAGTCGATCGGCATCGAGAACCGCGGCGCCTTCTACGAGGAGACCGGCGCGTCACGCGATGTCCTCCAGAACCACCTGCTCCAGCTCGTCAGCCTCGTCGCGATGGAGCCGCCGGCGACGTTCGAGGCGGACCCGCTGCGCGACGAGAAGGTCAAGGTCCTGCGCGCGATCGCCAGTCCCGCCGACTCGCCCGGCAACGTCGTCCGCGGCCAGTACGGCCCGGGCTGGGTCGCCGCGACGCAGGTGCCGGGCTACCGGGAGGAGCAGGACGTCGACCCGGAGTCCGAAACGGAGACGTACATCGCGGCGCGCCTGACGATCGACGACTGGCGCTGGTCCGGCGTGCCGTTCTACGTGCGGACCGGCAAGCGCCTGCCCAAGCGCTCCACGGAGATCGCCATCCAGTTCCGCGAGGTGCCGCACCGCCTGTTCCGCGATGCCGCCACGGAGCCCGACCCGAACCTGCTCGCCATCCGCATCCAGCCCGACGAGGGGATCATGCTGCGGTTCGGTGCCAAGGTGCCGGGCCTGGGCATGGCGATCCGCCCGGTCACGATGGACTTCACGTACGGGTCCGCCTTCAACGTCGACTCGCCCGACGCCTACGAGACGCTGATCCTCGACGCGCTCCAGGGCGACGCATCGCTGTTCACGCGCGCGGACGAGGTCGAGGAGGCCTGGAGCATCGTCGACCCGATCATCGACATGTGGGCATCGAGCCCCGCGCCCGAGTTCGCCAACTACGACGCCGGGACCTGGGGTCCGGCCGAGGCCGACGAGATGATCGCCCGCGACGGCAAGCGCTGGCGACGGATCTGAGCGGCCGACCTTGACGACCTCGGTCGCTCCGGCCATCGCGCTCAACGAGCCGGTCCTGCGCTGGTCGGCACGCGCCCACAGCATCGCCGAGATCGAAACCGAGCTCGCCCGGATCTGGGCCAAGCAGGACCTGACCACCGAGATGGAGGGGGAGCCGGCCCGCCACATCGCCGCCCGGACGAGCGTGATGAACCTCGTGGTCATCGCGCGCCGGCCGGAGATCGCGGAGCGGGGCGCCGCCACGATCCAGGCGCTGACCGGGCGGCACCCGTCGCGGACCATCGTCGTCCAGTCGGCCGATCCCGGATGGACCTTCGTGGCTCGACGCGCGGGTGGAGGCGCACTGCGTGCTGCCGCGCGAGGACGCGCCCGAGACCTGCGCCGAGACGATCCACCTGACCGCCGGCGGTGAGGCCGGCCGGCATCTGTCGGCGATCGTGACGCCGCTGATCGTCCACGACCTGCCGGTCACCGTCTGGTGGCCGGGCGAGCCGCCATTCACGTCGCGCGCCGCGTACGACCTGCTGAGCGGTGCGGACCGCCTCGTGGTGGACGGCTCGACGTGGAACGGCGACGGACTCGAGCGGATGCGCGAGATGGCGGGCCTGCTCGACGTGACCCGGCTGGCGATCAGCGATTTCGCCCTGATCCGCCAGTCGCGCTGGCGGGAGGCCATCGCCTCGATCTTCGACGATCCGGATTTCCTCCCGTACCTGGGATCGCTGCGGCGGATCGCCGTGACCTACGCCACCCATGACGAGACCGGCGCGCCGGGCTCGACGAACATCGTCAAGCCGATCTACCACGTCGCGTGGTTGGCCTCGCGGCTCGGGATGTCGGTCGTGAAGCCGCTGGCAGTCGTGGCGGAGCGGCCCGCGTGCCTCCCGCTCGAAACCCGCGCCCGGCGGACGGCCGGCGGTCAGCCGCGGGATGGCGGCCACGCTGAGCCAGGGGCGCGGCGAGGTCGCGGTCGTGCTGCGGCCGGTCGTCTCGACGATGCCCGCCGGCACGACCCTCCGCGTCGAGCTGCTTGCCGAGCGGCGCGGCTCCGAGTTGCGCGCCGACGTCACCGCGGAAGCCGAAGCGGTCCACGTGCGGGTCTGGCAGGACGGGGTGGAGGCATTCGAACGGCGGTTCCTCGCCGCCCGGCGCGGTGAGGTCGACCTGCTGGCCGAGGCGATCGAGACCGGCCGCCGCGAGGACATCGCCACGGTCAGCCTGCGCGCCGCGGCCCAGCTCGTCGGCGGCCCCATCCCCCCGGCTGGCGCGCGGCCCGAAGGCATGACCGAACCCGAGATCATCGTCGTCGCCGATGCGGCGGCCGCATCCGCAGCTGGCCGGGGACCGGATCGCCGGCGTCGTTGCGGGCCGCCGTCGAGGCGCGCGGCCGCGCCGACTGGGCGACGACCGGCGGCTCCACCCCGATCGGCATCTACCGGCACCTCGCCATCGCCCGCGCACGTCAACGACGTCCCGTGGCCGGACGTCCACGTCTGGTGGGGCGACGACCGCTTCGTCCCGCGCGACCACCCGCTGTCCAACGTCAAGCCCTTCGACGACATCCTGCTCGACCTGGCTGACCGTCAGGCGGGCAGCGCCCTCGGCGAGCGACGCGACCGGCGTATCCGCTGCCGCTCGCGAACATCCACCCGTTCCGGACGAGCGAGGCGATCGGGGAGGGCTGGGGCGCCGCCGGCTGCGCGGCAGAGCTGGAGCGAGAGCTGCGTGCCGCCGACCTCGAGGTCGTCGACGGCTGGCCGGTGCTCGATCTCGTGCTGCTCGGCGTCGGCGGCGACGGGCATGTGCTGTCCGTGTTCCCGGGCTCGGCCGCCTTCGAATCGAAGGACTGGGCGCTGGCGATCCCGGCGCCGACGCACATCGAGCCACACGTCGAGCGGGTGACGCTCAACCCCGCCATCCTCGCCGTCGCGCGGCAGATCCTCGTCGTGATGCACGGGGCCGGCAAGGCGGCGATCCTCGCCGACATCTTCGGCCCGGAGGTCGACCCGACCCGCTGGCCGGCGCAGCTCACGCGCCGCGAGGGGGCGACATGGATCCTGGACGAGGCGGCGGCGGCCAGCCTGCCAGCGCGCTGATGGGCGGTTCGGCGGGCGGCGCCGGCCCACGATCCGCGGACGAGATCGAGATCCGGCGTGCCGAGGCCGGCGACGCGGGAGGCATCGGCGACGTCTGGCTGTCGTCCTGGCGCGTCACGTTCGACTTCGAGCCGTCGCATCCCGATGACGACGTCCGGCGCTGGCTCGCGACCGAGCTCGTGCCCCGTCACGAGACGTGGGTCGCGGTGGAGCCCGGTGGAACGGTCGTGGCACTGATGGCGCTGTCGGACGACATGATCGAGCAGCTCTACGTGGCCCCGGCCTGGATCGGGCGCGGTCTGGGCAAGCGGCTCGTGGCCCTCGCCAAGGAGCGACGCCCGGTCGGGCTCGACCTGTACTGCTTCGCCGTGAACACCAACGCGCGCCGGTTCTACGAGCGGTCCGGGTTCGAGCCGATCGCCTTCGGCGATGGGAGCCACAACGAGGAGCGCCAGCCGGACGTGCGCTACGCCTGGCGGCCGACGTCGTGACGGCGTCGCCATCCCGCGCCCGACGCGCCGACGCGTGTCGTGCCCTCCACGGACGGGACGCCGATCGCCGTGTTCACGTCCGGGCGTGGGGCCCTCGCTGATCCTCGTCCACGGCGCGGCCGCCGACCACACCACGTTCCGGGTCCTCGGACCGCTGCTGGCGACCCGGTTCACGATCCACGCGATCGATCGTCGCGGCCGGGGCGCATCGGGTGACACGTCGCCGTACGCCATCGAGCGCGAGTTCGAGGACCTGGCCGCCGTCGCGACGGCGCTCGCGCAACAGACCGGTGGCGCGGTCGACGTCTTCGGCCACTCCTACGGCGGTCGTTGTGCCCTCGGTGCCGCCTTGCTGACCCAGGACATCGGGCGGGTGATCTCGTACGAGGGCGCCCCGACCCCGCCCGGCGAGCGCTACGGGGACGCGGCACTCCCCCGCGAGCTCGCCGCGCTCGCGGCGGCCGGACGAGACGAGACGCTCCTCGAGACCTTCATGACCCGCGTCGTGGGCATGAGCGCCGAGGACCTGGACCGCTACCGCGCCGACCCGGTCTGGCCGCGGCGGGTGGCGGCCGCCTCGACGATCGCGCGCGAGGTGGCCGTCGAGTCGGGCGACGAGGCCGGGCTCGACCGGCTGGGCGCCGTCGAGCAGCCGGTGCTGCAGGTCCTGGGCGGCGACAGCCGCCGCGAGTTCAGCGTCGCGACGGCGGCCCTCGACGATCGACTATCCGACGGCACGATCGTCGTCATCCCCGGCGCGAAGCACGCGGCCCACCACACCCACCCCGACGCGGTCGTGGAGGCCGTGACCGCGTTCCTCGCGTCTCCGTAGCCCATCGCGCATGGGATACTCCGACCATGCCTGACCTCGGGATCATCGGCTGGATCGTCGTCGGCTTCATCGCCGGGGCCATCTCGGGCGCCCTCATCGGCGGCCGGACGGCGCGCGGTTGTCTCCCCAACATCGTCGTCGGCATCGTCGGCGGCATCATCGGCGGCTGGCTCGCGAGCCAGATGGGATTCGGCCCGACCAACGGCCTGATCGCCTCGATCGTCGTGGCGGTCCTCGGTTCGCTGATCGTTCGCCTGGTCCTCAACGCGATCAACGACCGCTGAGCCGCAAACGGGGCGCACTGCGCCGTCCGACGCCCACGGCTACCATCAGGCCATGACGGACTCACCGCCCGCCGACGCCCCATCGGCCGAGGCCAGCCAGGCTTCCCGACCCTACTCGCCCGGCCTCGAGGGCGTCATCGCCGGCGAGACGAGCCTTTCCTTCGTCGACGGGGAGCGCGGCCGACTCATCTATCGCGGTTACCGCATCGGCGATCTCGTGGAGCACGGGACGTACCCGGCGGTCGCGAACCTGCTGTGGACCGGCGACTGGGACCCGGGGCATCACCTCCCGACCGCACCCGTTCCCGCGGAAGTCCTGACCGTGCTCCGGGCGCTGCCCAGCACGAGCAAGCCCATGGACGCGCTGCGCACGGCGGTCTCGGCCTGGGGGGCGACCCAGGACCTGCCATGGCCACCGACCGTCGAGCAGGCACGCGCCCTGACGGCCTTCGCGCCGTCGGCACTCGCGGCGTTCGCGCGGCTGCGCTCGGGGCAGGAGCCGGTCGAGCCCGATCCGTCCCTCGATCTCGTACCGGGCTTCCTGTACCAGCTGACGGGTGCACGTCCGGACGAGGGCACCGCGCGCGCACTGGATGCGTACTTCATCGTCGGGTCGGAGCACGGGTTCAATGCCTCGACCTTCACCGCTCGGGTCATCATCTCGACCAGGTCGGACATCGCCTCGGCCGTCGCCGGCGCGATCGGGACCATGAAGGGTCCGCTCCACGGCGGCGCGCCGTCGGAAGTCGTCGACCAGCTGGCCGAAGTGGGCTCCGCGGATCACGCCGAGCAATGGGTCCGCGAGGCGCTGGCCAAGGGCGAGCGCCTGATGGGCTTCGGGCACCGCGTCTATCGCGCGTACGACCCGCGGGCGAAGGCGCTGCGGACCGTCGCCGAAGGCATGGCCCACAAGCCCGACTGGCTCCAGCTCGCCATCGAGGTCGAGGACGTCGCGCTGCGCGTGCTGGCCGAGAAGCACCCGGACCGGCCGCTCAAGACGAACGTCGAGTTCTACGCCGCTCCCGTGCTCATGGGTGTCGGCCTCACGCCGGATCTCTTCCCGGCGACGTTCTCGCTGGCGCGGACGGCGGGCTGGACGGCGCACGCGCTCGAGCAGGCGGCGAACAATCGCCTGATCCGCCCCGACGTCAACTACGTCGGGCCCGAGGAACGCGACCTCCCGCGCTAGATCTCGGGGCGATCCTCGAAAATTCATCCTCGCCGGGTGACGCGGACGACGTTCCCGTGCGCCTCAATGAGGATGTTCGGTTTCATCGCCACACAGGGGAGGCGCACCTTGGACCTCACCAACGACGCCCGACGGCTCGCGAGCGTGGGCACGTTCTTCATCACCATCGGCTGGGTCGCGCTGATCTACGCACTCATCGCGGGTGTGATCTGGTGGGTCGATCTCGCCAGCCGCGAGGCGTTCAACTTCATCGAGGCGTTCGCGATCTCGGCCAGTCAGATCGGCATGCCGATCTTCGGCGCACTGATCGTGCTCGGTTTCGGCTACGGGCTGCGCCTGTTCGCGTTGGACGTCGCAAGCAGGGCCCGATAGCAACACGCTGACGAGACCGACCTCATGATCGTCCGCCGACTCGCGACACTCCTGACGCTCGCGCTCCTGATCGCCGCCTGCACGGCCGGTCCCGGCACGGGCGGCCAGCTCGAAGGCACCGACTGGGTCCTGCGCTCCTATCAGCAGGACGGCAGCCTGGCCGTCGTGCCGGAAACCCAGTTCGCCAACGCCCGATTCACGGCGAACCGCGTGTCCGGGTTCTCCGGCTGCAACGACTTCGATGCGCTCTACCGCGCCGGCGGCCGGACCCTGCTCGTGTCCGAGTCGGCCTCGACGCTCATGGCCTGCCCCGTGGAAGCGATGGACTTCGAAGTCGCCTACCTGGCGGCGCTCGACTCCAGCCGCTTCTACAGCGTGCGACGGAGCACGCTGACGGTCTTCGACGCGATCGGCAGCCCCGTCCTGGAATTCGATGCGGCGCCGCGCAATCCGATGCTCGGCACGTGGAAGGTCAATTCGTTCGAGACGGCGCCCGGCACGGTCAGCGCGCTGTTGGAGGGGACCGAACTGACGGCCGTCTTCGGCATCGCCAGCGTCGGCGGCTCCAGTGGCTGCAACTCGTATACCGGGACGTACGGCACGAACGGCCGGTTCGTTCGGATCAGTCGGGTAGCGACGACTCGCATGGCCTGCTCGGACGAGATCATGGCGCAGGAAACCGCGTTCCTGTCGGCACTCGAGGGCGCCGCCCTCGTGGATCGGCGCGGCTCGACGCTCCTCCTGACCGACCTGAACGGGAGCATCCAGGTAGCCCTGGTGCGACCGGGATCGGACGCCGAAGCGTCGGCGGAGCCGAGCGCGCCGGCGAGCCGCGAGCCAAGCGCATCGCCCAGCGCGACGCCGAGCCCGACGCCGACCCCGACCCCGACCCCGACTCCGAGCACCGACTCCGACGCCCACCCCCGCCCCGAGCCTGCCGCCACGGCCGACGCCCGCGCCGACGGTCGAGCCGCCGCCTTCGGTGCCCCCGACGGCGACCTGTGACGTCGTCGCGCCGGACGGTGCGACCCTCGCGTCGATCGTCTACCCCGAGTCGTGGTCGACGCTCGCCGAGCCAGCCGAGCTCGCCTGTCGCTACTTCGATCCGGAGGAGATCACGGTCCCGGACGACCCGGCCACGCTCCAGACGGCGGTGATGGTCGTCGCCGCGGAGACGCCGTTCGCCGACGCCATCGGTGGCGCGACGGACCCAGCGAGATGGGACGTCACCTTGCAGAACGACGTGACCATCGGCGGCCTGGCGGCAACGCTGGTCGAGGCCGTTGCGATCCAGGAGACCGATGGCGTTCCGGTCGGCACCTCCCGCTTCGTCTACATCATCGACTACGGCGCGGCCGGGACCATGACGGTCCGCACGACCGGCATCGCGGACGATCCGGCATACGAGACGAACCGGTCGGTGGCGACGTTGATGGTCGTGGCGTCCACGTTCACGCCACCGGGCTGAGGCTGGCCGGCCGATCAGGCAGCGACACGCCGGTACAAGGCCACCCGCCAGAAGAAGGTCGCGTCGGTCAGGAACGGCGTGAAGCCTTCCTTCCGGACCGCCGCATCCACGTCGGATTCCGCGTGGACGTAGCCGGGACCAGAAGTCGAGCCTTCCACCGGACGGATGGCGTCAAACACCGCCGCCGCCGCGCGCATCCACCACGTGCTGCGCGGGTAGATGACTCCGTACGAGCGACGAGCCCGCTGCGCCGACGCTTGGACCAACGCCGGCATGTCCGGGTAGCAGCACAGCACCCGCAGGAGGATGACGACGTCGGCCGGCTCGATCCCGTCGGCGAGCTGGACGAAGTCTCCGTGGCGGTAGTCGATCCGGTCGACGTCGCCTTGCCGCCGTGCCTCCTCCTGCGCGGCGTCGAGGTAGGCCGTCGAACCGTCGACGTCCGTCACCGATCGGGCTCCCGCTCGGAGCAGGTCGTGGTGGATCGCACCGATGCCGCCACCGATGTCGAGCACGGTCTTGCCATCGACGCCCTCGGCGACGAGCGCATCGAGCATCTTGCGCTGATCCTCCGGGATGCCGTCGCGGCGATACGCGGCGAGGTCCCGGGCGGCAACGCGTTCGTCGAAGCCTCGCTCGAGCTCAGGAGCGCAGCATGGGTCCACGTCGCAGCAGCTTACGAGGTGGCCGTCACCCGTTCGACCCCTCGGGCACGCCGGGCCGCGACGACACGCTCGGCGATCCGATCCACGACGTAGCTCGCGTCGCGGGATGCGCCGTGGATGAGCATCGAGTTGACGCCGTACTGGAACGGGAGACCGAGGAAGTACAGGCCTGGCGTCGACGAGACGCCGCGTTGCTCGACCGGCCAGCCGTCGGCATCGGTCGCCAGCGGCTCGATCCAGCTGTAGTCAGGTCGGAAGCCTGTCGCCCAGATCACGTTCGCGACGTCGAGGACCGTGCCGTCGTCCAGGACCGGCTTGCCGTCCCGGACGCTCGTGACCCTGCTCTCGTGGTGTTCCACGCCGGCCTGCGCGAGCTCCGCGCTCCGGACCCGAAGGAGGGGCGCGGACAGCACGCGGGAGCGTGCCGCCGCCTTCCTTCCGATCGGGGTCCTGATCGTGAGGACATGGTCTTCGACGAATCCAAGAACCCGCAGAAACACGTGCGCTCGCCACGTCCCGAGCACGCGGAACGGGACCTCACCGTGCGACCGACCCGAGAGGAAGGTCCGATGGGTCGCCGCCGTCTCGAAGGCGATGTCCGCGCCGGAGTGGCCGAGGCCTACGACAAGCACGGGCCCCTCGGCGAGCTGCGACGGATCCCGGTACTCGCCCGAGTGGATCTGTCGGATGCCAGGATCGAGCTGCCCGGAGATCTCCGGAACCGCCGGCACCGTGAAGGCGCCCGTCGCCACGATCACGTGGCGCGCCCGGAAGCGGCGGTCTTCCGCGACGGCGATGAGCTCGTCGCTGCCGTCGCCGGCCTTCACCAGGCGCTCCACCCGCGTCGCACTCCTGACTGGGAGCTCGAGCGAGGCCGCGTAGTCCTCGATGTAATCCGCCATCTGTCGGCCCGACGGGTAGCTCCAGCCGGGCGCCGGAAACGGCCTGCCCGGCAGGCCGTCCCAGCGGGCCGGGCTGAACAGCAGGAGCGAATCCCAGCGGCGTCGCCACTGGTCGCCGATCCGATCGTTCGCGTCCACGATGAGGAACGGCCGGCCGCGCTTGGAGAGGTGATAGCCGGCAGCCAGCCCTGACTGACCGGCGCCGATGATCAGCGTTTCCACCCGTTCGATCGTCTCTGTCGTCGCCGTCACGCCGATCCTCCCATCTGGTCTTCGGAGGCGACCAGGGGGTGACCCCGGTCGCCACCTGGACCGTAGGAGCGTGGGTCGGACGCCGCATCCGCTGAAGTACCCAAATCAGTCGAGCCTGCGCATGGGTACCGCCCGCGATCCACCCTCAGCGGAGGCCATGCTCGTAGGCATACGCGGTCGCCGCCGCTCTCGACGACACATCGAGCTTCGTGAAGATGTTGCTGACGTGCCGATCGATCGTCCGCTCGCTGATTCCCAGATCGGCGGCAATCACTCGGTTGGTCTTGCCTACGGCGAGTAGGCGAAGCACCTCGACCTCCCTGGCTGAGAGGCCGTCTGGACGCCCGGGCGCGGCAACTGCCAGGGCCTCTAGCCTGACGAGATCCGGCTCCGCCCCGAGGTCACGGAACACGCGCCGCGCCGCCTCGAATTCCAGCTCGCCGCTATCGGCATCGCCGAGCTGTCGCAGGGCGAGACCGATCCCCACGCGGACGCGTGCGGACTCGTACGGTGCATCCAACTTGTCCCAGGCGGAGGATGCGCTGCGCATGGCGACAAGCGCGGCTCGAGCGTCACCGTTCGCGAGGAGGACCGCGCCGTCCGCGTGTCGGGCGATCGCGTCGAGGAGCGGTGCAGCGGTGACGCCGGCCACTCGAGTCAGCGCGTCCGCGGCTTCGCGAGCTGCAGCCAGATCGCCGACGGCCAACGCGATCTCGACGAGCGGTTCCAGCAATCGCGCCTTCGCCATGTCCTCGTCCACCTCGTCCACAGCCCGGCGGATCGCCGCCCAGGCGACCTTCGGCCGGTCCTGCGCCAGCCGCAGCAAGGCGAGGCCGGGCTCCGGCCGGCGTCCCCATTGACTTGCCTCGCGGTAGGCCGCCTCAGCCTCCGCGAAGTCGCCGCGCAACCGATGCAGCTCGGCCTGCTGGTAGAGCGCCTCGCCCACCGCGGGTTCCGGCGGCGGCCTCGAGAGCCACTCCTGCGCCCGTCGCGCTTCGTCGATGGCCTCGGCCCACGCGCCGTGGAATCGCTTCAGCTCGGCCCGGTACACGAGGCACCGGCCCCGGAACGGAACGAGATCGGGCTGCGCGTCACACCACGCCGCGAACGCCTCCGTCCATTGCTGGGCGCGACGCAGGTCGAAGACCTTCTGGAAGGCATCGATCGAGGCGCAGTACACGATCCCGACGACGATCGGCGAAACCTCGCCGGTCGTGACCGCGAGCATGGCCTCATCGAGCAAAGCGACGCCGCGCGACACCTCCGACATGTCGATGAACGCCTGTCCACGGCCCACCCGGGTCAGCGTCGTGAGGTCGGGATCGCGGAAGCGCTCGGCGATCTCGGCTGCGCGGTCGAAGGTCTCGAGTGCGGCAACGGGGTCCCCCGCTTCGAGCTGACCGAGGCCCTGCGGCACGAGGAGGAATCCTGCCTCGACGCAGTCGGCCCCGCTTTCCTCCACGAGCCGCGCGGCTCGCCCGAGCCAGCCGCCGCCGACGGCCATGTCCCCACGATTGATGTGGAACATCCCCATCCAGAACGCCTGGTTGGCCGCCCTGATCATGTCTCCATCGCGGATCGCGGCCTGGTGGGCGCGGCCCCAGAGCGCGAAGGCATCCTCATCGTGCCCGAGGAGGTGCGCCGCGCGTCCCGCAGCTTCCAGGTCTGCCGAGCCCAGCAACGTCTCGCGATCGGCCAGCCGAAAGGCGTCGTGGGCCTCGGTCCATGCGTGGCGGTTGAACGCCGCGCGGGCGCTGGCGATGTGGTTTGGAGCGGTCATCGAGCTCCGCGGATCCAGATCCATGCCCGATCCACCCCGATCGGGCCAGCCCAGCCTACAGCCAGCCGCGCCGCCGGAACAGCACGACGAGGCCGAATAGCGTCGCGGCCATCAGGACCAGGATGATGTAGAACGTCCCGGAGTCGCCCTCGCCCGGAAAGTCCACGTTCATCCCGAAGATGCTCGCGATGAGGGTCAGCGGCAGGAGGATGACGCTCGCCGCGGTGAGGATCCGGAACGAGTCGTTCAGCCGGTGTGACAGCACGGATTCGTTCGTCGACTCGAGACCCTCGATGACCTCCTTGTAATTCTCGAGCGTGTCCCAGATCCGCTCGGCGGCGTCCGAGATGTCGTCGAAGTAGATCTCGAGCTCGTCCTGCAGGTAGCGCTGCTTCGTGCGCTCCAGGTCGCGGAGGACGGCGCGCTGGGGCCGCACGATCTTGCGGAAGTTGATGATCTCCTGCTTGGCCTCGGACAGGTCGCGCACGATCTCAGACGAGCGGCCCTCGAAGATGTCGTCCTCGAGGCGCTCGAGCTTGAGCCCCGTCTTGCGCAGCATCGGGAACGAGGCGTCGACGCCGGTATCGACGATCTTGTAGAGCAGGTAGCCCGAGCCCTTCGAGAAGACCTCCTCCCGCAGGTCCGGCTTCTCGCGGTAGCGCTCGAACATCGCCGACAGCGGCGGCAGGGGGATGTTCGGCAGCGTGATCAGGTAATCGGGCCCCAGGAACAGGTCGAGCTCCGCGGTCAGGATGCGGCCTGTGTCCTTATCGAACAGCGGAAAGTGCAGAACGATGAAGACGTAGTCCGCGTACTGGTCGAGCTTGGGGCGCTGGTTGCGCGAGTACACGTCCTCGAGATCGAGGTGGTGGAAGTCGAAGTTGTCCTCGAGCCAGTCGCGGTCCGCGGTCCGGGGCGACTCGATGTGGATCCAGCGCAGGCCAGCCGCCTCGATGATCTCCGGATCGGAGACGGGATTGGGCATGACGGGATCGTCCGGACCGCTCGGACGGCGGCGCGGTCGGGGCAGCGGGCGTGGGAGCGCGAGGTTCGGCACGTTCCCATCGTACGGCACACGCCGCTGGCGACGCGCCCGCGCTCATGGCGTACAGTCCGGTCGCCCGCCCCAGCGTGGCGACCCGATGGGAGCCCATGACCGACCTGTCGATCGACCGACCAGCCGCGACCGAGCGCCCGCCGCTGGCCGAGCGCGCGTGGCGAAACCGCCAAGAGATCGTCGGCTTGACCCTCGTGGCCGTGATCTGGCTGGCGATCGTCGTGTTCTCGGAGCCGTTCGGTCGGCTGTGGGGCACCGGCCAGGACGCCTATTGCTACTGGTTCCCGTCGCTGGACGATCCATACGCGCGGTCCGACTGGACGGACCCGATCGCGTACGTGTATTCGCCCGCGTTCCTCCAGCTCCTGCAGCCGATCCGGGTGCTGCCGTGGCAGGCATTCATGGCGATCTGGACCGGGATCCTGCTGGCGGCGGTCTTCCTGCTCACCGGACGAAAGTGGTTCACCATCGGCGTCGTCCTCAGCCTGATGGAGCTGGCCGGCGGCAACATCCACCTGCTCCTCGCGGCGGCGATGGTGCTGGGCTTCCGCTGGCCGGCGACCTGGGCGCTCGTGCTGCTCACGAAGATCACGCCGGGAATCGGGCTGCTGTGGTTCGTCGTCCGGGGCGAGTGGCGGCAGCTGGCCATCGCGCTGGGAGCGACGGCCCTGATCGTGGCCGTGTCCTTCGTGACGCTGCCGGATGCCTGGTTCGAATGGGGCGAGGTGCTGTCGCGGATCGCCGGTCGCGACGGCACATGGGCCGCCGTGCCGATCCCGTTCCTGGTGCGGCTGCCGTTCGCCGTGGCGCTCGTCGTCTGGGGCGCCCACACGAACCGCCGCTGGACGGTGCCCGTGGCAGGCATGCTGGCCCTTCCGGCCCTCTGGTACGGCGGCCTCGCGATGCTGCTGGCGGTCATCGTGCTGCGTGAACCGGCACCGCCGGCGGCCCGGGCCGGCTGGTGGCACCGGCGCCCGCGCCAAGAACCGGCCTAGCGGTCGCCCGGCGGCACGTCGAGCCACCGTCCCGTCAACCCTGATCGGCCACCGGCACCCGGTCCCTGCGATGGGCGCGCCGCGATGACGATGGCGCCCCCGATGAAGATCGCCGCGCCCGCCACGAACGGGCCGGTCAGGCCGGCGACCGACACGACGCCGGCGCCGATCGCCGGTCCGACGATGCCCGCGGCATACAGCGGCAGGTACACGAGGTTCAGCGTGGTCGATCGCCGCTCCGGCGGAACGTCGATGGCGAGGAGCCCGAAGACCATCGCGCTGACCGTGGCGGTCGCCGCGCCGGACACGACCGCGAGCCCGGCCAGGGCGGGGACGCTCGCGACGAACGGCATCGCGACCAGCACGACACCGCCGGCGGCGAGCGCGCCGACGAGGACCACACGGAACCCGATGCGGTCGCCGATCACGCCACCGAGCGGCGAGATCACCCCGCCGACGAGCGCCGCCGTGCCCATCACGAGCGCGATCGCCGAGGCCAGGCCCGGACCGGTGCCGGCGAGGCCTTCGACGAGGACCGGGATGTAGGGCCTCGTCATCTGGGTGGCCAGGAACGACACCCCGAAGATCACGAAGATCCGCACGCACGACCGGATCGGCAAGGACGCCGCGGACGGCGCCGAAGGCGAGATCGAGGACGCGGCCGGTCGGAATGACCTCGGGCCGGACCTCACGGGAGCCGAACGTGACGAGCAACGCCGTCCCGACGGACAGCCCGGCCGACAACCAGAACACGGCCGGCAACGACCAACCAAGGCCATCGATCAGGAGGCCGGCGAGGGCCGGCCCGACGGCGAACCCGATCGGGCCCGACGCCCCGAAGATCGCGATCGTCGTGCCGAGCCGGCGGACCGGCGTCACGTCGCGGATGCCGGCGAGCATGACCCCGGTGTTCCCGAGCTGGAACCCGATGAGGAGCATGCTCAGGGCCAGCTGCCACGGCTCCGTGGACAGCGCCACGCCGGCGAACACCACCGCCTCGACGAGCGCGCTTCGCACGATGACCGCCTTGCGGCTGTACTTGTCGGCCCACACGCCCCACAGCGGCACGAGCGGCATCCCGACCACGAAGATCAGCGAGCTGAAGAGCCCGACGAAGGTGAGCCGGTCGGCTTCCGACACGCCCATCTCGCGCAGGTAGGACGGGACGAGGGCGAAGATCTGGCTGACACCGGCACCCTCGACCATCGAGGTGATCCAGAAGACGGCGACGAGGACGCGCCAGTCCTGCTTCGGGCGTGGTCGGGCCGGGAGGGGTCCAGGGTCGGGGGTCACCGCGCGAGCCTACCGCGACCGGGATCCGGCGTGCTGCCCGGTGTGACGGGCACGCGGCCGCCGTGCCGAGCACACGAAAATGCCCGAAGGAACTGGTAGGAAACCGGCCAATCGGCCTCCCTTCGGCTCCGAACAAGTCCGGAGTCTCCGGGTGCCGCCCGTGAACCTCGTCCGCTGGCCTTGCGACCAGCGAACCTGGCTCCCGATTCCGCTCCGAGGATCACTCCCCGGCTCGGTCCTGGCGGTTCGCACCTGCCCCTTCGGGCAAGACGAAATGTAGATGCAATGGATGGGGGCCACAACGGCCTTATCCACGAAAGCACGGGAAAGTGCCTCGCGCTTATCCCCGAGTTTCCCACCACTGTGGACGGTCTGTGGAGAAGCGGCCTCCGCGGCATCCACACCCATCGAGCACGGCGTACAGTCCCGTAGGGAGGTGTGACACCGTGGCTCGATTGCTGGCTCGTATCGTCGCGATCAACGACGGCTGGGCGCGGCCCCTCGGCGAATTCAACCGCCGCTGGGTCTCCGCGATCTTCCGACCGATCGGACCCATCAAGGATCTGCTGAACGGTCGCTGGCTGGGCCATCCACTCCACGCCGCGGTCACCGACCTCCCGATCGGCCTGCTGTTGGGCGCCGTCATCCTCGACCTGATCGGTCAGCCCGCCGCGGCCGACATCGTCCTGCTCGCGACGATCGTCACGATGCTGCTGGCCGCCCTGTCGGGGCTGGCCGACTACGCCGACACGGAGGGCAAGGCCCTGACTCGGGCAACGACCCACTCGACCCTCATGGTCGTCGCCCTGGTGCTGCTGATCGTCTCGGCGATCCTTCGCGCGGGCGCCCCCGCCGATCGCACCGTCCCGATCGCCCTGTCGATCATCGGGTTCCTGATCGTCTCCGCCGGGGCCTTCGTCGGCGGGGACGTCGCCTACGTCTTCGGCAACATGGTCAGCCGCCACGCCTTCCGTGGTGCCGGCACGAAATGGATCAGGCTGGACACCGGCGATGTGGCCGACCTCGCCGCGCTGCCGGAGGCCACGCCGACCAAGATGCGGGCCGGGATCAACGACCTCGTCGTCGTCCGGCTCGGCGAGACGGTCCACGCCCTGCACGCCGTGTGCGCGCACGCCGGCGGCCCGCTCAACGAAGGCACGATCGTCGACGGGTGCGTCCAGTGCCCCTGGCACGCCTCGCGCTTCCGGCTGAGCGACGGGCTCGTCCGGCAGGGGCCGAGCGTCTACGACCAGCCGAGCTACGAGATCCGCGCCGCAGAAGGCGGGGGCTACGAGGTGCGTCGGCAGGTCGTCACGTAGCCCGGCCGCGATCCCGCCTCGTGTCGACGCTGGTCCTGCCCGACCCGACGCTTGTCGTGCTCATCGGCGCGGCCGGCTCGGGGAAATCCACGCTTGCGGCCCGGCTCTTCCCGCCGGACGAGATCCTCTCATCGGATGCCCTGCGCGCCGCCGTCTCGGGGGACGAGGCCGACCAGCGCGCCTCGGCGGTCGCCTTCGGCATCCTGCACAAGACCCTGGCCCGACGCATGGGCCGCGGCGAGATGACCGTCGTCGATGCCACGAACACCAGGGCCGAGCACCGTCGCCCGCTGGTCGACCGCGCTCGCGCGGCCGGCGTCCCCGTCGTCGCGCTCGTGCTGGACCTGTCGCCCGCCGTCATCCACGCCCAGAACACCGCGCGAACGGCACGCGTCGTCGACCCCGCCGTCGTCGACCGGCACATCGCGGCCATCCGCCAAACGGTCGACGGGGGCCAGCTACCGACCGAAGGCTTCGACCACGTCGTCCTGCTCCACTCCCCCACCGAAGTCGCCGACTTCCGCATCGAACGCCAAGGGCCGGCCCGCCCCCGCGAGCCGGCCCCGGTGTCGAACAGGCACCAATAGCCAACCAGGATGGATACGGGCGCGCCCGGGCTACGGATCACCCGCGACGTCGGCGGTTGCGCGCAAGCGGCGGATCACCGGTCGACGCAGTTCCGAGGCGGGTGGCACCGGGCGGCGTCCGGCGGAGCGAGCGCCGGCGCATGCGCCGCAGCGAGCGGAGGCCGGGCGGCGTCCGGTGACAGGACCCGCCACGGCCACGCTGCCCCTACGCCCGAGTCACCCGCCCGAATGCCCGCGCTCGGACCTCGACCCAGACGCCATTTCGGAGGTACACGTCGTCGCGGACCAGCGCGATCGCGTCCTCCGCCTCTCCGCCCGCACCAGGATCACCGACGCCGACACGTCGGCGAAGGCTCCCGCCTCGATGTAGACGCCGGACTCCAGGCGCTCGCGGATGCCGGCGAGGTGCTCGGCACGGAACGGGACCCTCGTCTCGGCGGCGTCGGGCGCATACGTCGCCTCGACCAGCCAGACCGGCTCGAGGACGCCGCCACTGGGAGGACCGGACATCGGCGGGCAGTCTACGCGGACCCGATGCCGATCAGGACGATCGCGGCAGCAGCGAGGGCGATCCCGACGGTGTGGTCGCGGGTCACGCGCTCGTGGAGGACGACGGCCGCGAGGATGACCGTGGCCACCGGGTACAGCGCGGACAGCACGGACGCCACCGCCAGGGCTCCGGTCTGCACCGCGAGCAGGTAGAAGCTGTTGCCGGCCATGTCGAGCACGCCGATCACGACGACGGCCGGGACCGCGTCCCTCGGCAGGCGCCACGCCGAGCGCGTCGCCAGCACCATGGCGATCACGACGAACGCCTGGACGATCCGGATGACCGTGAGCGAGCCGAACACGTGGCCCTCGCTGAGCCCGGAGATGACGATCCCGAAGCTCCCGATGGTGACGCCGGCGACGAGGGCCTCGCGCAGCCCGGCCCGTCCACCACCCTCGTCCGCGACCCGCGAAACGAGCACGACCGAGAGGACCGCGAGGCCGATGCCGGCGAGGACCATCGCGGTCGGGACGCCTTCGAGGACGATCCCGCCGATGACCGGGATGACCGCCGCCAGGACGCCCGTGACCGGCGCGACGATGCCCATCCGACCGATCGCCAGCCCGCGGTACAGGGCCGTGATCCCGACGCCACCGAGGCTGCCGGCAACCAGGCACAACAGCAGGTCCGTCGTGCCGGGCATGGACTCACCGCCGAGCAGGGCGATGCCGAACGCGAGGGCCATGCCGACGGCCTGCGACAGCAGGACGACGCCGAACACGGGCGCGCGCCGGCTGGTCAGCCCGCCACCGAAGTCGCCGGCTCCCCAGGCGGCCGCAGCGGCCAGCCCGAGCGCGACGGTGGCCGTCCCCGCGGGCAGGGCGTCGATCAGGCGCCGACTCCGGTCGGGACGGTCTCATCCCCGGCGAGCGACGGGTCCTCGACGCCCTCGTCGACGGCGGTCGGGCCGGGCAGCTCGACGACGGCGTCGGCGGCGCTGTCGTATCGATCCGACGTCGTCAGGTAGATGATCTGGAAGTCGGACGCGACTCGCTTGAGCAGGTCCAGCGCCCGCGCCGCCCGGGTGTCATCGAGCGTGACGAACGGGTCATCGAAGACGAGCGGCGGCCGCCGGTCGCCGGTCACGAGCCTGACGAGCCCGAGTCGTGCGACGAGATAGACGAGATCGAGCGTGCCCTGGCTCAGGCTGCTGACCGGCACCCAATCGCCGCGCTCGGGCGCGTGCACGTCGATATCGAGCGTCTTGTCGTCGACGCGGACGCGCCGGTAGCGACCGCCGGTCACCGTCGCGACGTCGCGGACCATGTGGCCCTCGAGGTAGCGGGTCGCGGTCTTCATCGTTGCGACCTCGGCGTGCTCGATCGCGCGAAGTGTCAGCTCCAGAACGCGATGCCGTCGTCGCAGGGTGTCCAGCTGCTCGCGCCAGCCGGCGAGCCGCTCCGACTCGGCCGCGACCTCCTCGGCGTCGACGGCATTGGCCTCCACCCGCGCACGGGCGTTCGCCTCGTCATCACGGGCACGCTCCAGGGCGGCTTCCTGGTCGCGGACCTCGACCTCCAGGCGTTCGCGCGCGCGCGGCTCCTTCGCGATCGGTCCCAGGTGCTCGAGCGCGCTCGTCTTCTGGTCGATCTCGTGCGCCGCCGCGTCACGCAGCCCTCCGAGGGTCTCGCGTGGCTCCTTGCCGACGAGCCCGTCGAGCTGCGCGGTCAGCTGGTCCATCCGAGCGACGTGGGCTTCCTCTTTGGCGAGCATGTCCTCGGCGGCCGCCAGGTCATCGAGACCAAGCGCGCCCAGCTGCTTGACGGTGTCGGCCTGGGCCTGCTTCAGCTCGGCCTCCATCTCGGAGCGACCGCGAAGACGGCGATCGATCTCGACGTCCCGGAGCTGCTCCTGCATCTGCGACCCGCGCCGGAGCCAGAACGCGATGAGCGTGAGGATGAGCCCGATCCCGGCCGCGGCGGCGCCGAGGTACAGCGGCGCCTCCCCGAGGTCGATGATTCCCAACGTCTCGGCCAGGAACGTGCCGACAGCCACGAGGAGTCCGATGAGGACCAGCAGGATCCCCCAGCGCGACAGGGGCCGCCAGGTGGGCTCTGGCGCGACATCGAACTGGACCGCGACCTCGCCGGAGAGCGCGGCCGTGAGCTCGCGGATCTTCCCGTCAAGGGACCGCAGTCGCTCCACGCTCTGGCGGATGACCGGCAGCGGGTTCGGCGATGGGTGGGTCTGCGCCAGCGAGTCGAGCTCGGTGGAGACTTCGACCGCTTCCCGGAACCGGTCGTACCGCTCCTGGGCGGCGATCCGTTCCGCGGTGAGCCGCTCGGCCTGGCGGGCCTTCTCGAGCATGCTGCGGCGTTCGGCCAGGCCCTCGTCCGCATCGGCGCGTCGCTCGCGGGCGCCCGACAGGGTGTCGCGGTCCTGCTCCAGCTTGGCCAGGGCCAGCTCGCCCTTGCTCGACCGACATCGCGGACGAGGCCACGGCCTCCTCGGCGACCTTGAGGTGGCCCGGGTTCTTGTCGCCCTTGGTCGTCAGGCCATGAAGGGCGCGCTCGAGCTTCTTCTTCGCCAGGCCCGTGCCGCGGTCGGCGCCGCTGATGCTCGCCTGGAGCCGGTCGCGCAGGGCCGTCTCGTCGCGCGCGAGGTCGCTCAGCTCGTGGTGGCGCACCGAGGCCGTGGAGCGGAAGAACGGTTCGGTGGGGATGCCCGTCAGCTCGGCCATGACCTGGTCGGCGAGTGCCGGGTCGGTGATCGGCGCCTGCCCGTCGTAGCGAAGGTCGACCGTGCCGCGTTGCCCGGCGAACGTCTTCTCCAGCGTGCCCGTGGCCTTGCGGCCGTCCTCCTCGTCCTGCTCGAACTCGATGGCGATCCACGTCCGGGCTTCGGGACTCGCGTCCCACGGGCGCAGCGACTCGAGGTCGGCAGCAGAGCTGGTCACGCGCCGGGTGATCGCCAGTTCGATCGCGCGCTGGATCGTGGACTTGCCGGCCTCGTTGGGCCCGCGCAGGACCGTCACGCCGGGGGCCAGGTCGATGTCGAGCTCGCGATACCGGCGCAGGTCGCGGATCTGGAGTCCGCCGGATCCTCACAGCGAGACCTCGTGACCGGCGAGCAGCAGCCGACCCAGCCGCAGGGCGTCACGCAGCTCGGCGGCGTCGGCCGCCCCCGCCTGGCTGCCGTCGTCCGGGGCAGCCTCCAGCTCGGCGATCCGGGCCTCGAGGTCGCGGATGAACGCTCCGGCGATCGTGTCCGGTGGCGGCAGCGCGCCTTCCGTCAGGGCCGGCAGGCTGACATCGCGGACGCGCACCTTGAGGAACGAGCCGGCCAGCGCGGCCTCGATCTCGTCGAGGTGCAGGTCGAGCTCGTCCGGGCGGACACCGACCACCCGGGCGTCGAGGACGAGGTTCGGATCGGCCTTCTTGGCGAGCTGCTCGATGAGCGCCGGCTGGGCGGAGATGTTGGCGGCGTCGAGCTCGACCTTCTCGAAGCGGGTCGCACCGACCTGCCGTTCCTGGACGGTGACCGAGCGTCGACCGTCGATCTCCTCGAGCTCGACGAGGAGGACCTTGCCGGCGCGATCCTGGGTCAGCGCGACGGGCTCGGGCGCCCCGGCGTAGGCGTACGTGACACCGCCCGCCCTCGATTGCTGGGACGAGTGCCAGTGGCCCAGCGCCAGGTAGTCGAGCCCGGTCGCCGCGATCTCCTCGGTCGTGATCACGACATCGTCGCGCTCGGTCTTGCCGGGGATCGCGATCGAGCCGTGGACCATCCCGACGCGCCAGGTCGCGGGCGAGTCGCCGGCCTGCCCGGCGAGATCGCGCAGCGGGCTGTGCGGCGCCTTCTTCGTCGCGAAGACGGGACCGTGGACCACCACGTCGCAGGCGGTCAGGTGCACGCTCGGCTGCTCCGGCGTGAGGACGGTCACGAGGTCGTCGTCCGGGAGGCTGCCGGAGAGCGCCTTGAGGTCGTAGGCGCGATAGATCGACGAGCGGTCGTAGCTGTCGTGCGTGCCCGGGACGACGATCGTGCGGATCTTGGACTCGGAGAGTCGCTTGAGCTGCGCGGCGACGCGCTCGACGGAACGTCGCGGTTGGACGTTGCTGTCGAACAGGTCGCCCGCGATCAGGAAGAGATCGACCTTCTCCGCAAGCGCGAGGTCGATGGCTGCGGTGAAGGCGGCAAACTGCCGTTCACGCTGGGCGCTCGCCTGCTCGCCGAGGTCGTCGTGGCGAGCACCGAGATGGACATCGGCGGTATGGATGATCCGTAGCATCCGCTGGGGCAGGGCCTCCGTGGTCGGCGTCTTGGTCGATCACGATCCGGTCCACGCAGCGTCGTGAGTCTGGCGCGAGCGAGGCGCCCCCATGACTCCCCGCTCGCCGCCCCGGATCCTCGCGGGCCATTGTGACAGGTCGCTTGTCACGACCGCCAGCCCCGTCCGGCACCTGCGATGTCCGATTTTTCGACCCGTTGTATCCTGCGCCGCACTAGAACCGGTGCGCCCCGCAGACAGGGACTCCCACATCGGCACCTGGGTCAGCGCGGGCCCGGCTTCTCTCGCCAGACCTCGCATTCCCGTCCGCCGATGCGGCCGCCTCCGTGGCGCACCAATGCCGACCAACGCGTCCCGGAGGAGCATCGTGACCTACGTCGATCGGACCCTGAATTGCGTGGACTGTGGTGTGGAGTTCATCCATTCCGCCGCTGACCAGGAGTACTACGTCCAGAAGGGGTTCTCCAGCGACCCCAAGCGCTGCACCAGCTGCCGCGCCAGCCGGCGAGCGGCCCGTGACGGCGGCTCGGACGTCCGTGACATCGGCGGCCCGCGCGGCTACGAACGCGGCGAGGACCGCCCCGATCGCGAGTACTTCGCCGTGGTCTGCTCCTCGTGCGGCAACCAGGCGCAGGTCCCGTTCAAGCCTCGGATGGACCGCCCCGTCTACTGCTCCGACTGCTTCAGGACGGTTCGCCCCGACTGACGTCCGGGCTCGGTCAGACCGGCACGCTTCGCTGGACCAGCGCCTTAGATCCGGAACGTTTCTCGCCGGCGCGGAACCGCTCGCGGTGGCGACCTCGCCAAACAGTGACCCGGGCGGCGCCGTGGACCTGCCACGATCCGTCGCGACCCACGGCCGCAGTCTCCTCGTCGATGCCCAGCACGACCGAACCGCGCGGTGCCTGGAACGCGATCAGTGCCGAGAGCGGCTCCGGCCACGCGTCGTAATGCGGCACGACGGAGACACCTGGCGCGAAATCGAGACCCCGCGCCCATCGCAACGGCCACGGCATCACGCGGACGCGGAACTCGAAGGCGTGACCGGCCAGGATCATCGCCCCGGCCGAACAGCCCGCCAGCACGGCGCCTCGTTCGTGGGCGGCCAGCAGGGCGGCCCCGACGGCCGTCCCCTCCAGCGCGCGACGCAGGTATCCGGGCTTCCCGCCCGAGAGGTAGATCAGGTCCGCCTCGCCGAGCGCTTGCGCCGCCGCGGGATCATCGGCGTCGGCGCGATCACGGACGAGCACCGGTTCCACCTCGGCCCCGAGCCCGGCGAAATGCGCCACCCCCATCGAAGCCCAGCGCTCGAAGACGTCCTCCCCGTCGGGAAATGACGCCGTCGGCATCACGACGACCCGCGGGCGCGCCACACCGGTCGACGCCAGGAGACCCGCGTCGACATCGGCCATGGCCGGGAGGAACTCACCGGCGCCTACCAGCGCCACGGGTCCGGGCATACCGCGAGAGTCTATCTGCGAGACTGCGAACATGACGCCGCGCCAGCGCTGGACCCTCGTCGCCACCATCATCGGCTCCGGCGCGGTGTTCCTCGACGGCACCGTCGTGAACCTCGCGCTGCCGAGCATCGGGCGCGAGCTGCCCTCGACCGTGTTCGGCGTCCTCGAGGGCCAGACCTACGTCGTCAGCGGGTACCTCGCGGTCCTGGCCGCCCTGCTGATCCTCGCCGGCGCGCTGTCCGATCACTACGGCCGGCGCCGGGTCTACGCGATCGGACTCGCGAGCTTCGCGGTGACCTCGGCGCTGTGCGGATTCGCGCCGACGCTCGAGTGGCTCGTCATCTTCCGGCTGCTCCAGGGCGCGGCCGGCGCGTTCCTGGTGCCGGGAGCCCTGTCGATCATCACCCAGACCTTCGACGCGGGCGTCGAACGTGGCCGGGCGTTCGGCATCTGGGCGTCGGCCACGTCCGGCGCTGGGCTTGCTGGGACCGCTCGTCGGTGGGTTGCTCGTCGACACCGTCGGGTGGCGGGCCGTGTTCCTCATCAATGTCCCGGTGCTCGCCGTCGCCCTGTGGGTGGTCTTCCGGCACGTCGAGGAATCGCGGGACACGAAGGCCCGACGGTTCGACTGGCTCGGTTCGGCGGTGGCCGCCCTGGCGGTCGGCGGCTTGTCGTTCGGCCTCGTCCGCGGCGCCGAGCACGACTGGCAGGACACCCTCGCGTGGATCTCGATCGCGGTCGGGGCCGTCGCCCTGGTCGCCTTCCCGATCCTGATGGCCAGGCGCCGCGATCCGCTCGTGCCGCTTTCGCTGTTCCGCTCCCGGACGTTCACGACGATCAATCTCGCCACGTTCTTCATCTATGGCGCCCTGTATGTCACGTTCAGCTACCAGGGCATCCTGTTCCAGAACGTGCTGGGCTACACCGCCCTTGCCGCGGGTGCCGTCGGCATCCCGGTGGGGATCTGCCTGACGCTCCTGTCGACCCGCTTCGGCGCGATGGCCGGGAGGTTCGGCGCTCGGCCGTTCCTCGTCGTCGGGCCCCTGCTCATGGCCGGCGCGCTCCTGTGGTACGCCCGCATCCCGGTGGACTCCGACCCCTGGTTGGCGTCGCTCGCGCAGCCGGCGACCCTGATCCCGCCGGTCGACACTGCTCGTCGACGTCCTCCCGTCGATCCTCCTGTTCGGCCTCGGCATCTCGTGCATCGTCGCTCCGCTGACGACCTCGCTCATGGGCTCGGTCTCCGAGCGCTACTCCGGGCTGGCCTCGGCGATCAACAACGCCATCGCGCGCGTCGGCCAGCCGCTCCTTGGCGCCATCGTGTTCCTCGCGATCAGCGCGACGTTCTACTCCACCCTGTCGACGCTCGCGCCGGAGCTGGATGGAAGCTCGCGTGAGGTCCGCTCCACGTTCTCACCGTTGAACCCGCCCAAGGACGATCCACCAGCGGACCAGGTCGAGGCCGCCAAGCAGGCCTCGGTCGAGGCGTTCCACCAGGCGATGCTCGTCGGGACCGGGCTGCTCGTGATCGGCGCCGGCGTCTCGGCGTACGGGCTCCGGGACGAGAAGACCGGCCGGGCGACGGACGCCGCCGAGAGTCCGGCCGTAGCGGCGATGACGGCCCGCGGCGAACGATCCATGTCACGCGACTGGGACGCCGAGACCTACGACCGGGTCGCCGATCCCATGGCCCGCTGGGGCGCGGCCGTATTGGACCGCCTTCCGCTCCATGGCGACGAGCGCGTCCTCGACGCCGGCTGTGGGTCGGGCCGCGTCACCGAGCAGCTGGCCGATCGACTGCCGCGTGGCCGGGTCGTCGCGCTCGATGGCTCGGCGTCGATGGTCGAGGCGGCGCGCGGGCGCCTCGCCCGCTTCGGCGATCGGATCGAGTACGTCGTCGCGGACCTCGGCGCGCCGCTCCCCATCGACGGCGAGGTCGACGCGGTCCTCTCGACGGCGACATTCCATTGGGTGCCCGATCACGACGCGCTGTTCGCGAACCTCGCCGCGGTCATGGCTCCCGGCGCTCGGCTCGTCGCCCAGTGCGGAGGCTTCGGCAACATCGCATCGATCCAGCGGGTGCTGGCCACGATCGGCGACGGATGGCTGGGCGCCGTCCATTTCGAGACGCCCGAGGCGACGACGCAGCGTCTCGACGCGGCAGGCTTCGACGCGATCGAGTGCTGGCTGACCGACGAACCCACTCGCTTCGAGCCCGGTGAGCCGTTCGAGACGTACCTCCGGACCGTCGTCCTCGGCGCCCATCTCCAGCGGCTGCCGCCGAGCGAGCACGACGCGTTCGTCCGCGCCGTAGCCGAGGGTGTCGGGGAGCCCGCGATCGACTACGTTCGCCTGAACATCGTGGCCCGACGGGCGCGTCAGCCCTCGACGAGGCTGATCTCGCTCAGCTCGATGACGGGCTGACCGTTCGCGCCGGATGCCCGGAACGTGCCGGTGACCGTGACATAGCCCCACCACATCTTCTTGAGCTCGGGCTCCTTCGTCGTGTCGAGCACCGCGAGCGTGTCGGCGGGGACCTCGCCGGTCAGGCGGACGCCGCCGCCGCACTGTGGCGGGTACGACTCCATCAGCAAGGCGCAAAGCTGAGCGGATCCTTCGTCGGCCAGGAAGTTGCCGGTCACGCGCACGACCTGGCCGTCCTTCGCGCCCGGGTCCTTGAGCAGCGCGTCGACGTCGATCGCGGCGCCCGGGTCCGAGCTCGGCCCGGAGCTCGGCGGCGCGGACGGCGGAGCCGCCGCCTGGCCGGCACAGGCACCGAGGAGAAGCGCAAGCAGGGCGAGGGCGACGAGCCACAGCGCGGCCATGGGGCGACGAGGGTAGCGGGCGAGCATCGGACGTGATCTCCGAGGAATGGGCGTGGACGGCTGATGGCGCTCCCGACGCGAGGGGCCATGGCCCGGTTCCGTCAGTCGCGGACGCGGAACGGGCCGCCGTGACCCGGGATGACGATGTCGGCAGCAGCGAGGACCCGCTCGCGCCCCCGCTCGAGGGCGGCCTGATCCGAGGCATACGGGTCGATCTCGGGCGTCCGGTCGGCGCCCATCCAGAGGTGCGTCATCGCGTAGACGGCGTCGTCGGCCTCGACGAGGAGCGTGATGTCCTCCTCCGAGTGGCCGGGCGTCAGCCAGAGCTGGGTATTCGGCGCGAGGTGGTAGCCGTCGCCGTCGTGATCGAGCCACAGGTCGTCCCGGTAGCGAGCCCAGAAGTCGACGACTTCGGCGTTGGGGAACAGCGCGACGTTCATCGTGTGGTCCGGGTGGTGGTGCGAGAGCGACACGTGCGTCACGGCCGCGGGTTCGACGCCAAGCGCCGCGAGCGGGTCGAGGATCAGCGAGCGCTTGGCGACCATGCCCGGGTCCACGACGATCAGCGCGTCGCCGTCACGGACCAGCACGACGGTCGAGGCCGTATGGGGGCCGATGTAGCCGGCATGGAGCAGGTGGACGGAGGTCATCGGGCGGCAGTGTAGGTCCGCGCCTCGGCGCCGCGCGGGCTCATATCGCGGCGTGACGTCGCGCTGCGGCGCCGACCGATGTCGCGGCGGACGGGATGACCGGGCAGATCCGCGACGACGCTGGCACACTCCGCCGGTCCGAAACCCCGAACCGGAGGCCGCCGTGTCCGCGACGCCCCAGCCACCCGCCGACCTCGCCCTGACCGGCGGGCGGATCGCGACGATGGACGCCGCCCGAAGGTGGGCCAGGGCCCTGGCCGTCCGGGACGGCAGGATCGTGGCGGTGGGCACGGATCGCGAGATCGCGTCGTTCATCGGCGCGTCGACGCGGGTCATCGCGCTCCGCGGCCGCACGGTGACCCCGGGATTCCAGGATGCCCACGTCCATCCGGTCCACGGCGGCATGGGCCTGCTCCGATGCAACCTCCACGACTCCCTCGTGGCGCGCGGACTACCTCGAGGTCATCGCGTCATACGCGCGATCGCATCCGGACGAGGCCTGGATCCGAGGCAGCGGCTGGTACATGGCGGCGTTCGAGGGCGGAACCCCGATGCGCGAGGATCTCGACCGCATCCTGCCCGATCGTCCGGTGTTCCTGACGAGTCGTGACGGCCACAGCGCCTGGGTCAACACCCGGGCCCTCGAGCTCGCCGGCGTGACCGCCGCGACCGCCGATCCAACCGACGGCAGGATCGAGCGCGGGGCCGACGGATCGCCGAGCGGCACGCTCCAGGAAGGCGCCATGGATCTCGTCGATCGGCACCTCCCGGACGACACGCCGGCCGACCTCGAGGAAGCGCTTGCGCCTCGGGCAGGCCTACCTGCATTCGCTGGGGATCACGGCCTGGCAGGACGCGATCATCCGTCCCGAGTCGGAGGAGCGCCCCTACGTCGCCCTCGCATCGCGAGGCGAGCTCACGGGCCGCGTCGTCGGGGCGATGTGGTGGGAGCGCCACCGTGGCGCCGAGCAGATCGAGGAGTTCGTCGAACGTCGCCGCAGCACCTCGATCGGGCGATACCAGGCGACCAGCGTGAAGCTGATGATGGACGGCGTCCTCGAGAACTTCACGGGCGCCATGATCGAGCCGTACGGCGACGGTCACGGCGGCGTGACCGACAACCGCGGTCTCAGCCAGATCGACCCCGAAGGCCTGCAAGAGCTGGGTCCCGCAGCTCGACGCGCTCGGGTTCCAGCCGCACTTCCACGCGATCGGCGATCGTGCCGTGCGCGAATCGCTCGACGCGGTCGCCGCGGCGCGCGCGGCGAACGGCGCGTCCGACACGCGACCACACATCGCCCATATCCAGGTCATCCACCCGGACGACCTGGCTCGCTTCCGGGAGCTCGACGTCGTCGCGAACGCCCAGCCGCTGTGGGCAGCGCACGACGACCAGATGGACGTGCTCACGATCCCGTTCATCGGCGAACGCTGGCGGACGCAGTACCCGTTCCGTGGGCTTCGGGCAGCCGGCGCCGTCCTGGCGATGGGCTCGGACTGGAGCGTCTCCACGGCGAACCCCCTGAGCGAGATGGAGGTCGCGGTCGAGCGGCAGCATCGCGAACAGTTCGTCGGACGCGAGGTCTTCCTCCCGGAGGAACGCCTCGAGCTCATCGACGCCCTGGCCGCGTTCACGGTGGGCTCGGCCTACGTCAACCACCTCGATACGGAGACCGGCACGCTCGAGGTCGGGAAGGCGGCCGACCTGGCGGTCCTGGACCGTGATCTCTTCGATCGTGGCGCCGGCGCGATCGGCGAGGCCCGCGTGCTCGCCACGTTCGTGGACGGCGCCGCGGTCTACGAGGACCGAGAGCTCGACGGCTGAGGGTCCGCGCGAGGCGCCGCAACGCCACGCGCCCGCGGCAACTATGGACGGATGACGATGTCGAAATCGGGATCGGACGTCGGTGGTGCGCTGACGCTGGCTGAAGCGATGCTCCTGTTGCGACCGGATGGACCGGGACGCAGAAAGGAGCGATCAAGCAATGAATTCCTACTCGATCCTCATGGCCACCGAGCACATCCAGGTCTTGCTCGACGAAGCCGCGGCTCGCCGCGTGCACCAAGTCGAGAAGCGGGGACTGTTCGAGCGGATCGCCTCCGCTGCATCCTCGGTCAAGGCGGCGATCGACGGCCCGGCTGACTACAGCCAGTCGATCCTCCCGACGCTCAACGACTATCCGTACCGGAGCTGAGACCTCCTCCTCTCGGTTCCGTCCGACCTCCCTCCCATACGCGAACGACCCCTGGTTCCTCCCCCAGGGGTCGTCGTGTGTCTGCCGCCGGGAGGTCAGTCGCGATCGCCGCGCAGGCGGCGCATCTCCTTCTGGATCTCCGCTTCGCGGCGCGCCTCGTTGACGCCGTAGACCGTCCACCAGTGCGCGACGAGCCCGATCCCCCAGCCGAGCGTCGCGAAGGCGGGCCAGGGCACGCCCCCGGAACCGATCCGTCGTGAACCAGATGAACCACAGGAGGCCGTTCACGAGCAGGTAGATCAGGAAATGGATCCTGAAGTCCTCGCGGGCCTTCACGCGAGCCTCGGCTCGCGCCCGGAGATCGTCGTCGGATGTCGTCGTCATGGCCTCACCTTGGCTGGGTCGTGGTCTCGACCACCGTACTACGGTGACGGCAGGTCCTCCGGCGTGTCGATGTCGTTCAGCGTCGCCGCCGTCGGATCGTGCGCGCGCCACGTCGACTCGTCGATGACCGTGGCTTCCAGCGCGCCGGTGAGCGCCCGGAGGCGCCGCTCCCCGCCGCCGAGGAGCTTCCCGACGGCCGGCTCAGCGCTCCCTCGACGCAGCGCCATCGGAAGTGGCAACGCGTCGCCGTCGTGAGCCGAGGATCGCGGCATCGGCGCCCGACGCGACGAGATCGAGCAGGCCTCGCAGGACGGCCGGGACCAGGCTCGGCATGTCGCCGGCCACGACGACCACGCGCTCGACCGACGCGTCGAGCGCGGCGAGCCCGGCCGCGAGACCGGCGAGCGGGCCCTCGAACGCGACCGGATCCTGGGCGACCGCGACGCCTCGGCGACACGGCGGAGGTTCGCGCCGGGCGCGACGACGACGACGATGTCGGTCGCAACGGCGCGGACGGCATCGATGGCGTGGTCGAGCAGCGGCCGGCCGTCGATCGATCTCGGCGAGCTTGTCGCGCCCGAACCGCGACGACCGGCCGCCGGCGAGCACGATCGCCCCGATCCGCTCGGTCACGGGACCGCCTGTTGTCGGGCGCGGGGCCTTCGGGCCGGGTACGTGGCCTTCCGGCGTCCGCCGCAGGATGGCGCGCCGATCGAGGTCCTCGAGGATGGCCATCACGTACTTGCGGCTCGTCCCGGTCGCGTCGCGGTAGGCGGCCGGCGTCAGGGGCTCGCGTCCGGCCATCGCGATCGCGCGCGCAGCGAGGTCGCGGTACGTCGACATCGCGTAGGCGAGGTCCGGCTCGAGGACGACGATCCGGGCCGCGCGCTCCAGGGCTCGGACGCCCTCGGCCGGGCAGCCGGCGATCCGCGCCGCGTCCCCGAGTGCGCGGCGGGGACGGCACGGCGAGCAGTGCCTCGAGGGCGTCCATGGCCGCCGCGAGCCCCGGGTCGGCGATCCGCCCCACGCGCCCCGGGCCGCCGGATGACGTCGCCGTCGCGAACGAGGCGGCCGTCGGCCACGAGATCCTCGATGATCGGCGTCGCGGCGGCCGTCGCCTCCTCGCGTGGGATCGTCACGGAGCGGCGCAGGGTTTCGGCCACAGCGCTGCGAACGGACCCGAGACTCGCCTCGTCCTTGACCGCGGCGACGGCGCTGGCCGCGGCAAGGGCGCGAACGTCCGGGGCGAGGACGGTCCGCCCGCCCTCGGACACGGCGCCGTGGAGCTCGAGCCGCGCCGGTCGTGCCCGGGACCCCGGCCCTGAGCATCGCGACCCGTGCCACCGTCTGGCGCCGTCGCGAGATCCCACGGGGCGGCACGACATCGAGGACGACCCCGCCGATCGGCGCCATCGCAGGGCCACGCCGGAGCACGAAACGATCCCCCGGTGCGAGGGCCGACCGGCGTGGCCAATCGGACCGTCCCCGCGGATGTCCCGTCCGGGAAGTCCAGGGCGTCGCGCCCGGCGCGACCGATGGCCGCATCCACCGCGGCCGTTCCCGCGTGGAGCCTGCGCGCGCGCCCGGTCCCGCACGGCCCCACCGAACGTGACGAGCGCCCGGTCCGTCGCCCGGACCAGCGGATCTGCCGTCAGCACCATGCCGCGGTGCAGCTCGTCGACCCCGATCCCGGCGAGGTTGAGCGCGGTGCGCCCACCGCCGGCCACGCCGTCGACGGCTGCCCCGTGGACCTGGATCTCGCGGACCCGCACCTCGCGCTCGCCGGGCACCAGACGGAGCGTGTCGCCCGGCGCGAGCGGCCCGCCCCGGAGCGTGCCGGTCACGACGGCGCCACGACCCTTGACCGAGAACACGCGGTCGATCGCGAGCGTCGGCGGACGGGCGACGGGCCGGTGCGCCGCGCGCAGGTCGTCGAGCGCGGCACGGACGGCGTCGAGCCCCTCCCCGGTGACGCCGGACGCGGCCAGGACCGGTGAGCCGGCAAGGGACGTCGGCGCGAGGAGGTCGGCCACGGCCGCGGCGACCGCTGCTACTCGCTCCGGCTCGACGGCGTCGATCTTGGTGATGACGGCGAGGCCGGGCGCGACGCCGAGTGCGTCGAGCAGCGCCAGGTGTTCGAGCGTCTGCGCCCGCGGACCATCGTCGGCGGCCACGACCAGCATCGCGACATCGACCTCACCCGCGCCGACCAGCATGTTGCCGACGAGCTTGTCGTGCCCGGGCACGTCGACGAAGTCGATCGAGGTCCCGTCGTCGAGATCGAGATGGGCATACCCGACATCGATGGTCATCCCGCGCCGGCGCTCTTCGGGCAGCCGGTCCGCGTCGATGCCGGTGAGCGCGCGCAGCAGCGTCGTCTTGCCGTGGTCGATATGCCCGGCCGTGCCGACGACGAGGGTCATCGCCCGACGGCGGCGAGCGCGTGCTCGATGGCCGTGGCCAGCTCGTCGTCCCGATCGGGCTCCACGGTGCGCAGGTCCAGCACGACCCGATCGTCCTCGATGCGGCCGATGACCGGCGGATCGTTCCTTCGCAACGCGGTGAGCGCCCGTGTCGCCGATGCGGCGCGGACCGCCAATCCGACGGACGGGAGGGTTTCGCCGGGCAACGACCCGCCACCGACTGTCGAGCGCAGGTCGACGGCTTCGACGCCATCTCCGAGCCGTGACCGCAGCGCCTCCGCGCGCTCACGCAGCGTCGGAAGCGGCGTCGAGATCATCCGCCAGACGGGGATGTCGGTCGTGGCCCGACCGGCACGGTAGAGGCCGAGCGTCAACGCCACGCCAGCCATCGTCACCTTGTCGGGGCGCATCGCCCGGGCCAGGGGATCCCGTCGCATCTTCGCGACGAGGTCCGCGCGGCCGACCACCAGGCCAGCCTGTGGCCCGCCGACGAGCTTGTCGCCGCTGAACGTGACGACGTCGGAGCCGGTCTCCAGGCGCTCGGAGGGCAGGGGCTCGTGGGTCAGCCCGTAGGCGGCCGTGTCGATGAGCGCGCCCGAGCCGAGGTCGTCGATGACGATCGCGCCGTGGCGGTGGGCGAGCTCGGCGACGGCAGCTGGGTCGGGCGTTTCGATGAACCCGGACATCGTGAAGTTGGACGGATGGACGCGCAGCACCGCGCGGGCCCGGCCCTCGACCAGCGGGGCCTCGAAGTCGTCGGCGCGGGTCCGGTTCGTCGTCCCGACCTCGATGAGCTTGGCGCCCGCCCGACGAACGATGTCCGGGATCCGCACTCCGCCGCCGATCTCGACCAGCTCCCCGCGCGATACGACCACGCCGCTCCTGCCGGCCAGCCCGACCGCCAGCGCCAGCGCCGCCGCATTGTTGTTCGTGACGAGCGCGTCTTCGGCGCCGGTCAGGGCGACGAGGTGGTCCTCAGCGATGCGTGCGCGTGCGCCGCGCCGCCCGGTCTCGCGGTCCATTTCCAGGAGCACGTAGCGGGTGGCGAGCTCCGCGGCCGCCTCGACGGCGACCGCGGGCCATGGCGCCCGTCCGAGATTGGTATGGACGATGACACCCGTGGCATTGATGACGGCCGCCGGGGCGGTGACGACCGGGCCGGCGAAGCCATCCAGGCGTTCCACGACGATGGCGGCCAGCTCGTCGAGGTCGCGTGGTGCCGAGCCATCGGCCCCGAGACGCTCGCGCTCGTCATCGACCACCGCCCGCGTCACCGCGAGCACGGGCGCGGCCTCGCGCGGGCTGCCCAGCCGGTCGCGTACACGCGCGAGGACGCGCTCGACGCTGGGTGGACGCGGCCCGGCGGCCTGCTTCGGTGACATCCGATCTCCATGGCGGCGCGTGGCGGGAGCGCGTGGGAGTCGAACCCACCGCGCCACGCCGAGCGCGGCGCCACCGGTTTTGAAGACCGGGGGACCCACCGGGACCCCTCCGCTCCCACGCTCGATGGTAGCGCGCAGGAGCCCATCGGCCTCGGTGCGCGGTCCGACCTATCATCGGCGGATGACCACGCTCGACGCGCCGCCGCCGCTCCGCCTGACCACCCTGACCGACTGCGGTGGCTGCGCCGCGAAGCTCGGGGCGGACCTGCTCGCGGATGCGCTCAGCGGCCTCGGTGCCGAGGCGGCGCTCGATGCCCCGGGAAACCTCATCGCCGGCCTCGACCCGCCCGACGACGCTGCCGCGTACCGGGTCAGCGACGACCTCGCGATCATCGGCACGCTCGACTTCTTCCCGCCGCTCGTTGACGACCCGCGGACGTTCGGCGAGATCGCGGCGGCCAACGCGTTGAGCGACGTGTTCGCGATGGGCGGTCGGGTGCTGTTCGCGCTGTCGATCGCGGCCTTCCCCGAGGAGCTGCCGCGGGACGTGCTGGCCGCCATCTTCGAGGGCGCGTCATCGAAGGTGCGTGAAGCGGGCGGCACGCTCGCCGGCGGCCACACGATCCGGGACCCGGAGCCCAAGTACGGGCTCGCGGTGATCGGGGCGGCCCACCCCGACAAGCTGCTGCGCAAGGGTGGAGCGAATCCGGGCGACGCCTTGATCCTGACCAAGCGATTGGGGACCGGTGTCCTGGTCTCGGGATCGCGTCAGGGACGCACGAGCGAGGCGCACCTTGCCACGGCCGTCGAGCAGATGCGGACCCTCAATCGGGCGGCGTCCGAGGTGCTCGTCGCCCACGGCATCCGGGCCGCCACGGACGTGACCGGCTTCGGACTGCTGGGCCACGGCCTCGAGATGGCCCGGGCGTCCGGCACGCGTTTCGTCTTCGAGGCGGCGGCTCTGCCTGCCCTGCCGGGCGCACTGGAGCTGGCGGCGGCCGGCGTGGAGACCGGCGGCGCGGCACACAACCGTCGGTTCGTGCTTCCGGCGTTCGCGGTCGGCGCGGACATCCCTCCCGAGCTCGTCACGCTCGCCCACGATCCGCAGACCTCGGGCGGGCTGCTCGCCGCGATTCCCGCCGCCGAGGTCGACGAGGTCACGGCAGCCGTCAACGCCGCGGGCGTCCAGGCGTGGCACGTCGGGAGCGTGCAGGCCGGTGAGCCGAGCGTCGCGCTAATCTGACAGCGGCCCGTACATACAAGGACCGGGAGTCCCATGACTCCCGGTCTGGCTGTTTCGTGATCGGTTCGGGCTAGAAGACCTTTCCGCCGGCCTCGACGACCGGGGCGACCATCGACGCGACGAGCAGGGCGAGGGACACAGCGGCGAGCAAGCGCTTCATTTCATCTCCTGTCGATGGGCCGGATCGACCCAGTTTCGATAGCGTTCGTGATCGGTTCGGGCTAGAAGACCTTTCCGCCGGCCTCGACGACCGGGGCGACCATCGACGCGACGAGCAGGGCAAGGGACACGGCTGCTAGCAAGCGCTTCATCTTCGATCTCCTGTCGATGGGGCCGGGGTCGGCCCAAGATCGAGAGCGTACGCCTCGACCGCAATCCTTCGACGTGGCCCGGTGGAGGCGTCGTGCTTTCGCGAATTCGAAGGCCCGCCGAACCTCAGTTCCGGCTTCTCAGTACTTTCGTTCCATGGCGTCCTGCGCAGAAACGCGTAGATATGGCCTATGCAGTTGGGTCTGGTTCCGTCAGGTCATGGAGGGACAGGACCGGACCGCTGCAGACGTCCAGACCGGCCACCAGTCCCCGGCCGGTACATCCGATCCGTGGGAGTGCCCCCTGATGGATCCCGTTTCAGTCCCCGTGTGTGGGCGTACCCGGAAATCGGGCTGTAGCGCCCGCCGGGTAGCTCGGTGAACCGACGGCGCCGAACCGACCATAGTCCAGCTCTCCTCGCCTACACCGGTGTCCAGATCGTCGCTGGCGCGGTCGCATTCGCCTGGGTCGCCCTGAGCTTCCCGATGACCCCGGAGATCTCCCTCACGGCCACCGGAGGGCGCGAAGGGATCCTCCTCGGACTCGTCTTCTGGGTCGCTATCGGCTTGCTGGGCGGGACCCGCGTCGAGCGCCTGCACGGCCACGGCGTTCTCACGTTCCACCTGCCGTTCATCGTCGCCGCGATGGCCCTCGGTGGTCCGGCGGCGGGTGCGGTCGTCGCGATGGTCTCGACCATCGAAGCCCGGGAGTTCCGCGAGGCGCCGTGGTATGGGGTCCTCGCAAATCACGCCGCGTTGACGCTGTCCGCCATCGCCGGCGGGCTGGTGTTCCACGCGGTCGGGACCGTCCTCGACACCGGCGTGCTCGGCGTGGACGCGCAGGCCGGCAATCTCATCGCGATCGTGTTGGCAAGCTTCGTCCTTACGATCGTCGTCACCGGCCTGGTCGCCGGCACGGTCATCCTGCGCGATAACCTGACATTCCCCGAGGCGGTCCGCGTCTTCGACAGCTCCTATCGGATCTCGGCGTCGAGCGAGGTCGTCCTCGGCTGGATGCTGACCTTCACCTACGTGTCGATCGGCTGGTGGGCCACGCTCATCTGCGCCACGCTCGTCCTGGTGGTCTGGCGCGGCCACGACGCCCTGGAGATCTCCCGTCACGACGCGATGACCGGCTTGCTGACGCGGGCGGGCTTCGATGTACGCCTTGCCGACGCCATCGCCGCGGGCCAGAGCCGCGGTCAGTACGCAGCGCTGCTCGGCATCGATCTCGATGGGTTCAAGCGGATCAACGACAAGCACGGCCACGTCGCGGGTGACGACGTCATCCGGGCGGTGGGCGCTCGCATTCGCGAGCAGATCCGGTTGACCGACTCGGCCGTTCGACGCGGTGGTGACGAGTTCAGCATCCTGCTTGTCGACCTCCCCGACGCGGAGACGGCCACGCGGTCCGCGGAACGCATCCTCGCGAGGATCCGTGAGTCGGTCGAGACCGACAAGGGACCCGTTGCGGTCGGTGCATCGATCGGCGTGTACTTCCTCGCCCCGTCCGAGCGGCCGCCGACGACCGGTCGATTGCACGACCTGAGCGATCAGCTCATGTACGTGGCGAAGAAACGCGGCGGAGGTCTTGCTTTCGGGCCGCCCGACGCGTTCGGGCTGCCAGACGCGATCGGGACCCAGGCCTCATCGGCTTCCGCCTTGACACGCCTATTCGGGCGGCGCATACCTCGCCCATGAGCTCCCCTGATCCGTACACCCCGTCCTCGTACCGCGGCGCGATCCTGATGCTCGTCCTGAGCCTCGCCGGCATCGTCTTCCTCTGGCTGGCGTATGGCGCCGCCTTGAACACCCCACTTGGACGGGGCCTTGACCCGGGGGACCCACGGCCGGCCATCACGGCCCCGCCTTCGGCCCCCTGACCGGACCGGCGGCCAGCCACCCCGCGCTACACTCCCCACGTCAACCCCCGCAGGAGGCCATCGCCCGTGGCGAAGCCCTACGTGCGACTGACCCAGCCCCTCGTGCGCGACACGAAGGGGGGCGAGCTTCGTCCCGCGACCTGGGACGAGGCGCTCGATCGCGTGGTCGAAGGGTTCGGGGCCGCGAAGGCGGCCCACGGCCCGACGACCTTCGGCACCTTCAGCTGCAGCAAGGCGACCAACGAGGTCAACTTCGCAGCCCAGAAGTTCAGCCGGGCGGTCCTGGGCAGCAACAACATCGACAGCTGCAACCGGACCTGACACGCCCCGAGCGTCGCCGGTCTGGCGACCGTGTTCGGTGCCGGTGGCGGCACAAATTCATACCGTGAGGCCGAGGACACCGATCTGATCGTCCTCTGGGGCAGCAACGCCCGCGAGACGCATCCGATCTTCTTCCACCACGTCCTCAAGGCCGTCCACAAGGGCGCCCGCCTGTACGCGATCGACCCGCGGCGGACCTCGTCGGCGGAGTGGGCCGACAGCTGGCTCGGGCTCGACGTCGGGTCGGACATCGCCCTCGCCAACGCCATGGCGCGCGAGATCATCGCGGCCGGCCTCGAGGACCGCAAGTTCATCGAGCGCGCGACGGTCGACTTCGAGGCGTACAAGGCCAAGGTCGAGAGCTACACGCTCGAGTACGCCGAGCAGGAGACGGGTGTCCCGGCCGAGGCCATCCGCGAGCTCGCCCACGCGTTCGCGCAGGCGCCCAGGGCCATGATCTGCTGGACCCTCGGCATCACCGAGCACCACAACGCGGTCGACAACGTGCTCGCGCTCATCTCGCTCGTCCTGCTGACCGGCCACGTCGGGCGCTACGGCAGCGGCGTGAACCCGCTCCGTGGCCAGAACAACGTCCAGGGCGGCGGCGACATGGGTGCCCTGCCCGACCGGTTGCCGGGGTTCCAGCACGTCGAGAACGACGAGCTCCGGGCGAAGTTCGATGCAAGCCTGGGGCGTCAAGGTCCCGCCGCAGCGCGGCTGGCACCTGTCCGGGATGTTCGATGCGATGGAGCGGGGCGACCTCACGGCGGTCTACTGCATCGGCGAGAACCCGGTCCAGTCGGAGGCGGACCAGAAGCGCGCGATCGGCCTGCTCGAGGGCCTCGACATGCTCGTGGTCCAGGACCTGTTCCTCACGAAGACCGCCGAGCTGGCCGACGTCGTCCTGCCGGCCACCGCGGCCTGGGCCGAGAGCGAGGGCACCGTCACCAACTCCGAGCGACGCGTCCAGCGGGTACGCGCCGCCGTGGCGCCGCCGCCCGGCGCCCGCGACGACCTGGCGATCATCTTCGAGCTTGCCAACCGGATGGGCGCCGCGTGGGGCGAGGCCAAGGCCGAGGACGTCTGGGAGGAGGTCCGGCGGCTGTCGCCGGTCCACGCCGGGATGAGCTACCGCCGGCTGGAGGAGCTCGGCGGGCTCCAGTGGCCGTGCTACGACGAGGACCACCCAGGCGAGCTGTTCCTGCACTCGCGGCTGTGGGAGGACCCCGTTCCCGGCAACCGCGTGCCGTTCGTGCCGGTGGACCACGACCCGCCCGTCGACAAGCTCACGACCGAGTACCCGATCCGGCTCACGACCGGGCGTCGGCTGGACTCCTACAACACCGGCGTCCAGAGCGGCGGCTACACGTCGCCCCTTCGGCGCGGCGAGTCGCTCGACATCTCACCCGAGGACCTGACCGCGCACGGCCTCGCCGACGGCGAACGGGTGCGGGTCGTGTCGCGCCGCGGCCAGGTCGAGGTACCGGTCCGCGTCGACGAGTCGCTTCGGCCGGGACTCACGTTCATGACCCTGCACTTCCAGGACGACGTGGCCACGAACCTCCTGACGATCGACGCCACGGACCCGAAGTCCGGCACGGCCGAGTTCAAGGCCACGGCCATCCGCATCGAGAAGCTCGAGGCACCCGTCCCGGCCTGAGGAGGACCACGATGGCGACGGCAGCATCGGCGTTCCATGTCACGCGCGAGCAGTCACACCTCGCCTGGGACCCGGCCATCCCGCCCATCGCGACGGTGGCGTCGGGCAGCACGGTCACGTTCGACTGTCTCGATGCGAGCGGCGGGCAGCTGACGGCGACCTCGACGCTCGACGACCTCGCCAACCTCGATTTCGATCGCGTCGACCAGGTCAACGGACCGATCGCCGTCGAAGGCGCCGAGCCCGGCGACACCCTGCAGATCGACCTGCTCGATTTCCGGCCGGCCGACTGGGGCTGGACGGCGAGCATCCCGGGTTTCGGCCTGCTCGCGGACGAGTTCCCCGATGCCGCGCTCCGGATCACGCGCCTGCCGGCGGTCGGTGACCTCGCCGAATTCCTGCCCGGCATCCGCGTGCCGGTCATCCCGTTCTGTGGCGAGGTCGGGGTCGCGCCCGTGGACGGCCCGCGCTCGACGATCCCGCCCGACGTCCATGGCGGGAACATGGACACGCGCCACCTGACGGCGGGCGCCACCCTCTTCCTGCCGGTGTTCCACGAAGGTGCCCGCCTGAGCGTCGGGGACGGGCACGCCGCACAGGGTGACGGCGAGGTCTGCGGCACGGCGATCGAGACGCCGATGCACGCCACGCTCCGCCTGACGGTTCGCAAGGACCTGCACGTCACCGCGCCGGAATTCCTCACCGCGCCAGGCGCCGCGGCCGAACGCCCCGTCGGTCGCCGCTACGCGACCGACGGGGTGGGACCCGATCTCATGACGGCGGCACGCGACGCGGTCCGCCGGATGATCGACTGGCTCGGCCGCGAGCACGGCCTGGCGCCGATCGATGCCTACCTGCTGTGCAGTGTCGCCGTCGACCTGCGGATCAGCGAGATCGTGGACATGCCGAACTTCATCGTCACGGCGCACTGCCCGCTGTCGATCTTCGACTGAGGACCGTCAGCCCTCCGTCATGACATCGCCGACGCGGGTCAGGGCATCCGGCGTCCGACTCCGAAGGACGAAGTAGGCGACGACACCCGAGGATCATCCAGATCAGCACGAGCAGCGGGACGATATCGAATGGCTGGGCGAGCGGATCCAGGTCGATGTCGAGGATCGGGATGGTCAGCCCGCCGAGCACGCCGAGGAACGCCGGGATCAGCAGGATCGACCCCGAGGATCGGGATGACCAGGTGCTTGATCGGGTTGAAGTCGGCACGTTGCTCGCCCCGATAGAAGCCGATGACGGCGAGGTTGACCGCGACGTACATCCCGGCGAACAGCAGCCCGAGGGCGTAGCCGATCCAGACGTAGGTCGTCAGCGGACCGCCGAGCGGCTGGCCCGCGAAAGCGAGCCCGAGGATGACCGCCAGCCCGATGCCGAGGATGCCCTGGAAGTGGACGGCGTTCACCGGCGTCCGATACGTCTCGTGGACGGCCGCAAACCAGCGCGGCAACAGGCTCACCCGGCCCAGCGAGAAGATGACTCGTGTCGAGGCGTTCGCGCCGGCGCTGGCGTTGGCAAGGCAGCTGTTGAGGATCGCGAACGTGATCAGCAGGCCACCGATGGTCGGCAGGACCTCGTTGGCCATCCCGCTCCACGGGTCGCCGTCGTTGAAGGCGAGGAAATCGCCCATCCGGTCCGGACCGAAATACACGGTCGCGGCGTACATGTTGAACGTGTAGAAGAGGCCGATGAGGACCGCCGACAGCAGGACCGCCCGACGGATGGTCCGCTTCGGATCGCGGGTCTCCTCCGCGAGCGGGGCGGCAGCTTCGAAGCCGACGAACGCGAGCAGGCAGAAGACCATGCCCTGGAGTGCGGGCTTGAGCCCGTCTGCTCCGGGGATGAAGACCGACGCCGTGTTCCTGTCGCCCGCGTTGATGATCAACAACAGCGAGACCAGCAGGAAGATGCCGATCTCGATCAGGCCCAGGGCGACCCCGACCCGTGTCGAGATGGAGACGCCGCGGTAGACGAGCCACCAGACGATGAGCCCGCAGATCACCGCGAGCGGAAGCCACAGGAGGTCGTTCGAGAAACCGGTCAGCGTCGTGATCAGCGATGCGCCGAACAGCCCGAAGGCCGCGAACAGCGCCGCCGGGACCACCGGCTCGGCGAGCAGGAAGGCCCAGGCCATCAGCCAGCCGGCGAATGAGCCGAGGCCACGCGCGACGTAGGTGTACATGCCACCGGCCGAGGGCAGGTAGCGGGCCAGCTCGCCGATCGAATACGCCGTGAACACCGCCGCGATGAGCGCGAGGACGACCGAAAGGGGCGCATTGCCTCCGGCGAACAGCGTCGCGGCCCCGATCGAGAGGGCCGTGGCGACCGCCGGCGCCATGTGGGTGATGGATTGGAACAGGACCTCGGTCAGCCCGATGGCCCCACGTTCGAGGGTCTGTTCGCCAGGGTTGGACGCAGACGAGGACATCGTGCCTCCCTCTCCACTGGCGTGCGCCGCGCGGTCCTCCCCTCCGCCCATCGGGCACGCGTCGGATGCATCCTACGCGCCACAAATCCGTTTGGAAGGGGCAAGTCGCGGTCTGACACCCCTCGCGTCGCTACACTCGACCACGATGGACCTGCACGTCATCGGGCCGCTCGCATCTCCCGCCGAGCGCGCGGCGGTCGATGGCGTCCTCGGGCCGCCGGAATCGGGCTGGGTGGGCGGCGTGCGGCGGCCGGGCACCGAGGGCCACGCGGCCCGTGGCGGCCATGAGATCCGGGCCAGGCGCTCGCAGCTGCTGCCGGCCCTCCATGCGGTCCAGGATCGGATCGGCTGGATCAGCCAGCCCGCCCTGAACTACATCTCGCGACGGCTGGCGGTGCCGCCCGCCGAGGCCTACGGCGTCGCCACGTTCTACGCCCTCTATTCGACGAAGCCGCGGCCGCCGGTGGTCGCCCATGTCTGCGACGACATCGCCTGCCGGATCGCGGGGGCGGAGCGGATCTGCGACGACCTGGCGCGAGCGGTGGGGCCGGCGGGCGAGGCGGCTCGCGACGGCCGGGTCGGCTGGTTGCGCTCCCCGTGCCTCGGCCTGTGCGACCTCGCACCGGCGGCCATGATCACGAGCGCAGGCGATCCCGCGACCGTCACCTCCGCAGCGCCAGTCGACGCGGCCGGGATCCTCAAGCGGCTGGACGGGACGACCGTCACGCGCCCGCCGATCCCGGCGCGCCAAGCCGGCGACCCGAGCCTTCGTCTCCTGCGACGGATCGGCGCCGTCGATCCCGGCTCCCTCGACGACTACCGGGCCAGCGGCGGCTTCACCGGCGCTCGCGAAGGCCCTCGAGATCGGCCCCGAAGCCGTCGTCGCCGAGGTCACCGCCTCCAAGCTGATGGGTCGCGGCGGCGCGGCCTTCCCGACCGGTCGCAAGTGGGCCGCGGTCGCCAGCCAGCCCGCCCAGCCGCACTACCTGGTCTGCAACGCGGACGAATCGGAGCCCGGCACGTTCAAGGACCGGGTGCTCCTGGAAGGTGACCCGTTCGCCATCGTGGAGTCGATGACGATCGCGGCGTTCGCGACCGGCTCCAGCCTCGGCTACCTCTACATCCGCGGCGAGTACCCCGAGGCGGAGGCCCGGGTCCGCCATGCGATCGGGGCCGCGCGCGATGCCGGGCTCCTCGGGGCGGACATCCTGGGTTCGGGCTTCGCCTTCGATATCGAGCTCCGGCGCGGCGCCGGCGCCTACATCTGCGGCGAGGAGACGGCGCTCTTCGAGTCGATCGAGGGCAAGCGCGGCGAGCCGCGCAACAAGCCGCCGTTCCCGGTCGAGGTCGGGCTGTTCGGCAAGCCGACGGTCGTCAACAACGTCGAGACGCTCGCCAACATCCCGCTCATCCTCGAGATGGGCGGTGAGGCCTACGCGCGCATCGGCACCGAGAGCTCCACCGGCCCGAAGCTTTTCTGCCTGTCCGGCCACGTCGAGCGGCCCGGCGTGTACGAAGTCGAATTCGGCGCGACGCTGCGCGACCTTATCGACCTCGCCGGCGGTGTCAGCGGGGGCCGCGACATCCGGGCGATCCTGCTCGGCGGCGCGGCGGGCGTGTTCGTCGGGACGGATGCGCTGGACATGCCGCTCACCTTCGAGGCGACGCGCGCGGCAGCGGCGACGCTCGGCTCCGGCGTGATCATGGTCTTCGACGAGACGGTCGATCTCGTCGACACGCTCCGACGCATCGCCCAGTTCTTCCGCGACGAGTCGTGTGGCCAGTGCGTGCCCTGTCGCGTGGGGAGCGTCCGCCAGGAGGAGCTGCTCGCACGGCTCGCGGCGCGCTCCAGCGTGCGTTCGCGCGACGAGGAGCTCGTCCTGCTGCGCGACATCGGCCAGGCCATGCGCGATGCCTCGATCTGCGGGCTGGGCCAGACGGCGTCGTCGGCGATCGAGTCCGCCCTGCGGCAGCCCGAGCTGGTGGCGCTGTGAGCGAGGACACGCGTGGCCTGTCCATGAGCCGCGACCCGGCACCCGATCCGAACACGCCACACGGCGGGCAGGCGCCCGCGGCCCAGCCGCTGACCGAGATCATCCTCCGTCCGCCCGCTCGGCCATCCCGACCGCCGACGGCACCGCCCGTCGAAGCGCCGCCGGACGTCGAGCTGACGATCGACGGCGTGGCCGTGGCAGTGCCGGAGGGCACGACCATCCTCGGCGCGTGTCGCGAGCAGGGCATCGACACGCCGACCCTGTGCTACGCCGAGAACCTGACGCCGGTCAACGTCTGTCGCGTGTGCGTCGTCGAGGTCACGGGCTCGCGCGTGCTCGTGCCCGCCTGTTCGCGCAAGGTCGAGGCCGGGATGGACGTGCAGACCGATTCGGAGCGGGTCCGGCTGTCGCGCAAGGTCGTGCTGGAGTTCCTGGGCTCGTCGGTCGACGTGTCGCTGGCCGGCCCGGCCGTGCCCGACGGGACCATCCACAGCTACATGGACCGATACGGAGCGGATCCGGCCCGCTACGGACCTCCGGCCGCCCCGGCCACTGCCGGGGAGCGCGACGACCGCGACGCCCGGCCACCACCACGCCGCCGAGGGCGACGCGACGGCCGCGACCGTCGCCCAGCCGACGAAGATCGACAACGACCTGTACGTCCGCGATTACTCGAAGTGCATCCTCTGCTACAAGTGCGTCGAGGCGTGCGGCGAGGACGCCCAGAACACGTTCGCGATCGCCGTCGCCGGCCGCGGGTTCGACGCCCGGATCTCGACCGAGCAGGCCGTCCCGCTGCCGGAGTCGGCGTGCGTGTACTGCGGCAACTGCATCGGCGTCTGCCCCACGGGCGCGCTGATGGCCAAGCCCGAGTACGACATGCGCGCCGCGGGGACCTGGGACGAGTCGGCGCAGACCGTCACGTCGACGATCTGCCCGTATTGCGGGGTCGGCTGCGTGCTCGACCTCCACGTCCAGGACGACACGATCCTCAAGGTCACGTCGCCGCTGGACTCGTCCGTGACCGAGGGCCACCTGTGCGTGAAGGGCCGCTTCGGCTTCGAGTTCGTCAACGAGCGCCCGCCGAAGCCCCAGGCCTGATCCGCGGGTCGGCCCGGCCTCAGCCCCAGCCCGTCAGGTCGTGCAGGTCGATGCGGCGATCGTGGCTGTAGACGTTGAAGCCGTCGCCGCGCAGGAACCCGACGAGGGTCACGCCGAGCCGCTCCGCGGTCTCGATCGCGAGGTCCGACGGCGCCGACACGGCACAGACGATCGGCACGCCGGCGACCGCCGCCTTCTGCACGATCTCGAAGCTGACCCTCCCCGAGACCATGAGGATCCGATCGTGGAGGGGCAGCGCGCCGGCGAGCAGCTGCGACCCGACGACCTTGTCGAGCGCGTTGTGCCGGCCCACGTCCTCGCGGATCTCGATGAGCTCCCCGCGCGGGCTGAACAGCGCGGCCGCATGGAGTCCGCCGGTCTGATCGAAGGCTCGCTGCGCGGCGCGCAGCAGGTCGGGTAGCGCCAGGATCACCGAACGAGCCACGACCGGCCCGTCCGGGAGGGCCTCGCAGCGAATGGCGATCTCGTCGATCGAGGCCTTGCCGCAGATCCCGCACGATGCGGTCGCCACGAAATGTCGTTCCGCCACGGCCGATGCGTCGAACGGGCGCGTGAGGCGGACGACGATCGTGTCGTCCGGCTGGTTGAGCGTCGCGGGATCGCCGCCCTCGGTCGAGGCGACGTCCTTGGGGCCGTCGATCAGGCCCTCCGTCCGCAGGAATCCCACGGCGAGGTCCGCCTCGTGGCCGGGCGTGCGCATCGTCACGGCCACCGCGACCGACTCCTCGTCTGGACCGGCCGCGCGGATCTCCAGCGGCGCTTCGCCCACGATCCGGTCGGGGCGGACTTCGAGCGTCTCGCCACGCACGGTCACGACGGAACGGGTCGTGACGTGGCGGGTCGGCGGAACGCTGGTGTCGTGCACGCTCGGAGTGTAGGACCGGGCGCGGTCGGTGGCGCATCATTGGTCGCGCCGATGTCGAACGCCCTCTTGGACCCCCGCGAGCTCGCCTTCCTGGTCGCCGCCCGCCGAGCCATCCTCGCGACGATCGACCCGGACGGCCGGCCGAGACCGGTCCCGATCTGCTTCATCGTGGATGCCGCCGATCCGGCCCATGTCCGCCTGCTCACGCCGCTCGACGACAAGCCGAAAGCCGTCGACGACAAGCGGGACCTCGCCCGCGTCCGCGACATCCGGGCACGCCCGGAGGTCAGCGTCCTGGTCGAGCACTGGGACGAGGACTGGTCCCGCCTCGGCTGGCTTCGGCTCAACGGCCGGGCGACCCTCCTGGAGCCCGGCGACGTGCCGCCGGATGTCGTCCAACGCCTTCGGGACAAGTACCCGCAGTACGCGACCCACGCCCTCGAGTCGAGCCCGATGATCGCGATCGACATCGAACGCGCGACCAGCTGGGGCGCGCTCGACGCCGGCTAGCGGTCCAGGAAGACGGCCTCGCCCATCGGTCGCAGGCAATGGGTCGAGCTCATCGCCTGCAGGTAGCCGCCGGCATTGAGCAGCGCGACCATGTCGCCCTCGCGGACTGGGGGCATCGGATAGTCCGCGGCGAACACGTCGCTCGCCTCGTTGATGTGCCCGGCAACCGTGACGGTCTCCGTTCGTGGCGCCGCCGCGTCGCGGCACAGCACGAGCTCCTGGGCAAAGCCGTAGATGAAGTACGAGCAATTCACGTTCCAGCCGATATCGAGCCCGACGAACGTGACCCCGCGGCGCGTCTCGACCGTGACCACCTCGCCGAGCAGGATCGCCGCGTCCTTCGACAGGTGATCGCCAGGCTCGGCCGAAACCATCACACCGAGCGGCCCAAGGTGACGCGCCACGACCGCGGCGTACGCATCGAGATCGATCGCGTGCTCGTCCGCCCGGGCCGGCATCCCGAGCCCGCCGCCCACGTTCACCTCGACGACCTCGTGGCCCGCCGCGCGCAGCCGCTCGACCGCCGCGACGGCAGCCGGGAGCGCCCGCTCGAACCCCGGCAGCCCGTCACGGAGCCAGCCGGACCCCGCATGGAAGTGGACGGTATCGACGGCGAGGTCGTGGCGGGCCGCGATCTCGATGGCCTCGTCCAGCCGCTCGAGCCCGACCCCGAACTTCATCGGCCGCGCGCCGCTGTACTCGAGATGCTCGTTGTAGCCGACGCCCGCTCCCGGGTCGATGCGGATCCCGATCCGCGACCCCCGCGCCCGCCGGCCGTATCGGTCGATCTGGCTGAGCGCGTCCAGGTTGCAATGGATGCCGTGGGCGAGGAGCACGTCCAGGTCGCGCTCCGACACGTTCGTGCCGGTATAGCTGATCTCGTCGGGCGCCCATCCGCACTCGAGCGCCCGCAGGACCTCGCCCGGCGAGCAGGCATCGATGCCGACGCTCTCCGGCGTGCCGGGCGACCCGAGGCCCCGAAACACCGAGAGGACCTCGGGCAGCGGGTTGGCCTTCAGCGCGAAGCGCAGCCGGAACGGGAGTCCGGTCGCGGCGAACGCCGCCTGGATGCGCCGAGCGTGCTCCGCGAAGCGTGTTCGGTCGTAGACGAACAGCGGCGTGCCGTGCTCACGGGCCAGGGTCTCCGGATCCGCACCCGCGATCCGCAACCGGCCGTCGTCGTCGATGTCGAGGCCGGGGCGCACCCACCAAGGTGCCGAGGTGGCCGGGCTGGTCGCCTCAGCCCGGCTGGTCACGCCAGGACGCGCGGTCGCGTCCGGGCCTGTCCGCTCCCGGGGGTCCAGCGGTTCGGACCCTCCTCGACGGGTACGCCGATCGACTCGACCAGGTGACGGGACGCGTGCGCGATCTCAGCGACCGCGGCCTCGAACGCCTCCTGATTGCGGGCGCTGGGCTCGCGATAGCCGCTGAGCTTGCGGACGTACTGGCGGGCGGCGGCCTCCAGTTCGCCCGTCGTCGCCGTTTCGCCCGGGCGACGGAGGGTCTTGATGCTTCGGCACATGCCGTACGGTAGGGCGCTTTGGCGAGATCCGCCAGTCGCGAACCACGGACGCCCGCGCCGACGGTCGAGGGCGCGAAGCGGTCGATTCCTCGCCCTCGATGGCAAAACCGTTGCCGCACGGCAACGGAACCACGGCCGCAGCCGGCCGCTGCAAGGCCCTCGAAATGCGAAGCGGGGTATGCTCCGACCCGCTCTTATCCACCCGGGACGCCACTTTCCTGGCACCCGTTGATCTCCGAAACGCTGCTGGGAGAGACTGCGTTGCTATTCGACCGCCACCTGCCTACCGACCGACCCATGGCCGTCCGACCGGCCGGCCGCCGACTGCTGCACCTCCATGGCCGTGGCCGCGCTGATCGGCCTGCTCGCCGCCAGCGTCGCCATTGCCTCCACGCCCGTGACCGAACGGCTACCGCGACCAGGCCTACGGCGGCGGCGCCTCCCGACCGCACGAGCGACAAGCCGCAGTCGAAGCTGTGGTACACGGACGGCCAGTGGTTCGCCGGGATGTTCCTGTTCGTGCCGAGTCGAGCCCCACCGCCCAAGTCCGAGTACCGCATCTATCGACTCGACGAGGCGACCCACTCCTGGATCGACACGACCGTCCAGATCGATACCAGGGACCAGACGCACGGCGACTACCTGTGGGACGAGAGATGACCAGACGCTCTGGGTCGCCTCGACGTATCCCACCAGTCGGCGCCGATCCGCCGACGACGGGATCAAGGTCTTCAAGTACACGTACAACACCGCCACCAACACGTACAGCGCCCGTCGCGGGATTCCCGGTCGACGATCCCGAATACCGCCCGGCGCCGGCGCCCCGACGATCCTCGGCGGCGCCTACAGCGTCACGATCGATCGCGACTCGAGCGGGCGTCTGTGGGCGGCCTGGGCGATCAGCAGACCAGGTGCGCTACAGCATCTCCGACAACGGCGGGCGCGACCTGGAGCCCGCCCGCCCAGCTCCCGACGCAGGCCGGCAACTCGGTCAGGACGGCGTCCATCAACGGCGACATCGCCAGCGTCATCGCCTTCGGCGACAAGCGTCGGGGTCGCCTGGAGCGACCACGACGAGCTGCCGGCGGTCGGCGAACGACGGCTACTACTTCTCCGTGATCGCCGTCGGTGCCGACCCGACCGTCGAGGCGAACTGGTCCGATCGAGAAGCTGCCGACCCTCCTGCCCAGCGCCAGCGAGAGCGCCGACAACCACCTCAACCTCAAGGCGACCAGCGACGGCACCGTGTACATGGTCGGCAAGACCGGCAAGGACACGGCCAATTGCGCCACCAACAGGCAGCCAGCCGCTCATCGAGTTCTTCCGACGGACGACCGCCGGCGTCTGGACTGCGCACCTCGTCGGCACGGCCGGCGACTGCAACACGCGACCCCATCTGGCGGTCAGCGAGCAGCTCAACACGGCCTGGGTCTTCCTGACCTCCCCCATCGGTGGTGGCGCCATCTACGTGAAGTCCGCGCCCCTCAGCGGGCCCGGACGCGTTCGTATTCCGTGGAACCGCGGACCAGACGATCCAGCGCGGAACGCCGTTCATCCGGAGCGCGACCGAGACCCCCATCGACGACCCGACCACCACGAAGCAGACCGTCACGGCCGCGAGCGGCATCGTCGTGCTCGCGAACAATCTGTTCAACGCGACCGCCGGCAACCAGAAGTTCTATCTCCACAACGAGATGTCGATCGCCGCGACGGACTCGACCGCGCCGACCGGCACGGTAACGATCGCCGCTGGGGCCGCCCTCACGGCGACGGCCGCCGTCACCGTCAACGTTCCCGCGACCGACCCGGGCAGCGGCGTGAGCCTGGTGCGGCTGTCGAACTCGCCGGCGACCACCGGCGGCGTGCTGACCACCGGCACGACCTTCAGCTACAACGCGCCGATCGCGTGGACGCTGACCGGTGGCGACGGCGGCAGAAGACGGTGTACGCGCAATGGCGCGACGCCGCCGGCAACTGGTCCGCCGTCACGAGCGACACGATCACGCTCGACACGACTGCGCCGACCGGCACCGTCGCGATCAACGGCGGCGTGGCGGCGACCAACTCCGGTCAACGTGACCTTGACCCTGACCGCCGCCGACGGCGCCGGCAGCGGCGTCAACTCCGTCCTCCTCTCGAACTCCACGGACTTCTCCGCGGCGACGCCGATCCCTTACGCGGCGAGCATCCCGTGGACGCTGACGGCGGGCGATGGCACCAAGACCGTGTACGTGAAGTTCGTCGATGCCGTCGGAAACACCTCGGCCTCGCCGGTCAGCGACACGATCACCCTCGACACCGTCGGGCCGAATCCCGGTTCGGTCGCCATCCAGAGCGGAGCGAGCGTGACCACCACCCGTTCCGTTTCGGTCACCCTGAGCGGCGTGGCCGGCGATGCGACCGTCGGCGCGTGCCGCCAATACGGCGACCATGGCCGGCTCGATCTCCGTCAGCCCCACCGGGTCGTTCCCCTGGACGCTCGCGGCCGGCGCCGACGGCCCACGGACCGTCTACGTCCGATGGAGGGATTCCGCGGGCAATTGGTCCACGGCGGCATCGGACAGCATCACGCTCAACGCGGTCGCACCGACCGGGACGGTCCTCGTCAACGGCGGGGCGGCCTGGACCAAGACCACGGCCGTCTCCCTGACCTTCCCGAACACCGACAGTGACGTCACCCAGGTCCGTGTCGGCTCCTCCGACCCTGGCGGGCGTGCCGTGGCAGGCCTACACGGCCGGGATGACGCTACCGTTCACGCTGCCCGCCGGCAACGGCACCAAGACCGTCTATGCCCAGTTCAAGGACGTCGGTGGGTTCTGTCTCGGCGATCGTCAGCGACACCATCGGCTCGACACGACCGTGCCGGCCAGGCCGTCCGCTCCGGTCCATTCCCTGAGCAACCCGGTCTCCGCGAAGGTCAATCGTCCACCTGACGTGGACCGGGCGGACACGGCCGGCAGCAAGTTCGCGAGCTACGCCGTCCGACAGAGCATCGACGGCGGCGCCTACACGATCCTCGGCTACCCGACGACCGGCAGCCCTCGATGTCCCGGTCGATCCAGCCGAAGAACTACGTCTTCCAGGTCGCGACCGCGCGACTGGGCGCAGGAACTGTCAGCCCGTGGGCGACGTCGCCGCTCGATCCGCGCCGAGAACCACTCGGAGACGAGCACCGCGATCACGTACTCCGGGTCCTGGGCCACTCGACCCTGACCAGTTACATGGGCGGCACGGCGAAGGTCTCGAGCACGAGTGAACGCGTCCGCCACGCTGACCTTCACGGGCAATCAGGTGGCCTGGCTATCACGGCGGAGCAATATCAACGGCAGCGCCAGGGTCTACGTCGACGGCGTCCTCGATCGACCACGGTGAACCTACGTTCTCGTCGACCAGTGCAGCCCAAGCGGGTCGTGTTCACGCGGACATTCTCCACCGTCGGCGAGCCGCAAGCTCAAGATCGTCGTCCTGGGCACCGCGGGCCATCCGCGCGTCACCGATCGACCAGTTCTTCGTCCTTCAGCTAGCAGCACACGACCTCATGCGCTGGGCCTGACGGGTCGGCGCGCCGACGCCACCGCGGCGGCGATCCACGCGCTCGGGCCTGCGCAGGACTGCCCCGGTACGGTAGGCGCATGCGCTCGGACCGCCGACCAGCGCCGCACGCGCCCGGATCGTCCGCGGCTCGCGTTGGCGGTCGTCGTGGGCCTCGCCCTCGCGCTCGCGATCGACGTCGCCCGAACCGGGGGCCCGGCCACCTGGCTCGCGCTTCACAGCCTGCCGGCGCCGTACGTGCCGCTCGGCGAGCGCGTCGACATCGGCGGTCGGTCGCTGTACCTCGACTGTCGAGGCGAGGGCTCGCCGACGGTCGTGCTCGAAGCCGGGATGGGCAGCGGCGCGGGCTCCTGGAGCACGGTGTTCGGTGAGCTCGCGACCACGACCCGCACCTGCGCCTACGACCGGCCGGGACGCGGCTCGAGCGATCCGCGCGGACGGCACACCCTCGCGGACACCGTGGACGACCTTCGGCGCGCTCTCGATCTCACTGGTGAGGTGGCGCCATTCGTGCTGGTCGGGCACTCGCACGGCGGCGACTATGTCCGGGTGTTCGGCGGTCGATATCGCGACGAGGTGGCCGGGCTGGTCCTCGTCGACACCTTCGACCCGGACCTCCACACGGACTGGATCCATCCGCTGCTCGGGGCGGCCTTGCTGCCGGAGTACGAGGCGAACATGGACGGACTTCGTGCCCTCGTCGCCCAGGTCGAGGATCTCGACTGGGCGGCGTCGGAGCAGGAGCTGCGCGCGGCGTCGGTCGCTGGCCTCCCGATCGAAGTCCTCCGAGCGCCTCGAGGGGAGCCACGCGTGGACGCGGCCACCAACGACGCATTCGCCGAGGCGATCATCGCGGCCTACGAGTCGCTGTCGCCAGGACGTGTCCACTTCGAGCTGGCGTGGGGCGCTGGCCACCTGATCCAGATCGACCGTCCGGACATGGTGATCGCGGCGACCCGTCGCCTGGTCGAAGCTGCGCGGGCGGGGAGCCGCTAGCCTAGGTTCCCCACCCCAGCGAAGGGAGTCGCCTGTGGCCAGCACGCCGGCTACGGCCGTCATCGAGCATCTCGGCCTGTCCCCGCACCCGGAAGGCGGCTGGTACGCCGAAACGTGGCGCGCCCCGTCCGAAGACGGTGTGCGACCGAGCGCCAGCGCGATCCTCTACCTGCTCGCGGCGGGCGAACACTCGCACTGGCACCGGGTCGACGCCGCGGAGATCTGGCAGTACTCGGCCGGCGACCCGCTCGAGCTTCGGATCTGGGCAGGCGCGGGAACGCCGGTCACGACCCACCGACTGGGGGACGGGACGACCGACGAGTCGGGCGTGCCGCAGGTGGTCGTGCCGGCAGGCGCCTGGCAGGCTGCGCGTCCGCTCGGGGCGTGGACGCTCGTCGGGTGCATCGTCAGCCCGGCCTTCGAGTTCGCGGGCTTCGAGCTAGCGCCAGACGGCTGGGAACCGGCCGACGCTGGTGCGAGGACGCCCTAGCGCGCGTACTTCCAGGCGATCGAACCCGTGTAACAGTGGCCGAGCTTCAGGCACAGCCCGCCGGTGAGGTCCCACTGGCGACCGGACACGTACGGCCCGCGGTCCACCACTGGGGCCGTGACGATGCGGCCGTTCGACGGGTTCTTGAAGGTGATCCTCGTGCCGCACGGGAGGGTTCGGTGCGCGACGCCGACGAGCGATTCGGTCATGGCCTTACCGCAGGCCGTCCGCTTGCCGTAGAAGCCCGGGCCGTACCAGGACACGTTGGAGTCGAGTCGCCAGGTGTTCTTCTTGATGGTCCCGGCCTGCGCCTTGGGCTGGGCAGCCTTTGGCCGAGCCTCCGGCGGCTCATCGTTGAGAGCTGGCTCGAACAATGTCGAGCTGTCGTCCAGGTTCCCGTCAGATCGGGCCCCTGGATCGAGGGGCTGGGGCGTCATCACCGGCCCGCGGACAGCCGCGATCTCCACTGAAGCGAAGAGATCCGCAGAGGGGGTCGTATTCGGGCTGGGGGCCCGTGAACCCGCCGATCCGGGGACGGCGACCGTGGCGAACGCGGCGATGAGCGCAGCGATCGCGACGACCTTGGGGCGTCGCACGTCTCGTGAACCGTACCATCGTTCGGCTCGGAGCAGGGATTGCGCCCCTGCCGCGGACCATTTCGAAACCATGCCAGACTCGCCGGATGACCCGGCGCGTGCTTCCGCTCGACGGCCCCCTGGACCTCGCTCGCACGATGTCGCCGCTCGTCCGCGGCCACGGCGACCGGACGATCCGGGTCGCCTCGCGGGAGGCGTGGTGGACGACCCGGACCGCCGCCGGGCCGGCGACATTGCACCTGTCCGTGGCCGCGGATGCCCTGACGGCGGAGGCCTGGGGTCCGGGTGCGGAGATCGTCCTGGAGCGCGCTGGCCGGCTCGTCGGGCTGGAGCCGCGACGACCACCGACCGGGGCGCTGACGGACATCGATCATGCCCGCATCTCCGGGCTCGCGCGGCGCCTCCCGGGCGTCCGCACCCTGCGCACGGAGGCGGTCTTCGAGGCGCTCGTCGCCGCGATCGTCGAACAGAAGGTGACGGGCACGGAGGCCCATCGGGTCTGGCACGCGCTGGTCCGCCAGCACGGCGAGCCGGCCCCGCGGCCACCGGGGCCGGATCTGGGCCTGCGGCTGCTGCCCGCGCCCGCGACGCTGGCCGCGCTCCCCTACTACGCCTATCACCCGCTCGGGCTGGAACGGCGACGGGCCGAGCTGATCCGCGCGGTCGCGGCGCGGGCGGCGTGGTTCGAGGCGATCGTGGACCTGCCGCTGCCCGAGGCCTACGCCCGACTGGTAGCCGTACCGGGCATCGGGCCGTGGACCGCCGCGGAGGTGGCCGTCCGGGCGCTCGGTGACGACGACGCGGTGAGCGTCGGCGACTTCCATATCCCGAACCTGGTGGCCTGGGTGCTCGCCGGCGAGCCGCGCGCGGATGACGCCCGGATGCTGGAGCTCCTCGAGCCGTACCGGGGACGGCGCGCGCTCGTCATCCGGCTGCTCGAGCTCAGCGGTTGGGCGCCACCGCGCTACGGGCCCAGGCTCGCACCGCGCCGGATCGAGGGCATCTGAGGCATCCGGCGGCCGGTTTGTGAACCGTGGCCTAGGCACGAGCAGAACCCCTCTTGCCATCTCGACGTATCGTTGACGTGATGACGACTTTCCAGCCGAGCTCGCGCCGCCCGCGCCGTCACCTCGTGGCGTTGGCCCTGGCCGGTGCGCTGCTCGTGGCGCTTGGGCCGGTCTCCGCGCAGGGCGCGACCCGCTACACGCTCGACGTCTCGGACCAGGGTGACTTCGTCGCACAGACGAACTTCGTCCAGTGTGTCGGCGCGAGCATGCAGATGATGCTCAACATGATCGAACCCGGTCGCGATCGGTCGGCGGCACGGCAGCTCCAGCTCCAGAAGCTCGCGCGAGCCTGGAGCGGGTCGCGACCCGACGGCCGACAGCGCCAGGGCGCCAGCGTCCGCGGATGGGCAGCCGGCCTGAACATCCTGGGTGCCGGTCCCTACCGCCTCGTCGGCACGAGGACGCTCGCGCAGGCCATGCGAACCGCGGCCGAAGCCATCAAGGCCACCGGCAGGCCGGTCGGGCTGCTCGTCTGGCGCGGCCGGCACGCCTGGGTGATGAGCGGCTTCGAGGCCACGGCTGACCCGGGCACGACGAACGACTTCCGGGTCACGCGGGCCATGGTCCACGACCCGCTGTACCCGCACGGGAATGCCGTCTGGGGGCGGAGCCCGAGGCCGGGCGAGGCGATCACGGTCAGCGAGCTCGGGCGTCAGTTCGTGCCGCGCCGGTCGCGCAACCAGCTCGGCGGCCAGCCGACCACGCTCGGCGGCAAGTACGTCCTGGTGCTGCCCTACAAGACCGATCTCAGGGTCTGGTCCGCCGCACGCTAGGGCACCCCGAGCGCCTACGCTAGGGGTGCGGCACGACGCCGCCAGGTTTCCGCGAGGAGCGTCATGCCGTCGTTCGAGAAATCACCACCCGAGCTCATCGCGCGGTTCGATTCCGTGGCGGAGCGCGTTCCCGAGGCCCAGCGGCGCAAGATGTTCGGCTATCCGGCGCTGTTCGTCGGCGGCAACCTCGTCACCGGGCTGTTCGCCGATACGTGGATGATCCGGCTCCCTGAGAGCGACCTGGCCGAGCTCCTGACCCTCCCGGGCGCGACGGCCTTCAGCCCGATGCCCGGTCGGACGATGAAGGGCTACGGGACCCTCCCGCCCGATGTCGTCGCGGACGATGCGGCGCTGGACGGCTGGCTGGCGCGCGCGATCGAGTTCGGCAAGACCCTGCCCGCCAAGTGAGGGCGGTCGCCCCTTCGCCGCGCTCCGGGATGGGCGCGCTGCCGTACGACGGCGGGACGACGTTCCGGGTCTGGGCACCGCACGCCGAGGCGGTCCTCGTGACCGGGAGCTATGACGCCTGGGCGCCCGAGGCAACGGCGCTCGCCCGCGACGGGGATGGGTCGAGCGGCACGTGGTCCGCGGACGTCGAGGGCGTCCAACCCGGCGACGAGTACCGCTTCCGGATCCGGACCGCGGACGGCGACGAGGTCTGGCGGATCGATCCGTATGCCCGGCAGGTCACGAGCTCGATCGGCAACGCCGTCGTGTACGACCCGTCGGCGTTCGACTGGGGCGACCATTGGTTCGAGATGCCGGCCCGGGACGATCTCGTGATCTACGAGCTCCACGTCGGGACGTTCAACGCCGGGCCGGATCGACGAGGGGACTTCGATCGGGCGGCGCGGCGGCTGCCGTATCTGCGCGACCTGGGCGTGAGCGCCGTGCAGATCATGCCGCCCTTCGAGTTCGCGGGCGACGTCTCGTGGGGCTACAACCCGGCCCACCTGTTCGCCATCGAATCGGGGTATGGCGGGCCCGACGCGTTCAAGCGCTTCATCAAGGCGGCGCACGAGCACGGCATCGCGGTCATCGTCGACGTCGTCTACAACCACCTGGGGCCGACCGATCTCGACGTGTGGCAGTTCGACGGCTGGAGCGCGAACGGCGGCGGCGGGATCTACTTCTACAACGACGAACGGGCGATCACCCCGTGGGGATCGACTCGACCCGACTACGGCCGGGGCGAGGTCCGCACGTTCCTGCGTGACAGTGCGTTGACCTGGCTCGAGGAGTTCCAGTGCGACGGCCTGCGCTTCGACGCGACGCTGTTCATCCGGACGGTTGACGGCGTCCCCGGCGACCCGGCATCGGAGCTGCCGGACGGCTGGTCGTTCATGGCCTGGATCAACGACGAGATCCGGGCACGCCAGCCGTGGAAGCTGACGATCGCCGAGGACATCCAGGACGACACCAAGCTCGTGACGCCCACGGCCAAGGGTGGCGCCGGGTTCGGCGCGCAGTGGGACATCCGCTTCATCCGTGGGGTTCGGCCGTCCCTCGAGACGGGCGACGACCGGGAGCGGTCGGTGGCGGACGTGGTCGCGGCCATCACCGGTGAGGGACGCGGCGCGCCGCTGACCCGGGTGATCTACACCGAGTCGCACGACGACGTCGCGAACGACCGGGTGCGCCTGCCCGAGGCGATCAAGCCCGGCGACGCCGGGAGCTGGTGGTCGGAGAAGCGGGCCACGCTCGGCTCGGCGCTCGTCCTGACCTCACCCGGCATCCCGATGCTGTTCCAGGGCCAGGAGCTGCTCGAGGATCGCTGGTTCGACGACACCGTGGCACTCGATTGGTCGAAGGCCAGCAGCAACGTGGGGATCCTTCGCCTCCACCACGACCTCATCGCGCTGCGGCGCGGCGGCGGCGGGACCACGCGCGGGCTGCGCGGCGAGCACATCGCGATCCTGCGCACCGACGAGAAGGCGAAGCTCCTCGCCTACCACCGCTGGCACGACGGCGGACCCGGTGACGACGTGGTCGTCGTCGCCAACTTCGCGGACCGGGTGGTCGACGACCTGCGCCTGGGGTTGCCGGCCGCGGGTCGCTGGCGGGTCCGCCTGAACTCGGACTCGCCGGACTACGCCGCGGACTTCGGTGGTCACGAGGCGTTCGACACCGAAACGGACGACGACCCCAGGGACGGCTTCGACCAGAGCGCGCTCGTCTCGGTCGGGCCGTATGGGGTCGTCGTCCTGTCGCAGGACCCCTGAGCGGGGCCCCGCGGCTAGCTCGTGGCAGGGCGGATGCGGAGGCGCCGGCGCCTCCGATGGAGAGCGCCGGCGCCGGAAAACGCGGAGCAAAGGCGAAGCCGTCAGGCCTCGGGGGCGGGGCGGATGTTCTGGTTCAGGTGGAAGAGGTTCGTCGGGTCGTAGTCGCGCTTGACCTGGGCCAGGCGGCGGTAGGTCAGCTCGGGATACGCCTCGTGGACCCGGGCCTCGCCCTCCTCCTCGAGGAAGTTCGCGTAGACGCCGGTCGCGCGTGGCGTGAGTGTCTCGTAGAAGGCCTGGGTGAACGCCTGGTGGGTCGGACCCTCGGCGACGTCCTCGTACGGCGTGATGATCACGACCATGACCCCGGCGTCGCGATGGGCGAACGCCGTGGCACCCGCCGGCACGGCGGCCATCGCGCCACCGAGGATCCGGATCTGGGTCATCGTCGAAGGCGAGGCCGCGGTCGCGCTGTGCTCGATGATCGCGTCGATCGCGGCGTCGTCGAGCGTGTCGAGGAACAGCGAGCGGTGCGCCGCAGGACCCGGGTTCTCGGCGTCCTTGAGCATCTCGTAGATGCCCGGATACGGCATCGGCATGACGAGCTCGGCCATCGGCGTGGCGACCTGGCGGAACGGCTCGATCGCCGCTTGCCCTGCCTCGGCGTCGCCGTCGAAGACGAACATGATCGCGAGCGTTGGCTTGCCGTGGAGCTCGGCCGGGATGAACGGCGCGGGCGGAGCGGCCATGAGGATCGAGATCGTCGTGAGCGCCTCCGGCGCGCTGGCCGCGATCGGGCCGAGGCTGCGCAGGACCTCGCGGGTCGGCGGCATGAACAGCGCGCCGCCGAAGATCATGCCGACCGGATAGAGGCGGAACTGGAAGCGCGTCACCACGCCGAAGTTGCCACCGCCGCCGCGGACGGCCCAGAACAGGTCGGGGTTCTCCTCCTCGCTCGCGGTGATGACGCGGCCCTCGGCCGTGACCATCTCGACGGAGACGAGCGCATCGATCGCCAGGCCGTACTTGCGGACGAGCCAACCGATGCCGCCGCCGAGCGTCAGGCCGGACAGGCCGACGCTGCCGGTGTCACCGAATGGCGTCGCGAGCCCGTGGGCACCCGCCGCCGCGGTGTACTCGCCCGCGGTCAGGCCCGCCTGGGCCCACGCGAGGCGCCGCTCGGGGTCGATGTGCAGGCCCTTCATGCCGCTCAGGTCGAGGACGATCCCGCCCTCGCTCGTGCCGAAGCCGGCCAGGCTGTGCGAACCGCCACGGATCGCGAGCTCGAGTCCGGCGTCTCGGGCGAAGACGACCGTCCGCGCGACGTCGGCGGCACTGGCCGCCTTGACGATCAGCGATGGATGGCGATCGACCGCCCGGTTGTGGACGAGGCGAGCCGTGTCGTAGGCCTGGTCCTCGGGGCGGATGACCGTCCCGACCAGGCCGGCGGCAAAGCCGGCGACGTCGAGCGGGGTCGATGGATCGTGGGCGGGGATGCGGGCAAGAGCCATGCCGTGGGTTCCTTTCGGGTCGGTGTCGTCAAGGGGGGCGTGGGAGGAGGCGATGACCCGATACTCGGGGCACGCGGGCGCCCTGCCAGCGGACAACCGCCCGCCTCCTCACGACGACACATGGCGGGTCCGCATGCGACGCATGACGATGTCGGGGGCGCTCGACGACCGGACCGGCCACGCCCGGGATCAGACCGGCGGCGGCGACACCCCGTGGCGATAGAACGGCAGCGGCTCGGCGGGGAGCGGCGCGTTCCCGGCGATGAGGTCCGCGGCCTTCTCGGCCAGCATCATCACCGGCGCGTAGATGTTGCCGTTCGTGACGTACGGCATCGCCGAGGCGTCGACGACCCGCAGGCCCTCGGTGCCGTGGACGCGCATGGTCAGCGGATCCGTACGGACAGGTCGTCGACACCCATGCGCGCCGTGCACGAGGGATGGAGCGCCGTCTCCGCATCGCGCCCGACCCAGTCGAGGATCTCGTCGTCCGTCTCCACGCCCGACCCGGGGGAGGTCTCGCCGCCGTTGTAGGGCGCCATCGCCGGCTGGTTGAGCAGGTGGCGGGCGACGCGGACGGCCTCGACCCATTCGCGCCGATCCTGGTCGGTCGAGAGGTAGTTGAAGCGCAGCGCCGGGTGGTCGCGCGGGTCGGTGCTCTTGAGCTCGATCGATCCGCGCGCGTCCGAGTACATCGGTCCGACATGGACCTGGTAGCCGTGGCCGGGCGTCCCGACCGATCCGTCGTAGCGAATGGCGAGCGGCAGGAAGTGGAACATGAGGTTCGGGTAGGCCACGTCATCGTTCGAGCGGACGAAGCCGCCGCCCTCGAAGTGGTTCGTGGCGCCCGGTCCGCTGCGCAGGAACAGCCACTGCGCGCCGATGAACGGCCGGCGCCAGCGCTGCGTGGCCGACGGCTGCATGGACACGGGCTGCAGGCTCTTGAACTGGATGTAGACCTCGAGGTGGTCCTGCAGGTGCTGCCCGACCCCGGGTCGATCGGCCACGAGGTCGATGCCGTGAGCGGCCAGGTCGGCCGACCGGGCCCACGCCGGAGAGGAGCAGCAGCTGGGGCGTGTTGAACGCACCGCCCGCGAGGATCACCTCCCCCGCGAGGATCCGCTCCGAGCCCCGGCCCCTGGCGACCTCGACGCCGACCGCCCGCGAGCCCTCGAAGACGACCTTCGTCACGAATGTCCGCGTCCGGACCTCGAGGTTCTTCCGCTTGCCCATCACCGGGTGCAGGTAGGCCCGCGCCGCCGACAGCCGCCGGCCCCGATGGATGTTGCGGTCGAATGGCGCGAAGCCTTCCTGGCGATACCCGTTGACGTCCTCGGTCAGCGGATAGCCGGCTTCCTGGACGCCCTCGAAGAAGGCCGTGAACAGCGGGTTGGTCGCGGGGCCGCGCTCCAGGACCAGCGGTCCGTCGTGGCCGCGCCACGGGTCGTCGGGCGCGGCCGCGAGCGCCGTCTCCATCCGCTTGAAGTACGGCAGGCAATGGGCGAAGTCCCAGGTCGCCATGCCGGGATCGGCGGCCCACCGCTCGAAGTCGAGCGGGTTGCCACGCTGGAAGATCTGCCCGTTGATGCTGCTGCTCCCACCGAGGACCTTGCCGCGGGCGTGGTGGATCCGCCGGCCGTGCATGAACGGCTCCGGCTCGGACTCGTACTTCCAGTCGTAGAAGCGGCTCCCGATCGGGAAGGTGAGCGCCGCCGGCATGTGGATGAACGGGTCGATGCGCCAGTCGGAGCGACCGGCCTCGAGGACGAGGACGCGCGTCGAGGGATCCGCCGACAGCCGGTTCCCGAGCACGGAGCCCGCCGAGCCACCGCCGACGATGATGTAGTCGTAGGCCTTGTCCGACATGGTGGCCGCGATGCTAGCAGCGCCGCGACGCCCGTCCGGGCTCCGACCGCCAGGCGCTCCCCGGCCTGCCGCGGGCGGCGATCCCGGGTCAGGACTCGCTAGGTTCGGCGGTGGGTCCTTGGGCGGCCTCGACGACCAGCTCGTGCTCGATGATGGTCTTCGTGGCGATCCCGCGCGCCAGCTCGACCGCGTGGGCGGCAAGCTCAAGGGCTCGGGGGTCGGTCGGGTCGGTCGCCGCTTTCTCAGCTTCGATCGTCTGCAGGACGTCGGCGTCGGCCGTGATGTCCTCGGCCGTTGCCTGGATGTCGCTCTCGAGGTCGTCCGGCATGAGTGCCCCTCCAGCCGCGAGATGGTTCAGTCTGGCGTCCAGCGGCCATCCCGGTACACATACCATACCTCGGTGGGCTCGGAGCTCAGTTCGCGTCGACGCACGACGGCGTCGGGAAATCGGGCGCGCAGACCCGCCTGAAGAGCCGATGGTTGGTCCAGCGGATCAGTCATCAGCTCGGAGACCAACGCGACGAACTGGGCATCGCTGCGCGGATTCAGGATCAGGATCGGTCGCACGTCCTACCTGGCGGTCACAGCGTCTGGATCATCACCACCGACGGTAGACGGACGAGCGTTGCAGGCGCATCAACGAGGCACCGGTCGCAACCGTGATATGTCGGGCGCGCGGGAAGCGGACCCTCAGCGCGACCCTTGGCGCTCCGCCAGGGCCCGTCGATACTCCTCGCGGTGATGATCGGCGAGGGCGCCGGCTTCGGCCGCTTCCGCTGAGTCGGGTTCCGCGGCGGCGGCCCGCCGCTCTGCGGCTCGCCACTCCGTGAGGATGTCGGCGATCGCGCGCGGCGTCTCGTCGATGGAGGCGGTCGGGGCTCCGGGCGCGGCCGCCTCGACCTGCTCGCTGCCGACCTCGGTAAGCTGTCGTTGGCGGACGGTGGCGGAGAGCACCCGACGGGCGACGTCCTCGACGCGCTGCGCGAGCTCGACCATCCGCGGATCACCCGGGGCGAGGGTCCGCTTCTCCTCCTCGATCGCGGCCAGGACCTCGAGATCCCGCATGAGGGCATCCGAGGTGGCGCGTAGGTCTGTGGCCGTGGCTTCCATGGCATTCACGGGCATCACCAAAGGGATCCAGGTAGGAACGGAGATGGTCGGGGCGAGAGGATTTGAACCTCCGACCTTATCGTCCCGAACGATACGCGCTACCAAGCTGCGCCACGCCCCGACCGAGGGTGCTCGTTCGACAGAGCCTGCGGATGATACACCACGGCCCGGCGAAGCGGCCATGCCGCCTCACCGGGCCGTTGCCGGGCCCCAACCGCGGGATTCAGCGGGCCGGCGTGAGCCACACCGGGTAGTCACGGACGTCCTGCGGGGATCCGTCCTGGGCGGAGCCGTAGTACACCCGCAGCGTCCCCCACTGCGCCCTCGGGACCGTGTAGCGCACGGTGACGTCGAACGTCCCGCGGCAGCCGGTGCCGCACGTGGCCATCGCGTGCTCGTCCACGAGCGTCTTGCCGGACCCATCGAGGATCGCGATCCGGAAGCTCGCCTCGAAGACGTTGGCGTTGCCGGTGATCCTGGCGGGGTTGCCGGCCGCGGCGCCGTACGCCGGCCGGTCGACGAAGATCGAGGGCAGGAGGTCTTCGAAGTCGTCGCGAGCCTGCGGGCCCTTCGAGCACGATGCCCTCGCTGCCGAACGTCGTGACGGTCTGGCCCTCCACCTGGAAGAGCACGGCCCGCACGGTCGGGAACTGGGTCAGCGTGTACGTGACCTGGCCGAGGCGGTAGAACGCCGAGGCGCTCCCGCCACCCGACTCGAACTCGCGCGACAGGTCGACGGTCGCGATCCCGTCGCGGATCGACAGCCCGAGGAGCCGCGTGCCGGCGGGGATGGCCGATGCCAGGTCGTCGTAGTCGGCCAGGATCTCGCCACGGAGCAGGGCGTCCATCGCGGCACGGGCAACGGCCGTCGTCTCGGGCACTTCGCGCAGGGTGGGCACGAGCCCTTCGACACCGACGTCACCGTCGAGCACGAAGTAGGCGCGGATCACCATCGTGTCGGCCGGGGCCGGGGTAGGCGTGGGCTTGGGCGTCGCCGTCGGGCTCCCCGGCGACTGGCTGGGGGGCGCAGATGGCGACGGGTCGACGGACGGGTCGGCCGAGGGCTCCGGGGTCATGTCCGGCGGGCCCGGATCCACGGACGGGGTCGGGGTTCGGGAAACCGGCGGGACGGTACCGAGACTGCCGGTCGGCCCGCAGGCGACGATGGCGATCGCGATGACTGAAAGGGCAAGGATGGCGAGGATGTGGTGACCGGTGCGGATCATGGCGCGGACTCCCTCGTGGTGGTCGTTGGAGTCCCACTCTCGAACGCCTGGGTCACGGAGCCATCGCCGTCGTGTAACGAACGGGTCACAGGCGCCGGCACCACGAGCTCGAGGCGGAGGCCGCCCCCCTCGCGGTTCATCGCCTGCAGGTACCCGCCGAGCAGGCGCCGCGTGCTCGGCTGCGATCGCCAGGCCGAGACCGCTGCTGCCGCCGCTGCGCGACGGATCGAGCTTCGTGAACCGCTCGAAGATGCGCTGCAGCCGATCCTCCGGGACGCCCGGGCCGCGATCGGATACGGCCAGTACGAGGTCCTCGCCCGACACGTCGAGCTCGACCGTCACGTCCGTTGCTCCGGCGTGCTCGCGCGCGTTGTCGAGGAAGTTCGCGAGGATGCGCTCCAGGCGCCGCGGGTCCGTGTCCACGACGACCGATGGCGCGGGCGGATCGAACCGGGCCGTCGGCTGCCGCGACGCGATCACTGCCCGCACCAGCCGGACCACGTCGACCTGCTCGACCGCCACTTCCTCCGCCGAGGCGTCGAAGCGCGACAGCTCCATGAGCTCCTCGACGAGCGCCCGCATCCGCCCCACATCGGCCACGAGCAGCTCGGCGGCGCGGCGGCTCTCCGCGGGCAGCTCGTCGAGATGGTCGCCGACGATCGACGCCTCGGCGACGAGGGCCGCGAGCGGCGTCCGCAGCTCGTGCGACACGTCGGCGACGAACCGCCGGTTCTGGTGCTGGGCTGCTTCGAGGCGGCGGATCGTGTCCGCCAGGACCCCGGTCATCCGGTTGAACCGCTCGGCCCAGGTCCCGAATTCGTCGCGCGATGTGACCGGGACGCGCGCCGACAGGTCGCCGCGCTCGATCCGCTCGGCGACGCGCCCGGCCTCTTCCACCGGCGCCAGGATGCTGCGCGCCACGGGCCGGGAGATCACGAGCGCGAACACGATCATCGCGAGGGCGCCCGACGGCCAGGGCCACGCGCAGCTGGTCGATCGCGGCATTGACGCCCGCGACGTTGCGGACGAAGTAGAACGCCGGGCCGCCGCCGGCCGGTCGGCCGCCCACCACGAGCGACGGCTGTCCCGCCACGTCGAGCCAGCCATAGGCGATCTCGCCCCGGTCGACACGCGCCCGCATGTCCTCGGGCAACAACGTGAGGAGCCCGGCCAGGCGCTCGTCCGACTGGAACCGAGCGTCACCGCCCAGGTCGACGACCGTCTCGACGGCGCCTCGCCGGAACGTGTCGGCGAGCCCGCTGAGCCTGATGTCCTCCGGTGTCGGCCGATCCGGGAGCTGACGTTCCGGCACGACGACCGAAAGGTCGAAGCGCGCCTGTTCGTTCGCAGCCTGGAGTACCTGGTCGTGCAGGCGCAGGTCCACGAAGACCGACGCACTGATGCCCAGGACGATCGCCGTCAGTGCCACGACCGCGACGAGCGACGCCGTCAGTCGGGCCCGGACCCCACCCAGCCACGACATGGTCGCCGCCCGCCCTACCGACTGGCCTTGTAGCCGGCGCCGCGGACCGTGAGGATCAGCTCCGGTGCCGCGGGATCGGTCTCGACCTTCGCGCGCAACCGTCCGACCGCGACGTCCACGAGCCGCGAATCGCCCAGGTAGTCGTAGCCCCAGATGCGATCGAGGAGCGTGTCCCGGGCGAGCACCTGGCCGGCATGTCGAACGAGGTCGACGAGCAGGTCGAACTCCGTGCGCGTGAGCGGGATGTCCCGTCCGTCGCGCGTCACCGTCCGCCCGGCGATGTCGATGAGGAGCGGTCCCAGCCGCAGTTGGGCGGCCTCGTCCTCCGGTCCGCGGCCGACCCGTCGCAGGGCCGCCCGCACGCGAGCGACGAGCTCGGGGACCTCGAAGGGCTTGCGCACGTAGTCGTCGGCGCCCGCTTCGAGCCCGACCACGACATCGAGCGTGTCGGCCCGCGCCGTCAGCATCACGACGGGGATCGTGGAAGTCCTGCGGATCGCGCGGCAGACCTCCAGGCCGTCCATCCGCGGCAGCATCACGTCCAGCAGGACGAGGTCGAACGGCTCGCGCTCGAAGCGGTCGAGGCCCTCACGCCCGTCGCTGGCCGTCTCGACCGTGAAGCCCGCGTTGCGCAGCCCGATGGCCGTGACCTCGCGGATCGATGGGTCATCCTCGACGAGCAGGATCCTCGCGTCCACGCCACTCCTTGCGCGGCCCGTCGGTCAGGCCTCGTTCGGCGGCAGTATGCCAGCCGGTGTCCTCGCACCGGGGTCGTCGGTCCGGATCGGGAGCGTGGCCAGGGCTGCGGCCAGGAACGAGGCGGCCATCAGGCCGAAGACGACCGGAACGCCGATCGGTTCGCCCAGGGCGCCGATGACGATGCCGTAGACCGCCGTCCAAAGCGACCCGACCCCGAAGGCCAACGTGAAGTACAGGGCGTACGAGGCGTCCCGCGTGGCCGGCGGCGCGATGTCGGCGAGCAGGGCCTGCAGCTGCGGCGATTCGGCGAACGAGAAGAGGCCCATCAGCACGATCCCCGCCCAGAGCCAGACCAGCGACGACCCGGCGAAGATGAACACGCCGAATCCGATGGCGCCGCCGAGGTAGGCACCGATGATGAGCGGCTTGCGGCCCCATCGATCGGAAAGCCAGCCGGCGAGCAGCGGCATCGGCACGCTGAAGACGATCAGTGCGCCGTACATCAGGCCGGACATCGCGTCATCGAAGCCGAGGACGCGGGTCAGGTAGATCAGCACGAACAGGTTCACGACGCCAAGGCCGCGCCCGCCGCCACCGAGCACGGACGTGAGGAACAGCCAGCGCAGGTTGCGGTCCGCGAGGACCCGCCGCAGCGCATCGCGGCTGCTGCCACCGGCCACGGCTGCAGCCCGGTCCGTGCCGCGTTCCCGGATCAGGGCAAGGATGCTGATCCCGATGAGGATCGCGAGCACGCCGAACACGACGGACACGCCGCGCCACCCGAGCACGGCCAGCATCGGCGTCCCGACGATGGCGATGACGACCGTGCCCAGGTTCCCACCGGCGATGTGGGCGCTGATCGCGAACCCGCGCCGCGCCGGCGGGAATTGCTCGGCGAGCAGGCCGTTCCCGACCGGGTGCTGGGGCGAGCCGCCGATCCGCGACACGACGTTGGGGATCACGAAGGTCACGAAGTTCGTCGCCAGCGCCGTGGCCGCGAACCCGCCCCCGAACAGGATGCCGCCCAGGCCCAGCAACCGGCGGCGGGAGACGCGCCGGGTCAGTTCCGCATAGCTGAACTGGACCATCCCGGACGCGAAGGCACCCACCGCGGCGAGGATGGCCACGGCCGACACGGTGACGCCGAACTCGTCGATGATCGCGAGGAAGATCGGTGGCAGCAGGACCGCGTACGCGTGGTTGACCGCGTGGGCCACCGAGAGCAGGCCCAGCGAGCGCATCGGGTGGATCGTCGGCAGGGCAGGCACATGGCCATCTTGCCGGAACCGGGGTGGGCCTTCCGCCAGGCGTCGCAACGAATCTGCGACCCGGCGGTCGAAGCATCGAAACCTGCACGCAAGGTTTTGTGGCCACTCTGTAATCAGCAATGGCCGCCCCCAGCGGCCCACGTTTCAACGCGCCGAGCGGTCTCGTGCCTCATTCCCCGAAAGGACGGACCCATGCATCGCCAATTCCTGACCATCGCCTCAGGACTTGTCCTGGTCCTTGCTGCCTGCTCGCCGAGCGGCTCGACGGACGCCAGTCCGGACTCCACCACCGGGACCCCGGCCAGCCCGGGAGCCTCGGCCGCAGCCTCGCCGGCCGGCGAGGGCATCGCGATCGATGAGACCGCGGTCAGCGGCGAGGTCCGCCTGAGTGGCTGGCGTTCATCCGAATCCGAGGAGAAGCTCCTCGCCGAGACGATCACCGCATTCGAAACGGCCTATCCGAACGTCAAGGTCGACTACGAGCCCATCCCTGAGGGCTACATCGACCAGATGACCGCGCAGTTCAGCGCGGGCGAGCCGCCGGACGTGTTCTACGTCCAGGCGGAGTTCTCCGACGCGTGGATGGAAGACGGCCTGCTCGAGCCACTCGACCCGTACTTCGCGGGCAATCCCGAATTCACCACCGATCCCTTCTATGACCAGCTGCTGTCCGTCTTCCAGCTCGATGGGAAGACCTACGGCCTTGCCGAAGGACGCGGGCCCGCTCGCGCTCTTCTACAACACCGATCTGCTGACCGCTGCCAACGTCCAGCCGCCCACGACCTGGGACGAGCTGACGGCTGCCGCCAAGACCCTCACCAAGGATGGCGTCGCAGGCCTGTGCGTCGGTCCGGAACTGCCCCGGGTCGGCGCCTTCATCTACCAGGCGGGCGGTGGCATCTACAACGCGGACAACACCGAGTTGACCATCACCTCGCCTGAATCAGTCGCGGGGATCGATTACTACCTCCAGCTCCACAGTGAGAAGACGCTGCAGACACCCGCCGAGCTCGGCGCCGGCTGGTGTGGCGAAGCGTTCGGCCAGGGCAAGGCCGCGATGACCATGGAAGGCACGTGGCTCTTCCCGCCGCTCGACAACGACTTCCCCGACATCAAGTACGCCGTCTCAGAACTGCCGAAGGGCGCCCAGCAGGGCAACCTCGACTTCACGAACGCGTACGGCATGGGCGTCGATTCCAAGAACAAGGAGGCCGGTTGGGTGCTCCTCCAGTACCTTGCTGGTCCCGAAGGCATGGGCAAGTGGACGAGCATGGGGCTGGCGTTGCCGGCCCGCGAAGACGTCGATCCTCCCGCAGAGCGTGATGCGCACATCGCCGGGCTTGCCTATGGCACGGCCTATGCGTTCGGCCGGGACTTCGGCGATATCCAGACCGCCTTCAACAACGAGCTCACTCGAGTCATCGCCGAAGGTGGCACCGGGCAGGAGATCGCCGACGCTGCGGCAGCGGCTGCCGCACAGTAACCGCGACCTCGTGACGGCGGGGATGGGAGCTCGTCCCGTCCCCGCCGTTCCTTACACGGACGGGAGAGCAGCGTGAGCGCGAGCGTCACCAGCGCGCGTGGGCGGGATCTGCGGGGCAGCCTTCGGACCGAGCGTGGACAGGAGGCCGTCGTCGGTCTTGCGTTCATCGCGATCCCGATGGTGCTGTTCCTCGTGCTCCAGATCTTCGCCATCGGCTATGCGTTCGTGATCAGCTTCTTTGACTGGGGCATTCGAGGGGCCCGTGAGTTCGTCGGCCTCGCGAACTACCAGGAATTGCTCTCCGACCGTGTCTTCATCACCAAGGCCATCCCGAACACCCTGTTCCTGACGGCCGTCGTCGTCCCCGCACAGATGGCGCTCGGCCTCGCCCTTGCCGTGATCGTCAACCAGGGGATCCGCGGCCAGACGTTCTTCCGGGCCGCCTTCTTCTTCCCGTCGATCGCCAGTTCCGCGGCGATCGTGGTGCTGTTCACGTTCCTGACCCAACCGCAAGGATTGATCAACACGGTCCTTGGCTTCTTCGGCATCGAATCGAACACGAACTGGACGAACGAGCCTGGGACCGCCCTCCCGTCGATCATGGCCCTGCTGGTCTGGACCACGTCGGGGACGATGATGCTGTTCTACCTCGCGGCGCTACAGGGGATCAGGCAAGAGCTCTATGAGGCGGCGGCCATCGATGGCGCGAACTGGTGGAGCGCGTTCTGGAAGATCACCTTCCCGTTGCTGCGGCCGGCACACTTCTTCGTGGCCGTGGTGTCGGTGATCGGGGCACTGCAGATGTTCGACGCCGCCTTCATCGCGGGAGGCAAGGACGGGTCGCCAGCCAACTCGCTGACGACCATGGTCCTGTTCCTGTATCAGTCCTGGAGCGGCTTCGAGTTCGGCTTTGCCGCAGCCGTCGGGATCGTCCTGCTGGTGCTCCTCATGAGCCTCACGCTCATCCAGCGGCGGTTCTTCGGCCAGACGCCGAACTGGTAGGGCTGGACATGACGACCCTGGCAGATCTGGCACCCCGTTCCGTCGCCGTTCCGAAGCGCCGAGGCGGTTGGCGGCGGGGTGTGGCGTACATCCTGCTGACGGCGTGGGCGCTGTTGATGTTCGTTCCCTTCGTCTGGACGATCGTGACCTCGCTCAAGGATCGGCCCGAGGCGATGGCGATCGGCCTGCCCGCGGCACCGGATCTGGACGCCTATGCGCACGTCTGGAGCCGGGTGGATCCGACGCTCCCGCAGCTCTTCATCAACAGTCTCGGGCTGGCCGCAGCGGTTTCGATCTCGAACGTCATCCTCGGCTCCCTGGCCGCCTATGCCTTTGCGCGCCTCCGATTTCCGGGCCGCGAGATCATCTTCTTCGTCGTCCTCGCGACCTTGATGATCCCCGACCAGCTGCGGCTCGTGCCCGTCTACCAGATCATGAATGGGCTCGGCTTCACCAAGTCGAACCCGACCAACTATCTGAGCGTCTTCCTGGTCCTGGCCGTCAGCGCCACGTCGATCTTCCTCCTCCGCCAGTATTTCCTCGGCATCCCGCGCGACCTCGATGAGGCGGCCCGGATCGACGGCGCCGGCCACTTCCAGACCTACTGGAAGGTCATCCTTCCCCTGGCCGGGCCTGCGCTCGCGGCCGTCGCCATCCTGCAGTTCCAGGGCACCTGGAATGGTCTCTTCTGGCCGGCCATCTTCTTCGGGCCGGTCCGCGAGCACTGGACCCTCCCCTTCGGCATCGTCCAATTCCAGGGCATCTACCAGACCGACTGGCCACCGCTGATGGCGATCGTGGTCGTGGCGACCATCCCGATCCTGTGCCTCTACGTCTTCTTCCAGCGCTACTTCATCGAGGGCATCGCGGCGTCCGGTGTCAAGGGCTGAAGCCACGTCGCGACCGCCGGGCCTCGGCCGGACCGTGCGCCAGAGCGCGCTCGACCTGTACTACAACTTCTCGAGCTTCATCCCGGCGAACGTCATCTTCGGGATCGTCCTCATCGTGGCCGCGGCGGCGGTGGCCAACACGCCATGGGGTGCGGTCGTGGGCATCGCCCTCGTGCCCGTGACCGCGGGCTGCATGGCGCTCGCGACGACCCTGGTGCGCGACGGCCACACCGACCTCGGCGAGTTCGCGGCCGTCCTGCGTCGCCCGTGGCTGGCGCTCGGTCTGGGCGTCGCCCAGCTGGCCGTCGGTGCGGTGCTGGTCGTCGACCTGCTGGTCGGGGCGGCACTCGGCACGGCCGTCGGCGGCGTGCTCGTGGTCAGCGCCGTGTACGGGCTCGCGATCCTCTGGATCTACGCCGTGATCGCGTGGCCGATCGTGCTGGATCCGGTACGACGGGGCGACTCCCTGGCGAGCCGGCTGCGTCTGGCCGCGATGCTGCTGATCGCGCGTCCCTTGCGCATGGCCGGGTTGGCGTTGCTCGTCGGAGTGTTCCTCGTCGCCTCCACGATCGCCGTCGCGGCCATCGTGACCTTCGCCCTCGCCCTCGCCTGGCTGGTCGTGGCCCGTTCCGTCCTGCCAGCCGCGGACCGCCTCGAGGGCCGGACCGCGGCGATCGCCAGCGAACCGACCTGAGGGCGTTCAGTACTGGTCGAGGTAGCGCTCGACCTCCCAGTCGCTGACCTGGGTCCGGTATTCGTCCCATTCGGCGCGCTTGGCCTCGAGGTAGTGGCTGAACACGTGATCGCCGAGGGCCTCGCGGATGACGTCGTCGCGCTCGAGCTCGTCGAGCGCCTCGCCCAGGGTCCCGGGCAGCTCCTTGATCCCCTTCTCGGCGATCCGCGTGGCGTCCATCTCGAACAGGGACTCTTCCACCGGGTCGGACAGCACCATGTTCTTCTCGACGCCGTCGAGTCCGGCGGCGATCATCGCCGCGAACGCCAGGTACGTGTTCGATGACGGGTCCGGGCAGCGAACCTCGGCTCGCGTGCCCTCCACGGAGCGCCCGGGCGACACCATCGGCACGCGGATGAGGGCGGACCGGTTGGTGCGGCCCCAGGTCAGGTAGGTCGGGGCCTCGTAGCCGGGCACGAGGCGCTTGTACGAGTTCACGAGCGGGGCGAGGACGGCGATCATGCCGCGGGCGTGGGCCAGGATCCCGGCCATGTACGAGCGCGCGACATCGGACAGCCCGTATGGGTTCGTGGCATCGGCGAAGGCGTTTCGCCCCTCCGCGATCGACCACAGCGATTGGTGGGCATGCATCCCGGAGCCGTTGATGCCGTGGATCGGCTTGGGCATGAACGTCGCGTAGAGCCCGTGCTGCTGGGCGATGGCCTTGAGCGCGAACTTGAACGTGACCGCGTTGTCGGCCGTCGTGAGCGCATCGGAGTACTCGAAGTCGATCTCGTGCTGCCCGACGGCGACCTCGTGGTGGGCCGCCTCGACCTTGATGCCGAACGCCTCGAGCGCGTCCACCATGTCCTGGCGGATCTCCTGCGCGAGGTCGGTCGAGAAGTCGAAGTAGCCGGCCTGATCGTGCGGCAGCGGCTCGATCGAGCCGTCCTCGGAGCGGCGGAACAGGAAGAACTCCAGCTCCGGGCCGAAGTTGACGACGTACCCCAGGTTCTTCGCGCGCTCGACCTGGCGACGCAGCACGAAGCGAGGGTCGCCGACGAACGGCTCGCCGTTGGGCGTGAACACGTCGCAGATGACGCGCGCGGTCCCGCGCGGTCCCGATCCGCGCTGCCACGGGATCTCCGCAAACGTCTCCATGTCGGGCATGAGGTACTGGTCCGACTCGGCGATCCGGGTGAAGCCCTCGATGGACGAGCCGTCGAACCACGTCCCGTGCCCGACCGACTCTTCGAGCCGGTGGATGGGGATCGTGACCGCCTTGACGTGGCCGATGATGTCGGTGAACTGGAGCTGCACGAAGCGGATCCCAGATGCCTGGGCCGCTTCGATCTTGGCACTGGATTCGGGACTGCTGGCCACGTTGGTAGGCCTCCTGGGACGGAGCGAGGCCGAGGCCTCAGTACTGGAAGAGCAGCTCCCGGTACTTGGGCAGCGGCCAGAGGTCATCGGCGACGACCGTCTCCAGCTCGTCGGCGACCGTCCGGAGCGCCTCCTGGGCGGGGATCACGTGCTTCACGAAGACGCTCGCCTCGGCCTGCACGGAACCGGCCTCGTGGGCCTTGTGCTGCGCATGTTCGAGGGCGGCGATCGCGTCGACGAGGGCATCGGCCAGTCCGGTCACCCGCTCGCAGATCGCGTTGATCCCGCGCGACGAGGGCGCCTTGTTCAGATCGCCCAGGTATCGGGCGGTGGCCGGCAGGATCATCGTCGAGGCGATGTCCACGGCGCAGTTCGCCTCGATGTTCTGGACCTTGACGTAGCGCTCCCAGTAGATCTCGAGGCGGGCCGACAGCTCGCGCTCCGAGAGGACGCCGAACTTCGAGAAGAGCTCCTTGGCCTTGGGCGACTCGAGAGCCGGCAGCGCGTCGACGGTGGTGCGGTTGTTCGGCAGCCCGCGTCGTTCCGCCTCGGCGTGCCACTCCTCGGAGTATCCGTTGCCGCCGAAGAGGACCTGCTTGTTCTCCTTGACGATGCCGGACAGGATCGTCGTCAGGCCCTCGAAGTCCGAGGGCTCCAGGTCGTCCAGGGCATCGGCCAGCTGCGCGAGCGAATCGGCGACGGCCGTGTTGAGCACCGTCTGCGGCCAATAGATCGGCGCCGACGAGCCGACGGCGCGGAATTCGAACTTGTTGCCGGTGAAGGCGAACGGCGAGGTCCGGTTCCGGTCCGTCGCGTCCTTGGGCAGGACGGGCAGCGAGGTGGCACCGAGCTCCAGGTCCTCGCCGTGCTTGGAGGCGGACGCCGGACCCTGCTCGAGCTGCTCGATGACGTCCTCGAGCTGGGAGCCGAGGAAGACCGACATGATCGCCGGCGGCGCCTCGTTCGCGCCGAGGCGGTGGTCCTGGCCGGCGTCCGCGATGCTCGCGCGGAGGATGTCCGCGTGGACGTTGACCGCCCGGATGACCGCCAGGAGGAAGGCGAGGAACTGGGCGTTGGCGTGGGGATCGTTGCCCGGGTCGAGCAGGTTCTCCCCGTCGTCCGTGCTCATCGACCAGTTGTTGTGCTTGCCCGAGCCGTTGATGCCGGCGAACGGCTTCTCGTGGATGAGGAACATCAGGCCGTGCTGCGGGGCGAGCCGCCGCATCATGCTCATCACGATCATGTTGTGGTCCGAGCCGACCGACGTCGGCTCGTAGACCGGCGCCATCTCGAACTGACCCGGGGCGACCTCGTTGTGGCGCGTCTTGGCCGGGATGCCGAGCCGCCAGAGCTCGCGGTCGAGATCCATCATGAACGCGAGGATCCGCTCGCGGATCGGGCCGAAGTACTGGTCCTCCAGCTCCTGGCCCTTGGGCGAGGCGGCCCCGAACAGGGTCCGGCCGGTGAGCAGGAGGTCGGGACGGTGCTCGGCGAGCCGGCGGTCGACCAGGAAGTACTCCTGCTCGGGTCCGATGTTCGTGAAGACGCGCTTCGATTCGCTGTTGCCGAACCAGCGCAGCACGCGCAGCGCGTGCTTGCCGAGCGCCTCCTGCGACCGGAGCAGCGGGATCTTGTGGTCCAGCGCCTCGCCGGTGAACGACACGAATGCCGTCGGGATCGTCAGCGTGACGCCATTCGGCTCGACCTGGAGGAAGATCGGCGAGGTGACGTCCCAGGCGGTGTAGCCGCGCGCCTCGAACGTGGCGCGGATGCCGCCCGACGGGAATGAGCTCGCGTCCGGCTCGCCCTGCACCAGGTTCTGGCCGGAGAACTCGGTGATCGTCTGGCCGTCGCCGATCGGCGTCAGGAACGAGTCGTGCTTCTCGGCCGTGGAGCCGGTCATCGGGACGAACCAGTGCGTGTAGTGCGTCGCCCCGTGGGCGAGCGCCCACTCCTTCACCCCGTGCGCGACCGCGTCGACGATGGCCCGGTCGAACGGCTCATGTCCCTCGATCGTCCGCCGCAGCTTCTTGAAGATGGGCTTGGCGAGGTACTGGCGCTGTGCCTCTTCGTGGAACACGTACTGGCCGTAGATATCGGCTCCGGCCTGCTCCAGGTAGTCCTGCGTCTTGGCAACGCGATGGGCAGCGATATCCGAGATCGCCTCGTGTCGAGCGGTCAATGTGGTCTCCTGCACGTCGGTCCGTCTGGGGCGGAATCCGGTGACGAAGTAGTGCATGGCGCATGAATCGCGCCCGATTTCGCCGTCAGTCGCCAGCATATCAGCGACCGAAGTCGTCGGCGACGCAGCCCGAAGGCGTTCAGGCTTGTGCGTTTTGCACTACGCGGACGGCGAGCTCCAGCGCGAAGCGAAGCTCAGGGTCGGCGAGATCCCACTCGGCGAGGGCCTCCATGCGCGAGACGCGGTAGGCCACGGTGTTGCGATGGACCCCGAGACGAGAGGCCGCCTCGTTCAGGCTCGGCGAACCGAGCACCGCCCGCAACGTCTCCAGGCGCTCGTGCTGCACCTCCGGCCGGCCGACGAGGATCGGCCCGAGGAGCTCCCGTGCCTGGCGAACGCCGTCCGGCAGGTTGCGCACGTTGCCGATCAGGAGATAGGCCGGCAACCGTGCGGCGCGCACAACCCGGGGAGGATCGGCCAGGAGGTCGGCAGCCTCGAGGGTCGCGCGGGCGGCCGCCTCCGCCGCCGGTCGGGCTCCGGGCTCGGCGAAGGGCCGCGAGACGGCGACCGTGCGGCCGAGGAACGTGGCCAGGCGCTCGGCCGTCGCGAGGCCGCCCGGATCGTCCGTCGGTGCCGCCGCGACGAGCCGCAGCTCCAGGCTCTCCGAGCTGCCGCGGAGCACGAGCCGACGCGGCGACATCAGCAGCCGCAGCTCGCTCCGAGTCTCCTCGCGGGCGGCGATGTCGTCGGGGCCGTCGGCCGCGTGCTGGCTCGCGAGCATGACCACCCAGGGCGGGCCGTCGGCCGGCAACGGCTCGCCGCGCCGGGTCTCGTCGCGGGCCTGGCGAACGGCCGCGTCGCGCGACAGCTCCAGGGCGAGCAGGGCCACGATCCGGTCCGCCGCGATCCGTTCCAGCTCGTTGGGCGCCTCGTCCCCGAGCAGCACGAGGCGACCGCCCGTACCGGGCTCGCCGGCCGGGGCCGGGATCTCGACGCGCAGCGCCGCCCCGCCCGACGGTCGTGCCAGGTAGCGGGCGACCGCGGCGGCCGCGGACGGGACATCGGCCGGAGCGTGGACGGCGATCGGGTCGCCGCGCCGTCCCTCGATGACGACCGCGCGCCCCAGGAACGAGCCGATCGTCGCCGCCTGCATGTCCAGGCCGCGGCCCAGCAGCGCGAACCGCGCGAGCTGCGCCTCGAGGTCGGCCGCGCGGCGGTCCAGCTCCGCCGCGACGATTGACGAGGAACCCGATCACGCTCCGCTCCAGGGCCACCGGATCCATCCGCCCCAGCTGGAGGGCGGTGAGCCCGGCCGCCGTCACGGCTTCGCCGAGCGCCGCCAGCACCTCGCCGCCGGTCTCGCCCTCGACGAGCAGGACGGCCGGCACGCGGGCACGGGCCAGGGCGACGGCGAGCTCCTCGACCTGGGCGGGCCTCGGCGCGACGACGGCGAGCGCGGCGCCCGGGATGATCGCGAGGTCGCCTGTCTCGAGCGCCTCGAACGCCGGCACTCGCGGTTTCAGGACCCGGACCCAGCCGACCTCGCGCTCCGCGCGTTCGGGCGCGAGGTCCGTCGCCCCGAGTGGACGGGCGGTCGGAAAGAGCGCGCGGTGGAGGTCGTGGAGGGACGCCATGCGTCCCTGAAGGCTACGCGCTGGCCGGATGGTCAGCCGGGTCGTCGCGCCGCCACGAGGTCGTCCAGCAACCGTCCGAATTCCCGTTCGGCGTCGACGTACCGGTCCGCGCGCCAGACCAGGCCGACCTGACCATCGGGCTTGATGCGCGCCCAGATCCGCCGCCTCGGCAGGTAGAACGTGATCGCGATCCCGGTGATCAGCGACGCGAACGCCAGCCAGACGATGCCCTGCCCCGGGTCGCGCTTGGCGATGAGCAGGGTGTACTCGCCGAAGTCGGTCAGCTCGAGCGAGACGCCGAGCTCGTCCGACACCCGCGTGTCGCCGCGCAGGAGGGTCACGGCCGTCAGGTTCTCGACGATCGGGCCGTCGGCCCCCTCCCCGAGGATGCGGTACGGCAGGACGAGGACGACGCCCCGGCCCTCGTCGTCCCGCGTCAGGAGCAGCTGCAGCCCGAAATCCCGGCCGGGGACGGCCATCGTCACGTAGGGCGAGCCCGCCGCCGAGTCGGTCATGGGGACCTGGGCGTCCCACAGCGGCTTGCCCGCGGCGTCGCGGATCACGAGGTGTGGCGCCGGCCCGAAGCCGTTCTGGTGGAACGTGTAGCCACCGACCGGCGAGCGGGTCGTTGACCCGGATCGTCTTGCGGGCGATCTCCTGACCGTCCTGGAACACGGCCAGGTCCGTCGTGAAGTCGGACGGCATGCCGGTCTCGAAGCCAGGCGCCTCGAAGCCCAGGTTCTTCACGAGCAGCAGGCCCGGCGTGCCGATCGGCTGGACGGTCAGCGCCTCCCCTTCCGGGACGACCAATCCCTGCTCGTCCCCGAAGCGCGAGGTCACGGCCGCGGCCACGAGGAACAGGATCAGCCCGAGGTGGGTGAAGAGCGTCGCCATCTTCGTGTACTGGTGGCGATCGCCGTAGACATGGCGCGTGCCGTCGGCGTCGGTCGCCTCGCGCACCCGGAACCCACGCCCGCGTACGACGCGCGCGACGTCGGACGCACCGACCCCCGACATCGCCGCGCGGTCCGGCAGGCTCGGGTCGAAGAAGGGCTCCGGCTGGGCGACCCGGATCGACGACACGTCCCGCCACAGCCGCGGCGTCCGATCGAGGGTGCAGACGATGATCGAGATGACGAGGACGACCAGGGCCATCCCGAAGATGGCGGACTTGAAGATCGCAAAGGCGCCCAGCCGCTCGAGCACGCCGACCGCCGCCGGGCCGAGGACCGGGTCATAGCGGGCGCGGATCTCGTCCATCGCCGTGGCGTAGTCGCCGGGCGAGCGGAACGCGAAGTCGGGCAGCTGCTGGAGGGTCATCCCGATGACCGCGAGGATCGACAGGAAGATGATCTGGATGACGGCGAAGTCGACCGACGTCAGGAGCCGCCACAGCCCCTGCCCGAGCTGGGCCAGTGGGTTGGTCGGCGAGCCGGCGGCCGGGGCCGCGCGAACAGCGGCCGGAGACGCCACGATGCGAGGTCCCTAGACGCCGACGGCGGGCTGCTCGACCGCTCCGGTCACGTCACGCGCGACCGCCAGCGCGGCCGCGAAGTCGTCCTGGAGATCCTCGAGGTCCTCGAGGCCCACCGAGATCCGCAGCAAGCCCGGGGTGATGCCGGCGTCGGCGAGCTCGGCGTCGGACATCTGGCGCTGTGACGTCGACGGCGGGTGGACGACCATCGTGTGGACGCTCCCGAGCGAAGCGGTCAGCTCCGTCAGGGTCAGCGCATCGATGATCGCGCGGCCGGCCTCGCGTCCGCCGGCCACCTCGACCGCGAGCATCCCGCCCGCGACACCCGGACGGAACTGGCGCATGGCCGCGTCGTGCTGGGGGTGGCTCGGGAGACCGGGGTAGAGGACGCGTTGCACGCCGTCCTGACGTTCGAGCCAGCCCGCGAGTGCCACCGCCGTTCGGGCGTGGCGTTCGACGCGGACCGCCAGGGTCATGATCCCGCGCAGGACGAGGAAGGCATCGAAGGGGCCGATGGTGGCCCCGGTGTCGATCTGGACCTTCTGAACCTGCTTCATGAGGTCCGCGCGGCCCGCGACGACCCCGGCGATGACGTCGCTGTGGCCGGACAGGAACTTGGTCGCCGATTCGACGACCAGGTCCGCGCCGAGCTCCAGCGGCCGGCAGATGTACGGCGAGGCGAACGTGTTGTCGACGATGTAGGTCGCGCCGTGCTCGTGCGCGAGGCGGGCGACCGTTCCGTGGTCGGTCACGACGGTCGTCGGGTTGGCGATCGTCTCGGCATAGACGACGCGGGTCGGCGCCGCGGCGATCGCGGCCGCGGCGGCCGCGTTGTCGGTCATGTCGACGAAATCGACCCGCACGCCGAAACGCGCGAAGGTCTCGATGAGCTGCGTCCGCGTGGAGCCGTAGACGGCCAGTGGCGCCACGACCCGGTCGCCGGCCTTCAGCTGCGAGGCGAGGGCGGCGTGGATGGCGCCCATGCCGGAGGCGAACGCGATCCCGGCCTCACCCGACGCCAGCTCGGCGTAGGCCGCGCCGAGCGCCGAGGTCGTCGGGTTGGAGATCCGTGAGTACGAGTATCCGGAGCGCGGATCGGCGGTGATGTCGCCGAGCTCCCGCGCATCGGCCGAGGTGAACGTGGCGGACTGGTAGATCGGCACGCTCGATGCGCGCTGGTCCACCCGAGGCGTGCGGGATGCGGCCCGGATGGCTCGCGTCGAGAACCCGCGGGCTCGGGTCTGCTCGTCGCGTCGCCGATCGTCGTCGTTCACGCCGCCGATGCTACACCGGGCACCGGAGCGGGCGCCCGCGGCCCCTGTCGGACGTTTGTACTTCCCTCGTACAAATACCGGGTGATACATTGCAGACGGCGAATCGAGAGCGCGGACGGGGCCGGCGTGGATCGACGACGGACGCAGCAGCAGGAGGCATCGGGCGTGGCTGAACCATTCTTCGTCGAGGTGACCGCGCCCATCCGATTCGAGGGACTCGGATCGACCGATCCGCTCGCCTACAAGGTCTATGAGCCCGACCGCCTCGTCCTCGGGAACGCGGATGGAGGACCACCTCCGGCCGGGCGTCTGTTTCTGGCACTCGTTCGCCTGGCCCGGGGTCGACATGTTCGGCGTGGGGACGCTCGACCGGCCATGGCTCAGCGACCCGGGTGACGAGATGGAGGCGGCACGTCGGAAGATGGCCGTCGCATTCGAGTTCTTCACGAAGCTCGGCACGCCCTACTACTGCTTCCACGATCGGGACGTCGCGCCCGAGGGCGACACGTTCTCGTCCTTTCGCGCGAACCTCGATGCCCTGACCGACGATGCCGCCGGGTACCAGCAACGGACCGGCGTCCGATTGTTGTGGGGAACGGCGAACCTGTTCACCCACCCGCGCTACCAGGCTGGCGCGGCCACGAACCCCGATCCAGAGGTGTTCGCGTTCGCCGCGGCACAGGTCAAGCACATGCTCGAGGTCACCCAGCGGCTCGGCGGGGAGAACTACGTGCTGTGGGGCGGTCGCGAAGGCTACGACACCCTGCTGAACACCGACCTCCGGCGCGAGGGCGATCAGTTCGCCCGCTTCCTGCACCTCGTCGCCGAGCACAAGCATCGGATCGGCTTCGGCGGCCAGCTCCTCATCGAGCCCAAGCCGATGGAACCCACCAAGCACCAGTACGACTACGACGTCGCGACCGTCCACGGCTTCCTCGTCCGCCACGGCCTGGAGGGCGAGTACAAGGCCAACATCGAGGCGAACCACGCGACGCTCGCCGGGCACAGCTTCCATCACGAGGTCGCCCTCGCGGCCGCACTGGACATCCTCGGCAGCATCGATGCCAACCGCGGCGATCCCCAGAACGGCTGGGACACCGATCAGTTCCCGAACTCGGTCGAAGACCTCGTCATGCCGATCTACGAGATCCTCCGCGCCGGGGGGATCGCGCCGGGAGGCTTCAACTTCGACGCGAAGCTGCGCCGCCAGAGCATCGACCGAACCGACCTGTTCCATGCCCACATCGGCGGCCTCGACACGCTCGCCCGGGCTCTGCTCATCGCCGCGGACCTCATCGAGAGCGGTGAGCTCGCGGAGCGCAAGGACGACCGCTACTCGGGCTGGGACGGCGAGTTGGGGGCCGCGATCCTCGGCGGCACGCTGAGCCTCGCGGACCTCGAGGCGCGCGTCGCCGAAGGGTCCATGGCGCCACGTCGCACGTCCGGCAGCCAGGAGGCGCTGGAGAACGTCGTCAACCGGGCGATCTGGTCGGCCGACCACTGACATCGATGGCGTTCGTCATCGGCCTTGATATCTCGACGACCGCGACGAAGGCCGTCGTCATCGACGAGGCGGGCGTGGTCGTCGCCAGCGGGGTGGCTGAGTACGGCTACGAGATCCCGCAACCTCGATGGAGTGAGCAGGACCCCCAGCTGTGGTGGGATGGGTCCGTGGCTGCCGTCCGATCGGCCCTGGCGGAAGCCGCCATCGCCGGCGACGAGGTGGCCGCGGTCGGGTTGACCGGGCAGATGCACGGTGCGGTGTTGCTCGACTCGGCCGGAGCCGTGCTCCGACCGGCGATCCTGTGGAACGATCAGCGGACAGCCGACGCGTGCGACGAGATCCGCCGGGCGGTCGGGCCGGAACGGCTTATCGCCATCACGGGCAACGACGCGCTCACCGGGTTCACGGCCCCGAAGCTCGTCTGGGTCCGCGACCAGGAGCCGGAGATCTGGGAGCGCATACGACAGGTGCTGCTGCCAAAGGACTACATTCGATTCCGGTTGACGGGTGAATACGCGATCGACAAGGCGGACGGATCGGGGACGCTGCTGTTCGATCTCGCTGCACGGGACTGGTCGTCCGAGGTGCTGGAGGCGTTGCGGATCGCTCCGGAGTGGCTGCCCCCGAGCTTCGAAGGCCCCGCGGTCACGGGGGTCATCTCCGCGGCCGCGGCCACGGCGATCGGACTGCGTGCCGGGACCCCGGTCGTCGCCGGGGGCGGCGATCAGGCGGCGAACGCCGTCGGTGTCGGCGCGATCGCTGCCGGGAGTGGTGGCGCTGTCGATCGGGACGTCAGGGGTGGTATTCGCGACGACGGAGACGCCGCTGCGCGACCCGGCTGGCCAGGTCCACGCGTTCTGCCATGCGGTGCCCGGTCGGTGGCACATGATGACGGTGATGTTGTCGGCCGCCGGCAGCCTGCGCTGGTTCCGTGACGCGCTGGCGCCCGGCGAGGACTTCGGGCGATTGACGGCGGCGGCCGAAAGCGTTCCGCCCGGCGCGGACGGCCTGTTCTTCCTGCCCTACCTGTCCGGGGAGCGCAACCCGCACCCGGACCCGCTGGCTCGTGGCGCGTTCATCGGGCTGACCGCCGGTCACGACCGGCGCCACCTGACGCGCGCCGTGCTCGAGGGGGTCGCGTTCGGGCTTCGTGACGGGCTCGACCAGATGATCGCGGCCGGCATGCCGGCACCGGACCAGGTCCGGGCCTCGGGTGGCGGGACGGCGAGTCCGCTGTGGCGTCAGATCCTCGCCGATGTCCTCCGAGCCGAGGTCGCGACGGTCAGCACGACCGAGGGCGCCGCTTACGGTGCGGGCGTCCTCGCCGCGGTCGGGCGCCGGCTGGTTCCCGTCGGTCGAGGCGGCCGGCGATGCCTGGGTCCGCGCCACACCGGCTGCCGCACCGGGCGTCGATGCCGACCGGTATGCCGAGGCGCACGCGCTATACCGCGACCTCTACCCGGCCCTCGCTCCGACCTTCCACCGGATCGGCTGACGCCGCGGGCGGCCAGGGAGCCGCGCCGCCTACCCGCGCAGCTCGATCGCCGCGAGCTCCTTCTCGCTCACCTCGCCTGGCTTCTTGCCGAGGATGATCATGCCGAGAACGTCATCAGCCGTGACATCGGCCTTCTCGACCGTGTCGACGATCCGCCCGTGGTACATGACGCTGATCCGGTCGGACAGATCGAAGACATCGTGGATGTCGTGGCTGATGAGGAAGATGCCGATCCCGTCGTCCTTGAGTTGCCGGACGAGGTTCCGGACCTGGGACGTCTCCGCCGGGCCGAGCGCGGCCGTGGGCTCGTCCATGATGAGGATCCGGGCGTTGAAGTGGACGGCCCGGGCGATCGCCACGGCCTGGCGCTGGCCGCCGGACAGGGACACGACCGGCGTCGCGAAGCTCCGGAAGTTCGGGTTCAGCCGACCCATCACCTTGCGGGTCGCATCCTCCATGCCCGACTCGTCCAGGGTGCCGATTCGCGTCAGTATCTCGCGCCCAAGGAACAGGTTGCCTGGGGCGTCGATGTTGTCCGCGAGGGCCAGCGTCTGGTAGATCGTCTCGATGTTGTAGGCCTTGGCGTCGCGTGGGTTCCGTATGGAGACCTCGGCGCCGTCGATGCAGGATCGCCCCACTGTCCGCCGGGTGCGCGCCCGAGAGCACACGCATCAAGGTGGACTTGCCGGCGCCATTGCCGCCGACGAGCCCGACGACCTCGCCGGCGTGCAGCTCGATGGTGACGTCCCTGACGGCGTGAACGCCACCGAAGGCGACGCTGATGTCACGCATCTCGACGAGCGGGGTTCGCTCCGCGGCGGTCATCTGGCAGCCCTCCTCACCGTTCAGCGGGCCCGTCGGCGGTTGATCGTGTCGAGGCCCACCGCGACGATCAGGACGAGGCCGGCGACGACGTTCTGGCCGGGGGAATTGACGCCGATGAAGCTCAACCCGTATGCCAGCGACTGCATGACGAACGCCCCGAGCACGGCGCCCGGGATCGTCCCGATACCACCCGCGAAGGAGGTCCCGCCGACGACCGCCGCCGCGATGACGTACAGCTCGTAGCTCTGGCCGATGTCGAGGGTCGAACCGTTGAGCCGAGCCGAGACGATGGCCGCAGCCAGGGCGCACAGCATGCCCATCAGGACGTAGGTCTTGAGGATCGTCAGACGGGTGTTGATGCCGGCCAGCTCGGCGGCGTCGGGATTGCCGCCATAGGCGTAGACGTACCGCCCGAACCGCCGACGGGTGGCGATCCAGGTCATCACGAGCGTGACGCCGATGACCAGGACGATCGGCAGCGGGAACCCGGTCGGGATCCGCCAGCCGCCCTCGGGCGCCGGCCCCCAACCTTGTTCCAGGGCGACCCGGTTGGCTAGGCCCTGTGGCCAGAAGTTGCTGTTCGCGAACCACGAGATGCCCAGGACGGCGACGCAGCCGACGACGGCGAGCGCGATCTCGGCCCACATCGGCCGAACCGGGAACCCATACCGGCGCCGCTGACGCCGGCCGTTGATGAGCAGGGCGACGATCGCGAGACAACCGACGAGGGCGAGCCCCCAGGTCAGGACTTCGCCGATCGACCCCTGTGCCCCTCCGCCGATCAGCAGGAAGGTCGAATCGAGTCCGTTCACCGCCGCGCCCTGTGACTGGTACCAGATGAGGCCCCGGATGGTCAGCAGGCCGCCGAGCGTGACGATGAAGGATGGCACGCCGATGTAGGCGATGATGAAACCCTGGAGCGCCCCGATCGCGGCGCCGATCCCGATGCCGATCGCCAAGGCGAGCGCCCACACGAACGGCGTGTCCGGGCGGATCCCGAGGATGTTCGGGAACCAGTCCGTCATGAGCAGGGCATAGCTCATCGCGATGACGCCGACGACCGATCCGACCGAAAGGTCGATGTTGCGCGAGACGATGACCATCACCATCCCGGTCGCGATGATCGCGATGCCGGACGCCTGGACGGCCAGCGTGATCATGTTGTTCGGCTGGATCAGCTTGCCGCCGCTCGCGATGTGGAAAACGAACAGGATCACCGCCAGGGCGAGCACCATGCCGAACAGCCGCAGGTCGATCTCCGTCTGGGCCAGCAGGCCCCGGATCGACGGACGCGCGGGCGGCTCGACCTGTCCGGGAACGGGTGCCGCGTCGGCCACGTTCGTCACGACGGCCCTCCTGGTCTGGTGCTGGATACGACTTGCGCCCCCGGGGAGGACCCGGGGGCGCAGGGTGGTGGCTAGCTCAGCGGTCGGAAACCGCTACTTGCACGCCGCGGGCGCTGACGCGGCATCGACGCCGGCGCACAGCGCTTCCTTGGTGACCTGGCCACCGTCGATGGCCAACTGCAGGTTCTCCGCCGTCAGCGGGGTCGGCTGGAGGATGAACGAGCTGACGCTGCTGCCACCGGGCGTCTCGAACGCCTGGGCGGTGAGGCCAGCGACCGGAGCGACCGCCGGGTCGATGAGGCCATCCTGCAGCGTCAGGCTGGCCATGTCGCCGCCCGCGCAAAGGGCCAGGGCGGCTGCCCCGGCGGCCTTGCCGAGCTCGTTGGCGTTCTTCCAGACGTCGACGAACTGGAGACCCTTCGCGACGTTGTTCAGGTTGGCGGGATCGCCGTCCTGACCGCTGACGGGCGGGTACGGATCGTAGTTCTTGCCGGTGAGGGCAGCCGCGACGCCGATCGCCGTACTGTCGTTCTCGGCCAGCACCGCGTTGATCGGCGTGCCGTCGGCGACGGCCTTGTCGATGATCGCTTCCATATTGGTCTGAGCGGTCTCGGTCGCCCAGGCCTCCGTGTAGGTCCCGTAGTCCTTCGGCCACTCTCCGGCACCCGCTGCGGGCCCGTTGAGGATCGTGATCTCGCCGGCATCGACCTTGGTCTTGAGACCGGCCTCGTCCCAGCCCGCGGGCAGGAAGGTCGAGGCATTCGGGTCACCCGGGTCGCCCTTGATCAGGACGTAGTTGCCCGTGGGAACCTCGGCCAGGATGGCCTCGGCCTCGAGCCTGCCGACGCCGACGTTGTCGAACGTGATGTACAGGACCTCGGGATCCTCGATCAAGCGGTCATACGCGATGACCGGGACGCCGGCGTCCTTGGCCGCCTGGACGGCCGGGCCGATGACGGTCGTGTCCTGGGCGAGGATGATCAGCACGTTCGCGCCCTGCGACAGCATCGTCGTCACGTCCGTGAGCTGCTGCTCGGTGCTCAGGTTGGCATCGGCACTGATGTACGAGCCACCGCCTGCCTCGACGGTGTCCTTGATACCGGGCTCGTCATGCGCCGCCCAGCGCGGCTGCTGGAAGTTGTTCCATGACACGCCCACCTTGCACGCAGCGGCCGAGGCCGGCGCGCTGGCGGCCGGCGCGCTGGCGGCCGGCTGACTCGCAGGCGCCGACGGGGCCGTGGTGGCACCGCCTCCTGTCGTGCACGCGGCAAGAACGAATACGACGCTCAGGAACGCCGTCGTTCGACGAATAGACATCGCTGACTCTCCTCCTAGTGGCGCCTGCCTCCCGAGCGACCGAAGGGTCGAACCCGAAGGCTATCACGCTGTCATCCCCGCTCAACGACCGTCGGTCTCTCACCGACCGCTAAGGTCGAACGCGCTTGGCTCCTCCTCTCGTGTTGTCGGTGACTCAGGCGCTTGCCAGGGCGGCCAGGGCGTGGCGGGGGCGCAGCCAGGCCGCAGGATCGGCGAGCAATGGTTCGAATGCGAGTTCCGCCGCCCCAAGCAATGGAGCGTCTTCGCCAAGGGAAGTAGGCACGACCCGGACGAGGCGGCGGGAGGCGCGCAGGACGCGGCGATCCAGCTCGGCCTCGAGGGTCAGACGGACGAACGGGTAGCTCGGGGCCAGCCGGCCACCGAGCAGGACGAGGTCGGGATTGAGGACGTTGATCGCACCGGCCAGCCCGATGCCCAACCAGCGGCCCGTCTCTGCGAACGCGGCGAGTGCGGTCGGTTCCCCGGCCCCGGCCGCTGCGAGGACGGCGTCGACGGCTTCGTGACCGCCTTCCGGCGGCCGACCGGCCCGACGCAGGAGCGCGCTCGAGCCGACCTCGGTCTCCCAGCATCCGGTCGAGCCGCAGCGGCACGGCAGGCCATCCGGGTTGACCGGGATATGGCCGACCTCGCCGCTGTACCCGGCCGAACCGGTCAACGGCGCGCCATCGACGATGAGCCCGCCCCCGACGCCCACCGACCCCCACACGAGGAGGACGTCGTCGATGCCGCGCGCCGCCCCGCGCCGATGCTCCGCGAGTGCGGCGAGATCTGACTCGTTGGCGAAGGCGATCGGGACCGGCAGGTCCAGCGCCGTGGGTCAGGCGGTCGCCGAGCGGCTCGTCGCGCCAGCCGAGGTTCGGCGCCATCGACACCATCCCGTCGCTCCGACGGATGACGCCGACGACCGCCGTTCCGGCTCCCACGAGGGTGGCGGTCGCCGGCAGTCGTTCGCGGATGGTGGCGGCCAGCTCGGCGAGCGCACTGGCGATGTCGTCGACGCTCGAGCGCCCGCGCGGAAGGTCGATCCGAAGGAGTTCCAGCGGACGTCCGCCCAGCCCGACGGCAGCCGCGGCCAGCGAATCGACGGCGATCTCGAACGCGAGCACGATCGCGCCGGTGGAATCGGGGCTCGACGACGGGCGAGGGCCTCCCCGGCGTACCGTCGAGAGCGGCCGGGCTCTCGCTGGCGAGGTCTCCGGCGACGAGCTCCCCGATGAGGCCGCGGATCGCGCTTCGGGTCAACCCGGTGCGGGTCACGAGGTCGGAGCGGGACATCGGGCCACTCTCATGGAGCTCCCGGACGATGGCGCTCAGGTTCGCCCGACGGACCGTTTCGCTGCGATGTCCGAGCTCGTCGCGACCACTCAGCAAGGTTTGTGTTCCTCTTTCTCAAATGTCTGTGCGAGACTCGTACAACCACGCGGACATGTCAAGACGGAGGACCACGGCGCAGTGGGTGTGGAGCGAAGATGAGCAAGCTGCGGATCGGCATCCTGTCGACGGCCGACATCGCGATCCGGAAGGTCATCCCGGGGATGCGCCGGGCCGCCCGCGTCGAGGTGGTGGCCGTCGCGTCCCGGGACGGTGACCAGGCACGGGCCGTGGCGGACCGCCTCGCCATTCCGCGCGCCCATGGTTCATACGAAGCCCTCCTTGATGACTCGGAGGTCGACGCCGTCTACATCCCGCTGCCGAACCACCTCCACGCGGAGTGGACGATCGCGGCGGCACGGGCTGGCAAGCACGTCCTGTGCGAGAAGCCCCTGGCGATGACGGCTGCGGACGCCGAGCGGATGGCAGCGGCATGCGACGCGGCCGGCGTGGTCCTCATGGAGGCGTTCATGTATCGCCTCCATCCGTCCTGGGTCGCCGTGCGCGAACTCGTGGCTTCCGGCCGGATCGGCCGACTGAGCGCCGTCGACAGCTGGTTCTCGTACTTCAACGACGACCCCCTGAACATCCGCAACGTACGGGAGTTCGGCGGCGGGGCGCTGTACGACATCGGCTGCTACAACGTGAACCTCTCGCGGATGCTGTTCGGAAGCGAGCCGACCCGGGTGACGGCATCGATCGAGCGCGACCCGACGACCGGCGTTGACGTCCTGACGAGCGCCATCCTCGACTTCGCCGAGGGGACCGCGACGTTCACGTGCGGAACGCGGCTCGAGACCGACCAGCGGGTCGACATCTACGGCACGGCTGGCCGGATCTCGATCGGCATCCCGTTCAACATCCCGCCCGACCGTCCGACCCAGGTCTTCGTGACGGCCGGCGGCGACCCGCCGGTCGCTCCGCGCGACCGAGGTCATCGAGTTCCCCGTGGCCGACCCGTATGGCGTCGAGACGGATGTGTTCGCGGAGGCCGTCCTCGACGGGACGCCGCTGCCCTTCGACGCGGCCGACGCGGCTGCCAACCTGCGAGTCATCGAAGCGATCTTTGCGGCCGCCGGCGACCGATGAGCGTAGGTCCGCGGCGAGGAGATACTGTGGATCCTGGTCCGAGGGGATGGGGATCGAAGGAGGAGTCGTGCTGGTCAGTCGATCGAGGTCGACCAAGTTGGGGATCCTGGCTGTGGTCGCCGTCGCCGTCGTCGTCGCCACCGGACTCATCATCGCCCGGCCGTGGCAAAGCCAGCCGTCCTGTCCGCCGGCGGCGGAGCATCCTGAGTGGAGCGTTGCGCGACGGTGGGACGAGGCGATCCTCGGTGCGATCCGGCGTGCGCTCCCGGCGCCGACGGTCCACGCTCGGAACCTGTACCACTCCTCCGCAGGCATGTGGGACGCGTGGGCCGCGTACGACTCGGCGGCGTCGGGTGTCTTCGTCAAGGAGAAGCTGACGGCGTCGAACGTCGCTGCGGCCAGGAACGAGGCGATCAGCTACGCCGCGTACCGGATCCTCAGCTCTCGCTACATCAAGTCGGTCGGTGGCGACGAGTCGCTCTCGGCGTTCGCCGACATCATGGACTCGCTGTGCTATCCGCTTGACGTGACGACGACCGAGGGCGACTCGCCTGCCGCGCTTGGCAATCGGATCGCCGAGACCATCACGACCGCGGGACTGAGCGATGGATCGAACCAGGCTGACGGGTACGCCCCGACCGACTACAAGCCGGTGAATCCGCCGCTGGTGGTCGCGGGGACCGACATCGAGATGACCGACCCCGATCGCTGGCAGCCCCTCCAGCTCGAGCACATGATCTCCCAGAACGGCATCCCGATCGAGAACGGCACCCAGCAGGCGGTGGGGCCGCACTGGGGTCACGTCACGTCGTTCGCGATCCCCGCCGGCGGCTCTGCCGGCGTCCCGATCGATCCAGGTCCCCCGCCGCATTTCGGGACCAAGGAATACCAGGACCAGGCAGTGGAGGTGATCCGCGGCAGCAGCCTGCTCGATCCGGCCAACACGGAGCAGATCGACATCTCCCCAGGGGCCAGGGGCAACAACCCGCTGGGCACCAATGACGGCGCGGGGCATGACCTCAACCCAGCGACCGGCCAGCAGTACGAGTCCGACATCGTCAACGAGGGCGACTTCGTGCGCGTGATGGTCGAATTCTGGGCCGACGGACCAAAGTCCGAGACACCTCCGGGCCATTGGAACGTCCTGGCGAACAAGGTCGGCGACGAGCTGGGCACGAATCTGCAGATCGGCGGCAGCGGTCCGCAGGTCGACCGACTCGAATGGGATGTCAAGACGTACCTCGCGCTCAATGGCGCGGTCCACGATGCGGCGATCGCGGCCTGGGGCCTGAAGGGGCATTACGATTCGGTCCGGCCGATCTCGATGATCCGCTACATGGGCAGCCTTGGACAGTCATCAGATCCGGCCGGGCCGGCGTTCAACCCCGATGGCCTGCCGCTCGTGCCCGACCTCATCGAGGTCATCACCGACGAGACGACCGCGCCGGGCGGACGCCACGCGGCCCTCGCCGGCCACGAAGACGAGATCGCCATCCGCGCATGGGCCGGCGTCCCAGCCGACCCGAAGACCCAGGCCAGCGGGGCCCAGTGGATCCTGGCCGTCCAGTGGGTCCCCTACCAGCTCCCGACGTTCGTGACGCCGGCATTCCAGGGGTACGTCTCGGGCCACAGCACATTCAGCCGCGCCGGGGCCGAGGTGATGACCGCCATGACCGGGAGTCCGTTCTTTCCAGGCGGCATCAGTGGCTACACGATCCCGGTCGGGTCGCTCAAGAACGAGATGGGCCCGACGAGCGAGATCAAGCTCGAGTGGGCGACCTATTACGACGCCGCCGACCAGGCCGGTCAGTCGAGGATCCTGGGCGGGATCCATATCGCCGCTGACGATTTCAACGGCCGGCGCATCGGCTCCGAATGCGGTCTCGCCGCGTGGGCCCGCGCCCAGCTGTACTACGCGGGCACGATCGGATCGTGAGGCGAGCCGGTTGACCCGTCGGCGGCTGGTGGTCGCTGCGGCGACTACGGTCGCCGTGGTCGGGGTGGTGGTCGCCGGCGCCTGGGTCGTGGTCGGACGCCGCGGCGCCACGCCCACCGAGGCGCTCGGCGCCACCGCGGTACGTCGACGAGACGACCACAGCCGGCGTGGATCACACCTACGGTGGCCGGGACAGGTCGTTCATCGGCGGTGGCGTCGCCGTCTTCGACTGCGACGACGATCGCTTGCCGGATCTGTACCTTGCCGGCGGTCCGGACCCGGCGGCCCTCTACCGAAACACCGGCCAACCCGGAGCGCAGCTCGGATTCACGATCGTGCCGGATGTCGCCGGCAGCCAAGCAGGTGTGATGGGCGCGTATCCGCTCGACATCGACGGAGACGGGCGGGTCGACCTGGCCGTTCTGCGCAACGACGGTGCGACGTTGCTGCGAGGCGTCGGCGATTGCGGCTTCGAGTCAGGCGACGACCGATGGTCCTTCTCGGCTGCAGCCGGTTGGACGACGGCGTTCAGCGCGACGTGGGAGGGATCCGCGGCACTGCCCACGATGGCGTTCGGCAAGTACGTCGAGATCGATGCCGAGGGCAACGCGACCTACGAGTGTCCCGACAACGAGCTGTTCCGTCCGGACTCTGCTGGATCCGGGTATGCGCCCGCGATCGCACTCACTCCCGGGTTCTGTTCGCTGTCGATGCTGTTCAGTGACTGGGATGGGTCGGGCCGTCGGGACCTGCGCGTCAGCAACGATCGCCAGTACTACGATCCGGAGGTCGGTCAGGAGCAGCTCTGGCGAATGGCGGTGGGCGAGGCACCGCGCCTCTACACCGCCGATGATGGCTGGGTGTCCATGCAGATCTGGGGCATGGGGATCGGCAGCTATGACCTGACCGGCGACGGATACCCGGAGGTCTACTTGACCAGCCAGGGCCCCAACAAGCTGCAGACGTTGCTCACCGGACCCGAGGTCCCGACCTATCGGGATATCGCGATCAAGCACGGTGTCATCGCGACGCGCCCGTCCGCGGGCGGCGACCCGCTACCGTCGACGGCCTGGCATCCTGAGTTCCAGGACGTGAACAACGACGGCTTCATCGATCTGTTCGTTTCGAAGGGGAACGTCGGCCAGCAGCCCGACTACGCCGCGATCGATCCGAGTGACCTGTTCATCGGCGCTCCCGACGGCACGTTCACGTACGGCGCCGAGCAGGCGGGCATCATCGACCCCGAGCGAGGCCGGGGCGCGGCGCTGGCGGACTTCAACGCCGACGGCCTGCTCGACCTCGTCCAGGTCGACCTCGACGCACCCGTCCGGCTGTGGCGGAATGTCGGGGCCGGCACGGGCAGCGATGGGGTCGCGATGGGCCACTGGCTGGGACTGGCGGTACGCCAACCGGGGCCGAATCGCGACGCGATCGGGGCCTTCATCGAGGTCCGCGTCGGCGAGGCTCTCCAGCGCCGCGAGCTGACGGTCGGTGGCGGCCACGTCGGCGGTCAGCTCGGCTGGACCCACTTCGGGCTGGGCCCGGCACCGCGGGCCGACGTGCGCGTCACCTGGCCCGACGGCGAAGTCGGCCCGTGGATCGGTATCGACGCGGATCAGTTCGCGACCATCGATCGTGGCAGCGACCAGACCGAGCCTTGGGTGCCATGACGACCGACGGTCCGCGGCCTGGAACCGGCCAAACCCGCCGCCCGCCTCTCCGACGTTGTGTTGCCCGATTTCGGTCGACCGACCGTCAATCCGGAGCTCGCCCCGGCGACCTACGCTGACCGCCTCGATCGCCTGCGCGAACGCATGGCCGCCGACGCGATCGACCGCCTCGTGATCTACGCCGATCGCGAGCACAGCGCCAACCTCGCCTGGTTGACGGGGTTCGACCCACGCTTCGAGGAGGCCGTCCTCATCGTCGGACGTGACGGCGACCCCGCCATCCTCGTGGGCAACGAATGCTACGGGGTGGCGGGTGCCGCACCATTGCCGATGCGTCGCGAACTGTTCCAGGACTTCAGCCTGCCGAGTCAGCCCCGCGACCGGTCTCGCCCGCTCGCCACGATCCTCGCCGACGAGGGCATCGGGCCCGGTCGGCGGATCGGGGTCGTCGGGTGGAAGACGTATGGCGATCCATCGCTGCTCGATGTGCCCTCATACGTCGCCGACGCCATCCGGACCGTGGCCGACGCCGGGACCGTCGACGAATGCGACCGGTCTATTCATCGATGCTGCCGACGGGCTGCGCGTTCGCAATGAGGTCGACCAGCTGGCCATGATGGAGGCCGCCGCCTGCACGACGTCGAGTGGCGTGCGGTCGTTGCTGACCCAGCTCCGTCCCGGTCTGCGCGAGCGGGATGCCGTCGGCCTGCTCGGCTGGGACGGGACGCCGCTGTCGTGTCACCTCATGTTGACGGCCGGACCCCGCGCGCGGTTTGGCCTGCTGAGCCCCGGCGATCGGGCCATCGAACACGGCGATCCGTTCACCGTCGCATTCGGGATCTGGGGCGCGTTGACCTGCCGGGCGGGTTGGGTGGTCGAGGACGCATCCGGCCTGCCGGATGGGATCAGCGACTACGTCGAGCGGCTCGTCGGACCGTACTTCGCCGCGATCGCCGAGTGGTACGCGGCGCTGCACGTGGGCCAGACCGGCGGCGTGCTGTTCGACATCATCGACCGGCACCTGGGCGATCCGTTCTTCGGGCTCTTCCTCAATCCCGGTCACCAGATCCAGCTGGACGAGTGGGTGAACTCGCCGATCAGCCGCGGTTCCACGATCGAATTGCAGTCGGGCATGGCCTTCCAGGTCGACGTCATCCCGGCGACCGGGACGCCCTACTTCACGACGAACATCGAGGACGGGATCGCCCTGGCCGACGCCGGGTTGCGGGAGGCATTCGCCGCCCGGTTCCCGGAGGCATGGTCGCGGATCCAGGCGCGGCGACGGTTCATGACCGACGCGCTTGGGATCGACCTGCACCCCGACGTCCTGCCGTTCTCGAACATCCCGGCCTACCTGCCACCCTTCATCCTCCGGCCGGACCGCGCGATGACCGTCGCCCGGTGACGGCACGCGACACCAGCGAAGGACGTCGTGATGCGCGCCGGCGATGTCCGCCTTACCGTCGACCCGCGACAGGGCGGCCGGATGGCTTCGCTCCGTATCGGCGAGCGGGAGGTGCTCCTGACCGAGGGGTGGGGACCGATCCGATGGGGCTGCTACCCGATGGCGCCATTCGCCGGACGCATCCGTGACGGCCGCTTCGCATTTCGCGGCCGCGACGTCCAGCTCCCGCTCAACCTGGCGCCCGACGCCATCCACGGGACGGTCTTCGAACGGCCGTGGGACGTCGCCTCGGCAACCGAGGACCACGTCGTCCTAACGACCGACCTCGGACCCGCCTGGCCGTACCGGGGGATGGTGACCCAATCGATCGAGCTCGGTCCGGTTGGCCTCGACGCGACGCTGCGTCTCGAGGCAGAGGAGGTGATGCCGGCTGCGCTCGGCTGGCACCCATGGTTCCGTCGCTACCTCGACGATGACACGTCCTCGGCCGAGGTCGACCTCGTCCTCGACGCCGAGTCGATGTTCGAGCGCGGACCCGACGGATTACCGACCGGAACGCTCGTCCCGCCTCGCAAGCGGCCATGGGACGACGCCTTCAGCGGCCTTCGGACATCACCGATCGTGCGCTGGCCAGGCGTGCTCGAGATCACGATCTCGTCCACAGCGGATGTCTGGGTCGTCTACGACGAGGCGGTCGAAGGCGTGTGTGTCGAGCCGCAGACCGCGCCGCCCGATGCGATCAACCTGGCGGCGGCGGCCGGCGACGAGCCCGACATCGCCGACGCCCACACGCCGATGACGACCTCGATGGCGTGGCGCTGGCGCGAGCTCGACTAGGGAGCGGAGGCGACGACCGGCGGATCGAGCGGGACGTCGACGCCGGTCACGCGGTTCTTGCCGGCTCGCTTGCTCGCGTACATCGCTCCGTCGGCGCTGATCATCAGCTCGTCGGCCGTGTTGCCATCGTCCGGATAGCTGACGACGCCGATCGACATCGACGGCCGGATGGCCTCGTCCGCCAGGCCGAGCTCCAGGTCCTGGACGCCCAGCCGGATCTTCTCGGCCACGACGTAGGCGCCGGTTGGGTCCGTCTCGGGCAGAAGCACCACGAACTCGTCGCCGCCGTAGCGGGCGGCGGTGTCGATGCGGCGGACGATCGCGGTCACGACGACCCCGACCGCGCGCAGGACCCGATCGCCGTGGAAGTGCCCCAGCCGGTCGTTGACCGTCTTGAGCTCGTCGAGGTCCATCATCAGCAGGCAGAAGCCGCGCCCCGAACGGGCGCTTCGGGCGATCTCGCGCTCCAGGGCGGCGAAGAAGAAGCCGCGGTTGAAGAGCGTGGTCAACGGGTCGATCGTCGAGAGGCGGATCGCCGCGTCACGCGACCGGCGCTGCTCCCGCGCGATCACCATCGCCACGTAGGCGAGCAGGATCATCGCGGTCAGGTTGATGCCGACGGTGGCGGTCGTGATCGGGTTGCCGAGCGTGCCCTCCGGGGAGCCCAGCAGGACCGCCAGCAGGTACCCAAGCGCGGCGGTCGCGGTCAGGCCGACGGTGATCGGGGGCGAGACGACGAGGGCCGCCCCACCGACGATCAGCGGGTAGGTGAAGAAGAACGGGCTCTCCACGCCGCCGGTCAGGGCCACGAGCAACGTCGCCACGGTGATAGCGACCGACCCCTCGACGCCGAACTTGGCCGCTCCCAGCGCGTCGGCGGGCAGCAGGTCGTGCACGACCAGCACGAAGGCGCCGGTCAGCGCGAGCAGGACCAGGATCGCGGGCTCGTTGGCGGGCCACAGCCCGGTGACGGCGACGATCGTCGTCGTGGCGAGCAGGAAGATCCAGCTGACGATCCTGACGACGCGGTCGTAGGTCTGCGTCGCCACGCCCGCCTCGGGGCGGTCCTCGTCCGACCCGCCGACCACCGCCGCCGCGGCCATCGCGGCCTCGGCGCGGACGTCGACGGGCGTGTCCTGCTGGGCCAGCGCGCGTGATCGCCCGAGCACGGGCGAGCCGAGCAGCGCCGCCATCACCACGAGATTGGCGACCACCGCGACGACGATCAGGACAAGGATAGGTTCGACCGACATGCCTTGGCATCTTAGCCCGGCATCGACCCCTTGGCCCTATTGCCCGGTGCGTCCTGGCGACACGTTTCCGGTCAGCGCGTGCCCCACTGGTAGGTCTGCTTGACCAGCCGCAGGTACATGAACGTTTCGGTCTCGCGGACGCCTTCGAGCGACCGGAGCTTCTCGGTCAGGAACCGCAACAGGGCCTCGTTGTCCTCGCACACGGTCTCGATCAGCAGGTCGTACGTGCCGGCGGTGATGACGACGTAATCGACCTCCGGCATCTCGGCGATCTGCTCGGCGACCTGCACGAGCTGGTCGCTCTCACAGCGGATGCCGATCATCGCCATCTGGTGGAACCCGAGCTTGAGCGGATCGGTCACCCCGACGATCTGCAGGATGCCGCGCTCGATCAGGCGGTTGGTCCGTGCCCGCACCGCGGCCTCGGACACGCCGAGCTCGGCGGCGATCTGGGTGAACGGACGACGGCCGTCGGTCTGCAGGTGCTCGATCACGCGCTTGTCCAGCTCCGACACGTCGTCACCGGCGCGGGCCGTGACGGACCGGGGGCGCGGGCGGCCCTCGAGTGACATCGGGTTCTCCCTCGCGGTCGGCTTACGACCGAAGGGTACGGCCTCAGGGCGCGGGTGTCGCCGTCGGTGCGGCGGACGGACCATCCTGGCCGGGACCACTGATCATGACGCGTCGTCACCGGCACGATCGTGCGCGTCCGCAACGGCGAGAGCAGTCGGTCCATGGCGGCGACCAGGGCTTCCAGCGCGGCTGTCTGGCGCTCGTCGAGCTTGGGGGGCTTGTCATCCGAGTCGAACGGCCCCCACCGGACCAGGATGTTGGAGCCGGCGAGCGCGATCGGGGGCTCTCCCTTGCCGGGCCGTCTCGTCCGGCCTCCCAGGAGGCGGCTTTGGCGAGGTCGGCTGAACTGCGGTACTCGACGACCTGGAGCGGCCAGCCGCTGTACGTGGCGTGGATCCGGGTGACGACGCCGGCCGATTCGGCGCCGACGTCGGCGGTGTACGCCTTCACTTTCAGGCCCTCGCGACCGAAGCCACTGAAGACGGCCTGGGCCGATGCCGGGCTCGGCGAGGTGGGGGTCGGGCGTGGGGGTCGGCGTCGGAGCGGGCGTCGGCGAGGGCGCTACGGCGGCCGGGCTGCATGCGGCGGCGAGCATGGCGCACGCGACGAGCGCGGCCACAAGCCGGGTCCGAGGAAGTCTGGTTCGGGGCATGACGGGGTGGATGCTACGCACGAAAGCCGTAGATAGCGACCCTACAGAAGTACCGTGGGGGGCGGCGGGTGGCGGGTCCGCTCAGGCGTCGAGGCGCGACAGGACCGGCGCGAATGCCTCGATCGCGTCGCGCGTGATCGGGTCCATCACGAGCTGGATGTGCCCGATCCCCTCGCGGGCGTACGCACGCAGGACCTCGGCCACGTCGTCCGGATCCCCTTCCAGGGGCGGCGGCGCGTCCTTCGCGTAGTTCCCCTGCACGCGGCCCTGGCCGCCCGGCAGACGGACCTGGACCGCGACGGTCCGCTCCACCTCGGCCGGATCGCGACCGACATCGCGGCACGCCGCGTCGACGAGGTCGCGCAATGGCGGCACGCCGGCCGGCGAGTTGCCCGTGTCGGCGAACCACACGTTCCACGAATCGACGTGTGGCAGCGTGATGCTCAACATGCGTGGACCGCGCGAGCCGATCATCAGCGGCGGACCGTCCGGTCGTGGCCCGCGAGGCAGCAGCTCGCAGTCGCGGGCCTGGTAGAACCGGCCGTCGAAGTCGATCGCGCCCTCGCGCAGCAGCGTCCGGATGATCGTGAACGCCTCTTCGAACCGGTCGATCCGGTGATCGAACGGGAAACCGAAGGCCCCGAACTCGGTCTCGTTCCAGCCGGCGCCCAGGCCCAGGATGAAGCGACCGCCGCTGATCTCGTCGATCGTCGCGGCCTGCTTGGCGAGGAGGGCCGGGTTGTGGAAATTCGTGCAGGCCACGAGCGGCCCGAACTCCACGCGCGACGTCGCCGCCGCGATGGCGGCCATGCAGGTCCACGCTTCCCACGGGCCGCGCGCCGGCCGATCCGGCCAGCGGTAGAGCAGGTGCTCGCCGACCCAGATCGAGTCGTAGCCGAGGTCCTCGATCGCCCGGACCATGTCGAGGATCTCCGGCCAGCGGACCTCGCGCTCGACCTCAGGGAGCTGGACGCCGACCTTGAGGGGGCGGGTGGCCACGGACGCGGTCGTCAGCCCAGGCTGGCGGGGCGGAGCGCGGCCGACATCGCGCGGAGGTGGTCGGGCGTGCTGCCGCAGCAGGCGCCGACGATCGTCGCGCCGGCGTCACGGAACTGGATCGCGAAGTCGGCCATGGTGGCGCTGTCGGCCTTGTAGACCGCGCGCATGTCCACGAGTTCGGGCATGCCGGCGTTCGACTTCGCCACGAGCACGGCGTCGGGATCGGCGGCGCGCATCCGCGCGATGACGGGGAGCAGCTCGTCAGGGCCGTTGCCGCAATTGCCGCCGACGGCGTCCGCGCCCCACGCGACGAGGGCCTCGACCGCCTGCTCGGGAGTCACGCCCATCATCGTGTGCCCGCGGGTATCGAAGGTCATCGTCGTGATCAGGGCGATGCCGGGAGCGGCCTGGCGCACGCCTTCGATGGCTGCCTTGATCTCATTGAGGTCGGACATCGTCTCGATCCAGATGAGGTCGACCCCACCAGCGACGAGCGACGTCGCCTGCTCGCGGAAGACGTCGACGGCGATCTCGTAGTCGAGCGTGCCGAGGGGCGCCACGATCTCGCCGCTCGGGCCGATGTCGCCGGCGACGAGAGCCTTGTCTCCGGCCGCGCGCACCTCCGCCCGAGCGAGGATCGCGGCGGTCCGGTTCAGCTCATCCACCCGGGCCGAGAGGCCGTGCAGTGCGAGCCGCAGGCGGTTGCCACCGAACGTGTTCGTCATGATGATCTGCGACCCGGCGTCGAGATAGCCACGCTGGATCCGCCGGATGATCTCCGGCTGGGTCAGGTTCCAGACTTCGGGCGGGTCGCCGAACTGCAGCCCGTTCTGGAACAGCATCGTCCCCATCGCGCCGTCGGCCATGACCGATCCACCGGCATCGAGGAGGTCTCGGAAGCGGGCGCTGGCGGCTCCGCCATCGATGGCTCGGCGGGTCTCACGGTCCGGAAATGCCGCGGGGTCGACCGCGGCCAGGGGCTCGGCGCTGCGCGCGGCAGCCGCGGACTGCTCCGTGGCAGGGTCGCCGGTCCGGGCGCGGCGTCGTGGGCCATCCATCGGGCCATGATACCCAGCCCGACGAACCCACCACGCTGATCGGCTCGCGGGTGGGGCGATGTCCCGGCCCGCGCGGGGTCCTCGTACGGGGCGGCAGGCGCGGCCGTATTACTTGCGGACGTAGTCGAACGGGAAGTCGACCTCCCATTGATCGCCGGCGTCGCCGGTGCCACGTTCCCAGCGGCCGTTGATCGTCTTGCCGTCAGCCGAGATCTCGCCGATATAGCGCTGGTTGAAGCCGGGGCCGTCGGGGCCGTTCCAATCCTCGCCGGGGGCCCGCCAGATCTTCCAGGTGGAGCCTTCGAGGGCCATCAGGAACAGCCGCTTGACTCCGCGATCGTCGAAGTAGTGCATCGGCTGTGGCTCGCCGTCGGGTGCCCCACCGATGATCGAGACGCTGTCCGGCAGTTCCGCGGGTTCACCAGTCGAGCGGAGCACGATGAACTTGCCCAGGCGCTCGACCTTGGTCACCGCGGACATCCTCATCGGAGGGTCGATCGGGAGCTCCCCTTCGCCGTGCCATTCGCCGATCAGCGGCTCGAACTCCTTCATCGTCGGTCTCCTCCGCTCGTCGCCATGCTCGCACCATCTTCGCAATCAGGTGTTGACACCGCCGGGCCAAATCCGCCACCCTGCGCGACGACATGCACGCCACCGACTCCCGCAGCGCGACCACGACGCAGCAGCGGCCCGCGAGGGCCCGCTCGAGCTGATGCGCCGCGCCCGCGAGGGCGCCGACCACCGACTGAGAGGACACCCTCGGCACGACGCCGAGGGTGTTTTGTGTATCTGGAGGCATCTCCCATGGATCCCACGCTCCTGGCACGCGGACTCGTGCTCGGCTTCACGATCGCGGCCGCGGTCGGGCCGATCAGCCTGCTGTGCATCCGCCGAACGCTGGCGGAGGGCCGCGTCGTCGGGCTGGCATCCGGGCTTGGCGTCGCCACGGCCGATGCGACGTACGGGGCGATCGCGGCGTTCGGGCTGACCGCGATCACCGACCTCCTCGTCGACTGGCGACGGGCGCTCGGGATCGTCGGCGGCCTGTTCCTGCTGTGGCTCGCCTGGCGAACGTTCCGTGCCGAACCCGGCGAAGCAGCGACGACGACGACGCGGCGCGGGGGTCTACTCGGCGCCTACCTGTCCACCCTCGGGCTCACCCTCACGAACCCGATGACGATCCTGTCGTTCGGGGCGCTGTTCGTGGGTCTCGGGATCGATGGCGGCGACGCCGCCGGCGCCGCGTCGCTGACGATCGGCGTGTTCCTGGGCTCGGCCGCGTGGTGGGTCGTGCTCGTGACCGCCGTCGGCGCGTTGCGCTCGCGGCTCACTCGCGTCTGGCTGCGACGGATCAACGTGGCGTCCGGCTTGCTGATCGGGGCCTTCGCGGTGTTCGCGCTCGCGACGGCGCTCATGCCGGCGTGACGGCACCGCGCCGCCCGGACCGCTTGCTAGCCGTAGACGATGCCGGGCGGGCCGATCCTGGCGATCCGGCCATCCTCCATGACGGCGACCTGGTCCGCGAAGTCCAGCGCGTCCTGCCGGTCGTGCGTCACGACGACGGCCGTGATGCCGGTCGCGTCGAGCAGGCGGCGGACGGCGTCCCGCGTCTCGCCGCGCAGGTCGGCGTCGAGCGCGCTGAACGGCTCGTCGAGCAGGACGACGTGCGGGCGGTTCGCGACGGCTCGAGCGAGGGCGACCCGCTGCTGCTGGCCCCCCGACAGCTGGTCGGGTCGCCGGCCGGCCAGGTCCGGTTCCAGCGACACGAGGTCGAGCAGCTCCCGAAGCCGATCCGGGGTGGCCTCATGCCCATCCAGGCCGAAGGTCACGTTCTGGCCGACGGTGAGATGCGGGAAGAGGCCACCGTCCTGTGGCACGTAGCCGATGCCCCGCCGGTGCGCGGGCACCCAGGCGCTGCCGCTCACCGTGGTCTCGCCGATCGCGATCGAGCCGGCGTCGGGTGCATCGAAGCCACCGATCAGGCGCAGCACCGTGGTCTTGCCGCACCCCGACGGCCCGACGATGGCGACCGTCTTCCCGTCGTCGACCCTGAGGTCGAGGCCATCGAGGACGCGAACGGCGCCGAAGGCCTTCGAGACGCCATCGAGCACGACGCTAGCCATGGGCGATCGACCCCTGCGATGCGCGAAAGAGCACGGACACCATCGGGATCGACAGCAGGACCATGAGGAAGGCGTAGGGCGCGGCGCTCGCGTAGTCCAGGTCGTTGACGTGGCTCCAGAACTGCGTGGCCATGGTCCGGGTCCCGTTCGGGCCGAGGAGGAGCGTGGCGGTCAGCTCGTTGACGATGCCGAGGAAGACCAGGGCGGCGCCCGCGAGGGCGGACGGGGCCGCGAGTCGTCCGGTCACGCGGAGGAAGGCGACCACCGGCGGCTTGCCCAGCGACTGCGCGACCTCTTCGAGTCCGACGGGGACCTGCGCGATCCCCGATCGGAGGTTGATCAACGCGCGGGGCATGAACAACAGGACGTAGGCCAGCAGCAGGACCACGACCGTCTGGTAGAGCGGTTGTGCCAGCCGGATGGTGACCGTCGCGAGGGCCAGCGCGACGACGATCCCCGGCAGGGCACTCGTCACGTAGTTGGTCGCCTCCAACCCGCGGCTGATCCTCGAGCCGAACCGCACGACGAGCCAGGCCGTCGGCACGGCGAGGACGACCGTGATGAGCGCGCCGCTGGCGGCGAGGATCGTGGTCTGGGTCAGCGCTTGCACGAGGTGTTCGTCGGCCCACACGGCCGTGCCGCCCCGACCCAGCCAGCGGGCGATGCTCATCATGGGCACGCCGACCGCGAGCCCCACGACCAGCGCTGCCCCGGCGACCGCCGGCAGGGCCATGCGCCCCAACGGTGCGCGACGCTGCGGCCGGGGGGCCCCCGACCCGATCCGTGCGTACCGGCTCCCGCCCCGGGCGACGTTCTCGACCAGGAGGAGCGCCAGGCAACAGACCACCAGCACCCCGGCCAGCGACGCCGCCGCCGGACCGTTGAAGGTGGAGCGGTACTGCTGGATGATCGCGGTCGTGAAGGTCTCGAAGCGCACGATCGCGAAGGCGCCGTACTCCGCGAGCAGGTGCAGCCCGACGAGGAGCGATCCGCCCAGGATCGGGAGCCGCAGCTGCGGCAGGACCACCCGCCGAAACACCCGGGCCGGGCTCTGGCCGAGGCTGGCGCCGACCTCCTCCAGCGCGGGATCGAGACGTCGCAGCGTCGCGACGACCGGGAGGTAGACCAGCGGGAAGTAGGCCAGCGTGGCGATCAGGACGCCGGCCGGCAGGCCCGACATCGATGGGACGACACTGACCCAGCCGTAGCCCGTGACGAAGGCCGGGATCACGAGGGGCGCGGCGAGCAGGACGGCCCACACCCGACGACCTGGCAGTTGGGTCCGCTCGACCAGCCATGCGGCCCCGACGCCGAGCGCCACGCACGCGGGCGTCGACGAGGACGAGCAGTCCGATGGTGTTCACGAGGAGCTCGAGCACCCGCGGACGGAAGGTGAGCTCGACGAAGGTCGCCCATCCGGTCTGCACCGTGACGAGGACGACGTACAGCAGCGGGATCAGCGCGGCCGCCGAAACCGCGGCCGCCGGGATCAGAAGCATGACCGGGAGGTGCGCCCGTGGCGCCCCTCCCGGTCGGATCAGGCTGGCCCGCATGCGTCTATCGTGGCGTAGCCCGCCGAGACGCGATGCGCGGATGGATCAGAGGAGTCCGGCCTTGGTCATGAGGTCGGTGACCTCCTTGCTGTCGAGCGACGACGGATCGATCGTCGGCGCCTGCAGGTCGACGAGCGGAACGAGCGCCGGGTTGGCTGCCACGTCGCTGGCGATCGCGTACTCGAACGAGTCGCCCGTCTGCAGGATCGTCTGGCCGTCGACGCCGGTGACGAAGCGCAGGAAGGCCTGCGCCGCCGCAGCGTTCTTGCTCGACTGCAGGACACCGCCGCCCGAGACGCTCACGAACGCGCCCGGGTCCTGGTTCTTGAAGTAGTGGAGCGTCACGTCCCCGCTGTTCTCGCCGGTGTTGGCCTGGTCGCCGAACCAGTAGTAGTGATAGATGACGCCCCCAGGGATCTCCCCGGCGTTCACCGCGGCCATCACGGTCCGATTGCCCTGATAGGCCGTGAAGTTCGTCTTCATCCCCTCGAGCCACGTCTCGGTGGCATCCGTGCCCTCGAGCGCCAGCATCGCGCTGACGATGGCCTGGAAGTCGGCGCCACCGGGTGATGCGGCCCAGCGGCCCTTCCATGCCGGATCCTGGAGATCCATGATCGATGCGGGCAGCTGATCCGCGGCCAGGTTCTTGTCGTTGTAGGCGAAGACCGTCGATCGCGCCGCGATCCCGGTCCAGGCGCCGGTCGAAGGTCGATACGCGGCGGGGACCTGGTCCAGCGTTCCCTGCTCGACGGGGGCGAACAGCCCCGCGTTCTCCACGAGCGCCATCGCCGGCGAGTTCTCGGTCAGGAACACATCGGCCGGCGACGCGGCACC
>CAWKLT010000015.1:0-154866 GCA_963850555.1 uncultured Chloroflexia bacterium | reverse complement strand
CGAAGCGGCGGCCGAAGCGCATCCGGCCGCCGCTGTGTGATCGGGCCTCGCCCGAGATGGCCTATTCGGTCAGGCCGACCACGTGGCCCTCGGCGTCGGCGACGAGCGCGAGCTGGGCCGATCCGTCGGGGCTGAACTTGGGCATGATCACCGAGCCGCCGAGCTCGGAAGCCCGGGCCAGCGTGGCGTCGATGTCCGCGACCTTGACGTAGCCCGTGACATGGCCGGTGGAGCCGTCCGGGGTGGCGCCGATCCCGACGACGATGCCGGTGTCCTCGTGGTTGGTCATGCCATAGCCGCCCGGGTTGCTGGTGTCGAGCTTCCAGCCGAACAGGTCGCCCCAGTAGCGCTGCAGGGCCTGCTGGTCCTTGCCGACGATCTCGAAGTGGATGACGTTCGGTGCTGTCATGGTGGACCTCCTGTCGGGCCAGAGGTCATGCGCCTCTCGGTCCCTTGCCCAAACGACGAACGGGCAACACCGAAATCGACATCACCGCCGGTATCATTGGGTAAACCTCCCGCTACCCGACCGGCCTCACGCTCGAGGCTGCCAGGAGACCCCCACCGTTGGACCTGCTTGTCCTGTTGATCGCGCTCGTCGTCATCCTGATCGGCGCGGAGCTGTTCACCAACGGGATCGAATGGTTCGGTCGATCCCTCAATCTGGCGGAAGGGGCCGTGGGCTCCGTCCTGGCCGCTGTGGGCACGGCACTCCCCGAGACCCTGATCCCGATCATCGCGATCGTCTTCGCGACGGGCGCAGCGTCGGACGAGATCGGCGTCGGCGCGATCCTCGGGGCCCCGTTCATGCTCTCCACGCTGGCGATGTTCGTCACGGGCGTCGCGATCCTGGCCTTCCGGCGCCGCCGCGCGACTGGCGGCGAGCTGCGCATCGACGCGGGCGTGATCGCCCACGACATGCGGTATTTCGCGATCGCCTATGGACTCGCCATCGGATCTGCGTTCCTGCCGCAGGAGCCGGTCTGGATCCGCTGGATCGCGGCGGCCGCCCTGATCGGCATCTACGCCTGGTATGTGCGGGGCCACCTTCGAGCCGACGCCGCCGAGACGGAAGAAGAGCTCGCCCCGCTCCGGTTCCGCCGAGTGGACGTCCGGGCCCACCGCAACGATCCCGCGGTCCCGCGTCTGCGGGCCATCAACCTGCAGGTGCTGGTCGCCCTCGGCTTCATCATCGTGGGCGCGGTCTTCTTCGTCGACGCAGTCGAGCATCTCGCGTCGTCGCTCGGCGTCAGCGAGGTGCTGCTCGCGCTCGTGATCGCACCCGTGGCGACCGAGCTGCCCGAGAAGTTCAATTCGATCATCTGGGTGCGCCAGAACAAGGACACCCTCGCGATGGGCAACATCACGGGGGCGATGGTCTTCCAGTCGTGCATCCCGACCGTCGTCGGCCTGGTCCTCGCGTCGGAGGCGTGGTCCATCCAGGAGGGGTCGTACACGGCCTTTGCCTCCGCCGGGATCGCGTTCGCCTCCTCGGCGGCGATCTTCCTGCCGATGGTGAGGCGGGGCGGGCTTCACGGCCGCCACCTGCTGATCGGCGGCGTGTTCTATCTCGCCTATCTCGCCCTGGTGGTCGTGGTCGTCAGCGGCAGCGCACCCGCCTGATCGCGCGGACCCGATGCGACGAGCGGTCATGGCGGCATCCTACGTCCGGGCGACCTGAGCCCAGCGGCACCGGCGACCTAGCGCGGAACGGCCGCCGCGGCGAAGGACGCCATATCCGGGTACGTGGCGTTCGGCGTGGCGGTGGCCTCGGGCGTGGCACCCGAACCGGGGCGCCCCTGGCGTCGATCGATCCACACCGTCGTCATCCCCAGGCGCTGCGCCGGCGCGTGGTCGTGGAACAGGCTCTGGGCCACATGCAGGATGTGGTCGCGAGGCAGCCCGATGCGCTCGAACGCGGCGAGGAAGCCCCGCTCGGCGGGCTTGTACGAACGGACCTGCTGGGCCGTGACGATCCAGTCGAAGTCCACGCCCAGCCGCTCGTTCGAGGCGGCGAACAGGTCGTCGTCGCAGTTGGTGATCACGCCCAGGCGATATCGCGACTTGAGCCGGGCCAATGCATCGGCCGAATCGGGAAACGCCGGCCAATCGACCACCGAGCCGGAAAAGGCCGCCGACTCCTCCGTCGACGGCTCGAAGCCGAGCTCGCCGGCGACCCCTCGGAGCCCAGCGGCGAGCACGTGCCGGTAGGTCTGGTACGGCCCGGCCTCAGCGGCCGCCTCGTATCCGGCGAAGCGCCTGAGCACGTCCTCGTCATCGATCGCAGCATCGTGCGCCACCAGGATCGGCCGGAAGGCGTCAGCGAGCCCGGCCTCCCAGTCGATGAGCGTGCCGTAGCAATCGAACGTGAGGGCTTCGAACCGCCCGAAATCGAGCCCGGACCTGGGGTGCATCATGTCTCCGAAGCGCGTTGGGGAGTTGCGCCCAAGCATCGCATGACGCAGCCGGGTCGGAACCGGCACCTGCGTGAGGTCGTCCCGGGCCCATGAGCACCAACCGAGGACGCTGGTCGTTCATCGCAGCCCTGATCCTGACCCTTGCCGCCTGTTCCTCGGGCGCGCCGGCCCCGGTGGCCGCACCAGGGACCGGCCTGGCGATCACCGCCGTTGCCGGGCCGGTCTGTCCGGTCGAGAAGATGCCTCCCGACCCGGCGTGCGCGCCTCGGCCCGTGGCCGGCGCCACGGTCATCGTCCAGGACGGCCAGGGCAGGAGCGTCGCGACCGTCGTGCTCGACGCGGGGGGAGCCGCGGTCGCCACGCTGCCGGCCGGCAACTACGTCGTCCAGCCGCAACCGGTGACCGGCCTGATGGGGACGGCCGCGTCCACCGACGTGACCGTCGTGGACGGATCGCTGACGCCTGTCGTCCTCTCCTACGACACCGGGATCCGCTAGCCCGCCCTTTCGTACCGATTCGTGGTGCCGGGCGGCAACATCTGTCGGATTGCAAGGCGGCATGCAAGGCACGGCGACGTATGCTCCGGCCATGTCTCGATCCAAGGGCGTAGGACGCGGGCTGCTCGACCTCTTGTTGCTGGCGGGCCTGATCGTCCTCGTTGCGATGCCGACGCTCGCCGCCGAGCCTTCCACGTCGCCCTCCGCCTCGGCGGCCCCGTCCGCGACGGCCACCGCGACCGAGGCGCCGACGACCGCCCCCACCGATGCCCCGGCTGCCACCGCCGCCCCGACGGCCACCGCCGCGCCGGCGGCAGAGCCCGACGAGGACCCGACGAGGACGATGGCACAGGCAAGCCGGAGAAGTCGCCCAAGCCGGGGAAGGCCGACAAGGCCCCCGAAGTCGAGGTGACGATCACCGGCACCGTTGCGACCCGGACGGACGCCGACGGGAACACCGAGTACACGACCGTGGCCGGGGGCAAGACCCTCGTGCTCGAAGCCGGTCCCTCCTGGTTCTTCGGCGCCAACCATCCGCTCAAGCCCTACGTCGGCAAGCGCGTCACGATCGTGGGAGAGCAGCGCGCCGGCGAGGCCGAGGTCGACGTCAAGACCGTCAACGGGACGCGCCTCCGCGCCGAGGGCAAGCCGCCGTGGGCCGGTGGCTGGAAGCGCGTCGGGGAGCGACATCCGGGCTGGACCCAGGAGAAGTGGGACCGCTGGCAGACGAAGGCCGCGGGCAAGGCCAAGGCGCTCGGCACGGATTGCTTCCCGCCCGGCCAGTGCAAGGACAAGCCCGGCAAAGGCGGAGCCGCCTCGGACGACATGACGGGGCCCGACGCCGGCGGCTGACCCGCGCCGCTACGATGCCGGCATGCGCTTGCCGGTCGCCCTGGTCCAGCTCGATGCGACGGACGACGTCGACGCCAACATCACGACCGCCACGACGCTCGCGGCCGAGGCCGCTGCCGGTGGCGCCCGCCTCGTCGCCCTGCCGGAATACCTCCAGTTCCGCGGCCCCGACGAAGGCTTCCGCGCCTCCGCGCGACCCATACCGGGACCGCACACGGACGCCTTCTCCGAAGTCGCACAAAGGCACGACGCCTGGATCCTCGTCGGCAGCCTCGCCGAGACGTCAGGGGACGAAGCCCGTCCCCACAACACGAGCGTGCTGATCTCCCCGGATGGCTCGATCGCCGCGACGTACCGGAAGATCCACCTGTTCGACGTCGCCGTGGACGAGGGCCCGGTCGATACGGAGTCGGCGCGGGTCACGGCGGGCGAGGCGACCGTCGTCGCCGACGTCGATGGCGTCGCCCTGGGCCTGTCGATCTGCTACGACCTGCGCTTCCCCGAGCTCTATCGATCGCTGGCGCTGGCCGGTGCTGAGGTGCTGACCGTTCCGGCCAACTTCACGGAGCGGACCGGGCGCGATCACTGGGAGGTACTGCTCCGCGCTCGAGCCATCGAGAACGGCGCCTGGGTCCTCGCGCCATCGCAGATCGGTGGGCCGCCGGGCTCTCCGGCGTTCGGTCGCTCGATGATCGTGGATCCGTGGGGCACGGTCGTCGCCCAGGCACCGGACCGGGTCGGGATCATCCGGGCGGACGTGGAGACGGACCGCGTCGCCGCGGTCCGTCGCCAGATCCCTGTCCTGGCCAACCGGCGTCCGGCGGCCTATCGCTGAGCCCGAAGGGCCAGCCTTAGCGGATGAGCTGGATGCCGATCGACCCAGCGTCGGTGATCGGACCGCTGCCGACCGGACCCGAGGTGATGTAGCGAACGAACCAGCCGGCGAGACAGCTGCTGCTGCCGTTGCCGGCGATCGGCATGAGCGTCGTCCCATTGCCTTCGCAAGCGTTGTTGTTCCCGCCGTTCTGATCCGACATGTAGTCGAGATAGAACGCCGTCACCCGGATGATGTGGTACACGGCGTTGCTGCCGTTACCGGTGACACACTCGCCGTCGCAGATCGGGATCAGGACGACCTTGCCGCTGAGGGCATTGACCTCATCGACCATCTTCTTGGCGCAGTTGTTGCCGTTGTCCGACTGGACATCCGCCGGGAAGGTGGCGAACTGGATGGCAGGTGGGTTGGTGACCTCGTCGTCGCAGTTGTTCGGCGTGCCGTCGAGGTCCAGGATCATGAACGAGCCGCCACCGGTCTTGCACAGGGGCACGATGTACTCCTGCCCGATCGGCGGATTGCCCGGCTGGCTCATTTCCCAGTCGGCCTCGCTGGTGCCCAGGTCGCCGTTCGTCTCGCAGTCGGCGATGTTGACGGGGAACACGACCGGGAGGAACTGGCCGCCGGCGAGCGGCCCGGCGATGGCCGTCGCATCCGCGGAGGCGGTGAACTGGTTGATGCCGATCACCCGGGCGAAGGCCGTGTCGAACAGCTGATTGCCGGTGGCGTGGACGCCGGACGTCTCGGCGGGCATGACGCCGTCGCCGACGCGTGCCGCAGCCGCGGTATTCGGGACCACAGTGCCGCCGTTGCTGAGCAGCTGGCCGGCCCGGTTCGTGTAGTAGCGCGGCGACCGAGTCCAGCTGGTTGGCGGTTGCGATCGCGTTGACGGCGACCGCGACATCGGCGTCGGTCTTGGTCGATCCGCCGAGCTGCTGGGCGATGACCGTGGCGCCGGCATTCGCCACCGCGTCCGCGCCGTTCTGCACGCCGCGCTGATGCGCGTAGGCGTTGCCACCATCGAGGATCAGGGCGACGCCGCCGATCATCGAGATCATCGCGATGACCGCCACGACGAGGATCTGGCCGCGGGGCCGGCTCCTCGTGCGCTTTGGCGTTGTCTGGTCCATGTTGGCCTCAGTCTTTCGGGGTTGGAAGGGATTCCGGGTCATGGCTGCTTCGGGCAGTTCAGGGCCGCCACGCCGTCAGTCGGGGTCAGCGGGCAGCTGTACTCGACCGACAACACGGAGGTCGCCTCGAACGTCACGCCGTTCCTGAACAGGATGTTGCTGACGAATGGGGTGATCGGGAAATACGTGGCCTCGAAGGACACGACGGCCAGGCAGCCGACGGCGACGAGGGCGCACTGGCTTGGAGGTATCGGGTGTGCCGTCGCTCTTGACCTGGTAGAAGTCGATCGCGACGCTCGGGTCGTTGAGCTCGACGATCGCCGTCTGGTCCTTCGCCTTCTTGATGATGCTGGGCTCGTACTGGTTGACGATCGCGATGCGGGCGCCCTCGCGGGCAGCGTTGGTCAGGGTGTTGTAGGCGAAGACCGCACGGCCGAGATCGAAGATCCCGACGAGCAGGAGCAGGAAGAGCGGGATGATCAGCGCGAATTCGACGAGGGCCTGGCCTCGACGGCGTCGCGTGTTGTGGCGATCGAAGAGCTTCATGGTCGGTTCACCACCACAGCGCTGTTGCAGGGGACTATCGAGGACGCGGTGATGGACTGGGTCGTGATCGTGTAGTTACCACCGGGTGCACCTGGGCCGTCGGAGACGGTCCCGGTGAAGCCGGCGCCCGTCCAGACCCCCTGCGCGGAGTTGCGCTTGACGCCATTGAGGGTCGGCGCCGTGCACAAGCCCGAGGCGACCGTGATGTAGTTGACCTTCGTATGCGTCACGTCGCCTGTCGGGTACGTGACGGTCAAGGAGACCGTGTAGGTGCCCGCGGTGTTGTACGTGTGGCTGGTGGTCGCGCCGGTGCCGGTGCCCTGGCCCGTCCCGAAGTTCCAGGCGTAGGCCGTCCCTCCCGGGGTGGATGTGCTCGCGAAGTTGACCGCCAGCGGGCGGCGCGCCGGTGTTCTGATTTGTGGTGAAGTTCACCGTGGAGACCGCGGTGACCGTGACGCCCATCGTGGCGGTACTCGAGCCGAGCGAGTTCGTCGCCGTCAGCGTCACGAGGTAGGTGCCGGGAACGGTGAACACGTGGCCGAGCGGATCCTGCAAGGTCGAGTTGGGGGAACCGTCGTTGAAGTCCCACAGCCAGCTCGTCGGGCTCCCGCCCGAGGTGTCGCGGAAGACCACGGTGAAGGGAGCGGGGCCGCTCAGTGCTGAAGGCGCCACGTCCCCGTTGCCGGTAAACGCGGCGTTCGGCGGGCTCCCGCCGGCGGTGTTGTCAGTGGCGGTCATGCCGGTCTTGACGGGGAAGACCGCCGAAGACGAAACGGCAACAGACCCGCCCAGGATGTTCGAGATGCCCGGGGTGATGATCCCGAACGTGCACGTGAGCGCCACGTGCGCCTCGTCGCCGAGGTCCTGGCCCGTGAAGGTCGGAGCCGGCGCGGTCTGAACGCCGCCGACCACCGGGAGCCGGCAGTTGTTGGCGGTCGCGTCGTTCTTGATCTGGGCCTGGTAGCGGGCCTTGATCGCCGCGTCACCCGACCCCGACCAGGCGGTCGGGTTGTTGGCCGCCAGGTTGGCGCCGATGCGCGCCATGCTCTGGAGGTTGATCCAGCCCAGATACACGCGACCGAAGTCGAGCGCGATCAGCGTCAGCATCAGGATCAACGGCAGGACGAGCGCGAACTCGACGAGGCTCTGGCCTCGCGACTTGCGATCGCCGCGTCCGCGTCGGGGGATGTTGGGGAGGCGCATACAAGGGATCCTTGGAGTACGGGTTCGGAGGTGTGTCACCGATGCTCGGCGAAGTACCTTTCACGGTCCCTTGAAACGGTGCGGGCGTGCATAGCCCGGACGGGTCACGGGCGGGGGCGAGATAGTCCGGCCCAGGTCCTGCCTCGGCGGCCCTCCGACTGCCCCCGACCGCCCTCAACGCCAGCGACACCGCGCGTGAATCGGAAGAGCCGCGCCCCCCGACGCGGCCCTTCCTTTCCCCCGGATAGTCGCGGAGTCAGTTGACCAGCTTGATCACATAGCTGCCATGGAACATGCCGGCGCAGGTGGTATCGGAGATCGCGCAAACATCGCTTGCCGAGGCACTTCGGGTGATCCCGGTCAGGAAGTAGCCCGAGATGGTGCCCTCGTCCCCGCCGCCGCGCTTGGTCGCGCTGACGACGTGGAACAGTGCCCACCCGCGGAAACAGCCTGTGGTATGCGATCCGTCGGACACACCGCCGGCGCTAGAAGCAATACGGTTCGCCCGCGATCGGCGGGCCGACGATCGGAACCGCGACGTCCTTGCCCGCAAGGGTCGTGTTGACGCTGGGCTGGCTCGGGCTGTTGGTATCGAACAACGCGTTGTGCACGCCGTTGTTGCTCTGACCGATGTACTGATTCAGGATCAGGTCACCGTTGATCGGGGCAGATCCGTCGAGGGCGTCCTTGACATCATTGGTCGAGACATTGCCCGTGCCGAGATTCGTCCAGGCGACGTTGAGGACCGCCAGCGGGCTGTCGCTGCCCTGGCCCGGTGGTCTTCTCGAAATCGGTCGTGTGGGTATAGATCTCGAATGGGAGCCCGGTGATGGGATCGAAGACTTCCTGGCTGAGGATGAACGGCGCCACGCCGATGAACTTCGTTGGGATGCCCGTCAACGCGGTCGCGGTCACGCTGACCTGCCAGCTTCCTTGACCCACGACACCGGCGAAGAAGTTCTGGTGCGGGGCGCCGATCTCGACCGTGACGGTCTTCGGGCTCAGGACGACGTTGACGTTGACGCCACCCACCCCATGCTCGTACCCGTTGTCCGATGCCATGGAGAGGGCCGCCGCATTCGGGTCCTTGCCATTCAGCAGGGCGTTGGCGCCGGCGAAGGCCGCAAGGTCGGCAGCATTCTGCTCACCGCGTCGCTGGGCGAATGCGAAACCACCGTCGATCACGAGACCGACGCCAGCGACGATCGCCACCAGGGCGAGCGCGAACAGCACCATGATCTGGCCGGGCTGTCGCTGCTTAGTGAATCTGGGCACTGCTGCTTCCCTTCATGGTCCACGTCCCGATGAGTCCGAGAAGTGGTGTGACCGCCCGATATGGAGCCGTGATGGTGACCTGGACGGAGTGCTTGCTGAAATCGCAGGGATCCGGTGCCACGGGGGCGCCGGCGTCATCGACGCATGCGTAGGTCGGGTTGCTGAGCGCGGGGATCAGACCCTTCTGCGTGGCAACGACAGCTGCCGTCTCCGCGCTTGCGGGGTTCCCTGGGTTACAGGTGAGGGCGTCCGGTACGACGCAAGGGTGGACGCTCGTGACCCGCGCGATCTCGCGCGCTGCCTGTGACACGCCGTTGAACTTGTAGACGGCCATACCGAAGTCCACGACGCCCATCAGGAGCACCAGGAAGATGACGATGGTGAGCGAGAACTCCACGAGGGTCTGGCCTCGCTGCTCGTCCCGGGCTCTCATGGCGCGTTGACCGTCTGGGTGACCGCCACGGAGCATCCCGGTTTCGTGACGGTGAGCGTGACCGAGTGCGGGCCGGTGCTCGGGAAGTCGACGTTGTTCAGGTTCTGACCAGAGCCCGTGATCGCTCCTGTCCATGTCCAGGTCCAGCCGCCCGAGCCGTCCGAGACGCTACCGGCGAGATCCATGCGATGCGGATTGCCTCGGATTCGAGTCATCCGTTGCCGTGAACGAAGCGGTGGGGCAGACCGGCCCTGGGCCGCTGCCCGTGACGGTGATGGTCTGCTGGGCCGTGTCCGTCTGCCCGCGACTGTCGGTGACCGTGAGCACGATCGTGTAGGTACCGGCCGCCGAGTACGTCGTAAATGACGTAACGCCCGATCCGCCGAAGCTCCACGCGTACGAGACGATGGTCGCGCCGACCGCCGAGGATGCCGACGCATTGACGTCGACGCGGAGATTCGGTGGCACGGATCCGCTGGTCGGGTTCGCGGTGAACGCGGCGGTGGGCGCCGGGAGTGCGGGGAAGGTCACCCGCGGGACGACGAGGCACTCGGCGTCTGCGGTGGCCCCAAGGATCAGGTTGCTGCCGACGATACTGGCGATGATCGGCGTCAGCAGTCGGAAGGGCGACTCGACGGAGACCGCTACCTTCGGTGGGGTCCCACTCGCCGGGTACATGGCGTCCTTCACGCACACGGCCGGCGTCAGGTCCACCTTCGTCCGATCCACTTCGACGAAGCCGCCATCTGCTTCGGTCAGCACGCCGCACATCACCGTGTTGGCGTCACTGCAGCCTTGATTCGCCTGGAAGGTGCCGCCCTGCGAAGCGACGAGGGCGCCTTCCTTGGCCGCATTGGTGATCGTGATCTGGGCGTAGAGGAGTCGTCCCAGATCGAGCGCCGACAGGAGCAGGATGAGGAAAACCGGCGCGATCAGCGCCAATTCGACCACGCTTTGGCCACGTGTTCGCTTGCGACGACTGGGCATCACAAACAGTCTCAAATCAAGGTCCCCCGGCAGATCGGTACGAAAGTCCCACGCATAGTGCCATGGTGACCTTTCACCCGACCTTACGGGTGGTGCGGCAGCGCGACGAGGATGGCCCGACCGGCGGGTACCTCGGGGGACCTCTAGGTCAGTTGGCACCGGTCGTTCGTGGCAGCACTATCCACACATGACCAAGCGCATCGTTGCCGCGTTCCTGTGGTTCTACGCCGGCTGGTATGCCGGGGCCCTGATCGCCGAGTTCGTCGGTGTCAGCGCCCTGCTGGGTCCGATCATCGGTGCCGCCGCGGCCGGCCTGATCGTCGGCGACCCGCGCCGGATGATCTGGAACGCCCGGGCCGCGCGCCCGGCGTCCAAGCCCGCTGCCCGCTCCCGAGGGTCTCGCCGACCCCGCCTGACCAAACGACCGCACACCCACCCACCGCTGGGGGGAACCGCCGGGCCTACCAAGGCCCGGCGGCTTTGCGTCTGTCAGCCCTCGTCGCCTGGCTCGCCGGGCAGCACGATCGTGAACGCCGCGCCCCGGGCCCCAGGCCCCGGCCCCGGCCGCGTCCCCAGCGCCCGCGGCAGGCTCCAGGATCAAGTCCCCGCCCATCGCCCGGCACAGCTCGCGCGAGACGTAGAGGCCCAGGCCGCTCCCGCCGTCCGATCCCGCCTCCTCCCCGCGCGCGAACCGCGCGAACAGCCGATCACGGTCCCCTTCGGCGATCCCGGGTCCGCCGTCTTCGATGGTCAGCCGGACCTTGCTGTCCGCTTCGTCGGCGACGATCCTGGCCCCGACCGGGGTGCCGCCACCGTACTTGACGGCGTTGTCCAGCAGGGCCCACAGGACCTGGTCGAGCTGGTCCGCGTCGGCGACGGCCAGCCAGCCCTCGGCCCCATCCTCGAGCGCGAACGGCACGTCGTCCACGCCCAGCGCCTCCCACGCCTTGCGCGCGCGCGTGGACAGCGACACGACCTCGGTCCGTGGCTTGAGGGCGCCGGACTCCAGGCGGGTCACGGTCAGCAGCTGCCGGACCATGCGCGACAGCCGCTCGGACTGCTCCGCGATGATCCCCAGCCGTCGATCGGGCGGGGCCAGCTCCTCGCTCAGCTGTTCCGCGTAGGCGCGGATGCTCGTGAGCGGCGTCTGGAGGTTGTGGCTCACGCCGCGCAGGAAGTCGTCCTTGGCCTCGTCGAGCTCCAGGAGCTGACGGTTCTGCGACTCCACGGTCGCGAACAGCTGGGCATTGCGGATCGCCGCGCCCATGGCGTTGGCGAAGAGCTCGAGCAGGTCCTGGTCCGCCGGTTCCCAGCGGCGTGTCGCCGGTAGCCGGCCGATCAGCACGCCGATGTCCGAGCCGCCGGCTCGCATGACCGCGCGCAAGGGCCGCGAGACCCCCGGGACGACCTCCTCTTCCTCGACGATCGACGGGTCGCCGACCACGACGGTCGCATCGATCAAGGCGAACGCCGACGTCGCATCCGACGACGTCCGATCGACCAGCGCCTCCACGTCGTCGCGCGGCGAGACCTCGTCGATGGCCGCGAGGATCCGCCCGAGCTCCCGGTTGCGCCGCCCGAGGTCGGCGGCCAGTCGGTTGTGGCTGTCGGCCAATCGCGCGAACTCGTCGTCGCCGGCGACCCGGATCGGCGTCGAGAGGTCGCCGGTCGACACCCGGTCCACGGCCGCCACGACGGAGCGGAGCGGGGCGGTCAGCTCGGTCGCCAGGGCGTACGAGGCGAAGATCGCGAACGCCAGCACGATGGCGATCGCGAACAGCAGGACCCGGCCGATCGTCTCGTCCGTGACCTGGAGGCGGAACGTCGTCTCGAGGACCAGCACGACCAGCCCGAACGTGGCCAGCGGCAGGACCGACGCCACGATGAACGCGACGGTGAGCCGGGACCGGAAGCTCAGCCGCGGGGTCGGGTTCGGCCGGCCGCTCGTCCTCAGTCACCGGGCGCGCTCGTCGGGCTGCCGGGCGTCGCCACCAGTCGATAGCCCACGCCGCGCACGGTCTGGACGTGCATCGGGCGGTTCGCGTCCACCTCGACCTTCTGGCGCAGCCGCCGCATCGTGACCCAGACGTAGGACGGGTCGGCGTCCTCGGTCTCGGCCCAGCCGCGGGCCAGGAGCGTCTCGGTCGTCACGACCTGGCCGAGGTTCGCGGCGAGGGCGTAGAGCAGGCGCGATTCGGTCGGGGTGAGCTGGACGACCTGCCCGCGGACGGTCGCCTCGCGCCGGTGGAGGTCGAGCGTCAGGTCCGGGCCCAGGTCCAGGCTCTGGCGGGGGACCTTGTCGCCGAGGCGCCGGAGGACGCGGTTGATGCGCGCCCGGAGCTCCGGGTAGTGATACGGCTTGGTGACGTAGTCCTCGGCGACCTCTTCGAGCAGGTCGGCCTTCGAGTCGCCGGCATCGATGGCGGAGAGCACGATGATCGGCAGGTCGGCATGGGTCTTGATCTCGCGCGCGAGGGTCAGGCCGTCCATGCGCGGCATCATCATGTCGACGATGAGCAGGTCCGGCCAACCGGCACGCAGCCGGCGGAGCGCCTCGTCCCCGTCGCGCGCGGTCGCGATCTCGTAGCCGTCCGCGCGCAGCTGGTCGGCCAGCAACACGAGCAGGTTCGGGTCGTCATCGACGATGAGGATCCGGGGGGCTGGACCGCCGCCGCTCAGCATGTGCGTGAGTATGCCGCGCCTCCCCGGACCCGGGAGAGTACGGATGACGGTGCGCTCGTGCACCGATTCTCGCGTTTGTGCGGTCTTGTAGTCCAAATGGGGGATGACTTTCGACAGCAGACCGGTACTGTTGCCGCTCAAGCGCCCCTCGGGGGAGGGCAGGAACGAACAGTCGACCCGTCCCGTTTCTGGGGAAGCGACACTCGGGCCGAGCGCGCACACCAGCACTCATCTTCGTTCGATCTATTCGGCAGTCAGCGCGATCGACCAGAGCGACCCAACCCGCACCACGATCTTGCACTCGGGATCGTGGGTCGCGGGGCTTTCGCTTCCCCTCTGAACTCGACGGGTCTCCGTCACCAACGCATCAAGGCGTTCAGGGAGGCCTACATGTCCGGTTCAGCCGGCCACCGATCCGTCGCTCGACTTCTCGTTGCCATCCAGGTCTTCCTGCTCGTGGCTTCTTTCTTCGCGCCCGTCGCGAGCCTGGCGGCCGAGCCGTCGGACGATCCGGGCGCCACGCCGAGCGCGGAACCGTCCGCCGAGCCCACGCCGGAACCGACTCCGGAACCGACGCCGAGCCGACGCCGAGCCGACGCCCGAGCCGACTGCGGAGCCGACGCCGAGCCGACTGCCGAGCCCACGCCGAGCCGACTGCCGAGCCCACCGCCGAGCCCACGCCTGAGCCGACGCGCTGAGCCCACGGCCGAGCCGACGGCGCCGCCCGCCCGACCTACGCGCCGAGCGGCCCGCCCTCGATCCAGAGCGACCTCGACGACTACCCGCCCGGTGGCTTCGTCACGCTGACCGGCTCGAACTGGCACGCCGGCGAGAGCGTCCACATCTTCGTGAACGACGACGTGGGAAGCAGCTGGAGCCGGAACGTCGACGTGGTCGCCGACGCGGACGGCCGGATCTCGCGACCAGTTCAACCTGCCGAACTGGTTCGTGGCCGACTTACTCCGTCGTCGCGACCGGCGCGACGTCAGGCGTCGCGACCGCGGCGTTCACCGACGCGAACCCGCAGTCGCTCGTCGTGGCCAGCCCTGTCAGCCGGACCGTTGCTCAAAGATCGACAGCCGTCTATGGAAGCGTCACGCGTGGCGCGGCGGTAACGACAATCCCTGCTCTGTGACGCTCTCAGCTACGCCGGCCCTTCCGACCGGAGCCAACGCCGTGTTCGGGACGAATCCGACTGGTCACGACCGGGCCCGCGTCAGCACATCGGTCAGCGTCACGACCACGGCAGCAACGCCCGCCGGAGCCTACACATTCAACGTAACCGGGACGAACGGCGGCGGCGGCTGCCAAGGACCCGGCCCAGGGCTCTCGAATGGCGCTCACTCTGGTCGTTACGGCAGGAAATACCGCCCCGGTCACTGTCGCCGCCACTTACGTTGCCACCAAGAGCATCACACGCAACGGCAGCTGCCCTCAGGCTTCACGGCCACGGCCACCGATGCCGACCTCCCGGCCAACACCCTGACCTTCAGCCTGGTCAACGTGCACCAGCCTCGTGCGGCACCGTCACCAGCTGCACCGTGACCTTCGGGCGCGGCGATCACGGCGGGCGGCGTCTTCAGCTGGACCCCGTGCCGAGAACCAGGGCCCCGGCACCTACACGCTTCTTCGTCAAGGTCACCGACAACGGCACCCCGGCGCTTGTCCGACGAGAGGAGATCACGGTCACCGTCACCGAGGTGAACGTCGCTCCGGTGCTCGCCGCCATCGGCAACAAGACGGTCAACGAGGGCACGCCCTGCGCTTCACGGCCACGGCGACCGATGCCGGACCTCCGGCCAACACCCTGACCTTCAGCCTGGCGACGGCGCCGCTCGGCGACCGCCACGACCAGCGGCGCCGATCACGCCGGGGCGTGTTCAGCTGGACGCCGACCGAGGCCCAGGGCCCGGGCACCTACACGCTTCACCGTCGTGGTCACCGACAACGGCAGCCCGACCTGACCGACGACGAGACATCAGGTCACGGTCGCCGAGGTCAACGTGGCCCCGGTCCTGGCCGCGATCGGCAACAAGAACGTCGACGAAGGCACGCGCCCTCAGCTTCACGGCCACGGCCACCGACGCCGACCTGCCGGCCAACACGCTGACCTTCAGCCTGGCCGCGGCATCGCTGGCGACGTCCCGACCGGCGCGTCGATCACCAGCGCGCGGCGTCTTCAGCTGGACGCCGACCGAGGCCCAGGGCCCCGGCGTCGTACACCTTCGACGTCGTCGTCAGCGACGGCAGCCTGACCGACTTCGAGACGATCGACAGTCACGGTCGCCGAGGTCAACGTGGCCCCGGTCCTCGCCGCCATCGGCAACAAGAACGTCAACGAGCGACGTCGCCCTCGACCTTCACGGCCACGGCCACCGATGCCGACTGCCGGCCAACACCCTGACCTTCAGCCTGGCCGACGGCCGCTGGTGACGCCCGACCGGCGCGTCGATCAACGCCGACGCGGCGTCTTCAGCTGGACGCCGACCGAGGCCCAGGGCCCCGGCATGCTACACCTTCGACGTCGTCGTCAGCGACGGCAGCCTCGACCGACTTCGAGACGATCAACGTCACGGTCGCCGAGGTCAACGTGGCCCCGGTCCTCGCCGCCATCGGCAACAAGAACGTCGACGAAGGCACGTCTGCTCACGCTTCACGGCCACGGCGACCGATGCCGACCTGCCGGCCAACACCCTGACCTTCAGCCTGGCCGACGGCACCGCTGGTGACGTCCCGACCGGCGCGTCGATCACCGCGGGCGGCGTCTTCAGCTGGACGCCGACCGAGGCCCAGGGCCCCGGCGTGTACACCTTCGACGTCGTCGTCAGCGACGGCAGCCTGACCGACTTCGAGACGATCCACGTCACGGTCGCCGAGGTCAACGTGGCCCCGGTGCTGGCCGCCATCGGCAACAAGAACGTCAACGAGCAGGTCGCCCTCGGCTTCACGGCCACGGCCACCGATGCCGACGTGCCGGCCAACACCCTGACCTTCAGCCTGCCGACGGCACCGCTGGTGACGTCCCGACCGGCGCGTCGATCACCGCGGGCGGCGTCTTCAGCTGGACCCCGACCGAGGCCCAGGGCCCCGGCGTGTACACCTTCGACGTCGTCGTCAGCGACGGCAGCCTGACCGACTTCGAGACGATCAAGTCACGGTCGCCGAGGTCAACGTGGCCCCGGTCCTCGCCGCCATCGGCAACAAGAACGTCAACGAAGCTCGTCGCCCTCGGCTTCACGGCCACGGCCACCGACGCCGACGTGCCGGCCAACACCCTGACCTTCAGCCTGGCCGACGGCACCGCTGGTGACGTCCCGACCGGCGCGTCGATCACCGCCGGCGGCGTCTTCAGCTGGACGCCGACCGAGGCCCAGGGCCCCGGCGTGTACACCTTCGACGTCGTCGTCAGCGACGGCAGCCTGACCGACTTCGAGACGATCCAAGTCACGGTCGCCGAGGTCAACGTGGCCCCGGTCCTCGCCGCCATCGGCAACAAGTCGGGTGATGAAGGCAGTCTGATCACGTTCGATGCTGAAGCGACCGATGCCGACATCCCGGCCAACGTCCTGACCTTCAGCCTAGCCGACGGCACCACCTCGTGCGGCACCGTAACCAGCTGCACGGTGCCCGTCGGCGCGACGATCAACTCGTCGACCGGTGAGTTCGACTGGACCCCGCCCGACAACGGAACCTTCCGGTTCAAGGTCGTGGTGACCGATAACGGCGTTCCGGTGCTGTTCGACAGCGAAGAGATCACCATCACCGTCAACAACGTGGCCCCGACGATCAGCCTCACCGGCGCCGCCTCGGTCGACGAGGGCTCGCTCTACAGCCTGACCCTGGGCGCGGTCATCGACCCGGGCACCGACACCGTCAGCGAGCTACAGCGTCCACTGGGGCGACGGCTCGAACACGTCATCCTGGCGCCGACCGCCGGCCTCCGCGAGGTACCCACACCTACGCCGACGGCCCGGCCAGCCGGGCCATCACCGTCGACCTGGTCGACGAGGACGGCACGTTCCTCGACGGCCGACACCCTGTCGGTCACCGTCAACAACGTCGCCCCGACGATCGCCATCAGCGGCGCCGCCAGCGTCAACGAGGGCTCGCCCTACAGCCTGACCCTCGGCGCGGTCACCGACCCGGGCACCGACACCGTCACAGCTACATCGTCCACTGGGGCGACGGCACGAACACGGTCATCTGCCGCCGACCGCCGGCTCCGCGAGTCACGCACACCTACGCCGACGGCCCGGCCAACCACGACCATCACCGTCGACCTGGTCGACGAGGACGGCACGTTCCTCGAGCCGGCAACCCTGTCGGTCACGTCAACAACGTCGCCCCGACCATCGCCATCAGCGGCGCGGCCAACGTCAACGAGGGCTCGCCCTACAGCCTGACCCTGGGCGCCGTCACCGACCCGGGCACCGACACCGTCACCAGCTACATCGTCCACTGGGGCGACGGCAGCTCGACACGTACGGCCACCGACTGCCGGCGTCGAGACCCACACCTACGCCGACGGCCCGACAGCCACGACCATCACCGTCGACCTGACCGACGAGGACGGCACGTTCCTCGACCGGCCAACGCCCTGTCGCGTCACCGTCAACAACGTTGCCCCGACGATCGCCATCAGCGGCGCCGCCGAGCGTCAACGAGGGCTCGCCCTACAGCCTGACCCTGGGCGCGGTCACCGACCCGGGCACCGACACCGTCACCAGCTACATCGTCCACTGGGGCGACGGCAGCCACGACACCTACGGCGACCGCGGCGTCGAAGACGCACACCTACGCCGACGGCCCGAACAACCACGACATCACGGTCGACCTGACCGACGAGGACGGCACGTTCCTCGACCGGCAACGCCCACAGCGTCACGGTCGACAACGTCGCCCCGACAGCGACCTTCAACAACAACGGCCCCGTCGCGGAGGGCAGCGCTGACATCGAAACTCTCGCTGAACTGATCCGGCGGATGCGTCGAGCGTCGACGCAGGCGGCCGGCATTCACATATGCGTTTGACTGCCGGCTCCGGCTACGGCGCGTTCAGACAGTCGACAACACGGCCGCTGCCCGACCGACGACAACGGCATCCGTCACGGTCAAGGGCAAGATCCGCGACAAGGACCCCTTGACGCCCGCGAGCTACACGGACGATCGTACGTGACCAACGTCGACCCGCGCCGACCATCACGGTGCGCCGGCCAGCAGCCCCGAGGGCACGGCGATCAGCCTGAGCAGCTCGGTCACCGATCCGGGCACGGCCGACACCTTCACCTTCGCCTGGAGCGTGACCAAGAACGGCAGCGCCTTCGCCTCGGGCAGGGACGCCACCTTCAGCTTCACCCCGACGACAACGGCACCTACGTCGTCACCCTCACGGTGACCGACGACGACGGCGGCAGCGGCACGACAGCAAGACGATCACCGTGACCAACGTCGCCCCGACGGCGGCCATCACGGTGCCCCGGCCAGCAGCCCCGAGGGGACGCGCGATCAGCCTGACCAGCTCGGTCACCGACCCGGGCACGCGCCGACACGCTCACCTTCGCCTGGAGCGTGACCAAGAACGGCAGCGCCTTCGCCTCGGCGGCACGGGCGCACCTTCAGCTTCACCCCGACGACAACGGCACCTACGTCGTCACGCTGACGGCCACCGACGAGGACGGCGGCGTCGGCACCGACAGCGAGACGATCACCGTCACCAACGTCGCTCCCGACGCGCGACATCACCGGTGCCCCGGCCAGCAGCCCCGAGGGCACGGCGATCGCCTGAGCGGCACGGTCACCGACCCGGCACGCGCCGACACGCTTCACCTACGCCTGGAGCGTGACCAAGAACGGCAGCGCCTTCGCCTCCGGCAGCGGCGCCACGTTCAGCTTCACGCCCGACGACAACGGCACCTACGTCGTCACCCTGACGGCCACCGACGACGACGGCGGCAGCGGCACGGACAGCAAGACCATCACCGTCACCAACGTCGATCCCGACGGCCGACGATCACCGGTGCGCCGGCCAGCAGCCCGGAAGGCACGGCGATCAGCCTGACCAGCACGGTCACCGACCCGGGCACGGCCGACACCTTCACCTTCGCCTGGAGCGTGACCAAGAACGGCAGCCGCCTACGCCTCGGGCAGCGGCGCCAGCTTCAGCTTCACGCCCGACGACAACGGCACCTACGTCGTGACCCTCACGGTCACCGACGACGACGGCGGCAGCGGCACCACAGCAAGACCATCACCGTCACCAACGTCGCGCCGACGATCACCAACTTCACAGGAACGACTACTTTCAGCGGACCACTCGTCGTGGCGCCGACCGTGTTCACCGTGACATTTACCGACCCAGGCACAGCTGATACATGGACCGCGGTCTTCACCTACGGCGACGGATCGACTCAGACCGTCCCCACCTACGTGAGCGGGCAGCCGAGTTCCCACACATATGCGAGCGCGGTTTGCGGAAGGATCGTGAGCGTCGTCATCACTGACGACGACGGCGGATCCGATACCGAGACCACCACAGTTAACGTCGGCACGGCTGGCTTCCAGGCTCCGATGACCAATCAGCCCGTGACCAACAAGCTCAAGAACGGCCAAGTCCTACCCGTGAAGGTCTTCTTCAAGGACTGCACCGGAGCCGGCGTCAACAACCTGACACCAGCGATCAGGCTCGTCGAGGGCGACCTGACCAGCGTTCCGGATGACTCAGGCGTAACGATCACCCCGCCATCCGTCTCCGGAGCTGACACCGACGGCTTCATGCGGTCGAGCGGCCCGGACCGCTCGTACATGTACAACATGCGGGTCAACGTCAGCAAGCTCAACACCGACTACACCGTGATCATCTATCCGAACGCAGTCGGTGCCGACCTGAATAGTGCGCAGACCCTGCGACACGTCATTCAGGCAACCAAGTGACCAACCCAGCCCACTAGTCCAGCGCTCGTCCTACTCCGAGCGCGCGCAGAGGCCGGTCCCCACTGACCCGGGGGCCGGCCTCTCACTTTGTCCGCTCGAGCTAGGGCGCCTTCGGGTCCACGTAGCGGCAGCGAGCCCGCAGCGGGCACTCGTCGTGCTCGGGGCGCTGGGCGTGGCAGACCTTGCGGCCGTGCTGGATGAGGTTGACGTGGGCCTCGTACATCTGGTCGGGCTCGAACAGCCCGAGGACCAGGTCGTGCGCCTCATCGAGCGAGGGCTTCGGTGGCAGCACGCCGACCCGGCGCATGACGCGGTCGACGTGGCGGTCGATCGGCAGCAGCGGCTGGCCGAAGCAGAACAGCAGCAGCACCGAGGCGGTCTTCTTGCCGATGCCGTCGATCTCGTCCAGCCAGTCGCGCGCCTCGATCGCGGGCATGTCGCCGAGGAACTCGAGGGAGTAGTCGCCACGCTCCTCGCGGATCTTGCGCAGGGTCGTCTGGAGGCGGGGCGCCTTCTGGTTGGGCAGGCCGCCCGGGCGGATGACGTCGGTCAGTTCGGGGATCGGCGCGAACTCGATGCGCGCCCAGTCCGGCGCCGCGCCGTCCGGCAGCCCGAACCCGCCCCAGCCGGCGCCCGGCTTGTGCGCCTCGACCGGGCCGCCGCCCGGGTACGCGCGGCGGAGCGCCTCGAACGCGGCCTCGGCGTTGGTGTCCGCGGTGCTCTGGGTGAGGATCGTCAGGATCAGCTCGCTGGTCGGGTCCAGGCGGCGCTCCCAGGTCGGGCGGCCGTACTTGGAGGCGAGGCCGTCGAGCACGAACGGCACGAGCCCCGGCCGGTAGCGCTCGAGCCGCTTCGCGAAGCTCCGCCCCGGGTCGCTGAACTTGCGCTTCTTCGGGCGCGGGCGGCGCTTGGGCTTCGGCGCGGGCTTGGGTGGCGGCACGAGCGGATCTTCGGCGGTCATGCGAACGCCGCTCCGAGACCGACCAGCGTGGCGATCCGCTCGCCACAGCGTTCCAGGGGCGCCGTACCTGCGGCCATCGCCTCCTCCACCGATTGCGGTCGCTCGGTCACCGGGACGGCGACCGCACCGACCTCCGCGAGGGCTGCGATGCCGTCGGGCTCGACGCCGCCACCGACTGCGATGCAGGGTACGCCCGCCGCCTGGGCGCGGCGCGCGACACCGAGCGCGGTCTTGCCGAAGGCCGTCTGGGAATCGATGCGGCCCTCGCCGGTGATGACGAGGTGGGCCCGCGCGAGCCGCGCGTCGAAGTCGGTGGCGTCCATCACGAGGTCGACGCCCGGGCGCAGCCCGAACGACCGGAAGCGGTCCTGGATCGAGAGCAGCGCGTAGCCGACGCCGCCGGCCGCGCCGGCGCCCGGGGTCGTGCGCTCGGGGCGACCGCCCACGAGCTCCATCGAGTCGGCAAATCGACCGAGCCGGCGATCGAGATCCTGGACGTCGTCGGGCGTGGCGCCCTTCTGCGGGCCGTAGACGGCCGCGGCGCCGGTCGGTCCGCACAAGGGGTTCGAGACGTCGCAGGCCACCTGCAGCTCGACGGTCGCGAGCCGCGGATCGAGGTCGGCGAGATCCACCGTCGCGGTGTCCCGGTCGGCATGGGCCCCGAGGCCGGTCAGCAGGCCGGCGCCGCCGTCCGTCGTGGCGCTGCCGCCGATGCCCAGGACGATGCTGCTGACGCGGGCATTCAGCGCGGCCCGGATGAGGTCGCCCGTCCCGATCGAGGTCGCCCGGATCGGGTCGCGTTCGTCCGTGGTCAGGAGGGAGAGGCCGGAGGCCGCGGCCATCTCGACCGCCGCGCGCTGGCCGTCGTCCGAGATCAGCCACCGCGCCGTGATCTGGCGACCGAGCGGATCGCGGGCGGTCGAGGTCCGTCGCTGCCAGCCGCCGGCCGCCTCGATCGCGGCGAGGGTGCCTTCGCCGCCGTCGGCGAGCGGGCAGAGCAGGATCTCGTCGTCGGGGCGGGCGCGGCGCCAGCCGTCGGCCAGGGCCTGCGCGACCTGGACCGAGGTCAGCGACCCCTTGAACGAGTCGGGCGCGATGAGGACGGTGCGCCCGCTCATCGGAGGTCCTTCCAGAAGAACGTGGTCGGGGTCGGCGTCCCGTCCGTCGCCAGGGCGTGGTTCGGCATGACGCCGAGCTCGACCCAGCCCTGCGATCGATAGAAGGCATCGGCCGCGCTCCCGGTCACGGTGTCGAGCATGAGCATCCACCGGCCCTCGGCGCGTGCCCGCTCCTCCGCCGCGGCCATCAACGCCGTGGCGATGCCGCGCCGCCGGGCCGAGCTGTGCACCAGGACCTTGCCGATCTCGGCTCGATGGGGCGAGTTCGGGTTGCGCGAGCGGATGAGCAGCGTGGAGCCCACCACGCGGTCGTCGTCGAGCGCCACGAACGCCGAGATGACGCCGTTGCGCACCTGATCGATGCGCTCGGTCCACCAGGGAGCCGTCTCGTCGGCCGTCACGCCGGCGAGGAAGTTGACTCCGGCGCCGCTGTCGACGGCGTCGACGAGCAGGGCCGCGAGGTCGGGGATGGCCGCCTGATACCCGGCCGCGTCGAGCTCGCGGATCGTGACGGGCGGGGAGGCGCGCTCGGTCACCGGATGGTCGGTTCGAGTCCTACGCGGCCCGCCGCGCGCCGGCGCTCCAGGTATTCCGGGATCCGGATCATCGGCGGGCGTTCCTGGTCGCCGACCTCGATGACCTCGAGCGACAGGCGGCCCTTGCCCGAGCGCGGCAGCTTCATCGTGGAGCCCATCTCGGCGAACAGGCGCACCTTGCGCCGCTCCTCGAGCCGCTTGATGACCGCCTGGAGGATCACGAACGACATCCGCGACAGCCCCTCGAGCTCCTGGTTGCGGTGGACCCGCCGTTCCAGGTCGACCTGCCCGAGGCCCTCGATCCCGACGCGCTCCGCCGCGTCGATGAGGTGGCCGATCTCGACCGCGTAGCCCGTGAAGAACGGGATCGACTCGAGCAGCGACCGGCGACCGGCGTACTCCCCGGCGAGCGGCTGGATGAGCCCGGACAGTTCCGGGTAGAAGAGGTTGATGAGCGGTCGCGCGACGAGCTCGGTGACGCGGCCGCCGCCGCCTTCCTTGAGCACGCCGTCGGTGACGATGGGCCGCTGGTAGTAGCCCTTGACGTACTGGAGACGCGGCTCGTGGAGGAGCGGCCCGAGCGTCCCGTAGACCATCCGGTGATGCCAGTTCTTCACGTCCGTGTCGGCCCACACGACGATGTCGCCGGTCGTCTCGTACAGCGACTTCCAGAGCGCCTCGCCCTTGCCGTGGAACGAGCCGTAGCGCGACAGGACGTCGGGGTGCTGGACGACGCGCGCGCCCTCGGCCTCGGCGATCTCGCGGGTCCGGTCGGACGACGCCGAGTCGATGACGAGGACCTCGTCGAGCAGCGGCACGCGACCGACCATCTCGCGCATCGCGCGCCGGACGATCGGCCCGATGGTCTCCTCCTCATCGAGCGTGGGGAAGACCAGCGAGACCGTGACGCCCTGCTTCTCCTTGAGCTGGACGAGCCGCCGCAGGTCGCCGAACTCGGCGTGGTGGAAGTTCGATTCACCGAACCAGCGCTCGACGCGCGCCGGGACGGCGCGGGCCTCCTCGGCTGCCCGGTCCGCGGCGGCCAGCGACTCCGCCTTCGCGGCGAGCGTATCGAACGTCGTGCGGCCGATGGCCTCGCGGGTCTTGACGACCACGACGGTCGGCTTCGCGCGCGCGGCGATGGCCTCGGGGAGTGCCCCGAACAGGTACGAATCGGCGCCGTCGCCGCCCGGGGCGGCCGATGCGCCCATGACCACGAGGTCGGCCTTCTCCGCCTCGCGCAGGATGGCGTTGCGGACGTTGGGGGCCTCGCGCAGGACGGCCTCGCCCTTGCCCTTGAGGTGCTGCTTGATGAACGTGGTCAGGGCACGTTCCGCCTGGGCGCGGACCGCCATCGTGATGCCGGCCGGCACGAGGTGGAGCACGACGACCGTGGCGCCGTGGTAGGTGGCGATCGCGTCCGCGAAGCGGATCGCGAGCTCGGCGTGCGGGCCGCCGCGGACGGGCACGAGCACGCGCTTGATCTCGCGCGTGCCACGCTGCTTGACGACCGCGATGTCGCACGGGGACTCGCGCACGACCTCGTCGATGGTCGGGGAGAAGACGGTCGGGCCGCCGTTGCGACCGTCGCGGCCGGCGGGCGCCTTGCCGCCCCAGCCGAAGATGATGAGGTCGGACTCCTGCTCGGCGGCGGCCTCCGTGATGCCCTCGGCCGCGTGCCGGCCGATGCGGACGATCGGGTGGATGGCCGTCCCCGCCGGGGCGTAGTCGAGCACCTTCTGGAGCAGCCGCCGGGCGTGCCGGGCGCGGGTGGCGCCCTCGGACAGGGGCATGCCCTCGGGGACTTCCACGATGCCGAGCGCCGACAGCTCGCCGGCGCGCGGGTCGAGCATCGCCGCGCCGAGGCGGATCAGCTCCTCGGCCGTGCCGGGGTTGGCGACCGGGATGAGGATCCGGGAGGGGAGCGGGGAGCGCGGGCTCATCCGGCGCCCTCCGCGGCCTTCGCGGCGGTCCAGCGCTCCACGAGGTACGGCTTGGTTCGCTCGAACGTGCGGGCCTGGCGCTCCACGCGATCCTCGGCCTCCTCGGTCGTCACGTTGCGATTCTCGATGACGAAGCTGCCCACGCGCCCGAAGTAGATCGGGACGAGCGCCGCGACCAGCGTCTCGAGCGGGTGTTTCGGGTTCCGGGCGGTCACGACGAGGTCGTAGATGACCCGTGACCAGACGTCGTCCGGGAACTGGAACGCACTGACGGCCTCGGCCATCTCCTGGGTGGTCGCCGTGGCCGACGCCACGTCCTCACCGATCCCGAGCTTGGTCCGTGCCGTGTCGCCGATGCGGCCGGCGTCGGCGGCGAGCTCCATGACGGTCTCGAGCGTCTCGGGGGCGAGCATCGAGCCCCACAGCTCGGCCAGCGTCATCGAGCCCGTGTGGAACTCCGACAACAGCCGGAGCGTGTTCACGTTGAGCGGCGGCGGGTCGATGATCCGCTCGAAGCCGTAGGCGGGGACGTCGTGGCTGCCCTTGATGTCGAGCCAGTGGCCCTCGTGCTTCACGGCCAGCCGCAGGATCGTGCCGACGACCTGGCGGAACATCGGCCCGAGGTCCGAGCCCGGGTCCTTGGGGTCGTGGATCTTGGCGCCGAGGCGCGTCTGGCAGACCGCGAACCCGCCGGCCAGCGCCGAGGTCGTCATCCAGATGTCGATGCCGAACTTGCTGACGTCGTCGGTCCAGTCGTCGAGCGTCAGGTAGTGCCGGACGAGATCGCCGCTGACCCCGAAGTCGCCACCGATCGGCTGGCGGATGCGGTGGCCGTACAGGGCCCGCGTCAGCGGGTAGGTGACGGTGTTCGTGATCGTGCCGTCGTACTTGTAGCGCGCGTAGAGCGGCGCCACGAAGTCGTAGCCGCCCTTGAGGATCGGCCCGGACAGGAGCTCGATCCATTCGGGGACGATGCTGCGCAGGTCGGAGTCGACGACGACGAGCGCCTGGACCTTGAGCGCGGCGGCGATCTCGAAGATCGTGCGCAGGGCGGCGCCCTTGCCACCGACCCCGTCGATCTCGGGGTAGGTCAGGCTGACGCGCGAGAGCTTGTGGCTCGGGCGGACGAGCAGGATCTGCTCGATGTAGTCGGGCGGCTCGGTATCGATGACGACGCGGCCGGTGCCGTCCGGGGAGCCGGCGTCCGAGTTGACGACCACGGGCCGCAGGTCCGGGAAGTACTGGACGAGCCCGGCCTGAGCCGCGCGCACCACGTAACCGATGGTCGCTGCGTTCTTGAAGCTTGGGATTCCGACCATGATGTCGGCTTCACCGAGTCGGGCGATCTGTTCCCGCACGGCCGGAGTCAGGGCAGTTTCGGGCATCGACCCCACCGTACCACCCCGCACGGCCGCGACGCCTTGCAGGTGCGCATCCGGGTGCCGCCTCAGCGGCGGGGCATCGGTGTCGTGATCCAGTCCGGAGCCACCTCGCCCGGTCGATAGCGCGAGTTCGCGCCCTTGTACGCGAGGCCACGGAAGCCCATCTCGCGCCACGAGCCGATCCACGTCTCGACGGGCAGACGGACGTACATGCTCGGCGCGCACCAGCGGGTCACCCGGCAGGACCGAGGCCAGGAGCCGCTTGCGCTCGAGCAGCGGGACGTCGAGGAGCCACTCCCCGTCGAGCCAGAGCAGGTCGACGGCCACGAGGTTCAGCGGCTCGCCCTCCTCGAACTGCTGGGCCGCCCGTTCCGCCTTGTCGTCCTCGGCCTGTTGTGCGCGATCGAGCACGCGACCGCCGACGAGCGCCTTCGTGAGGAGCTTGCTGACCGACGGCATCGGCATGATGCCCGGGCGCAGGCCGGTGTCCTCGCCGCTGATCATCTTGGTGATGTAGGCATCGAGGATCACGCCCGACGCCGTGGCGGCCACGGCCTGGGTGAGCGCCTGGGTGAGCTCTTCGTGCCCGAGCACCTCGTCGCCGTCCAGCAGCAGGACGGCCGCGTCACCCTGGGCGGCGGCGATGACGCGCAGCCCGTTCCAGACCGGCTCCACCACGGCGTCGGGGACGCGATCCGTGCGCCCGGCACCGAACTCCTGGAGGCGCAGATCTCGTGCCAGCTGGATGGCGTTGTCGTCGTCCATCTGCGGCATCGTAGCCCTCCCGGCGACGCGTATCATCGGCCCGTGGCTACCGCCGCCCCGCCCACGGGTCCTTCCCCGCGCGCCGGCGGTCTGGCCGCCCTGACGCCGAGTGGCCGCGCGGTCGTCCCGGCCGCCTGGGCCCTGTACGACCTCGCCAACACGATCTTCACGTATTCGGTCGTGTCGTACGCGATGGGGCTGTGGACGATCGATCGCCTCGGGCCCTGCCGACGGGCAGTTCTGGTTCGGCGTGGCGGCTGCCGCCAGCGTCCTGCTCAACGCGATCGTGTCGCCGATCCTGGGCGCCGTCAGCGACCGCGGAGGACGGCGGCTGCCCTACCTCCTGGTCTTCACCGCGATCACGGTCGTGGCGACCGCCCTGATCGCGTTCGTGGATGCGGCGGCGATCGGCCTGGTGCTGTTCGCGATCGCGAACTTCGCCTACCAGGCGGCCCTCATCTACTACGACGCCACGCTCCCGGTCGTGGCGAAGCCCGAGGCGCGGGGGCGCATGTCGGGCATCGGGGTGGCGGTCGGCTACCTGGGCACGTTGATCATCGCCGGCCTGATCCTGATCACGGGTTCCGGGGCGGAGCCGCTCACGTTCCTGATGGCCGCGGGCCTGTTCACGGTCTTCGCGATCCCGATCTTCGTCTTCGTCAAGGAGCAGGCGGTCAGCGACTACCGGTTCCAGCTGCGTGACGTGCTCTCGTCGTGGTCGCAGCTCGGCACGACACTCCGCCACGCGTCCGAGGTCCCGGGTCTGCTCCGGTTCCTGGTCGGGCGGTTCTTCTACACGGACCCGGTCAACACCGTCATCGTCGTGATGACGGTCTTCGCCACCGAGGCCATCGGCCTGTCCAGGGGCGACGTCAACATCGTCCTGTTGCTGCTCACGGTCGTGGCCGTCTTCGCGAGCCTGGGCTGGGGCCGCCTCGTGGAGCGGATCGGACCAAAGCGGACGCTGCTCATCGTGCTCGGGACGTGGTGCGCCGGCCTGCTCATCGTGGGCCTCGTCCTGTCGTACCCGACGTTCCTGATCGGTGGCGCGCTGCTGGGCGCCGGGCTGGGCGGCGTCTGGACGTCGGACCGGGTGTTGATGCTGCGGCTGTCGCCGCCGGACAAGGTCGGCGAGTTCTTCGGCCTGTACGGGATCGCCGGGAAGTTCAGCGCGGTCACCGGGCCGCTGCTGTACGGGGCCATCGTGTCGACCCTGCTGAACGCCGGCTGGGGCTCGGGGGCGTACCAGGTCGGCATCCTGAGCTTCCTTGCGCTGATGCTGATCGGGGTGTTGCTGCTCCGGGGTGTGCCGGAGCCGCCGGACCGGATCCCGACCGTGCCCGTGGTCCCGCCGCTCGCGCCGCCGGTGCGGCTCGCGCCCGCGGCGGCGCCGATCTCCGGGGATCAGTCCGAGTAGCCACCCTGGTGCGCCTGGCGCCAGGCCCACGCCGAGCCGACGATCTCGTCGAGGCTGGGCCGGTGGGGCCGCCAGCCGAGGATCTCCCCGGCCCGCGCCGCCGAGGCGACGAGGACCGGCGGGTCGCCCGTCCGCCGCGGGCCGATCTCGTGCGGGATCGCGTGACCGACCACGCGCTCGGCGGCGGCCAGCACCTCGAGGTTGCTGAACCCGCCGCCGTTGCCCAGGTTGCAGATGACGGCGCCCCTTGCGGTGCGCTCGTCGTCGCGGGCCGTGGCCTCGATCGCCCGCAGGTGCGCGTCCGCGAGGTCGGCGACGTGGATGTAGTCGCGGACGCAGGTGCCGTCGGGCGTCGGGTAGTCGCCGCCGAACAAGGTCACGGGCCGGCCGGCCTCGATCGCGCCGAAGATCGCCGGGATGAGGTGCGTCTCGGGGTCGTGGTCCTCGCCCAGCGCCTCGGTTGCGCCGGCGACGTTGAAGTAGCGGAGCGTGACGCTGCGCGTGCCGTAGGCCCGGGCGTACCAGAGGAGGGCGCCCTCGAACGCGCGCTTCGTCTCGCCGTACGGGTTGATCGGCCGGAGCGGGGCGTCCTCCGTGATCGGCGTGGCGTCGGGGACGCCGTAGACGGCCGCGGTGGACGAGAAGACCACGCGATCGACGCCGACCTCGCGCGCCGCCTCGAGCAGCGTGATGCCGCCGGCGACGTTGTCGCGGAAGTAGCGGGCGGGGTCTTCGATCGACTCACCGACCAGCGAGCGCGCCGCGCAATGGAGGATCGCCTCGACGTTCTCGGCGGCGAGGAGGCGGGTCACCGTGGCGCTGTCGCCGTAGCTCCCGACGTGCAGCTGCGCCCCTTGCGGGACCGCGGAACGATGCCCGGTCGTGAGGTCGTCGAGGACCACGACCTCGTGGCCCGCCTCGAGGAACGCCTCCGCTGACACCGAGCCGACATACCCGGCACCGCCGGTCACGAGAACCTTCGTCATACCCCGAACGATACGGTCCGGCGCCGAACGGCGTCAGCGACGGTCGATTCCGCGGTGTCATCGCTGGCAGCAATAGATTTCGGGTCGAGCGGATGTCGACGACTCGACATGACGGCCTGTAGCCTCCCTGGACACCAGATCATCGCGGCCAGTAATGGGCGCGCCGTGGCTGGGGCACTGGCCGGGATCGAACGCGTCTGAACAACCCTTCCGGCCACGATCTATCGCTGCCAGCAATACGGCCGGACGCTGTCAGCGGCCGCGGAGGCGATCGAGGATCGAGCGGCGGCGGACCTTGGGAGCGGGCTCACCAGCCGCGGCGGGCGGAGCCGGGGGCGCCTCCGGCGGCGGGCCCACCGCGCCTGCGGTTCCGGGACGGTCTCGCCGCGGGTGCGCATCACCTCGTCGAGGCGGGTGACGAGCCGTTGGGCCGCCTCGTTCTCGGGGTCGATCGTGAGGGCCTTGCGCGCCAGCAGGTAGGCGCCCGCGTCGTCCGCGTGCTCGAGCGCGACGCGCGCGAGGCCGACCACCGCGATCGAGTTGGCCGGATCGCTGGCGGCGACCTGCCGGTAGAGCCGCTCCGCCTCGTCGACGCGGCCGAACGACAGGGCCCGCTCGGCTTCGAGGAGCAGCTCGATCATCACGCCTTCTCCGAGCTGAGCCGGCGGCGAGCGAGATCGAGCAGACCCTCACGCGTGTTGACCGACGGGTCGGCGATGACCCGCTCCAGGAGCCAGTCCAGCAGGCGCCCAAGGCCCGGCCCCGGCTCGATGCCCAGCTCCGTCATCAGGTCCGAGCCGTCGACCGCCAACCCGCTGAGGTCGAGGGCCACGCCCGCGTCGAGCTCCTTGGCGACGCGCGCGCGAAGCTCGTCCAGTGCCCCGGCATTCGGCTCCCGCCCCGATCCGATGTGGTCCGCCTCGCGCAGCAGGAACTGGTCCTCCAGCTCCTCGCGAGTGACCTTCACGATGAACCGGCGGACGGCCGCGTCCGACCAGGTCGGCTGATAGCCGAACATGTGGTGGCGGATGAGGCGCACGATCCTCTGGCGCTCCGCCACGGGCCAGCGCCAGTCGTCGAGGAGCTTGTCCGCCAGCTCCGCGCCGACCGACTCGTGGCCCAGGAACCGGCCGTCCGCCATCGTCAACGGCTTGCCGATGTCGTGGAGCAGTGCCGCGAGGCGGATCCGCGGCGGCTCCGTGGCCGCGCCGTCGACCGCGCGGAGCGTGTGATCCCAGAGGTCCTCGCCGGGGACCTTGTTCTGCGGCACGCCGGGTTGCGCGGCGAGATCCGGGGAGATGGCGAACAGCAGCCCGGTCTCGGCCATCAGCCGAAGGCCGACCGACGGGCGATCGGCGGCGAGCAGTCGCTTCATCTCGATCGCGATCCGCTCGCCGGACAGGCGGCGCACGTTGTCGGCCTTCTCGCGGATGGCGGCCAGCGTCGCCGGCTCGACCTCGAAGTCGAGCGTCGCCGCCAGCCGGACGGCGCGGACCATGCGGAGGGCGTCCTCGTGGAAGCGCTCGGCCGGGTCGCCGACGGTCCGCAGGGTGCGGGCCGCAAGGTCGGCCTGGCCGCCGTGCGGATCGACGAGTCGTGGCGGCTCGCCGGGCTCGGCGCCCCAGGCCATCGCGTTGACCGTGAAGTCGCGGCGGGCCAGATCCAGCTCGATGGAGTCGCTGAACTCGACCCGATGCGGCCGACGGAAGTCGGCGTAGTCGTGGTCGGAGCGGAAGGTCGTGATCTCGACCTCGCCGACGCCGGCGTCGCCCGGTGCGGACCGCGACCGTCCCGAACTTGTTCTCGTAGACGGCGCCCGGGAACAGCTCGAGCGTGCGTTCTGGCAGCGCAGCGGTCGCCAGGTCCCAGTCCTTCGCCGCCCGGCCCAGGAGGCGTGTCGCGGAGCGACCCACCGACGACGTACGCGGCGTGGCCCCGGCCCAGAGCGTGCGGAGCAGGCCGTGGACGACGTCCGGGATCGCGCGTTCGAGGTCGAGTGGGGTCGACACGTCGCCCGCTCGGGGCGTCAGTTCCGCCCGAGGAACAGGTACGTCCGCCACGCGTCGTTGCGCTCGTCCACGAGGTACGGCGTGAACAGCGAGTAGATGTCGCTGCGCGGCTCGTGCGGCTCTCGCTTCAGTCGAAGGCGGGCCTCGTCGAGCGTCTTGCCGCCCTTTCGGTGGTTGCACGGCTTGCAGGCGGTGACGAGGTTCTCCCAGCTGTGGGCCCCGCCGCGGTGGCGCGGCATCACGTGGTCGAGCGTCAGGTCGTGGGTCTGGCGGCCGCAGTACTGGCAGGTGTGCCGGTCGCGCGCGAAGACCTCGCGACGGCTGAGCTTCACGCGCGGGCGCGGCCGGCGGATGAAGTGCTGGAGCCGGATCACGGAGGGCGCGCGGAACTCCGTCCGCGGCGTCCGAATCATCTGGTGGTCGTACTCGATCACCTCGGCCTTCTCACCGAACAGCAGTCGGAAGGCCCTTGGCAGATTGCAGACGTTGAGCGGCTCGTAGTTCTGGTTCAGAACGAGAACGACGCCGTCCATGGTGGGCGGAGGATAACAAGTTCACCGCAGCGTGCCGCCTGTCGTGACGGGGCCTACTACTCGCGACCTGTGGCGCGGCCCGTCCGTGGATCCCAGCCGCCGGCCTGGCCGACCTTGGTGCTGAGCGGCTTGCCGAGTCTGTCCGCGATGAACCGGGCCGCCGCGAGGACGCCGTCCAGGTCGACGCCGTGCGTCCATCCCGATGCGTCGAGGAAGTACACGAGGTCCTCGGTCGCGAGGTTGCCCGCGGCGCCCGGAGCGTAGGGGCAGCCGCCGGTCCCGCCCGTGGCGCTGTCGAACGTCCGAACCCCTGCGGCCAGACTCGCCGTGACGTTGGCCAACGCCGTGCCGCGCGTGTCGTGGAAGTGGAAGGCCTGCCGGCTGACACGGATGCCCGCCCCTTGGGCGAGGTTCACCAGCTCCCCGACCTGGTTCGGCACGCCGACACCGATCGTGTCGCCGAAGCAGATCTCATCGACCCCGAGGTCGAGCAATCGGCGCGCGACGTCGACGGCGGTCTGCGGCTTCACCCGTCCCGTGTACGGGCATCCGAACGCGGTCGACACGTACGCGCGCCGCCACCACCCGAGTTCGCGGGCCCGCGCGAGGACGGGCGCGAAGGCCGCCAGCGACTCCTCCACCGTCATCCCGATGTTCTTCTCCGTGAAGGCGTCGGTCGCTGCGGTGAAGACGGCGATCGCGTCCACGCCGGCCGCTTCCGCGCGGGCCAGCCCGCGCTCGTTCGGGACCAGCACCGGGTACCGAACACCCTCGCGAAGCGGCAGGGCGGCGAGGAGCTCGTCCGCATCGGCGAGCTGCGGGATGGCCTTCGGCGAGACGAACGAGGTGGCCTCGATCTCGCGCAGGCCGGCATCGGCGAGGAGCTCGATGAAGCGGAGCTTGTCCGCGGTCGAGATCGGCGTGGACTCGTTCTGCAGGCCGTCGCGCGGCCCGACCTCGTAGATCCGGACGCGTCGATCGTCCGATCGCTCGGTCATCGCGCGAGGATCATCGACGAGCGATCAGCCGAGCGGCGGGTCCATCGCCCGCTCGATGCGGGCGATCTCGACCTCGATCTGGCCGAGCAGGTCGATCGCCTCGACGTGCTCCGGGCTGCCGTGCTTGGCCTTGTTCCGTCGCTTGCGGGTGTCGCGGTGGAGGTCGAGCAGCGCCTCGCGCGTCTGGGGCAGCTCGGGGCCTTTCGGCGCCTTGGGCTGTGCCGTGGATGCCTTGGGCGGTGCCTTGGTCGTTTGCTTCGCCATGGGCGCAGCGTACCGCGTTCGCGAGGCTCGAGGCCGAGCGACATCGGCTCAGCCGGCGTCGTCGACGACGGCGAGCGTCTGACCGCGGATCACCTGATCGCCTTCGGCCACGGCCAGTTCGATCAAGCGCCCAGCCCGCGGTGACTCGACGGCGTGCTCCATCTTCATGGCTTCGAGCGTCACGATCGGGTCGTCGGTGTTGACCGCGGAACCGACCGCGACGTGGATCTTGAGGACCTGGCCGGGCATCGGGGCGACGAGCTCCGTGCGGCCACCGGCGTGGGCGGCGGCCGCGCTCGCGGCGCGATCGACGTCCGGGGGCGGGGCGACGCGGAACGGGGTGCTGCGACCGGCGAAGTCCAGGTGGACGGTGTCGCCCGCCCGCACGATCTCGGCCCGCGTCCGGGCGCTTCCCGGCGAGAGGCGAACGGTCCTGGTCTCGTCGTCGCTGACGAGGCGGATGGCCGGGGCCGCGTTCAGGCGGAAGCCGTCCTGTGGCGGTGCCGTCGGTCGTGGCGGCTCGGCGGTCGTCGCCGGCCAGGAGGGCGCGCGCGGCGGTCGACCAGGCCGCGTCCGGGATCCTGGCGCGCTGGGTCCAGTCGTCCGGCGGCCAGATGCGGTCCAGCGTGTCGGTGCGGGCCTCGCCGTCGCGAACCACCGGCTCGCGGACCAGCCAGCGCAGGAACCGCAGGTTCGTCGTCAGACCCAGCACGACGGTCTGGTCGAGCGCCCGCGTCAGGCGGTCGAGCGCATCCGCCCGGTCGTGCCCGCGCGCGATGATCTTGGCGAGCATCGGATCGAACCGGCCACCGACCTCGTCGCCCTCGGCGACGCCGGCATCGACCCGGACGCCTTCCCCGGTCGGCCATCGAAGGCGCTCGATGCGCCCGGTCGCGGGCAGGAACCCGTGCTCGGCATCCTCGGCGTAGAGGCGGACCTCGATCGCGTGGCCGTCGAGGTGGACGTCGGCCTGCGAGAAACCCAGCGGCTCGCCCGCGGCGATGCGGAGCTGGTCGGCGACCAGGTCGCGGCCCGTCGTGAGCTCGGTGACCGGGTGCTCGACCTGGAGCCTCGTGTTCATCTCGAGGAACGTGAACGTGCCCCGGTCGTCCAGCAGGAACTCGCAGGTCCCGGCGCTCACGTAGCCGACGGCGCCCGCCAGCGCGAGGGCCGCCTCGCCCATCGCTCGGCGCAGCGCGGCGTCGACCGCAGGGGAGGGCGCCTCCTCGAGCACCTTCTGGTGGCGCCGCTGGATCGAGCAGTCGCGCTCGCCGAGGTGGACGCCGTTGCCCTGGCTGTCGAACAGGACCTGGATCTCGACGTGCCGGGCGCCTTCGAGGAGCCGCTCGAGGATGAGCCGGTCGTCGTGGAAGGCGGCCTGTGCCTCGCGTCGGGCGGCGGCGAGTTCTGTCGTGAGGCGGTCGGCGAAGCGAACCGTGCGCATGCCCTTGCCGCCGCCACCGGCCGCCGGTTTGACCAGCAAGGGGTAGCCGATGCGCTCGGCCGCCTTGATGAGCGCGGCGTCCGACTGGTCGTCATCGTCGTAGCCGGCGGGCACGGTGATGCCGAGGCTCGCCGCGAGCTTGCGGCTGGCCGCCTTGTCGCCCATGGCCCGGATGGCTTCCGGTGGTGGCCCGACCCAGCGGATCCCGGCCTCGATCACGCGCTCGGCGAAGTCGGCGTTCTCGGCGAGGAAGCCGAAGCCAGGGTGGAGCGCGTCGGCGTTCGCTTGTCGAGCGGCGGCGACCACGGCCTCCGCGTCCAGGAGGTCGATGGCGTCCGGGCCGTCCGTGGGCGGGGCTATCGCTCGGATGCCGAGTCGATCGCAGGTCCGGGTGATCCGTGTCGCGATCTCGCCTCGATTGGCGATGAAGAAGGTCCCGATCGGACCGTCCTGGGCGGTTGCGGGGGCCTCGCTGGGAGTCTCGAACGCGCCAATCGCGTCAAACGCGACACGCCAGCGGCCACCAACCCGCCTGGCAGGCAGCGCTCCACTGGCGATCCAGCGCTGAACCGACCGCGTCGACGTCCCAAGCCGCCGCGCGACCTCGCTCGGGCTCAGTTCGTCGCTCATCGTGTCGCGATTGTCGCACTTCAGCGCACCGCCACAGTCGAGCATCGGCGGAACGACGGGCCGGTGCTACGCTCGGGTCGCTCGCTTGACGATCAGTATCGACAGGGGAGGAACGGATCTTGGCTGCTGATTCCAACCGCCGCATCGTGGATCTGAGCCACGAGATCGTCGCACGGGATGACGACCCATCCGGGTATCCCGGTGCCGTCGATCTCGACGTTCCTGACGCATGAGGCGTCCACCGGCAGGTACGCGCCCGGCACGACGTTCGAGATCGGTCGGATCGACCTCGTGGCGAACACCGGGACGTACATCGACATGCCGGCCCATCGATTTCCCGATGGGCAGGACCTGTCCGGCCTCGAGCTGGAGCGCGTCGTCGACGTCGACGGCGTTCTCGTCGACTGCCGTGGCGCGACCGACCGCGCCATCGGGCCGGACGCCTTCGAGGGCGTCGATGTCCGCGGGCGAGCCGTCCTCGTGGCCACGGGTTGGGACGAGCATTGGGGAACCGAGGCCTACCTCAGCGACAACCCGTTCCTGACCGGCGACGCCGCCGAGTGGCTCGTGGAGTCGGGGGCCGCGCTGATCGGCATCGACTCGCTCAACGTCGACTCGCTGACCGATCCGACCCGGCCGGCCCACACCGCGATCCTCCGCGCCGGCATCCCGCTCGTCGAGCACCTGACCGGCCTGGGCGAACTCCCGCCCTCGGGCTGGCGCTTCTTCGCCGTGCCTCCGCGGATCGTCGGGATGGCGACGTTCCCGGTGCGAGCCTTCGCCATCGTCGGCTGATCGAGGGCGATCCCCGTCGACGTGTTCACCATCCCGCGACCGACGGCGATGATCGCGGTCGCGAGGATCGTGGCGATCGGCGCCGAGAGCTGCTGCGCGCCGATGAAGACGAGGATGCGACCGGGATACCGGGTGCGGCCCGAGCTCGCGCACGGCGTCGGCGAAGCGCTGCCGCCATGGTCGATGGGCCTCGATGTCCAGCCACGCCTGCGTCCATGCCGCGGCGGTCAGTTGGTAGCGACGGTCCTCATCCCCGAGACCTTGGCTTGCGGCCAGGATCGGCGCCATGTCGCATGGATTCCAGTCTCGAGCAGCGCTTCCGTATCCATGCCCGCACCGCGTCGTATTCGTGCCATGGTCAGGCCCACGACCTGGACGAATGCGACTGCGCCATGCGGCGTGTCGATGCGTCCGAGCTGCGGGTCGAGCACAAAGGCCGCCGCACGGATCTCGGTCGACTCTTCGAGCGCGATCGGTCCGATGCGATCGATGTGATCGCCGACTCCCAGGACGTTGGCCAGTCTCGAACACGTAGCGCGCAAGGTTCTGAAGCAGGCCCAGCGCCCACTGCGGCGGTTGGTCATCGTCGGGGGCGCGACGCACGCGAAACGTCAGCTCGATCCCCACGAGGCCACTCGCTCCGGGGTCGTTCGCACTCCTTCTCGATACAGCGCAGGCTGACGACCGTCGAGACAAAGTGCCAATGCGGCGGCGGACCGTCTGCCCGGTACGGCCTTGGCCGTCCTGCAGCGGACCCGGGCCGCCCATCCGCCGACCGGATGAGCGTCCCCCGAGCAGGAGCGGTTCGACGTCGCCATAGATGGGCGCGAGCGCGGCGTTGATCGCGTCCCATCCGGGAACCGGCTCGTCGCGAGCTGGTGATGCTCCGGCTCAGATCGGCTCGAAGATGCCTCGCAGATCAGCCCACCTGGCGTCCGGATTCCGGCGCCCAGCCGGGTTTGCGCTTCTCGTCGAACGCCGCGAAACCCTCGCGCGCCTCGGCGCTCACGCGCTGGCGGGCGATGACCCGGGCGGTGTGCCACTTGGACGAGCCGTGGCCCAGGCCGCGCACCTCGCGGACGATCGCCTTGGCGGCCCGGGCGGCGGTCGGTCCGGCGGCCAGCACATCGGCGACCGCAGCGTCCACGGCGGCATCGAGCGCATCCTCGCCCTCCACGATCTCGTGGACGAGCCCGATCCGCTGGGCCCGCACCGCGTCGAACCGCCGGCCGCCCGGGAAGAGCGCGCGGGCGTGCGTCTCCCCGATCTTCGCGATCACGAACGGGGCGATGACCGCCGGCAGGATCCCCAGGCGCGTCTCGGTGAACCCGAACCGGGCGCCGCTCTCGGCCACGACGAGATCGCCGACCGCGCACAGCCCCATCCCGCCCCCGAGCGCGGCGCCCTGCACGCGCACGATGAGCGGCACCGGCAAGGTGTCGATGGTCTCGAACATGTCGGCCATCGCCATGGCGTCCTGCTCGTTGCCTTCCACATCGAGCGCCATCGCCGCCCGCATCCAGGCGATGTCGGCGCCGGCGCAGAACGATGGGCCGTCGCCGGCGAGGATCACGGCGCGAAGCGTCGCGGGTTCCTCGCGGGCAAGCGACGCGAAGGTCGTCCGCAGCTCGGCGATGACGGACGCATCGAAGGCGTTGTGCAGCTCCGGGCGTGCGAGCGTGACTCGGGCGACGGTGTCCGCGGGACCGCTGCGCTCGAGCCGGATGGCGGGACTCACCGCGTCATCGTACCGGCGCGCGTAGGCACCGGCGGGCCATGCGCCGACTTCCGAACGGAGCCAGACAGGTCTACCCTGCCGCCATGGGCCCATCGAATCCATGGTCACCGAATTGGCAGCCGGACCCGAGCGGGGGTCGGCTGCTTGAGGATCCGCGCCGCGCGGCGCGGGGCGTTCCTGGCCGCCGCGATCTACCTGCCGATCGCGATCGTGGCGGCCGCGTTCGCCGCCACTCCACTCGCCACGCTGCCGATGGAAGTCACCGCGCCGATCGCGATGGTCGCCGTCCTCTCGGGCATCGCCGGCGTCGCGCTGCTGGGAGCCGGCCTCGCGCCCGCGGCACTCGGGTCGAAGATCGACGCCGCTCGTCGTCGGGCTCGCCATCGCGATCGGCGGTCCGGTGGCCGCAACCGCATCGTTCGTGATCTGGGGCTGGGTGATCGATTCCTGGTCCGGCGAAGGTCGATGTCGCGGCCCCGTTCCTGCGGGCCGGCGTGATCGGCGGCGGTCCAGGTGGCACCGCTCGTAGCCCTCGGCGCCGCGGCCTGGGTCGTGATCCTTCGCCGGGTCAGCGCGCCGCTGCCGCTCCCGCCACCGTCGACTCCGCCGCCGGCCACTCCAGGACTCTGACCTCGTCGCCCAGGCGCATCCGACCGGGCTGTTCGACGTCCGCCAGCACCCCGAAGTCCGCGTGCTTGCCGTCGCGCAGGCCGCGGTAGTCGATGATCGTGCGCAACGTGTCGAGGTCACGCTCACCCGTGTCCGGGTCCTGCGTCGTGATCGCGCAGCGCGCGTCCGGCTTGGTCACCCGCAGGACCGCGTCGCCGATGGCGATCCGGCCGCCGATCCAGCTGTCCTCCTCGTGCGCCCGCGCGCCTTCGAGGTCGATGAGCATCCGGAACCGACGCGGGTCGACCTCGTCAACGCCGGCGTTCGCGGCCAGCTCCCGAAGTGACCCGTCCGAGATGATGCTGGTCGGATTGCCGGCACGCGTGCCCCCGGGTCGATCGCAGCGGACGACGATGATCGGCCGGCCGGCGATCGGCGCCAGGGCCTCGGCCCACGGCCCGATGACCACGTGCCCGACCCCCGTCCGTCCGTGGATGTGGGTCTCGACGGGGTCGCCGAGCTTGACCTCGTCCTCGATGACGCTCCCGTCCGGGAAGGTCATCCGCAGGATCGTGGCGTCGGGGTCGGTGTGGGCGGAGACGACGACCAGCCGCCCGACGACGATGCGGTCGACGAGGCGGTTCGAGTCGTCGGTCAGGTAGAAGCGGCGATCCTCGACGACCCCGCGCTCGGTCACGTCGATCTCGGTGGGGTGCTCCAGCCCGAGGCTGCGGACGGGTGCGATCGAGAACCGGGCGACGCTGGGCATGCGCGGATGCTACCGGACGACGTCGTTCGGGATCGAAAACGTCGCGCCCGGATCGAACCTACACTCCGGCTTCCCGCTCCGCACTCGAGCCAAGGGAGTCACGGCCACGCATGACCGACCGCGCTGAACGCCGCCTGTCGCCGATCTCGCAATACCCGGTGCACCCGTTCCTGTTCGCGGCGTACGCGGTCTTGTTCCTCTATTCCCAGAACCTCGAGGCCGTGCTCCTGGTGGACGTGGGCGACCCGCTCGCGGTCGCGATCGTGCAGGCCATCGTGTTCTATGCCAGCGCGACCATCCTCCTGCGCAGCTTTCGCCGGGGAGCCGTGGTCGCTTCGGCGATCCTCATCGCCTGGTATGCCTTCGGCCACGCCGCGGGGGGGCTTGCTGAAGCCGGGCTGCGGGAACGCACACAGCTCGGTCTGTGGCTGTTCGGCATCGCCGGCGTCGTAACGTATGCCGTGTTCGCGCGCCGTTCCCTTCCGACGGTCACGGCGCTCCTGAACATCTTCGCGGCGGTCCTGGTGGTGTTTACGCTCGTCTCCATCGTCCCCTACGAAGTCTCTCGCGGGGCGCGACCCGTGGCCGCCGCCGAGGCCGGGATCACGGCATCGGGCGCTCCCGCGCCGACGCGCGACGTCTACTACTTCGTATTCGATCGCTACGGGTCCGCGAACTCGCTCAAGACGGCGTTCGGGATCACGGACAACGACCTGTACGGCTGGCTGGAGGGGCGCGGCTTCCAGGTCGTGGCGGACAGCCACGCGAACTACCGCGCGACGGACTTCTCGCTCGCGGCGACGCTCAACATGACGTACCTGGACCATCTGACCGAGACGATCGGTCGGGTGTCGGGCGACCGGACGCCTGCCCAGTCGATGCTGCAGGGCCACCAGGTCGGGAAAGAGTTCCAGGCGCTGGGCTATCGCTACTTGCATCTGGGCTCGTGGTTCGGACCGACTGCCACCAACGCCGAAGCCGACGAGAACATCACGTCCGGGGTCACCAGCGAGTTCGAGTCGGTGCTGCGCGATACCACGGTGCTCCCCGCGATCGAGCGGGCCCGCGGCGACCAGGCCGCGACCAGGACGTTCTTCGAGCGCCACGGCGACCTCGCGCTGTTCCAGTTGCGGCAGGTCCAGCGCCTGGCGTCCGCCCCGGGACCCAAGTTCGTCTTTGCGCACATCCTCCTGCCGCACGATCCGTACGTCTTCCGCGCGGACGGCACGCGATACACGGAGGAGGAGGTCCGCGACATGGATGAGGCGGGCCTCTATGACGGCCAGCTGCGGTTCCTGAACCGGCGGATCAAGGAGCTGGTCGAGACGCTGACCGCCGGGGGAGACGACACGGATCCGATCATCATCATCCAGGGCGACGAGGGACCTCTCGCGTGTCGGAGCGTCGATTGCGTCGGGGAGGATCCGCGCTACTTCGCCCTGCGCTTCGGCAACCTGAATGCGATGTACCTGCCGGGCTCGGACGCCGTCGTGCCGCAGGACATCACGTCCGTGAACACGTTCCGGTTCCTGTTCGGGTCGGTGTTCGGACAGGACGTCGAGCTCCTGCCGAACCGCAGCTACACGTGGCCGGACAACGACCACATCTACGACTTCCGCGACGTCACCGACGAGATCCCGCCGGGCTAGCGCCGCCGGTCAGCGCAACCCGACGCTCTCCAGCTCGGCCCTGGCCAGCTCCTCGTATCGGCCCGCCGCGAAGTCGCCGAACGGATCGGTGGTGTGTTCGAGCAGCTCCGGGTACGACAGGCGGTAGAGGGCGCGCGTCGCCAGCGCCCGCTCCATCGCGACTTCGGTCATGTCCCCGCGCCGGATCGCCTTGTGCGCCGCGCGGACGTTCGCCAGGCGACCCGCCCGCCACGGGAGGTAGCGGCTCAGCCACGGGACCACCATGACGCCGACTACGAGCAGGGCCAGGAGCCGCGCGATCAGGATGAGCAGCGTCTCGAGCTCCTGGCCGACATAGATGAACGGCTCGCTGACCGTGCCGAAGGCGCCGGTCGTGAGGTCGCCGATCCCCGGGCCGACCAGCGGGACGTCATCGAGCGCACCGCCCAGTGCCGCGCCCGCCCCCTGGATGTTGGTGCCACCGGCCTGGAGGACGCGGCCGGCTTCCGCGAACGACGAGATGACGTCATGGACCCTGGCGCCGAGGACGACCCAGAACGACACCCAGACCCATGTCGCCACGTCCGCGACCATCTCGCGGACCCGTGCCGACGGGACCTCGCTCCATAACTTCAGCATCGTGGCCTCCTGGCGTGACCTACATCCGGAAGACGCCGAACCTCGTTTCGGGGATCGGAGCGTGGAGGGACGCCTCGAGACCTAGCGCGAGGACGCGCCGCGTGTCGAGCGGGTCGATGACCCCGTCGTCCCAGAGCCGGGCCGTCGCGAAGTACGGCGACCCCTCGCGTTCGTACGTCTCGAGGATCGGCGCCTCGAAGGCGTCGCGCTCGGCGTCGTCCTCGAACCCGCCGCGGACCGTGGACAGGACGCGGGCCGCCTGCTGGCCGCCCATCACGGAGATCCGGGCGTTCGGCCAGGTCCACAGGAACCGCGGCTGGTAGGCGCGGCCGGCCATCGCGTAGTTGCCCGCCCCGAAGCTGCCACCGATGAGGACGGTGAACTTGGGGACCTCGGCGTTGGCGACGGCCATGACGAGCTTCGCGCCGTCCTTGGCGATGCCCGCCTCCTCGTACTCGCGCCCGACCATGAAGCCCGTGATGTTCTGGAGGAAGACGAGCGGGATGCGGCGCTGACAGGCGAGCTCGATGAAATGGGCGCCCTTGAGGGCCGACTGGCTGAACAGGATGCCGTCGTTGGCGATGATCCCGACGGGGTAGCCATCGATGTGCGCGAAGCCGGTGACCAGGGTCTCGCCATAGAGCGGCTTGAACTCGTGGAACCGCGATCCGTCGATCAGGCGGGCGATGATCTCGCGGACGGGCACGGGTCGACGGGGGTCCGCGGACACCGCGCCGTAGAGGCCGGCCGCGCCGGCCGCGTCGACGGCTGGGGACTCCGGAGCGCGCCGATCCCACGGCGGTGCCGGGGGCTTGCGGTTGAGGTTCGCGACGATCGATCGGCCGAGCGCGAGCGCGTGCTCGTCATCGAGCGCCTCGTGGTCCGCGACGCCCGACTTGCGGGTGTGGACCTCCGCGCCACCGAGGTCCTCCGCCGACACGTCCTCGCCGGTCGCGGCCTTCACGAGTGGCGGGCCACCCAGGAAGATCGTGCCCGTGCCCTTGACGATGACGGTCTCGTCGCTCATCGCCGGGACGTAGGCGCCACCGGCCGTGCAGCTGCCCATGACCAGCGCGACCTGGGGGATCGCGGCGGCCGACATCCGGGCCTGGTTGTAGAAGATCCGCCCGAAGTGGTCGCGGTCCGGGAACACGTCGGCCTGGAGCGGGAGGAAGGCGCCGCCGCTGTCGACGAGATAGATGCATGGCAGCTGGTTCTCGAGCGCGACCTCCTGCGCGCGCAGGTGCTTCTTGACGGTCATCGGGTAGTACGTGCCGCCCTTGACGGTCGCATCGTTCGCGACGATGACGCAGGTGGTGCCCTCCACGCGGCCGATGCCCGTGACGATCCCGGCGCCGGGGGCGTCGTCGTCGTAGAGGCCGGTGGCGGCCAATGGGCTCAGTTCCAGGAACGGGCTGCCCGGGTCCAGGAGTCGATCGATCCGCTCGCGGACCGGGAGCTTGCCGCGTTCGCGGTGGCGCTCGATGGACCGGTCGTCGCCTCCGGCTCCGCGGCCCGCGACCGCGTCCTGGCGCTCCCGCAGGTCGTCGACGAGGGCGGCCATCGCGTCGTGGTTCGCGCGCGTCTCGGCGGCGGCGGGGTCGAGCCGGCTGCGCAGGACGGGCATGCGCGGATGATAGGTCGGGCCTGCACCGGGGATGGCGTCTCGAGGCCCGCTGGCTTCGAGGTGCGTGTGGTGCACGTATCGGCGAACGAGTCGAAGCCAAACGACGTTCGATGCCCGAATGTGCGTGGGATGCACCGTCTGGCGACTGAGACAGCCGGATCGAGGCTGTATTTGGCCCTCGGTCGACGATAGGTGCGCCGGGCGCACATCCATCGGCCAGGGGATGCGTGTGAGTGGGGGAAATGGTCGTGTGGCGAACCGACGACGTTGTCCTTGGGGAACTCGAGCCGGCCCGCGTCGTCCCCCGGCCATGCTGAAGAACATCCGACTCTTGGTGGTCCTCGCCGTCCTTGCCGCGACCGGGGCGGCTTGTCAGTCGATCCCGGCCGTGGCCTCGCTGATTCCGTCCCCCGGTCCTCTCGTCAGCGTCACGGTCCATGGCGGCGAGTGCGCCGGCGGCCCCTGCGGCAGCACGACGGTCATCGAGCGAGACGGGCGCGTCCACCAGACGGCGCCGGTGCCCGCCGAACTTGGTCGCCTCACGGGTGAGGTCGTGACCGCCATCGACGCAGCCGTGAAGACCACCGACTTCGATGCCCTCCGGGCGCGGAAGTTCACGGGGGAGTGCCCCATGGCCTACGACGGCCAGGAGTGCATCTACGAATTCGGGGCGCCCGGCGGCACGGAACGGATCGCGACCTGCGAGACCGAGGTCGACCCGAACGACCCGCTGTTCGTGGCCGTCACGGCAGCCCTGGCCGCGGTCGCACCCGAGCCGGGCTGAACAAGCCGGCCTACGTCGGGCGCGGTTCCAAGCTCCGATCAAACGGTGTCGTGCTACTCTCACATAGCAAGTTATGAACGCTAAACTCGCTACCGTCAAGTCGCACGACACCAACGGCGGTGCCCCCGCGCCCCGAGCCTCGGAGACCCGCCCCGCTCCGACGACCGCGGAAACGATCCGCCTCGAGCTCGCCGAAGCCTGGGGCGAGATGGGCGCGGCGTGGGGCGTGACGCCGGCCATCGCGCGCGTGCAGGCCTACCTCATGGCCCGCCAGGCGCCATTGACCGAGCGCGAGGTCCGCGAGGCGCTGGGCCTCAGCCACCGAGCTGCCAGCCTCGCACTCGCCGAGGCCGAGTCGTGGGGCATCGTCGAGCGCGTCCCCGAGCCTCGACGAGTCGGTCGCCGCGGGCCGGCGGGCGTCGCCTACCTCGCCGTCGGTGATCACTTCCAGTGGTTCGGCCGGGTCATCGCCGAGCGCAAGGTACGCGAAGGGGACCCCGTCGTCGCCGTGCTCGAGCAGAAGGCCAGGGAGGCCAGCGCGGCCGCCGCCGCGAATCCCGACGATGGCGAGCTGGCCGACCTTCGGGACTGGCTCGCATCCTTCGTCGTCTTCGTGCGCCTGTTCGATCGCGCGGTCGGGCTCATCCCGCAGCTGGAACCCCGCGAGCTCGAACGCTCGCTGCAGCTGCTCGACCGGGTGCCGGACGCCACGATCCTGCGGATGTTCGACCTCCTCGGCGGCCTCGACGATGACGATGTCCTGGAGCTCGTCGAGGCCGTGTCGCGGCTATCGCCAAAGGCCGCGCGCCGCGCCACGAAGCTGATGTCGGGGGTTGTCCGGACCGTCTCGCGTTAGGCGGAGGTGCATCGTGAACGCAATCTGGAGATGGGCCAAGCGAGCGGTCGTCGGCGTGTATGCGGCGATTGCAGGCCTGTTCGGCGCCGGTGGCCACGTGATCGCCGATCGTCGCGACATGTACGGCGACGACCCCACGAACGATCCCTACTCCACCGAGTTCGATCCCACGACTAAACGCCCCTAGCCGTCTCGCCGCGCGCTGGCAAACACGAAAGGACCTCCCGGGGCTCGGGAGGTCCTGATGCTGGAATTGACTGCACGGGCGTCCATCGAGGTCCAGTGCTCGGGGCATGAGCCGCGACTCTTGGGCGCGGCGAGAACGCGTGCGATAATCGCAACCGCGTGAGGGACTCGGCCGACTCGATCGGGCGACGACCCCGGGGCCAGACCCGGCCGGCGATCCGAACGCACAAACCTTGAGGAATCACAGCCCACCATGACCGTCGAAACGTCGACCTGGGCGACCAAGAAGGGTCTCGCCCAGATGCTCAAGGGCGGCGTCATCATGGACGTCGTCACGGCCGACCAGGCCAAGATCGCCGAGGATGCCGGCGCGGTCGCCGTCATGGCGCTCGAACGCGTCCCGGCCGACATCCGCAAGGCCGGCGGTGTCGCGCGCATGTCCGATCCCGAGATGATCAGCGGGATCATGGACGCGGTCTCGATCCCGGTCATGGCCAAGGCCCGGATCGGCCACTTCGTCGAGGCGCAGGTGCTCGAGGCGCTCGGCGTCGACTACATCGACGAGTCCGAGGTCCTCACCCCGGCCGACGAGAACAACCACATCGACAAGCACGCCTTCAAGGTCCCGTTCGTCTGCGGTTGCCGGAACCTGGGCGAGGCGCTCCGCCGGATCAACGAGGGCGCCGCGATGATGCGGACCAAGGGCGAGGCCGGGACGGGCAACATCGTCGAGGCCGTCCGCCAGCTGCGCGACGTGCTCAGCGAGCTGCGCCGGCTCGAGGGCATGCGCGACGACGAGCTGTTCGTCGCGGCCAAGGACCTCCAGGCACCATACGAGCTCGTGAAGGACGTCGCGGCGAACGGCAAGCTGCCGGTCGTCAACTTCGTGGCCGGCGGGATCTCGACCCCGTCCGATGCGGCGCTGGTCATGCAGCTCGGCGCGGAGGGCGTGTTCGTCGGCTCGGGCATCTTCAAGAGCGAGGACCCGGCCCGCATGGCCAACGCGATCGTGCAGGCCACCACGTTCTTCGACGACGCCAAGAAGATCGCCGAGGTCTCGAAGGGCCTGGGAGCCCCGATGCGGGGCATCGCCCTCGAGGAGATCCCGGAGCAGGAGCGGCTAGCGGTCCGCGGCTGGTAACGGGCGGCACGGCGACCCGCTACGGTTCCGCGATGAGGATCGGGGTCCTGGCCCTCCAGGGGGCGTTCCGCGAGCATCTCGACACGCTCGGCGCCATCGGCGTCGAGGGTGTTCGCGTGCGCGAGCCGGCCGACCTCGAAGGGCTCAGCGGCCTGATCCTGCCCGGCGGCGAGAGCACGACGATGCGCGGGCTCATCGAGCGCTGGGGCCTGCGGGGGCCGATCATGGATTTCGCCGAGTCGGGAGCGCCCGTCTTCGGGACGTGCGCCGGGATGATCGTCCTCTCGCGCGAGATCGCCGGCGGCGAGGAGCCCATCCTGCCGCTGCTCGACGTGACCGTGGAGCGCAATGCGTTCGGGCGGCAGCTCGAGTCGTTCGAGGCGGACCTGGACGTCGACGTGCTTGGCGGGACGCCGGTGCATGCCGTGTTCATCCGCGCCCCGATCATCGAGCGGACCGGCCCCGGGGTCGATGTCCTGGCGCGCCTGGACGACGGGCGGATCGTGGCCGTGCGCGAGCGGAACATCGTGGCCACGTCGTTCCACCCCGAGCTCGCCGGGGAGACGCGCTTTCACCGGCTGGTCGCGACGATGGCCGCCGAGCACGACGATCCGGGCGAGGGCTCCGGACGACGACCGCACCCGACCCGCCGGACGCAGGCTCGATGACGACAACAGGGGGCTTCGCGTGACCGCGACCCGACCCCCGCGCACCCAGGGCAAGGTCCGGGCGGCGCGCCTGACCGACCTCGCCGCACTCGGCGAACTGTCGCGACTGTGCCAGTCGGACGCCGCCGCGACGCGGTCGCTCGGCCTGCCGGTCAGCGGCCCGCCGATCGGCGTCTTCAGCCTGTTCCGCCTCCCGCTCGGTGCCTTCCGCCCGAACGACCTGATGTACGTCTACGAGGGTGGTGGCCGCATCGCCGGCCTCGTGCGCGTCGAGCGCGAGTCGATCCGCGACGAGTGGACGATCGTGGAGCTCGACGCGGTCGGGCTCGCCGACGCGGGCGACATCCGCTACCGGCTCGTCCAGCAGATCCTGCGCGAGGGTGCGAAACGGGGAGCTGCCCGGTTCCACGTCGCGTGCGCCGACGTCGACGGCAACGTGGAGCTGCTGATGCAGGCCGGGTTCATGCGCTACGGCGAGGAACGCATCCTGTTCCGCCCGGCCAAGTCGAAGCTGCCCGCCCCGTGGACCGAGGACGCCGCCGAGAAGGCGCGGATCCGCCCCGTGCAAGCGATCGATGCGCTCGCGCTCCATCGGCTGTACCTGACCGCGACGCCGGGACCGGTCGCGCGGCTGGAGGCCATCCGGTTGCCGGACTGGGAGCGCCAGGGGACCCACTGGCGCGTGCCGCGCTCCAGCCTCGCGCCGATCCTGCGCTTCGCCGACGTCGAGGCGTATGTCCAGGTCGCCCCCGGTGGCGGCAAGGACGGCACGGAGCTCGACGCGTTCGTCCAGGTCGGTGTGGCCAAGGAGGACCAGCCCCATTACCTGAAGGTCGTTGCGAGGCCGGAGGCCGATGCCGAAGCCATCATCGGATACGGTCTGGGCATCATCGCGGCACGCACGGGGAAAGGCCGCGACCATCGCCCGAACCACGGCGTCATCTCACCCGTGCGAACCTATGAAGCACCGCTCGATCGCCGACTGGAGGAGGCTGCCTTCGAATTCGATCGCCAGCGTGACACTGCTCATGAAGGAAACCCTCGTCCGCGTGGCCGAGCCGGCCCTCGTGCCGGCCGGGGTGCGCTAAATCCGTCCACCAGTGGAGGTCAGCATGGGATCCGAGGATCGTCAGCGGGAAACGATCGACGACCTCGACGCGCTGCTCTCGTCCCTGCCACCCGAGATCGTCGATGCCGTGCACGCGCTCGAGGAGCGCGAGTCGCTCATCGAGGTCGTGATGGACCTCGGTCGGCGCCCGGAGGGCCGATTCCCTGACGCCGAGGTGATGCTGCTCGAGCGCGAGATCGTCGATGCCGACATCGCGTTCGTCGTCGAGCACATCGGGCTGTTCGGGGACGACAACCGCGCGGGGATCGAGCGGACGCTCCATCGCATCAGCGCCATCCGCAACCGCAGCGGCAAGATCGTCGGGCTGACCTGCCGGATCGGCCGCGCCGTGTACGGCACGATCGAGATCATCACGGACTTCGTCGAGACCGGGAAGTCGATCCTGATCATGGGTCGCCCCGGCATCGGCAAGACCACGATGCTGCGCGAGGCCGCGCGCGTGCTCGCGGACGACCTGGGCAAGCGGGTCGTCGTCGTGGACACCTCCAACGAGATCGCCGGCGACGGCGATATCCCGCACCCGGCCATCGGCAAGGCGCGCCGGATGCAGGTGCGCACGCCGTCGCTCCAGCACGAGGTGATGATCGAGGCGGTCGAGAACCACATGCCCCAGGTCATCGTCATCGACGAGATCGGGACGGAGCTCGAGGCGCAGGCCGCCCGCACGATCGCCGAGCGCGGCGTGCAGCTGATCGGGACGGCGCACGGCAACAACCTCGACAACCTGATGCTCAACCCGACGCTGTCCGACCTCATCGGCGGCATCCAGAGCGTGACGCTCGGCGACGAGGAGGCGCGCCGCCGGCGCACCCAGAAGAGCGTGCTCGAGCGCAAGGCGCCCGCCGACCTTCGACGTCATCGTCGAGATCCAGGACCGCGAGCGGGTCGCCGTCCACAGCGATGTCGCGGACACGATCGACGCGCTGCTGCGCGGGGACGCCGTGGCGCCCGAGCTGCGCTGGCGCGACGAGGAAGGCGTGCATCGATCGCAGGGCCGGCCGCGGCCGTCGCCGCGCGAGCAGCTGGGGGCCGAGCGCTTCGCCGGGCTGGTCGGCGCCGGCTCGCCGTGGCGGATGGAGCCGGGCTGGCGGGGCGACGGCTCGGCGCGGACGGCCGGCGGCTTCCGGGAGGCCGAGCGCGGTGGGTTCCGACCGGGGTACCGCCCCGGAGCGTCCGGTGGCTGGCGGCAGACCCGCGGTGGCTCCGGTCGCGAGAGCGCGCCGCGCGGGCCCGTCTCGGAGGGCGGCGCATCGGGCGTGATGCCCGGTGAGCGGATCGCATCGCGGGGACCCGAGGCGCCGTTCGTCTCCGGTGAGATCGCGGATCGGGGGCCGTTGGAGCGAGGGGCCACGTCCACGGCGCTGGAGACGCGTGCCCGCGAGGCCCGCGAGCTCGAGCGCCAGAAGGCCTGGCGCGACCAGGCGGCGCGTGCCCTCCAGACGCTGAAGGCGGACGAGGGCACGGCGCCCATCAACGCCGACGCGCTCGACGAGGACGACGATCTCGACGCCCTGCCGCTCGGGGCGGAGGAGGGCTCGCACGGCGAGACCGTGCTCGTGCCTGGCGGCTCCCCGCTGCCGACGCTGCGGGTCCTGCCCCAGGGCATCAGCCGCAAGCGCCTGGAGCAGGCCGTCCGGGACCTCGGGTTGCCGGTCGTCATCGCCCGCGAGGTGGATGAGGCGGACGTCGTGATGACGCTCAAGAACGAGTACAAGCAGAAGACGCCGCTCCTGCGCGAGGCCGAAGAGCGGGCGATGCCGATCTACGTCCTCAAGAGCAACACGATCCCGCAGATGCAGACGAGCCTGACGTCGATCTTCTCGCTCGAGATCGATCCGCGCGAGGCCGCGATGCGCGAGACCGAGGACGCCATCGAGGTCGTGCTGACCTCGGCGGAGCCCGTCGAGCTGTCACCACAGAACGCCTACATCCGGCGGCTGCAGCACCAGATGGCCGAGCGAGCGAACCTCGTGTCGCGGTCGCGCGGCCGGGAGCCGTACCGGCGGGTGCGCTTGTACCCGGACGCGGCCAGATCCGCCTGGCGCTAGTGACCATCCCAGCGCCGGAGGTGGTTGCCCGGCGTCCGGTCACGTTGCGGCGCGGGCTGCGCCGGCTGAGCACTGGCCTCATCGCGTACGGGCTCATCGGGCTTGCGCTTGCGCTTATCGGCGCGTTCGCGCTGGTGTGGGTCGGGGGGCGTGTCGGCGCGGTCGCCGACCGGACGGGGGAGCAGGTCGAATCGATCGTCTCGACGTTGGATGAGACGGCGAACGTGCTGGCGAGCATGGGGACGTCGGCGACGTCGTTCTCCGGGACGCTGGAGCGGACGCCGCCCGCGGTCCGCCAGACCGCGGCGACCGTCGCCAACCTGCGCGCCAACCTGACCCTGGTCCAGGGCCAGTTGGCGGCGATCAACATCCTCGGGGCTCGACCGCTGGCGGACGCCGCGAACCTGTTCGGCCAGATGGCGGCCGATCTCGAAGGCCTCGACGGCCGGCTCGAGGTGATCGCCGCCGACCTCGACGCCAACCGAACAGCGCTGCTCGACAACTCGACCAGGCTGCAGGCGCTTGGGACGGAGCTGGACGGCGTCGCGGACGGCCTGCGCGCGGGCTCGATCGAGGAAAGCCTCGCTGACGTGCAGCTGATCCTGATCGTGCTGTCGGGGCTGCTCATCGTCTGGGCGCTGCTGCCTGCTGTCGGTGCGCTGGGCCTTGGCTGGTGGCTCCGGCGCGAACTCCTCGACCCCGACGACGACGTGGCGGTTGCTCCCTAGCGCAGCTCGTGACGGAGGGCCGACCGGGCGGCGTGGTAGCCGCTCATGCCGTGGACGCCGCCGCCTGGCGGGGTCGAGGAGGAGCACAGGTAGAGCCCGGGCCCCGCGTGGTACGGGTCGAGGCTCGGCACGGGTCGGAACAGCGTCTGGCGGATGTCCGAGATGCCGGCGTTGATGTCGCCGCCGATGTAGTTCGCGTCGTGCGCCTCCATCTGCGCCGGCGAGTGCGTGGCCCGGGCCAGGATCAGGTCGTGGAAACCGGGGCGAAACGCTCGATCTGGGCCTCGATCCGGCGCGGTCATGTCCACGTCGGAGCCCGAGGGCACGTGGCAGTACGCCCACGCTGTCGTCTTGCCGGCCGGCGCCCGCGACGGATCCCACGGGTGGTACTGGGCGAGCAGCGTGAATGGCCGTTCCGCGTGACGGCCGGCCGCGACCTCCGACTCCGACTGCGCGATCTCGTCCAGGGTGCCGCCCAGGTGGACCGTGCCGGCGCGTCGGAGGCCCTCGGCGGTCCACGGGATGGGGCCATCGAGCGCCCAGTCGACCTTGAACACGCCCGAGCCGTAGCGGAAGGCCTCGTATCTGGACCGCGTCTTCGGTGGCAGCCGGTCGCCGGCGATGCCCACCGCGGCTCGCGGGGTCGTGTCGAGGAGCACGGCTCGCGCGGGCGGGAGGAGGTCGAGGCTGTCCACGCGCTCGCCGGTGACGATCTCGCCTCCGAGGGAGCGGAGCTCCGCCGCCAGGGCGTCGGTCACGGCGGCAGACCCGCCGCGGATCATCGGCCAGCCGACGGCGTGGGCGTACATCCCCAGCACGAGCCCGAACGATGCCGACAACGGCCGGTCGAGCCCGACCATCGAGTGCGCCGCGAGTGCCCCGAAGAGCGCCCGAGCCGGCTCCCCGCGGAACCGCCCCCGCGCCAGGCCATCCGCGGATCGCAAGCGCCGGCAGGCCGAACCGCGCGAGGGCCAGCGGGTGGCGCGGAACGTGAACGACCGGACCGAGCAGCTCCTTCGAGAGCTTCCGCGCATCGCGGACGAGCGGCCCGAACAGCCGCAGCCAGGCGCCGCCGTCGTCGGTCCGGCGGTCACGGTCCAGGCCCGCCGCGGTCACGGTGAACGAGCGCTCCAGCACCGCCGCACGTCCGCCGTCGAGGGCATGGGCGAGTGGCGCGTCGGGATGGATGAGCTCGACGCCGATGGGCGTCCCAGTCGATGGTGCGGAAGAACGGGGATGCGGCGGTCAGCGGCAGGATCGTCGAGCACACGTCGTGGCGAAACCCGGGGAGCGTCAGCTCCTCGGTCCGGGTGCCGCCGCCGATCGTCGGCGGCCGCCTCGTACACGCGGACGGACCTGCCGGCGCGGGCCAGCGTGAGGGCCGCGGCGAGGCCGTTGGGGCCCGCCCCGACGACGATGGCGTCAAGGTCGGGCGTCGTCATGCGGCGCCCGACCCTAGCTTCGGCCGGAAATCCAGCGCGCGGGAGCCGTGAGGGTGTGGCGCATCGTCCGAAGCGTGATGCTGTTGCGGATGTTGGCGGCGCGCCGCCACTGACGGCGCTTGTCGATGCACACGACCTCCGAAACCACTGCTGGGTCCGTTGCACCCATCGCCCGCGCCACGTTGGCGAGCGTGTCTCCGCCAGAACCGGTCGTTCATCCGACTGCCGCCGAACATCAGGCCGAGCTCGTCGAACGGATCCGATGTCCGCTCGAGGGCCTGGACCTGGGCGACCGTCACGTCCCCGTCGCGATAGGCCGAGAAGGTGATCCATGCCGACAGCATGTGGCCCTCGGGCGTGATGAACGTGAACGATTCGTCGTCCGCATAGATGACCATGACGCCGGTGGAGAACTTGACAGGCGCACCGGGGACCGGGGCGATATCAAGCAGCGCGACCTCGCCCGGGACGATACCGGCCAATGGCGCGTAGAACCGGCCGGCCTTCGGCCAGAAGGTCGCGAACCGCTCCTTCCAGACCGCGATGACCTCCTGCGGGCTCATCGATGAGCCCTCGAGCGGGACGCGGAAGGTCTTCTGCCAGAGCTGTCCGAACCCCTGGAGCGGGCCGGCCACGCGCTTGCCGGTGACGCTATCGACGCTGGCGCCGGCGACGCCCGTCGGCCGAGAGCCGATCGACCGGCTTCGCCCAATGGGCGCCGTCACGGGTCGCCGGCGCCTCGGCCGGGGCGGGGTCTTCTCGGTCGTCGTCATGTCACACCTTCACGGCCGCGACGGCCGCCCCTTCGTCCTCGTGGATCTCGATCGCCTCGTCGAGGCGGGTCAGTGCCAGGATCTCGCGGTAGTGCTCGGACAGGCCGCTCGCCAGGAGGCGGATGCCGCCGCGCTGGGCCCGCACGAGCAGCGTGACGAGCAGGCCGATGCCACCACTGTTCATGTACTCGAGCCCGCGGAAGTCGAGGATGATCGCGCGCGCGCCGCCATCGACCGCCTCGGTGTACGCGGCCATCAGCTCGGCTTCGCTCGACGAGGTGACGTCGCCCGCGATGCGCATCGTCGCGACCGGCCCGCTGCGGTCCAGGGCCACGGAGGTGGCATTCATGCGGCGTCTCCTTCCACGATCTCCATGAAGTCCGAAAGACGGGTGATCCGGAAGATCTCCTGGTAGTGCTCGGTCAGGCCGACGGCCCGCACCGCCCGGCCGTCCCGGCGCGCTTCGGCCAGGAGCCGGACGACGAGCGCGATGCCCGTGCTGTTGATGTAGCCGACGTGGCCGAAATCGAGGCTGACCCGCCGCGGCCCGAGGGCCACGACGCGTTCGTACGCAGCAGCGAGCGTCTCGTCGGCCCGAGCGTTGAGGTCGCCGCTGAGACGCATCCGGACCTCGTCCGGGATCTCCGTCACCTCGGCTCCGAAGCGTCGCTCATCCATCGGTCGGCTCCTTCCGCGCCATCGTCAGGGTGACCGTCTGGGTCGACCCGTCCGTGGTCACGTCCATCGAATCCACCATGTTCTGGATCAGGAAGAGGCCCCAGCCGCGTGCCTTCTGAGCGCCGGCCAGCTTCAGGTCGATATCGGGCGTCTCGGCGTCGTCCGGCACCGCGCCCGACAGGGCGCGATCGGTGATCCGCACCATCACGGCGTCCGGCGTGGCCTCGACCTCGACGTCGACCGGGACGTCGGCGCGGCCCTGGCTGCCGTACTCGATGGCGTTCATCGTCGCCTCGCTGACGGCCGTCTTCAGGCGCTCGAGGCGGGCGGGCGAGATGCCCAGGTCCGCGACGGCCGCGGCGACCCGGTCCATGGCCAGGCGCTCGTTGCCCTCCTCGCCGGGGATCGAGAAGGCGCTCGTCATCGTCGGCGCTTCGCCGGACTGATCCGACACGCCGGAGGCGCGCCGCAGGGTCACGAGCGTGATGTCGTCCTCCTGCTCCCAATCGGCGCCGGTGAACTGGTGGAGCGTCTCGAGCAGCCGGTCGAGCAGCTCGCTGCCGGCGTCGTCGACGGTCATCGCCTCGCGCAGGCGCGGGAAGCCGATACATCTGCTGGTTCACGTCGTGGGCCTCGACCAGGCCGTCCGAGTAGAGCAGGACGTTGCTGCCCGGGGCGATGACGCCTTCGGTCTCCTCGTAGTGGATGTCCGGCATCAGTCCGAGCGGCATGCCCGGTCGCGCGGAGCTCGATGACGCCGTCGTCCGTGCGGATGTACGGCAGGTTGTGCCCGGCGTTGGCCATGACGATCCGGCCCGTCTCGGGGTCCAGGATCGCGAACAGGCACGTCACGAACATCCGGGCCGGCATCTCCGGCTCGAGCAGGGCGTTGGCGCGGGCGAGGATCTCGCCCGGGGAGTCGCTCCGGCTGGCTTCGGCGCGCAGGATCGAGTGCGTCCGGGCCATGACCAGCGCCGCCGGCACGCCCTTGTCGGTGACGTCGCCGACGGCGATGCCCGATGCGCCCGCCGGGCATCTCGATGAAGTCGTAGAAGTCGCCACCGACCGCCCGCGCCGGGCCGTAGTAGGCGGCGATCTGCCACTGCGGCAGGCTCGGCAGCTCGCGCGGCAGGAACTGCTGCTGGATCAGGGTCGCGACGCGCATCTCCTGCTCCAGGCGCTCGCGCTCGGCGGCTTCGTGCGCCTGCTCGCGGACGAGCTGGGCGACGCGGATCGCGGGCGCGGCCTGGGCGGCGAGCGTCGTGAGGAGCCGGCGGTCGTCGGTCGAGTAGTCCTGCTCCGAGAGCCGCGGGCCGAGGTTGAGCGTGCCGATCAGCTCGCCCTGGGAGACGAGCGGCACGATCAGCGCCACGCCGGCCGTCGCGCAGCGCGCGTGACCGCCGGCGACTCGAGCTCGAGCCGGGCGAGGTCGACGGGACCGGGCGCGGACTGGAGGTAGGCGAGGAGCGGATCGCTCTCGGCGATGTCGACCGCCGATCGAGCTGGTCGCTGCGTCGACGGTCGCGCGCCGGCTCGGCGATCGGTTCCGCGGGACGGGCGGCCGGCGCGGCCGTCGACGGCGGGCGCGCCACGACCGAGCAGGCGGCGGATCGGACGGGTCAGTGCTGTCATCTCGAGCCTCATGCTGGCGGTCGGTCGTCCGGGAATCGTTACGGTGTGGTCGGTGCCGGCTCGGCGGATCCAGACGCCGACCGTGGTGGGGCGGAGCGCGGTGTCCACGACGCCGACGATGTCGCCGCTGACCGAGGCCAGGTCGATCTCGTCGCGCAGGCGCTCGGCGAAGTCGGTCGCGGTCCGCTCGGCGTCGTAGCGGGCGCGGTTGAAGCGGTGGTCGACGGCGACCTGGACCCGCCGCCGGAGCGGCTGGAACAGGGCGGCGGCGAGGAGCGTGGAGCCGGCCACGGCCACGGTCTGGCCCTGGATCACGTCGCCGAGGACGGCTGGAGCAGGAGGACGGCGCCGGCTAGACCGCCAGGAGCAGCCCGCTGAGCACCGCCCACGACAGGCCGCGGCTGATGAGCCGGTCGATCTCGTACAGGCGGTAGCGCGTGACGGCGATGCCGATGGCGATCGGTGGCAGCATGAACGCCACCGACGCCGGCACCCAGGCGACCTCGCCGCTCGGGTCGAACAGCGATGACGATCAAGAAACCGACGGGAATGGCGACCGCGATCGCCCCGAACGCCGCCACGAGCCAGCGCAGCTGCAGGCGTTCCAGGTCCCGCGCGCCGGCGTAGCGACCGGCGATCGCCGCGATGGACGCGACGATGACGAGCGGCAGCACGGCGCTGCCGATCGACTTGCGACGGAAGGTCGACGCCCGAGGATCCGTCGGCGGCAGGAGGCCGATCGGGTTCGGGATCTCGACGAGGTTCGTGCCGCCGGTCGGATCCAGCGGTCAACACCGGCCAGAACGCCGAGACGATCACGCTCCCCCAGACCAGCGCCAGCACGAGCGACGGCGATTCGCCGCCAACGACCTTGCGCGAGCCTGCCTGTCGGAAAGGAGAAGGCGAGCATGGCGAACAGGGCGAACGTGAGCGACACCGTCCATTCGGTGAGCCAGGCGATGGCCACCTGGAGCGGCGACGCGGTCAGCGTCTGCAGCTCGTGCGCGGTCGCATCGATCGGCAGGAACGACACGGCGAACGTCCAGCCCATGCCAAGCAGCACCCAACCGATGACGTTCCGCGGCCGCCTGGCGACGAGGATCGAACCGACACCCGCGTACGGCACGTAGGCCGCGAGGAGGATGATCAGGGAGAGTCCCCCCGGCCTTCCGCGAGCAGGAGGGCTGACGCCGCGTAGGCGGCGACGGCGCAACCGAGCGCGAACTGCACGCCGACCAGTGCCGTCGTGGCCGCCTTCACCTCGTCGTCCCCGGCGCCGGCCGCAGCCACACGCCGACGCCGGTCGGGTGGACCGCCCCGCCGGCCGTCGCGGCGAGGGCGGTCCGCAGATGGTCGACGTCCACCTCGTCGCGGAGGCGCTCGGCGAAGTCGGTCGCGGTTCGCTCGGCGTCGTAGCGGGCGCGGTTGAAGCGATGGTCGACCGCCACCTGGACCCGCCGCCGGAGCGGCTGGAACAGGGCGGCGGCGAGGAGCGTGGAGCCGGCCACGGCCACGGTCTGGCCCTGGATCACGTCGCCGAGGAGGCTCTGCAGCACGAGGATGGCTCCGGCATAGACCGCCAGCAGCAGCCCGGTGAGCACCGCCCACGACAGGCCGCGGCTGATGAGCCGGTCGATCTCGTACAGCCGGTACCGGGTCACAGCGATCCCGATGGCGATGGGTGGAAGCATGAAGGCGACTGACGCGGGCACCCATGCGATCACGCCGGCTTGGTCGCCCAAGGCGATGATCGGGAAACCGGCGAGCACCGCGACCCCGATGAACCCGAACGACGCCACCAGCCAGCGAAGCTGCAGGCGCTCCAGAGCACGTGCCCCGACATAGCGACCGGCGATCGCCACGATGGACACGATCAGGAAGAATGGCAATACGGTCGCGGCCATGACGTCCGGCACAAGCCGGACGTCCAAGATCCGGGGCGGCAGCAACCCGATCGGGTTCGGGATCTCGTATAGGCCGGTTCCAAAGCCGGCTCCGATGACCGGCTCGATCGAGAGCACGGGCCAGAAGGCCGAGAGGATCACGACCCCCCAGATCAGCGCCAGGACCACCAGCGCGAGCCGCCGCCAGCGGCCGTCCGCGAGCCTACCGGTCGGGAACGTGAACGCCAGTGTCGCGATCAGGGCGAAGGTCAGCGACACGCTCAATTCGGTGATCCAGGCGATGGCCTCCTGGATCGGTGAGGCCGTCAGGGTCTGCAGCTCGTGGACCGTCGCGTCGAGCGGCAGGAACGACACGGCGAATGTCCAGCCGATCGCGAGCAGCACCCAGCCGATCACATTCCGCGGCCGCCTGCTCACGAGGACGGACCCGACACCCGCGTACGGCACGTACGCCGCGACGAGGATGAGCAGGGAGACTGCCCCGGGCTTTCCCGACAGCAGGAGCCCGGACGCTGCGAACGCCGCGACGGCGCAACCAAGCGCGAACTGCACGCCGACGAGGGCCTTGGCGGCCACAGTCATTTCGTTGTCCCCGGCGCGGGCCGGATCCAGAGGCCGAATGAGCTCGGACGGAGCGCCGTGCCGACGGTCCCGGCGATGTCGGCTTCGAGTTCTGCGAGGTCGACCTGATCACGACGGCGCTCGGCGAAGGCGGTCGCCATTCGCTCGCCGTCGTAACGGGCGCGGTCGAATCGGTGGTCAACCGAGGTCTGGACCCGACGCCGAACGGGCTGGAATAGGGCGAAGGCGACGAGCGTGGACGCCGCCACCGCCAGCGTCTCGCCCTGCGTGACCTGGTCGAGGATGGCCTGGAGCCCCACGACCATGAACACGACTACCGCCCCAAGGACCCCCGTCACGAGGGCCCAGCCGATCGTCCGGCTGATGAGCCGGTCGATCTCGTACAGGCGGTGGCGCGTGACGGCGATCCATACGGAGACCGGCACCAGCAGCAGCCCGATGCAAGCAAGGGCACCCCACTGCGGTCCGCCTATCGCAGGGATGATCGAGATTGGCAGGGGTACCGCCGCGAGCAGGACCGCCACGATGAACCATCGGAGCTGCTGCCGCATCGTCGCGTCAGCGCTGCGATTCCGCACGATGACTGCTGCCAAGCCCAGGATCATTGCGCCAAGAACCGCCGCGGCCACCAGCAGCCCTGAGGTCTCCTCGAGGCCGGCTGGCAGGGCGTCGATCCCGAAGGGATTGTGTGACTGCGTGTCGCCGGCGATGGCGCCCGGGTGGAATAGTTGGAGCACGGTCCCGACACCCATCATGGCCGCCACGAGGGTGACGGGAAGCTTCCAGCGATCAGACGGGAACCGACCCGTCGGAAAGACGAGGGCCAACCCGGGGAGGATCAGGACGAAGGCTGGCCCGACGGCGAGCGGCCCGACGAGGAACAAGGCGTTGGCGAGCACGCTCTGCGGCGCCAGGTAGGTCAACTGCGCACCGACGGTGTAGCCGAATGGAGTTGCGGCGAACAGGGCCCCGCCCGCGAGGAGCACGGTGGCGATCCGTCCCGCACCTTGCCGATCCGAGAGCACCATCCCCGCTACGACGTAGCTCATCGTTACGGCACAGGACCCGGCGATCGTGACGTAGACGATCGCCTGGTCGAACTCGGTGATGCCCGGCCGGACGAAGCGGCTCAGGAAATCGGTGGCCATCATCACGCCCAGGGTTCCCGCGTTCATCCCGAACGTGGCGACCACGACCGCAGCGGCGGCCAAGCGGCGTCGCATCATCGCCCCTCCCTCCGGATCCACACATCGATCCTGGCGGGGCTTAACGCCGCCTCCACGACGCCGGCGATGTCGCGGCTGAGCGAGCCGAGATCGACCTGATCGCGGACGCGCTCGGCGAATTCGGTCGCCGTGCGGTCGGCGTCGTACCGAGCGCGGTTGAAGCGCATGTCCACGCCCCGCCGAACCCGTCGGAGGACCGGCTGGAAGGCGGCGAAGGCGGCGAGTGTCGAAGCGGCCACGGCGATGGTCTGACCCTCGGCGAAGGATCGCGAGCGCCGTTGACAGCAGGATCACCACCGCGCCGAACACGACGACGACGATCGCGCTGACGAGCGCATACGCGATCGTCCGGCTGACGATCCGGTCGATGTCGTAGAGGTTGTGGCGCAGGATGGCGATCGCGATGGCGACGGCCGCGAAGGCGGCGCCCAGTGCGTATACCAGCAAGCCGATCTCACCGGGCGAGCCGCCGGTCATTATCGAGCCCCAGCCCGCGAAGGCGACGCCGGCGATCGAGACCACCCCGGCGAGCGCGAACCACTTGAGCTGCTGCCGCTCGATGTGACCGGCCATGCGGTAGCGCGTCACGAGCGTGAGCGGGATCGCGGGTGCCGCGATGATCGTGAACAGCGTGACCAGCGGCGAGAATGGCTCGCCGCCTCGGAGATCGGGGCCGAAGCTGAACGGATTGTTCAGGCTCGGGGTGATATGGAGTGGCCCCGGCTGGGTCAGGACGATCAGGCTCGCCACCAGCATCATCAGCGCCCGCAAACCGGGTGAACCATGCCCAACCCGGTGATTGCGCCCGGCCCGTCGGGAAGATGAAGAGGATGAGGAACCCGAATGCGCCCACTTGGTTGGCCAGGAGTGTGGCCCAACCGGCGAACTCGGCCAGCCGGTCCCCGCGGTCGGTTCCTTGGGCAGCGAACGCGAACGCCAGCGCGGCGAAGAACATCGTCAGCGCATAGCCGGCGCCGCAGATCACCAACAACAGGCCCACGGCGTTCTCCGGGCGACGCATGACCAGGAACGCGCCGATCGACGACCAGCTCAGGCCCATCACGATGAAGCCCACCATGACGGCCGGACCGAACCCGAACGCGGCCGGCAGAAACGGTGCCCCAGAGACGACCCGGATCACGACCGCGCCGACCGCACCGCCGATCGCGAGGGTGAGGCACGCAAGCGCCACCGCCCGCCTGGCTCTCATCGGGTCTCCCGGAGCCACATGCCGGCCGTTGCTGGATGGAACGTCCGGTCCACGACACCGAGCACGTCGGCCTCCACCCGGTCGAGGTCCACGTCGTCGCGCAATCGGGCGGTCATCGCCTGGAGTGTCATCGCGGCGTCGAAGCTTCCCCGGTCGAAGCGGCGGTCGACGATCGCCTGGGCGCGCCGCCGGAGCGGACCGAACAACGCCGCGACCAGCAGGGTCGACCCGGCGACGGCGATCGTCTGCCCCTCGGCGAACGAACCGAGGACCAGGCCCAACGACAGCACGGCTACCCCGAACACCCCCGCCAGCACGGCGGTGATCACCGCGTAGCCGACGGTCCGGCTGATCAGTCGGTCGATGTCGTACAGGCCGTGCCGGAGGATGGCGATGCCGATGGCGATCGGGATGAGCGCGCCGGCGAACCCGAACACCACGAGCCCGGCCGCCGGCGGCTCGTCGCTGATCAATGCGCCGATCCCCGCCGCCGCGAATCCGCCGATCGTCACGAGGAACGCGAGGATGAACCATTTCAGCTGCTGGCGACCGACCCGGTCCGACATCCGATAGCGCGACACGATCGACAGGGCCAGGATCGGGAAGACGAATACCGCGGAGGCCGCGACGAATGTCGACATCTGTGGCCCGAGCAGCGGCCGGATGTCCGGGCCGAACCCGAACGGGTTTTCGATGGTCGCGAAGACCTGGAGCGGCCCGGGTCGGATGAGGACCAGGAAGACGAGCATCCAACAGCAAGGCGATCGCGCCGAACCGGACGAAGCGATCCCACGCTGGGGTGTGCCCACGACCCGTGGGGAAGATGAACCCCAGCGTGATGACGAGGCCACCGAGCATCACGAAGAGGTTGGTCAGCCAGCCAGCGAGGCCGGCGATCGTGGCACCCGCGGGGCCGTCGGCGACCGCAGAAGACGTCGCGCCGCCCGTCAGCCCCGCCAGCGCGTTGCCGGCGCCGATCAGCACCATCACCCAACCGACCGCGTTCTCTGGTCGGCGGATGACGAGCAGCGCCCCGACCGAGGCAAACGTGACGCCGAGGAACTCGAAGCCCACGAGCGCCAGGTCAGTGAAGCCGAACGCGTCGGGGACCAACGGGACGGGATCAACGATACGGAGCGTGATTGCGCCGACGGCGCCGACCAGCGAGGCCACCAGTCCGCCGATCGCGTACGGCCGGGCCAACCTCCGCATCAGCGGAGCCACAGCCCGGCGGATGCCGGGTGGAACGTCCGGTCCACGACGCCGAGCACGTCGGCTTCCACTCGGTCGAGATCCACATCGTCGCGCAACCGGACGGTCATGCCCTGGACGGTCAGCGCCGCGTCGTACCTCGAACGGTCGAAGCGGCGATCGACGACCGCCTGGGCGCGCCGTCGGAGGGGGCCGAACAACGCCGCCACGAGCAGGGTCGAGCCGGCCACGGCGATCGTCTGCCCCTCGGCGACTGTGCTGAGGATCACACCCAGCACGAGCGCGGCCACCGCGAAGACCACGGCCAGCACGGCGGTGATCGCCGCGTAGCCGACGGTCCGGCTGATCAGCCGATCGATGTCGTACAGGCCGTGCCGGAGGATGGCGATGCCGATCGCGACCGGCACGAGCGATCCGGCGAACCCGAAGACGACCAGCCCGGCCTCCGGTGGCTCGTTGCTGATCACGGCCCCGATCGCCGCGGCGCCAACGCCGATGATCGTCACGAGGATCGCGAGGACGAACCACTTCAGTTGCTGTCGGCCGATCGCGTCGGCCATTCGGTACCGCGAAGCAAGCGAGAACGCGAGGAGGGGGACGACCGCGGCCGAGAAGGCCGAGATGGACTGCGACACATTCGGCCCGAGGAACGGCCGAAGGTCCGGGCCGAACCCGAACGGGTTGTCGATCGTTCCGAAGAGGTGGAGCGGCCCGGGTCGGATCAGGAAGACGAAGACGGACGTGATGGGGAACCAGATCGCAACGATCCGGATGAGACCGGTCCCAGGCTGGGCTGTGGCCCCGACCGGTAGGGAAGATGAACCCCAGCACGAAGACGAGGCCGCCGATGGTGGTGACGAACACGGTGAACCAGCCGGCGAGGCCGGCCGTCGCGGCGCCGGCAGGTCCGTCGGCCGACGGCCGAAGCGGTGATCGCGGCGCCCAGGCCCCCGAGCGCGTAGCCGTCGCCGATCAGCACCATGCACCAGCCGACCGCGTTCCCCGGGCGGCGGATGACGAGCAGCGCCCCGACGACGGCGAACGTCACGCCGAGGAGCTCCATCCCGATGAGTGCCGTCGGCCCGAACCCGAACACGCCGGGCAGGAGCGGCGCCGGATCGACGATGCGGAGGACGAACGCAGCCGCGGCCGCGGCCAGCGCGATCACCGATCCGACGATCGCGAACGGCCGAGCGAGGCGGCGGATCATCGCGCGCAGGCCCGAAGTGCCAAGGGGATCCCCGCAGGCCCGGTGTCGGACATAGGCGCATCATCCTCCGTCCACGTCACTAGAACGTTACGAGACTGCCGGCAGAATGAGTACCGTTACGCCGTGACCAAGGAGCCGTCGCCACGTCTCGACATCCGGCTGCTCGGGCCGCCGGAGGTGCTGGTGGACGGCGCCCCACTCGTCGTGGATACCCGCAAGGCCGTGGCGATCCTTGCCCTGCTGGGCGCGGAAGGGCGAGCGTTCGCGCGCGACGAGCTTGCCGCGTTGCTCTGGCCCGATTCGGAGACGTCGGCGGCGAATGGGGCGCTGCGGCGGACCCTGTCGTCGCTCCGCGCGGCCGCCGGCCCCGAGTCGGTCCTCGTCGATCGCGCTCGCGTTGCGCTCGATCCCGCGCGTGTTCGGGTGGACCTGGCGGACCTGGAGCGGCTCGCCGGGTCGGATTCGCGGCGGTCGCTTGCCGCGGCCGCCGCCCTGGCTCGTGGTCCGTTCCTGGCCGGCTTCAACCTCCGCGACAGCCCGGAGTTCGACGATTGGCGGGCGGCGCGGGCGGTCGCGGTCGAACGGACCGTGATGACGGTGCTGGACAAGCTGGCCGCGGCGAACCTGGCGGCCGGCGACCTGCCGGGTGCGATCGCGGCGGCCTCCCATCGCCTGGACCTCGATCCCCTCGACGAAGCCGGGCACGTCCGGTTGATGGATCTGTACGCCCGGTCGGGGGATCGGGCCGCCGCGCTTCGCCAGTACCGGCTGTGCGTCGCGATCCTGGACCGCGAGCTCGGGGTGGCGCCGCTCGCGTCCACCAGCCAGCGGTACGAGGCGATCCGGGACGCGGACGAGCCGGCCGAAGCGTCAGATGCGCCCGCCCCGGGGCCGGGTCCGGCCTCGGACAACGAGCCCCACGGGAGCCGGTGCGCTCCCGCCGGCCTCGATCCTCGTCGGCCGGGATGAGGCCCTGGATCAGCTGCTCGCAGCCTGCCCGACGGACACGGCCGGTCCGGGCCGGATCGCCGCCATCATCGGCGAGGCCGGCATCGGCAAGACCCGGCTCGCCGAGGCCGTCGTCGAACGGATCCGCGCCCGAGGCGGCACGGTCCTCGCCGCGCGCGCGCACGTCGGCGAACGGACCATCGCCTACGGCCCGATCGTGGAGCTGTTGCGATCCGCCATCGCGGAACCGGGCGCCGTGGAGCGCCTCGGTGACCCGGGCGTCCGTTCGGAACTGGCCCGCCTGCTTCCCGCCATCGCGCCAGGCGGTCGGCCGCCCGCGACCCGTGCCGACGGCCCGGGCGCGCACGCTCGGCTGGTGGCCGCCATCGCGGACGGCCTGACGGCGCTGACCGCGGGCCCCGTCCCGGGCTGCATCTGGCTCGATGACCTCGAGTGGGCCGATGGCGCGACCCTGGAAGCCCTCGACTACCTGGCGCCTCGGCTCGCGGGGCGCCCGATCCTCGTGCTGTTGACCTGGCGTCCGGAGGAGCTGGACGAAGTGACCGATCCCGTCGTCCGGCGCCTCACGGCGCCTCCGGCCGTCGTCGTGGAGCTGGGCCGGCTCGATCGTGCCGCGGTCGCCGAACTGGCCGCTGCAACGACCACGGACCCCGACGTCATCGACCGCCTGGTCGAGGCGTCCGAAGGCCTGCCGCTCTATGTCGTCGAGGCGCTCGCCGCCGGCGATGCGGCGCTCACGACGATGCCGGTCGGGGTCCGGGCCGTCCTGCGCGCGCGACTGGCCGCCGCCGGAGAGACGACCGGCCAGATCCTCGCTGCGGCGTCCGTCATCGGACGGTCGTTCGACCTGGGTACGGTCCGTCACGCCAGTGGTCGATCCGAGGGCGAGACCGTGGACGCGCTCGATGATTCGCTGCGGCGCGGCCTCGTGCGGGAGTCCGGCGCCGGGTTCGACTTCGCCCACGGTGGCCTGCGCGACCTGGCCTATGAGTCGACCAGCGTGACCCGACGCCGCCTGCTGCATCGACGCGTCGCGGACGCCTTGCGACTGGACCTCGCGAAGAGTGGTCGCGACGACCTCGCCCGACTGGCGCTGATCGCCGCGCACGAGCGCGAAGGTGGCCGATCCGCCGAAGCCGCCGAGGCATTCCGGCTGGCCGGCGCGCGGGCCGCCGCGATCTTCGCGAACCGCGAGGCGATCGAGCACGACGAGGCCGCGCTGTCCCTGGGCCACCCCGATGTCGCCGGCCTGCGCGCCGCCATCGGGCGGCTGCGGACGCGGCTGGGCGATTACGCCGGCGCCATCACGGCCCTCGAGGCCGCCGCCGCGGCGGCCGACGAAGCGTCATTGCCCGGCATCGAACACGCCATCGCCGGAGCCCACCTCCGACGGGGCGACCTCGTAGCGGCCGCGCGACATCTCGACGCCGCGCTCGACGGGACGACAGAGCCGGACTTCGTTGCAAGGGTCCTCGTCGATCGAAGCATCGTCCTGCGCCTGGGCGGCGACGGTCTGGGCGCCCTCGCGGCCGCGGAGGCGGCCCTCGATGCGGCGGTCCGGGCGCACGACACGGCGGCGATCGGGGCGGCGCACCGCTCGCTCGGCCTCATCGCGCTCGCCGCGGGTGACGCGGACGCCGCCCGCATCGCGTCACGCCAGGCGGTGGCAGCCGCCGATTCGGGGGACCCGACGGGGCGGATCGCCGCCCTGACGGGCTTGGCGCTCGCCGAGGCCGCGGCCGGCGACGTCGACGCCGGCCTGGGTCACGGCCTCAGCGCGGCCGAGCTGTGCCGTGAGATCGGCGATCGTCACCTCGAGGGTGCGGTCGAGAATCACCTCGCCGACCTCCTGCACGCGGCCGGTCGAGACGAGGAGGCGATGGTGCACCTGCGTCGCGCGGTCGAGGCATTCGCGGAGGTGGGAGGCGACCCAGCCGGTTCCGACCCCGGCATCTGGATGTTGTCGGCGTCCTGATCGAGGGCGCCGGTCGTCAGGGAGCGGCAACGACGAACGGCTGCCCGACGCGAAACTCCAGGTCCGGCGGGGCGCCGATCATGCACACCGGCCCGTAGGTCCCGGCCTGGAGCGACACGGAACCAGTGATCGATCCGCCCGCGCCGGGCTCGTCCGAGGCGCCGCCGGCGTCGATGATCCAGTCGGGCACCTCGTCGGTCTCGGCATGGACCGCGGCAAGCGCGGGCTCGACTTCTTCCCAGGTGTGCGGCTCGCGCACGCCGGCGATCCGGACGGCGGCCGGGTCGCCGGTCGTGTTCTCGAACGTCAATGCGGCCAGGCCGGGCTTCAGGCCGCCGGGCATCTCGAACGTGCACGTGGCGCCATCCCAACGGACCGTGAGCTGGCCGGCCAGCTCGAATGGGGTCACCCGATCGGCTCCGACCGCCAAGGCGTCGACGAGCGCGGTCTCGACCTCGTCGCGATCCGCCGCGGTCGCGAAGAGCACCGGCCGGCCCGCGTCCTGCCGGCTGACCCGCCCGGTCTCGTCGACCAGCAGCAGCGCGTCCTCCCAGGTCACCAGGTCCGGTGAGCCGACCGTCAGCGCGGCGAGTTCATCCCACAGTTGCTGGCCTTCGCCGGTCAGGCGGGTCGGGACGCGAGCCAGGAGCTCGAACACGAGGTCGGCGCCGGCCGTCGGCCGGTGCTCGGCCAGGCGCTCGGGCAGGTTCGGTGGGATCGGCACGTCGTCGGTCGCATCGAGCGGCACCAGGCTGATCGGTGTCGCGGTGTCGAAGATCGCGCTGACCGCCGACGGGTCAGCGGCGAGGTTCCATTCGAGGCCGTCATCGGCCGTGACGCCTTCGACGATGACGTTGCCCGGCACGTCGATCGCGCCACCCATCGCGTGGATCGCCGCGATCCGGTCGGCGACCGTCGGGTCGGCGATGACGGCGTCCTCGAGGTTGGTCCAGGGCCCGAGGGCCACGACCGTCGGCGAGCTCGGGCTCGCGTCCACGGCGCGCGTCAGGAGCGTCGCAGCGTCCTCCGCGGCGCCCGTGTTGCGACGGCGGCGGCATCACCATCCCCCAGCCCTCGTCCGCGTTGAGACGCCACTCGTCGGGGAACCGTTGGCCGTCGGGTCCCGGGTCCGCCCGGCCGCAGGCGAACGGGATCGCGCCGGCCCCGAATTCCTCGAGCACGTACCCCACGATCTGGCGGCCGGAGTCGCAGTTGGTGACGCCCGTCCCGGTCGGGGTGATCGTGATGGCACGGATGTCGACACGCGGGTCGCGCAACAGCACGGCCAGCGCCGCGATGTCGCTGACGTCGACGTCCGTGTCGACGATGATCGGGACTCGTGCCGTGGGCGGGTCGCCGGTGACCAGCGGCGGCTCGGTCGCGTCCGTGCCCGCACCGCAGGCGCCCACCAGCCCGGCCAGGACGACGGCGAAGACGACGCCCGCGCGAGCCCGACTGGGTGGCATGCGCTGCATGGTAGGGCCGCGGCGACCCCGTGACGCAGCGATCGCCCTCAGCCCGCCGCGGCACCCCGATCGAACCAGATCCGCTCCCCGGTGAACCGCTCCGTGGCGGGGTCCCACGGGAAGTAGATGAGGACCTCGAGCGACACGGCCAGCCCGCTCGGCGGCACCCCGGCCCAGGGCCCACGGTTCGTGCCGGTCAGGGTCGCCACCTCGAACACGCCCTGCGGCCCGACCACGATCTCGGACAGGGCGAACGCGTTGTCCGGGAACGCGGCGAACAGCTCCCCGTAGAACCGCCGCGCGCCGTCGTGCCCCTCCCAGCGCTGGCCGGTCGGCACGATCTCGTACACGCAATCCTCGGCGAGGGTGGCGATGAGCCCATCGATGTCGCGACGGTCCTCCGCGATGGAATGGCGGACCCACAGGCGCTTGATCCGGCGCAGCTCGGCGGGATCGAATCCGCGGGCCAGCATCGCCCGGATGCGTGGCCGCTCGGTCACCGGGTCGTGCCGGCCAGCCGCTCCAGCGCCTCGAGTGTCCGGTCGACCTCGGCCGCGGTGTTGTAGTGGACCAGCCCGATCCGCAGCACGCCGCCGACGTCCGCCTTCCCGAGCCGCTCGATGAGGCCGGTCGCGTAGAAGTCACCGTCCCAGACGTAGATGCCCTCGCGCCCGAGCGCCTCCGCAGCCGCGCGCGGTGCGATGCCGTCGATCGAGATCGACACGGTCGGCGCGCGCTCCGCGGCGCGGGCCGGGTCGGCGATCCCGTGGATCGTGACGCCGGGGATGGCCAGGAGGCCCGCGATGAGCCGGCCCACCAGCTCGCGCTCGTACTCGACGATGGCGGTCATCCCCGCGACGAGCTCGCGCCGGCGTTCGCTGGCCTCGCCCGCACCCGGTGCGCCGGCCACGTCGCCGTACGAGCGCCCGACGTCGCGCAGGTAGTCGGTCGCGGCGAGCGTTCCCGCGATCGACTCGAACGCGGCCGTGCCCGTCTCGAATCGATCGTGCGCGGGGCGCACCTTGAACGCCGGCAGCGAATCGAGGACCGCGGCCTTGCCGTACAGCGCGCCGAGGTGCGGCCCGAACCACTTGTAGGCGCTGCACACCAGGAAGTCGGTATCGAGCGCGCGGACATCGATGGGTCCGTGTGGGGCGTACGCGACGGCGTCGACGTAGGTGAGCGCCCCGACCTCGTGCGCGCGGGCGACGATCTCGGCGACCGGATTGATCGTCCCGACCGCGTTGCTGGCGTAGCCCACCGCGACGAGCTTCGTTCGCGGCGTGAGCTTCGACTCGAGGTCCTCGAGGTCGAGCGTGACGTCGTCCGCTCGGATGTCGACCTTGTGGACGGTCACCCCCCGGTCGGCGGCCATCGCCTCCCAGGTCGAGACGTTCGCCTCGTGGTCGAGGGTCGTGACCACGATCTCGTCGCCGGGCCCGAGCGTCGCGCCGATCGAGCGCCCGATGTGGAGGGTGAGCGTCGACATGTTGTAGCCGAACTTGACCTCGTCCGGGCTCGCGGCGCCGAGGAAGTCGGCCACGGCCGCGTGCGCCTCATCGGCCATCGCGTCGCTGAGCTCGCTTGTCGTGAACGCGCCACCACTGTTGGCGTTGGCGTTCGTGAAGTAGTCGCTGACGGCGTCGATCACGCGCTGTGGGACCTGGGTGCCGCCGGGGCCGTCGAGGAACGCAACGGTCCGACCGTCCTGCTCACGGGCGAGGGCCGGGAACTCGGCGCGCAGGGCATCGACATCGAAGGCGGGCATCAAGACTCCGTTCAGACTCGCGGGCTGGACCGTCGGGTCGCGGGGCAGCAACAGGCTGACCAGTCGATACAGGCCGTAACCCAGGGCGACGCCGAGGACGTTGATGATGATGTCATCGATGTCGGCCACCCGGTACGGTGCGCCGATCAGCACGGACAGGCCAAGTTGCACGGTCTCGAGGGCGAGCGAGATCGCCAGGCCGGCGCCGACGACCGCAGGCAGGGACCGCCAGCGCGGCCAGATGATCGGTAGGAAGACGCCGAACGGGACGAAGGCGAGGACGTTGCCGACCAGGACCTGTCCCTGCTGCCGGTCGAGCCCGAACCGCAGCGCCACACCGATGGTCTCGAACGGCACGATGTTCACCCAGGGGAATGGCCACGGCCGGTACCCATCCAGGCTCGCCTCCGGCAGGCGGGTCCACGGTGGAAGCGGGAACGGCGTGAACAGGAGCCCGATCAACACGACGACGTAGGCCGCGAAGAGGAGCCGCATGGACGACGGCCCGCGACCGATCCGATCACGCCGGTTGCTCCACGCGACCACGGGCAGGACGACGAGCAGGCCGAGCAGGATGAAGACCGTCGTGGGGAACGTATCCGAGCTCACCGCTCGATCATCGCAGCACCGAGTCCTATCAGGCCCCTAGCGTTCTTCCAGCGTGGCTGGCACGCGGGCGTCCTTGAAGACCTCGAGGGCTTCCGTGGCCAGGGATCGTGCCTCGAACGACGCGGTTGCCGGCACGATGACGGCGGAGCCGTTCGCCCGGGCGAGGGCCGCGGCGGCGGCATGCAGTTCCCGCAGTGTGATCGGTTCCGAGGCGCCGTCCAGGGTCGCGATCATCTTCGCGCCGCTTTCGACCTGGAGGAGCAAGCGGGGACCGGTCGGGGTGGCCTCGAGCGGCAGGACCGAGGGGGATGGGGCCGATGCGGATTCGACCGGGGGTAGGGCCGGCGACATCTCCGCCGGCGGCCCGGGCGCCGACGATCCTTCGAGGGGGGACGATGCCTCGAGCGACCCGGCGACGGACGCGGCGCCCGTGGCCGCCGTGATCGGACGATATAGATCTGGCGTGGCCGGGCGCGGCGGCGTGGCCGGCGGCGCACCCCCGATGGACGCCGCGGCGTCCGCGATCGACCGCGCCGCGAGGGGCGCAGCCACAGCCCCGGGCGCGGCCCCGGCCACAGCCCCCGCGCCACGACCGCACTTCCCGCACCCAGCGGCGCCGGCTCGCCCGCGAGCTGAGCGGCGCGGCGACGAACGATCCGCCGCTCGATCCACCAGATCAGGACGACCAGGAATGTCGCACCGATGACGACCATGCCGGTCGCGATGGCCTGCACGACGAGCGTCTCCTGCACGGCCTCCTCGAGCGTGCCCGAGCCGAACAGGTCGAGATAGACCGTGAAGCGCGGCACGAGATAGCCGCCCAGCAGCCCGATCCACGCCACGAAGATCAGGGCCTCGTGCTGGATCGACTCGGGATCGAGTCGGCGGATGACGTCGCGGACGATGGCCGGGACACGGAACAGGTTCAGGCCTGGCAGGAAGTTCTCGACGAAGGCCATCAAACCGTCCGTGGGCGGATAGCCGAGTCCCAGCGCCGGCATCGCCACCACGACGCGGCTCAGCCAGAACGCCCACCCGATCAACGCGAGCACGGCGACGCCGAGCGTGGCGAGGGCGATCGAGCCGGCCACCAGCGACTCCACGGACTGGCCGAACGCCGGGTCATTCAGCAGCGCCGGATCCTCGAGGATGCGGCCGAACAGGATGGCGTCCGCGATGGTCGTGACGATCTGCATGACCGGGAGGAAGATCAGCAGCGCCGACGCGAGCAATGCCGCCCGCCGGGACGGCCGGTATTCGGGAAGGGCGATCTCGCGGAGCCTGCCGTGACCGGTCCCCTCGATCTGGGACGGGTCGACCGCCGCAACGTCGCGGGGCGTCCGGCAGGCGTAGCACTGCTTGGAGCGCAGATTGTTGACCGATCGGCACTCGCCGCAGACCCAGATGTCCGCGTCGATGTCGGCCATCAGTGCTCCGTGGTGCCCGTGAACGACCAGCTTTCGATCCGGAGCGCCGGCACGACGACCCCTCCAAGGAAGCCCTTCAGCGTCTTGCGCTCCCGGGCGACCGCGACCGTGCCCGCCAGCGCGTCGAGATAGCTCTGGGTGAAGCGCAGGTTCTTCACGGGCCCGAGGATACGCCCGCCTTCGACGAGGAACGTCCCGTCCCGGGTCATGCCCGTGACGATCGCGAGCTTGGGATGGACCGGGTTCGTGTAGTGGAATCGGGTGACCAACAGCCCGCGCTCCAGGCCGCCGATCAGCTCCTCGCGCGACGCGGACCCGGCGGCCATGACCTGGTTGAGCGGGAACGGGCCGTAGGGATTGGGTGCCGGCAGGCCATGGCCCGTAGACGCCACGCCGTCACGAGCGGCAGTCTGGCCGTCGTACACGACCCCCCGACAGACGCCCGCGTCGAGCAGCGTCACCCGTTGCTTGGCCACGCCCTCGTAGTCGAAACCCATCGGCAGGCCGGCCGGGATCGCGCCCGTCGTCCACGACCGAGACGAGATCGCTGCCGATGCGCTTGCCGATCTCCACGAAGCTGCGCTCTTCCTGGACGGCGAGGGCCGAGAACCCGAGGTAGCCGAGCATGTCGAGCAGGTCCACGACGGCGTATTCCTCGAGGACGACGGGGTAGTCGCCGGCATCGATGGCGACCGCGTTCGCGGTCGCGCGCGCCTTGTCCGACGCTTCCCGGCCGATCGCGGCCGCGTCGATGGTCGTGGCGTCGACCGCGGACTGCTCCGCGTACCCCGTGCCGCCGTTCGGCCCCATGGACACGGTCAGCAGCTGGGCCACGGTCCGCGTCCCTGCCGCGCGAACGCCCTTCGAATTGGCCACCGCCGTGGTCTCCGTGCCCGTCGAGAACGAGCCGTAGCCGATCACCCCGGCCGCATCGGCCGCGGCGATGACCGCCCGGACGCCGTCGGCGCGCAGTTCCGGCGAGGCTTCGGCGGTGCCCGCGCGCGTAGCCGGCCGTCACCTCCTCGATCGGGGTCGGTTCGGGCAGTCCGCCCCAATCCTCGAGCTCCTCCACGACCCGGGCGATCGCGGCGGCATTGGCGGCAAGCCGGCGGATCCCCTCGTCGTCCGTGCGCCCCGAGGAGGCCACACCGACCCGCTTCCCGACCGCGAACCGCAGGTTGATCGCGACGTTCGTCTCGGCCACGTTCTGGTGGATCTGGCTGTTCGCGAAGCGGGTCAGCGCGGCGTCCTCGGCCATGACGAGCGCCTCGCATTCCGACGCGCCTTCGCGCTCCGCGGCGGCGAGGACCCGTTCCGCGAGGGCCAGCGCGTCGTCGGGCCCGGTCGTCGTTCATGGACGGCCTACCACTTGCCGACACCGACCTGGACATCGCGGAAGCGCGCGCCCGGCACGGCGTGCCCGACATGTCCCGTCTGGCCGGGCTCGCCCTTCCCGCAGTTGGGCGTGCCGAGCATCACGTAGCTGCGCTCGTCGCCGACGGCGTCGCACGATCGCCAGAACTCGTAGGTGATGCCCGTGTACGTCGGGTTCTTGAACAGGCGGCCCTTCTTGCCGCCCTTGATCTCGTATGCGACCTCGGTCGCGAACTGGAAGTTCAGGCGCCGGTCGTCGATGGACCACGAGCGGTTCGACGCGAGGTACAGGCCGTCGTCGGTGTCGGCGACGATGTCGTCCAGGCTCATCCCGGGCTTGGGGAGCAGGTTGATGTTCGTCATCCGGATGAGCGGGATGCGGTTCCAGCCGTCGGCCCGCATCGCGCCGCCGCTCTGGCGCCCGATCTTCGGGGCCGTCTCGCGCGACGTGAGATAGCCGACGAAGATGCCGTTCTGGACCAGCGGCACGGCCTGGGCGGTCACGCCCTCGTCGTCCCAGCCGAACGTGCCCAGGCCGCCGGGCGCCGTCGCATCCGCCACGATGTCGACCAGGTCGGAGCCGTAGCGGAACCCCTCCTCGAGCTTGTCGGTCGTCAGGAAGCTCGTCCCGGCGTAGCTCGCCTCGGTGCCGAACACCCGGTCGAGCTCCGTCGGGTGGCCGCAGCTCTCGTGGACCTGCAGGTAGAGCTGGCTCGGGTCCAGGACGATCGTGAACCGGCCGCTCGGGCATTGCGGGGCGGTCAGGAGCGCGACCGCCTCCTCGGCCAGTGGCTCGGCGCGATCCGCGAGGCCGAGCCTCCGGATGAACTCATAGCCGGCGGCCTGCCAGCCACCACCCGAATCGGGGTACGACCGGCGCTGATGCTCGTCGCCGTCGACGGCGTTCGCTTCCACCGCCGACCCGACGTGGGTGATGGTCTGTTCCGTGTACGAGCCGTCGGTCGCGGCGAAGGTCTTCCACTCGCGCTGGGCCGCGTACATCGATTCGGTGAAGGCGATGCCCTTGACCCTGGCGGCCGCCTCGTCGGCCGCGAGCAGGTCGCCGATCTTGCGCTCGAGCGGGACCGTGAACGGGTCCTCCTCGACCGGGGTCTCGAACGTGCCGGTGGCGGGCGGCCGACCGTCGAGGACCATCGGGTCGCGCAGGGCGGTGGCGCTGGCTCGGGCGATGCGCACGGCCTCGCCCGCGACCCGGTCCGCCTCGGGCATCGTCAGGATGTGGCTGCTGGCGAACCCCCACGCGCCATCGACCAGGACGCGGACGCCGAACCCTTCGCTCTCCCCGGAGGCGACGCCTTCGACCCGACCGGTCTTGATGGCGATCGATTCGTCGAGCCGGCGGACGACGCGTACGTCCGCATACCCCGCGCCCAGGGACGTGGCCGTATCGAGGGCGCGCTGGGTCAGGTCTCGCATGCGGCGGCCAATCTAGCAGAGGGTTCGGCCAGCGATAGTCGGGCGAATGACGTATTTCAGAGGGCTGGAGCGGCGCCGACGGCCTGAGCCGTGAGATAGATGCCGAATCCGAACACGAGCAGGGCCGCGACCAACGGAACGGTCTCGCGAATGCGACCCAGCCCCGGACCGGCCGGCATGCCATCGAGTCGCCGACGGGCGGCCACGATCACCAGCCCGATGCCGCCCATCACGGCGGCCATGCCGAGTCCGAACGCGACGACCAGCACGAACCCGAACCCCGGGCGCCCGGCGGCGATCGAGCCGAGCAGGATCAGCAGCGCGCTCGTGGATGGGATCAGGCCACCGGCCAGGCCGAGCACGAACAGTCCGCGCCAGGTGATCGTCGAGCCCGGAGCCGGGGCATGGCTGTGCGGACGTCCGCCGTGGCTGTGCTCGAGGCCGTGGTCGTGCGGCTCGTCATGATCGGCACCTTGCTCGTGGTCATGTTCATGGCCGTGGTCGTCATGGTCGTGCGAGGACCCCGCCGGGATGTTTCCGGCCGAGCGACGGCGGCGAAGCTCTCCGACCAGCATCCAGCCGCCGATCGCGAGGATCGAGATCGCCGCCACGACCGGGGCCCAGCGCACGACGACGTCCGGTGGCAGGACGTCCGCCGCGCCGAGGACGAGTCCCGCCAGGACGAGGATCCCGACCGTGTGCGACACGCTCACCGACAAGGCGAGGGCGAGCGCATGGAGCGGCGTGCCACGCGTGCCGACGAGGTAGGCGGCCATCAGCGTCTTGCCGTGGCCCGGCGTCAGGGCGTGACCGGCGCCCAGGGCCGCTGCCGTGAACAGCGACAGCAGCAGCATGATCGGCGTGAGGTCGGCCTCGTCGAAGATGCCGGGCAGCTCGCCGCCATCGATGCCGCCGGGGACCGCGCCGACGACCGGTGTCGGGGAGGCCGCCGGGGTCGGCGACGGCGAGGGCGGGTCAGATGCCACCGGGGCGGATGAGGCTCGACGGGGACGGCGACACGGCTTCGCCATCGAGCGGCTGCGCGTCGGGGAGGTCGAGTGGCGGCAGCTCTTCCCCGCCGGCCGTGGCGTCGACCACGACGCTCGCATCCGCCAGCGGCAGCGCGACGAGTTCTTCCGGGTACGCCGTCAATCGAGCGGACACGCTCTCGTCGCGCCGCACCCCTTCGACGATCGCCAGCGTGACGCCGGATCCGCCGAACGACGATCTCGCGCCAGCCCAGTCGATTGGGGAACGACTCGTCGCTGAACGCGATCCGCGTCGGTTCGGCCCCGATCGGAGCCGGCAGGTCGGCCGCGAATCCGCACACGAGCCGCATCGTCGACAGGCCGCCGACGCCGGGCGGGAAGGAGAGCCCGGCCTCGATCGTTCGGAGGTCGAGCGCCTCGTCGTTCGCCGTCAGCCGCAGGTCGGGGGCCAGCTCGTCGCAGGCCGTGATCCGGCCCGCCTCGATCTCCTCGTCGGAGACCGACCCGTCGCCATCGGTATCGAACTCCTGGCGGGCCTGGAAGGCGGCGATCTCGGCCTGGTCGATGACGACGTCGAGGAGGACCCGCTCGGGCTCGACCCGCACTTCCGCGTAGTGGTTGATCGTGAAGTTGCCGAGCGGATGGGCCGCCACCGAGTCCCGGGAGCACCAAGAGGATGGCGAAGGCGGCCGTGACCGCGGCAGACCGGCGCAGGCGTCCGGCACGCGGGGAAACGGATGGTCCGAGGTGGCGTCCCATGGCGCGGAGGGTACGCGGCCGGCGGCAAGCCGGATGAAGGCGGGACCCTGGGGAGGGGTCCGCTACACTCGCGCCGATGTCCCCAACGGCGACGCCCGGCCACGGCGCGTTCATCACGATCGACGGACCCGACGGCGGCGGCAAGACGACCCAGGCCGAGCGCCTGCGGGACCACCTGGCCGCGCGCGGCGTCCCCGTGGTCCTCACCCGCGAGCCCGGCGGAACGTGGCTGGGTGAGCGAGTGCGCCAGGTCCTGCTGGCGCGAACGGGCGCGGAGGCGGCCCCGACCGATCCCCTCACCGACGCGCTGCTCTTCAACGCGGCGCGCCGCCAGATCGTGGGCGAGGTCATCCGCCCGGCGCTGCGGGCCGGGACGACCGTCATCTGCGCCCGGTTCGCCGATTCGACGCTGGCCTACCAGGGCTACGGCGCGGGGGTGCCACTCGACCGTCTGCGCGAGCTGGCCGACATCGCCACGGACGGCCTCGTGCCGGACCTCACGATCGTGCTCGACCTGCCGGTCGAGGCTGGCCTCGCGCGCAAGTCGCCGGGCGACGTCACCCGTTTCGAGGCGGAGTTCGATCTCGAGTTCCACGGACGGGTGCGGGCCGGGTTCCTGGCGATCGCGGAGGCCGAGCCCTCGCGCGTCGCCGTGATCGATGCGACGGCCGATATCGACACCGTGGCCGCGACGATCGCGTCGGTCGTGGACGATCGGCTGGGGCTCGCGAGTGAACCGGAAGCCGCGCAGGTGCGCACTACGGGATGAGCGAGTCTTCGGATCCGCTCCGGCTGCGCGTGGCGTCGGCTGCCGACGACGCGGATCGCGCCGTCCTGGTTCGAATCGCAAACGGGGAGCTCGGAGCCCTCGATGAACTGTACGAGCGTTACAAGACGATGGCCTATTCGATCGCCTACCGCATCACGAATGACCCGACCCTCGCCGAGGATGTCGTCCAGGACGCCTTCCTCGGCGCGTGGCGGAATGCCGCCCGCTATATCGAGGGCCGCGGCAGCGTGAAGACCTGGCTGCTGTCGATCGTCCATCACCGCGCCATCGACGCCGTGCGCCGGCGAAAGCCGACGTCCGAGCTGCCGGAGCGCGAGGACGTGCCGCCCGCGGCGTTTCAGCTCCCGGACGTGTGGGCCGAGGTCTCCTCGCGCCTGGATGTCGAAACAGTACGGGGGGCGCTGGCGGTTCTGTCGGATGTCCAGCGCGAGGCCATCGAGCTCGCCTACTTCGGCGGCTTGACCCAGGTGGAGGTGGCCGAGCGAACCGCCACGCCCCTCGGGACCGTGAAGAGCCGGATGCGTCTCGGGCTGCTCGCGATGCGCCGGGTCCTGCTCGAGGCGGAGGGGTCCGTCGCGGCCGAAACCGACGGGCCGACGTCGGGGTGCCGAACGACGATGACCGACATGACCCGGCCGACCCGCCCCGATCTCAGCTGCGACGAGGTGCGCGAGCTCGCCGCGTCGTTCGTGCTGGGCGCGCTCGACGCGGACGAGGCCGATGCCGTGCGGGCGCACCTGGCGTCGTGCGCCGATGCGCATGCCGAGATGGCCGAGCTCGGATCGGTGCTTCCGGTCCTTGCCGAGAGCGTCCCGGTGGTCGAGCCGCCGGCGGCGTTGAAGGGCCGGATCCTGGCCGCTGCCGCCGCCGAGCTCGAGACGCGCGGGGCCGGGGCGCCTGCGGCAGCAACAGCGGTGCCGGAGCCGCGCCGGCCGCGCCGAGCGCCGCGCCGACCCCGTTCCCGACCGCCGGCCAGCGCGCGGAACGAACTACGGACCGAACCGGCATCGCGGCCTGGACGATGCGGATCGCGGCCGTGCTGGCGATCGCGTTGCTCGGCGGTTGGGGCCTGCTGCTCCAGAACCAGCTCGAGAGCGCGCAGAGTTACGAGCAGAGCGTTGCGGCCGTGCTCGACGTGGCCGGTCAGCCGGGCTCGTTGACGGCGGTCCTCACGCCCGACGGCGGCGACGGGCCGGCGGGACTGGCCGCGATCGCGAGCGACGGCACGGTCAGCATCGCGATGAGCGACCTGCCGGCGACCAGCGGGAACCAGGTCTACGAGGCGTGGGTCATCGGCAGCGACGGGGTCCCGAAGCCCCTCGGTGGCTTCCAGGTCGGCGAGACCGGGATCGCCTACTTCGAGGGCGGCGGCCTGCCGACCGAGGAGGGGATCGTGCTGGCGCTCACGCTGGAACCCGGTCCAGGCGCGACGGCACCGTCGTCGGCGCCGGTCTCACTCGGTACGGCGGTCGCCGCGGGCTAGGTTCCCGCGACCGCTTCCGGCGTATCCGCGACCGACCCGGCACCCTCGGCCCTGGCCCGTGCCAGCGCGGCCGTTGCGGCCGCGATCAACGCCTCCGAATCCGTGCCGTCGGCCGGGAAGCGGGCGACGCCGGCCGACACCGACACGGTCCGCCCCGCGACCGCGGGCAGTGCCGCGATGCCATCGAGCACCCGGCGGGCGACCATCGCGCCGGCCGAGCCGGGCGCGACCAGGACGAACTCGTCACCGCCGATCCGCCCGACCGTGTCGACCAGCCGAACCGACTCGGCCAGGACCGCCGCGACCTGACGCAGCACCTCGTCGCCCGCCACGTGACCGCCCTGCTCGTTCGTGGCCCGGAAGTCGTCGACGTCGAACATCGCGAGGGACAGCTCGCTCCCCTGGCGGCCCGCCCGAGCCATCTCGAGCTCGAGGATCCGGGACACCGTCCGCTCGTTGGCGAGCCCGGTGAGCGGGTCGGTGTGGGCCATCCGCTCGAACCATTCGGATCGTTCGGATGCCGTTGAGGCGAGGCGCGCCCGATCCACGGCCAGCGCCGCGAGTGACGCCAGCGCGCTGAGCGCCTCGCGGTCCTCGTCCGAGAGCGGATGGGGCGAGGGCCAGACCATCCCGATCGATCCGAGCACCGCCTCCACGCCGCCACTCGCGACGACGCAGTGGCAGGTACGCGCCGACGAACGACCCGCCCGATGCCGCCGTGGCCTCCCGATCGAACACCGCTGCCCGCCCGGTCGCGGCCTCGGAGAACGGGTGGTCCGGGTCCTGGGCATCGGCGATGAGGGGGCTGCCCTCCTCGATGCCGTGCGACGCCGCGAGCGCCAGGCCGGGCCGATCCGGATCGGACAGGAAGATCGCTGCGGCCGTCGGCGAGAACGCTGCAACACCCGCGCCAAGGATCGCCTCGAGCGCGGTGTCGCTGTCATCGCTGGCCGCCGCGGCGGCGATCGCAGCCGGCAGATGGGTACGTGGATCGCGGGACGGACCGTTGACGGGCACGGGGCGGACTCCTGCGGGCTGCACTGGACTTCGGAGCGCGCATCGTACACCGCCCGAATCCGCGCGGAATCGCGTTGACCCGGCCCCGACCGGCACCGATACTCCCCCGGATGAAGCTCGTCGTCGCCATCGTCCACAACGAGGATGCCGGGGCGCTGGTCGACGCCCTGCTCGAAAAGGAATTCCGGGCCACGCGATTGCACAGCTCGGGCGGCTTCCTCAAGCAGTCGAACGCGACCATCCTGCTGGGCGTCGAGGACGCCGAGGTGGACGAGGTCATGGGCATCGTGCGCGAGCACTGCACGTCGCGGACCCAGGTCGTCAACCCGATGCCCCCGATCATGGAGCCGGGCGAGTTCTTCATGCCCTATCCGCTCGAGGTCGAAGTCGGCGGGGCGACGGTCTTCGTCGTTCCGGTCGAGCGGTTCGAGCGGCTGTAGCCCGCGGTGGCCTGGACGCCGCCGGCCGTCGGCCAGCGTGGGACGTGGACAGGACGTTCACGGCCGAGGACGTCGAGCGCTACGCGCTGATCACCGGCGATCGCAACCCGCTCCATTTCGATCCTGACTTCGCCGCTCGCACCCGACCTGGCCGGCTCATCGTCCATGGCGGGCTCACGACCGGCCTGTTCAACGCGCTCGTCGCCGAAGTGCTGCCGGGGCCCGGCAGCGTGTTCCTGCACCAGGAATGGGACTACCCGGCGCCGGTCTACATCGGCGACACCGTGACCGCCGAGGCCGAGGTCATCGAGGCCCGCCCGGACAAGCCGATCACCACGCTGCGCTGCGTCGCCCGCCGGGACGATGGCACCGAAGTGCTCCGCGGGACGTGCGTCGTGTACACCCACCAACCGACCGACCGGACGTGAGCCGGGCGATCGAGAACGAGCCGGCCGCCCGCTGGCCGCAGCTGACGATCCTGGGCTTCGGGATGGTCCTGGCGATGTCCCCGTCCTTCGCCGCGGCGGCCGTCGCCCCGATCCTTCGCGAAGAGTGGACGGTCGGGACGCTGGAACTGCCGTTCCTGACGGTCGTGGTGCAGCTCGGATTCGCCGTCGGCGCCCTGGGCCTGGCCGTGATCGGGGCGCCCGATGTCATCTCCGGACCGAAGCTCTTCGCCGCGGGGGCGCTCGTGGCGGCCGCGGCCAACCTTGGGTTCGGGCTCTTCGCGAACGACCCGGCCTCGGCCGTCCCGTTCCGTTTCCTGACGGGCATGGCCCTGGCCGCGGTCTATCCCGTCGCGATGAAGCTTGCCGCCGGCTGGTTCCGTCGCGACCGTGGACTGGCCATCGGCGTGGTGAACGGCGCCCTGACGGTCGGGGTCGCGCTGCCCTTCCTCTTCCGAGCGATCGGCGCGTACGCGGGCGTGGACTGGCGCCCGGTGGTCATCGCGGCCAGCGTCGCCGCCGTAGCCGGGGCGATCCTGGTCGGGTTGGCCGCGCGGAGCGGACCGCTTGAGGTCGCCGCCCCGCGTTTCTCGCCGGCCATCGCGGCCGCAGCGTTCCGTGAGCCGTCGGTCCGCCTCGCATCGATCGGCTACTTCGGGCACATGTGGGAACTCTTCGCGATGTGGACGTGGATCCCGATCTTCCTGATCGCGAGCTTCGCCGCCGCCGGGGTGAATGACCCGGCGCTCGCCTCCCTGACGGCGTTCACCGTCGTCGCGGCGGGGGGTGTCGGATCGGCGGTCGCCGGGGCGATCGCCGATCGTGTCGGGCGTACGACGACGACCATCGCGGCCCTGGCGACATCCGGGACCTCGGCGGTCATCGCCGGGATCCTGTTCGGCGCACCCGTGCCGATCATCGTCCTGGTCGCACTCGTGTGGGGCGTGTCGGTCGTCGCCGACTCGGCGCAGTTCTCGTCCGCGGTCTCCGAGCTGGCTCCGCCCGGGACGGCTGGGTCCGCCCTCTCAGTCCAGACCGCGGTCGGGTTCACGTTGACGAGCGTCACGATCCTTGGCGTCGGACTGCTCGACCCGACGGATGCGGATGGTTGGCGTTTCGCGTGGATCATCCTCGCCCTTGGCCCGGTCGTGGGGATCGTCGCGATGCTCCGGCTGCGTGGTCGACCCGACGCCACGAAGATGGCCAACGGCCACCGATGACGACCTGGGTCGACGCGCTGGTGCCCGGAGCGCCGGACCTCGTCGCGGCATGGCGCGGCATCGAGACCGGTCAGGTCAGCGAGGTCCGCCGGGAGGTCCGGCGGCTGGCCGGCGAGGGCTCCGCGGAGCGCATCGTCCCGCAGCTCGCATCGCTCGCGGATGCGCTGGCGGCGTCGTCGAACGCCTGTCGGACGAGGACCTGCGGCGCGACGGCGGCGAGGAGGACTGGAACGTCGCCCAGGCGATCGGGCACGACTGCGATGCGCGTGCCGGCCTGGCGCTCGCCGCCGCCAAGGCCGCGGCGGGTCAGTGGCCGGCCGGACGCGCCGCGCGTGGTCCTCGGCGTCCCCGGCCCCGCCGATGCGGACCGCGCGACGCTCCTGCGCAAGATCGCCCAGAGCCAGCGGATCGTGGAACGGTCGGCCCGGACCGTGGCCGGGCACGAGACCGAGCCGTGCCCGCTGGACCATCCGCTCGTCGGCAGGCTGCGCTGCGGGGAGTGGCTGGTCTTCGCCGGCGTCCACGACCTGATGCACCTCGACCAGCTGCACGCCATCATGGCTGCGTGAGCCCCTTCCGCCCGGACCTCGTCGACTGCTGGATGTTCCGGGTGGGCCGGACGGCACGAGGCGTCGCTCGCCCCGAGATCCTGCTGTTGCGCCGCTCGGCCGGGCGGATCCTGCCGGGGCTGTGGCAGTGCGTTTCCGGCTCGCTCGAGCCCGACGAGCGCGTCGCCGCCGGGCGCGCTGCGCGAACTGGCGGAGGAGACGGGTTTCGGCGCCACCGACATCGAGGCGTTCTACGACCTCGACCTCGTGAACCAGTTCCACGAGCCATCCATGGACGGGGTCGTGACGGCCGCCGTCTTCGCGGTCTGGCTTCGGCCCGACTCGGAACCGACGGCTCTCGCACGAGCACGACGACGCCCGCTGGATGCCGGTCGATGACGCCCACCGCGAGGTCATCTGGCCCGGCTATCGGACCGCCATCGAGCGCATCCGCGACGACCTCTCCGACCCGGAACGCGCTCCCTGGTTCGAGCTCACCATCGCCGGCGACCGGCACCCGCGCTGACGTCAAGGACGGCATCGGCGCGTCGGCCCCGTTCATGGCGTCGCTGGTAGACTCGGGGTCGAGAGGCAGCCCACCGTGAGGCGGCACAGGAGGGCCACGTGATCGACCGAACCGAGTTACCCGAGGCCACCCCCGCGGCCAGCCGGCGCGTCTTCCATTCCAAGGTCGACACGATCCGGCCCACCTATGGCTTCGAGGACGTCTCGCTGGCGCCCGGAACGGACACGGTCGAGCCGTCGGACGTCGACCTCACGCAGACGTTCTGCGGCATCCCGCTCGAGATCCCGATCCTGGCCTCCGCGATGGACGCCGTCGTCGACGTGCGGATGGCCGGCGAGCTCGCGCGGCTCGGCGGTCTCGCGGTCCTCAACCTCGAAGGCGTCCAGACCCGCTACGACGACCCCGACGCCGTCCTGGAGCGGATCGCCACCGCACCCGACGGCGACGTCCAGGAGCTCCTCGCCGAGGTCTACCTGCAGCCGATCCGCGAGGACCTGATCGCGGCCCGGCTCGAGGCGATCCACGCCGGCGGCTCCAAGGCCGCCGTCGCCGCCACGCCGGCCGCCGCCCGCCGGTTCGGGCCGTTCTGCGCCGAGCACGGTGCCGACCTGTTCCTCGTCCAGAGCCAGGTGTCCTCCGCCCGGCACCTCGCCACGGACTACGACCCGCTGTCACTCGGCGAGTTCACGCGCTACATGCCGATCCCCGTCGCGGTCGGCAACACGACGAACGCCGAGGCAGCCTTCGCGCTGATGGAGCAGGGCGCCGCGGCGGTCTTCGTCGGCGTCGGGCCCGGCGCCGCCTGCACGACGCGCGAGGTCCTCGGCATCGGGGTCCCGCAGGTCACCGCGATCAGCGACGTCGCCGCGGCTCGCGACGCCTACCACGCCGAGACCGGGCGCTACGTGCCGGTCGTCGCGGACGGCGGGATGCGCCGCGGCGGCGAGTTGGCGAAGGCCGTGGCCGCGGGCGCCGACGCCCTGATGATCGGCTCGCCACTGGCCAAGGCGACCGAAGCTCCGGGTCGCGGCACGAACTGGGGGATGGCCGCGCCCTCGCCGACGCTCCCGCGCGGCACGCGCATCAAGGTCGGCACGACCGCGAGCCTGGAGCGCATCCTGCTCGGCCCCGCGCACGTGACCGACGGCAGCGAGAACCTGGTCGGCGCGCTCCGCCAGTCCATGGCGGCGCTCGGTGCCCGCACGATCCGCGAGATGCAGGCGGTCGAGATGGTGTACGCGCCGTCGACCCAGACCGAAGGCAAATCCTGGCAGCGCGCTCGCTGAGCGAGCCGGAGCACACCACGACCGACATCGGCAAGACCATGGCCGGACACGGGAAGGTCGTCTGGCTGACGACCCGGGGCCGCAGGACCGGCCGACCGCGCTCGGTCGCGATCGGGTTCGCCGACGAGCCGGATGGCTCGGTGCTGGTGGCGGCCAACGACGACAGCACCGCCTGGGCGCGCAACCTCCTGGAGCAGCCAGCCTGTCGAGTCGACATCGGCGGGCGCCACTTCAACGCGATCGCGGAGCCGCTCGAAGGCGCCGACCACAACCGGGCGATCGCGGCCCTGATCCTGCGCTACGGGACGCCCGCCGAGAAGCTCGGGCATGGTCCGTCGTTCCGTCTCCGACCGGTCCCCGACGAGTCGAACTGATGGCGATCGCCGTCACGATCGAGACGACGATCGCGCGGCCCCCGGCGGAGGTCTTCGCCCGCATCGCCGACATCGATGCCTGGCCGTCGTGGCTCATCGCCTCGGGCATCGTCCGCGTCGACCGCGCGTCCGCTGACGCGCTCATCGAAGGGGAGCGGCTGACGGTCGAGCAGCGCGCCGCGGGTCGCGCCGGGACCTTCGAGGCGAGGGTCACCGCGCTCCAGCCACCGACCCGCTTCGCGCTCAACGGCAAGGACGGCGATGGCGTGAGCATCGACATCGATGCGGCCCTCGGGCCCGAAGGCGACGGCACGCGCCTGCGCTGGTCGATCCGCATCGGGCTGCCGCTGCGCTACCGGATGTTCGAGTCGATGGCGCGGCCCCAGGTCGAGCGCGCTGCCGGGCTCGATGTCGAGGCGCTCAAGCGCCGCCTGGAGTCGACGCCCACGGACTGACATCTGTCCATGCCGGTTGGCGGCTGCGGTCGATGCCGCGGCGGGGGAGCGGCCTCCATCCTCCTCGTGACGACCCCGAAGTCACCAGGAGCCTGACCCAGATGATCTCGCCCGACCGCACCTACGATCGAGTCCGTTTCCACCGTGGCAGCCGCGGGTTCGCGGCCTTCGTGACCGGTCTGAACGGAGCCATCCTCCTGGGCCTCGCGCTGTTCGTGACGCCCACGCTGGGCCTCGAGCAGCCGGCTTCCAGCTGGTTCGTGATCCTCGCGGGTGGCGCCGGCATCGGCCATCTCGTGGCGGTCGTCGGCCTGATCCGTGGCCGCGCGTGGAGCGGCGCGCTGGTCGGCTACCTCGCCGCGGCGGGGATCGCGGTCGCCGGGTTCGGCGCCCTCGCGGCCGTCACGGGGCTGGACATCTTCGGCGCGCAGCCGGGCAACGCGGTCGGGTTCTTCGTCTGGATGATCGGTTCGTGGCTCGTGGCCACCCGGTTCGCGCTCAAGGCCTTCACCTACACCCGTCCTGCCCCGCGACAGGCCCGGCGCCGCGTCGAGCGACCCGCGCCGGACGCCCGTCCGCTGACCGGCCTGCGCAAGGTCCGCCGGCCGGCGCTCCTCCAGCCGGCTGCCCGCCCGGCTCGCCGCGACCGCTGCCGACCCCGCGGATCGTCCACCCGACTCCGCCGCGTTTCCCGCAGCCCGCACCGAGCGCCTGACCGGCGCGCGCCTCGCGGCCCGGTCCGCCGTCCCCGACTGGTGCGTCGCCGCCACGACCGTGGCGGACCGGCGGCTTCCGGTGCGGTTCGGTACGTCATCCGGCCTATCCCGGACATGACGTTCGCCCGGTTTCGGGCGGTCGCGTCGGGGCGCAGGATGGCGGCCATGGATACCCTCGGGATGGTCATCCTCGCGATCAGCGCCTTCGCCCTGCTGGAGCTCGCCGCAGCGAACCTCCGAGGCGAAGAGCGGCAGGCTCGCGCTCGACGGCACGCCGTCCGCCGCTGACCCTCCGTCGACCCCCCGGGGGTCAGCGACATCCCGCCGGCGACCCCGCGCCGACGTCTCCATACACTTCCCTCGATGATCGACGAGCAGACCCTGTACGACCGCGCCGGCGGCATGCCCTTCTTCGAGGCGCTGGTCGCGCGGTTCTACGCCGGGGTCGCGGATGACCCGGTCCTTCGGCCCATCTATCCCGACGCCGGACCTGGCGCCTGCCCAGCGCCGGCTGACGCTCTTCCTGGCCCAGTACTGGGGCGGTCCGCGGACCTACGACGCGGAGCGCGGCCACCCGCGCCTGCGGATGCGCCATTTCCCGTTCGCCATCGACGCCGTCGCGCGCGATCGCTGGCTGGTGCACATGCGGGCCGCGATCGCCGAGCTCGCCCCACCCGCGGACGTGGCGGACGCCCTCGAGCGCTACATCGCGGCCGCCGCCGAGGCGATGCGCAACCGCGACTGACCTCGCAGCCACCCGCGTCTGCGGATGCGCTCGAGGACGCCTGCTCCGGGGCGTGGATCGCGCCGCGCAGTGTTGCGTTCACGCAACAACGGGCTCATGCGGGCTCAGGTCTACCCTGCGCGCGACGGGAGCCACGCGGCCCCGAGAGGAGGGATCGGACATGTCCTTGTCATCGCGACGAGCCCGGAGCCTGCTGGCGGTCGTGGGGGCGACCGCGATCGTGCTCACGATGGCGCTTCCCGCATCGGCGGCGATCTTCTTCCGCGAGCGGTATGCCGACACGGATGCCTTCAGCTACGACGATTGCGGGTTCGATGTCGACGTGTCCGTCGAGTTCGGCGGGCGGTTCCAGATCCGAACAGGGACTGGCAAGCAGGCGTCCGCGTTCTTCGCCCACGACAACTTCTGGTTCCGCGAGACCCATGTGCGAGGCGATGGCACGACGGTCTTCATCTCCGGTAACGGCAACTTCATCGAGACGAAGGCGACCCGCGTCGGGGGAACGATCTTCACGTTCACATCGGTCGCTTCCGGGCAGCTCTTCACGGCTCGCGACAGCGCCGGCAACGTCCTCTTCCGTGACCGTGGCGCGGTCGTCGAGACGATCCTGTTCGACACCCTGGGCGATGGCGAGCCGGGTGGGGAGTTCATCGACGTCCTGGACACGACCTTCCACGGCAAGTTCCCGAGCGTCGAGGGCTTCTGCACGATCTGGGACTGACCCAGGACTGACGCCGAACCTTTCGCCAGCGGGCCCGGGAGCAGCGCTCCCGGGCCGGTACACTGGTGTCCGGCGGCGGGCGGCAGTGGAGGGCAACGATTGGCGGACACTGAGGCTTCACCCAAGCGGGAGCGGGAACGGGACCGCGGCAAGACCATCCACGGCGACGCGGCCAACTCCGGCCATCGCGTCCTCGCCCCGGACGACGCGGAAGTCGAGGCCTATCTCGAGACCGCGCTCAAGGCCCCAGCCCCCGATCGCTCCACCGACGACCAGCAAGGTGGCGCCGCGACCTCGGTACCCGGGCCCGTCGTCGTCCTCGACTTCGGCAGCCAGTTCGCCCAGCTCATCGCTCGCCGAGTGCGCGAGCTCGACGTCTACTCCGAGCTGCTCCCGCACGACACCCCGTACGAGGAATTGGAACGCCGCGGCACGCAGGCGATCATCCTCAGCGGCGGCCCCAATTCCGTCTACGACGACGACGCCCCCAAGCCCGACCCCGCCGTCTGGGGCGGGCGCATCCCGGTCCTGGGCATCTGTTACGGAGCCCAGCTCATGGCTCGCGAGCTCGGTGGTGACGTCCTGGCGGCCGGCAAGCGCGAGTACGGCCCGGCGAACGTCACGATCACGACCGGCGACGGCCTGTTCGAGGGCATCGAGCCGAACCAGCCCGTCTGGATGAGCCACGGCGACTCGATCACGCGGCTGCCGGAAGGGTTCGCGTCGACCGCCCAGACCGAATTCGACCCCATTCGCCGGCCTGCAGGCGCCAGACCGGAACCTGTACGGGATCCAGTTCCACCCGGAGGTCGTCCACACGCCACGCGGCAAGGACGTGCTGCGCAACTTCGTCGTCGGCATCGCCGGCGTCGAGCCGTCGTGGACGGCGTCCAATTTCATCGACACCACGGTCGCGGGGATCCGCGAGCGCGTCGACGCCCACGCGGCGAAGACCGGCTCGGACGGCAAGGTCATCTGCGCCCTGTCGGGGGGCGTCGATTCAGCCGTGGCGGCGGCGCTCGTGCACCGCGCGGTGGGGGATCGGCTGACCTGCATCTACGTCGATCACGGGCTGATGCGCAAGAAGGAATCGGAGCTGCTGCGCGTCACCTTCGAGCGCGATCTCGGCATGAACCTGGTCATGGTCGATGCGCGCGAGCGGTTCCTCACCCGCCTGGCGGGTGTCGAGGACCCGGAGCAGAAACGCAAGATCATCGGCGACGAGTTCATCCGCGTCTTCGAGGAGGAGGCCGCCAAGATCGGGGCCATCGATTTCCTGACCCAGGGCACGCTCTACCCCGACGTCATCGAGAGCGCCACCTCCGAGACGAAGGCCGCCCAGAAGATCAAGACGCACCACAACGTCGGCGGGCTGCCGGCCGACCTGCGCTTCCAGCTCATCGAGCCGCTGCGCTACCTGTTCAAGGACGAGGTGCGCAAGGTCGGCCAGGAGCTGGGCCTGCCCGATGCCATGGTCCTGCGCCAGCCCTTCCCGGGGCCGGGCCTCGCGATCCGGATCATCGGCGAGGTCACGCGCGAGCGACTGGACACGCTGCGCGAGGCCGACTGGATCGTGATCGACGAGATCAAGGCCGCGAACCTGTACCGCTCGTTGTGGCAGAGCTTCGCGATCCTCACGCCGGTCCGCTCGGTCGGGGTGATGGGCGACGGGCGCACCTACGCCAACGTCGTCGCCATCCGCGCCGTGACGTCCGAGGACGGGATGACCGCCGACTGGGCCAAGCTGCCGTACGACGTGCTCGGCAAGATCAGCAGCCGCATCGTGAACGAGGTTCCGGGCGTGAACCGCGTCGTGTACGACATCTCCTCCAAACCGCCGGCCACCATCGAGTGGGAGTGACCGCCAAGGGTTCACGCACCACCCTGACCGATGGGGTATTCCCGGCGGCATCCGGCGGGGTAGCATGCACGGCATGACCGAGGAAACCTTGTCCGGCGAGGCGGAAGCCTCCATCTGCCCTTGGTGTTCCGCCACATACACGGGCGAGCGGGAGACGTGCCCCTCGTGCGGCGCGGCCCTGACCGCCGATCCGAGCGCGGACCCGTCACTCCCGGGCCTGACCGCCATCGACACCGCGGCCATCGTGCGCGCCAAGACGCCGAGCCCGCGGCCCCGCAACCGGATCATGTCGTGGATCAGCGGCGAATACCCGGACGAAGGCGGCGGCGTGCCTGCCGAGGCCGGCGCGCTGGCGCCCCCTGACCTCGCCGTCCGGCGCGAGATCCTGCGGCTCGAGCTCGAAGCGGAAGTTGCGAATCTCCAGGCCGAGGCCGACGCGCTCCTGGCCGAGGCCAAGGTCGAAGGCCGCGCCCCCGGCGTGTCCGCGGAGGACGCGGCCGCGTCAGAGGCCATCGTCCATGAGATCGAGCGGGTCTCGGCCGGGCTGGACGCTGTCGATGACGAGCTGGGCGAGACCGGCCGAGCCGAAGCCGAAGCCGCCGAACCGGTCGACGACGACCCCGGTCGTGCCCCCGGCCCCGGAGGCCGAGGCACAGCGCGCCAGCGACGAGGCCGCTCCGCCGGCCTGACCGATCCCGGCCGCTATCCTTGCGGCCGTGCCCGACCGACTCCCACCACCCGGCCCCTCGTTCCTGCGCGAGCACGAGGTTCGCGTTCGCGACCATACGTACCGTGCCGGCATGGCCCGACCCTCCGACGCGCCCGACGGCTGGTGGCTCACGCTGATGTGGGTGACCGACGACGACGGCGTCGTCAGCTTCCGGGACGTGGCTCCCGTCTCCGGCCCGCCGCCCGACCCACCCCTCGGGCGACTGGGCCCGGCGCTCGCCGGAGCCCTGTCCGGGCTCATCCTCGAAGACGCCGGTCGTTTGCAGCTCCGCGTGGCCGGGCTCATGCCGCCCGAAGACGAGTCCCGGCCGTGGCGCACGCCCCTCGTGGTCCGGGCCGCGTTCCGGTTCGAGCCGGCACGCGCCGCGGCGATGGGCGCGAACGAGCTCGCTGACACCGTGCTGGCCGGGTTCCGCAAGGCGGTCGAGGGCCTCGGACGGCCCTGACCGGCCGTCGGGCGTGAGGTTCGGGGCGACCGGCTAGACTCACCGGACCGATGCGCGACCTGTTCGACGATTTCCTCGAGGACCTTCGCCGACGGGAAGCGGCCGCCCGCGGAGAGGACCCCGACGCCAAGGCGCCGCCTCGGCGCCGCGCTTCGGGCGACGGTGATCCTGACCCCGACGACCGCGATGACGACGACCGCGACCGGGACCGCGGATCTCCGCCCCGTGAGCCAAGCCCGCCGCGCCGACCCCGGGTCGTTCGCGATCAGCGTCCTGGCGGTCGCCGCCGGCGCGTGACCTGGTGGATCGTCGGGTTCATCCTCCTGCTCGTCTTCATGCTCTTCAGCTTCGGGCTGGACCTCTGGACCGACGCGCTCTGGTACCAGAGCGTCGGTTTCGACGCCGTCTTCTGGACGCGCCTTGGCGCCCAGGTCGGGCTGTTCGCGGCGGCGTTGTTCGGGAGCCTCGCGATCCTGCTCCTGAACATCTACCTGGCCGGCCGGCTCATGCCACCGCCCGACCCAGACCGTGCCGGCGGTTCGTTCCGGACCCTGATGGATCGCATCAACGAGGCGGCTCAGGCCGCCGATCCGGACCGCGGTCCCGGGCATGCGCCGGGATGCCGGCGCGCCGCGCCCCGTCACGTTCGACACCGGCGACATCCCCGACCTGACGCCGATCGCCGGCGTGGCGCTCGTGGTCCTCGCCGGGCTCATCGCCCTGGCGATCGGCGGCTCGGTCGCGAGCGTCTGGGACACCGTGCTGCTGTGGGCCAATCGCGTGCCGTTCTCCCCGGATGCGGCGGCCGCCATCACGGATCCGGTCTTCGGGCGGGATATCGGCTACTTCCTCTTCGAGCTCCCGTTCCTGCGGCTCGTCCAGGGGCTCTTCAACGGCATCGTGCTGGCCACGCTGGTGCTGGTCTTCGCCCGGTACCTCGTCGGGGCCTCGCGCGGGAGCCTCGTGTTCACGACCCCGGTCCGGGTGCACCTCGCGATCCTCGGCGGGCTGTTCCTGCTGTCCGTGGCGTTCGGCTACCAGCTCGACAAGTACGAGCTCGTGTACAGCAATCGCGGCGTCCTCTTCACCGGCGTGAGCTTCACGGACCAGAACGCCCAGTTCCTCGCGTATGACGTGCTGACCGTGTTGTCCGGACTGGCCGGCGCCTTGCTGGTCGGCGGCGCGTTCACCCGGATGCTCTGGCCGCTGGGCCTGGTCATCGGCGTGTGGTTGCTGGCCTCGTTGATCATCGGGCGGCTCTACCCCGAGGCCATCCAGCGCTTCACGGTCCAGCCCAACCAGTACGCGCAGGAACAGACGTACATCGCCAACAACATCGCGATGACCCGTCTCGCGTACGGGATCGACCACTGGGAGGACGACCGGCAGTTCCAGGGCGCGGCCGTGCTGGACGAGGCCGCCCTCGAGGCCGAGGCGGCGACGTTCCGCAATGCCCGGCTGTGGGATTACCGGCCCCTCGGCGATACCCTCGACCAGCTCCAGCGCATCCGCCGCTACTACGACTTCCACGACGTGGACACCGATCGCTACGTCATCGACGACGTCCAGCGCCAGGTCATGCTGTCCGCCCGCGAGCTCGACCTCACTCAGAACCCGGCGGCGGCCGGCTTCGTCAACCAGCGGATCGTCTACACCCACGGCATCGGCGCCGCGCTGGTGCCGGTCAACGAGGTGACCAACGAGGGCCAGCCGCGGCTGTTCATCCGCAACCTCCCGCCGGTCTCGAGCGAAGGGGCTCCAGAGATCACCGAGCCGCGGATCTACTTCGGCGAGAAGCCGAGCGGCTACGTGATCACCGGCGCCCGGCAGGCCGAGTTCGATTACCCGACAGGCGAAGGAGAGGGCGGGGCCGATCCGGGCACGGAGACGCGCTGGCGCGGTACGACCGGCATCGACCTCGACACGACCCTTCCGCGACTGCTGTTCGCGTTGCGCTTCCGCGATCTCGACCTGCTGATCAGCGACCAGATCACCGCCGAGAGCCAGCTCCTGTTCCATCGCTCGCTGGCGGACCGGCTCGAGCACATCGCCCCGTTCCTGCGCTACGACAAGGATCCGTATCTGGTGATCCGCGACGACGGCACCCTGACCTACGTGCAGGACGCGTTCACCGTCTCCGACCGCTTCCCGCACGCGCAGGGCTTCGATCCGGGCGGATCCGGTCTCGAGGGGACGCGGCTCGGCGATCCGTTCAACTACATCCGCAACAGCGTCAAGATCACGATGGACGCCTATGACGGGACGATGAACTTCTACGTCGCGGATGATCAGGACCCGCTCATCCGGGCGTACAGCGGGGTCTTCCCGACGATGTTCCAGCCGCTGACGGCCATCCCTGCCGATCTGCGGCCGCACCTGCGGGTGCCCGAGGAGCAGTTCAACGTCCAGACGCGCGTCTTCGGGCGCTACCACGTCCGCGACCCGCTGCGCTTCTTCCAGAGCGACGACCTGTGGACGGTCCCGACGGCGCAGGGCAGCACGCAGTCACTGCCCAACGAGGCGTACTACGTGATCATGCGCATGCCCGGCGAGGAGGAGGCCGAGTTCCTCCTGCTCCAGCCGATGGTGCCGCTCAACCGGCCGAACATGATCGCGTGGGTCGCGGCGCGCCAGGACGCGCCCAACTACGGCGCGACGCGCGTCTACCGCTTCCCGGCCGACACGACGATCTTCGGGCCGGCCCAGATCGAAGCCCGCATCGTCCAGGACCCACAGATCAGCCAGCAGTTCACGCTGTGGAGCCAGGGCGGCAGCACGGTCATCCAGGGGAATCTCATCGTCGTTCCGGTCGGTGATTCCCTGATCTACCTCCAGCCCGTGTACCTGCAGTCGCAGCAGTCCGCGTTCCCCGAGTTCCAGCGGATCATCGTCGCCTCGCCACGCGAGGTCGTCTGGTCCGAAACACTCGCGGAGGCGCTCGACCTCCTGCTGGCGGCCGAGGGCAGCGCGCCCGGACCGACGGAGCCGCCCACGCCCACGCCGACGCCGTCGCCTGGCCCGACCCCGACGCCGGGCCCGACCCCGTCGGGTGGAGCGACCGATCCGTTGCCCGCCGACGTCCCCGGCCTGGTCGAGTACGCCAACCGCCACTTCGAGCTCGCCCAGGCGGCCCTGCGCGACGGGGACTTCGCTCGATATGGCGAGGAGATCGCCAAGGTCGAGGCCGCCTTGCAGGCGCTCGGCGAGCTCGCACCCGAATTGGGGCTCGGGTCGCCCGCGCCGTCGGTCAGCCCCGCGCCATGACCGTGGGGGCGACCCTGGTCGCCTCGCTCCTGCTCGCGCTGGCCGGGCCGCGGACGTGGCCGCTGGCCCTCGCCACGTTCCTCCTCCGCGGCGGGATCCTGCTCGTCCTTGCCCCGATCATCGTGCTGCCGAGCGCGGTCGCCGTGGGGAACGTGCTCACGCCGCTGCTGTCGAGCGTCGTGTTCCGCGGGGTCGCGACGATCGCCGTGCCGCTCGCGGCCCTGGGTTTTGGGGCGCTCCTTTGGCTGTGTGGTGGGGGCCTCATCGCGGCAGCAGCCGAATCGGAGCTGGCCCGAACGGTCGCGAGGGACGACGAGGCCTGGCCTGCCGGTCGGGCGCCACGCGATCTGGCCCCCGCCGCGCACCCGGCATGGCGGGTGATGACCGTGCGGCTCATCGCCCATCTGCCCTTGTTGCTCGCCCTGTCGTGGGGTGCCATCCGCATCGTGGCCGTCACGTACCGCGAGCTGACGGTGCCATCGGACGTGGCGGTGGCCCTCGTCGTCCGGGTCGCGGGCGGCGCCACGGACGCCGTCGTCGTGGTCGTCGCGGCGTGGCTGCTGGGAGAGACGGTCGGCGGGATCGCCGCCCGCCGGGTCACCCTGCTCGGCGAACGGGTCCCGACTGCGCTCGGCCGGGCGACCATCCGACTGCTGCGCCACCCGTTGCGCTGTGTCGTGCTGGCGGTGGTCCCGCTCGTCGTGCTGCTGCTCGTGCTCGTGGCCGTCGGGCTCGCCGGTTCGGCGACATGGGACGCGCTCCGAGCGGCGTTGTCGTTCGGGACCCAAGGCGTGACCGATGGCGTGGCCGCGCTCGCGCTCGTCGGCGTGCTCGTGGCCCTGTTCGCGGGTGGTCTGGTGCTCATCGGCGTCATCTCGGCCTGGCGTGCCGCGGTTTGGACCGTAGATTGGGCCGGGACGTTCGGGGGAGCCGGGTATGACCCAGAGGGGCAGTGGAACAGCGCCGCGGACTCTGCCACGCTGCACGACTTGCGGCCCCGAGGGGTCGATCCGGACCCGAGGTGATGGATGTCTCCGCAGTCGATGGTCTGCGCAACGTGTGGCGCCACTGTTCCGTACGGGCGGCTGTCGTGCCCGGCGTGCGGTGAGCTCCTGGCCTCCGTCGCCGGTGCGGCTCGATCGGTCAACGGCCGTTCGAAGAAGGGTCGAGCCGCGGTCGCCGAGCGTCCCACGCCCGCGGTCCTGACCGACGTGCCGCCGCAGGCGGCCACCACTGCCCCCTCCGAGCCCGAGCGCGCCGCACCCGGGTGGGAGCCGCCGATCTTCCAGTCGGTGTCCAGCACGACCGCCGCCGGCCCGGCTGCTGACACGGAACCGACCGCCGACGCCGCCGGCACGCCCGGCACGGGTCTCGATACCGGTACCGGTGCCGCCCCGTCGTCGGCGGTAGCCTGGCCCGCCGACCTGGTGCTATCGGACGCGTGGCCGTCCGCCAACGCCATGCAGCCGGGTCCGGCGCCTGCGGTCTCCCGCCCTCCCGTGCCGATCCCGGCGTCACCATCCGCACCGGGTGCGTATGTCCCGCCGATGCTCCACGCGGAGCCATCGGGCCCTCCGGCCCCGGCTCGGGCGTGGGCGGGCCAGGCTGCGGCAGCAACCGCCGCGTCCAAGGCCGACCAACCGCGAACCTCCGCAGGCGACCTGCTCGACGCCACGCGCGTCACCGAATTCGTCGGCTGGCTCGCCGTCGCCGGTTCCGCGATGGCCGCCGTCGGGTTCCTGCTCCCCTGGGGGGTCAGTGTCATCGGCGCCACGGGCATCGGCTATTTCGACCGCTGGGGTCTCGCCGGCCCGTTCCACCCGATCGTCCTGCTGAGCCTCCTGGCGATGCTGGGGCTCTCGCTCGTCCGCAACCCGGTGCCGCTGTGGCTCCGGGTCGGCGTGCTGGGTCTTGGGCTCGGCGCGCTGCTGGTCGGCCTCACCTGGCCGTACATCGTGGGACTGTCCGGCACCGGTCCCGGGGCGATCGTCGTCTGCATCGGTGCGATCGTCCTGTGCGTGGCCGGAGTCGGCGCGCTGGCGTCCGACCGTCACGCCGGCGAGGATCAAGCCGTCTGAGCCCGGTGGCCGGCAGGGTCCGGCACGGCGAGGATCGACAAGGTCCCCTGCTACACTCTCGCGCAACGCCGACCTGACGATCCACGAGCGTCCGGCCGCTTCAATCCACGTTCACGGAGGCCCGCCAGGGCATGGATCAGATCCTCGAAGGTATCGGCGATACGATCGGCGACATCATCGCGAGCGACGTCGTCCAGATCGGCGGCCGGATGATCTTCATCTACATCGCGGTCCTCTGGATCGCGTCGGCGTACTGGGCCTTCCGCGACATGCAGCAGCGCTCGGACAACGCGATCCTGCCGTACCTCGTCGCCGCCGGGATCATCCTGTTCACCCCGTTCTTCTTCATCCTCGCCGTGTGGGTCTACAAGATCGTCCGGCCTCACGAGAAGATCGGCGAGGTCTGGGAGCGCAACCTTGCCGAGGAAGCGCTGCTCGCCGAGGTCGAGGCGATCCACCACTGCCCGACCTGCGAGCGACGCGTCGACGAGGAATGGATCATCTGCCCGTCGTGTCGGACGAGACTGAATCGCGTCTGCCCCAACTGCTCGCGCCTGGTCGGCCTGGACTGGTCGCTGTGCGCCTGGTGCGGCAAGGACTTCGAACGGCGTGAGATCGCGGCGGCGGCCACGATCGAGCCCCTGCCCTCCGGCCTGGAGCCGACCGGTCGCATCGCAGCGCCCGCGAGCGCCTCGACCCCGGCCATCCCGGCCTCGATCCAGACGACCGTCCGGTCACGCGGCACTTCGCGCGGTCCGGGCCGCTCCGCCGCCACCGGGGATCCGCTGCCCGAGCGTTGATCCCGCCCGAGCCGGGCTCCACGGAACCCGTCGAATCCCCTGACGGCCCGCCTGCCGAGGTTCCGCCTCCCGCTCGCCCGGGCGCCAGCACCTTCACCATCGAGGGGCGTGCAGCGCCCGCCCTGTTCGTCGTTGGCTGGCTCGCCACGCTCATCGGCTTCGGCGCCATCTTCGTCGCGCTGCTGGCCGGCGGGACGGCCGGCGCCGCGATCCTGCTCGCTGCGGGCCTGGCCTTGTTGTCGATCGGGCTGGTCGCCGGAGCCGGCGCGCAGGGGATCGAGCGACGATCCAAGGCCGACCAGCTCTACAAGGGTCCCTCGCCGATCCTGGTGTTCGTGGCGTCGGTGCCGGTGTCGCTGCTCGCGGTCCTCGTCATCGCCATCCCGCTCACGGTCGTCGGCATCGCGGTCGACGGCCCGGTGGGGCGGCTTGCATCGGTCGCGGTCCAGGCGGTCATCTACGCGGGCCTGATCCGACTGCTGGTCGTCGATACGGGCGCGCTGTCGTGGGCCGAGATGGGCGTGCGGCGGTTCGATCGACGGGCGCTCGGCGACCTGGCCAGCGGCGCACTCTGGGCCGGCCCGGTCATCCTCCTCACGATCCCGGTCGCGGCGATCCTCAGCCAGATCTTCCCGGTGACCCCGGTCAGCCCGCTGCCGCCGACCGGTGAGGCGCTGGGCTTCGCGATCCACCTCCTGGCGGGGGCCGTCATCGCGCCGGTCGGGGAGGAGCTGCTCTTCCGCGCGTTCGCCACGACCGCGTGGGCGCGGTCGCTCGGGGATCGACGGGCGCTCATCCGGGGCGCCCTCTTCTTCGCCCTGGTCCATGTCCTGACGATCAGCGGGGCGTCGGCCGGCGAAGCGCTCTCGCTCGCGGTCGTCGGGTTCGCGTCGCGGATCCCCGTCGCGCTGGCGCTCGGCTGGCTGTTCCTCAAGCGCGGCAGCGTGTGGGCGCCGATCGGGCTGCATGCGACGTTCAACGGGATCCTCCTGGCGCTCGGCGAGTTCGCGGCGCGTAACGGGGTCGTGCCCAGCTGACCTTGTCCGCCGGGCGCGCCGGCGGGTTAGCCGTCGCGAAGGGGCGGTTGAGCCCGCGGTGAGGGCTCCTGACTAGGCTCTGCGTCGTCCCCGAGGTCCGGATGGCGGGGGGAATCGGCGGGCTCTCGTCGTCCGGGCTCTCGGGGACACCTTCCGCCTGCGCTCGTCCCAAGGAGGTTCGCGGTGGTCGATCCGCAGGTTCCCGCCGCCGTTCGCGGCCACACGATCCGCGAGCTTCCTGCCGCCGAACGACCGCGTGAGCGGCTCGCCCAGCGCGGGCCCGGCGGGTTGACGGCGGCGGAGCTGATCGCCCTGCTGTGGGGGAGCGGCGTCCGTGGACGATCTGCCGTGGACCTCGCGACGGATGCGTTGAGCGGTCACGACGGCCTGGCCGGGCTGGCCCGCGCCAGCGACCTCGAGCTGGCGGCCATCCCGGGCATCGGCCGGGCCAAGGCCGCCCAGCTCCTGGCCGCCTTCGAGCTCGGGCGTCGATTGATGGCCGACTGGCCGGCCGGTCGCTGGTCGATCCGCGGACCGCACGACGTGGCGGACCGCCTGATCCTCCAGATGGGCCGTCTCGAGCGCGAGGAGCTGCGCGTCGTGATCCTCGACACGAAGAACCACGTCCTCCGCGTCGCAGACGGTCTACCAGGGCAACGTGAACTCGTCGCTGGTCCGCGTCGGCGAGCTGTATCGCGACGCCGTCCGGCTCAACGCCGCGAGCATCATCCTCGTCCACAACCACCCGAGCGGCGACCCGACGCCGTCCCCGGACGACCTGCACCTGACCGCGGAGGCCCTCGCTGCCGGCCGGCTGCTCGACATCGGCCTGCTCGACCACCTCGTGATCGGGCACGACGCCTATGCCTCGCTCCGCGACCGCGGAGTCGCGTTCGACCGCCCGACGACCGGTGTCGCGGCGCGCGCCGACTAGGGTCTCGGAGCGCGGAAGGTCATGTCCCCGGCCGGTTCAATTGCCAGCGGTGGGGGGACCACGGCGGTCGCCAGCGCCGGGGACCTGCATATTGTAAGCGTGATCGGAATGCCCGGCGATCCGGGCTCGGGCGGTCCCGTTCGAGGCCTCTGGTAGACTGCGCGGGCTGCCCGGCCCCCGTGACATCGGCGCGACCCCGGCCTCATCCCGGCCCGGCGGTCCGCCCGCGACCCGCCCGACGACCCCCGTATCGACGAGGATTCTCTCCCTACCATGCTCGACCGCCTGCTCGGACTCTTCTCCCGCGACATCGGTATCGACCTCGGGACCGCCAACACCCTGGTCCATGTCCGCGACCGCGGGATCGTCATGAGCGAGCCGTCCGTGGTCGCGATCGATGCCAAGACCAAGCGCGTGCTCGCCATCGGCGCGGAGGCGAAGCGGATGGTCGGTCGCACCCCGGCGAACATCATCGCGGTCCGACCGCTGCGCGACGGCGTCATCAGCGACTTCGACGTCACCGAGCAGATGATCAAGTACTTCGTGAACCGGGTGCACGACCGGATCGGGCTCATCCCGCGACCGCGGATGCTGCTCGGCATCCCGTCCGGCGTCACCGAAGTCGAGAAGCGCGCCGTCAAGGACGCCGCCCTCAACGCCGGGGCGCGCTGGGCACGGCTCATCGAGGAGCCGATGGCCGCGGCGATCGGTGCCGGGCTCCCGGTCTCGGAGCCGTCGGGCAGCCTCATCGTCGACATCGGTGGCGGGACCACGGAAGTGGCCGTCATCTCGCTCGGCGGCATCGTCGTCTCGCGATCCATCCGCATCGGTGGCGACGAGATGGACCAGGACATCGTCACGTTCGCCCGCCGCGAGTACAACCTGTTCCTCGGCGAGCGGACGGCGGAAGACATCAAGATCGCGATCGGGTCCGCGTACCCCGGGGAGTGGGACGCCCAGCGCGTCACCCTCCGCGGTCGCGACCTGCTGACCGGCCTGCCGCGCAGCGTCGAGGTCGGCGCGGACCAGATCCGCGAGGCCATCGAGCCGTCCGTCGCCCAGATCGTCGACACCGTGAAGGACACGATCGAGGAGACGCCGCCGGAGCTCGTGGCGGACATCATGGACCAGGGCATCGTCGTGGCCGGTGGCGGCGCGCTGCTGGCCGGGCTCGATCGCCGCATCGCCGAGGCGACCCAGATGCCGGTCCATGTCGCGGACGACCCGCTGACCTGCGTCGTACGCGGCACCGGCCTCGTCCTTCAGGAGCTCGATGCGATGGATCGCGTCCTCGTCTCGGAGACGTACGCCCGCCCGCCGCGCTGACGGCGTCCGTAGGATGACGGACCGATGACCTCCCTCCTGTCCACCCGCACCGGCCGCCGCCGAAGCATCGCCTTCACGGTGCTCGTCGCCATCTGCCTCGTGCTCATGGCGTTCTCCGCCAACCCGACCGTGCGCGAGCTGCAGAGCGGCGTTGGATTCGCGTTCCGGCCGATCCAGAGCGCGCTCGACGAGGTGGCCGGTGGCGTCGCGTCGATCGGGGCGGCCATCGCCGAGATCGATCGGCTGCGGGTCGACAACGCGGCACTGCGCGACGAGAACGAGCGCCTGGCCATCCAGGAGGCGGTCTCCGAGGAGGTCAAGCGCGAGAACGAGCAGCTGACGGCCCTGCTCCAGCTCCGGGCGGGTTTCGAGCACGAGACGGTGGCGGCGGCCGTGATCTCGCGCGAGTCGTCGGAGTTCCGTCGGGTCATCGGGCTGGACAAGGGCTCGAACGATGGGATCTCCGAAGGCGACGTCGTGGTCGTCGATGGAGGCGCGCTTGCCGGCCGCGTCACGCAGGTCGGGCCGGACAGCGCCATGGTCGTGCTGCTGACCGACGGCACCTCGACGGTCATCGGGCAGCTCGTCTCGAACGCCGCGAGGGGTCAGGTCGTCGGCCAGCTCGGCGGCGTGCTCGTGATGGAGCAGATCGACTCTGGCGAGATCGTCGTCCAGGGCGACGAGGTCGTCACGGCCGGGCTGGAGCTGGGTGGTGGGGTCCGGTCGCCCTATCCGAAGGGCCTGCTCATCGGGCAGGTCGTCGACGTCCGCCGCGACGCGAATGCCGTCGTGCAGACGGCCTACCTGCAACCGGCCGCGAACCTCGACAAGCTCGAGTTCGTGCTCGTGATCACCGACTACGAGGGCGGGCTGCCGCCGATCGAAGAGCAGCCGATCGACTGCGGCGAAGGCGGCGAGGGCACCCTGCCCGAAGGGGAGCAGCCGTGCCTCGACCCCACCCCGCGCCCGACGGCCACCCCTGCCCGCACCCCGCTACCGTCTACCGCGCCGTAGGCCGGCCAAGCTCGCCCGTACTATCGGCAGGCCCGGTCCGCGTCGCGCGCCCTGCTACGCTTCGCGGCCATGAAGGGCATCGTGCTCGCTGGCGGGACCGCCACGCGCCTCTTTCCGCTCACGATCGTCACCAACAAGCACCTGCTGCCGATCTACGACCGGCCGATGATCTACTACCCGATCGAGACCCTGGCGTCGATGGGCATCCGGGAGGTCCTGGTCGTCGTTGGCGGCAAGAGCGTCGGCGACGTCGTCGAGCTGCTCGGCGACGGCTCGCATTTCGGCCTGGACCTGACCTACCGCTACCAGGCCGGTGCCCAGGGCATCGCCCAGGCCATCGGCCTCACCCGCCAGTTCGTCGGGGACGATGCCTTCTGCTGCGTCCTGGGCGACAACATCCTGCGCGGCCCTGCCCTTGCCGATGTCGCTCACGACTTCGAGGAGAGCGCCCACGGCGCGGGCACCCTGCTGTACCGCGTCCCGGACCCGGAGCGCTTCGGTGTCGCTGAGCTGGACGCAAACGGGAACGTCGTCGGGTTCGAAGAAAAGCCGAAGGCGCCTAAGAGCGACCTCATCCCGATCGGCGTGTATTTCCTGCGTCCGGACGCGTTCGATGTCATCGGTCGGCTCGCCCCATCGAACCGGGGTGAGTTCGAGATCACGGACGTGCTGAATCATTACATCCCCGACGGGCGGCTCTTCACGCGGGTGTACGAGGGCCACTGGACCGACGCCGGGACGGTGCCGTCGCTGCTGCGCGCATCGGAACTGGCGCGCGACGACGACGCCATCGGTCGCCTGAACCCGCCGTCGGAGCGCCCGATCGGATGACCGAGGTCCCCACGGATCCCGCCGCGGACCCCAGCGCCGGGACCGCGCGCGAGTACCGACGCCTCCTCGTGACCGGCGGGGCCGGGTTCATCGGGTCGTGCTACGTCCGTGACGTTCTCGGGCGGCGCGATGGCACCGAGATCACCGTCCTCGACAAGCTGACCTACGCTGGCAACGAGGCCAACCTGGCGCCGGTCCGCGCCGACCCGGAGATGGACGAACGCCTGCGGTTCGTGGTCGGCGACATCGCCGACCCGGGTGTGGTCAACGACCTCGTGCCCGACGTCGACGCGGTGCTCAACTTCGCGGCGGAGTCGCACGTCGACCGCTCCATCCTGGACCCCGAGGCGTTCCTCGTGACGGGGGTCATCGGCGTCCACATGCTGCTGGAGGCCTGCCGGACGGCGCCGCAGCGGCCGCGTTATCTCCAGGTCTCGACGGACGAGGTCTACGGTTCCGTGGCAGAAGGACACTCCCGCGAGGGCGACGTCCTCGCCCCGCGCTCCCCGTACGCCGCCGCGAAGGCCAGCGGTGAACTCCTGGTGCGGAGCTACGTGGTGACCCACGGGCTCGATGCGGTCGTCACCCGCGGCTCGAATACCTACGGGCCGTATCACCACCCCGAGAAGCTCATCCCGTTGTTCGTCACCAACGCGATCGATGACCTGCCGCTGCCGCTCTACGGCGACGGCCTCCAGCGACGCGACTGGCTGTATGTGTCCGATCACGCTGCGGGCATCGACCACGTGCTCCGCCACGGTCGGACGGGCGAGACGTACAACGTCGCTGGCGGTGTCGAGATGACGAACCGCGATACCGTCGGTCTGCTGCTCGAACACCTTGGCAAGCCATGGTCGCTCGTCCGCCACGTCGAGGATCGGCCGGGCCACGATCGCCGTTACGCGATGGACGGCTCCAAGCTCTCCGAGCTCGGTTGGCGCGCGCAGACCACCTTCGAGGATGGCCTCGCCCGGACGATCGACTGGTTCGTCGACAACGAGCCGTGGTGGCGCGCCGCCCGAACCGGGGACTGGGACGCCTACTACGAGCGCCAGTACGGGCAGCGGCTGCGGACCGCGACCTGATGCGCGTCGCGGTCACGGGCTCGACCGGCCGGCTCGGGTCCGCCCTGGTCTCGGCCCTCGGCGAGGCGCCGTTCACGGGCCCGCGGGGGCCCCTGGCCTGGACCCGGCCGGACCTGGATCTCGACGCGCCTGACGGCGTGGCCGAAGCGCTCGACCGCGATAAGCCGGAGGTCGTGGTGCACGCCGCCGCCTGGACCGATGTTGATGGCTGCGCGCGGGAACCCGACCTCGCCCAGCGTCGCAACGGCGACGCGACCGGGGTCCTCGCCGCGGCGTGTGCGGCACGCGGGGTCGAACTCCTGATCGTCTCGACCAATGAGGTGTTCGCCGGGGATCGCGAGGACCGCGCGGGATACGCGCCCACCGACCCGACAGCACCCCCGAACGCGTACGGTCGCTCGAAGCTTGCCGGCGAGCGGGCCGCGACCGAGGCATTCGAGGCGCGTGGGCCAGACAGGCCGTCTCGGCATCGCCAGGACCGCCTGGCTGTTCGGGCCGCCGGGGCGAGACTTCCCGCACAAGATCCTCGACGCCGCTGGGAAGGCGCGGGCCGAAGGGAGGCCGCTGCGCGTCGTGGGCGACGAGTGGGGTACGCCCACGTACGCCGCCGATGTCGCCGACGCGATCGTCGAGCTGCTCGGCGCCGACGCGCTCGCCGGTGTCCACCACCTCGTGAACGGCGAGGTCGCCACGCGAGCGACGTGGGCGGAGGACGTCCTGGATCGGCTCGGGGTGGGCGCGGCGGTGGAGTCGGTCCCGGGGACCACGTGGGAGCGCGCGTCCGTGCCACCCCGCTGGGGCGTGCTGGCCGCCACGCCCCTTCCGGGCGGCGAGCCCATGCGTTCGTGGCGCGCGGCGATGGCCGACTATGCGCCGGTCCTGAGGCGCGAGCGCGAGCGGACGGACGACGGCGGCCACATGCAACGTCGGAGTCGCGTCGTTGACCGACCTTGCTCGACCTCGCTCGACGCTCGAGGGTGTCCGCTACGGGGCGATCGCCCGATTCGAAGACCCGCGCGGGTCCTTCCGCGAGATCTGGCGCGACGACACGTTCGGCGCGATCGACCCGGCCGACGCCGGCGCGCCCCCCGGCGCGCAGGCGCGCTTCGTCCAGGCCAACCTCTCGACCTCCGCTCCGGGCGTGCTTCGCGGTTTGCACCTCCACCAGCGCCAGCTCGACCATTGGGTCGTCGCCTCAGGCCGCGCATTCGTCGCGCTCGTGGACGTGCGTCCGATGCTCGGCGGCGAGTCCGACCGACCGCTCGTCGAAACGCGCGAGCTCACCGCCGACGAATGGGTCGACATCCCGATCGGCGTCGCCCACGGGTTCCTCGCGCTCGAGCCCCTGCAGCTCATTTATCTCGTGACGAACGCGTACGACGGCACCGATGAGCTGGGGTTCGCCTGGGACGATCCCCTGGCCGCGGTGAAGTGGCCCGCCGTCCACGGGACGCCCGACGGCAGCCCGATCCTTTCGGACCGCGACCGAACGAACCCGTCGCTGACCGAGCTCGTGGGGCGGTTGCGCACCACCGGGTGACCTGACTCCGGGTGAGCACGGACCGGACCGGACCGCACCCTGCCTGACCGGGCGGGTCCATCTCGCGACCCGATGGGGCTACAGCCGTCGGGACCATGGCGCGATTGAGCCAAGCGCCCGCTTCGGCGAGGCTTGGGCCACGGATCCCTGCCCCCACCCGGAGTTCTCCTTGCACAAGACCCTCGCCGCCTTGTTCCTCGTCCTGACGGCCGCCGTCGGAACGTTCGCCGTGCCCGCGACCGCGCGTGCCGCCCAGACGTCCGATGCCAAGGTCGTGATCATCGTCGGGGCGACACACGGCGCGACGTCGGACTACCGCTCCAAGGCCGATCAGGCCTATGCCGAGGCGAAGAAGTACACGCCCAATGTCTACAAGGTCTACAGCCCGAACGCGACCTGGTCGAAGGTCAAGAGCGCAACAGTCAATGCGTCGGTGGTCATCTACCTCGGCCACGGGAATGGCTGGCCCAGCCCGTATCCGAAGGACGCCGCGTACACGACCAAGGACGGGTTCGGCCTGAACGCGACCGCCGGCAACGGCGACGGCAACACCAAGTACTACGGCGAGCCATACGTCTCCACGCTCGACCTGGCGCCGAATGCCGTCATCCTGCTCCATCACCTCTGCTACGCGTCGGGCAACTCGGAGCCCGGCAACCCGGCGCCCACCCGCTCGGTCGCCAAGCAGCGCGTCGACAACTACGGGGCGGGATTCCTCAGGGCCGGCGCCAGTGCCGTCATCGCCGACGGCCACCGCGGAGCGGTCGATTACCTGCGCGCCCTGTTCACCACCGACCAGCGCCTGGTCGACCTGTGGCGGAACCAGCCGAACTACCACGGCAACGAGTTCTCCTTCGCGTCGACCCGAACGTCGGGCAAGACCGCGCTCATGGATCCGGACACCTCGACGTCGGGCTACTACCGCTCCATGGTCGGCAACCCGAACGTGACGACGACCCAGGTTCTCAGCGGCGCCCCCGCGAGCCCCCCGCCCCCGCCTGCCTATGCAGTGATGAGCGTCTTCTACGACCTCGGGAAGTCCAAGTTCGTCTCGTCGATCCAGTGGATCTACGACGAGAACATCACGAACGGCTGCAGCGACACCAAGTTCTGTCCCGTGCGGTCGGTCACGCGCGGTGAGATGGCCAGCTTCATCGCCAGGACCATGAAGCTTCCGGCGGCGACGATGGACTACTTCACCGACGACAATGGCAAGACCCACGAAGGCTCCATCAACCGGATCGCCGAGGCGGGTCTCACGAACGGTTGCGCGCCGGGCCTGTACTGCCGGGAGGCCTCCGTCAACCGCGCCCAGATGGCCGCATTCCTGGTCCGCGCTTTGGACCTGCCCGCGGCGACCAAGGACTACTTCACGGACGACGAGGGCAGCTCGCTCGAATCGGCGATCAACGCCATGGCCGCGGCGGGTCTGACAAGCGGCTGCGGCGACCGCCGGTACTGTCCAGGCTCCCCGGTCACGCGCGAGCAGATGGCCGCCTTCCTGCTGCGAGCGTTCAAGCCCAGCTGACGCGAGGTCGGGTAGGGCGACCGCACCGGACCCCACCAGACCGCCCCGTACCAGTCATGATTGGGACCTTCGTCGGGTTGCCCGTTCCCGTGGATGGGGCGATGGTTACGGACCCCGCCACCTGAGGATGTCTTGAAGTTCGTGCGTCGCCGCTCCGCTTCGACCCTGCTCGCCGTCCTCCTTCTGGCGACGTCCGTGATCCCGGTCGGTGCCGCCACTCCGAACGCCCCGACCCTGGAGCAGGCATCGACGCTGGCCAAGCAGCCGCCGGTCACCGAGCGATCGGCATCCGGCCTCCGCCCCAGCATCCACTGGGAAGAGGTTCAGGCGCACGCGAACGACAAGATCGATTTCGCCCCGGGCGACCGAGTGACCGTCCCCTTCCGCCCCCGCGGCCACGATCGCTGGACCGTGGGTGGCGTGGCTCCCCGCGAGCTGCCTGCGGGACGTCTGTCCGGACGCCAGCTGCGCGACGCACTAAAGCCCAAGCCGGCGCCGGCGTCGGACTCGTCTGACGCCGCGGACCCCGCGCCCACCGTCGAAACGCCCGACGCTCCGACGCCCACCGACCTAACCTCCGAACCGCCGATCGATTCCACGCCGACGCCGACGCCCACGCCGACCGACGCTGACACCACCCCCGAGCCCATTCCTGCAGCGACCGATACACCCGTGGACGAGCCGGTCCTCGACGAGGGCGAGGCCATCCCCGCCGAGGGCGCCTCATGGTCGCCAACGGACACGGCCGCCGACTCCCGTCATGGAGCCGACCGCCGTCGTCTCCCCGACCGGCCTCAAGCGCGAGGTCTTCGGCTTCCTCCCGTACTGGGAGGTCGGGGACAGCTCGACGACGCTCGACTACTCGAAGATCTCGACGATCGCCTACTTCGGCGTCGGCGCCGCCCGCAACGGCAGCCTCGAGAAGAAGAACACCGACGGGACGACGACCACCGGTTGGAACGGCTGGACGAGCGCCGCGATGACCAACGTCATCAACAAGGCGCACCAGAACAAGACCCGGGTCGTGCTGACCATCCAGAGTTTCGCCTGGTCGTCCGGCGGCGCCACCAAGCAGAAGGCGCTCCTCGGCAGCGCCACGGCTCGGGCCGCGCTGGCGAAGAACATCGCCGTGGCCGTCCGCGACCGCGGCGCCGACGGCGTCAACCTCGACTTCGAGCCCCTCGCCGCCGGCTACGCCGACGAGTTCGTCTCGCTCGTGAAGCGCGTGCGAACGGAGCTGAATGCGGTCGCCAAGGGCTACCAGCTGACCTTCGACACGACCGGCTACATCGGCAACTATCCGATCGAGGCCGCGACGGCCGCGGGCGCCGCCGACGCGATCTTCATCATGGGCTACGACTACCGCTCGTCGGGCTCGAGCCCGGTCGGCTCGATCGCGCCGATCGGAGGCGCCGCCTACGACATCACCGACACCGTCAAGGCCTACACGGCCCGCGTCCCGGCGTCGAAGCTCATCCTCGGGGTGCCCTATTACGGCCGCGCCTGGTCGACGAGCAGCGACAGCCTCAACGCCAGCAATACGAGTGGCACAAAGAACGGCGCGTCCAGCACCGTGATCTACGCGAATGGCATCACCGTCCTCCAGGAGCACGGCAAGCGATACGACACCCGCGAGGGCGTCGCCTGGACCGCCTACCGCCGCCAGAACTGTTCGGCCACCTACGGGTGCGTCACGTCGTGGCGGCAGCTGTACATGGACGATGCGACCGCGCTCAAGGCCAAGTACGACATCGTCAACAACTATGGCCTGCGCGGCGCCGGGATCTGGGCGCTCGGCTACGACAACGCGCGCCCCGAGCTCTGGAACGCCATCAAGACCAAGTTCGTCAGCGCGACGCCGTTTACTGACGTCAACGATTTCGCCGTCCAGATCGAGTGGCTCTACACGGCCGGCATCACCGCCGGCTGCTCGCCGACGCTGTTCTGCCCCAAGGGCAAGGTCACCCGCGCCCAGATGGCCCTGTTCCTGGACCGCGCGCTGGACCTGCCCGACGCGACGACCGACTACTTCGACGACGACGACGGCAAGACCGGCGAAGGCAGCATCAACGCCCTGGCCAAGGCCAGGATCACCGGCGGCTGCGGCCCGCGCCGCTTCTGCCCGACCGCCGCGGTCACCCGCGCCCAGATGGCGATGTTCCTCGATCGCGCCCTGGGCCTGCCCAACGGCACGACCGACTACTTCGACGACGACGACGGCAAGACCGGCGAGGTCAGCATCAACGCGCTCGCGGCATCGGGCATCACCGGCGGCTGTGGCCCCCGCCTGTACTGCCCGACCCGCGCCGTCACGCGCGAGCAGATGGCCGCCTTCCTGTACCGCGCCCACCTGCAGGGCCGCCTCGACTGAGCACGACGGCTACACTGCCGTCGATGATCGATCCGGCAGCCCGCATCCATCCGTCGGCGGAACTCGAGGATGACGTCAGTGTCGGAGCCGGCAGCTCGATCTGGCAGCGCGCACAGGTCCGCGCCGGTGCCCGCATCGGGGCCGACTGCGTGATCGGCCGTGACGCCTTCATCGACCAAGGCGTGGAGATCGGCGACCGCGTGAAGATCCAGAACGGCGCACTCGTCTACAACGGCGTCACGGTCGCCGACGGGGTGTTCATCGGCCCGGGCGCGATCCTCACCAACGACCGCTACCCGCGGTCGATCACCGCCGAGGGCGAGCTGGCCCGCGCCGACGACTGGGAGGTCACCCCGATCCGCCTCGAACACGGCAGCTCGATCGGCGCCGGTGCGATCGTCGTGGCGGGCTGCGACGTCGGGCAGTTTGCGATGGTCGGTGCCGGGGCAGTCGTGACGCGGACCGTCCCGGGCCACGCGCTCGTGGCCGGGAGCCCGGCCAAGCGGATCGGCTGGGTGTGCGCCTGTGGCGACCGGCTCATGGACTCCGAGGGACATCCGGCGCCGGCGGAGATCGGTCGCTACACCACCGACCCGGAGCTCAACTGCGCCCGCTGCGGCCGCCACTACGCCTACGAACGCACGGGTGACACGCTCCGCGAGGCGACCGCGTGATCCCGGTCGCCCGTCCGGACATCGACGACGCCGAGATCGCCGCCGTCACCGAGGTCCTGCGCAGCGGGATGCTGGCCGGGGGCCGGCGCGTCGCGGAGCTCGAGGATCGGTGGGCGGCGTTCATCGGCGTCCGACACGCGATCGCGGTGAGCAACGGGACCGTCGCCGAGATGTGCATCTTCGCGGGGATGGGTCTCGGCCCGGGTGACGAGGTCATCACGGTCGGGCACACGTTCAACGCCACGGTCTCGTCGATCCTGTACACAGGCGCGACGCCGGTGTTCGTCGATATCGACCGCGAGACCTATGACATCGATCCGGACCAGGTGGCCGCGGCCATCACGCCCCGGACGAAGGCCATCTGCCCGGTCCACCTGTTCGGCCTGCCAGCCGACATGGACCCGCTCCTCGAACTGGCTGACCGCCACGGCCTAGCCATCGTCGAGGACGCCTGCCAAGCCCACGGCGCGGAGTACCGCGGGCGTCGGGTCGGGAGCTTCGGGCACGGCGCGTTCAGCCTGTACGGCACCAAGAACATGACGACGGGCGAGGGCGGCCTCATCACGACCGACGACGACGCGCCTGGCCGACTGGATCCGGCTGTACCGCAACCAGGGCATGCGCGAGCGCTACCGCCACGACATCCTGGGCTACAACTTCCGCCTGACCGACATCGCTGCCGCGATCGGGCTGTGCCAACTCGACAAGCTGGAGCGCAACACTGCGCGCCGGCGGGCCATCGCCGCCCGCTACGACGAGGCGTTCGAGAACGTCCCGGTCGTCGTCCCGAGCGTTCCGTCGGACCGGACCCACGTGTACCACCAGTACACCCTGGACGTGGGGCCGGCGCGTGACGCGATCGTGGCCGACCTCGAGGCGGCCAGCGTCTCGACCGGCATCTACTATCCGATCCCCGTTCATCGCCAGCCCTACGTCCTAGCTCTGGGAATCCACGCCGACCTGCCGGTCACCGACCGCGCCGCCGCGCAAAGCCTCTCGCTTCCGATGTTCCCAGGCCTCAGCGACGATGACCAGGCGACCGTCATCGAGGCGGTCCGCGCGGTCGTCGGACGGCACGCGGCCACCGCCGAGCGATGACTGGCCGCTGGCAGCCCATCGGCGAGCGCCCTGCGCGCGTCGGGCTCATCGGTCTCGGGGCGATGGGTCGCAACCACCTTCGGCTGCTCAGCGCCCGGGAGGACGTCCAACTCGTCGGCATCTCGGATCCGCTCGCCGATGTCCTGGAGGCGGCCACCGCCTCGACCGACGCGCGGGGCTATCTCGAGCCGCAGGAGATGCTGGCGTCCGCCGAGCTCGACGCGGTCGTCATCGCCGCCCCGACCACGACCCACCTCCCGCTCGCGCTCGCCGCGGTCGGTGCGGGGATCGCGACGCTCGTCGAGAAGCCGCTGGCCGCCACGCCGTCGGAGGCCGACAGCCTCGCGGCGGCATCCGCCGAGACCGGCGTGCCGATCCAGGTCGGCCACGTCGAGCGCTTCAACCCGGCGGTCCTCGAGCTCGGCCGGCTGCTCGACCAGGGCTGGCTCTCGACGGTGTACGCGATCACCAGCCGGCGGGCTGGGCCGTTCCCCGCCCGTATCCGCGACGTCGGGGTGACCATCGACCTCGCCACGCACGACGTCGACATCCTCTCGTTCGTCGCCGCCGAGCGCCCGACCCGTGTCTCGGCCGAGACCGCCCAGCGGGTCCACCAGGACCACGAGGACCTGCTGTTCGGGCTACTGTCGTTCCCGTCGGGCTCGGTCGGCATGCTCGACGTCGACTGGCTGACGCCGGCCAAGCGCCGGACGCTGACCGTGGTCGGCGAGGAGGGCATGTTCGAGCTCGACTACCTGTCGCAGCGGTTGACGTTCACGCGCTCGACCGACACGACGAACCCGCGCCTGATCCGCGGATATGCCCCGACATTCGAGGGCGAATCGGTCGAGCTGCCATTGGCGAGCGGGGAACCGCTGGCCGCCGAGCTCGACGCGTTCTTCACCGTCGTCCGAGAGGGCGGCCGCCCGGTCGTCAACGTCGAGGACGGGCGCTGGGCCGTGGTCGTCGCGGATGCGCTGCTGCGCGCGGCGCGCGAACGCCGGACCGTGGAGCTGGACGAGGTCATGGCTCGATGACGATCACCGATCGGCCATCGAACACCGCGGACCTGGCGGGCGGCTCGTTCTCGTCCGAGCCGAACCCGTGCCTCCATCCCTTCGCGCGGCCCGTGCGGCCGTGGCGCGGCGAGCCCGGAACGGCCGGGATCGTGGCGGTCGTCGGAGCGGGGAAGATGGGCCAGCCGCTGGCCGCGCAGTTCGCCTCGCACGGGTGGGACGTGATCGCGGTCGACATCGACGAGGCCGTCGTGGCCGCGATCAACGAGGGACGCTCGCATGTCGATGAAGAGCCAGGCCTCGCCGAGCTGGTCGCGACGGCCCACGGCGACGGCATGCTGCGGGCGACGACGGACGGCGCGGCGGCCGCGCGTGAGGCTGACGTCATCGTGCTCATCGTGCCCGTGATGCTGGACGCCGAGTCGCGCCCGGATTACCGCTACATGGATGCCGCGACCGACTCGATCGCTCCGGGGATCCACGCCGGGTCGCTCGTCATCTATGAGACGACGCTTCCCGTGGGCGACACGCGCGGGCGCTACGCCCCGCGTCTCGAGGCGGCCAGCGGGTTGCGCGCCGAGGTCGATGGCGACAACGGATTCCTACTGGCCTTCTCCCCGGAGCGGCTGTACAGCGGGGCCGCGCTCCGGAACCTGGCCACGTATCCCAAGCTGGTCGGCGGCCTCGGGCCTGCTTCGCGGGACCGCGCCGCGGCGTTCTACGACAGCGTGCTCGATGCCGAGATCGTGGCGATGTCGTCGGCGGAGGCGGCCGAGTTCTCGAAGCTCGCCGACACGACCTACCGCGACGTGAACATCGCGCTCGCCAACGAGTTCGCGAACTACGCCGATCGGATCGGCGTCGACCTGACAGAGGTCATCGCCGCGGCCAACAGCCAGCCCTACAGCCATATCCACCAGCCGGGGATCGGGGTCGGCGGCCACTGCATCCCGGTCTACCCGCACTTCCTGCTCGATCGGGCGCCCGAACTGTCGCTGGTGGCCAGAGCCCGCGAAGTCAACGATGGCCAGGTCGCCGTGGCGATCGAGGCGCTCAAGGCCGAGCTGGGGGCGCTCGACGGTGTCGGGGTGCTCGTGCTGGGGCTGACCTACCGCCACGGCGTCAAGGAGCTGGCGTACTCGCGGGCGCTGCCCCTGATCGAACGCCTGCGTGCGGCGGGGGCTCGAGTGCTCGCGTACGACCCCTTGCTCTCGGAGGACGAGGTGCGCGCCACGGGCGCGGAGCCGTGGTCATGGGGAACGGCGGCCAAGGGCGTTGGTGCGATCGCCACGCAAACGGCAGACCAACGCTGGAACGAGCTCGAACCCGGCTGGTTCCCGGACCTCAAGGTCGTCCTCGACGGCCGCAACAGCCTGGACGGCGTGGGTTTCCCCGAACGTGTGAACCGCCGCGGGATCGGCAAGACAGGGTCGTGAAGCGGGAGTCTGACGAGACCTGGCTGACCGAGACGCTGTACGACGACGTTCGGATGTCGATCAAGGTGGATCGGGTGCTGTTCGACAGCCAGACCGCGCATCAGCACCTCGTCGTCGCGGAAAGCGAGCGATTCGGGCGGATGTTCACGCTTGATGGCGTCACCCAGCTGACGATGGCCGACGAATTCGTCTATCACGAGATGCTCGCCCACGTGCCGATCCTTGCCCACGGCTCAGCCCGCGACCATCGGGATCGTCGGGGGCGGCGACGGCGGCCTCGTCGAGGAGGTCCTCAAGCACGCGGCGGTCGAGCGCGTGACGATCGCCGAGCTCGACGCCGGCGTCATCGATTTCGCGCGGACCTACCTCGCAGACCTCAGTCGCGGCGCATTCGACGACCCACGTGTGGAGATCGTGCTTGGCGACGGTGCCGACTTCGTCGCGACCACCGATCGGCGGTTCGACGTGATCGTGGTCGACTCGACCGACCCGATCGGTCCGGGCGCTGCCCTGTTCACTCGCGAGTTCTACGCGAACTGCAAGCGCGTGCTATCGCCGGGCGGCGTGCTCGTGACCCAGAACGGCGTTCCGTTCTTCCAGCCCGAGGAGCTCGAGTCGACGATGCGCATCTTCGGCGGTCTGTTCGCCGACGCGACCTGCTACCTCGGGGTGGTGCCGACCTACGTCGGAGGGTTCATGGCGTTCGGTTGGGGCACGGATGACGTTGCGCTCCGTACTGTGCCGCTCGCCATGATCCGGGAGCGGTTCCGTGCCGCGGGCCTCGACACCCGGTACTACACGCCCGAGCTCCACCAGGCGAGCTTCGCCTTGCCGCGGTTCATCGGCGACATCGTGGAACGGGGCCGGGACCAGGGCGCGCTGATCAGCCTCGGCTGAGCCAGTCGTCGAGACGCGTCGGGGCGATGCGGGCACCCGGTCCCGGGGTCAGGGTCTTGTCGTCGAGCTGGGCACCGAAGTACGGCACGGAGTCGTCGGTGACGACCGGCCGCGGGTCGCCGGTCGCGGACAAGACCCTGCGCACGAGCTCGTCCAATCCGATGGCTTCAGGGCCGGCTACCTCGACGACGCCATCGCTCGGCGACCCCTCGACGACGTCGGCCACGGCGACGGCCAAGTCGCTGACGGCGATGGGTTGGAGGTGGGCCGACGGGAGTCGCACGGTGCCGTCGGTCACGGCCGAATTGGCGATCCCGCCGAGGAACTCGAAGAACTGGGTGGCCCGGATGATGGTGTACGGGACGCCGCCGGCCGTCACGAGCCGTTCCTGCGCGATCTTGGCCCGCATGTAGCCGCTGTCCGGCGCGCGATCCGCACCGACGATCGACAGCACCACGTGGTGCGTGGTCCCGGCCTCCCGCTCGGCCGCCAGCAGGGTGCCGGTCGAAGTCTGGAAGAACTCGAGCACGGCGGCCTCCTCGAACGACGGCGCATTGGACACGTCGACGACAACCTGCGCTCCCGCCAGGCCTTCAGCCACGCCAGCGCCGGAGATGGTGTCAAAGCCCGTGCTCGGTGCCGCCGCCACCGCCTCGTGCCCTCGGCGTTGCAGCTCGGCCACGACCTGCGAGCCGAGTCGCCCCGTCCCACCCACGACGACGATCTTCATAGCGTTCCCCTCTGCTCCGCCGGGCTCATCAAGAGCAGAATGCTATCTGTCCCGACGTAGGAAGGCTCTGATCGCGATGAGGTCCGCGTAGTCCAAGGGAGGGTCGCGATGGATCAGATCCCGGGTGGCGCCATCGTCATCGGGCCGGGCGAGGGTCGCTCGATCGACCTCGGCAACTTCAGGATGTCGGTGAAGGCCTCTGCCGATGACACGAGCTCGGCGTTCACGCTGCTGGAGGCCGCCGAGCCGGCGGGATTCGGTCGGCCGATACACATCCACCATGACGCGGCGGAGGCCTTCTACGTGCTCGCCGGCTAGTACCTGATCTTCCTCGAGGACCGGGAGTTCACGTGCCCTACCGGCTCGTTCATCTACATCCCGGCCGGGCTCCGCCACGGCTTTCGCGTGGGCGGCACGCCCAGCCGGAAGCTGAACCTGTACAGCCCGGCGGCGATGGTCGGCTACTTCGATGAACTCAGCGGGGCGATCGCGGCCGCACAGCCCGCGGCCGACCTGGACGCGATCGCGGGTCGCCATGGGATGGAGGTCGTGGGCCCCGTGCCAGAGGGATACCTGTAGATGGAGGCGATGCCGATGTCGACGCCAGGGCCGTCGTCGCCCCAGTTCTTCCGAGAGCGCGAACGGCAACGCCTGCAGGCGTTGGTTGACGGCGACATCGACCTGGCCCGCACCCTCCACGCTGATGACTATCAGCTGATCACGCCCGGGGGCGCGACGATCTCGAGGGAGGGGTATCTGGACGGCATCGCGACGGGCGATCTCGACTACTTGGTATTCGAACCAGTGTCCGAGATCGCCGTGCGCGTCTTTGACCGGGCGGCGGCCGTTCGATACCAGGTGAGGATCGAGATTCTCGTCTCAGGGCAGCTCGATCGCGGCCTCTTCTGGCACACGGACATGTACGAGCTGCGGGACGGACGCTGGCAGGTCGTCTGGTCTCAGGCAACCCGGATCCGATCCGAGCCGAGCACTTAGCTGTTGGCGCCTACGTGCCGTAGATTCTGACGGTGCACGACGACGGCTATTTCGATGCGCCCATTGCCGCGACCTACGACGAGAGCTCCGACGAGATGTTCGACTCGGCCGTCGTCGATCCTGTCGTCGATTTCCTTGTCCAACTCGCCGGCACTGGACATGCGCTTGAACTCGGGATCGGGACGGGCCGGATCGCGCTCCCGCTCGCGCAGAAGGGCGTGCTCGTGCACGGGATCGACCTGTCGGAGGCGATGGTCGCGCGATTGCGTGCAAAGCCCGGCGGTGACCAAGTCGGCGTCACCATCGGCGACTTCGCGACGACGAGGGTCGATGACTCGTTCTCGGTCGCGTACCTCGTCTTCAACACGATCATGAACCTGACGACGCAGGCGGCCCAAGTGGCGTGCTTCCGCAACGTCGCGGCGCATCTCGAGCCGGGCGGCACGTTTGTCATCGAGGTCGGGATCCCCGACCTCCAGCGGCTCCCGCCTGGTGAGACGTATGTTGTCTTCGACTTCAGCGAGACGCACTGGGGGATCGACGAGTACGACGTCGCGCGGCAGGGCCTCGTCTCGCATCACTTCCAGCTCGTCGACGGGAAGGTCGAGCGCTCCTCGGGTCCCTTCCGCTACGTGTGGCCTTCGGAGCTCGACCTCATGGCGGAGCTTGCCGGGATGCGTCTCCACGAGCGCTGGGGCGGCTGGAAGCGCGAGCCGTTCACAAGCGACAGCCGGAGCCACGTCTCCGTCTGGCAGAAGCCGACGGCCTAGGGAGCGTTCCATGCTCGATCGAGCGCGTCGATTGCTCCGAGGCGGCGCCTCCCCGGAATCGGGGATGGGTGCCGCCGGCGACGAAGCGCTGACCGAAGGCGTCTACGCGGGACCCGGACGCATCACCCACTACGTGCTCGAAGGCCGGACGACGACGCTGTGCGGAAAGGAGCCCAAGGGACTGCATCGATGGGCGAGCTCCTGGTCCTTCGTCGAGCCCGGCAAACGATGCAAGCGCTGCGACGCAGTGATCGGTGACCGCGCGAACGAGCGTCACGGCCCGCCGACGTACGCTGACACGGCCCTGTTCGGAGTGGCACCCCCGGGGCTCTCCGAGGAACAGCAGGAAGCCTTTCGAATCGAGTGGGAGCGCGATGCGGCCAGGCGACGTGGCGATCCGCCACCACCGGCCGGTGCCACATTCAGCGATCCGCCTTTTCTATACGCGAAGGATCCACTCCGTCGGCACGGGACCCGCGAGTCGACATATGACCGGGTGATCAACGACGTCTACGTGCGAATCGGCAAGGGCAAGAAATGGCACCGGGTCTATGAGACCCACCTGCCAAGTGAAAACCCGGTCCTGGCTCCGTATGGACGGACCTTCCTCTGCCCATGCGGCAACGCAGGTTCGGACCTGTTCACGGACGACAACGGGGAGTTCTACCGCCTCCCGCTGCGTACCGACGTCCCAGACGCCGCCGAGATCTGCAAAGCGTGCGCGCAGTCCGACGCGAAGCACGGCAAGCTCGGCGACCTCCCGACCCATCGATGGGACCGGTGACGAGTGGCATGGCCATGCCGTACGATCGGGACCAGGGAGGCACCCATGACCAAGAAATCCGAGGGCGACGTCCCGACCACCGCCGAAACGTTGCAGGATTGGCGCAGTGCCGAGCGCGCCGCCGCCGTCGCAAGGCGAGGTCGTGTCGCGGCGGAGGCTTCAGCGGCTGCCGCCGCCGAAGCCGCCGAGGCCGCCGTGGCGACCGCGGAGGCGGCCAAGGGTGCGCTGGAAGCGATGGTGCTCGCAGAGAAATCTGCTTCCAAGACTGCCGAGGCCGCAAAGCTCGCGGCACTCTCCGCGCGCGCCGATGTGGCCGATGCGGAGTCGGAGGCCGCGATGGCCGAGGTCGACGAGGCCGAGAGCCACGACCGCTACACCGAGGCGAGCGGTCGCGCCGCTCAACGCCCCACCAAGCCCTGAGGCGCGTACGCCCCTCGACGAGTTGCGGTTCAGTCAGCCCAGGCGAACGGTAGGGCCGCGACGCACCGGTGAGGCGGCCGGCGCGTCCGAACCGGTGATCTCCACGAGTTCGGGGTCGGGACCTCTGCCTGCATGGCCGTCCATCGCGCCGTCCGGTGCGTTGGGCTCCGACAACGAGTAGTGGACCGGCTCCTCCTCTTGCACGCCGTGGGGCCACCCGGCGCTCCGATACGGCACGAATCCCGACCCAAAGGTGTCGAGGCCGCGGGCCGTCGTCGGACTGACGACGTACACGACTAGCGCGGCGCCAAGGATGCAGAAAACGACGGCGGCGAAGATGTCCATGGTTCGGGTGCCTCGGTTGACTGTGCGCCCCTCGTCCGGGACCGTCAACCGCTTCGCCGCGCCGAAGGCGGATCGGGACGATCGGGGTCAGACTCTGACTACGCCAGCTCACCCGGAAGATCAGAAGGAGCCAGCCGTGAACCTCTTCGGCCGCCGGGACCCCGAGCCCGCCGTCAACCAGACCACCGACGAGCAAGCCCTCGCACGCTACCGCTACATGCTCGCGACCGCACCGCCCGAGGACATCGAGCGCGCCCACGAAGAGGCGTTCGCGAAGCTGACGCCGGAGCAGCGCCAGCAGGCGCTCCAGGCGCTCGCCCAGCACGTCCCGGAAGGCGAGATCCGCGGCGACGATCCGGCCTCGCTTGCACGTGCTGCGACTCGGGCCGAGATCCGCCAGCCGGGCACGATCGAGCGCGCCTGGGGCTCGGGCGGAGCCGGGTTCGGGCTAGGTAGCTGGTTCCTCACGACATTGGCCGCGAGCTTCATCGGGACCGCGATCGCGCAGTCGTTCTTCGACAACGACCCGGGCTCGTCCGGCGACGGGCAATCGGGCGACGGCGGCGGCCAGGGCTCGGACGGCGCTGAGACGGCGGACGCCGGCTCGGGGGACGGCGGCGACTTCGGTGGCGACGCCGGGGGTGGCGATTTCGGCGGAGGCGACTTTGGCGGCGGAGATTTCGGCGGCGGCGACTTCGGCGGGTTCTGAGCGCTCGAGGTCGCGAATTGCTGGTTAGCCGAGTCGCTCTCGCAGGGCCGCGGCGAATCGGCGGCTGAGCCCATCCGGATCGAAGCGTCGCGCGGTCGCGAGGGCCGCATCCCGGGCAGCCGGGCTCAGGAGGTCGTCGACGCGGCGTAGCGCCGCTCCGAGCGCGGCCCGGTCATCCGGGTTGAAGGTGATGGCGGCGTCCGGCCCGACGGTCTCCGAGACGTGCGGCGAAGCGGCCGCGATGACCGGGCGGCCGAACGTCAGCGCGAGCAACAACGCCCCCGAGTTCAGCGACGACCGATACGGCAGCACGATGACGTCGCTGGCCCGGAGCGGGATCGACAGCTCGTCCGCCGGGATGCGCCGCGCATCGACGACGACGTCGGGATGGGCTCGCGCTCGCGCAAGCAGCGCCTCGATCGACGGGTCCGCACTCGGCGTGCCCGCGATCAGCAGGCGACGCCTTCGCGTGTCCGGCGGCGTGGCGGTCAACGACTCGAACGCATCGAGCAGCTCGTCGAGGCCCTTGTACGGCCGGAGGTGACCGACGAGCCCGAACACGATGTCGTCCGCGCCCAGGCCGTAGGTCCGGCGGGCATCGGCGTCCGACACGTCGTCCGGGTAGACGCCGAGATAGGCCGGGTGGGGGAGGTAGAGGACCTTGTCGGCCGGGATCTCGTACAGGGACGCGGCGGCCGCGACCGTGCCCTCGGAGAGGACGTGGACCACGTCGGCGCGAGCCACGACGCCGCGTCGCAACTCCACGTCCACATCCGGGAACGGCGTGTCGTGGGGTAGGACGTTGTGGACCGTCCAGACCATGCGCCCGCCCGCCGCCCGGAACGCGTCAAGCGCGTCGAGGAAGGCCTTGACGCGCTGTCGGCCGTCGTCTTCGGACGTGGCGCCACGCAGCACGCGCGCCAGCCAGTGCAGGTGCAGGACGACGCTGACGTCATCGGACCTCAGAGCAACGAGCGCCGGCAGCGCGACCGGATCGTCGAGGTCGGCCAGGCGGTCCATGCCGACCGGCACGAGGCCGGCTTCCTCGAAGCGGCTGGTGAGCAGGGCCTGGAACGGGTTCTGGGTATCGAGCGGCCAGGTCGCCACGACCATCGCGCGGTCGTGGCCGGCGGCGCGGACGCGCGCGATCCCCTCGGTGGCGTCGGCGAGGTAGCGGCGCTTCGGCCGCGGTCCACCCGGCGCGCCTGGCCCGCTGGACCCGCCGGGCTCGGACTCGTCGCTGGCGGCTCCGCGCAGCACTCGGCGGATCGTCTGGCGAAGGTCCGGCATACCGGCGAAGGATAGGTGACGGACGCGTCGTTCATACTTGGGCCGATGCCCCGACACCTCGCCCACGTCATCGGCGCTCGCCCGAATTTCATCAAGGCAGCGCCGGTCATCCGGGCCCTGCGCGAGCGCGGCGTACCCCAGCGGATCGTCCACACCGGCCAGCACTACGACGAGCTGATGTCCGATGTGTTCTTCCGCGATCTCGAGATCCCGATGCCTGATGTGAACCTCGCGGTCGGCTCCGGGTCGCACGGGGAGCAGACCGCGGCTGCGATGGTCGGCCTGGAGCGCGAATGGACGGCCGATCCGCCGGCGCTCGCCGTCCTCTACGGCGACGTCAACAGCACGCTCGCGGCCAGCCTCGTGGCGGCCAAGCTCGGCGTTCCGAGCGCGCACGTCGAGGCGGGTCTGCGCTCCTTCGACCGCTCGATGCCCGAGGAGATCAACCGGGTCGTCAGCGACCTGCTGGCGGACCTGCATTTCACGACGAGCCCGGAAGCCGAGGGCTTGCTGCGGGTGAGCGGCGTCCCCGGCGACCGGATCCATTTCGTCGGCAATCCGATGATCGACACGCTGCTCGCGCAGCGGGCGCGATTCGATCCTGAGGGCGAGCGCGAGCGGCTCGGGCTGCCGGAGGCGTACGGGGTCGTGACGCTCCACCGGCCGTCGAACGTGGACGGCGAGGCGAGCGCCCGCGCCGTGGTGACGGCGCTCGATGGTCTTTCGGCGCTGCTGGCGCTCGTGATCCCGCTGCATCCACGAGGGCGATCGACCCTGGAAGCGGCCGGTCTCCGCGACAGCGACCGCCTCCGCATCGTGGAGCCGCTCGGGTACGTGGCGTTCCTGTCGCTCGTCGCCGGGGCGCGGCTCGTCCTCACCGACTCGGGCGGGATCCAGGAGGAGACGACGATCCTCGACGTCCCATGCCTGACGATGCGGCCGAACACGGAACGGCCGATCACGATCACGCACGGCACGAACCGGCTGGTCGCACCCGACGAGGTCGTGCCGGCCGCGCGGGAGATCCTCGTCGGACCTGTGCGGCCGGGCGGGCCGCGACCGCCATTGTGGGACGGTCACGCGGGCGACCGGATCGCGGACGAGATCGTCGACTGGCTGGCGCTTCGCGCCGCCGGTTCCGCCGCCTGACATGCGACTGGCGAACGTGGTCGGCACTCGGCCGCAGCTCATCAAGGCCGCAGCCCTCCAGTCCGCGCTGCGCGAGCGGCACGACGAGGTCTTCATCGATACCGGGCAGCACTGGGACGAGGCGATGGCCGGCAGCTTCTTTCGGGAGCTCGGGTTGCGGCCGCCGGACGTGACGCTGGGCGTCGGCGGTGGGACCGGCGCCGAGCAGACGGGCCGGATGCTGGTCGCGCTGGAGGGCACACTGCGCGACGTCGCGCCCGATGCGGTCGTTGTCTACGGCGACACGAACTCGACGCTGTCGGCGACCCTCGTGGCGGCCAAGATGAACGTGCCGGTGGCTCACGTCGAGGCCGGCCTGCGTTCGTTCGACCGCCGGATGCCGGAGGAGGTCAACCGGATCGTCGTGGACCACCTGGCGCGCTGGTGCTTCGCCCCGACCGATGCCGCCGTGGAGAACCTTGCGGCCGAGGGCCTGACCGATGGTGTCCACCTCGTCGGTGACGTCATGCGGGATCTGGCGGCGCGGACCCTGACCGAGGTGCGCAAGCCGTCGGCGCTGGCGGGTGTGGCCGGCGGCGGGCTGCGGACCGGCGAGTTCCTGTTCGCGACGGTCCATCGAGCCGAGAACCGTCCGCCCGACGCGATCCGCGGCTGGGTCGGGCTGCTGGAGGCGCTGGCCCGTGCCGATCGCCCGGTCGTGCTCGCCCTGCATCCGGGGACCCGCGCCGCGATCGATGCGCTCGGCCTCGAGCCGAGCCCGAACGTCATCGTCGTCGAGCCGCTCGGCTACCGCAGTTCGCTGGCCGCGCAACTCCACGCCGCGGCCGTCGTGACCGACTCGGGCGGGGTCCAGCGCGAGGCCGCCTGGCTCGGCACGCCGTGTCTCGTGTTGCGCAGTTCGACCGAGTGGCTCGAGACGACCGAGGGTGACGCGGCGACCTCGGTCCTGGTGGGCACCGATGCGACGCTGGCGCGCGAAGCGCTCGATCGACTGGCGCCGCCGGACCGGGCACCTGCCGACGCCGCGCGTCGCGCGCGGCAGCAGACGATCGAGACGGACGGCGCGACGGATTCGATCGCGAGGCTCATCGCGTGAGCGACCGAGCCGTGAAGGAAGGCGTGGCGCCCAGGGTCGTGGCACCCGTCGCTGGGTCGCCCGAGTCGGTCGTCCCGCAGCACCTCGTGCTCGTGCTGCCGACGACCGGCGAATTCGACTCGCGGACGTACCGGATCGCGACGACGTGCCTCGCCCGTGGTCACACCGTGACCGTGCTGTCGCGGCACAAGGGCGACCTGCCCTGGCGCGAGGACCATCCCGCCGGGTTCACGATCATCCGGGTACTCGCCACGGCCGAGGACGGGATGCCATTCCGTCGCCTGGTCCGGGCGGGTCGGGTGCTCGTCCGGCGGCTGGAATCCATCGTCACCCGCCGCCCGTACGTCCCCCCGAGCGTTCCGCGGGCCGTGGCGGCGGCGCCCCCACCGCCGCCGGGCACGAGCGCGGACGGCGCTCCGGCCGCGACGAAGGGCGTCATGGACTCCCCGGCCGAGACCAAGAGCCGTGTCCCCATGCACGTTCGCGGCTGGATGGGCATCTATCGCCGGCTCGCCATCCCGCTCCAGATCCGCTCGCATCGCAAGAACGCCCGAAAGGTGGCGCCGCGCGGCGACCTCGTCCATGGGATGGCGTTCATGGGCATCCCGGTCGCCCTGACGGTGGCCCAGCGCGACGGCGTGCCGGTCATCTACGACGCCCGCGACATCCACCTGGACGCCCGGAACATGGCCCGCATGGGACGGCCGGCGCGCTGGTTCCTTGGCCGGGCGGAACGCGGCTGGGCGGCGGCGTCGAGCAAGGTCATCACCGTCAACGACTCGTACGCCGACGTGCTCGCCTCCCGCTGGCCGGGTGGGCGCCCACTGGTCGTCATGAACTGCTCCTACCGCTTCACGCCCCCGATGCCGCGCGAGCGACGGTTCCATGCGGCGCTCGGGCTGCCCGAGCGCCAGCGGGTGGTCCTTTACCACGGCGGCCTCTTCCCCTGGCGTGGCATCGAGCAGCTCATCGAGGCCATCCGCGACATCCCCGAAGCGACGCTGGTGCTGATGGGCTACGGCGTCCTCGAGCCGACGCTCCGCGCGTGGGAGGCGGATCCGGCGCTGGGTGGTCGCGTCCGGGTGATGGGCCCCGTCCCGCCGGCCGAGCTGCACGACTGGGTCGCCTGCGCCGACGTCGTCGGGATGCCGATCCAGGGCGACACGCTCAACCACCGGCTCACGACCCCGAACAAGCTGTTCGAGGCGATGGCGGCGGGCGTGCCGGCCGTCGTCTCCGACCTGCCCGGGATGCGCGCGGTCGTCAAGGACGCGGGCTCCGGGGTGCTCGTCGACCCGACGGACACGGTCGCGATCGCGGCCGCCATCCGCCAGATCCTCGACCTGCCCGAGGCCGAATGGCTGGCCTGGAGCCAGCGCTGCGTGGCGGCGGCCCACGACCGCTACAACTGGGAGACGCAGGTCGAGCGGCTCCTGGACGCCTACACCGAGTTGACCGGGAAGCGCTGGTGACCGACGGCACGACCGCCGAGCGCGCCGGGGCTGCCCGCCGGCCTCGTGCTGTCGTGCTGGTCGGCAACACCGCGAGCCCGTACTCGAGGGCCATCCGCCTGGGCCGCGCGCTGGTCGACGAGGGCTACGAGGTCGAGATCGCGTCGGCCCACGAGCCCGGCCTGCCGCTCGAGGAGCGCGAGGGCGAGATCGTGCTGCGGCGCTACCCGGCAAGCGGCGTCTTCGGTCGACTGACGGCGGTGGATCGAGCTCAGCCACGTGCTGCCGGAACGGCCCAGCGCCCCCCGTTGCGCTCGCGACTCGTGCGGGCGCTCCGCTCGGGACCGGCCGAATGGATCTTCTGGCCCCACACCGTGCGTGGCTGGTGGCACACCCTGGCCACGGAACTCGCCCCGGCCGACCTCTATCATTCCTGTGGGACGTTGCCCATCGCAGCCGCACTCGCGGCCCGGCGGCGCGATCGCAAGGCCGGGCGCGATCCGAAGGTCATCTTCGACGTGATCGATATCACCACCGAGTCGAACAACGTCCTGCGCATCCCGGGCCTCGTGCGTCGCCTGCTCGCCCGGCGCGAGCGGGGCTGGGCCCGAGCGGCCGACGCCCACACCGCGGTCAACGACGCGTTCGCCGACTGGGCCGTGCGCCACTGGCGGCTCGAACGACGACCGACGGTCGTGCCCAACTACCCCGAGCCGTGGACGCCACCGGCCGGACCGCGCCCGGACCTGCATCCGCGCGGCGACGGGCTTGCCGGCGTCGACCCGGATCTGCCTGTTCTGGGGACGCCTCGGACCATACGTCGGGCTCGACCAGGCGGCCGAGGCGGTGCTCCAGGTACCCGACACGGCGCTCGTGCTGCTGGGCTTCGGGCGGGGCTGGGCGGCGAGCGTGGCGCGCGACGCCGAGCCGCGCTACGCCGGACGGCACTTCACCCTGCCCGCCGTCCATCCCGACGAGCTGCCGGCGTGGGTCGCCTCGGCCGATGTCGCCATGAACAGCCTGCCGCCCCTGTCGTACAGCAGCCGCTACACCTTCCTCAACAAGTTCTTCGAGGCCATGACCGGTGGCCTGCCGATGGTCCTTGGGCCCGGACCTGCCGACGATGGAGGCGGTGCTCCGCCAGGAAGACCTCGGCCGGGTGGCGGCGTCGATGGAGCCGGCCGATATCGCGGCCGCCATCCGCGCGATCCTCGACCTGCCGCCGGCCGAGCGCGACGCCTGGCGCGAGCGCATCGCGGCCACCGCCCGCCAGCGCTACAGCTGGCCCATCGCCGCGGCCGCCTACCGCGAGCTGGTCCGCTCGCTCGGGCCGGGGTCAACGGGATTTGCGCCCCAGTCCGGGGAGCTTCCGGCGTGACCGGACCTATGCCGGGCCCGCGTCCCGACCCCGATCCCGTCCCGTCGACGCACCCACCACGAAGCGTCGCCGCGCCGTGATCCTGGTCGGCAATCCCGCCAATCCGTACTCCCGGGCCATCCGGATCGGCCGAACCCTCTCCGATCAGGGCTTCGATGTCGAGATCGCCGCGACGTTCGAGGAGGATGCCCCGCTCGAGGAGCACCACGGCGACATCGTCCTACGGCGCTACCCGCCCAGCGGGCGGTTCGCGAGTGTCGCCGCGACGTACGGGAAGCAGCCGCCGAGACGGCTGTCGCTCTTCGCCCGGATCCTTCGTGCCCCGAAGGTCGCGCTTCGTCTCGTGGTTCTACTGGCCGCACATCGTTCGTGGCTGGTGGCACACGCTGTCCACCGAGCTCGAACCGGCCGACCTGTATCACTCGTGTGGCACGCTTGCCGATCGCCGCCGCGCTCGCCGCCCGCGAGCGCGATCGGCGGGCGGGGCGCGACTCGAAGGTCATCCTCGACGTCATCGACATCACGATGGAATCGAACAATGTCCTCCGGATCCCGACGCTCATCCGGCGGATGCTCGGTCGACGGGAGCGGGGATGGGCGCGGCGCGCCGACGCGCACACGGCGGTGAACGAGGTGTTCGCGAGGAAGGCCGCGGGCCGATGGCGGCTCGCCCGCCAGCCGACGGTCGTCCCGAACTACCCCGAGCCGTGGGACCCCGCGCCGGGCACACCCCCCGCCGATCGCATCCGCGCCGTCACCGGGCTGCCGCCGACGACCCGGATCTGTCTCTTCTGGGGCCGCCTCGGGCCGTACGTCGGGCTGGACCAGGCGGCAGAGGCCGTCCTGCAGGTGCCCGACACGGCCCTCGTCGTCATCGGGTTCGGGCGTGGCTGGGACCGCAGCGTCGCCCGCGATGCGGACCCGAAGTACGTCGGCCGCCACTTCACGCTGCCGGTGGTCCATCCGGACGAGCTCGCCTCATGGGTCGCGTCGGCCGACGTCGCCCTGTGCACGCTTCCGCCGCTGTCCTACAACCAGCGGTTCACGACCCCCAACAAGTTCCTCGAGGCGATGGCCGGCGGCACGCCGATCGTGCTGGGGCCCAGGCTCCCAACGATGGAGAAGCTGCTCCACCGCGAGGATCTGGGCCGCGTGGCCGCGTCGATGGAACCCGCCGACATCGCGGCCGCGATCCGCGAGATCCTCGACCTTCCCGCATCAGAGCGGGCCGCGTGGCGGGAACGCATCGCCGCCACGGCCCGGGCGAACTACAGCTGGCCGCTCGCCGCGGCCGCGTACCTGGATCTCGTGGCGTCGCTGGGGCTGATCGATCCACTTCCGGCGACCGCATGACGCGGCGTCGGGCCGTCATCCTCGTGGGGAATCCCGCCAGGCCCTACTCGCGAGCGATCCGCCTGGGCCGCGCATTGGTAGCGGAGGGGTACGAGGTCGAGATCGCGGCCACGCACGAAGAAGGCGCTCCGCTCGAGGAGCGTGACGGCGACATCGTGCTGCGGCGGTACCCGGCGAGTGGCCCGTTCGCGAGCCTCGCGGCGTCGCACGGCAAGCGGGCCCCGGCCGCCGCACCGGCCCGCCGGCCACCGATGCCTGTCCGCGTGTTCCGGACGCAGAGAGCCAGGCTGACCGAGTGGCTCCTGTGGCCGCAGACCGTCCGCGGTTACTGGGCGACGCTGGCCCGGGAGCTCGAGCCCGCCGACCTCTATCACGCGTGCGGGACCCTCCCGATCGCCGCGGCGCTGGCCGCGCGAGAGCGCGACCGCAAGGCTGGCCGGACGTCAACGGTGATCTTCGACGTCATCGACATCACGCTTCGATCCAACAATTCGATGCGGTTGCCATCGACGATCCGTCGCCTGCTCGCCCGGCGCGAGCGGGGCTGGGCCCGAGCGGCCGACGCCCACACCGCGGTCAACGACGCGTTCGCCGACTGGGCCGTGCGCCACTGGCGGCTCGAACGTCGACCGACGGTCGTGCCCAACTACCCCGAGCCGTGGACGCCACCGGCCGGACCGCGCCCGGACTTGATCCGCGCGGCGACGGGCTTGCCGGCGTCGACCCGGATCTGCCTGTTCTGGGGACGCCTCGGACCATACGTCGGGCTCGACCAGGCGGCCGAGGCGGTGCTGCAGGTACCCGACACGGCGCTCGTGCTGCTGGGCTTCGGGCGGGGCTGGGCGGCGAGCGTGGCGCGCGACGCCGAGCCGCGCTATGCCGGACGGCACTTCACCCTGCCCGCCGTCCATCCCGACGAGCTGCCGGCCTGGGTCGCCTCGGCCGATGTCGCCATGAACAGCCTGCCGCCCCTGTCGTACAGCAGCCGCTACACCTTCCTCAACAAGTTCTTCGAGGCCATGACCGGTGGCCTGCCGATGGTCCTTGGGCCCGACCTGCCGACGATGGAGGCGGTGCTCCGCAAGGAAGACCTCGGCCGGGTGGCGGCGTCGATGGAGCCGGCCGATATCGCGGCCGCCATCCGCGCGATCCTCGACCTGCCGCCGGCCGAGCGCGACGCCTGGCGCGAGCGCATCGCGGCCACCGCCCGCCAGCGCTACAGCTGGCCCATCGCCGCGGCCGCCTACCGCGAGCTGGTCCGCTCGCTGGGGCCGGGGTCAACTGGTGGTGGCGACCGACCCTGACGCGACCCCGATGAGGTCGAGCAGCGCCTGATCGGAGGGCGTGACCTCCACGAGGGTCAGCGGGTGGAGGATGGCCCGGATCATCGGCTCCGACAGCGGAGGCTTGTGCGCGGTCAGCGCGGCCAGCACGAGCCGGCGCGGCACGCCGGGCTCCGCGGCAAGCTCCTGGTCGAAGGCCTCGAGGCGCTCCGCCAGCGCCGCCGGATGCCGGTCCGCGCCCAGCACGACATCGACCTTCTCGTCCGGCCACAGGCCGAGCTCGTATCGGGCCGCCAGCCAGGCGCCATCGCCACGGGGCGCGCCGACGTTGCCGAGGTCGGTCGCGGCGCGAACCACACGGGCGCCGACCGCCCGGACGACGTCCAGCGCGGCGGCCTCGGCTTCGGGACCGTTCACGCGGACCAGCGCGATCCCGTGGTCCCAGGCCGCGGTCGCATCGAACCTGGTGGTGCCGTGAGCGACCCACACGGCCGGCGCCGTCGACGCGGGCCGCCTCGAGGGTTCGCAACGCGGCGGTCGTGGCCAGCGCCGCGCTCGCGCCGTCGGTGGCGATGCCACGCTGGACGAGGTTCACGAGGCGTCCCCGGGCTGCGGTCGGTCGCGTCGCCCTGCCAGCACGGACTCGTAGATCTCGGTCCAGCGCGGGCCGTTGGACGCCCAGGTCCGCTCGCGCGTGACCCACTCCCGTCCGTTCTCGCCCAGCCGGGCGGCGAGATCCGGGTGGTCCATCAGCCGAACGACGGCCGCCGCCAGCGCCATCGCGTCCTCGGGCCGGTAGGCCAGGGAGCGCTCGCCATCGGGTGCGACCTCGGTGAGCGCCGGCAGGTCCGCGACGATCAGCGGTCGCCCCATCGCCATCGCCTCGAACGGCTTGAGCGGCGTGACCAGGCGCGCGGCTCGCTCGTCCCGACGCGGGACGACGAACGCGTCGAGCAGCGCGTACATCGCCGGGACCTCGTCGTGCGGCACGGCCCCGGTGAAGACGATCCGGTCGGCGGCGCCGGAGGCCGCGGCGACAGACTCCACCTCGGCCCGACGCTTGCCCTCCCCGACGATCAGGCACGCGACGTCGCGTCCCGGCCTTGGCCAGGATCGCTGTCGCCTCGATGAGGGTCTCCTGGCCCTCGCGTACGTGGTCGAGATTGCTCACGTACCCGATGACGAATCGCTCGCCAAGGCCATACCGTGCGCGCAGCTCCGGATCGGGCTGAGCGCGGCTGGAACGCGTCGGGATCCACGCCGTTGGGCACGATGTGGATCCGCTCGGCCGGAACGCCACGGGCCACCATGTCCGACTTCATCGTCTCGGCCAGCGTCACGATGGCGTCCGCGGCGAGCATCGTGCGCACCTCGGTCGCGTCGCGGCGTCGATAGCGTTCGCGCGTCGAGGTCGCGTCGGACGCGGACCCCGACGCCGGCCTCCGGGAGCCGGGCCGTCGAACAGCGAGCGGACCTCGTAGACGACCGGCAGATCCAGGTGCTCACCCAGCGCCAGCCCGACGAGCGCCGTCTCGTAGCCCCGCCCGCCCGACGAGGCATGGACGATGGCCGGCCGCTCCTCGCGGGCGACCGCCGCGGCGCGCCAGGCGTAGTCCTCGAGGTACAGGTCGACCGGGCCATCCAGCGCGGATAGCCGGCGCCCAGATCGAGTCGGTGATGGCGGATGCCGTCGACCTCCTCGAGCGGCACGACCGCGCCACCGATCGACCGCGGGAAGCCGAGCGCCGTGACGACGACCGGGTCCCAGCCGGCCGCTCGCTGGGCGAGCAGGTTGTCGTGGCTGCGCATCGTGAAGCCGGTCTGGCGCTGGCGGCCGCGACTCCTTGAGCAGGTGCAGGACGACGCGATCGGAGCGCGGCTCGGTCGGCTGCCGGTCGCCGCGGACGCGCGGTCGCCAGCGCGCGTCGGTCTCGGCCAGGTCGCCGTGGAGGCGGCGCTCCGTCTCGGCCAGGGCTCTCGCCGCCGGTCGTCCGGCGCAAGGCCGCGATCGTCGCGGCCACGCTGCTCATGTCCCCTGCGCGCGGAGTACGCACGGCGCCGGATGCCGAGCACGGCGCGGTCGCCGGGATGCTCGCGGATCATCGACTCGGTGAGTTCGAGCGCGAGGTCGGTGTTGCCGGCGGCGAGCGCCGCCTCCGCCTGGCGCACGCCCGACCGCAGGCGGGCCAGACGTCGGCGACCGACGGCTGCCGACGACGCGGTTCACGGTCGGCATCGTCGCCGGCCGGCGAGGCGGTCAGATCGCCGCCGAGCCGAGTCGCGCGGCCCGCTCCGCCTTGCGCGCCCTGGAGCGCTCGATGTGCGTCCGCACGACCTCGCGACGGATCGCCTTCGATGATCACGCGCCCCTTCTCGAGCAGCATCGCGCGGTTGCAGTACTCCTCGACCCAGGCCATGTCATGGGTCACGAGCACGATGCCCTTGGCGGCCTTCACGAGCTCGATCACGCGCGCCTTCGACTTCTCGCGGAAGTCGGCGTCGCCGGTCGCGAGGACCTCGTCGAGCAGGAGGATGTCCGGGTCGACCGAGGTCGCGATGGAGAACCCGAGCCGCGCCCGCATGCCCGACGAGTAGGTCTTGATCGGCGTGTCGATGAACTGGCCGAGGTCCGCGTACTCGACGATCGACGGCAGGAGCTCGCGGACGAGCCTGTCGTCGAGGCCCATGAACGCGCCGGCCAGCAGGATGTTCTCGCGCCCGCTGAGGTCCGAATCGAACCCCGCGCCGAGCGTCAGCAGGCTCGAGACGTGGCCGTTGACCTCGACCGCTGCCCTCCGAGGGCAGGATGATCCCGGCGAGGACCTGGAGCAGCGTCGACTTGCCGGCGCCGTTCGGGCCCGATGACCGCGAGCGACTCGCCACGCACGAGCCCGAACGAAACGTTGCGGAGCGCCCAGAACGGCTCGGCCGATATCGCGCGAGAACATCTGCCCGAGGGACTGGCGCAGCGTCGTCTTCTTCGTGAAGCGCAGCGAGTAGCGGACACCGACGTCGCATCGCGTCGATGGCGTGCGGGCTGCGCGGCCGAGATCGGGCGGCGGCGTCGCGATGGCCATCGCCTAGAGCACCTTCGCGTAGGTCGGTTCGAGGCGCTTGAACACGACGGCGCCCGAGCGCCACGAGCACCAGGCTGGCGCCGAGCAGGAGCGATCAGCGCGCAGCCAGTCGGGGGCGATGCGGCGGCCCTTCGGGCGTGCCGTAGATCACGGCGCGGTACGACTCGAACAGGATCGCGAACGGGTTCGCGTGGGCGAGGGTGCGCAGGAGCGGGTTCTGCTGGAACATCTCGCTCGCATCGAGCGTGGACAGGCTGTACAGGGCGGGGGACAGGTAGAACCACAGCCGCAGGAAGTGCCGCAGGATGTTGCCCAGGTCCCGGAAGAACACGTTGATCGCCGGACACGAGCAGCGAAGACCCGAGCGTGAACATGTACTGCACGACGCGCGATCACCGGGATCAGGAGGAGGATACGGCGAGATCCGATCCGCGTAGAGCAGCATGATCCCGCCCAGCGGGATCAACCCGATACACGAAGCCCACGACGCCGGCCGTCGTGGCCGCAACGGGCAGCACGATCTTGGGGAACTGGATCTGCTTGATGAGCTGCTCCTGGCTGACCACGGAGTTCGCGGCGTCGGAGATGCTGCTGGTGAACCACTTCCAGGGCAGGATCGCCGACAGGATGAACAGCGGATAGTCGGGCGTCTTGACGTCGAGGATCAGCGACACGAAGACGACGTAGACACCCATCTGGAGCAGCGGATCCATGATCCACCAGAGGTTGCCCAGGAACGTGTCCGCGCCCTTCTTCTTGATGTCGGCCTGGACGAGGTAGCGGACCAGGCGTCGGCGGGAGCGGACGTCCTCGATGGCTTCGCCGATGAGCCGCAAGGGGCCCGGCCGGGCCGCGGCGTGACGGAACGCGGCGGGGGCCTCACTGGTGGCGGACATCGCCGCGAAGGGTAGCACCTCGCCCGGTTCGGGCCCTCCCGGCCGGGCACGCGGGCGCACCCTCGGCCCGGCCGGTATCCTCTGGCGCGACCATCTGAGGAGGGATCGTGACCCAAGACCGCTCGATTGGCCGTGATCGGCCTGGGCTACGTCGGCCTGCCGCTGGCCATCTCGTTCGTGGAGGCCGGTCTGCCGGTCGACGGCATCGACGCCTTCGAAGGCCGGGTCGCGGAACTCAACGCCGGCTCCTCCCCGATCGACGACATCACGAACGATCGGCTGGCGGCCGCGCTCCGAAACGGGCTCCGCGTGCTCTCGCCCGGCGCAGGCCGACCTCGCCGCCGCCGACGCGATCTTCGTCTGCGTCCCCACGCCGATCACCACGACGAAGGACCCGGACCTCGCGCCGGTCCTCGCGGCCGCCGAGACGATCCGCGGCGCCCTCCGCAAGGGCCAGCTCATCGTCCTGCAGTCGACGACGTTCCCGGGCACGACCACTGGGCCCTTCCGCGAGGTGCTCGAGCGGAGCGGCCTCAAGGCGGGCGACGGACTTCGATCTCGCCTTCGCACCGGAACGAGTCAACCCGGGCGACCCGGCGAGCGCCAGCAAGGGCGTCCCACGGCTCGTCGGTGCCACGACGCCGGAGGCCACGCAAGCGCGCTGCCGCGCTGCTGCGAACATCAACGACCACGTCATCGAGATGAGCTCGCCCGACGCCGCCGAGCTCAGCAAGCTTCTCGAGAACGTGTTCCGCAACGTCAACATCGCGTTCGTGAACCAGCTCGCGCTGCTGTGCGAGCGGATGGGCCTCGACGTGTGGGAGGTCATCAACGCCGCCGCGACGAAGCCGTTCGGGTTCATGAAGTTTCACCCCGGGACCCGGCGTCGGCGGGCCACTGCATCCCGGTCGACCCGTACTACCTGGCCTGGCGGGCGCGCGAGTTCGACTTCATCGACCGCTTCATCGAGCTCGCCGGCGACATCAACTTCGCGATGCCGCGCCATGTGGTCGGGCTGGTCGCCGACGCATTGAACGATCGCGGCAAGGCCGTCAAGGGCGCCAAGGTCGGTGTCCTTGGCGTCGCGTTCAAGCCGAATGTTCGTGATGCCCGCAACTCCCCGGCGGCCGATGTCATCGCCGGCATCGCGGAGCGTGGTGCGGACGTGCGCTTCCACGATCCGCACGTCGAGTCGTTCACCGATGCGGCGGGCGTCGTGCGCGATGAGACTGGCCTCGACGAGCTCCTCGGTTGGGCCGACGCCGATCGTCGTGGTGACGGCGCATCGCGACATCGACTGGGCGACGGTCTACGACCGCGCGGACCTCGTCGTCGACACCGTCGACAGCTCGGCCGGGTTTCCGACGCGCGACCGCCAGGTCCTTCGGCTGGGGGCCGGCTGGTCGACCCGCGCGTGACGGCATGAGCCCCCGCACCGGCGCGACACGGCCGGTCCTGATGATCGTGCACAGCTACTACGAGGAGGACCCACGGGTCCGGCGCGAGGCGGAGTCGCTGGTCGGTGCCGGGCGTCCGGTCGTGGTGCTCGGGCTCCGGAAGCCCGACGGACCGGCGACCTCGGAGGTCGGTGGCGTCCGGGTCCACCATCTCGACGTCCAGCGGCACCAGGGCGCGGGGATCGGCGTGTACCTGCGCGAGTACGTGTCCTTCCTGGTCCGGGCGATGTTCGCGGCGGTCCGGCTCCATCGGTCGCGAGCGGTTCGCCTTGGTCCAGGTCCACTCGCTGCCGGATTTCCTCGTGTTCGCGGCGCTGCCGCTTGCGCCTGGCAGGCGTTCCGGTGCTGCTCGATCTGCACGAGGCCATGCCCGAGTTCTTCCGCAGCCGGTTCCCGGGCGCATCGAACCCGATCGCCCATCGATTGCTGCTGCTCCAGGAGCGGCTGTCGACCGCGCTGGCCACGGCGGTCATCACGGTCAACCCGGCGATGCGCGACCGGCTCGTGCGGCTGGGCGTTCCGGCTGCCAAGGCCGGCGTCGTCGATCAACAGCCCATCGCTTCGGTCGGTTCGACGATGGCGGCCTACCCGCAGACGGGCCTTCCGCGAGGACGGGCGGCTCCGGCTCATCTACACGGGTGCGCTGACGCCGACCTACGAGCTCGATGTCGCGGTTGCGGCGGTCGCCAGGATCGCCACCGACCGACCCGATCTTGACGTCGCCTTCGAGGTGTACGGGCGTGGCGACACCGGGCCCGCCCTCGTGGCCCAGGCCGCCGAGCTCGGCATCGCGGACCGGGTCACGTTCCACGGTCGCATCGCCATCGAGGACGTGCCGTCGGCGGTGGCGCGCGGCGATATCGGCCTGGCGCCCGACGCGCCACGACCGTTTCACGGACATGAGCTTCTCGACCAAGGTCTTCGAGTACGCCGCGATGGGCAAGCCGGTCGTGGCATCGCGCCTGCCGATGGTCGAGAAGACCTTCCCGCCCGGCACGGTCGCGGCGTACGCAGCGGGCGACCCCGGCGCGATGGCGGACGCGATCCTTGCCTTTGCCGACGACCCGATCGCCCGCGAGGCGGCCGTTGCCCACACGGCGGAGATCGTCGAGGCCGGATCGTGGGAGCGCGAGGCGGAGGGCTACCTGGCCCTCGTGGAGCACCTCATCAAGCGCTGAGTTCGCGAGCCGGATTTCGAGACTGTGAGTCGCGCAGTAGGCCGGGCGGCTACGCGAGGATCTAGGTGCGCCCGAGGGTTGACCGGACCTCGCGACGGACCTTTCGGGCGACGCGGCGCGGCAACGAGACGGGCGGGCTCGGCGGCCGAGGCGCCTTCGGTTGCGGCCCGATGTTCGTGGCGGTCTTCTCGATCGGCGTCAGCCAGGACGTGTCGACGTCGGCCATCTGCAGCGACGGATCGCCGAACAGGCGCAGGAACTCCGAGACGATGTACTTCACCGCGTGCCGGTGCACGTGCCGGCCGTCCTCGCGGAAGTAGTCGCTCTGCCGCTCGGCGGTCATCACCATCTCGTACGAGTGGAAGTAGCGAACATCCGGATGCCGCTCGACGAACTCGGACACAGCCGCGCGGATCCGGCTCTTCGACTCCATGTTCGCGATGCGCACGTCCAGCTTCGTGAACGTCGAGTGCAGGGGGACCGGGGACGTCGTCACGACCAGCGTCGCGCCGAGCGTGTCGCGGACCACCGCGCGGATCCGCTCGAGGTCGTCGAGCATGTCGGTCACCGTCAGCCGGTGGAATTCCATGCCGAGCGTCTCGAACACACCGGGGTGCGGGATCTGGCGGTACGTATTGCCGGTCGCCGGGTTGCGCCAGGTCTCGATGAGCCCGAGCGTCGCGACCACGACGCCGGCGCCACGGAACAGCTCGTCCGCGGCGGCGTCGGCGGCGGCGCGCTCGACGCCCAGCGTGGCCTCGTCCGGATAGGTCGTGCCGTAGTCGCGGAAGGGATCGACTCGACCGCCATCGATCGACCAGCTGGCCTCCGCCGCGCGCTCCGGCCAGCCGCCGGCCAGACGCTCGAGCTCCTGGCGGATCGTGGCCGTCGAGTAGAACAGCCCGCCCGGGTGCATGCCTCCGACGATGCCGACCTTGCCCATCATCGACGCGAGCTCGGACGCGAAGCAGCTCCCGATCGTCGCGACCTTCGTCGTCGGGCCGATGAGCGGGTCGATCGGCGCCCGGATGAGCAACTCGCGGTCCGACCAGTTGTGCAGGTCGTCGAGGTGCCATTCGCCGAGGCGGCCCTTGAGGGTCGGCATGGCGGGAGCATACCCCGGAGCGACCCGATATCCTCGGGGACGATGCCAGGCGATGCGGGTCCGGTCCTGCGCTTCGAACCGGTCGCGCCCGCTTCGTCGACGGCGCCGCACGACGGCGGCACGAAGATCGCCATCCTCGACACGACCTGGACCCCGGCGGCCGAGGAGGCCGCGGCGGGCCGGCTCATCTCGATCCGCGACGTCGCGGCGCCGATCCTCGCCTCGGTCGACCTGCTGACCGAGGCCACCCGGCTGCTCGACGCCTGGGTGGGAGCCACGACCGTCGTCGACGACATGGCGATCGAAGGCACGTCGCTCTGGTTCTATGTCCGACTCCACGACCACGGCTGGCTGCAGCAGCGGATCCTGTGGCTCCTGGTGGTCGACAGCATCGTCCGGACCGTCGGGCCGTCACGGATCGAGATCGCGTCCGGCGCCGATCCAGTGCTCGAGGAGATAGCTCGTCTCGTCGCGGCGCGGGATGGCATCGTGTTCCGCGCGGCCCCGTCCGACTCCGGGTCGTCGCGGGTCGGGTTCGGTCTCGAACTCCCCCCGGCGATAGCGTCCCGGTCGCCGGCTACGCCGACCATCTTTCAGCGGATCGAACGTCGGGTCCGGATGGTGGTCGGGTCCGGCGGAGCGGACCCTCGATCGAACCAACGAGCAGACCGGCGACGGCTGGTCGCCGAGCGCCTCGAGCGGCTCGCCGCGGAACCCGAGCGGCGATTGCTCGTCGTCCTGGAGCACGCGCGGCAACGCGTCGAGACGCCGGAGGGACCGCGCGACATCAACCCGTACCTCGGGCCGATCGTCGATCGACTGCGTGGCGGTCCGCTGGACCCGGTCGAGGTCGAGACCAAGGCGCGGATCGACGACGACGTCGCGTGGTCCCGTCTCGTGGCGCCGGACGGGGAGCGGCTCCTCCCTGCCTCGGTCATCTGGCAGGGCGGCGGCGACCGCGATGAGGAAACGAGCGAGCCTGGCGCGGAGGACGTGGACGTCATCGCCGATCGCATCGCCGCTACCCACGCGCCCGTGGTCGTCGCCGGCGTGGACCTCGGGCCGCTGCTGGCGGCCCACGTGGCGACGCAGGCGCGAAACCTGTTGCCGCGGAAGCGCCGCGCGGTCGAACGAATCCGGGCGCTCATCCGCAAGCTCAATCCGGCCGGGATCCTGCTCGCGGACGAGTATCACCGCCAGGACTGGCTCATCGCCGCCGCCGCGGAGCGTGTCCCGGTCGCCGCAGTGCAGCACGGGATCCTCTATCCGGCGCACAACGGCTACATCCACACCACGCGCCCATCGACGCTCCGGCTGCCGGACCGGACGTACGTCTTCGGACGCTGGGAGCGCGACGTCCTCGTCGGTGCCAGCGTGTACCGGCCGGACGAGGTCGTCGTCGGTGGCTCGCCACGGCTCGATCTCGTGCGACCCAGCGCCGTGGATCGCGACGCCATTCGCGCCGAGCTCGGGGTCGCCCCGGGCGACCGGATGGTGGTGGTGTCCGGCACGCATGGCGCCATGCAACGGCGGTTCCACGTGCCGGTGGCCCTGTCGCTGCTCGTCGATCGGCCGCTGCCTGGCATCCACCTCGTGGTCAAGCAGCACCCGGGCGAGGGGGACGAGGGGCCGTACCGAGCGGTCGTCGAGGGGCTCGCTGCGGCTCGCGGTCACACCCCGCCGCCCATGACGCTCGTCCGATCGATCGATCTGTATGAGCTGCTGGCCGCGGCGGACGCCCACGTCGGCATCTACTCCACGGTCCTCACCGAAGCCGTGATGACCGGGACGCCCAACCTGATGTTCGGGGCCCTCGCGACGGCCGACCTGCTCGGCTACGAGGCCGCGGGCGTGGCGATACCCGTCCGCTCCGGCGCCGATGTCCTCGCCGCCCTCGATGCCGCCGCGGAGCGTCCGGTCGATCACGCCACGCGGCAGGCGTTCCTCGACCTCCATTTCGAGCCCGGCTCCGCCAGCCAGCGGATCGCCGACGACCTCGTGGCGTGGCTCACGCTGACCGGCCCATCCCGCCGACCCACGCCCTCCGTGGCCCTCCGGCCTGTCGAGCCGGGCGACGAGGACGTGTTGCTCACCTGGGTCAACGACCCGGCCACCCGCGCGGCCTCACGCGACCATGCCCAGATCGCCCCGACCGACCACCATCGCTGGCTCGAGCAGCGGCTGGCCGCGCCCGGCGAGGCCCGCCTCTGGATCGGGGAGGTGGAGGGCCACCCGATCGGGGTCGTTCGCTTCGAGCGACGTACGCCCATGGTGGTCGAAGTCGCGATCACCGTGGCACCCGAGGCGCGCGGCCACGGGCTCGCCCGTCCGCTCCTGGACGCCGGGGTCGCGGCGGCACGCGACGTGTTCGGGCCGGTGACGATCCTGGCCGACGTGTTGCCGCAGAACCAGGCTTCGCTGGCGCTGTTCACCGGGGCGGGGTTCATGCCCCTGGCGTCGCCGACGGACGGCGCCCCCGGCGAGCCTGGGGTCGTCTCGCTGGCCCTGCGGTAGCATGCGGACGTCCCCCATCCCCATGGAGCTCCGCCGTTGATGCCAGCGCTCCGGCGGCTCCTCGGACCGCTGAAACCGATCCTCCGGCCCATCGTTCCGCGGATCCGACCGCGCCCGACACCGGCTCCCCCAGAGCCGTCGACGGCCCCCAAGCCCCCGAAGCCCCAGCGCGGCAAGGAATGGGTCTACTTCCACCAGCAACCGGAGGAACGACGAATCTCGGTGCTGGAGGGCCGCCATTCGGGCAGCCGGGTCCTGATCATCGCGACCGGGCCGTCCGCGAAGGAGGTGCTGCCCTTCGACGGCCGCCTGCACCAGCGCTACGACGTCGTCGTCGGGCTCAACGGTAGCGTCACCATGGTCGAGGAGATCGACTATTTCCTGTCGGTCGAGTCGAAGGCGCACCTCTGGGACTGGTACCACCATCCCGTCCCGCCCAGCGTCACCCGCTGCGTCTCGGAGTCGGGCCTGCGGCTGGCCGAGGAGGAGGGCCGCCCAGATGTCCAGGCTGACGGTTCACTGCTCCTGCTTCGTCACGTGTATGAGCACGAGGCGGACATCCGGCATTACCGCAACGCGGCCGGCGAGGAGGGGATCCTGGTCGGCCCTCGAGGCGTCTCCGGGCTCGGGCGCGGTACGGTCACGCTCCAGGCCATCCATTTCGCCTCGATGCTGGGGGCCAAGGAGCTCCACCTGATCGGCGCCGACCTGCACTTTCGCGGCCCGATCCAGCATTTCTACGGCCAGCACGAATACGGCACGCACGAGGTCGACGGCAAGCGGTACCACAAGCTCGATATCGAGAAGCGCCTGAATCCGATCGAGACGACCACCCACCCACGCACGGGCGAGACCGTCGAATCGACGCTCCATTTCGTAGAGAGCGCGGGCTACATCGACGACGTCGTGCGCCGGATCCTGCCGCCCGTCGGCATCTCGGTCGTCGATTTCTCCGACGGGCTCCTCGCCGCGCCGCGCCGGGGCGACTTCGCGACGTACATCGAGACGGGGGAGATCGTGGAACGCGACCGTTCCGTGCCCGAGGCGGATGCCGCGATTCGCTAGGCGCTAACCCCCGAGCGACAGGATCGCCGTCGCAAGCCGTACGGCACCGCCGCCATCGATCACGGCCGCGGCGGTCCTTCCCATCGCGACGCGACGCTCCAGGTCCGCCACGAGCCCGCGGACGGCGGCCAGCACGACGTCCGGCGCGATCGTCCGGCCGTCGCCCAGGTACGCCGCCGCGCCGGTGGCCGCGAATGGCGGCCCCGCTGCGAGCTGATCGTCGGCAACGGCGAGCAGGATCGCCGGCCTGCCCAGACACGCCACCTCGAACTTCATCGTGCCGGCGCCCAGCACCACGAGGTCGGCCCGGGCGAGCCGGGCGGGAAGATCGGCCGGGTCGTGTACGGCCGAGGGGAGCTCCTCGACCGCGCCCGCGTAGTCGGCGCCGACGATGATCGTCGTCCGCCAGTGGTCCGATCCCGAAAGGACCCCGGCCAGCCGGCGCGTGACGAGTGAAGGGTCGCTACCCCCGAAGCACACAACCACCTCGGGTGTCGACGATCTCCGCGCCGCCTCCGCGTCGCGCAGATCCACGTACTCCCGCGCGACCGGGGCGTACCCGAACCCCGCCAGGACGCGACCGGCACGTCCCGCACCGGCCCACGACGGCATCGACGGCTGGATCACGATCGCCGCCTCGCCAGCGAAGGCGTCGCGGTCGTCGAACACGACCAGGCGCCCGACCGGGGCCCGCGACTCGACGCCCGATAGGTCCGGCAGGTCGATGACCACGACGGACCCGGGACCGCCAGCGGACGTGCCCCCGATCCCGAGCCGCTCGGCCCGCGCGGCGGGAGCTCCCTCCAGGCGTCCGGCTGCCAACGAGAGCGTCACGATCGCGCCCAGGTCCGCCAGGGTCTCGGCCAGGGTGAGCGATCGCGAGAGATGGCCTCGACCCACCCCGGCGCCCGCCGTCGTCACGAGATGGACCGGGCGCCCCGTGTGTCGACCGCCGATCAGAACATCTCCCAGGCGAGGGGCTCGTGGCGCTCGATCCGCCGGCGCGCGGTACGTCCCACGACCTTCGAGCGGTCGCGCACCTCGAGGCCGGTCCCGGGTCGCAGGATCGCGATGTCGTCCTCGGTGAGCACCTCGCCCGCCTCGATCGCGCGGGCGGCGAAGAGCGATCGCCGGGCGGTGACGTAGAGGTCGTCCTCGGCGGGGGCGCGCCGCTTGATCCCGGTGCCCAGCGCTGCCGACGTGTCGCGGATCGCCTGGACCATAGTCGCAAGCTCGTCGGGCTCCAGGGCGAAGCGATGATCGGGCCCGGGTCGCATCCGGTCCGTCGTGAAGTGCTTCTCGACGACGGCCGCGCCCATCGCGGTCGCCACGACCGGCGCCAGCCAGCCGGGCGTGTGATCGCTCCAGCCGACCGGCACGCCGAAGGCCTGTCGCATCGTCTGGATCGCGCGCAGGTTCAGGTCGGCAAACGGCGGGGGATAGTTGACCACGCAGTGCAGCAGGATCAACTGGTCGTTGCCGGTCTCGCGCACGACGTCGACGGCATCCTGCACGTCGGCCATGTCGGCCATGCCGGTGGAGCAGATGATCGGCTTGCCGCGCGAGGCGATGTCGCGGATGAGGGGCAGGTGCCACAGCTCATAGGTCGCGACCTTGAACGCCTTCACGCCGAGCTCGTCGAGCAGGTCGACCGCCTCGTGATCGAACGGGGTCGACAGGAAGTCGAGCCCGCGCTCCGTCGCGTGCTGCATCAGGGTCGCGTGCCATTCACGCGGCAGCTCGAGTTGGGCGAACAGCTCCGACATCGTCTGTCCGGCCGGGAGGATCCCGTCCAGGTACGCCGCCCGTGTCGGCGTCTCGGCCACGATCGCGTCGGCCCGGAACGTCTGGAACTTCACCGCGTCGGCGCCGGCCTCGGCCGCGACATCGATGAGCCGGCGGGCCTGGTCGAGGTCGCGGTCGTGGTTGGAGCCGGCTTCCGCGATGACGTAGACGGGGGCGCCCGCCCCAATGGCCCGGTCGCCGATCCGCACGACGTCCATCAGCGGCCCTCCGTGGCCTGGGCCACCTGCCACGGCTTCTGCACCACGGCCGCGTTCAGCAACGCGAGCTCGGGCTCGGCCGCCATGACCGCTTCGAGCTCGTCGAGGTAGATCGGCGGCGCGTGGCCCAGCCGATGTGCCAACGCGCGAGCGAGCTCCAGGTCGGCGGACGTATCGACGGTGTACCGCCACCGCTCGCCACCGGTCGGCCCGGCCTCCGTACGGGGCAACGTCCCGATCCGGAACCGTTCCGGATGGCGGTACAGGTAGGGCATCACGTGCTCCCGGTCTGCGGCGGAGGTGGCCTCGTGCATCGCCGCGCTGAGCGCCTCCATGCGACACACCTCCGCCGCGATCCCGATGGGCCAGCCGGCGATGCCCACGTAGTCAAGCCCGTTGCCGAGCAGGGCGTCGACCTGGGCGGCCGCGATCGACGGATCGGGGAACGGGTTGTCGGCGGTCTGGCGCACCACGAGGTCCGGTTCGTACGGCGCCACGGCCTCGAAGCATCGGGTCAGCACGTCGAGGACGGGTCCGCGGTGGACCTCGGCGCCCAGCGCGGTCGCGGCCTCGGCGAGCGCGTCGTCACGCGGCTCGGTGGTCGTGGCGACCACGACGGTCGTCAGGTTCGCGATCGCGCGGACGCCGGCCACGGTCCAGGCCAGCAGCGATCGGTCGCCGATCGGCTCGAGGACCTTGCCGGGCAGCCGGCTCGAGCCCATCCGCGCCTGGATCACCGCCACGATCCGGTCCGGCCTGCCGCTCGCGGCCTCCCTCGCGGTCATCGCTCGACGTAGTGGTCGGCGACCTTGTCGAGGGCGGCGACGACGTCGTCGACGTCGCGGTACTCCATGCCGGCGTGCAGCGGGAGCGTCAAGAGTCGGTCGTAGGCGGCCTCCGCGACCGGGAACGACAGCCCGGGGAACCGCTCTCGGTAGTACGGGTGCGCGTGGACGGGGATGTAGTGCACGTTCACGCCGATGTTCTCGGCCCGCAGGGCCTGATACACCGCCCCGCGATCCACGCTCAGCCGATCCAGCCGGAGGCGCGCGAACAGGAAGTGCCAGGCCGGCTCCACCCCCTCCGCGATCGCTGGCAACTCCACCATCGCGTGCTCCGCGAGCCGCTCCAGATACCTTGCCGCGAGCGCGCGACGCCGGGCGAGGAACGTGTCCAGCCGTGCGATCTGGGCGCTCCCCAGCGCCGCCGCCATGTCCGTGAGCCGGTAGTTGTAACCCAGCTCGACCATCGCGTAGGTCCAGTCGCGTCGCGCCGCGAGCTCGCTCGAGATCCCGTGGTTGCGGAACCGTCGCAGGTGCTCGGCGAGGTCGTCGCGGTCCGTCAGGACGGCGCCACCCTCGGCCGTGGTCATGATCTTGGCCGGATGCAGCGAGAGCACGGTGAGGTCGGCCAGTGTCCCGACCTTCCGCCCGTCCAGCGTCGCCCCCAGGGAGTGGGAGGCATCCGCGATGATTGTCAGCCGACCGCCGGGCGCCCCGTCGGCGATGGCCCGGAGTGCCGGGTAGTCGGCTGGGTGGCCCGCGTAGTCGACTGCGAGGATCGCGCGCGTCGCCGGCCCGACCGCACGAGCCGCCAGCGACGGATCGATGAGCAGGTCGTCCGGCCGCACGTCGGCGAAGACCGGCGTGGCTCCGGCATACAGGACGGCGTTGGCGGTGGCCACGAAGGTCATCGGCGTGGTGATCGCCTCGTCGCCGGGCCCGAGACCCGCCACGACAGCCGCACCGTGGAGGGCCGCCGTCCCGGAGCTGAACGCCACCGCATGCCGAGCACCGGTCGCCGCCTCGAGCGCGTGCTCGAACTCCGGCACGCGCGGGCCGGTGGTGAGCCAGTCCGATCGGAGGGCCTCGCTGACCGCCGCGACGTCGCTATCGTCGATGACCTGGCGGGCATACGGCAGGAGGGCGGGTCGGACCGGGGTGCCGCCGTCGATCGCCAGGCGCAACCCGGACCGTGAGGCCATCAGCGGACCGTGGCGCCCGTGGCCAGTTGCGACCCCATCCAGTCGCGTACGCGTCCCAGCCCCGACGGCAGGTCGACCTCCGGCCGCCAGCCAAGGGTCTCGGCCGCCTGGCGTGGGTCGCAGCGCAGCACGGCGATCTCGCTCTGCGGATGGATGTGTGGGACGTGGACGACGCGGGAGGCGTCGGGTTCAACGAGCGCCGCCAGCTCGTTGACGCTGACGTCGTGACCCGTCCCCGCGTTCAGGATCCGACCGGTCGCGCCATCCGAGAGCAGCGCCGACGTCACGAACCGCGCACAGTCCTCCACGTACAGCAGGTCGCGCGTCTGGGTCCCGTCGCCGTAGATGCGCAGCTCCTCGCCCAGCAGGGACTGCCGGGTGAAGATCGCGACCACCCCGCCTTCGCCGACCGAGCGCTGGAACGGGCCGTAGGTGTTGAACGGCCGGACGACGGTCGTCGGCAGGCCGTAGGCGTGGAAGTAGGACATCGTCAGGGCCTCGCCCGACAGCTTCGACGCCGCGTACGGCGAGGCGGGCCTGGTGGGATGGTCCTCGTCGATCCCCTCGATCACCGGCCCGGTCGTAGACCATGCACGTGCTCATGAACAGGACGCGAGCCCCGACCGCCCGGGCCGCCTCCAGCACGTTGAACGTGCCGACCACGTCGTTCTCGAAGGTCGTCGCCGGATCGTCGATCGATTCCTGGACCGAGATCGACGCGGCGAGGTGCGCCACCGCATCGACGCCATCTGTCCAGCGCCGGCAGGCGGCCGCGTCCCGAACGTCGCCTTCCTCGAACGGCAGCATTCCCGGGTGGTCGCGGAACTCGTCCAGCGCCGCGACATCGCCGGCGACGAGGTTGTCGATCGGCAGGACTTCGTGGCCAGCGGCGAGCAGCTCGCCCACGACCCAGCGCCCGATGAACCCAGCCGCGCCGGTCACCAGGATCCGCTGCGGGTGCCGGCCGGGAGCCCGCATCTCGTCGGTCACGGCGCGACGGCCTGCCGGTCCGCCTCGAGCGTCTCGGCAACGAGCTGGCGAACCGCCTCGCGATCGAGCGGCGGCACCCCGTCCGAGCGGTACGCCCCGACCGGCGCCGAGGGTCGATCGGCGTACGCGGCGCGGACGCCCGGGTCGATCTCGATCGATGGCAGCACCGCGTACATCTCGCCGATATCGACCGCCCGCGTCGACTCGTCCTCGGTCATGAGCTCCTCGTAGGCCTTCTCGCCGGCCCGTGGCTCGATGGCCTGGCGGGCGATGCTCGCCGGGTCGAGCCCGTGCATCGGGGCGACGACGTCGACGGCCGCTGAGATGAGGTCGTCGAGTCGGACGGCCGGCATCTTGAACACGAACACCTCGCCACCGCCGGCCGCGTGGGCCGCCTCGATCGCGAGGTCGACGGCACGGTCCGTGCTCATGACGAAGCGCGTCATCTCGGGATCGGTGACGGTGACCGGTCCCCCGGCCGCCACCTGTCGCGCGAACAGCTCCAGCGCGGAGCCACGCGACCCCAGCACGTTCCCGAATCGGACGCTCGCGAACGTGGTCGGGTGCGAGCCCCGGTAGTTCGTCGCCGCGCTGACCAGCTTCTCGGCCAGCAGCTTGCTGGCGCCCATGACCGAGGTCGGGTTCGCGGCCTTGTCGGACGAGGTCAGGATCATCGTCCGCACCCCCGTCGCCAGGCACGCGTCGATGACGTTCTGCGTGCCCAGGACGTTGGTCTGGGTCGCCTCGAACGGGTTGTACTCGCCCGACTCCACGTGCTTGAGCGCGGCGCAGTGGAAGACGATGTCGATGCCCTCGCACGCGCGCAGCATGCGGTCGCGGTCGCGCACGTCGCCGATGAGGAAGCGGATGCTCTTGGCCGGCACGCGATGGCGCTGGTAGAACTGCTTGGTCTCGTCGCGTCCGAAGACACGCACGACGTCGGCGCCATCCGCGACGAGGTGGTCGACCAGGCGCGAGCCGATGGTCCCGGAACCGCCCGTGACCAGGACACGACGGCCGCGGACATGCGAACGGTCGCTGATGGGGCTTCCTCCTGCGGTGGGCGGGCGCTTCCGGTCGCCGCTTCGCTCCGCCGGGGCCGAACCCGACGTTAGAGTACGATATCGGCGGCCCGCTCGACTCCACTCGATGCTGTGCGCCCGATCCCGATCGACGAAGGACCTAAACACCCGATGACTTTTCGAGCCAAGCCGGTCGTCAAACGCGCCCAGAAGCCTTCCTGGGAGAGCCGCGACCGCAAGAATTTCTACCTCAACCTCGGCTTCGGCATCGTCGTCGCGGCGGCCGTCCTCATCCTTGCCGTGGCGGTGGCCCTGACCTACTACAACGACCACCTCGCGTCGGTCGGAAGCGTCGCCGGCCAGTCGATCTCCAAGGATGAGCTGCGCGACCGCGTGCTCATCGAGCAGTGGCGACTCTCGCAGGTGCGAAGCCGGATCGCCACCCAAAAGGCCGCCGGCCGGCTGTCCGAGGCACAAGCCGAGCAGCAGACGCAGCTCGTCGAGCAGCAGGCCCAGCAGCTGGCCGCGATCTCGCTGGAGCGCATCATCGACGGCCGCATCCAGGAGGACCTGGCGGCCACCGAGGGTGTTTCCGTTGCCGAGACCGACATTGACGCGCGGCTCCTCAAGGAGGCGACCACCCCGGAGACGCGCCACGCATGGGTCATCGAGGTCGCGCCGGAGATCGATGCCGACGCCGACCGAGCCGACCGCCGCGCAGATCGCGGCGGCACGCACGAAGATCGACACTGCATTGCGCGACGTCGGCGGGAGCAAGACCTGGGAGGACGTCGCGAAGACCGTCTCCACGGACTCCTCGACCGCGGCGCAGGGCGGCGACCTGGGCTGGATCCAGGCCGAGTCGAGCCAGGAGGACGAGGCGTTCAGCGATGCGCTCTTCGCCGCCGAGATCGACACCCCGACGGCCGTCATCGAAGGCGAGGATGGGATCCTGCGCATCGGTCGCGTGACCGAGATCGATGCCGAGACCGTCGACGAGCTGTACACAGACAAGCTCGTCAACGACGGCGTCGAGCTTGCCAAGTACCGCACCGTGGTCCGGTCCGATGCGATCCGCGAGAAGCTCGAGGAAAAGGTCGTCGCGGACGCCACGAAGCCCGGTCCCCAGCGTGAGGTCAGCCAGATCTACCTGAGCACGGAGACCGCGGACCTGCCAGAGGACGCCGTGAAGGTTCGCCACATCCTGTACTCGCCCAAGGACGATCCGGCTGGCGCCCAGGGCGGCACGATCCTGCCCGACGACCCGTCGTGGGCCAAGGCCAAGGCCGACGCCGACGCCGCGTACGCCAAGCTCCAGGCGGATCCCACGCAGTTCGACGCGATCGCCCGGGCCGAGAGCGACGAGGAGAGTGCCCGGGGCCCGAACGGATCGGGCGGCGAGCTCGGCGCGTACGTCAGCGCTGACAGCAGCTACGTCCCGACGTTCTCGGGACCGATCCTCGAGGCCAAGCCGACGGATGGCCAGATCCTCGCCCCGATCAAGACCGAGTTCGGGTACCACATCGTCCAGGTCCTCAACCACGCGCCGGACCTCGCCAAGCTCAAGACGCAGGCGGACGGTGGCGCTGACTTCGCCAAGCTCGCCCGCGACTTCTCGGAAGGCCAGGAGGCGAGCCGCGGCGGAGAGCTCGGCTGGGTCGCCCCGGGCCAGCTCGGGAAGGAACTCGGGACGGCCATCTTCGCGACCGCGATCGGCAAGACCTCGGACGTGGTCACGGTCGCGGACGACGGCAGCTACCTGTTCAAGGTCGCGAAGGAAGAGGAGCGGACGCCAGAGGGTCGCCAGCTCGAGGAGATCCGCGTCCGGGCGTTCGCCGACTGGTACCAGCCCAAGAAGGATGCGGTCGTGGTCGAGCGGGACCCGGCCATCACGAACGCCGCGGCCGGCTAGGCACGGGGCCGTGCTCGACGCGCTCGTGACCGAGGCGCGACTCCGGTTCGGTCTCGATCCGGCGGCCGGCCTCCAGGTCATCGCGTCCGAGTGGCTCATCGCGACACCATTCGAGGCCTCCCGGCCGGTCCTGATCGTGCCGCTCGCGATGCTGGGGCCGAGTAGCGACGCCGCGACGCCGGTGGCGCCTGCCCCGTTGCCGGGTCGTCACGGGCCGCTCGGCCGTGCCCCGCTCGACGTCCTAGCCCGCGCGTACCCGGACGACCACGCCGTGGGCCGGTTCGGGACTGCGACGCCGACGCGCGTCGGCGACCTCCGCGACGAGGATCTCGAGACGCCGGTGTATCTCGCCCCCGTGCCCGTTGAGGCGGCGGTCGCGGGTCCGTGGGCGATGCCCGCGATCAGTGCCCGCCTGCGCGCCCCCGGCGGCTGCCCGTGGGACCAGGAGCAGACGCACGCGTCATTGCGCAAGCACCTGCTCGAAGAGGCGTACGAGGTCTACGACGCCCTCGAATCGGGCGCGACGCCTGCGCTGGCCGGCGAGCTCGGTGACCTCCTCCTCCAGGTCGTGCTCCACGCCCAGCTGGCCGCCGAGGCCGGGGTCTTCGACCTGGCCGACGTCCAGGCGGCGATCGCGACCAAGATCGTGCGCCGCCATCCCCACGTCTTCGGCGACGCGGAGGCGCGGACCGCATCGGACGTGAACCGGCAGTGGGAGCGGATCAAGGCCGACGAGCGCGCGGAAGCCGGAGCTGCCGAAGCCGACGTCGCGGAGCCGGGCGATCCGGTGGCCCCGCCGCGTGGCGCCCTCGACGGCATCTCGGCATCGCTCCCGGCGCTCGCCGCGAGCCAGGAGATGCAGGAGCGAGCCGCGAACCTCGGCTACGACTGGCCGTCGCTCGACGGCGTGCTCGACAAGGTCGTCGAGGAGGCCGACGAGCTACGAGCTGCCGCGGACGATCCCGACCCCGCAGCCTGGACCGAGGAGTTCGGAGACCTGTTGTTCGTCCTCGTCAACGTCGCCCGCAAGCGTGGTGTCGAGGCCGAGGCCGCCGTGCGCGCCGCCAATGCCAAGTTCCGGCGACGCTTCGCCAGCGTGGAGCGCCAGGCGGCGGACCGCGGGGTCGCCCTGCGCGACCTCGACTTCGCCGCCCTCGATGAGCTCTGGGATGCCGCCAAGGCGGAAGAGAGGATCACGTCATGACCATCGGCAACCGCCCGCCCAGTGCCCGCGCCGACGGGCGCGGCCTGCGCGACCTCCGCCCGATCAGCTTCCAGCTCGGCGTCCAGAAGTGGGCCGAGGGGTCGTGCCTCGTCAGGTTCGGCGACACGCAGGTCCTGTGCGCCGCCACGATCGCCGACCGCGTGCCGCCCCATCTGCGCGGCAAGGGCACGGGCTGGGTGACGGCCGAGTACTCGATGCTGCCGCGGGCCACGGCCGAGCGAACGGACCGCGAGTCGGCCAAGGGTCGGATCGGTGGGCGGACCCACGAGATCCAGCGGCTGATCGGGCGCTCGCTGCGTGGCGTCGTCGACCTCGGCCGGCTTGGCGAGCGGACGATCACCGTTGACTGCGACGTCCTCCAGGCGGACGGCGGTACGCGCACGGCCTCGATCACGGGCGGCTACGTGGCGCTCGGCGCCGCCCTCATCACCTACGGGATGGAGCGACACCTGACGTCACGGGTGGCGGCCGTGTCGGTCGGGATCGTCAACGGCCTGGCCCATCTCGACCTGGACTACAGCGAGGACTCCAGCGCCGAGGTCGACTTCAACGTCGTCGGCACGGACGCGGGCACGTACGTCGAGCTGCAGGGCACGGCCGAAGGCAAGCCCTTCGACCGCGCATCGGCGACCGAGATGCTCGACCTCGCCGACGAGGGGCTGGCCAAGCTGTTCGCGGCCCAGGCCGAGGTCCTCGCGACCGTCCGGCGCTGAATCCTCCGGCCGATGGCTAGCAGGAGCGTCGCCTCGGCACGTCGGAGCGGACGTGCGCCAGGCTGCGTCATCGCGACCCACTCCGAGCACAAGCTCCGCGAGCTCCGCGAGCTGCTCCACCTCGACCGCGCCGAGCTCGTCTCGCTCGACGACCTCGGCGTGACGGGCGAACCGATCGAGGACGGCGAGACGTTCGAGACAAACGCCGCGATCAAGGCCCGCTTCGCCGTCCGCGCGACCGGCCTGCCGGCCCTGGCCGACGACTCCGGCCTCGAGGTGGACGCCCTGGGCGGTGGCCCTGGCGTCCGGACACGGCGGTATGCAGGCGAGGACGCCACGGACGCGGACAACAACGCCAAGCTGCTCGCCGAGCTCGATGGCCTGCCGCCGGACGCGACGCGGCGCGCGCTACGTGTGCGTGCTCGCGCTGGCACTGCCCGGCGACGCGGGCCCGCGCGGAGGCCAACGCCTCGTGTTCGCGCGGGGGACGTGTCGCGGGCGGATCGCCCTGGCGCCGCGGGGATCCGGCGGGTTCGGCTACGACCCGATCTTCGAGCCCGCGTCCGAGCCGCCCGGCGGGCGGACCCTGGGGCAGTGGAGCCCGGCCGAGAAGAACGCGATCTCGCACCGCGCACGCGCGGCGCGGCCGGATGGCGACGCGGCTCGACCGACCTCGGGTTCTGAGCCCGCCGGCTACGGCGCCAATCGTCGGTTCGGGCGTCGGCCAGGGCGTCGGTTCGGTCCCGGGTTCCGGGAACAGCCGGTCGGCGACCTCGCGGATCGCGCTGAGGTCGGGTGACGAGCGACGATCCGTAGCGGGTCTGCGCCGATCGCACCAGCGGATGGCGGATGACCGCTCGGACGATCGACCCTCGTCCTCGATCTGGTCGAGCGCGGCGGCTAGCTCCGGCAGGCGCTCGACGGGCAGGTCCGAGCTGACGGTCTTGCCGACCGCATCCAGCAGTCGCGGCAGCTCCCACAGCAGCGAACCGTCCTTGGTGACGGCATCGCGCAGCGCCACGAGGACCTGCTGCTGGCGGGCAGCTCGCGTGAAGTCGCTCTCGCCGCCGGCCTTGCGCGAGCCCGCGCGTAGGCGAGCGCATCGAGCCCGTCGAGGTGATGCCGACCGGCCGTGATCTCGAAGCCCATCTGGTCGAAGCCGAAGCCGTCGTAAGTCGGGTCGTCGAAGCCCTGGGTGACGTCGATGTCGACGCCGCCCGACCGCGTCGACCATGTCGACGAAGCCGAAGAACTCGATGCGGGCGTAGTAGTGGATCTCGATGCCCAGCAGCGCGCCGATGGCATCCTCGAGCGCCTGCGATGCCGCCGTCGGGAAAGTCGTTCGGGTGGCGGTCGGCGTAGGCGAGCAGCGAGTTCAGCTTCGGCCCGAAGTCGTCGCCGTTGCCGAGCGGCACGTCGATCAGGTCGCGCGGCACGGAGACCAGCTGACACGGTCTGCCCGACCGGGTCGATCGAGGCGACCATCATCGTGTCGGTAAGCGTCGCCGTCCGGGACGGGCTGCGGTCGACGCCCGAGCAGCAGGACGTTGAGCCGCTCGTCCGCGCCGGGCCCGGTCGATCGGCTTGGGGCGAGCCCGTCGCCCGGAGACCGCCGGCCGGCCCGAAGACCCGGGCGAACGTGTCGCCGAACGCCGTCCCGTATCGTAGACGGCACGTGCGGCACGACGACGAGCAGGACGATGACGCGATCCCGACGACACCGACCCGACCCGTGGGTCCCGGTCGACGCGTGTCCAGGAACGCCTGCCCGACGGCGAGCAGCCGCCAGAAGAGGAGCAGGACAGGTTCAGCGTCAGCAGCGCCGCCAGGACGGGCGGGGACTGACGACCATGGCCGCCAGCCGCGTGGCGACTGGGTCGCGAACAGGAGGACGTCCCAAGGAGGACGAGGATCACGAGCGACGGGACCAGGAACACCGCGGCGAGGCGCGGACCGCCGGTTGAACGCTGACCGAGCCCCGGGAGCACCGCCGAAAGACCGGCCGCGGCGAGGCGGCGGCGGTCGATGGGTCCGGTTTCCGGCCGGACTCGGCGGGCGTGCACGACGGGCGATGGTCCTCGATTCGGTGGGTGGTCGGTCCGCGGCGGAGTCTACCCGGAAGCGGACGTGGGGACGCCGGGCGATCGATCAGCCTGCCGTGACCGCCCGGCGTCTTGTCCTGTGACGCGCTCGGGCACTCGAGCGTGACGCGCTACCCTCCGGTTGCCAGGACGCACCCGAATTCGCTAGGCCGATAGTCCTATAACGACGCGGCAGAGGTATCCTCGCCGAAGCCAGCCTGCTCGTGCGGCCTGGCGGGGATCGAAACGGGGGCCCGGACCAGCACTCATCCGAGACGCGACTCAAAGGCCGGACAGGGGAACACACGTCATGTCGTTGATCCAGCGTGTCGAGCGGGCACAACAGCAGCTCTTGGAGACCGCCGAGACCAAGGCCGCCGCGGCTGCGGCCGTACCCATCGTGCCTTCGCCTCCGGTCGCGGTCCCGATCAGCTCGGAACGGCGCGCGGCCCGCGAGGAGCTCCTGCACGAGATCAGGCTCCGACTCCAGACCGAGGTCATGGTCGCCTTCGACACGCTCCTTGACCTCGCCAATCCGGACGAGCTCCGCGCCAAGGTCACGGCGATCGTCGAACGCGTCGTCACGTCTGAGGGCTTCGTCGTCACGCGTGACGAGAAGGCGCACCTGATCGAGGAGCTGATCGGGGAGGTCGGCGGCCTCGGGCCACTCGACCCGCTCCTGCTCGACGAGACGATCACGGAGATCATGGTCAACGGGCCAAGCCACGTGTATGTCGAGCGGGCGGGCAAGATCCAGCGAGTCGACAGCTACTTCCTGAACGACGAGCACGTCCTGCGCGTCATCGACCGGATCATCACGCCCCTCGGGCGGCGTATCGATGCGACGAGCCCCAGGGTCGACGCACGCCTGGCGGACGGTTCCCGCGTGAATGCGGTCATCGAACCGCTCTCGCTGGTCGGGCCGGTGATCACCGTCCGAAAGTTCCCGGCCAAGCCGGTCACGGTGGACGACCTCATCCGCTTCGGCACGGCGACGCCCGAGATGTTCGACTTCCTGAACGCCTGCGTCAGGGCCCGGCTGAATGTCTTCGTGTCCGGCGGCACGGGATCGGGCAAGACGACGACCCTCAACGTCCTGTCCTCGTTCATCCCCGAGGACGAGCGGATCGTGACGATCGAGGACGCCGCCGAGCTGCAGCTCCGTCAGGTCCACGTCGTGACGCTCGAGTCCCGCCCCCCGAATATCGAGGGCACCGGCGAGATCACGATCCGGGACCTGCTGCGCAACGCCCTGCACATGCGCCCCGATCGCATCATCGTCGGGGAGTGTCGTTCCGGTGAGGCGCTGGACATGCTCCAGGCCATGACGACCGGGCAGGACGGTTCCTTGTCGACCGGTCACGCGAACACGTCTGCGGACATGCTCCGCCGGCTCGAGACCATGGTCCTCATGACCGGCTACGAGCTGCCGCTGCGCGCGATCCGCGAGCAGATCGCCTCTGCCGTCGACCTCATCGTCCACACGGCCCGCCTCAAAGACGGCTCGCGCAAGATCGTCAACATCACCGAGGTGCTCGGGATCGAGGACGACGAGATCCTGATGGAGGACATCTTCGCGTTCGAGCAGACGGGCGTTTCCGAAGGCAAGGTCGAGGGGGTGCTCAAGCCGACGGGTGTCCGGCCGACGTTCATGGGCCGGTTCAAGCAGAGCGGGATCGACATGCCCGCCGACGAATACGGCATCCCCGCCGAGGACCCGGATCACCCTGACGCGACCCGCTCGCGGAAGGGCCGCTGGGTCGGTGGAGAAGCGCTCGACGTGGTCCGGCCGAGCGTCGGCCAGGGTCGCGCGGTCACGGCCGGCGGCATGGTCTATGTGTCGTCGATCGGGCCCGTCGATCCCGAGACCGGCCAGGTCGTCAGCAGTCAGATCAAGGAGCAGACCCGCCAGTGCCTGGAGAACCTCAAGGCCAAGCTGGAAGCGGCCGGGAGCTCCCTCGAGAAGGTCGTCTGGGCGAACTGGTCGCTGCGCGATCCCGCGGAGTTCGACACCTTCAACCAGGAGTGGGTGCGCTGGTTCCCGGGTGACGCGCCGATCGGCCAGGGCACGCTGATGCCAACGCAGCACAAGCGCGCCGGCTTCCGGGTCTCGATCGGGGTCATCGCCGAGGCCTGACCGAGCGGGTTCGAGTCCCACTCTCCGCACCAGTTCCCACCGCTCGCCGAGGGTCGACCGACGGCGGTTGCGAGCGCCCCGATGGCCCGTGTCGATTTGACGCCGGGTCCAGAATGGACCTCTATCCAACCCGGGGATCAGCGGAGGAGAAACCTGTGCCCAGGTCAACCAAACGCGCCCAGACAACGATCGCTGCCGGACTGTTCATCGCGGGACTCCTGCTTGGAGCCCCGGTTGCCGCAGCCACCGACAGCCAGACGGAATACGTCGTCCTGGCCGAGGCCGAGGCGTCCTCGGCCGACGTGCTGAAGGCGATCAAGGCGGCCGGCGGGACGGTCACCGACACCAACGCCGCGATCGGCACCTTCACGGTCATGGCGCCGGCGGAAGGCTTCGTCGAGGCCGTCTCTGCCTCGAAGTCCGTATTCGGCGCCAGCGGCCAGCGAGCGATCGGCAAACTGCCGGGAGCGGACCCCGTGAAGGTGTCCGATCCCGAGGTGGAGGCGCTTCATGAAGGTAAGGCCGGTGGTCCGCGACACGGCGGATCGACGGCGGGCATGGACCCCCTGGACCCGCTCCTCTGGGGTCTCGCCATGGTCAAGTCGGATCTCGCCCGGTCGGTCAACGCCGGTGACAGCCGCGTCCTCGTCGGCATCCTCGATTCCGGCATCGACGCCTCGCATCCCGACCTTGCCGGCCAGCTCGCGCCGGGGCTTTCCCGGAACTTCGTCACCGACATCCCGCTCATCGATGGACCGTGCGAGGTCCCGTCCTGCATCGATCCGCCGACCGTGGACGACAGCGGCCACGGCACCCATGTCGCGGGCACAGTCGCCGCTGCGGCGAATGGCCTCGGCGTGTCCGGCGTGGCTCCCGGCGTCAGGTTGGTCAACATCCGCGGCGGCCAGGACGGCGGCTGGTTGTTCCTGGGCCCGGTCACGAATGCGCTGACCTACGGCGCGGACATCGGCGTCGACGTCATCAACATGTCGTTCTACGTCGATCCGTGGCTCTATAACTGCACGGCCAATCCTGCCGATTCGCCGGAGGACCAGCTCGAGCAGCGGACGATCATCGAGGCGATGAACCGGGCGCTCGACTACGCCCACTCCAAGTACGTGACCCTTGTCGGGTCGCTCGGCAACAACCACGAAGATCTCGGCCACCCGCGGACCGACTTCTCGAGCCCCGACTTCCCGCCCGGCGAGGAGTACGCGCGTCCGATCGACAACGCGTCCTGCTGGGACCTGCCCGTCGAAGGCAATCACGTGATCGGCGTGTCCGCGCTCGGTCCGAGCACCGCGAAGGCCGACTACTCGAACTACGGACTCGAGCAGATCTCGGTGTCCGCTCCCGGTGGCTGGTTCCGTGACGGCTTCGGGACTCCGACCTTCCGGACGAACGGCAACCAGATCCTCTCGAGCTATCCGCTCCACATCCTCCAGGCCGACGGCCTGGTCGACCCGGCTGGCAACATCACCCCCGCCGGGACGGGCCTCGGGATCATGAAGGACTGCGACGGAAGCACCTGCGGCTACTACGCGTATCTCCAGGGCACCTCGATGGCCTCACCGCACGTGACCGGCGTCTCGGCGCTCGCCGTGAGTCGCTTCGGGGTCAAGGATCCGCGCCACAAGGGCGGCCTGCGGCTCGCCCCCCGCAAGACCGAGCACATCCTGATCGAGGGCGCCGCCGAGCATGCCTGCCCGGTCCCGCCGCTCGTCGACTACCTGGACGAGGGGCGTTCGGCCGAGTTCACCGCGCTCTGCGAGGGCACCACCGAGTTCAACGGCTTCTACGGCCACGGCATCGTGGACGCCTACGCCACCGTGACCGAGAAGTTCTCCTTCCCGAACTAGATCCAGGGACCGACTCGACCGCCGCGCCGCGGCGGTCGAGCGGGTTCCAACCGAGCAGGACCAGGTCAGCAGGTTCACGAAGCCATCGCTCGCGTGAGCGTGGATCTAGTTGGCGTTGGAGCGTCGATAATCGTGTGGTTCGCTGGCGTGGTCTGAGCCGACCAGAACGACACCCAGTTCCGACCCCAGTGCCGATCTTGGCATCGACGAGGTCCCAGTCAGGGCTGAGCCACTGCACGGGCGGTGCTCAATGGTTACCCCGTCGTCCTGCCAGGTACGGGTCGGATCAGTCAGGCGGGATGTTGTGGTTGCGATGGAACACGTTGTCGGGATCCACGCGGCCCTTCACCTTGACGAGCCGCTCCCAGTTCGGTCCGTACGCTGCACGCACCGCGCCCGCGCCCTGATCGTCGGCGAGGTAGTTGAGCCAGCGCCGTTCGACCAGGTGCTCGCTCAAGGCCGCGTGCGTCTCGCGCGTCCAGGTCTTGTTCTTCTCGGTGTCCGCCGGGTCGAGCCAGACGGACGGGATCAGCAGATTGAAGCCCTCCTGGCGGTGTGGGACCGCGGTCTCGGTCACGGGCACGCGTGTCACCGCGCCATGGAAATGCTCGAACAGGATCGCGTTCATCGGCGACGGCGTTGTCTCGAACCGCTCGACCGCCAGGTCGATGAGCGCATCGGTGATCCCACCCGTGAAGCTCGACATCCAGTAGTTCAGCGAACCGGGTGGAAATCCCTCGTCGAGGATGGTGTTCATGGCCGGATACGGCATCGGCCCGACCTCGACCATCAGCGGCGAGCCCCAGGCCTTGAGCGGGGCCAGGTCCGCCTCGGCCTGATCCGGGTCCCCGGTGTGGCAGACCACGAGCGCCGAGAGCTGCAACCCCGAGCCGTCCGGGGCGTGGACCAGCCCCGCGAAGACCTCCAGGTCGTCCGAGGCGTCCGCCACGGCGTCGCGATAGAAGCGCAGCAACCCCGGGGCCGCGTCGATCGGGTGCGCGATCAGCCCGCCCGTCACCATGCCGAGCGGGTGCAGCCGGTAGGTGAACGCGGTGGCGATCCCGAAGTTGCCGCCGCCGCCGCGCAACGCCCAGAAGAGATCCGGGTCCGACTCGTCCGTGACCTCGACGATCTCGCCGTCGGCAGTCACGAGCTCGATCGCGATGACGTTGTCCGCGGCCAGGCCGAACTTCGGCATGAGCCAGCCGAGCCCGCCGCCGAGCGTGAGCCCGGCGATCCCCGTCGTGGAGATGGCCCCACCGGTGACCGCAAGCTCGTGCTCGCCGGCCGCGGCATTGAGCTCCGCCCACGTCACGCCCCCCTCGGCGCGTGCCGTTCGGGCCTCCGGATCGACCTGGATGTCCTTCATCTCGGCCAGGTCGATCATCACGGCGTCGTCCGCGACGGCGAGCCCGCCGACGTTGTGACCGCCGCCCCGGACAGAGATCTCGTGCCCGCCACCACGGGCGAAGCGCACCGCCGCGGCGACGTCGGCTGCGGTCCGGCAGCGCACGATCAGCGCCGGGCGGCGATCGATCAGCCCGTTGTGGACTCGCCGGGCGTCGTCGTAGCCTTCATCGCCGGGCTGCAGCAGCCGACCGCTGAGCGAAGCGGCGAGCGTGTCGACGTCCGGCGAGCTGAGCGTTGGCGTCGTACCCATCGTGACCCCTCAGGTGACGCCCCCGGTGACGCGCCATGTGCGCGTGGCCTTGCAGTCTACTGCGCGCTCGTCGCGCATCCGTGAGGGAACCGATCGGGCGCTGTAGGCTAGCTGCGGCCGGGCGTGCTCCGCGTCACGCGTGGTTCGTGAGCACAAGACCGCCGGGGAGTGGCGTAGTTGGCAACGCACGTGCTTTGGGAGCACGAGATCGTGGGTTCGAGTCCCACCTCCCCGACCACATCGGCCCAGCACTGAGGCCGATTCGCGTCACGTGCCCAACCCCATTCCATCGTGTGATCCGCGCTGTGGACAGGATGGCGACGGTAGGCTACCTTGCGCACAGATGACAAGGTGCCTTGCGTCGATGACCCATGGGCACCTGTCGAATGGCAGCTGTGACGTGGAAGGAATCCTCCATGATCGATCGGTCCATCCGGCGGGCGCGCGGCCTGACGGGCATCCTCGTGATGACGGCGCTCGTCGCCAGTGCCTGTAGTGCAGGTGGCAGCGGGGCCTCCTCGAGCCCGCCCCCGGCGGCATCCCCCTCGGCAGCGACCTCGGTCGCACCCGAGCCCAGCGCGACCCCCAGCGCGGAACCGATCAGCGGCAGCATCACGATCTACAACGCGCAGCACGAATCCCTCACGCAGGCGTGGGTGGACGAGTTCACGAAGCAGACCGGCGTGCAGGTGACCCTGCGGAACGGCGATGACTCGGAACTCGGCAACCTGCTCGTGCAGGAG
>CAWKLT010000014.1:0-72256 GCA_963850555.1 uncultured Chloroflexia bacterium | reverse complement strand
TGCGCGCTCGCGCCTGCGGGTCGAGGCCGGTGGTCGGCTCGTCGAGGAACAGGACGGCGGGCCGGTGGACGATGCCCAGGCCGACCTCGAGCCGGCGCTTCATGCCGCCCGAGTACGTGGAGATCGACCGGTCCGCAGCGGACTCGAGATCGAGCGTCTCGAGGACCTCGCTGGCTCGCCGCTGGGCGCTCGTCTTGTCCATGCCGTAGAGCCGGCCCTGGATCACGAGCTCGCCTCGGCCGGTCTCGGCCGGGTCGGTCGAGCCGCCCTGCGGGACGTAGCCGATCCGCTCGCGGACCGCCTGAGGCTCGCGCCGCAGGTCGGCACCCGCGATCGTCGCATCGCCGGAGGTCGGCGTCAGCAGGGTGGCCAGCATCCGCAGCGTCGTGGTCTTGCCGGCCCCGTTCGGGCCGAGGAAGCCGAAGATCTCGCCGGCGCCGACCTCGAGGTCGACGCCGCGGACGGCCTCCACGACGCTCTTCCGGCTCTTGAAGGTTCGGACCAGGTCGTGCGTGGCGATCATCGTGCCACTCGTCGGTCGTGCCATGGCCATCGTTCGTACTCCTCGCTCCCGTGGCGTATCCTGCATTTGGTCAGCAGTTGCGCCGGTCAGCATCTTGGTGCAATATCTGCACTGCGCAGATAATCCCCAAGTGAGGAGATGTTGTCAACCATGAACCGCGAATCGATCGATTCCGTTCTCCGCTCCTTGCGCCGCGTCAACCTGCAGGGGTCGATGTTCGGCCACACGGTGGCCCTCCGGTTCGGCCTGTCCGAGTCCGATATCGAGGCGCTCGAGGTGCTCCTCGACCGCGGCGCGGCGACCGCCGGCATGCTGTCCGACCTCACGGGCCTGACGACCGGCGCGGTCACCCGCGTGATCGACCGCCTGGAGCAGTCCGGCTATGTGCGCCGCGTCCCCGATCCGACCGACCGCCGGCGGGTCATCGTCGAGCTCGTGCCGGAGCGCATGGCTGGTGTCGAGGCTGCCATGGCGCTCGTCGGCGACAAGAGCGCGTCGGAGATCGGCAAATACTCGGAGGCCGAGCTGGCCGTCATCGACGACTTCCTGACCCGCATGGCGGCGATCAGGCACGAGGAGGCGACCGCGCTCAGGGAATCCCGCGACCAGGCGGGCGGGGGTGGATCCGAGCACGCTGCCCCGATCGGCGGGTTGGACCGGGCGCGCCTCCTGTTCAAGTCGGGCGCGCACGAGCTCCTGCTCCGGGGCGCCACCGATATCGAGGACCTGTACCGCGCACGGTTCGAAGGGTCGGTCCCACAGGTTCGGCTGCGTGACGGGACCGTCACGATCCAGTACAAGGGCAGTGGTTCCCTGAGCGCGGGGCCCCTCTTCGCCAACTGGCAGTTGTCGTGGCACGAACGGCGGAGCGACGTCTCGCTCAATGCCGCCGTCCCGTGGGATGTCGAGGTCGTCGGCGGGGCCGGCAAGCTCCAGGGAAAGTTCGGGGCGCTGGACCTTCGCTCGTTCGCGTTGACGGGCGGCGTCGATCAGCTCCGGCTGACCCTCGGTCAGCCCGCGGGCGAGGTTCCCATCCGGCTGACCGCCGGGGCCAACAACGTCCGGATCGAACGACCGGCCGGGGTCCATGTCCGCCTGAACCTCAAGGGCGGCGCCGGCCGGGTCGACTTCGACCAGCAACGGCTGAACGGTACGGGCGACACGGTGCTGGAGACCACGGGCGCCACCGAGGCCGCCGACCTGTACCAGGTCGACATCGTCGGCGGGGCCGGCAAGATCACGGTCACCGAGGTCGGCTGACGCTGTCCCCGGGGGCGGAGAGCCATCCGAGCCAGTCGAGGACCTGCATCGCGACTTCGCGGATTGGCCGATCGTTCGCGACCGTCAGGTCCTCGATGCCGACTCCGTCGTCGCGCTGCAGCTGTGCCCGCGCCTCCCGCAGATCGTCGGCGCGGCCCGTCGTCACGTCGGCTCGGAGCCGGCGCTCGATCTCCTGGAAGGGCACGGTCAGGCGCACCACGCGCAGGGGCATCCCCAGGTCGTCGGCAAGTCGCTCCCGGCCTGCGGCGTCTGCGACCAGCCCGGCCAGGACGAACCGGCCGATCCCGGCGTCGACGTAGTTGCGCACGACCGCGGTCAGGTTCGCCCGGAACACCTCCTCTTCGCCTGGGCCGTCGTCCCTTCCGGTGTCGAACCAGGCCAGGAAGTCGAGGTCCAGCAACGCGTAACCGATCCGGGCCCGTTCCAGCAGGTCGGCGAGCTCCGCCGCCACGGAGCTCTTGCCGGCGCCGTAGAGCCCGCTCAGCAGCACGGCCTCGCGACCGACGCCCTCGGGCACGGCGTCAGCCGCGCAGCCGGGCAACGACGTCCGCCGCGCGACGGACGCGCGTTTCGGGACGCTTCGCAGCGGCGACGTGGTCGGCGTGCTCGCGACGACGTGACGGGGCCAGGCGCATCGAAGGCGGCGCTCGCCGTCGGGTTCGCCAGCCAATGCCTCGGCCAGCTCGGGCGGGATCTCGACATCGGCCGAGCGCGACCGTTCGTCGCGCTCCAGGTCGAACTCGACCATGTCACCGGCTACCTTGCCGATCGCCTCGCGCGTGGCCTTGTTCACGGCCATCACGACCTGCCGGCCGACGCCCTCGAACGTGTACGGCATGAACTGGTGGCGGAGCGGATGGCCGTCGATGGTGCCGACCACCGAGGTCCGACCGGTCGCCCCGAGCGCGTCGACCACCTCGGCCGGGATGACGACGAACGTCCCTCCTTCGATCGGCTCGAGACGGGCCGTGAACCGGGCCACGGTCAGACGCCGGGGGCCGGCCGCGCGAGGTGGTCCAGGAACTCGGACCGGGTCCGGTCGCGGGTCCGGAACAGCCCGAGCACGGACGAGGTCGTCATGACCGTCCCGGGCTTGCGCACGCCGCGCATGACCGCGCACAGGTGGGTCGCCTCGATGACGACGCCGACGCCCTGCGGCTGCAGCCGATCCTCCAGGAAATGCGCGATCTCCTGGGTCAGCCGCTCCTGGACCTGCAGCCGGCGGGCATAGGTCTCGACGATGCGCGGGATCTTGGACAGCCCGATGACCCGGCCGCGCGGGATGTAGGCCACGGCAGCCGTCCCGAAGAACGGCAGGAGGTGGTGCTCGCACAGCGAGTAGAACGGGATGTCCTTGACGATGACCATCTCGCTGTAGTCGACATCGAAGATGGCGCCGTTGATCAAGCGGTCGGGGTCGACGTGGTAGCCGGCGGTCAGCTCGGTGTACATGCGGTGGACGCGCTCCGGCGTCCCGAGCAGGCCCTGGCGATCGGGGTCCTCGCCGATCTCGAGCAGGATCTCGCGGACGGCGGCTTCGACCTTGCCGTTGTCGGTGGGTGCGTCGCCCGCGTGGTCGCGGCCGCGCGAACCGGTGATGTCGTCGGTGGCGACCGACGTCTCGCCGATCTCGTTCTCGATCTCGTCGACCAGGCGTCGGACGTTGGGCGGGAGGTCGGTCGGGCTGGGCATGGCCGCGATGGTACGCCCAAGTGTCAGCCGGCGACGGCGCCGCCCTCGCTGAAGCCGCCCGACGGCAACGGGATCGAACTCGCGGCCCTCGGCGCCGCGCAGCCAGGCCCGGGCGTTCTCGCCGAGCGACGGCCGGTGATAGCCGCCTTCCTGGAGGATCACGAGGCGCCGACCCAGCGCCGCGACGCGGCGGCCGACCTCGTGGTAGACGTCCGTCGTCAGCGCGAAATCGCCGATCGGGTCGAGGCCGTACGTGTCGAAGCCGAGCGAGACCACGACGACGGATCCGGGCGCTGCCGCGATCGCCTCGATGGCCCGGTCCGTGGCCTCGAGGTAGTCGTCGTTCGTGGCGCCGGCCCGGAGCGGGATGTTCAGGTTCTCGCCGGCGCCATCGCCCTCCCCCGTCTCGTCGGCTCGGCCCAGGAAATACGGGTACTGGCGGTCCGGATCGGCGTGGATCGAGACGTACCGGACGTCGCCGCGACGCCAGAAGATCTGCTGCGTGCCGTTGCCGTGGTGGTAGTCGACGTCGATGATCGCGACCCGCTCCCCGGTGGCCTGCGTGATCGCGTGCGCGGCGATCGCAGCGTTGTTGAAGAAGCAGTAGCCGCCGTACATCGCCCGCGCCGCGTGGTGGCCGGGTGGGCGGCACAGGCCGTACGCCGCCGTCTCGCCGGCCAGCACGAGGTCCGCGGTCGTCAGCGCGACATCCACGGCCGACCGGGCGGCCGCGTACGTACCTGCGACCAGCGGCGCCGCCGAATCCAGGCCCCAGAATCCGGCCCGACCGCCGACATGGACGCGGCTCGCGCACGAGCCGGGCGATCGCCTCGGGGCTCATGCCGTCGAACATGGCGCGGTTCGGGTAGGTGTCGGCCGAAAGGAACGCCCGCGGGATGTTCTGGCTGCGCACCTCGGACCACGCGGTCTCGAGGAAGCGCAGCAGGCCTTCGTCGTGGACCGCGGTGATCGGGTCCTCGCCGTGCTCGGTCGGCCCGGTCAGCGTGAAGCCACCGTCCGCCTCGAGCGCGGCCCGGATCTTCTCCGCGCGTTCGGCGACCTCATTGGCCGGCACGCCGATGCCCATGTAGGTCTCGGTGTCGATGTCGTGGGCCAGGTGGTTCGGGCTGTAGACGACCTGCATGGGACCTCGTCAGGTGCCGGCGCCGCCGACCGACGCGATGGCCGCGGCGACCTCGCTCGGACGGTAGCGCATCAGGTTGTGGCCGTCGTGGCCGAACGACAGGCTCCTGATCGGCCGATCGCCCGGCGGCCACCCGCGCCACCGAGACCGCGCCCAGCGCCAACGCTCGCGATCCGGCATCGTCGTCCGCGGCGACGAGGGCAGTGACTGGCGCGGCAACGGCTGCCAACGTCGCGACCGGGTCGTACGTGAACATCGCCCGCACGGAGGCCTCGAGCGCGTGCGGCCGTGTGGCCGGGACGACCCGACCGGCATGCGTCTCCACGACTGTGGCCCGGGCCGCTCGATCCTGGTCCGCGTCCCAGGTCGCCGGATCGAACCGGGAGCGGTCACGCAGGTACGCCGTCAATGACCGCATGACCTCGGGTGGCTCGTCGATGCCGCGCAGGAATTCGTCGACGTCGACGCCGGTGCTCGCTTCCAGGGACTCCCAACCGCCGTCCACGAGGACGAGGCCCGCGCAGCTCGCGCCGAGCTCGATCGCGGAGGTCGCGGCCACGATCGCCCCGAACCCATGCCCGACGAGCACGACGCCCATGCCGGCCTCGCGGTCCGCGTCGAGCAGACCGGAGCCTTCGGCGACCGCCACGACGTCCGAGGCGAGGATCGGTAGGTCGTAGGCGCCGTCATCGGTGGGCGCGTCCGAGAGCCCGTGGCCGCGCAGGTCCATCGAGACGAACCGCCGTGAGCCCGCGGGTCCCCCGAGACGGCGCGCGACCGGGGCCCAGATCCAGCCGGTCTGCGAGAGCCCGTGGATGGCCAGGATCCCAGGCTGCCCAGCCGCTCCCGCAGGCCCGCCCCAGTCCAGAAAATGGATCCGGTCCCCGGACTCGGCCACGACCACGAACCCATCCGGTTCGAGCGCCGGATCCGGTGTCGGTACGGTGGGGGGTGACGGCTCCATCGGCCCTAGGATACGGGCGCCATGCCGAAGCGCCGCCGAGGTTCCCGCTCAGCGCGGGGCCGAGCCTCGTCCCGACTCACCAGCCATCGCCGCTTCGAAGACCTCGTCGACGAGGCCCTCGCGACGATCCCGATGCCGTTCGCGGCGGCGCTGGAGGAAGTCGCGATCGTCATCGACGACGAGCCGACGCCCGACCAGCTGACCCGCAGCGAGATCGAGAACGGCGACACGTTGTACGGCCTGTACGAGGGGATCCCGCGAACCGAATGGGGCGCCGACTGGGTCGCCGAGCCGAACCGGATCGTGCTCTTCCGGCTGCCACTCGAGGCGGATTTCGCGGATCCCGACGATCTGGCCGACGAGGTCTGGGTCACCGTCGTCCATGAGCTCGCGCACCACCTGGGCATCGACGACGACCGGCTCCACGCCCTCGGCGTGGACTGAGCACGTGAACCGGGACCGGCGCTTGGAACCGAGCGTCGCCTAGCCGACGATCGTCGAAACGGTCAGCGCCAGACCGGCGGCACCGAGCATGAACCCGAGCAGCATCGAGCGGGTCAGCCAGCGGAACCGGGGACGCCCAGGAAGTCGGATGTCCGGGTCCTCCGGACCGCCGGGTCGAACGCGATCGAGCCCGTGGGTCGCGTGGGTCAGGCCCAGGAACATGACGACCTGGGGCGCCACCGTGATCGCGGTCACCGTGAAGATCAGCGTCCCGAACGCGAACGTCACCGCCACGACCCCGATCGTCGTGGCGGCCAGTCCGATCACGGACGACTCGGGTCCGAAGCCGAGACTCCCGAACAGCCGCAACACGATGTCCAGTCCGGCCGAGATGCCGAACAGGACCAGGAGCGCGGTGATCGTCTCGAACACGACCACGATCGCGGCGGCCATCTTGCGGGCACGGAAGACCCAGAACGAGCGGCGGAGCGCCTCGAACGGGTTGACGTCCCCAAGCACGACACCGGCCAGAACGTAGGCGAACGGCCCGCCGATCAGCGCCGTGACCAGGGTGGAGGTGATGACCGACGCCTCGACCGCCTCCCCGAAGGTCGGCGCGAAGAACTCGGACACGACGCCCTGGACGAAGAACACCGGGATGCTCGCGAGGAACGACGCCAGGATCGCGGACCAGAACATCCGGCGTGACCGCGCCAGGGCTCGGCGAGTCGATACGGGCCGCTCGATCATGCGACTCGCCGAGGACCGCCATGGCCAGGGTCCGGGATTCGACCCACGCGACGACGAAGCCGGTGAACGCCAGCAGGCCGAGGCCGGCGAACAGCGCCTCGGCGGTCGGGGCGATGCCCTCCTCGAATTCGGCGAAGCCACGCTCCGTCTCGACCACGATCAAGCCCCACGACGCGAGCGCGAGCGGACCGACCGTCCCAAGGATGATCAGACCGATGTAGAACGATGCGCGGCGCATGTCGGCGCCCGAGCGACCCAGGAGGTCGAAGCTCGCGGTCAGCAGTCGACTCGTCGTGACGAGCGGGATCTCCGGGGGCGGAGCGCTTGGGGCCGCGGGCGTGGCAGGCGTGGCGGGCCCCGGCGGCGGCAACGGGGTGGCCGGCGCCAGTGGCGCGGCGGCGGGATCGGGGGGCGTTAGTGGCGGCGCGACGGGGGGTTCGACCGGCGCGGCCCACGACGGAGCGACGGGCTCCCTGGAAGTCTCGGTCGGCGCCCCAGACTCGGGCGGCGCGGCCGGCGTCGGCGTCGGCGCGGGCGGGCTCACCCACGGTGGCTCAGCCGCGCCGGAGCGAGGCAGGACGGTTCCGCCGCCTCCTCGTCGGTCACGTCGCTCCGCCTGGCAGCGTCCCGGCCGCGGCCATGAGCTCGCCGAGCCGGCTGACCTCGACGTTCCCGCCCGACAGCAGCACGCCGACCCGCTCGCCATCGCGGATCTCGATCCGGCCGGCCAGGACCGCCGCCAGGGCTGCCGCGCCCGCCGGCTCCACGACCTGCTTGAGCCGCTCCAGCGCGAACCGCAGACCCGCCAGGATCGTCGGGTCGTCGAGCAGCACGATGTCGTCGACGTAGCGCCGGGCCATCGCCAGCGTCCACACGCCAGCGAAGGGCGCCCCGAGCCCATCGGCGACCGACTGCGGCTGGATCGTGACGATCTCGTCCCGTTCGAGCGCCAGCGACAGCGCGTTGGACCGCTCCGGCTCCACCCCGATGACCCGGATCCCCGGACGCACCCCCTTGGCGGCCGCCGCGACGCCGGAGATCAGCCCGCCACCGCCGACGCCGACCACGAGCAGGTCGAGGTCGGGCACGTCCTCGAGGAACTCGAGGCCGGCCGTCCCGTTGCCGGCGATGACGGCAGGGTCGTTGAACGGATGCACGAACGTCAGGCCCTCGACGTCGCGGATCCGCTCCATCTCGGCGAAGGTGTCGCCGACGTGGTCGCCGTGCAGGACGACCCGCGCGCCGTAGCCGAGGCATGCCTCGACCTTGGATCGCACCGCGCCCGCCGGCATGACGACCGTGACCGGCACGCCGACCGCGCGACCGGCCCATCCGTACGCCTGCCCGGCGTTCCCCGCCGACAACGTGATGACGCCCCGCTCGCGCGCCTCCGGCGTGAGGGTCGCGATCCGGTTCGACATCCCGCGGGCCTTGAACGACCCGGTCTTCTGCAGGTGCTCGGCCTTGAGGTACAGGCGCTCGTCGCGCAACGTGGCGCCGGTCGCGACCCGGGTCCAGGCGGCCGCCGTGGTCGAGGTCAGGACCGGCGTGCGGTGGACGAGGCCGGACAGACGGTCGGCGGCGGCCCGGATGTCCCCGATCGGGACGTCGAGTTCGGGCTCGGCGCGTGCGTCGACCTCGGGCATGCGGCGGAGTATCGCACGGCGTACGCTCGGGTCATGGCTCGCTACCGGCTCGGGACGCCCGCCGATTCACGCCTGTGCTTCGACATCTTCGAGCGCACCATCGACGACCTCGGACGGCGCACGGGCGGTGCCGCGAACTCCACCGCTGGCGATCCAGCCGCGTGGGACATCCGCCGGCCCCTGTTCGACCACCTCGCCGCGACCGGTGACGCGTGGTGGATCGCCGAGGACGAGGCCACCGGCGAGGCGATCGGGTACGCGCGGTCCATCCTCCGCGACGGCGTCCGCGAGCTGACCGAGTTCTTCGTGCTCCCCGAGACGCAGTCCGGCGGCGTCGGCCGCGAGTTGCTCGCCCGGTCGTTCGACGCCGATGGGGCGCGCCACCGGGCCATCGTGGCGACCCTGGATCCGCGAGCGATCGCGCGCTACCTGCGGACCGGGCTCGACGCCCGCCTCGCGATCATCGGTCTCCACGGCGCACCTCGACCGTGCACCGTCGCAACCGACCTCGAGCGCGAACCGATCGACCCAGAGGCGCCGCCGTTCGACGAGCTCGCCGAGATCGACCGCGAGATCCTCGGGTTTCGGCGCGACCCGGACCATGCCTGGCTCGCCGGTCAGCGGTCGGGCTGGCTGTATCGACGCGGCGGCCGGGCCGTCGGGTACGGCTACCACGCGTCCCGCCCGGGCTGGGGCGGACCGTACGGGACGCTCGATCCGGGCGACCTGCCGGCCCTCCTGGCCGACGGCGAGACGGCCGCCGCTGCGGCTGGTCACGACGAGGTGACCTTCGACCTGCCGCTGACCGCCCGTCGGGGTCTCGATCACCTGCTTGGCCGCGGTTTCCACGTCGATCCGTTCGTGATGCTGTTCTTCACCGACGGCCCGACGGATGCGCTGGACGGCTACTGCCTGACTTCCCCGCCGTTCTTCGCCTGAGCGTGCGTCTACTTGCGTGTTTGCGCAAACACTGATAACGTATCTGCAGTGTTGGATTACCTGCCAGTCTCCGCCGAGCCCGATCGTGAGCGCTACGCCGCCGTCGGTCGAGCCCTCGCGGATCCCAAGCGCCTGTGTGTCCTCGAGTCACTCGCCATCGGCGAGCTCTCGGTCAGCGACCTCAGCACCCGGGTCGGCTGCCAGGTTCCCAACATGAGCCAGCACCTCGCGGTGCTCCGCCGAGCCGGTCTCGTGACCAGCCGGCGTGACGGCAACACCATCCTCTACCGCCTCACGGACCAGCGCGTCCTCGAGGCGTATCGACTCATCCAGGACATCGCCCGCTAGGCGGGAGGAGGCACATCAATGGCGGAGATCAGGCACGTCACCGACGAGAACTTCGAGGAGCTCGTCCTCAAGTCGGAGCGACCCACGGTCGTCGACTTCTGGGCCGTGTGGTGCGGGCCCTGCAAGATGGTCGCCCCCGAGATGGAGAAGCTCGCGGCCAAGTACGACGGCAAGGTCGACGTCGTCAAGGTCGACGTGGACGCGAACCCGCGCCTCTCCCAGGCGTTCAACATCATGAGCATCCCGACGATCGCCTTCTTCAAGCCGGGCGCCACGCCCCAGGGCGTCGTCGGCTTCCGACCGCTCGAGCAGCTCGAAGTGCAGTTCGGCCTGGCCGAATTCGAAACCGCTGCGGCCGATACTCCCGCCACGGAGTCCGTCTCCGCCGACTGACCCGCTCCCAAGCTCCCGCGCCAGGATGACCACGGCTTCGGCCGTGGTCGTTCGATTCCCGGCGGACTAGGCGCCCGGGCCCGTTAGGCGGCGGTAAGCGGACAGGAACCAGGCACCTGCCCGATCGGCGGCGTGGCCGTCGACCACGCGCGGGGTCATGTCGACCCAGCCACGACCGCGGGCCGATGCCCGCACGTCCGGTGTTCGCGCGGCAGCACCCGCGACGAGGGGGTCCAGCAGGAACGAGGCCGTCGTCCCGTCCGCGGAGAGCGTTGCGAAGACCTGCTCCCCACGCGTCCACGTGACGGAGCCGTCATCCGCCGTCGTGGCGCGGGCGTCCAGGCCGTACTGCACACCCGCCGCGTCGATGACCTCGCGCAGCGTCACCCGGCCGCCGCCGCGCTGAGGATCGCGCGCAGGTCGTCGGCGTGCTCCTCGTAGTGCTCGACGGTCTCGTCCCGGAACGACTCGAGATTCTTGGCGTGCTTGAGCCAGCGCGTCTCGGGCACGACCGTCAGGTAGCCGCGCAGCTCGCCGGGCTGGGTCGCGAACCGGTCGCGTAGCTCGGCCATCGGCACGGCCGCCCAGGTCGCCTCGATGTCCGCGTTGATGGCATCCAGGCCGCGGGCTTCCCGATCCGCGCTCTCCTGGGCCAGGGCCTGGCTCGTCTCGTTGACCGCGAGCTCCTTGGCCGCCCGAAGGGCGATCTCCTGCCACGCCAGCAGGTGGGCCATCAGGTCGCGGCCGGACCAGCCGTGGGCCTCGTCTTGCGGCTGCGCCAGCTGCTCGTCGGACAGGTCGGCCAGGGCCTCGTACGGTGCCCAAGCGTCGCGCTCCTCCTCGAGGAACTCCATCGCATCGAGATACATGCGCCCCATGGTAGACGCGCAAGCCGACCGCTCGCGACGACGGGCCGATGGTAGAGTCGCGACCGATGGACGACCGGCGGGGCGACGACCAGCCAACCGAGTTTTCCGAGGCCGAGCCGACCGGCGCGCGGGCGTCCGAACCGGCCCTGGATCCGCCATCGGAGCTCGCGGCCGACGCCGGGGCGCTCGACCTCCCGTTCGAGATCGCCCGACGGACCGGGGTCCTGTTCGTGCACGGCATCGGGACCCAACCGCCGGCGGAGACGTTCCTCGACTGGTCGGCCCCGATCGTGGAGCTCCTGACCGACTGGCGCGCCGCGCGGGATGGTGGCCCGTCTGCCGCGCCGGCCAGCTCGGACCGGATCGACGACCCCGTCTGGCGAGCCGAGTTCAGCCTCGCGGCGGCATCACCGCCCTACCTCGAGATCGTCGTCCCCGCGCATGGGGGCATCCCCGAGACGACGTGGGTCGTGACCGAGGCGTGGTGGGCCTCCGACCTGCGGGCACCGAGCCTGGGTCGGGTCATCGACTACCTGCGTCGGCGGATGCGGGTCGTGGTCTCCGGCATCGCGCAGGGATATCGGTCCCGGGCGCCGCACCTGCGAGGCCTCGCCACGGAGCGGAACCTGCTGAACGCCGAGCAGCCGCCCCTGCGCTGGCGGCTCATCGAGGAGCTGGACCACGTTCAGTCACGGGCGTTCGGCGCCAAGCCCGTGGGCTGGCTCGTCGGCGGCCTGGGCGCGGTCGTCCTGGCGGGTTACGACCTGCTGCGGCGCGTCCCCATCCCGGTCATCCAGGATTTCGCCGCTCGCCGGATGCTCGACAGCTTCCTCGTCGAGTGGTTCGGCGATCTGCCCGTCATCCTCGACGAACCCGTTCAGTCGGCGAACGTCCGTGCTCGCGTCGCCCGCAGCATCGAGCTCATGCTCGAGGACGAATGCGACGCGATCGTGATCGTCGCGCACTCGGGTGGCGCGCTCGTGACCTTCGAGATGCTGCTCGATCCGGCCTACGCGCATCTGCGCGTCGACAAGCTCATCACCCTGGGCCAGGGCCTCGGGCTGGCGTGGCGCCTGGCGGCCGACCCCGACGTCCAGGAGATCACGCCCGGACATCGGTTGGTCGGCAACCTCGCGCGGGCACGACCGGGTCTCCGCTGGGTCGACTTCTGGGCGTCGTACGATCCGGCCCCCGCCGGCCCGCTGCCGGCGCGCGGCGGCCTCACGGCGTCGGCGGTCGAGGATTTGGCCGCCGACGCTGGCGCGGGCGCAGCCGGCGATCCAGCCGCACCCCCCGGCGACCCGCGGCACCACCCGTCGGCGAGCCGGCAGCACCCGTCGTGGATCCGGCCGTGGCCGCGGTCGTGCAGACCGCCGACGCGGGTGCGCCATGGCTCCTGCGGGCGAACGTGGGGACGTCAGGGCAGACCATGGCCGGGCTGGCGAGCGAGGCCAAGCTGGACCCGGCGGCGCCGACGATCGTCGTCGAGAGCCGCCCGATCACGAACGAGATGAACGTCCTCACCGATCACGGCGGCTACTGGGCCAACCCGGAGGGCTTCCTCGTCCCGCTCGTCCGGCACCTCGATGCCGCCCTGGGCGACGCCTCGGCATCCCGGTTCTTCCGCGACGACGCTGACCGAACCCGGCGCGTCCTGTGGCGCCGGGAACGGGTCGCCGCCCTCGCGTCGTGGGGCTGGCTCTGCGCGATGGGGGCGGTCATCACGGCTGCCATCCTCATCGTGCTGCAGGCCGGCGGCGACCAGCGGCTGACCCGCGCCGGCGACGGCATCGCGGCGGTCTGGGGCAGGTTGCCCGGTCACGAGCTCATCACCGTGCCGATCGAGGCCGCCGCATCGATCGCCGGGGCGCTCCTCTCGACCATCGGGCTCGAAGCCTTTGCCGAGAGACTGGCGAGCCTGGGGCCGCCGCTGCTGGGCCTCGGCCTGCTCTTCGTCCTGTTCTTCCTGCTGGCCAAGGTCGGCCTGGGTCGCTGGCACGACTGGGATCGTCGCGAGCGACGGGCGATGCACCCGGAGACCCCTGCCCTTCCGGATCGATCGCCGGCCGCCGGCCAGGCGTTCCTGTTGGTCGCGGGGCTGGTCGGTCTGATCCTGGCGACGTTCGGCGCCGCGGGAGCGTCCGCCATCGTCATCGTGCTGGGAGCCGCCGCCGGCCTCCTGCTCTGGGTCAGCCGGTCGTTCCGGCCACGACCGGCGCCGCCGGAGCCGGCCTAGTCCTCAGACGGCGACGGGTTCGCGGTACTCCCCGAAGACGCCGCGCAGCACGGCGCACTGCTCACCGAGCGTCGCGTACGCCTCGGCGCAACGGATGAAGTGCGGCATGAGGTTGGTCTCGCTGGTCCCAGGGCGGGACGCCGCCTCGCGGAGGCCCTTGAGCGCGGCCTCGACGGCGGTCGCGTCCCGCTCGCTGCGGGTCCGCTCGAGGCGCGCCAGGTGTCGCTCCAGCGAGCCCGGTGGCACGGCCAGCACCGGGACCCGAGTCTCCTCGTCTGCGTTGACATGCGCGTTGACGCCGACGACCCGCCGCTCCCCAGCGTCGAACTCGCGCTGGTAGCGATAGGCCGCGTCGGCGATCTCACGCTGCGGGTAGCCCTCCTTCACCGCGGCGACCATGCCCCCGCGTCGGTCGATCTCGTCGAGGTAGCGCCAGACCTGGCGCTCGGTCTCGTCGGTCAGGGCCTCGACGAACCACGAGCCACCGAGCGGATCGACCGTGGCGTCCACCCCGCTCTCCTCGGCGATGATCTGCTGCTGGCGGAGGGCGAGCAGGGCCGCTTCGGCCGTCGGGACCGCGAGCGCCTCGTCGTAGGCGTCGGTGTGGAGCGACTGGGTGCCACCCAGGACGCCTGCCAGCGCCTGCAGGGCGACCCGGGTCAGGTTGTTCAGCGGCTGCTGCGGCGTCAGCGACACCCCGGCGGTCTGGGTATGGAACCGCATCCAGGCACTGCGCTCGTTCTCGGCGTGATAGCGCCCGGTCATGAGGTCGTGCCAGATGCGGCGGCTCGCGCGGAACTTCGCGATCTCCTCGAAGAAGTCCGAATGCGAGTTGAAGAAGAACGACAGCCGCGGGGCGAAGTCGTCGATGCGCAGCCCGCGTTCCAGGGCGGCCTCGACGTAGGCCATCCCGTCGGCGATCGTGAACGCCAGCTCCTGGACGGCCGTCGATCCCGCCTCCCGGATGTGATAGCCCGAGATCGAGATCGTGTTCCAGCGCGGCATCTCGCGCGTCCCGAACTCGATCGTGTCGGTCACGAGGCGCATCGACGGCTCGGGCGGGAACAGGAATTCCTTCTGGGCGATGAACTCCTTGAGGATGTCGTTCTGGGTCGTGCCTTCCAGTCGATCGCGGGGCACGCCGGCCTTCTCGGCGGCGACGATGTACATCGCCCAGATCGGCGCGGCCGGCGAGTTGATCGTCATCGAGGTGGACACGCGTTCGAGCGGCAGGCCGTCGAGCAGGACCTCCATGTCCGCGAGCGAGCTCACGGCGACGCCGCACGTCCCGAACTCGCCTTCCGCCTCGGCGTCGTCGGTGTCGTAGCCGTACAGCGTCGGCATGTCGTAGGCGATCGACAGGCCGGTCTGGCCGGCCGACAGCAGCCCCTGGAAGCGGGCGTTCGTGTCCTCGGCCGCTCCGAACCCGGCGAACATCCGCATCGTCCACAGGCGGCTTCGATAACCGGTCGGATGGATGCCGCGGGTGAATGGCGGATCGCCCGGCAGGCCGATGCGTGCCTCGGCGTCCTCCGCGAGCGACCACGGCCCGTACAGGCCCTCGATGGGCATGTCGCTGATCGTCGAGAAGCGCGCCTTGCGCTCGGGCGCGCGGCCGAGGGCCGGATCACGGCGCTCGGCTTCCCAGGCGGCGCGGCGAGACGCGACGTCGGACGGCTTCGACGTCGACCGATCGGTCATGGCGCCGACTCTAGCACCGGGCGGCGCCGATCACGGCCGACCCGCATCGTCGCGAACGTCCCTCACGGCCCACCGAATGCCTCGATCGCGGCCTCGATCTTCGGGTCTGGCAGGTCGTTGGTGATGACGACATTGACGACATCGGGCTCGGCCGCGGGCCACACGACCACGGTCTGCTGGCGGGGGCCCGTCTCCGTGTCGATGCGATGGACCTGGCGACCGGCGAGCGTCGGCTCGCTTTCGGCGGTGACCAGGGTTCGGTTGGCCGTGCGTGCGCTGGCCGCATAGAAGTCGGCCATCGCGTCGGCGGTCAGGCCCGGGGCGCTGAACACGGCGAGCGCCGCGGCGCGGATCCCGCCGAACCCCCAGGTGCCGCCGGCGAAGCGCACCTCGTCGATGCCGGCCCCCCGCAGGCTGCCGAGACTCTCGGCCGTGCAATGCCGCCCCGAATCGAGGGTTTCGGGCGGCGCGTCCTCGTAGATCGGCGGCACCATCGCCTCGAGTTCCGGGTACGCGCCCGGCGCGGATCCGTCCTGCGCGCACGGTCCGCTCGGGTCGAACGAGGCAGCCGGCGACGCGCCGCAGGCAGCGGTGAGGAGGGCGACCAGGAGCGCGACGAAGAGGGCTCGCGCGGCGAGGAGTCGTGACACGGTCCTAGCCTACGGGAGACCGCCCCGAAGGCCTCCGGATCCACCCTCGCCCTGAACGAAAGGCACCGGGTCGGTGCGTCCGGGCACCTGGTACGGGCGTCCCACTGGCGGTGCGTCCCTGCGCCCGACCATCGCCGTCTGCGATTGGGCCTGTAAGTGCCATTGCCCCGTCTACGGAAATCGACGTAGTGTTCCGCTTAAGCCGACCCGCGATCGAACCGGGAACAGCACCTGGGGCGTCGCGCCACGGATCAGGAAACGGACGCTTTCTCGAGGAGGTTCGAGGGAGGGATCCCGGGTCCCGATCACGAGCCGAGTAACCGATCTTCGGCCATCAGGCCCGTAAGGTCGCAGGGACGGCAGCACTTATCGCTACGGCGCGGATATCGCATCGATCGCCCCCCGATATCGGGGGGCGATCTTCGTGTTCAGGCCGTGCGACCCGGGCGGACCGGCACCGGGTGCGACCGGCGCGAGACGCCACGGGCGTCGAGATCCGCCTGGACGACCCGGGCCGCGGCGACGAGATCGGGGTCGCGCGTGACGGTGCCTGCGACCCAGTCGATGTACGAAGGTTCGAAGGCGGCGATCTGGCCCAGCGTGTGCCCGTGGAACTTCCCGAACTCCATCAGGTGCTCGCGAGCCACGTCGAGCTTCGGCGGCTTGGGCCGGCGGAAATCACGGAGCCGGCCTCGCTCGAGCGGTCCGGTCGGCGTAGATGCGCGCGGTGGCTCGCCCTGGACACGCTCACCGCGCAGCGGCGGCTGGGCGGCGGGTGCTGTGGCGCGGTGCTCGGGTGCCGCGGCCCCAGCGCCGGCCCCGGCGCCGTCGTGTCTGGTCGCCTGGTTGCGCTGCCGGAACGTGCCGGTCATGTCCAGGTGACGCGTCACCGGCCGGGTCGGACGGGGCCGTGGCGGCCCGCCGCGGCGCGGTGCGGGTGCGTCCTCGAAGTCGGCACGCTCGCCGTCTCGTGCCCGGCGGTCCGCCGCCGCCTCGCGGGTCAGCGCCGTGTAGGCGTCGTTGATCTCGGCCATGCGCCGCGTCGCGGCCTGGACGGCCGTCGGGTCGTCGCCGGTCAGGTCCGGATGGTTCGATCGCGCCAGCCGCCGCCAGGCTGCCTTGATCTGGGACGGGGCGGCCCCTCGCTCGACCCCCAGGATGACGTGCGGATCGCGTTTCGCCACGCCGTTCAGTGTACCGGCCGCCGCTCCGATGCCCGCGCTTGACAGGCCGGCGCTCCGTGCCGTCCCCTAGGGCCATGGGATTCGTCCGTCGAGCCGGGCTCGCGGCAGCCATCGCCGCGGCGCCGCTCGGCCTGGCCTACCGATTCGCGCTGGCCTACCGTGCCCGAGCCGGGTACCCACGCCAGAACCCACCGCAGATCACCCCGGCGGACCTCGGCTTGCCGTTCGAGACGACCACGGTCCGCTCCGGGGATGTGGACCTGCCGGCGTGGTTCATCCCCGCGCGCGGCGGGCAGCCGGGTCCGGGCGTGGCGCTCATCCACGGCTGGGAGTCGGCGCGCGACCGGACCCTCCCGAACGCGCTGTTCCTCCACGCCGCCGGGTTCCACTGCCTGGCCATCGACGTCCGTGGCCATGGCGCCAATCCCGCCGAGACCCTGCCGCTGAGCGCCGGGGAGTTCGGGCTCGACGCGACCGCGGCGTTCGAAGCGCTGGTCGCCCGCCCGGAGGTGACGGTCGGCGCGGTGATGGGGCATTCGATGGGCGCGATCGGGGCCATCCTCGCTGGAGCCGCGGATCCGCGAGTGGCCGCGGTCGTCGCCACGTCCTCACCCGCCGATCCATACCGGCTCACGCGCGAGACGTTCCACCTCGCTCACCTGCCGATCCCGGACCCCATCGCCTACCCCCTGGCCTGGCTGACGACACGGGTCTACCTTTCGCCACGCGGCCACACGGTCGGCGAGATCAACGCGACCAAGGCGATCGCGCGGTACCGCGGTCCGATCCTGCTCGCCCATGGGGACGCGGACCAGGTCGTGCCGTTCGGTCACATGGGCCGCCTCGCCGGCGCCGCGCGCTCCAGTCGCGGAACGGGTGACGCGCCCGTGGAGACGCTGGCGATCGTCGGCGGCCAGCACTCGTGGCTGTACGAGGAGCCGGCCTATCGCGCGGCGGTGGCCCGGTTCCTCACGACGGCGCTGGGCGGCCCCTTGGACCCCGACGAGGCGGCGAGGCTCGCGGCCGCCACCCAGGCGGAGCGGATCCCGGATGCGGAGGCACGCTTCGCGGCCGTCGACGCGACGCCGGGCGGCTTCCGGACCCTGGCCCAGGTCGCGATGCCGGGCGCCACGCGGGTGCCCGCGCCGGACGTCGCCGGGAACCGGGAGCCGGGCGTCCCGCCGGCGGCCGAAGAGCCCGGCCTCGGATGAGCGACGCGGGCGACGGGCACGACGCCGTCTGGCACGCGGTCCGGTCGCGGCGGGTGATCCGCCGGTTCACCGATCGTCCGCTGGAGCCCGCGCACCTCGAGCGCATCCTGCATGCCGGCCGCCGAGCGAACAGCTCCAAGAACCAGCAGCGCTGGGCGTTCATCGTCTGCCAGGACCGCGCTCATCTTCAGGAGCTGGCTGCGGTCGGACCGTATGCCGGACACCTCGCCGGCGCGGCCGTCGGAGTCGCGCTCGTGTCGCCGGATCCGCGCACGACGGAGGCGCCCCTGTCGGTCATGTTCGATCTCGGGCAGGCCGCGGACTCGATGATGCTCGTGGCCTGGGAGCTGGGGATCGGGAGCGTGCCGGCCACGGTCTACGAGCACGATCTGGCGCAGCGTCTCCTGGGCTATCCCGACGGCTACTACTGCGAGTTCCTGCTGTCGTTCGGCTACCCGGCCGACCCGGCCGACCTCCAGCGTCCGCTCAAGGCCGGTGGACGGCGACCGCTCGACGACCTGGTCCACTGGGAACGCTGGTAGCTCGGCGAGCGCTACTGCCAGCGGAACTTCACCGCCGCGATCCCGAAGCACACGACCAGCCAGCCCAACAGCACCGCGGCGCACACGTACAGCGGGGCGAAGGCGGCCCCGCTCACCATCACCTGGCGCAGCGCGTCCGACAGGTAGGTGAGCGGGATGATCCGGGCGATGCTCTGCAGCACGTCCGGCATCTGGTCGATCGGGAAGAACGTTCCCGACAGGAACATCATCGGGAACTGGATGACGCTGGTCATGCCGTTGGCGGCATCCTCGGTCGCGGCGAAGGACGCGACGACGTAGCCGAGGGCGAGGAACGCCACGGCCCCGAGGATCACGAAGAAGGCGACCGCCGCGAGCGACCCGGTCACCTCGACGCCGAAGAAGACGACGCCGACCGCCACGATGATGACGGACTGGACCATCGCGATGAGCAGGCGCATCAGGACGTTGGACCCGACGAGCTGCCAGCGCCGCAACGGCGTGGCCGCGAGGCGCTTGAGGATGAGCTTCTCGCGGTCGGCCACGAGCGGGATGGCGGCGAAGATCCCGACCTGCATGACCGACAGCCCGAGCATGCTCGGCACGAAGTAGCTGATGAAGTTGAGGTTCTCGGTCTGGATGGTCTGCGGGTCGGGGACCACGAGAGGCGGCCGGCCGCCCAGGTTGACGATCCCCAGGACGGCGCCGACCGCCTGGTAGACCGAGCCAGCGAGTTCCGACCGGGACGGGTCGGTGATCACCGTGATCGAAGCGGGGGCCGTCGCCGATCCGGCGGTGCCGGCCGTGATCGCCTCGCCGTAGCCATCGGGAACGACGATCACGGCATCGACCTGGCCGTCCTGCATCTGCGCACGCGCCTCGGCTTCGGTCAGCTCCACGAGCTCGTTCGATCGCAGAGCGGTGAAGGCCGTGTGGAGCTGTTCCGATTCGGGCGAAGTGTCGTCGTCCACCCAGCCGAAGGTCAGCCCTTCCCCGCCGCCACCCTGGAAGATGAACCCGAACATGAAGATGAAGATCAGCGGGAAGGCCAGGGTCCAGAACAGTGCCGCCCGGTCGCGCACATAGCTCTTGATGTTGGCGACGGTCAGTGCGAAGAGAGCGTTCATCGGGCGTCAGTCACGGAGCGCCCGACCGGTCAGGTCCAGGAACACGTCCTCGAGGGTCGCCCGCCGGATCGCCAGGTTCTGGGGCTCCAGGCCGCGCCGCTCCGTCAACGCCAGCAGCGCCCCGATCGTCGGGCCGACGTCGCTCGTGTAGAGCAGCATCTCGCCGCCGTCCGCCTTGACGGACGCGACGGCCGGCAGCGCCTCGAGCTCGGCCGTCGTCAGCTCGGGCAGGCGGTCGAACCGGACGGCCCGCTCATGGAAGCGCTTCGTGACGAGCTCGTCGACCGTGCCCATCTCGAGGATCTTCCCGTGGTCCATGATCGCGAGTCGATCGCACAGGACCTCGGCCTCCTCCATGTAGTGCGTCGTGAGGAGCACCGTCCGGCCGGCGGCCTTCAGGCCCAGCACGAGGTCCCAGAGCGATCGCCGGGCGGCGGGGTCGAGACCCGTCGTCGGCTCGTCGAGGAACACGAGCTCCGGGTCGTTGACCAGGGCGAGGGCCACGGCCAACCGCTGGCGTTGCCCGCCGGAGAGGACCTTGGTCTGGGCGTTCTTGCGCTCACCCAGATCGAGGTCGGCGATGAGCTCGGCGGTCGGCCGTGCACGCGCGTAGAAGCTGCGGAACAGGTCGAGGACCTCGGTGACCGTGAGCTTCGGGTACAGCGCCGCGGTCTGGAGGCTGATCCCGATGCGCGGCTTGAGCGCGTCCGCGTCGCGGGTCACGTCGACGCCCAGGACGCTGACCTCGCCACCGTCGGCGGGCGCGCAGGCCCTCGAGGATCTCCACGGTCGTGGTCTTGCCGGCGCCATTGGGGCCCAGGAGGCCGAAGATCTCGCCGCCGGCGACGTCGAAGTCCACGCCGGCGACGGCCTGGACGTCGCCGTAGCGCTTGGTCAGCCCGCGAACTCGGATGACCGGGCTCCCCCCGATCGCGACGGTCATGCCCACGATGGTGCCACAGACGGTGCCCCGCACGGCCGGCGTCGCCCGGGCTACGCGTCCGACGTCGGGGGTCGCGTCCGGATCGGCCTCCCACCCGGTCGACCAATCGATATCGAGGGCGATGCTGGAGTCGTCCGCCGCGACGTCGGACTCCGGTGCCGGCGCGCCGAGGCCCAGGTACGCATCCTTCGCGGCCGAGAGTCCGACGTCCTTGCCGGCGAGCTCGGAGAGGATCCACTTCTGCTCGAGCATGTCGCAGTAGGCCTGGAGCGGATCCCGTCCCGGCCCGATGGCCGGGACCAGCTCCCGGAGGCTCGGTTCGAGGACGTTGACCAGCCACCGCTCGGCCGCCTCCTTTTCGGAGATCGAACGCCCCTCCTCGTGCTCGATCCAGGCCTGGTACTCGTGCAGGTCGTTGAGCAGGAGCCGCGCCTGCCCCTCGAGGGCGACGAGGCCGGTCAGACGACTCGAGCTCGCGTGCGTGGAACCGCCGATTGGCGACGGCGACCTTGAGCCGGACGACGTTCTGGCCGTGGCCGATCGGCTCGAGCGTGATCTCGTCGACCGCGAAGCCCAGCTCGTTGAGCCGGCGGATGCGAGCCCGCACGGCGTGCCGATCGTCGGCCGACAGCTCGGGTTCGAGGTGCAGCTCGTCCCAGACCGCCGCGTAGCGGGCGCGGACGGTCTCGGCCGCCTCGACCGCGTCGTCCGAGGCCCCCTCGCGACCCTGCATCGCCCCAAGGTCCGCCAGGCCGAACGCGACGTTCTCGACGAGGATGTCGAGGTCGTATTCCCGCTGCCCGTCCGACAGCGACGGGTGGATCTCGCTCGTCTCGGCGTCGACGAGGAAGGCCTGGATCTTGTCGCCGTCACGACGGAAGAGCGTGTTGGCGAGCGAGCAATCGCCCCAGAACACGCCGGCTCGATGGAGGTCCACCAGGAGCCACGCCATCGCGTCGAGCAGCCGGTCGCGGTACGGCCCCGGGCCGAGCGGGAACCGCATGAGCAGGCGGCGGTACTGGATGGAGAACTCCAGGTATTCGGTCACGACGATGGCCGTCTCCCGCTCCGGGGCCGCCGCGAGGCCGACGGGCGCCACGGCCGGCAGGCCCTTCGTCTGGAGGTGGCGCAGCACCGTGAACTCGGTGGACGCCACCTCGAGCGGCTCCTCCTTGAGCGCATAGGTTCGGCGGCCGCTGGTGAGGAACCGGACGAGGTGGCGAGAGGGGCCGACGGGCAGCTCGCGAACGCGCATCCCGGCGATCGTCCCGTGCTCGTCGGGGCGCCACTCCCCGAGCGGGCGCTCCCAGGGCAGGTCGAGCAGCTCGGCTGCGCCCGCGCGCAGGCGCAGGCGCGGGAACCCGGAGCCGTTGCGCGGGGCGGGTTCCGAGGGCTCGGCGGCCGTCTCGACCGGCCGGATCCCTGGAGTCGACACGGACGGGCCGGTCAGAGCTTCTTGCGCAGGTAGGCCGTGACGGTGCCGTCGTAGCCCAGCGATTCGTACAGGCGGCGGGCTTCCGGACGGTGGTGGCCGGCCGTGATCTCGATGAATGCCGCGCCGAGCTCGGCGCCGATGCGCTCCGCCTCCGCCATCAGCGCGTGCCCGACGCCGCGCTCGCGGGCGCCTGCGTCCACGACGAGGGCGAGCACCCGCAGGATCCGGTCGTCGTGCTCGAAGCGGGGCATCGCATGGAGCGCGATGAATCCGAGCAGCTCGCCTTCGTGCTCCGCGACCAGGACGCGCGAGAAATCCGACCCGAAACGGGTGAGTCGTTCGACGATATCGCTGGGACCGGCCGGGTAGCCCTCGTCGGTGAACAGGGCGGCGATCGTCTCGGCGTCGGTCTCGGCCGCGGGTCGGATGGTGGGGTCGCTGTCGGTCATGGTGGCGATGGTACGGCCTCGACGACGAGGCGATGGGGACCGGCGAGCCCTCCACCGAGCCGCAGACGCTCGGGTCCGAAGGGACCCGGCCGCGCGGCGGACAGCGCCCCGGAGTCCGGTGCCGGACGGCGCCGCGAGGATCCAGGTCGCCGCCCAACCCTCGCCGGAGCGGGCGAGCGACGCGGCGAGGCGGCCCTCGGTATCGGGCTCGAGCAGCGCGATCCACAGCCCCGCATCGGCCGCCGGGCCCGATCTGCAGCGCGCACCGAGGAGCGCGGACGACGCCGCGGCGCCGAAGCCGGCGCCGGGTGCGAGCAGGTGGGCCAGTTCCTCCGCGGCGCGGTCCAGCTCGACGGTCGCCCAGCCGACGGCCAGGACCCGGGGCGCCACCTCCGGCAGGGCGATCACCCGACCAGCACCATGTCCGGCCCCGGGTCGCCGCTCATCACGAACCCGAGTCGTTCGTACAGCGCGATGGCCGCGCGATTGTCGGCGAACACCCCGAGGTGGACCCACTCGCTGCCGGCATCGACCGCGTCGAGCAGGGCGCGGGCCGTCACCATCCGCCCGAACCCGAGGCCGCGTGCGCGTTCGACGGTCCCGATCGACGAGAGGTAGCTCAGGCCGTCGAACGTCGCACGGCGAGCGACCGCGACCGGCTCGCCGCCGTGCCGGACGAGGTAGTGCGTGAAGCGCCGGTCCGCCAGCGACGCCACGGTCTCCGCGACGATCCCCTCGCGTCGCGCCGCGCCGACACCGAACGCGTCGAACAACACGGAGACGATCTCGTCGGCGGCCGCCTCGGCGGCGTGACCGTCGACCCCGGCGAGCGGCTCCAGGACCACGTCCGCAGCCGGCGGAGCGGCCATGGCGGCCCGCGCCGGCTCCCCGTCGCGCGCGACCATCAGCAGGCCCTTGCCCATGTCCTCGAACCCGTTGGCCGCCAGTCTCGCCGCCAGATCGGCGGCTCGTCGTGCGGCGGCGAGACCCAGATGTGCGGCTGGCGACCGATCGACGCGAACAGGATGCCGACCTCGGCCAATCGCCGATCGAACGCGGACGCCTCGCCCGGCCAGCGCGCGCCTTCGACGCGGTTCCAGAAGGGCTCGGGGTCGACCGGGTCATGGAGGAGCAGCGCATCGCCGAGATCGCGGAGCTCGCGCCCTGGGATCGCGTGGACCTCGGCCTCGTGTCGGAGCAGGCGGCGCAGCGTGTCGCTGTCGATCGGTGGTGTCACGATGCGGGCCCTTCCGAAACCGACGGGACCGTGGCAACGTAGACGCCCCTGAACGCCACGCATCGAACGCCTCGCTCCCAGGAGGAAGCCATGTCCCGCTTGCTACCCGTCCTCGCGATGACCGCCGCCCTGGCCCTCGCCGCGTGCGCCGGCGGAGGCACGACCGGGACCGCGAGCGCCGGGCCGCCGGAACCAGCCGCCAGCGCGCCCGCGTCGGCTCCCGCAGCATCGGACGCCGGAGCCGGGTGCCGGCGTGTGCGCGCCGTCCACGGAGGCCGGCACCGTCGAGGCCGCGATGACCGGGAACGCGTTCTCTCCGGGCACGATCCAGGCCAAGGTCGGGGACGTCATCACGTGGACCAACGGCGACGGTGTGCCCCACACGGCGACGTACAAGGACGACCCGACGTGCACGACCGAGCGGCTCGGCCAGGGTGAGTCGGGCGGCCTCACGTTCAGCGCCGCGGGCACGTACGCGTTCTTCTGCCAGGTCCACACGGACATGACCGGGACCATCGAGGTCACGAGCTAGTCAGTCCGCTCGCTCCGCGAGGAACACGGCCGCTCCGGACGGCAGGTCGATCGACGTCGGCGCGGGCAGGCCGGCGTCGGCGAACCAGGCCAGGAACCGCTCGCGCGACGCGAGCGCCGTGCCCTGGTACAGCTCGTCGAGCTGGACGCCGGCGATGATCTCGCCGTGCCGGGTGCGGAACTCGTCCTGGCCCGATGGGAGCGGCCAGTCGAGCACGATCAGGCGCCCGCCCGGTCGCAGGGCGGCCCACGCGGCACGCAGGACCTGCGGGGCGTCGCGCAGCTGGTGGAGCGCGTACTGGAAATAGGCGAGGTCGTACTCGCCGACCTTGCCGGGATCCGTGGCCTTGGCCTCGCGGATATCGATGCGATCGGACAGCCCCGCCTCGGCGACGATGGCCCGTGCGCGGGCGACCGAGTCCGCCTCGAACTCGACCCCGACGAGCTCGAGCGCGGGGAAGCGCTGGGCCATCGCCACGAGCCAGCGGCCACCGCCGCAATGGACATCGACGACACGGCCGCCTGCGGACAGGTCGGCGACGAGCTGTGGAAGCGCGGCCAGCACCTCCTGGAAGAAGACCGCGATGTCCTGACGCGTGAGGGTCGCGATGGCCTTCGCGGTACCGCTCGGGTCGCTCGGCGATCGGCGTCCCGGTCCGGAAGAAGTCGGGCATGCCGCCCCAATCCATCGACGCGACGACGGCGTGCACGAACTGGCCACCGAGGAAGTCGGGCCGATCGCCATCGAGCAGGATCGCCGCCACGTCCTCGTCCATCACCAGTCGCCCGTCATCGAAGGTCGTCAGGTCGTGCGCGTCGGACGCCCATGCCCAGGCGTCCACGGCAGCCGGCTGGGTGCCGGTCGCCGCCGCCAGCTCGGCCGTCGTCACGCCCGTATCGCGCGCGGCGCGCACCTGCTGCGAAGAGCCCGAGCTCGATGCCCAGGTACACCAGCCAGGACCGGTGGAAGCCCCCGAGGCTCGCGATCAGATCGTCGTACCGGTCGTCGTGGCCCATGCCCGGATTGTCGCACGGTGCCCGCGGCCCGGGTCGAGGTGACCCGGGTACCGTAGCGTCATGCAACGGTTGCGGGGCGCGCGGGGTTCCGGGGGTTGATGGATACGGACGACCGCCTCACCGCCGACCTCGCCCGCGACCTGGACCGCGCCTTCGATGCGCTCGTCGTGGCGCACCAGGACCGGATGTACACGATCGCCCTGCGCATGCTGGGCGACCCGCGCGACGCCGAGGAGGCGGCGCAGGACGCCCTGGTTCGCGCCTACCGGGCGCTGGCCACGTACGACGCCGCGCGGATCCGCGAGCTGCGGCTCCGCGGCTGGCTCACGACGATCCTGCTCAACCTGTGCCGGACACGCGGCCTGCGGCGTTCCGCGCGCGGTGCGCCGCCGATCTCGCTGGATGGCGACGGAGCCCCGGCCCTCGAGCCGGCCGCGTCCCGGAAGGGGGCGCCGGCCGAGGTCGCGGAACGCCACGCCGAACGCGATCGCTGGGCTGCCCGCCTGGCGGAGCTACCACCCGTCTACCGCGCCGCCGTCGTGCTCCGCCACGTCGACGGCCTGTCCTATCCGGAAGCCGCCGCCGCCCTCGGTCGTCCCGAGGGCACGGTCAAGGCCCAGGTCCACCGAGGGATCGCCCTGTTACGCACGATGCTCGAGGCGGATGCCCGTCACGAGCTCGAGGAGATGACCGCATGAACCACCCGCTCGATCCCGCCACGACCGACGCGGCCGTCGAGGCCGCGCTTGCCGACCTGACCGCCACGGCCCCCGCCGGGCTGCGGCCAAAGGTGCTCGTGGAGACCGGCCTGGCCGACGCCTACGCGCACATCGATTCGCCGATCGGGCCGCTCACGGTCGCCTGGAACGGCCGCGGGGTATCGGAAGTCGCAGCCGCCACGGACGGCCCGGCCTTCGAAGCCCGCCATCGCGCGGCGACCGGACGTGACGCGTTCGCCATGGAGGCGCTGCCCGCTCGCCTGGCCGAGGCCATCGAACGGCGACTCGGTGGGGATCGCCGGGTGCGGATCGACCTCGACCTGCGCGGGCACAGCCCGTTCGAGCAGGATGTCTGGCGCAAGGCGCTCGAGATCCCGCGCGGCGAGGTGCGGCCCTACGGCTGGGTCGCGGCCGAGATCGGCCGGCCACGGGCCGTCCGTGCGGTGGGAACGGCCCTCGGCCACAACCCGGTCCCGTTGATCGTGCCGTGCCACCGCGTCGTCCGCACGGATGGGTTCATCGGCCAGTACTCGCTCGGCGGTCCGGACAACAAGCGGACGATCCTGCGCAGCGAGGGCCTCGATCCCGAGGGCCTGGAGGCGCAGGCCGCGGCCGGCATCCGCTACGTCGGCTCGGACACGACCAACATCATGTGCCTGCCCACGTGCCGGCATGCGCGCCGGACGATGGACGTGCACCGGGTGGGGTTCCGGTCCGTGAAGGCCGGGCTCGCGGCGGGCTACCGGCCGTGCAAGGTCTGCCGGCCGGACTCGGGGGCTGCGCTGGCCGCCTGACGCCACCGCACGACCAGTCCACGCCGGTCCAGGTCGCAGACACCGGGCCGATCTGGAGTGGGGCGACCGTCCTGAGCCCCGCCGTCGTATGCTGCGCGCTTGGACCAGCTGCCTATGCCAACCGAGCCGCGCCGCCCGCCCGACCGCGGGGCCGTCTGGCTCGGCCTGCTCATCCTGTACGTGGTCTGGGGCTCGACCTACCTCGGGATCGCGGTCGCGGTCGAGACGATCCCGCCGTTCCTCATGGCGGCCGTCCGGTTCGCCATCGCCGGGACCGTGCTGATGGCCTGGTCGCTCCTGCGGGCACGCGGCTCGTTCGTCGCCCCGAGTCGGCGCGAGTGGCGCGACACGATCATCGTGGGCACGCTGCTGCTCGGCGGCGGGATGGGCATGGTCGCGTTCGGCGAGCAGACGATCCCGTCCGGCATCGCGGCCCTGCTCATCGCGATGATGCCGGTCTGGGTCGCGATCTTCGGACGCATCTTCCTCGGCGAGCGGCTGCCGCGGATCGCCGGCGGTCGGCATCGTGGTCGGCTTCGTCGGCGTCGCGATCCTCGTCGGGCCGACGATCCTGGGCCAGACCGGTGCCCTCGATCCGATCGGGCCTGGCGGCGATCATCATCTCGCCGATCGCCTGGTCGCTCGGCTCGCTCTACGCCTCGCATCGGGCGACGCTGCCCCGCCAGCCGCTCGTCGCGACCGGCACCCAGATGCTCGCCGGTGGCGCGGTCCTCGCCCTGATGGCCGGCGTGACCGGCGAATTCGGGCGGTTCGACCCGGCCGCCGTCTCGGACGATTCGATCGGCGCCCTCGTCTACCTGACGGTCATCGGCAGCCTGCTCGCCTTCACCGCCTACGGCTGGCTCCTGCGGGTGGCGCCGCTGCCGCTCATCGCGACGTACGCCTACGTGAACCCGGTCGTGGCCGTGATCCTGGGCGCGGTCGTGCGCAACGAGCCGATCGACGCGCGCACGCTCGTGGCTGGTGCCGTGATCATCGGTGCGGTCGCGCTGATCGTGACCGCGCGCGGCCGGATGACGGCGCCGGCGTTCAGGCCGTCGGACGCTCCCAGCCCTGGGCCGGCCACGGTTCGCACCTGAGCGGCCGGTCCTCGCGATATCCCAGGGCGTAATCGGCCTGGATCAACGTGTGGAGCTGGCTCGTGCCCTCGTAGATGACCGCGGCCTTCGAGTTGCGCAGGTAGCGCTCGACCGGGAACTCGTTCGAATAGCCGTTCGCGCCGTGGACCTGGATGGCATCGAGCGCGCTCTGCACCGAGTGCTCGGTGGCGTGCCACTTGGCGAGGCTCGTCTCGCGCGTGTTGCGCAGGCCCTGGTTCTTCAGCCAGGCCGCGCGCCACACGAGCAGCCGGCCCATCTCGGTGCCCGCGGCCATCTTCGCGATCATCTGCTTGACGAGCTGGTGCTCGCCGATCTCCTGGCCGAAGGTGTGGCGGTCGTGGGCGTACGCGACGCTGGCATCGAGACAGGCCTGGGCGAGCCCGACGGCCCCGGCCGCGACCGTGAACCGGCCCTGGTCGATGGCGCTCATCGCGACCAGGAAGCCCTCCCCTTCCTCGCCGATGCGGTGCTCCTCGGGCACGAGCACGTCGTCGAGGTTGATCAACCCGGTGTTGCCGGCCCGGATCCCGAGCTTGCCGTGGAGCGTGCCGGTCGACAGGCCCGCCATGCCGCGCTCCAGGAGGAACGCCGTCACGCCCTTGTGCTTCTTCGAGCGATCGACGCTGGCGAAGACGAGGAAGTGGTCGGCGATGTCGGCGAGGCTGATCCAGATCTTCTGGCCGTTGAGCCGGTATGCGGAGCCGTCGCGACGGGCGGTCGCCTGGAGGCTGCCGGCATCCGTGCCGACGCCTGGCTCCGTCAGACCGAACGTCGCGAGCTTCTCGCCCCTGGCCTGGGGGACGAGCCAGCGCTGCCGCTGCTCCTCGGTCCCCCACTGGAGCAGTGCCAGCGAGTTGAGCCCGACGTGCACGCTCTGGACGACACGGAACGCGGTGTCGGCACGCTCGAGCTCCTCGCACAGGAGCGCGAAGCTGACGTAGTCCATCCCGCCGCCGCCGTATGCCTCCGGGATCGGTGCGCCGAGGAAGCCCTGCTCGGCCATCTTCTCGAACAGGCTCCGCGGGAAGCCGTCGCCGCTGTCCCACTCGCGGATGTGGGGCAGGATCTCCGCCTCGGCGAAGGCCCGGGCAGCACCCTGGACGAGCCGGTTCTCGTCGGTGAGCGTGAAGTCGACCATGGGCCGAATGCTAGCGGCTGCGCCCGATGGTCGAGGACGCGCTCGTTGCGAACCTATACTCCCGCGATGGAACGACCCGTCACCGCCGTGGCCGAGGCCGCGACCCTCGCCCCGCACCTGACGCCCGTCCTGGGCCGCTACTTCCAGCGCGACTGGAGCCACGGCCAGGGGCACCGCCTGTACGACACGGATGGGCGCGCCTACCTCGACTTCGCGAACGGCATCGCGGTCACGGCGCTCGGGCACGTCCACCCGCGGGTGACCGCCGCGATCCACGCCCAGGTCGACAAGCTGATCGGACCGATCAACGCGGTCGGCTTCACGGAGCCCATCAGCCGCCTAGCGGACGAGATCGCGGCGACGTTCCCCGCGCCGCTCGATTCGGTGATGTTCCTCAACTCGGGCTCCGAGGCGATCGACGGCGCCCTGAAGCTCGCGCGTCGCGTCACGGGCCGACCAGGGCATCGTCGCGTTCCGGGGCGGGTTCCACGGGCGGACGTGGGGCGCGACTGTCGGTCACGAGCTCAGCGATCAACTACCGGACCGGGTACGAGCCGCTGCTCCCCGGCGTGCACCTCTCGACGTTTCCCGGCCGTGTATCGGGGGTTCGGGGGCGACGAGGCGGCCGCTGTGGCGGGCGCGATGGCCGACCTGCGGACGCTGACCTCGACCGACATCCCTGCGTCCTCGGTGGCATGCGTGCTCATCGAGCCGGTCCAGGGCGAGGGCGGCTTCACGCCGGCGCCGCCGGCGTTCCTGCGCGAGCTCCGGGCGTTCTGCGACGAGCACGGGATCCTGCTCATCGCCGACGAGGTCCAGTCTGGCTACGGGCGGACCGGCCGCATGTGGGCGTTCGAGCATTCCGGGATCGTGCCGGACGTCGTCGTTCTGGCCAAGGCGATCGCCAACGGCCTGCCGCTTTCGGCGATCGTGTCGTCGCGCGAGCTCCAGGAGCGCTGGGGCCGAGGCGCGCACGGGTCGACGTACGGCGGGAACCCCGTGGCCTGTGCGGCCGGTTCGGCGGTCCTGGCGACCATCCGCGAGGAGCGCCTGGTCGAGAACGCCGTCGCGCGCGGGGCCGAGCTCCGCTCCGGGCTCGAGCGGATCGCCGCGGAGGACGACCGGATCGGGGACGTGCGAGGCCCGGGCATGATGATCGGAGTGGAGTTCGTGCAAGGATCGCGCGACGCGCGAGCCGGACGGGACGTTGCCCGACCGTCTGTCGGCCGCCTGTGCGGATGCTGGCCTGCTCGTGCTCACCTGCGGGAGTCAGCACGAGGTCGTTCGCTGGATCCCGCCGCTCGACGTGCACCGCGGCCGAGATCAGCGAGGCCGTCGAGATCTTCGGCGAGACGCTGGCGGGAATCCCGCGGGCCTAGGCAGGCGGCGCCTGCACCCGGGCATGCCAGAGCGCCCGGGGAGGGACCGGGCGCTCGGAGGCGGCGTCGCGAACTGTCGGGCGGACGCGGCGACAGCCACGACCGCCGAGTCGGCGGAGTTAGCGGTTCTGGTGGAGGAACTTCATCACGTCGTCAAGGCGGAAGCGGCGATCGCCACGCTTGCAGACGCGATAGAAGGGCAACTCACCCCGGTCACCCAGGCGCTTCACCGTGTTGACGTGCAGGTGGAGCATCTCGGCGACTTCGGTCGCGGTGAGCATGGGCCCAAGTTCGTTCATGACCATCGATGCCATGGTGTGGGTTGCCTCAGTTCTGGACGCTTGTTCGGCGGCTCCGGTCCCCTGGGGTAGTCAGGGGTAGGGTCCGGCCCGCTTCGAGGCAGACTGTATGGGTGCGGGGCGGGTCCACCAAGCCGTACTTTGGGGTAGCCGCCAGTACCCCACACGAGTCATCCGCCGCCGTGCGCGATCCGGCGTGCCTTGCGCGTGACCCGAACGAACTCCGTGAAGTGGCGCCACGGTCGGATGTGGGACGGTTCGCCCGCGTAGATCGTGCGGATCGGGACCGAATCGATCGGCAGGCCGAGGGCGATGCAGCGCGCGATCATCTCGACCTCGAACTCGAACCCCTGCTCCTCGCTGTCGAGCAGGGCGCGCATGAGCGTGCGGCCGATCAACCGGTAGCCCGACTGGTTGTCCGGCACCGAACGGCCGAGGGCCGCGGCCAGCGCGAGGCCACCGATCGTGTTCGACAGCCGCCGGACGCGCGGCATCGAGCGAAGGTCGCGCTGGCCGATGATCAGCTCCGCCCGTCGCGCTCCGAACCGTTCCAGGAACGCCGGGATCTCAGCCGGATCGTGCTGACCGTCCGCGTCGAGCGTGACGACCGCCGGCGCTCCCGCATCGAGCGCGTGCCGGAACCCCAGCCGGAGGGCCGCGCCCTTGCCGGCGTTGGGGAGCTGGGCGAGGACCGTGGCGCCGGCCGCGCGCGCTCGGTCCGCGGTATCGTCGTGCGAGCCGTCGTCGATCACGACGACCGGCAGGTGCCGGCTCGCGGCCTCCACGACCGCGCCGATGCGTGGCCCTTCGTCGTAGGCCGGGATCAGCGCGAGGATGGGCCCGTCCGTGGTCGGCACCGGCAAAGTATCGTCGTACGCGGCCATTCTCATGACCCACTCAGGAACGGCCTCCAGCCTGCACCACAGTCCACGCCTCCGATATGGGGCTGCCGCAAACGGAGACCTGCGATGCCATCGAATCCTCCCGACGCTAACGCCAAGGCCAACGCCGACGCCACGACCGAGGGGGTCGAGTTTTCCTCACGAACTCCGGGGCCAAGCCGGCGCCGAGTGGCCTTGATCACGGGCGGGGCCCTGGCCCTGGCCGTCGGGGCCGTGGCGACCTCGATGGCCGCCTCCCCTGCTCCTTCGGCCAGCCCCACCACGAACGGGACCGTGCCCGCGCCATTCGTCGCCGCCGAGCCATGGCTCGAAGAGGGCGTCGTCGATCTCGATCATGGCCGCTTCGGCGGCCAGGGCTTCCGCGAGATCACGATCACTGCGATCAGCGGCTCGAACGTGACCCTGAGTACCGACGATGGCTGGACCCGCACGATCGCGGTGACCGATGCCGTCGACCTGACCAAGGGCGGCCAGGACATCGCGGTGTCCGATCTCAAGGTGGGCGACCAGGTCCGGTTCCGCCAGACCCGCAACGACGATGGCACGTACACGGTCAACGCCCTCGCGGTCGTCGTGCCCAGCGTGCGCGGCACGGTCAGCGACGTCAGCTCCAGCGGGTTCAAGGTGACCGGTCGCGGCGGCGCGGTCTGGACGATCGCCGTGAACGCATCGACCGAATACCAGTTCGGCACGGGCGACGGTTCGCTGGCCGACGTGACCAACGGGACCACTGTCGTGGTCCAGGGGACGAGCACGGGCGAGAATGCGCTCACCGCGCTGACGGTTCGCGTCAAGCCGGACCGGGCGGTCGGCACGGTCAAGGCCAAGACCGCGGACACGATCACGATCACGAAGCGTGACGGCTCGACCGTCACCGTCCATGTCGACGCCGAAACGACCTACCGGGTCGCCGGGCGTCGAGAACGCCGATCTGGGCGACGTGACCGTCGACATGGCCATCGGTGTGTCCGGTCGCGAGCGCGCTGACGGCTCCATCGACGCGGATGCGGTCGCCGCCGGGAACGGCCGCGGCTTCAAGCGGGGCGGCGGTCTTCGCGGTTTCGACGGCCCGGCCGTCGAGCCCGGCAACGTCGACTTCCCGGGTCTCGAGGAGGACTTCTCCGAGAGCTGATGGGATCGACGGCCCGGCGGGCTTCACACGTCGATGAGCTAGCCGGCCGGCATAAGGAAGCGGCGCGAGTCACCTCGCGAACATGAGTGGCGCCCTTTCGAAAAGGTTCTAGATCGATGTTGGTAGACCCCTGAGGCCGCATCTCTCATTGCCGGCAGTACGAAGGGCGGGGTTGAATCGGGGTTCGTGCGCCCTACGGTGAACGCATGGCCCATGCCGCACGTGCCATCGGGAGCCGGCTATGAACCTCATCCAGGCATTCATCGAAGTCGCGCTCGTCGCGAGCGGGGTGTTCTTCCTGGCGGCGGCCCTTTTGGATGGACGGCGCGAAACACGCCCGGTCGGTGCGGCCCGTGGCGCAGCGGTTCCCCGCGATGCGGCGGGCGCACCCACGCTCGTGCCACGGACCATTCGGAGCACCGCGCTCGACTGAGCCGCGCGAGGCCCCTGCCTCCTGGTGCCATCGGGTCCAGGCCGCACTCCTGCACGGGACCAGTTCGGCGGTAGTCTTGGGTTCGTTGCGGAGACGAATGCACCATGCCTACGTCCGATCAGACCGCCGCGGTCTGAGCGCCAACGTTGGCTACGGCGCCGAAGGAATGGGTGCGTTGGCGTCCCCGGCAGGATTCGAACCTGCGACCTTCCGCTTAGAAGGCGGTTGCTCTGTCCACTGAGCTACGGGGACGCGGTGGGTTGGTCAGTTTACGCACGAGGCCGCCCACAAGCCCGTTGCTCGATGGCAGCAACCGACTACGCGTGGTTCTGCGTGGTTGACGCGTAGGAACTCGAGCCCGATCCAGCCACGCTTATGACATCAGGGACCCGCGGTATCGCGTCACTTCCCGATCGCCTTCCTGCGCAAGGACTTTGTGGAGGTTCGCTCTGTGAAGCGACGAATGATTCTGGGCGTCACGGGGGCATTGGTGGCCACGGTGGCCATCACGGGCTCCGCGTTCGCGGCAACCCTTTTCAGCAACGGCAGCTTCGAGACCGGCGCCTATGTCCAGGACGAGACCGGCTACGGGTACATGACCATCGACGCGGATGCGCCCGACGCAGGTCCGATCGACGGCTGGAACGTCACCGCCGGTGAGGTCGACTGGATCGGCAAGTACTGGACTGCCTCCGAGGGCAGCAAGAGCATCGACCTCAACGGCCTCAAGACCGGCGAGATCAGCCAGACCTTCCCGACGACCGCCAACAACACGTACGTCGTGTCGTTCAAGCTCGCGGGCAACCCCGACAACGCGGACAATCCCGCCGGCGCCCCGGCCCTCAAGACGATGACCGTCGAGGCCACCGGCAACGTGGCACTGCCCTATACGTTCAACGCGTTGGGCAAGTCGCACGGCGCGATGGGCTGGACGGACGCGGCCTACCCGTTCGTGGCCAAGGGCTCCAGCACGACCATCACCTTCACTTCGACGACCCCCGGCGTCTCGGGGCCTGCGATCGACAACATCGGCGTCACCGAGACCGTTGCGACCGGCGCCGGCTGCAAGAACGGCGGCTGGAAGACCATGATCGACAAGAACGGGACTTCGTTCCGGAACCAGGGCGACTGCGTCAGCTACTACGCGACCGGCGAGAAGAACCTCGCAAGCTAAGCAGCAGCAGCCACATCAAGGCTCATCACGACGGTCCTCGACCTGCTTCAGCAGGCGGGGGCCGTTCCTTGGCCGGCTAATGGCGGGGACGGACCACCCCGCACTGCACCAAACCCCCCGTACGATGGTCCCGCTGGTGCCTGGTTCGCGGGCCCGGCCACCACTCGCAGGAAGCCCGCCGTGACCCCGAACGTGCCGGAGGCGGCGGGCTCGTCAGGTCCGAGGTGGCCCCTTCGCCGGCGATGGCCGGACGGTGGGGACGGGGCCGGGGAGGGACCGGGTCCCACGGAGTCGGCCTGGACCGCCTCCCTGGAACCCGGGACGTCAGCCCGGTTCCGCATGACCCTCGTACCTCGTCATAGCCTACCCCCGCCGAGGCTCGCCGACCACCCCGGAACGCCGATTTTCTCGTGCTACACTCCGCGCCCCATCGCGCCGACGACGACGATCGGCGTGCGGGTCAGGGAGGGATCGACTCGCCGATGTCGGCCGGACCCGGTCCGAACCGAGCGCCGTTGCGAACGGCCTCCGCAGGCCAGCTCGCGCTCGAGCTCCCGCTCGAGCTGCCGGTCATCTCCCTCGCACCCGAGTGGAAGGCCCAACAGCGGCTGTGGGGCCACTCGTTCCACCCGATGTGCTCGTACCTCGCGAGCTTCCCCGCGGCGCTGACCCACGCGTTCATCGCTCGCTACTCGCGCCCGGGCGACGTCGTCCTCGATCCATTCTCCGGGCGCGGCACGACCCCACTGCAGGCCTGCGCCGAAGGCCGCATCGGTGTCGGCAACGACCTCAACCCGTTCGCCCACCTGCTGACCGCGTCCAAGGTCCGCCCGGCGACCCGCGGGGCGGCGGCGACGCGACTCACCCAGCTGCGGCTCGCCTGGTACGCCGAGGCCGCGCCCTGGTCGGAGCTTGCGCGGCGGGTCATCGCCGATCCCGGCGCGACGCTCGTCCCCCGAGCCGGATCGCGCGACGTCACGGGCGCCGACGAGATCGTCCCGCGCGAGGTGGCCCTCGCGTTCCATCCGGACACCCTCGCCCAGCTGCTGTTCGTCCGGACGTCCCTGCAGCTGGACGATCGGACGGACGGGTTCCTCGCCGCCGCGATCACGGGCATCCTGCACGGCAAGAGTGCGAGCTACCTCTCGGAGCTCATGCCGAACACCTTCAGCATGGCCCCGCGCTACGTCCGCGATTTCGCCGCGCGAACCGCGTTCGCCTCGCCGCGCCGGGACGTGTTCGATGGGCTTGCCGCGAAGCTCGACCGGCTCTTCCGACAGCCGCCGCCGCCGATCGAAGGCGTCGCGCTCCTGGGCGACGCACGCGACGTCGCGCCGCGTGCCCGCGAGGCCCTGCGCGACCTGGGCCGGCCGGAGCGGGCCCGGCTCGTGGTCACGTCGCCGCCCTATCTGCGGGTGGTCAAGTACGGCTACTACAACTGGCTGCGCACCTGGTTCCTCGGGTTCGACGCCCGCGAGATCGATGCGACGCTCGACGACGCGCACCACCGCGAGCCGTACCTCGCGTTCCTGCGCGATGTCCTGGCCGGCCTGCGTCCGGTCCTTGCCGACGACGCGGTGGTCGTGCTGGTGATCGGGGACGTCGAGACCGACCGCGGCCGGCGCATCAAGGGCGGTGTCGGCCTCGCCGAGCGTGCCTGGGAGCAGGCCGCCGAGCCGGAAGGCTATCGACTGGCCGGGATCGCCCTGGACGACGTCGCGGCCCTCCGCAAGATGACGAAGCTGTGGGGCGCAGAGGCGGGTCGCGCCACGAAGACCGACCGCATCCTCGTCCTGGGCGCGACCGAAGCCGGCCGGCGCCGGGCCCTCGCGAGCGCCTCGCTCGACATCGACTGGACCTGGCCGCCGCGGTCGCTGCGCGCGATCTGAGGTCGTCGGCGACGGGACTCGCCGCCTTGCTACGATGCGGCGATGCAGCAGATGTACCACCCGTCGGACCTGGCCTCGATGGACCCGCTGGTCCTGATGAAGAACCTCGACCACGTCCGCATGACCAGCCGGCGGCTCTCGTACATCCTCCAGCAGCAGGTCCACCTCTACGCCCCCGAGGCGAACGAGCTCCGCGAGCAGATCGACCGATATGTCGAGGCGGAGCGCCAGATCGAGGGTGAGATGGCGAGGCGCCGCATCCGCGCCTGACCGGCCGCCGATTCGTGCCAATCGAAAAGCCCCGCTCGGTGGGGGGACCGGGCGAGGCTTTTCGGGATGAGTGCGTTGCCGGTATCAGGCCCCGGCGGGCACCGCGACGAGACGGACGGGTGTCTCGGTTCCTCGGATGGGCTCGACCGGTGGTCGAGCGATGACGACGTCCACGGGGGCGACGGTTGACGGGATATCGGCCGGCGCGTCATCGGGGACGCCCTCGGAGACGTCCTCCGCGGCGGGCGTGATGACGACCGTCATCGGCCTGCGGGCGGTCTGCTCCTCGACCACGATCCTTGCCGCGAGCGCGGCAAGCGCCGGGGTGTCGAAGAGGCTGAAGCCGATCCCGTGGGCGGCCAGGTCGTCCGTCACGAGCCCGTGAAACAGTCCACGCGCGGCGACGGCGCACATCTCGTCATAGAGCTCAGGCCAGCCCACCCGCCGACGGCGGTAGCAGAACCGGATGAACTCGACCGCCTCCGGGTCGGGGTCTCGCGTGGTGGCGGTGCGTGGATCCATCGATGGCATGCCCTCCCTTCGATCTTGGACGTGCGGTGGCCAGGGCCAACGCGCGCTCGGTCTTCCTAGCATGGGAACCCAGGTCGGCCATTCGTCGACCCGGCGACGGACGGTCGGTCTTAGCCTTCCCTGGGACCGGCCAACCTCCCTGGGACGCTCGGTGGCCGTATCCCGACATCCTAGGCCGGTCGGGACCGCGCCGGAAGGGGGCTTGTCCACGACTTCGTCCACCTTTTTGTCCACACGAACGAACGTTCTCCCGAACGCCTGTGCGGAACGTGCACGCGCCGACCGATTCGCCGCGTTTCACGGTGCGCGCCGTGTCAGGCCGAGCCCCGGCCGGTCGGCCAGGCGCCAGCGCTTGTCGGGACCGAGATCCAGGCCTTCGAACGGGTCGTCCGCCAGCAGCAGGTTCCCATCGAGGTCGACCCATTCGGCGAGCGACGCGACCACGGCCGAGCCCGCGATCCCGACCGACGTCTCCTCCATGCAGCCGAGGAACGTCCGAAAGCCGAGCTCGCGGGCGCGCTCGAGCATGTGCTTCGCGGGGCCGATGCCCCCGCATTTGGCGAGCTTCACGTTGACGCCCGCGACCACGCCTACGAGCGCCTCGAGGTCCTCTTCCGCGACGGCACTCTCGTCGGCGACGATCGGGAGCGAGGAGCGTTCCTGGAGCCAGCCCAGATCCTGGTACGCCCGCGCCGGGAAGGGCTGCTCGATGAGCTCGACACCCAGGTCGACGAGCTCGGGCAGCAGCGTCTCCGCGTCCTCTCGCGACCAGCCCGTGTTGGCATCGACCCTGATGGGGCCGGTGAAGACGTCGCGGACCGCCTGGAGGGTGGCGAGGTCGGACGGGCCACCGCACTTGATCTTGAGGGCCGGGAAGTCGGCCGCGCGCCGGGCACGCTCCGCGACGACCTCGGGCTCGTCGATCCCGATCGTGAAGTCGGTCGGTGGCAGGTCGGACGGAAGCTCGAGGAGCGTATGGACCGGCATGCCCAGGACCTTGCCTGCCAGGTCGTGGAGCGCGATGTCCAGGGCGCATTTCGCCGCTCCGTGCCCGCGGATGGCGCCGGCCCAGGTGGGCCCCAGCCACGCCAATCCCTGTCGCGCCCGGTCCGCGTCGGTCAGGTCGATCTCGTTCTCACCGGCCACAGCCAGCAGGAGGGGCCAGACCGCGGCCATCGTCTCGGGGGTCTCGCCGTAGAAGCGGTCCGGATAGCCCTCGCCCACGCCGACGATGCCCGGATAGCGGTCGTCGCGGAGCTCGACCACGACCGTCGTGATGCGCGTCCCTTCGTTGTGGTCCGATCGGGCGATCCGGAACGGGTCGCGCAGGGCCAGCGACAGGACCTCGTGGCTGACGGTCAGACCCACGGCAGGGCCTCGACGGCATCGCGGACCGCCGGCCAGAGGCGATCGGCGCCGAATCGGACCGGATCGTCGGCGGGCAAGCCGGTCTCGGCCGAGGTCGCCTCGATCAAGGCTCGCGCCTCGTCATCGGACGGGTAGAGCGAGGTGTTGAGGGCCACGCCGACGACCTTCGACGGCGCCACGAGCCCTGCGATCCGCTCGTGCAGCTCGATGAACGGCGGCAGGGCCGCGATCGGGAATGACGCCTCGGGGAGGTGCGTGAAATCGTGCTCGACGAGGCCTGGCTTGTGGACGAGCACCATCGCGTGGGGCGTGGCCCCGTGGATGAGACCCATGGTCACCGCGCTGTAGGCGGGATGGTCGATCGATCCCTGACCCTCGACGATCACCCAGTCGGCGCGTTCCTCGCCCTGCTCGACGAGCCACTCGACGGTCCCGTTCGTGAAGTCGCTGATCACCCGGTCGACGGCGACGCCCCAGCCCTCGATCATCATCCCGGTCTGGCCGGTCGGCACCATCGCCGCAGAGACGCCGTCACGCCGGGCCGCCGCGACGAGTTCCAGGGCGACCGACATCTTGCCGATGGCGCAATCCGTCCCGACGGTCAGGATCACGCGCTTCCCGGACACATGGCGCCGTCCCACGGACGTCTCCATCCGGTCGGGTGGCCGGCGATAGTCGATCAGCTGCGTGCCGGCCGCCTCCGCCGCGGCGACGAACTCGGGGTCGTCGCCCAGGAACTGGTGCAGCCCGGAATGGACGTCCAGTCCCGCGCGGATCGCCTCGAGGATGGTCATCCGCCAGTCGCCCGGGAGACGCCCGCCGGTCGGTGCGATGCCGATCAGCAGCCCGTCCGGGCGCGCGCGACCATGGAACGTCTCCTCGAGCGTGGCGACGAATGGCACGTCGAAGCCGGGCATCACCTCGCCCAGGTTCCGTCCGACCATCGTCGAGTCCAGGATCGCGAGGATCTCGTCGCGGCCATAGCGGATGACCCCGAGCGCCGTCTTGGCGTCGTGGAGGTTGAACTGTCCCTCGGTCAGGATGACGAGGCGTCGAGGCTCGGTGGGCAACATGCTCCGGAGTCTAGGGAAACGGGGACGCCCCCGGGGCGCGGTCCGGGGGCGTCGGGGAAAGACATGTGAGCCGCGGATCCGTGCGGCTCGGATAATTCTATCAACGACCTCCGACGGATGCTTGCGTACAGTTCTGCTCATGAGCTTCGACGTCGCCGCGGACGCGTACGACCGATTCATGGGCAGGTACTCCGTCGGGCTCGCCGGGCAGATGGCCGATCTTGCGGACGTTCGGAGCGGCCAGCGGGTGCTCGACGTGGGCTGCGGCCCGGGCGCGCTCACGACCGAGTTGGTGTCGCGCCTCGGACCGGGTGGCGTCTCGGCGGTGGATCCTTCCGAGCCATTCGTCGCGGCCGCTCGGGAGCGCAACCCGGGTGTCGACGTGCTCCAGGCCTCGGCCGAGCGTCTGCCGTTCCCGGATCGAGACCTTCGACGCGGCGCTGGCCCAACTCGTCGTTCATTTCATGGCCGATCCAGTCGCCGGGTTGACCGAGATGGCCCGAGTGACCCGGCCACGATGGGGTCGTGGCGGCATGCGTCTGGGACCATGCGGGTGGCGGGGGACCGCTGGGCGTCTTCTGGGGCGCCGCCCGGGAACTCGATCCCGACGTTCACGACGAATCACGACTCGCGGGCGCACGCGAGGGCCATCTGGGGGAGCTGTTCAAGGCGGCTGGATTGCGCGAGATCCAGGAGACGACCGTGTCGGTTGCGCTCGAGCACCCGAGCTTCGAGGAATGGTGGGAGCCATATACGCGCGGCGTCGGACCGGCGGGAGCCTACGTCGCCGGTCTCGACGCGGCAAGGCGGGCCCAGCTGCTCGAAGCCTGCCGCGGGCTGCTGCCAAGCGCCCCATTCGTGGTCACCGCACGTGCGTGGGCAGCCCGGGGTCTCGTGTAGCCCAGACCTCCCCTCGGTAACCTGTTATACTGGTTACATGCTGAACGGCGGCGTGCTCCACCTCCATCATCCGGACGGCCAGGTGTTCCGGTTCGAGCCGGGCAGCGTGGCATTTGCGTTCTCGGTCACCGGTGCCCCGTTCGACAGCGACCGGTTCGAGACGCTGCGCGGGCCGATGGATCTGCGGCGGTGGGCCGCTGACGTCCTCGGTGCGATCGGGGTCCGGGCAACTGCCTCGAGCGTCCCCGAGGCCAAGCGCCTGCGGACCGCCATCTGGAATGTCGCCGACGCGGTGATCGACGGCCGGACGCTGCCCGCCGCGGAGCGCACGACGCTCAACACTTTCGCGGCATGGCCCGGCCTCGTGCCACGCCTCGAACCGGACGGCTCGCGATCCTGGGAGCCCTCGGCCGAGGTCACCGCATGCTTCGCGACGATCGCCCGCGACATGATCGAGGTCGTCACCGGCCAACTCGCTACCCGGATCAGGCGCTGCCAGGGCGTCAACTGCGCGATCCCCTTCGTCGACACCTCGCGACCGGGCACCCGGCGCTGGTGCTCGATGGATCGTTGCGGCAATCGGGCCAAAGTGTCGGCACATCGCCGCCGACATCGACAGGAGGTTTCGACATGACGACAGGAGGTACGAACATGACCAGCGGGCGAGTCGAGCTCCTCACACCCGACGGGCTCGTCAAGAGCCCGGCGTTCTCCCATGTGGCCGTGGTGTCCGGGCCCGTCCGGACGATCTACATCGGCGGTCAGGACGCCGTCACGGCAGATGGCGAGAACGTGGGGAAGGGCGATCTCGCCGCCCAGACCACGCAGATCCTGACCAACGTCAAGACGGCACTCGCCGCGGCCGGCGCCGGCCCCGAGCACGTGATCAAATGGAATCTCCTGTTGCTCGAGGGGCAGTCGATCCAGGACGGATTCGAGGCGTTCCAGCGGGCCTGGCCCAAGCTGTCCACGCCTCCGCCCTTGATCACCGCGGCCTTCGTCAGCGCCCTCGGCCACCCCGATTGGCTGGTCGAGATGGACGCGATCGCGGTCGTACCGGCCTGACGGTCGCGGTCAGAGCAGCGTCAGGACGTTGAGGCGGAGTCGTCACCCTGGCTCGTTACCCATTGCACGAGCTGGATCACGATCCCGTTCGGATCGGTCACCTGGAGGAACCGCTCGCCCCAGGGCTCGGTCTGCAGCGGGGTCGTGATCTCAACTCCGCTGTCGACCAATCGCTGATGGTCGGCGTCGATATCACGCACGACGAAGACCACCAGCAGACCGCCGGCGGGTACCTTCTGGGCTTCGGGCTTGAACGTCGAGAGCCCGGTGCGCAGAAAGATGAGATTGAATCCCACGTCCGGTCGGCTGAGGGAATGGAAGCCATCTCCGCTCATCTCCGTGGAGAAGCCGAAGTGGGCGGTCACGAAGGCCGCCGAGGCGTCGGGGTCCGCGACATTGAGTGAGACGGCCGAGGCAGTGAACTCCATCGCGGGCTGACCTCCTTGCGAGTCGTCGGTGGCGGCATAGCCGTTCGGGGGCGGGCTCGTCCGGTCGCAGCCGTGCATCGGCTCCGCCAGCGATGATTCCGTCTACGAGGCATCCCTCTGCCGTACGATTAGGGCTCCACGGACGACGATCAACGATGGACCAGCAGATCAGGTTCTGCACTGCACGCGATGGCGTCCGCCTGGCATATGGCTGCCACGGGAGGGGCCCGCCGCTCGTTAAGGCCGCCCACTACCTCACCCATCTCGAGTTCGACTGGCGCAGTCCGTTCCGACGGCACTGGCTGACCGAGTTCGGGCGCGACCGGACGATGATCCGCTACGACGAGCGGGGCAGCGGACTCTCCGATTGGGAAGTCGAGGACATATCGCTTGACGCGTGGGTCGGTGACCTCGAGGCCGTCGTCGAAGCTGTCGGCGTGGACCGCTTCCCACTCCTTGGGATGTCGCAGGGCGGAGCCGTCGCCATCCTGTACGCGGCTCGGCACCCGGAACGGGTCAGCCAGCTGATCCTGTACGGCGCCTACGCTCGTGGTCGCCGCCGCCGAGGCCAGCCGGCCCAAGAGCACGAGGCCGGCCTGCTCGCCGATGCGGTCCGCGTCGGCTGGGGTGGTGCTAACCCCGCGTTCCGTCGGCTCTTCACGACGCTCCTGATGCCGGATGGCAGTCAGGAGCAGATGGCCGAGTTCGATCAGCTCCAGCGGATCTCGACGTCGCCTGAGAACGCGGTTCGATACCGCGACGTATTCGACGACATCGACGTGGCCGACGCCGCGACCAAGGTGCGCACGCCGACCCTCATCGTTCACGTTCGAGACGACGGGATGGTTCCGTTCGAAGAGGGCCGCCTCCTGGCGACGCTGATCCCTGACGCCCTCTTCGTCCCGTTGGAGGGTCGAAACCACATGCTTCTCGAGGACGAGCCCTCCTGGCCGCGGTTCGTCCAGGCCGTGCGTGCCTTCCTCGGACCGAGCCCGATCCGAACGACGGCACGCTTGGATGAGCGAGGGCTCGAGAAGCTGAGCCCTCGCGAGCGGGTTGTCCTCATCCATGTCGCCGCAGGGTTGACCAACGCCGAGATCGCGGAAGCGCTGTTCCTCAGTGTTCGGACGGTCGAGCGCCACGTCTCGACCATCTACGCGAAACTCGGGCTCACGGGCAAGGCTGCCCGGGCCGCGGCGGCGGCGAAGGGCTCGATGCTCGAGCGAGACGCCGCGCCAGATCCGAGCTCTCGCCACTGAACTACGCGTTCACCGCCAGGAAATCGGCACCGATTGCGTGTTGCGACGGATGTTTGCGAGTGCTTCTGCAGGGAAGCTCTGCGACACAATGTTGAACGCCCACGATCGATGACGGCCCCGCCGGACGCCGAGCGCAGGCCCGTCCCTTGCCGAGCAAGTCTCGCGCCTCTACGACCTCATCGCGGGCTATCACATGACGAACCTGATCGAGGTCGCGCGCGAAGTCGGGGTCTGGGAGCGGATCGCCGCCCAGCCTGGGATCGACCTCGGCAGTCGCTCGCCGACGCGCTAGGAACGGACGCCGCACTACACCGATGTCCTGTGCCGGACCGCGTTCGCGTTCGAGTTGCTCGAGCGTGAAGGCGACGGGTGGCGCATGGCGGCTCACATGGACACCATCCTCGGCGACCCCGCGTCGGCCTTCTACCTCGGGCGAGCCGCGAAGGTCCACCTGGCCCTCGGCGGCGAGGATTACCCGGACCTCGCGGATCGACTGCGACGGGGGCGGGTCGTGCCCTACCAGGACCACAGCGACGCGCTCATCGGCGAGGTGGCCGACAGCCTCCGATCGCTCCCCCGGATGTTTGTCGATCTGGTACTGCCCCGTCTTCCGGCCCTGGACGCCCGACTGGCCGCCGGCGCCCGGGTGCTCGACCTCGGATGCGGTGCCGGATGGGCGATCGTGGAGCTCGCGCAGCGTTTTCCGACGACCTTCGTCGACGGTGCTGACATCGAACCACGGTCCATTGAGCTTGCCCGGGAGCGGATCGTCCAGCACGGCCTGACCGAACGCTGTTCAGCGCGACTCCTCGGTCCCGACGGCCTGACCGATGACGGCCGCTACGACGTCATCACGATGTTCCTCGTGGTCCACGAGATCTTGCCCGAGCTGAAGGACCGGGTTCTCGCTTCGGCGGCCCGAGCGCTGGCACCCGGCGGATCGCTCGTCATCTTCGACGAGGCCTACCCCGAATCAGATCGCGCCCTGCGTACGATGCCCAGCCGCTTCTCGGCGGTTGCGCAGTGGTTCGAGCTGACCTGGGGCAATCGGATCGACACGGCCGCCGAACTGCGGGCTCGGTGCGCACAGGTCGGGCTTCACCTGGTGGACGAGACGACCTTCAGCCGATTCACCATCCTCGTCGCCCAGAACCCGGCCTGAGCCTCCCGGGTCATCGCCAATTGACCCGACTTGCCGACACGGCACGAAGAGGCGTCGGCATTCGGGCACGACGCTGATGGAAGTGGGGAATTGGTACCGCATACCGGATGCCTAGTGAACCGTCTCATGTGTCTCAGCCGCGTTCAACGAGTACATCCAAGAGACACATGAGACACAAGACACGGGATCCATAAGGGTTCAGATAGGGGTTCAGGTCCGGCGCCGAGAGATGGCCCGGACGAGTCCGGGGCGCCGGTGCCGTCGGGGTTCCTGTCGGGCGCGCTCGAATCACTAGTCGGACGTGCGACCTGTCCGGACAGGGGTGCTTGCGCGACAAACCCGAAGCGCCACGCAATTCGCCTGACCAGTAACCTAGGCGCTCCGCCGGATTCGAGCGGCTACGAGTCCCGACCGACCGTGACACGTAGCCCAACAAGGGGAAGGTATCCGGCTTGGCGCTGACCGAGCCGGCCGCGTGTTGGGTGGTCACCCATCCTTGTGATCGCTCAGAACAGCGTCAGGTACTCGTTGATTTCCCAGCGGCTGACGGTACTAACGGAAGATGGGCCGCAGCGTTAGCCTTGACCTGACGAATGCCCGCCAAGGGCGGTCGCGGGCTCAGCAGGAGGTCCCAGAGTGCAGGTCGTCGCGATCCACCTCGGCGCTGACCACGGCGGCCCGGTCGCGCCGGTGCCGTCGGTCCGGGCACGGGCGGGCATGGGCCTCGAGGGCGACCGCCACTTCCACGCCCAGGGCGGCGCCGATCCTGGCGAGGCCCTCACGCTGGTCGAGGAGGAGGTCGTCGACGAGGTCGGCCTGCCGCCGGGGGCCACCCGCCGGCAGGTGACCGTGCGCGGGGTGCGGCTCAACGAGCTGATCGGGCGGCGCTTCCGGGTCGGCGAGGTCGAGTGCTACGGGGTCGAGATCTGCGAGCCCTGTCTATCACTCGAGCAGCGGACCCGCCCGGGGATCATCCGGGACCTCGTGCACCGCGGCGGCATCAACGCCGACATCCTGACCGATGGGGTGATCTCCGTCGGCGACGAGGTCACTGCCCTCTGATCATCGGCCGTCGAAGCGGAAGCGAGTCGGGTCGCGGGTGATGTCCGTCCAGGCGATGACCTTCCGCAGGCCGATCGCGATCGCCCCGTTGCGGCGGTAGAAGTCCGCGGTCATGCCGTACTCGGGGAACTTCGCATTCGACGCCGCGGCCAGACGCTCGGCGAGCGGGCCGTCCATCCGGGTCAGGACCTCGGCGTCGCCCTCGATCATGATCACGTCGTCCACCCCGTCGAGGTGCAGGGAGACGGCCGGGTTGGCCTCGACGTCGTGGACCCAGCGGGTCTCGCCGCTTCCGCCGACGTAGATCACGCCGTCGAGGTAGAGCGCGTCGATGGGGCGGACCCGTGGCCGGCCGTCGGAGCCGACCGCCGTCAGCCAGTAGACGCGGTCGGTCGCCAGGCGCTCCTCGACGTGGGCCCAGTCGACGAAGGCGGTCGCTCTGCTCGCGCCGTAGGACGCACGGCCGCTCGCCCCTCGACCGCGCCGAGGCGTCGTCGGCTAGCGAATCGGTGCCGGAGTTGTGGCTCGATCAGGACGCACCGGCCGATCACGAGGGGACGTCCACTCGGGATAAGGGTGCTGATAAGGGTGCTTCGGGCCTTCGCCGAGGAAAGAAGAAGCCCGATCCGAGCGTGGATCGGGCGGAGAATGGCGATTTTGGTACCGCATACCGGATTCGAACCGGTGATCTCCGCCTTGAGAGGGCGGTGTCCTGGGCCTCTAGACGAATGCGGCACAGAGACGACGGCGGTGGACGCCGTCGCCGGGCCGAAGGATACCAGCGACCCCGCGAAGCCTCAACCGCCGGGGCGGCGGGACGCCTTAGAGCCGATGCGTCTCGAGGAACACCCGGATCGCCTCGGCGACCTGCTGGTGACTCTGCTCGCCGGCCACGAGGCCGAAATGCGAGTGCGCCCCGAACGGCTCGTACTCCGCGCCGAGCCACTCGGCCAGCCGCTCCGCCTCGTCCAGGCTGACGGTGCGGTCGAGGCCGCCGGCGATCACCAGGCGCGGCACCTGGGCGACGACCCGCCGATCGACCGGCACGCCCGCCAGCACCTGCCGTCGCGCTGCCCCCGCCTCGTGCGGCTTCTGTCCGAGCAGGTGCTGGATCTTCAGGATGTCGGGCAGGGTCAGGTCGCGATCGTCGCGTAGCAGTTTCTCGGGGAGCGTCTCCCAGCCGATGACGTTCCGGCCGTAGACCTCCGGGATCTCGCGCAGCTCGTGCTGCCTGGCCGGCTGGCGGAGGTCGCGCGGCAGTCCCGGTGCGACCAGGACCAGCCCCGAGATCGCGACGCGTTCCGCGGCCTTCAGCGCGAGCAGGGCGCCCATCCCGTGGCCGATCGCGACGGTCGTCGGACCGAGTCGGTCCAGGGCCGCAACGACGTCTTCGGTGTAGGTGTCGAACGAGAGCGTCGCCGGGTCGGCGGTCTGCGACCAGTAGTGGTTCCGCAGGTTCAGCGCGTGACCTTCCCAGCCGCGGCCGGCGAAGTAGCCCAGGTAGCGCTCCCACAGCCACGAACCGGCGAGCTCGCCGTGGATGAACATCAGCGGCTTGCGCCGCGATCGCCGCTCGGGCAGCCACGACTCGATGTAGATGCCGCGGTCGTGCAGCTCGATCTCGTCCTTGCGCACCGGCCGGCCATTGGGCGGCGGGAGGACGGCGCGTGCGAGGATCGGATCGGGGATCGTATCGGGCATCCGGTTCACCACTCGTGCGGGTTGATGACGAGGCCGCTCAGGGCCTTCGGGTAGAAATAGGTCGATTTCTGGGGCATGACATCGCCATCCTGCGCGACCGCCAGGATCGACGCCACCGGCGTGCCTTCCAGCAGGAACGCCGCATCCGCCTCGACCGAGTCGACCTCATCGACGGCCTCGCGGGCGGACTTCGTGTACGCAACGGCCCCGTTGGCGACGGCCGCCGCATCCACGCCGAGCAACTGCTCCAGCGCGACGCCAAGCAGCGACACGTCGAGTGAGCGCACGGCCTCGCCGCCGGGCGGCAGCAGGTTCGCGAACGCGTCTCGCCGGGCCGTGAGCAGGGCGCCGCCCTCTCTGGTCCAGAGCCCGAACCGCCCCCGGCCCCCCGTCTCCAGCCCGGCGCGCTCGAACGGCTCGACCAGCGCCGACGCCGTATCGACCGGCTCGACGTCGAACAGCTCCCGGGCGCGATCGACCAGCAACTCGCCGCCGTGGGTCACGACCCGTCACGATCCGATGCGTCGGCAGGACGGTCAGGGGCTCACCGGTCGCCTCGAGGAACAGCGTCAGCAGGTAGTCGAACGCCGGATCCTCCTCGCAGGACCGGCTCATCCGCCGCTCGTCGCGGTACTGCAGCGCCGTCTCGTACCGATGGTGCCCGTCGGCGATGGTGACCGGGCCCCTCGCGGCTGCGGCGATGAGCGCGGCGGCGATCTCGGCCGGAGCGCCGTCGCCGTCGGCGGGCACCGCCCACAGGCGATGGCGGACGCCGTCGTCGTCGGTCGCCTCGAGATCGGCCGGGCCCGCCGCCGCGAAGGCCAGGCGCTGCGCGGTGGCACCGGAATCGTCATCGAACAGCGCGACGACCGGGCTCGTGTTGACGCCGGTCGCGCGGAGCAGCTTGTAGCGGTCCTCCCGGGGGCCGGCCAGCGTCCGCTCGTGCGGCAGGACACCGGACTCCGGTCCGAAGGGCTCGAGCCGGAGGCGCGCGAAGAACCCGCGCTGCGTCCGCTCGACGTCCGTTCCGGGCACCGTGTAGGTCTGCTCGTAGACGTACACGGATGGATGCGGGTCCTTGCGCAGCGTCCCATCGGAGCGCCAGGCGGCGAGTGTCCGCGCCGCGCGCCGGTAGCGGTCCTCGGGCTCGTCGCCCGGCTGCTCGACCGGCAGGTCGAGGCGAACGACGTTCGCCGGGTGACGAGCCTCGAGTGTCGCCCGCAGGTCCGGCCCGATCACGTCGTACGGCGGGGCCACCACGAGGCCCGGGTCGCCCACCACGGATCGGTCAAAACGGAGCGCGCGGAACGGTCTGACCTCGGGCACGGGCTCCTCGGGATGACGGCGGGCTGGCCGACGGGGCTTGGGACCCCTCCATCGTACGATAGGTCCCGCTTGGACCGCGACTGGCGAGGGCCGGGGCCCTCCGCCGGGAGCGGCCGGGCGCCGAGCGCAACTTTCCGGGGGACCCGGGCGTCCTTGCTCCGATCCTCCCCGCCTTCCGTCACCGGAGTCTGCGTGCGTCATCCACGATCGGTCCCGACCACCCGTCTCGTTCGCGCCGCCGTTGCCGTCGTGCTTCTGGCGGGCCTCGTCACGACCCCCGCGCTGGCGGTCGAGGCTCCGGCCGGGCTGACCATCGAAGCGAACGTCCTGATGGACGGGCATGTCCGGGTCGGATCCTGGATGGCGATCGACATCCACGTCGCCAACACCGGGCCGGCGATCAGCGGGGAGCTGCGGCTCGCCGGCGGCGCCCAGGGCCGGACCCGTTTCGGCACCCGGGTCGACCTGCCGACCCAGTCGGACAAGACCTACCGGCTGTATGCCCAGCCACCGGCGTTCGGCCGCGACCTCGAGATCAGCCTCGTCGACGGCGATCGGACCGTCGCCACGACCAAGGCGACGTTCACGGTGCACGACGCGACCCAGCTGGTCGTCGGCATCGTCGCCGAGCAGCCGGGGGACATCGTCGGCGACCTCGACCTCCTGCCGAACCAGAACAGCGTGGCGCCGCTGACCGTGCCGCTGACCGTCGGGGAGCTGCCGGTCCGGGTCGAGGCCTGGGGCGTCCTGGACCGCCTGGTCTGGCAGGACACCGATTCCGCGGGCCTCACGACGGAACAGATCGACGCGTTGCGGGGCTGGGTCGCGGGCGGGGGCCGGCTGGTCATCGTCGGTGGAACGGCCGGACCGGCCAGCCTGTCGGCGTTCCCGGACGTCCTCCTCCCCTACCGCCCGACGGCCACGATCGATGTGGAGCCCGAGGCCCTCGTCGCCCTCCTTGGGGAGCTGCCCGCGACGGCGACCACCCTCCCGGCACTCTCCGGGGAGCTCACCGAGGGTCGCCCGCTCGCCACATCCGGTGATCGCACCGTGGCGGCCGAACGGGCCTATGGCAGCGGCTCGGTGACGATCGTCGGGTTCGACCCGACCGCCTCGTGGATCGCCGGTACGAGCCAGGCCGAAGGCATGTGGCGCCGCCTCCTGCCGACTCGAACGAGCGGCGGCCCGATCATCGGCGACGACAGCCAGATCGTGTCCGCGGCCACGCAGATGCCGTCCCTCGCGCTCCCACCGATCGGCGGGCTCATCGCCCTGCTCGGCGCCTACATCCTGCTGATCGGGCCGATCAACTACCTGGTGCTGCGCCGGCTGGACCGGCGCGAGTGGGCGTGGGTCACGATGCCGGTGCTGATCGTCGCGTTCGCGGCGGGCGCGTACGGCTTCGGCTCGCTGCTGCGTGGCAGCGACCTCATCGTCAACGAGGTCGCCATCGTGCGCGGGGCGCCCGGGACGACCGACGGAGCCGCCCAGATCTACCTCGGGGTCTTCTCGCCATCGCGCGGGACCTACCAGCTGCGGGTGCCCGGCGGGGCGCTGCTCTCGTCGCCGACCGCGGGCGACTTCCTGGGCGGCGACGGCACGACCGCCACGCTCGACGTGCTGCAGGGCGATCCCGCACAGGTCCGCGACCTCGGCGTCGGGTTCGGGTCCCTGCGAACCGTCCGTGCCGAGACCGCGGTCGAGGTGCCGCTCGTACAGGCGGACCTGCGGCTCGAGGACGGGCGCCTGCGGGGCACGGTCACCAACGCCTCGGACGAGGTCCTGCTCAAGCCGGTCGTCGTGCTCGGTGGCACGGTCGCCAAGATGTCCGACCTGGCGCCGGGCGCCTCGGAGTCGATCGACGTGAAGCTCCAGACCGTCGCAGATGGGCCAGCAGCTGTCGGACAGGATCGTCGGCCCGGTGAACTACGGGGAGATCGGGCCCGATCACCGAGGGCGCAGCTCGGTTGAACGCTCGCAACACCATCATCAACCAGCTGACCTTCGATCCCGCGATGGGGTTCACCGGGCAGCTGCCGACGGACGGCCCGGTCGTCCTGGCCTGGGCGGACCGCGAACTGCTCCCGGTCGAGATCGAGGGCGCGGCCCCGCGCCGGACGGGAAACGTCCTGTGGTTCCTGCCGACGGAGCTCTCGGTCAGCGGCACCACGACGTTCCGCAACGACCTGCTCCGCTCGACGGTGATCAAGTCGGACGCGGCGTTCTTCAGCAAGGACCCGTTCACGATCAACTTCGGGCGCGGCAGCGCCGAGCTGTCCTACCGGCCCATCGCGTTCGACGGGACGCTCGACGGCCACCGAGCTGGCCATCGGCCTGAACTTCGGCGACCCGGGCTTCACGCTGGACCCCAAGCTCATCGAGCCGCTGCCCTCGATCCCCGAACCGTGCGACGAGGCGCAGGTCGAGAACTGTCAGGGGCCGAACTTCGACGGGCTGCCGGAGGTCGAGCTGTTCGACCAGTCCGCCGCGGCCTGGAAGCGGCTGCCCCACCTCGACGCCGGCGCCCGGTACGCGTCGCCGAGCCCGCCCGCTACGTGGACCCGGCCACGGGCACCGTGCTCATCCGGCTCGTCAACGACAATAGCGACGGCGTCGGGTTCAGCCTGGACCTGTCGATCACGGGGGACGTGAAGTGACCGAGATCGTCCGGACCGAGGGTCTGGTGAAGCGCTACGACAGCACCCTCGCGGTGGCCGGCATCGACCTGTCCGTGGAGCAGGGCGAGATCTTCGGCCTGGTCGGACCCAACGGCGCCGGCAAGACCACGACGCTCCGGATCCTGGCGACCCTGCTGCTGCCATCCGCGGGCACGGCCGAGATCGCCGGGATGTCCGTGACCCGGAACCCGGATCAGGTTCGCCGCGTCCTCGGGTTCATGCCCGACTCGTTCGGCGTCTACGACGACATGAAGGTATGGGAATACCTTGACTTCTTCGCGCGCTGCTACGGCATCGGGCCGGCGGACCGGCGGCGCATGATCAACGATCTCCTGGAGCTGGTCGACCTCGGTCGCAAGCGCGACGACTACGTCCAGACCCTCTCGCGCGGCATGCAGCAGCGGCTGTGCCTCGCCCACGCCCTCGTGCACGACCCGTTGGTCCTCCTGCTCGACGAGCCGGCCTCCGGACTCGACCCGCGCGCCAGGGTCGAGCTGCGCGAGCTGCTTCGGGAGCTGCGCAGCCTGGGCAAGACCATCCTGATCAGCAGCCACATCCTCCCCGAGCTCGAGGAGCTGTGCACGAGCGTCGCGATCGTCGACCGCGGCCAGGTGCTGGCCCAGGGCCGGGTGGCGGACATCGAACGACGCCTTCGGTTCGGCGCCGTGCTGCGCGTCCGGCTGTTGCTCGAGGGCGAGGCCCTCGAGGCGGCCCGTGACCGGTTCGCCCAGGATCCGGACGTTGCCAGCGCCGTCCTGCTCGCGGATGGCACCATCGAGATCGGGTTCCGCGGCGACGACGCTGCGTCGGCACGACTGCTCACCGAGTCGGTCGCAGCCGGGATGCCGATCGTGAGCTTCGCCCGAGCGGCGAGCGACCTCGAGGAGCTCTTCCTGCAGGTCACCTCGCCTGATCGCGAACCGCTGGAAGCGGTAGGAGCGAGCGCATGACCGAGCTGACCGACACGGTCGATCTGACGCCCGCCACCGTCGTGCCCGCGCCCAAGCGGTTCACCTCGTTCGCGCGGGCCGCGGGCGGCATCGCCGCGATCGGCGTGAAGGAGCTGCGCGGCCGGATGCGCGGGCGGCGGGCCTTCGCGATCATCACGATCTACCTGGTGCTGCTCGGCGGTTTCGCGCTCATGGCCGAGCGGCTCGTCGAGGCGAACGCGTCCAACGGCTTCGGCGGCACCTCGGCCTTCGCGAGCGCACAGATCGGGCAGGGCATCTTCGCCGCGCTGCTCATGCTCATGACCCTCCAGGTCGTGTTCCTGGCCTCGTCCTCGACCGCCGGATCGATCAGCCTCGAGCGCGAGAAGCAGACCCTCGAGCTCCTGATCGCGACCCCGATCAGCTCCCTTGCGATCGTGGTCGGGAAGCTCCTGTCCGCGCTCGTCTACGTGTTCCTGCTGATCGCCGCATCGATCCCGCTGATGGCCGTCGTGTTCGTCTACGGCGGCGTGGGACCCGAGGATGTCCTGCGCGGCTACATCGTCCTCGTCGCGGCCGCGCTGGGTCTCGGGTCGTTCGGGCTGCTGTGCTCCAGCCTCGTCAAGCGGACGACCGCCGCGACCGCCATCACGATCTTCGGCGTGCTGGCCGTGACGATCGGGACGATCTTCGTGCTCGGCTTCTGGCAGGCCATCGGCCGGTTCGACGAGAACGGCAACCGCGAGGGGCTGTTCGGCATCCGCTCGCCGGCGATCCTGGCCTACCTCAACCCGTTCGTGGCCCAGGCCGATGTCATGTGCGGCACCGAATCGACGTTCGGTGGCGGCTGGTGCAGCATCGTCAGCGGCCTCGTCCCGAGCAACGACGGCATCGTCTTCATCGACCAGCCGGTGCCCGAGCCGATGCCGGCGGTGATGCCCGACAAGGGGTTCGTCGACGGCGGCTTCGTCAACGATGCGGGCGGCGTCGATGGTCGCCGACGACGAACTAGCCATCAAGCGCCAACCTGGTCGCCGTCCAGGACGTGCCGGCCGGCGTCGCGATCGATCCGGCCCAGGTCCAGCCGTTCGACGTCCAGCGCGACTTCCTGTGGCCGAAGAGCGTCGTGACCTGGCTGATCCTGTCGGTCATCTTCTTGCTGCTCTCCGTCCAGGCCGTTTCCCCGACGCGTCGCTGGCACATCCGCCGGCGTACGCGCGTCACTCCGAGCCCCGCCGAATGACGCGCCGGTTCCGCCTCCCGTTCGTCCGTCGAGCTTCATCGCCGTCGGTCGGCGGCGCCGTGATCCCGCCGGATCCGCGCCAGCACCTCGCCGGTGAGCTGGATCCGTCGATCGATGCGCTGCGCGCGTCGCTCGCCCCGCATCGCCGACGCCTGTGGCTCCGGCGCATGGTTCGCCGTGCCTGGATCGCCCTGGCCGCCGTCGTGGTCGCCGAGGCGGTCCTTTGGACACTCGCCCGGTTCATCCCGCTCGAGGCGGCGCCGGTCATCGGTGCCGCGATCCCGGTCATCGGTGTGCTCGCCTTGCTGGTCGCCGTCGTCCAAGCGCGACCGTCGCTGGGCGAGACCGCCCTGGCCGTCGACGCCGAAGGCCGCCTGGGGGACCGGGTGTCCAGCGCGCTCGAGCTCGCGGTCGGGTTCCCGGCTTCTGCCACGCCACCCGCCGAGGATGCCTCGCTCGACGTTCCGCACGACGGCCCGTTCGATGAGGCCGTCGAGGCCGATCGATTCGTCCGTCGCCAGCGTCGCGACGCCTTGGCCGCCCTGCGCACCGTGCCGAGCCTGTTCAAGCCGCGCTTCTCGCGGTCGCCGGCGCTCACCTCCATGGCTTCGGCCGTGCTCCTCGGGGCGGTCCTTCTCGTGCCGAATCCCCAGGACCTGGTGATCGCCCAGCAGCGTGACGTGCGCGAGGCCGCCGACCGTCAAGCCGACCGGCTCGACGAGCTCGCCGAGGACCTGGAGTCCAAGGGCGGCGAGGCCGAGGATCCCCGCACCGAGCTCGCCGAGGAGCTGCGCGAGCTGGCTCGCCAGTTGCGCGAGCGGCCGGACGAGCTCGCGGTGAACCTGCGGCAGCTCGGCGCGGTCGAGAGCGAAGTCCGCTCCCGCATCGATCCGTCGACGGAACAGCGCGCCTCCGCGATGACGTCACTGGCGCGGTCGCTGTCGCGGGCCGCGAGCGGGAACCCGGAGGCGAATCGCGACGGCGATCCGGAGAAGACCCGCGAGGATCTCGAAGAGCTCGGTGACAAGCTCGATGAGCTGACGCCCGAGGAACAGCGCGAACTGGCGCGGGAGCTCGCCGAGATGGAGTCGACCGCATCAAGCGCGGACGGCGGCGCGGCCACGGCGCTGCGGGACGCGGCGCAGAGCCTCGCCCAGGGTGACACCGCGGGCGCCCGTTCGGCGCTCGATCGGCTCGGCGAGTCGATGACCGGGGCACAGGCCAACGTCGAGACGAACCGGGACCTCGCCGAGGCGGCGTCTCGCCTGCAGGACGCTCGCCGCGACCTGGCCGATGCCGGACGGCAGGGTCAGGGCCAGCAGGGCCAGGGTCAACAGGGTCAGGGTCAAGGTCAAGGGCAGGGCCAAGGCCAGGGCTCCCCTGCCCCAGGGTCAGGGTCAGGGCCAGGGCCAGGGCCAGGGTCAGGGTCAGGGCCAAGGTCAGGGTCAAGGTCAGGGTCAGGGTCAAGGTCAAGGTCAGGGTCAGGGTCAGGGCCAAGGTCAAGGTCAAGGTCAGGGTCAGGGCCAGGGTCAAGGTCAGGGTCAGGGCCAAGGCCAGGGCCAGGGTCAGGGCGCCATCGGCGGCGGCGGCTCGAACGCCCGGAGCCTCGGACAGGCCACCGGCGGCAACGCCCTGCCGGGCGCCCCGACCGGCGCCAACCGCGCAGCGCAGCTCGGCGAGGACGCCTCGTCCGTGTTCGCGCCATTCGATCGCGTCGGCCGGCCCGGCGATCCGTCGTACGTGGCGGGCACCGGTGGCGACGGGCAGACCCAGCAGGGGAACCAGACCGGGTCCGGCACCGACAACGGCGTGCTGACCCCGTATCAGCAGGTCTACGCGGACTTCGAGCGCTATGCCCAGACGTCACTCGATCGCGGCTACGTGCCGCTCTCGGTCAAGGACTACGTCCGGGACTACTTCAGCTCCCTCGATCCCTCGAACTAGCGGAACACCGGCCGTCACGACGGTCGCCGACACACCACCGGAGGCCTCATGGAAGCGACCGCCACCGACGCCAATACCCGCCTCGCTCCGGAGGCCTTCGCCGAACGCGCCCAGGCCATCGAGCGCGAGGTCGGTCGCGTCATCGTCGGTCAGCGCGAGCTGGTGCGCCAGACGCTGACCGGCCTGCTCGCGAACTCGCACGTCCTGCTCGAGGGCGTGCCGGGTCTGGGCAAGACGATGCTCGTCCGGACGATCGCCGACGTCATCGACTGCACCTTCAACCGCATCCAGTTCACGCCGGACCTGATGCCGGCCGACATCACCGGCACCAACATCCTCATCGAGGAGGACGGCCAGCGGATCTTCAAGTTCCAGGCGGGCCCCATCTTCGCGAACCTGGTGCTCGCCGACGAGATCAACCGGGCGACGCCCAAGACCCAGTCGAGCCTGCTCGAGGCGATGCAGGAGCACCAGGTCACCGTGGCCCGCCAGCGCTTCCCCCTCGATCCGCCCTTCTTCGTCCTGGCGACCCAGAACCCGCTCGAGATGGAGGGGACCTACCCGCTTCCCGAAGCGCAGCTGGACCGGTTCATCTTCAAGGTCATGGTGCCCTTCCCGTCCGAGGAGGACCTGATCTCGATCATGGATCGCACGACCGGCTCCGAGAGCGTGACCGCCTCGAAGGTCTGCACGGCGGCCGAGATCGTCGAGATGCAGCGACTCGCGCGGGCGGTGCCGATCGCGCCCCACGTCACGGCCTACGCGGTCAGCATCCTCGCCGCGTCCCATCCCGACCAGCCCCGCGCGCCCGGGCTCGTCCGCGACTACGTCCGCTACGGCGGCTCGCCCCGCGGCGCCCAGGCCCTCGTGACCGCGGGCAAGATCTACGCGCTGCTCGACGGCCGGTTCAACGTCTCGACCGACGACATCCGGGCGGTGGCCATGCCGTCGCTCCGCCACCGCATCATCCTCAACTTCGAGGGCGAGGCGGAGGGCATCACGACCGAGGCCACCGTGCGGGCCATCCTCGACGCCGTCGCCGTCCCGACCGTCGAGTAACCACGACACCATGACCGAGCGAACCGGCCCCGAGCCGGGGGCGTCATCGCCCACGGCCGTCGCGGCCGGCACGCGCCCGGTCTTCCTGCCGTCGGAGGTCGACCCGACCGTCTTCGACGAGGCCTTCCTGCGCCAGCTCGAGCGGCTGCTCCTGCTGATGCGCTCGCCCGTCCGGGGCGGCCTCAAGGGTGGCCGGCGCAGCGTGAAGCGCGGTCAATCGGTCGAATTCGCCGACTACCGCGACTACACCCCCGGCGACGACCTTCGCCAGCTCGACTGGAACGTCTACGCCCGGCTCGAGAAGCTGTTCGTGAAGCTGTTCGTCGAGGAGGAGGACATCACGGTCACGCTCCTCCTGGATGCCTCGGCGTCCATGGCGACCGGCCATCCCGACAAGCTCACGTTCGCCAAGCGCGCGGCCGCGGCCCTCGGCTACATCGGGCTGGCGAGCGAGGATCGCGTGGCGGTCAGCGCGCTGACGGGCCGGATCGCCCGCCGGCGGGCCGCGCTCCGCGGCTCCGGCCGCGTCTTCCGCCTCCTGGCCGACCTGTCGTCCATCCAGCCCGCCGACGGGCCGACGGACCTCGTGGCCGCGGCCCGCCACGCGGCCGCACAGCTGCACGGACGGGGCGTGGTCGTCCTGCTCAGCGACCTGCTGGACCCGGGCGCCGACCGCGTGGTCCGCGAGCTCGCCGCGACCGGCTCCGAGCTGATCGTCCTGCACGTGCTGTCGCCCGACGAGCTCGACCCGGCGCTCGAGGGCGACCTTCGCCTGGTCGACACCGAGACCGGCGATCGGGTCGACATCACCGCCGACCTCGCGACCATCGACGCGTACAAGGCCCGTCTGGCGGCCTGGAAGGAAGGCTTCGCCGACGTCGCGGCCAAGCGCCGCGCGAGCTATGTGGACCTCGCGTCGGACGTGAACCTCGCCGAGCTGATGTTCGCCGAGCTGCGCCGGCGCCGGGTCCTGGGCTAGGCGGTCGTGCCCTTCACCACGCCGCTCGCGCTGCTCGGACTGCTGTTCATCCCAGCAGTCATCGCGATGTACCTGCTCAAGCTCCGCCGGGACGAGGCGGTCGTCCCGTCCACGCTCCTCTGGTCGCGCCTCGTGGCGGATGTCGAGGCCAACGCCCCGTGGCAGAAGCTCAGGCGCAGCCTCCTGCTGCTGCTCCAGCTCCTGCTCGTGGTCATCCTCGCGCTGCTCGCGGCCAGGCCGTTCGTCGAGCGACCGGCTGGCCTCGCGCGGGACATCGTCCTCGTCATGGACACCTCGGCCAGCATGGCCGCCACGGACGTCGTGCCGGACCGCCTGACGGCCGCCAAGCTCGCCGCGACCGAGGCGCTGAAGGACCTGCCGACGGGCGGCAAGGTCAGCGTCATCGCCGCCGGTCGGAGCGCCCGCATCGTCGTCAACGAATCGACCGACCTGAGCCGCGTCCGTCAGGCCATCGACGACGTGACCGTCACCCAGGGCAGCGGCGACCTCGGCGATGCGCTGGAGCTGGCCTCCAAGCTCGCGGCGCGCTCCGGGGACGCGCAGGTCCTCGTCGCGACGGACGCCGCGCTCGCCACCGATCCGACGGGCCGGGTAGCGGCGAGGGTCAAGGTCCTGCCGGTCGGGCGGGACCGCAAGAACCAGGCCATCGTCGAGATGGCCGTGAAGACCTCGCCAGCGCTCGGGCGGTCGGTCTTCGTGAGCGTCGCGAACCTGGACCTCGAGCGCACATCCCGACGGCTCGAGCTGTGGGGGGACGGCAGCTTGCTCGAGGTCCGCGACGTCCCGCTCGAGGCGCAGGCCCGGGCGAACGTGATCGTGGACGACATCGACCGCCGCGTCCGCACCCTCGAGGTCCGCCTCGTCGGCAGCGATCCGGCCGTCGTGACCGCGCCCGACCAGCTGGCCGTCGACGACCGTGCCTGGGCCGTCATCCCGCCCGACCGGACGCGCCTGATCCTCGTCGTCGGCGAGGGCGATCCGTACCTCGAGACCGCCCTTTCCTGCCTGCCGAACGTCGAGCTGTTCGGCGTCGCGCCGAACGAGTACGGACCGAAGACGCAGCGCCAGGACGGCCGGCCGTGGGACCTCGTGATCTTCGAGGGCTTCCTCCCGGCGACGCTGCCGCGCTCCCCGATCCTCGCGATCGCGCCTCCGCGCACGAGCGACCTCGGGCAGGTGGCCGGCAAGCTCACGAACCCGGGCATCGGGAGCCTGGATCCCGATGAGCCGGTCCTGCGCTTCGTCGACCTGTCCACGACCCACATCGCGGAGGCCTCGCGGCTGACCACGCCCGATTGGGCGCGCACGATCATCCCGGGCCCACGCGGTGCGCCGTTGCTCTATGCCGGCACGCGCGATGGGCTGCCCGCCGCGGTGCTCGCGTTCGAGCCGCGCCGCTCCGACCTGCCCCTCCAGGTCGCCTTCCCGATCCTGCTCGCCAACCTGACCGGCGAGCTCCTCGGGTCGACGACCGCGCCGAGCGAAGCCGTGGAACCCGGCACGCCGGTCGAGCTGGCCATCCCGACCGGAGCGATCGGCGTCAACGTGACGTCGCCCGACGGGAGCGTCACGGAGCTCGTGCCGGGCACGACCGGCGGCTCGGCGGTGAGCTTCGCGGCGACGGACCTGATCGGGGTCTACACGGTCACGCCGATCGCCGACCCCGACGCGTCGCCGGCGCCATCGGCCAGTGGCGGGACGGGTTCGTCGCCCAGTCCGAGGGCGAGCCCGTCGGCCGCGGCTTCACCGGGCACCTCCGCCGGAGTCGGCGCGATCCCCCCGCCCGAGGACCCCATGGCCCCGGTGCAGTTCGCGGTCGACTTGTTCGACGTCGACGAATCCACGATCGCCCCGGGCTCCGCGGCGGCCATCGAGGCGCTCGGCACGACGGCTGCCGGCGCTCCGGATCCCGGCACCGGGGCCGCGACGACGGAGCGGCCGACCACGCGCGACGAGCTGTGGGTGCCGATCGTCCTGCTGGTGCTGACCTTCCTGTGCATCGAGTGGGCGCTCTATCACCGTGACGGGCTCACCCGGATCAAGCGATCGCTGACGACCCGGTTGCGGCGCGACGCCGGTGGGACCGCCTGATGGGGTTCAGCTTCGAGGCGCCACTCGCGCTGCTCCTCCTCATCCCGGCACTCGCCCTCACGTTCGCGCTGTACCTCGGCGCTCGCCGCCGGCTCGGGGCCGGGCGGCGAAGACTCGCCCTCGATCGTCCGGACGACGCTCCTGGTCGCACTCGTCTTCGCGCTGGCGGGCTTCCGGATCGTCCTGCCGGTCGATCGGCTTGCGACGGTGTTCGTGGTGGACCTCTCCGACTCGGTCGGGAACGACGGCCGCGAGGACGCGCTCGCGTTCCTGCGCGAGACCCTCGACGTCATCCCGGACGGGGACGTGGCCGGGATCGTGGCGTTCGGCAAGGAGGCGCTGGTCGAGCGCCTGCCATCGGACCTCGGCGAGATCGATCGACTCGCTTCCACCCCGGTTCGATCGGCCACCGATATCGGGGCGGCGCTGCGGCTGGCGAGCGCGCTGTTCCCCGACGATGCCCAGAAGCGCATCGTCCTGCTGTCCGACGGCAACGACACGACCGGCGGCGGGCAGGCGGAGGCCGCGCTGGCCGCGACACGCGACATCCGGATCGAGACCCGTCTGATCGGGCTGGGCGCCATCGGACGAGGTGCTCGTTGAGCGGCTGATCACGCCGTCGACCTCGAACCTTGGCGACTCGGTCGAGGCGATCGCCGAGATCCGCTCGTCCGTCGCCCAGCCGGCGACGGTCCGCCTGTTCGTGAACGGCGAGATCGCCGACACGCAGAGCCTGAACCTGCAGGCCGGGGTCACCCGCGTCGTCTTCGACATCGAGCCCACGGAGGCCGGCTTCCACACGTTCCGCGTGGTCGTCGAGGCGGGGCGCGACACGTTCAGCGAGAACGACCGGGCCGACTCGAACACGATCGTGAAGGGCGAGCCGCGGACCCTGGTCCTGGCCGGCAACGAGGCCGTGGCCGCGGAGCTGGTCGACGCGCTGATCGCGCAGCGCCAGAAGGTCGACACGATGGTCCCGGAGCAGCTCCCGACCGATTTCGCGGCGCTCGCGACGTACGACAGCGTCGTGCTGGTCGACGTGCCGCGGGTCCGCCTGTCGGATCGCCAGCTGGCGGCGTTGCAGGTGTACGTCCGCGACCTCGGCAAGGGCCTCGTGATGATCGGCGGGCCGGACAGCTACGGAGCCGGCGGCTACCAGCGGACGCCGCTCGAGGAGACGCTCCCGGTCGATATGGGCGTCCGGGACCGCCAGAAGCAACCCGATGTCGCGCTGGTCGTGGTCATCGACCAGTCGGGGTCGATGGACGCGTGCCACTGCAACACGTTCGACGGCGGCGCCGGCGGCGGCGGGACGGGCATCGGCGGGGTGCGCAAGGTCGATATCGGCAAGGAGGCGATCCTGCGCGCCGCGGCCGCCATGACGGAGCGGGACGAGCTCGGCGTCGTGTCCTTCAACGAGCAGGCCCACTGGGTCGTGGATACGCAGCCGCTGGGTGGCATCACGGACCTGCAGGGCAAGATCGCCGGCCTCCAGCCCCTCGGCCAGACGAACATCTTCGCGGGCCTCGAGCAGGCCGTGGAGTCGCTCGAGGGCGCCGTCGCGACCCGCCGCCACATCATCCTGCTGACCGACGGCTGGTCGAGCTCCGGGCAGTACGACGCCATCCTCGAGCGCATGAAGACCGCCGGCATCACGCTCTCGACGGTCGGCGCGGGCGGCGGCTCCAATCCGTTCCTCGAGGGCCTCGCGACGCGTGGCGGTGGCCGCTTCTACGACGCGGCGAACCCGTCGAGCATCCCGGACATCTTCCTCAAGGAGACCCAGCAGGTCTCCGGCCAGCAGATCGTGGAGGAGCCGTTCTTCCCGATCCTCACGTCCTCGTCGCCGATCATGCGCGGGCTCGACGAGGGCATGCCGCGGCTGCGCGGATACAACGGGACGACGGCCAAGCCCGCGGCCCAGACCGTGCTGGTGACCGCTCGCGACGATCCCCTCCTGGCGCAGTGGCAGTACGGCCTGGGGCGGTCCGTGGCGTGGACATCGGACACGACCGGGCGCTGGGCACGCGACTGGGTCGGCTGGGGCGGCTTCTCGCGGTTCTTCAGCCAGCTCGTGTCGTGGACCTTCCCGGGCGAGGAGACCGGCGGCATCGAGGCGGTGTTCGACACCAAGGGCGGCAAGACCACCCTCCACGTGGAGTCCGTGGAGACCGACGGTTCGCCGCGCGACTTCTACGACACGACCGCGGTCGTCGTCGGGCCGGACTTCCAGCCGAGCGACGTCTCGCTCGTGCAGATCGCCCCGGGGGTGTACGAAGCGCCACTCGGCGAGATCGACCCGGGCGCGTACGCCATCCGGGTCACCCAGACGCGGCCGGGGTCGTCGCCGCTGGGCCGCACGGTCGGGCTCGTCGCCCCGACCGCCGCCGAGTACCGGCAGCTGGGCCCGAACGAGGCGTTCCTCGGGGCACTCCGCACGGCCACCGGCGGGGCCATCGTCGAGACGCCCCTCGACCCATGGCGCCACGACCTGCTCACGACCTCGCGTTCGACCGACCTGTGGCCGCTGCTGCTCGTGCTGGCCCTGCTCCTGTGGCCGCTCGACATCGCGCTGCGGCGCGTGTCGGTGGGACGCCGCGAGTTCGCCGCCGCGGGGGCATGGGTCCGCGCCATCCCGAAGCGTCGGCGCCGGGCGGCCCCGCGCACGGCCGCGGGCGAGGGCCTGTTCGCGGCGCGCGAACGGGCGACGTCGGCCTCGGTCCGGGCCGCGATCACGCGGGCGGATGCGGCGCCGACCGAGGTGGCGGCCACGCCATCGGAGGCGGGCGCGTCCGCAGCGACGGCAGCGGCCGAACCGACACCGGGGCAAGGGCCGACGATCGCCTCGACCGCGATACCGACTCCCGTGCCGCCGAAGCCCGCGACGGCGGCAACGACGACCCCGCCCGCAGCCGCGGCCCCGTCACCGACGCCGGCTCCGCCTCCCGCTGCACCCGCCCCGGCCGACACGATGGCCCGCCTGCGAGAAGCCAAGCGGCGCGCCCAGGAGCGCTGACCGCCGATCACGGGTGTCGGTGATAGCCTCGCACCGATGCCCCTCCGTCGACGATCCCTGCCGCTGGCTGCCGTGCTCCTGGCCGTGGCGTTGGTCGGAGCGTGCGGGACGATCTCGACGACGGCTCCCGCCCCGACGCCGGCCGACTTCCAGGGCATCGCCAGCGAGATCACGAAGCGCGGCATCGCGATCGACCACATCGTGTCGGGCGACGCCGGCTGCACGGACCCGGCCCTCATCCCCACGGCGATCGGCTTCACCGCCAACGGGCTCGACCAGGCCGACCCCGACGCGCATCTACCTGTACGTCTTTCGCAATCGTGAAGCGTTCGAGCGGCTGCGCGCGACCGTCGACGGTTGCGCCCGGTCGTTCGTGACCGACCCCGAGACCTTCGAGACCATCGAGCAGTCGCCGTTCGTCGTCGCCGCGCAGGGCCCCTGGGCGCCCGAGTTCGAGGCCGCGCTACGCGATTCCCTGGAGGTCGCCGCCGGCACCGGCGACTGACCGCGACCGCCCGAGTGCGCGCCGACGCGTGCCCGATGACGATGGTCCGGTCCCGTCTCCGGGACCGCACCTCCTTCCCATGCGGACCGGGACGACCGGGCCACGGTCCGGTGGCGTCTGGGTGGGGATGCTGCGGTCATGCCCACTCAGGCCCGTGCCGCCCGGTCGCTGCTTGCCCTCGCCCTCGTCGCGAGCCTCGTCGCGGCCGGCACTCCCGCGGCGGCTCTGGGTCGCCAGCCGGTCGCAGCGGGCGTCGGCCCGCGCGGCCGCAAGCGCGCCGCGGCCCGGTCCAGACGCCCACGACATCACGAGCGCGCCACGTGTCGTCCGCCGAGCCATCGACGAGCGCACGACGCTCGTGCAGGCACCTTCCGCCCGCGTCGCATGGGTGTCCCGCGCGATCCCGGACGTTCCCGCCCCGAAGCCGAAGTCGATCTCCAAGGCCGAGCTCGCCGCGGGTGGCTCCGGCGGCTCGAGCCCGTCGAGCTTCAAGGGCCGCAACCACGTCTGGATCCCGGCGCTCGGGATCAATCGGTCGGTGTCGTTCTTCTCCTGCTCGTCATCGGCCTATCCGGCCAACCGCGTCTACCGATGGGGCTGTGCCGGCGGGAACAACGTCTACCTGTTCGGCCATGCCCACAGCGTGTTCAAGCCGCTCCACGACGCGTACGTTCGCGGGCGGCTGTCGAAGGGCATGAAGGTCGTCTACGCCGACGGCAACGGCCGGGTCAGCACCTACGCGGTCGCATGGTGGAAGGTCACGACGCCGGACAAGGGCGGCTTCGCCTACGCCGGCCAGTCCCGGCCGAGCCTCACGCTCCAGACCTGCGTCGGCTCCAGGAGCCAGTACCGCCTGATCGTCCGGCTGCTCAAGGTCTAGCCGGTACCGCCGCGGCCCGTCCGTGGCTCAGATGACGCGCAGGCCCAACACCTGGCGAGCGATCACCAGCCGCTGGATCTGACTGGTCCCCTCCCCGATCTCGGTCAGCTTGGCATCACGCATGAAGCGCTCCACGGGATAGTCGGTGACGTAGCCGTAGCCGCCGTGGATCTGGATCGCGGCGTTCGTCGCGCGGGAGCTCACCTCGGAGGCGAACAACTTCGCCTCGGCCGCCACGAGCCCGTAGTCACGCCCCTGGTCCTTCAGCCAGGCGGCCTTCCAGACGAGCGCGCGGGCCGCCTCGATCTCGGTGGCCATGTCGGCGACCATGAACGCGACGCCCTGGAACGAGCCGATCGGGCGCCCGAACTGCTCGCGCGTCTGGGCATACGGGATCGCCGCGTCGAGCGCGGCCTGGGCGAGACCGACGGCCAGGGCGCCGATCGAGATGCGCCCGCCGTCGAGGATCTTGAGGAACGTCCGGAAGCCGTCGCCGCGCTCCCCGAGCAGGTTCGCCGCCGGGATCGCCGCGCCATCGAAGCGCAGCTCGCCCGTCGCCGAGGCATGCAGCCCGAGCTTGTCCTCCAGCCGGCCGATCGAGAAGCCCGGCGTATCGGCGGGCACGATGAACGCGCTGATCTCCGGCATCGCCCTTGGCCGTCTCACCGGTACGCGCCGTCACGATGTAGGTCCCGGCCTGCCCGGCGTTCGTGATGAACCGCTTGGAGCCGTCGAGCACCCAGCGACCGCCATCCTCCCCGTCGTCGAACCGCGCCGTCGTCCTGGTCCCGCCTGCGTCCGAGCCGGCACCCGGCTCCGTGAGGCCGTAGCCGCCCAGCACCTTGCCCTGTGCCATCGGGACGAGATAGGTCTGCTTCTGCTCGTCGGTGCCGGCGAGGTGGAGCGGGCCACAGCCGAGGCTCGTGTGGGCGGCCACGATCAGGCCCAGCGAGCCCCACACGCGCCCGATCTCCTCGATCGCGACGGCGTAGGCCAGGGTGTCGAGGCCCGCGCCGCCCTCGTCCTCCGGGATCGGGATGCCGAGCCAGCCGAGCTCCCCGATGCGGCGGACGATGTCGGTCGGGAAGCGGCGCTCGCGCTCATGCTCGTCGATGACCGGAGCGACCTCGGTCAGCATGAAGTCGCGGATCGTGTCGCGGAGCAGCGTGTGTTCGGCGGGCAGATCCAGGTCCATCGGCGGCGAGCCTACCATCACAGCAGGACGGCGGTCCCGGTGCTAGCCTTCCGCCACGATGCGCGAGTCGAACGCCGAGCACCAGGCGTCCGTCAACGTCCACCCCTCGATCGCTGATCCGGGCCGTCCCGGCACGTTACCGGTCGACGCCGTGGGCGGCTCCTCCAGCCTGCGACGGGCGCTGCTGCATCCGCCTGCGCCACGACGGACCGAGCTCGCCCGAGGACCTCGCCACCGGTCTCGGCGTGAGTCGGACCGGGGTCCTGCAGCAGCTCCATGCGCTCGAGACCGCGGGGCTCGTCAGCCGCCAGGCCGTCCGCCACGGGGTCGGGCGACCACGCCACGTGTACGACGTGACCGATGCTGCCCAGGACCTCTTCCCGACCAACTACGACGGGCTCGCCAGCGGCCTGCTGGCGGCGATCCGGGCGATCGGGGGCGAGGAGCTCGTGGACGGCGTCTTCGAGGAACGCCGGCGGATGACGCGCGACCGGATCCGGCAGCGGATGACGGAACGCCTGACCCCGGGGGCGCGCCTGGTCGATCGAGCCCGGGAGCTGGCCGTCATCCAGGACGAGCAGGGCTACCTCGCCGAGACGCTGATCGGGCCGGACGGCGTCATCCGCCTGGTCGAACGCAACTGCGCGATCCACCGCGTGGCAGCCGACAACGGCGCCGCGTGCCAGGCCGAGCTGGACCTGTTCCGCGAGATCCTCGGACCCGACGTCGTGCGCGAGACGCACATCGCCACCGGAGATCGCTGCTGCACGTACCGCATCGGTCGCGCCAGCGACTAAAGGCCGCTCCGCGTCAGGCTTCCTCGCGCTCCACGGCCACCCGGGACGCGGGCTCGAGACGGGGCGCCGGCACGTCCGAGACATTCGGGACGAACGAGGCAGCCAGCGAAGTCGCTGCTGCCTGCTCCTGGTCTTCCACGGACAGGATCCCGAGACGGCCCAGCTGGGACATCTCGTCGCGGATGTAGGTCTTGAGCATCTCGGGGCCGTCGGTGTTGATCGTGAACCGGATCTCGTTGCGCCGGAGCGTGTCGAAGATCCAGCGGAACTCGTCCCAGCCCGACACGACCTTCGTGTTGAGGTTGGAGGTCGGGCAGATCTCGAGCACGATCCCACGCTCGCGGATCATCTCCATGGCGCGCGGATCGTAGGCCGCCTTGACGCCATGGCCGATGCGGTCGGGCTCGAGCAGCTCCACGACCCGGGCGACCTCGTCGACCGGACCCGCCTCGCCGGTATGGACCGTGAGCCCCAGGCCGTACTGGCGGACCCGGCGGAAGAGCCGCTTGTAGTCGGCCACCCGGAAGGTCGATGCCTCGGGGCCCGCGATATCGACGCCGACGACACCGCGGTCACGCCACGCGATGGCCTTCTCCGCGATGATCTCGTTGAGCTCGAACGGGAAGGCGCGGTCGAGGCAGAAGATCAGGCCGGGCTTGATCGGATACTCGAGGGTCGCCTTGTCCATGCCCCGGACGGCCGCGGCGATGATGTGGTCGAGATCCTGCTCGCCGCCGCGGTTTCGCTTCATCGGGTTGAAGCGCAGCTCCATCGTCGTGATGTTGTTCTTGCGGTACGCCCCGCCGACGACCTCGTAGACGCTGCGCTCGACCGCCAGCGGTGAGCTCTGGATGAGCTCGGTCCAATGGAACAGCTGCAGGTAGCCGTCGAAGCTCTGGGTCCGCTTCGACACGGTGATCATGTCGCGGAATTCCCAGTAGTCCTTGGTCGGCAGCTTGATGCCCTGCGAGTGCGCGATGCCCCACATGATGGCCGGGGTGACGGCGCCGCCGAGATGGCAATGCAGCTCCGCGAGCTGGATCTTGCGGGCGAGCTGACGAACCATGCTCGCAGGATACCCGGCGAGGCGGACCCAGGGCGTCAGCCGATGCGGATCATCTTCTTGTTCACGAACTCGTCGGCGCCGAAGCGGCCGAGCTCGCGACCCGAGCCCGAGCGCTTGATGCCGCCGAACGGTAGCTCGACGCCGTCGGCGAGCACGACGTTCACGAACACCATGCCGGCCTCGATGCCGTCGGCGACGCGCAGCGCCTGCTCCTTGTCGGTGCTGTACACGTACGAGCCCAGGCCGAATGGGGTGTCGTTCGCGATCCGCACGGCATCGGCCTCGTCCTTCGCGCGGTACACCTGCGCGACCGGGCCGAAGAACTCCTCCTTCGAGGCGGGGTTCTCCGGCGTGACATCCGTCAGCACGGTCGTCTGGAAGAACGCACCGTCGCGGGTGCCGCCGTGGACGAGCGTCGCGCCGTGCTCGATCGCGCGCTTGACCTGCTCGTCGATGTTCTCGGCGGCCTTCAGAGACGACAGCGGGCCGAGCGCCGAGTCGGCCGACGTCGGGTCGGTAGCCTCGATCTCGGCGATCTTCGCGGTGAACTTCTCGAGGAAGGGCTCGTACAGCGCGTCGGCGACGATGAAGCGCTTGGCCGCGTTGCACGACTGGCCGCTGTTGTCGAGGCGGGCGTCGACCGCGTTCTGCACGGTGGCGTCGAGGTCGTCGGTCGAGAGCAGGATGAACGGGTCCGAGCCGCCGAGCTCGAGCACGACCTTCTTCAGGTGGCGGCCGGCGATCTCGGCGACCGCGGCGCCGGCGCGCTCGGAGCCGGTGAGCGAGACGCCCTGCACGCGCGGGTCTGCGATGACCCGCTCGAGCTGGTCGTGCGAGGCGTAGATGTTCACGTAGGCGCCGGCCGGGAAGCCGGCGTCGAGGAAGATCTGCTGCATCGCGGCGGCGGACTCGGGGCACTGCCCGGCGTGCTTGAGCAGGATCGTGTTGCCGATGATGAGGTTCGGGCCGGCGAAGCGGGCGACCTGGTAATACGGGAAGTTCCACGGCATGACGCCGAGCAGCACCCCGAGCGACGAGCGGCGGATGACCGCCGAGCCGTCACCCGCGAGGAGCTGGATCGGCTCGTCCTTCAGGAAGTCCGGCGCGTGGTCGGCGTAGTACTCGTAGATGTCCGCGGCGAAGTCGACCTCGCTGAGCGCCTGCCCGATCGGCTTGCCCATCTCACGCACGATGAGCTCCGCCAGCTCCTGGCGGCGCTCGCGGTGCAGTTCGCTGACGCGGCGGATGAGGGCCGCGCGCTCCTCGACCGTGGTCGACTTCGACCAGGTGCGGTGCGCCTCGTCGGCCGCGGCGACCGCGGCCTCGAGCTCGGCGTCGGTGATGGTGTCGTAGGTCTTGACCGTCTCGCCCGTGGCGGGGTTGGTCACGGCATAGCTCAAGGTGGGGTCTCCGTGTCAGTGCGCACGCCAGAGCCGGTCTGCCGCGGTGCAGTCACTCGTGCGCCGAACAAGATATACCACCGATTGTTTCACGACGACCCGGATGGAATCACCTGCTGATCGATGGCCCGCCCGAGCGATGGTCGGGCCGGGAGGAGGACGTCGAACGGATGGCGAGGTTGCTCAGCGCGCCGCCGGCGCCTCGCGCTCCAGCAGCGCCCGGAGCCGTTGGGACCGCGCCCGCAGGTCTCGCTCCACGATCCCGCGCGACATGGCGACGAACGCACGACCGCCGAGGGACGTCGGGAGCAGCGTGATGACGACATGCATGTCGGTGCCGCCGTCCACAGCGGTGAGCTGCACCGACTCCGTCAGCTCGTAGCCCATCCCGCGCGTGTGCTGCGTGACTCGCACCGGTGGCTCGAGCTCGGTCGTGGTCCAGGTCGCCTTCGCCGTCACGCCCATCCGACGGATCCGCATGATACCCGTGCCGCCCACGGTGAGGCGCTCCCTCGGCGTGGCCTCGACCAGGGTCGGGTCGTACTCGGACCAGCGCGTCGGGTCCGCGAGGAACTCGAAGACCTGCTCCGGTGACGCGGCGATCCGCGTCGTGCCCTCGATGATCATGCCCACCCTCCGACCACCGGACCCCTATATCGACGGACGATACATCAAACACCGCGCCGCACAGCGGCCGATCCGGCACGGCGATGGGTGCGAGGTCCGGCATCGCGTCCGGAAGGCCCAGGCGCCGCGGCGGGTCAGTCGCAGAAGGGCAGGAACTTGGGGCCGTTGCGACGCACGAGCTGGACGGTGAAACCGGCCTTCGACGTGAAGATCGCCTGATCGGCCCCGACCGGGGCGATCGTCCCCTCGGCGGCGTTGATCGCGTCGCCGTGGTCGTAGTCGACGAGTCCGACCGGGTCCCACCAGCTCCCACCGTGATCGATCCCGCTCCAGATCCCGCAGTGCCCCAGCGAGAACGGCTGCGGGCCGCCGGGGATCGGCGGTCGCGAGGTTGGCGGTAGCTGGATGCCGAACGCCTCCTGGCGCTGGGCGTCGAGGTTCCCGTCGGTCACCTTGATGTGGAAGCTCTGGGCGCCGCCGGCGAACTCGAGCGTGATGTCGCCCTCGGGGCGCGCCACGAGGGTCGTCGGGCAGCCCTGCCCGGCGGGGCAGCCGAACGGCCCGACCTGGACGTAGCCGATCCTTGGGTCATCGGTCGTCAGGAGGCTCGCGACGTGCGCCGCGACGCGACGGCAGTCCCCCTCCCCGAGCCCGATGCAGGCGGTGGGCACGCCGGCCAGGTTCACGGCGCCTGCGGCGGTCGCGCTCGGCTGGGGCGGCTCGCTTGGGCTGGTGGTCGCCGACGGGCTCGCGGTGGAGCCCGCGCAGGCGGCGAGCAGGATGGTCGACGACGACGAGGGACGCGACCTGGGCCATGCGTGGCCGCGTGACGGAGCGATGGGGGTGCTCATGACGCCCGGGACGCCACGATGCCCGTCGCGGTTTCGCCGGTCCGCCGTGTCAGCCGGCCAATGGGACGACCCGGCCCTCCGCATCGAGCGTGGCCTCGCGGCGCAGCCGCTTCAGCTCGGCGCCCGGCACCTGGTCCCGCGCGTGGTAGCTCGAGCGGACGAGCGGGGCCGACTCGACGTGCTTGAACCCCAGCCCGAGTGCCTCGACCTTCATCTCCGCGAACTCGTCGGGGTGGTAGTAGCGCTCGAGCGGGAGGTGCTTGAGCGATGGCCGCAGGTACTGGCCGACGGTCAGGATGTCGACGTCGGCGCGCGCGCAGGGCCTCGAACGCCTCGGTGAGCTCGGGGCGAGTCTCGCCCAGGCCGACCATCAGCGAGCTCTTCGTGTGGACCGGATAGCCGATATCGAGCGCCATCTCCTTCGCCCGCGCGAGCACGTACAGCGAGCGGTCCCACCGAGCGCGCTTGCGGACCGGCTTCTGGAGGCGCTTCACGGTCTCGAGGTTGTGGTTGAGGATGTCGGGGCGGGCATCCATGACGGTCTGCAGGCGATCGTCGGAGCCGTCGAAGTCGGGGATGAGCACCTCGATGCCCATGCCGGGCGACCGCTCGCGCATCGCGAGGATCGTCTCGGCGAAGATGCGCGACCCGCCGTCGGGCAGGTCGTCGCGCGCGACGCTGGTCACGACGACGTGCTCGAGACCGAGCTGGCTGACGGCCTCCGCGACGCGGCGAGGCTCGTCGTCGTCGAACCAGGTCGGGCGGCCGGTCTTCACGGCGCAGAACCCGCAGGCCCGGGTGCACGTGTCGCCGAGGATCATGATCGTGGCCGTGCGCTGGTCCCAGCACTCCCCGATGTTCGGGCAGTGGGCCTCCTCGCAGACGGTGTTCAGGTCGAGGCCGCGGAGCAGGCCCTTGAGCTCGTGGAAGTTGTCACCGGACGGCATCCGGGCGCGGATCCAGTCGGGGTGGCGCCTGAGGGCGACCGAGCCGTCGGCAGCCGGGAGACCGGCCGCTCCGCCGCCACCGATCGAGATCGGCAGGTCCGGGCGCGGGTGATGGGTGGCGTCCCGAGGGCGCGGATTCGAACATCGGGAGCTCGCGAGCCATGCTCGGAGTGTAGTGCGTCGGCCGCGGTCGGGCCCCGACGAGGTCAGCCCTCGTCGAAGGTGGCGCGCAGGCCGGTGCCGAGGTCACGCGGCCGATAGCCGAGCTCCGTGGCCGCCTTGGCCGACGATGCCCAGTACGTGACTCCGAGGCCGGCCCGAAGCACCTCGCCCAGATCGTCCGGCAGGCCGGCCGCGCGCGCCAGCGCCGCGGGTGCGTGGGAGCCGAGGCGAATGAGTGCCGTCGGCAGCTCCAATCGCGGCAGGCTGCGACCGCCGATCCGGGCCGCGACCCGCATCGCGTCACGCAGCCGCGTGTTCTCCCCGCCGAGGATGTAGGACTCGCCGACCCGGCCGCGATCGAGGGCCGCGACGATGCCGGCCGCAACGTCCTCGACGTAGACCGCCGAGATCCCGACGTCCGCGAGGGCCATGTACCCGAGGCTGCCGTCGTACGCGCCACGGATCTGCTGCCCGGTCCCCGAGTGGTCGCCCGGCCCGTACGTGACGCCGGGCATGACGATGACGATGGGGGCGCCCGAATCGACGCGCTCGCGGACCGCGCGGTGGGCGAGGTACTTCGTCTCGTCGTAGTAGTTCAGGAAGCCCTCGGACAGGTCCCGCCGGTAGCGCTCGTCGATGATCCGGCCCTTCGTGTTCCCGGCGACGTTGACGGTCGAGACGTAGACGAGGCGGTCCAGACCCGCGGTCGCGACCGCGTCGAGGATCCGGTGGGTCACCCCGACGTTGGCATCGAGCATGGCCGGACGCATCGCGGCCGGGATGCCGACGCGGTACATCCCCGCGATATGGATGGCGGCGTCGGTGCCGCGCATCGCATCGACGATGGCTGCGGTCCGTGACAGGTCGCCGGCCCGCATCTCCACCCCGAGGTCCGCCAGGGGCGTCGCCCGATCTGGATCGCGGACCACGGCCATGACCCGGTCGCCGCGTTGCACGAGGCGCCGAACGACCGCGAGCCCGATGAAGCCGGCGCCGCCGGTGACGAAGATGCGCATCAGCGGCCGACGCCCGAGGTGGCGCCCTCCGGCTCAGTAGACAGGCGTCTCCGGCCCGATCGCCTCGAGCCAGGTCTTGATCGCCTTGAGGAGGGCGGCCGCCTGCGCGCCGTCGTTGGCGCGGTGGTCGATCGCGAGGACCATGTTCATGATCGGCCGGATCGCGATGACGTCGCCGTCCGGCGTCTCCTGGACGACCGGGCGCTTCGTGATCGCCTCCATCGTCAGGATCGCGACCTCCGGCACGTTGATGATCGGCATCGTGAGGTTCGAGCCGAACCAGCCGGTGTTGTCGATCGTGAAGGTGCTTCCGCCGTAGTCGTCGAGCTTGAGCTTGCCGGCCCGTGCCCGAGCCGCGACATCGGCGATCGCCCGGTTCAGGCCGCTGATGCTCAGCTGGTCGACGTCGCGGACGACCGGCACGAGCAGCCCGTCGTCGACGGCGACCGCGACGCCCATGTGGACCCGACGCTTGGCGAGCACGCCGTTC